>NZ_CP011267.1:0-1200000 GCF_001006045.1 Geoglobus ahangari
CCAGTCGTAATCTTCAGCTGGTAGAAAATTATTTATACTAATCGGTTTAACGACGTTACATGAAGGTTGCAGGGTTGAAGTGCAGGATATGTGGTAAGGAGTTTCCGCCCGAGCCCATATACACGTGCGATAACTGTTTCGGTCCACTTGAGGTTCAGTACGACTGGGAGTGGATAAAGGAGCACGTAAGCAGGGACAAGATAGAGAAGGGGCCAAAGTCCCTGTGGAGGTACAGGGACTTTCTGCCCATAGACGCATGCGAGCCGGTGGATCTTGGGGCAGGCTACACGAGATTCATAAAGGCAGACAACCTCGGAGAGGTTTTGGGGCTCAAGAACCTGTTCCTGATCGACGATTCCGTGAATCCGACGTACTCGTTCAAGGACAGGGTCGTGAGCGTTGCAGTTACAAAGGCGAAGGAGTTCAGGATGAAGGCCGTTGGATGCGCTTCTACAGGAAATCTGGCAGGAAGCCTCGCTGCACACGCAGCCAAGGCAAAACTCCCGGCCTACATCTTCGTCCCCAAGGGGATTGAGAAGAACAAGATCACTCAGGCTCTTGTCCACGGAGCCAACGTGATTGAGGTGGATGGAACATACGACGACGCAAACAGGATCGCGACAGAGGTTGCGGAGGAGCATCCCGACTGGGGATTCGTGAACATAAACCTCAGGCCATACTACGCCGAGGGGAGCAAGACCCTCGCCTATGAGGCTGCAGAGAGGCTTGGATGGACTCTGCCCGATCAGGTGGTGGTTCCCATGGCTTCCGGTGCGCTCCTCTGCGCGATATACAGGGGATTCAGGGATCTGGAGAGGACGGGGCTCGTGGAGGATAAAGAGGTCGTCTTCAACGGCTCTCAACCGTACGGCCTGCCAATCTCCAAGGCGGTGAAGTACGGCACTTCCGTCGAGCCGGTCAGAAGGATGGACACTATAGTCCACAGCCTCGCCATCGGAAATCCAGCTGACGGAATATTCGCCAAGGAAATCATCGAGAAGACAGACGGGTTTGCCGAAGATCCGAAAGATGATGAGACAGTTGAGGCACTGAAGCTCCTTGCGAAGACAGAGGGCATATTCACCGAGCTCGCTGGCGGAGTGACAATAGCGGGGCTCAGGAGGCTCGTGGAGGAGGGCAGAATTGACAGAAGCGACGTTGTGGTCGCGTACCTCACAGGAAATGGTCTCAAGACTGCTGAAGCCGTAGTAAGCAATCTGAACGACACAATCAAAATAAGGCCAAGGCTCGAGGAGTTTGAGGAGGTGGTCGCTTGATAAGGGTAAAGTTCCCGACGGTGTTTGCCGCCGTCACCGGTGGGAAGAGGAGGGTGGAGGTTGAGGCTGGCAGTGTCAGGGAGCTGCTCGACAGACTGTTCGAGGAGTTCCCGGGTCTCAGGGAGAAGCTTATAAGGGATGGTGAACTCACACCCTTCATCAACATATTCGTCAACGGAGAGGATATAAGGCACCTGAACGGAGTTGAGACGGAGCTGAAGGATGGGGACGAGGTGGCGTTCATCCCCGCGATCTCAGGAGGTTGAAGATGAACGACGAGCAGATTAAGCGATACGCGAGACAGATAATAATGCCAGAGATTGGGGTCAGCGGGCAGAGAAAGCTGCTTGAGTCGAGCGTGCTTGTCGTTGGTGCCGGAGGTCTTGGAAGTCCGGCTATACAGTACCTTGCCGGTGCTGGAGTCGGGAGGATTGGGATATCTGACGGCGATGTGGTGGACATCTCCAACCTGCAGAGGCAGACCATACACGCAGGAAACCTCGGGAAGAACAAGGCCGAATCTGCAAGGGAGTTTGTGGAGAGGCTGAACCCCGACGTTGAGGTGGAGGTCTACCCGTTCCACATCTCTCCAGAGAACGCGAGAGAGATCGTGAGGGGCTATGACGTCGTACTCGACTGCACCGACAACTTCACCGCAAGGTTCCTGCTGAACGACGCGTGTGTCATCGAAGGTGTCCCTCTCGTCCATGCAGCGGTGCTGAGGTTTGAGGGGGAGATCATGACGATAGTTCCGAAAGAGAGCGCGTGCTACAGGTGCGTCTTCAGCCACGCCCCACCGCCGGGAAGCGTCCCCACGTGTCAGGAGGCTGGTGTGGTCGGAGCCACGGTGGGTGTGCTCGGAACTCTGCAGGCTATGGAGGCAATAAAGCTGATAGTTGGTGCGGGAGAGGTGCTCACCGACAGAATGCTCCACGTTGACCTGCTGACCATGGACTTCACCGAACTCAAGCTCAGGAAAAACCCCGACTGCCCGGTCTGCAGCGGGAAGGTTAGCGATATCATCCCAGAAAAGTACGTGGAGAGCTGTCGCCTATGAGGCGGGTTGATCTCAGGGGAGAGGTCTGTCCGTTTACCTTCGTCAGGACGAAGGTCGCAATGGAGGACATGGAGCCCGGAGAGGTCTTTGAGATAATAACTGACCACGAGCCTGCGGTCAGAGACCTGCCAAGGAGCCTCGAGGCTGAGGGACATGAGGTAATAAGCGTGGAAGAGGCTGGAGAGCAGGAGTGGAGGATAGTGGTCAGGAAAAAGGCTGATTAGCCAATAAAGATAAAAATTATCGCCAAAGTAGGATAATTGAAACACTTTAGATTTCTTATTTTTGTGAGGGCTAAGGTTAGCTTGATAAAGTCACATGGCAAAATAAAACCTTGAGAAATGTTTTTATCAAATAGAGGCAATTCTCGATTCGCAATGAAGAGAGACATAGAAATCCTGCTGAGAAGTGCAGAGAGCTTCATGATAGTGCCCATGAAGATCTGTCGGAGATATTCAGGAAGGATGAGCTTAAATCGTTTGTGAGGGAGAGCTGGACGACTCTCAGAAATCTCGAGTTTGCATACATAGCATCGAGGTACCTGCCTGAAGAGTTCAGGAAAGAGGAAGTTGAGGAGGCATTCGATGTCTATGCTAAGCTGAGGAGTCTGCTATGGGGTTCCTGAAAAAGGTATACGAGAGGAGAAGGAGGTATTTTGAGAATCTTGAGGAGTATCTAAAAAACGTGAAGGAAGTTGTTCAGAGTGATGCTCCGGAGTCTGAAATCTACATCTTCGGTTCTGTGGTCAGAGGAGACTACTCGATTGGCTTATCTGACATCGACGTTGCAATCGTTTCTGACAGATTCTCAGACAGGGAAAAGAAGCTGGAGAAGTTTGGAAAGCTCACTAAGGAGTTCTTTGATTCCCCCTTCGAGTTTCACGTGCTCACAAGGGAGCAGTGGGAATATTACAGAAAGTTCGTGAGAGAGTTCAGAAAGGTCTGACAGTCTCTGAAAACATTAAAATATGCCCTTTGCCACCTCATGTCATGCGAAGCGACATAGTCAAGAAGGGTGTTGATAGGGTAGCTCACAGGGCCCTTTTAAGGGCTTTAGGCCTGACTGATGACGATTTTGACAAGCCCTTCATCGGGATAGCAAACGCATATAACACAGTCGTTCCCGGACACATGGCCCTGAACAGGATAACCGAGTACGTGAAGCAAGGCATAATTGCCGCAGGCGGAGTTCCGTTCGAGTTCGGGATTATTGGAGTCTGCGATGGCATAGCCATGGGACATGTGGGGATGAGCTATGCCCTACCTTCAAGGGAGGTTATTGCAGATTCCATAGAGGTCATGGTCGAGGCTCACCAGTTTGACGGTCTTGTTGTTGTGGGCAGCTGCGACAAGATCGTTCCGGGAATGCTCATGGCCATGATCAGGCTCAACATTCCAGCCATAGCCGTCACGGGAGGCCCGATGATTGCCGAGAGGGTTTTCGGGGAGAAGGTTACGATAAAGGACGCTTTTGAGGCCGCAGGACTCTATAAAGCCGGACAGCTTGACGACGAGGGGCTGAAGCTTTACGAGAACTTCTGTGCACCCTCCTGCGGGAGCTGTCAGGGGCTTTACACTGCCAACACGATGCAGATCCTCACAGAAACGCTTGGCCTGAGCCTGCCATACACCTCCACATCACCATGCGGCTCATCGAGAAAGCTAAGAATAGCCAAAGAGGCAGGTAAAAGGGTTGTTGAGCTGGTCAGGCAGAACATAAAGCCACTGGACATTGTTACAGAGAAAAGCTTCGAGAACGCCGTGACCATGGACATGATGATTGGCGGTTCGACAAACACTGTGCTGCATCTGCCCGCCATTGCAAGAGAGGCCGGGATAGAGCTCAGCCTCGACGTGTTCGATGAGATAAGCAGGAAAACCCCTCACCTGGTCAAGCTTGACCCGGCGAGCAAGGATGTTGTTGTCGATCTGGACGAGAGCGGAGGCGTGCCAATGATCTTCAGAAAGGCCAAGCAGTACTTCCACAACGAGCTGACGGTAAGCGGGCTGAGGATCCACGAGATCGCCGAGCTTGCTGTTAGGAGAGGGGTGGACATAATAAAAGAGCCCGAGAACCCGTACAGCAGTGAGGGAGGAATAGCGATTCTGAAGGGCAACATAGCCGAAAAAGGGGCGGTTGTGAAGGCCGCTGCTGTTGAGGAGGACATGAGAGTCTTTGAAGGAGAGGCAAGGGTCTTCGATTCTGAAAAGCTCGCTCTCGATGCGATTCTGGCAGGAGAGATTCAAGAGGGACAGGTTGTCGTGATAAGGTACATGGGCCCGAAGGCTGCAGGAATGCCGGAGATGCTCCTGCCTACAGCAGCAATAGCGGGAATGGGGCTGCAGAGAGTTGCCCTGATAACTGACGGCAGATTCAGCGGAGCCACAAGAGGCCCGGCAATAGGCCACATCTCCCCTGAAGCATTGGCAGGCGGAAACATCGCCCTCATAGAGGATGGGGATGTAATCGAGATAAACATCCCGGAAAGGAAGCTGAACGTCAGGCTGAGCGATGACGAGCTTGCGGAGAGGAGAGAGAAGTGGAAGCCGAGGGAGATCAGGCATAAGGGATACCTCGCGAAATACTCAAAGCTCGTGAGCGGGGCTGATGAGGGAGCTGTGCTCAAATAAATTTTAATTTATTCTTGAAGTACTGTAAAAATAGCCTGACGCTATCTGCATTACCGAATTTTTGTCACATTGCATCAGAATAAATCGAATCCAAATTCGTCTTTTTTTCTTCTTTTATTGCGCTTTTTCTTCCCACCGCTTCCCAGCAGGTCTGGAACTTCGACGCTAAAAGGATCTTTTTTCTTATTTTTCTTGGTCTCACCTTTCCGTAATTCCTAGGACTGATACCAATCTTTTTTAGTTCTGACGCAGTCATCTTACCAGCATCGTACTTCCTATGACATGTCGGGCACATTGGGATAACTTGAGTCCCACCTCTAGAGCGAGCTTTTATATGTGCTTTTTCCAGCACCCCAACACTTTTCTCACTCCTACCACACACAACACACTTGTTTCCGTGCAGCTTTTTTATTGCCTCCCACTCTGTTTTGCTTATCTTCGGTTTTCTCGCTCCTCTACCTGTATTTCCGAATAAATCAAACATGTTATCCCTGAACTACTTTTTCCTCCAGTTCGGGCTCCATTTACTTATGAACTGACCTCGTCTGTGTTTCTTTCCACTTCGTTGTGCATGGCGAATTGCTTTACCTTGCGGCGTAATAGTCCTAATCCTCCTTTTCTTTTTTGCCATGTTTAATTCTTATATACTATTCAATAAAAAACTTTTCGCATAGTATCTTTTTCCAACACAATTACTTACACATCCTCATTTCCAAACTCAAGATAACAAAAAATTGGGAAAAGTTGACCACCAAGCATTCAGCATAATCCAAAACTGCAGAACAGCATGATTTTTATTTGTGCCAGACAATCAATGTTCATGACAGCCATAGACACCCACATCCACTCCGAGGGGAGGAGTGTTGAGGATCTGAAGTTCATGGCCGAGAATGGGATAAAGATTGCAATAACCTGCGCATTCTACCCGATAAGGCCAAGCTTTCCCGAAACCCTGATTGACCTCGCGAGAAAGCTTACAGAGTTCGAGCCAGAGAGGGGAGAGAAAGCTGGAATGGAGATTTATTCCGCGGTGGGAATTCATCCGAGGTGCATCCCGCCGAGATGGGATAAAGTCCTCGGGTTCATCGAGAGCTACTCCGGATACGTGGCCATTGGGGAGATTGGGCTCGAGGATGGTAGCGATGAGGAAAAGGAGGTTCTGAAAGCCCAGCTACAGCTTGCAAAGAAGCTCGACGTCCCGGCGATAATCCACACCCCCAGAAAGAATAAAGATGCGATTCTCAAAAAGACCCTCGAAATCCTTGATGCCGTATCATTCCCGGAAGAGCTTGCCCTGATAGACCACAACTCCGTCGAGACGGTGAAGGTCGTGCTTGAAAAGAGATACTGGGCCGGGATAACCGTGCAGCCCGGGAAGCTCACCGTCGATGAGGCTGTAAAGATAATCGAGGAGTTTGGGGACGAGAGGCTGATTGCAAACAGCGACACGGGCTTCAGCGAGTCGGACATGCTTGCGGTGAAAAAGCTGTACGATGCCTGTGGAAACGAGAGGGTTGTGAGGAGGAACGCAGAGAAGTTTTTTAAAATCTGAATATATTACTTAACTTTCAGAAAATTTTAAATGTTAAAAAGTATTTAGAACATCAGATGGTTGCTGGTTCAGTTTGGAGAAAGTGGGATTTGCACGTTCACACTCCTGCCTCTTTTCAGCACAACTTTAGATTCTCAAGCGAGGAGGAAATGAAAAAGTATAATGGCAACATTTGGGAAAAGTACATCGATGAATTGGAAAAATTAATGACATTGCTGTTATTGGAATTACAGACTATTTTTCCATAGAGGGTTATAAAAAAGTGTTGGAATACAGGCAAAGAGGTCGATTGCAGAATTTTGATTTAATACTACCGAACATCGAATTTAGATTGAATATAATAACAGCCGAAGGAAATAGACTAAATTTCCATATAATTTTTTCAGATACTGTTGATGTTGAAGATATCGAGGACTTCTTGAATAGAGTTAAACTAATACTTAGCGAGCCTGGGTCAAGTAGTTTTCAAGGTGTAGGTTGTTCGCAGCGAGGTTTGATAAGGGTCGGTAGAGTTTATGCAAATAACGAAAACCTTCCAGAAGAGGAGGCACTAAAAATAGGATTTAGGCAAGCTGTCGTCGATTTTGCACAACTGTTAAATGAGCTAGAAAACACCCCTGGTCTAGGTGGAAAATATTTAATTATGATCGGGGAAGACACTCACGGTGGCCTGAGTGAAATACCATACGACCAAGCTGGACATCTGAGAACTGAATTTTATCGCAAGTGTCATGTTATAGGGTCTTCTAATGAGAGCACTATTAAATTCTGGCTAGGCAAATCAGAAAAAATAAGTATAGATGAACTAATAGATCGTTTTGGAGGGTGTAAACCTTGCATAAGAGGGTCTGATGCACATTCTTTTGACAGACTATGTAAACCAACTAACAATTTATTCACATGGATAAAAGCTGATCCAACCTTTGAAGGTTTAAAACAAATAATCTACGAGCCAGAAGAGAGAGTAAGAATTCACGAGGACAACCCAGAACCCCGAAAAAGTATCTACACTTTATCATCTATAAAAATTTCAAATTCTAAAATAAGCGATGAACTGGAAATTGAAGAGCAGCAAATTCCACTAAATCCCAATTTAGTTGCAGTTATTGGCGGTAAGGGGAGTGGAAAAACAGCTTTGCTTGATTTGATAGCTAATTGCTTTGAGGACAGATGTAAAAGAAATGACGATAAAAGAGAGGATAAAAATTCTTTTGTTCAAAGAATAGAAGACCAAAAACCAGATTTGACAGTTGAAATATCTTTTATTGGGGAGGATGTAGAAAACTTCTCTAAACAACTCACAGAAGAAGTATTCTTCCCTCATTCAAAAATAACATACTTGCCTCAGGGAAAAATTGAAGAGTATAGTGGTGACAGAATAAAACTACATGAAAAAATAAAAGAAATAATTTTCAGCAATAAGGATGTAGAAGAGTCTGGATACAAAGAAGAATTTGAAAAACTCTCAGAAGGTATAAAAACAATCGAAAAAGAGATTAGAGACGTCAACTCTGAGATACACAACTTAGAAGAAGAGACTAGGTCTGAGATAATAAGTGAACTCGAAGGTAAAAAGAGTCTCAAAGAGGGAGAGCTAAAGGATAAAGAAGCCAAGCTACAAGAACTATTAAAAAAGATTGGAGATTCCAAAGAAAAAGTTGAAGAACTTAAGAAAGAGGAGGATAGCTTAAGATCGAAACATTCACAACTAGAGATAATGAAAAATACCTTGACAAGTCTTCAAAATAAAATAAATGAACTTCTAGAGATAAACTCTAGAATCAACGAGATAAATTCTGACCTCACAAAACTTGACATCCCAGTAAATATACTCCCATAACTCTTGATCCACAGTTAGAAGCTATAACTAGGGCAATAAGCCTTGTAGAATCTAAAATCACAGAGATCACAAACCAAATAGAAGGGAAAAGAGAGGAGCTTGATGAACTGTCTGGAATCGAAAAAGACCATGCTGAGCTACTTAAGGAAATGGAAGCGATAAATAATGAAATTGAGACATTAAATAACAAATTAAAAGAGATCAATAAGAAAAGAGAGAAAATAAAGCAATTAGAGAACGAAAGAAAAGAGAAATACAAAGAATTTATTAAAATTTATATTGAATTAAAAAATGTTTACGAGAAAGTTATAGAAGTGTTCTCAAGTGGTAAAGATGAAATTTTGAGTGATATTGACTTTAAGTCGAACATACTCTTTGATCAAAGTAAATTCGAAGAAAATGGAGAAGATATTTTTGATCTCAGAAAAGTTACCTCTGACCAAATACGGGATTTATCAACAAAGTTAAGCCAAGTTATAAATAGCAAGGATACTGAGTTACAGTCGAAAATCGACGAGTATCTTGCTGAAGCTCTTGAATTTAAGCAATTTTTAAAGAAAACAAGAAACAGTCTGGATTTATACAATTGGATATTTGGAAATTACTTTTCTCTTAGTACTGAAATCTTCTTTAACGGGATACACATGGATAGACTTTCCATAGGTCAGAAAGGGACGGTTTTGTTGAAGATATTCTTGGCTGAAGGAGACCACCCCCTAATAATCGACCAGCCAGAAGAGAACCTAGATAACAAGTTTGTTTACGAAGCTCTTGTTGACGCATTTAGAAAAGCAAAGAAGAGTAGGCAAATTATAATAGCTACACATAACGCAAACTTGGTTGTAAACACAGATGCCGAGCAAGTAATAGTCGCAGAATTCGAAAATAATAAAATATCATACAGGTGGGGAGCTATAGAAAACCCAACAATTAGAAAAGATATCACAACACTTTTAGAGGGTGGTGAAGAGGCATTTAGGAGGAGAGAAAAGAAATATGGGATTTGAGATTATTTCTTACATACATATATCCTCCTCGTCAAACTCTTGTGCAGCCTCTGATAAAGCTTGTACTCGATCTCAAAATGCTCCTTAACAAGATCGTCTACATCCAGATTTGTCAGAAAAACCGCCCTGCTGTTTTCCCTCAGCACCCTCTCGAACTCTTTAAGAGCACTGCTGTAAAGTTCGTGGATCTCACCGAGGCTCTTTGTGGACTGCAGGTAGGGGAAGTCAGTGACTATGCCGTCAACGCTCCCGTCCCTGAGCCCCATGTTCTTCACGTCACCGATCACCACATTCTTCGGAAGCCCATAGTACTGCAAGTTAATACTGCAACCCTCAGCAATAACCCTGTAGGCCTCGATTCCTATGAATTCCAAGCCCATAAGGCCTGCCTCAACCAGAATCGTGCCCGTACCGCACATGGGATCGAGGACTATGCCTTCCCTAATTCCGGCGATGTTAACGAGGCTCCTCGCAATCCTCGGCAGAATGGCTCCGGGCCTGAAGAACGGCTTCAGGTCAGGCCTCCTCAGCAGGAACTGCTTTCTGTCGGTCTCGTGCAGAAGAGCTCCGGCATGAATTCTGCCGGAGAAGTAAACCTTTATGATGTGATCGGGCTCTGAAACGCTTATCCTCGCCCCCTTTCTCCAGAGAATCGCCCCAAGCTCCCTTTCAAGCCTTAGCGAGTCCACCTTTCTTTTACCGATGTTCCTGACCCTCACGCAGACCTTTCCGTCAGGAATCTCGATGCTCTCAAATCGCTCCTTCAGCTCCTCAAGACTCGTGCACGAGAAGAGGTGCTCGCTCACCTCGTGTATCAGTCCGAACCTGTGGAAGTAGCCGGACACCTCTTCAGAGCATTCCCCGACCAGAATCTGGATGTCCGAGTCCTTGGCTGCACCACCAAAGACGCTCAGGAACGTCTCGGCCTCTATTCTGGCGAGCTCCTCGAATTCTCCGCTCAGATAAAACAGTAGCCTCATCCTCGCATTTCCCTGATCTTCTCAGCGAGTTTTACCATGAGCTCGCTCTTCTTCATCTTCTTTTCAACCCTGACCCTACCTCCCTCCTCCCACCAGCACCTCGGATACTTCTTCTGCTCGATCTCGTAGCTCAGGCCAAGTGCCTCGCACGCCTTCGCGAGCTCATCCAGCTTGACGTTGGGAACGGCGAGTCTCCTTGGAATCCTCCTGCCCTCGCTCCTGCTCTTCTTCCTGTCTATGTTCACCGTCCAGATTACGTAGCTACTTCCTCCTTCTTGCAAGCTCATCGTAAACTTCCTCCAGCCTTATTTCAAGTTTTGAAAGCAGGACGAGGAGGTGGTAAAGCAGATCAGCAACCTCGTAAACGACCTCCTCCCTCTTCCCGTCCTTGACCGCCAGAATGACCTCGGTCATCTCCTCTCCAAGTTTCTCCAGTATTCCGTTTATCCCCTTCTCACCGTAGAGGAGCTTTGCGGTGTACGAGTCCTCCACCGGGTTTCTCTTTCTGTCCTCTATGATCTCGTAAAGCTCCTCCAGCATGGCGATCACTTCGAGTTCTTGAACGTTATCTCGACAAGGGGGTGTGGGACGTCCTCGATCACCTCGATGTCCCGGATGGATTTAATCTTTTTCTTTCTGACGAGCTTCTCCATTCCGAGCTCGACGTTTTCCGGAACCTCGAGAATGTAGGCGTCGAGTCTGTCCATGCCTATCTTCTTGGCAGCCACTGCCCTGTGGTGTCCATCAACAAGGAACATCTTTCCGCCCTTCTTTATCACAACAACCGGCTCCGCAAGCCCCCTCCTGAGCTCGTATATCCTGCCCCTGAGCTCGTCCGCGTATATCTTGGTCTGGGTCGGGATCAGCCTGTCAACCTCAACCTCCCCGTTGTAAACCCTCACCTTCGTCCCGTGAACCTTCTCAATCGTCTCCTTGAGCTTCGAAACCTTGCTCGGATCGGCCCTCTCAATCTGACTCCTGATTATGTCCGTGTTTGTGATTATCCCCTTTATCCTGCCCTTGTCGTCAACAACGGGCAGCTTTGAATGCCCGGTTCTGAACATGACCCTCGCCGCATCTCTCAAATCCATGTACTCCCTCGCGACGTAGAGGGATCTGGTCATCACGTCGCTGATCTTGGCGTTGAGGTCTTTCCTCAGCAGATCCATGGAGGAAACGTATCCAACAAGCCTGCCGTCCTTATCCACGACAGGAAAACCGTCGTGCCCGGTTTTCTCGATGATTCTTATTGCGTCCTCAACGGTATCGTCAGGCTTGAGCGTGATCACGTTCCTCGTCATGTAGTCTGCGACCTTCTGTTTCACAGAGTTGTGTTAAAAAAGGAGGAGTATATTTAATTTCCCGTTCAGGAGACTGTCGCAGAAGCGCTCGAAATCACGATCGCCTGCTCCACTTCGGAGAAGTCCTTAAGGAACCCCCTGACCTCCTCCGAAGACGCCTTTTCGAGGTCCTCAAGGAACGGGCTCGAGATGGACTGGTACATGAGCTCTGCCCTCACCTCGAATGGGCCTCTGGCACTGGAGACGTCAATAATGTATGTCACAGCATCTCTCCCGTTTCCAAAGTTCCCGTCCTCGCTCGCTTTTCCCTTAACCGCTATGTCGTCCACGGCATTCTCGGCATCAAACCCCTCAGGAGGTATCCTGTTGTCCTTGACGTAGTCTGCGGCCCTCAGCAGGGTCTGGGTGACGTTTCCGTTCACGTCCACCATCACCGCCTCGTAGATCTGCACGTCATCTTCGCTCGCTATGACGTCGTGGTGCGGCTCGTAGGGCCTGCTCTCCCCCACTATCCTGCTGCCCTCCAGCCTGCCCGACTCGAAGACTATGTTCCCATCTCCGTCGTAAACCATCAGGTGTATCCACGCCCTCCTCGACGGAAAGCCCGTGGGGAACTTGTGACCAGCCTTGTTCTCGACTTCCACCACCACTCTAACCTTTCCGTCCTTCTCCTCCGCCGAAACGATTCTCAGCCCTATGAACGACTTCAGCAGCTCTTCGGCATTCCTTGCACCCTCGTCGGCACCAATCATCCCGAGCATCTGCACATTCGCACCGGCAAACGTGTGCCTGAAGAACGGGCTCCTCTCAGGGAGGTTTGGAGGCATCGTCGAAATTCTCACCCCATCTGCCTGAGGCATGTGGCATTTCTGGCATGGAGTGCTGGGGCTGAATTTGCTGTTCAGCCACTCGAGGTAAGGAGTCTGCTCCGGAAATTCCCCTACCACCTTGCCATCGTCATCGAGGAAGGGGGTGTAGAGGGTGTGGCACACCGCGCACAGCTCGGCTTTGCCAACGTGCTCTCCAAAGACGGGAGTGAAGCCGGCGCTGTTCCTCATAGCCTGCCCTCTAACCGGGGTGTAGGGGCCGAAGATCTTCCTGTCGGGTTTTTTCGTCTCCATGTCGATGATGAAGTTGCCGCTGAAGCTGTCCTTCTCCCCGAGATTTCCGGGCAGGATCTGGTGGCAGAGGGTGCAGGAAATTCCCTCCTCAGCCAGAGGGGACATGGGGTTGCCGGGGCTCATGAACTCCTCTATGCTAACCGGAATCCCGTCGGATGTGGCCTGAACACTCGCCATGGGCATGTGGCACCTCGCGCACTTCTCCTCAATCACGTCTCTGAGCTCGGGGAACTTTTCAATCTCGTAGCTTACCTTCGCCCTCCAGTACGGATCCTTGGAGGCGTGGGACATCATGCTCATCTTCCACTCGCTCACTATCGAGACATCATTCCCTCCAGAATCTCTCAGCCCGTCGTGGCAGAAGCATGTGGATGACGTGGAGAAGAGCTCGACCCTTTCCGGCCTCGGGGTTTCAGCGGGGGTTGGGGTCGCCTTCACCTCCTCGGCGGGTTTCTCAACGGGTTGCTGACAGCCGGATATCGTAACAACCAGCACAACAAGTGCTGCTGCGAGTAAAAGATTCTTCATGTCAAACATCTTTTTCAAAACCAGTATTTAAGCCTTCCCTGTTCGACAAAAAACATTATATTTCAGATGCATTAGATTGGGAGGGTGATAAGGTGGAAGCTTTTCCTGACAAGTTCAAGTGCGTTGTGACAAACTGGGAGTACATGGACGGGCTCTGCAGGAGGGTGGCAGAGCAGATAAAGGAGGACGGTTTTGAGCCCGAGATTATTGTCGCGCTCGCGAGGGGTGGCTGGTTTGCCGGCAGGGTTCTGTGCGACCTGCTTGGACTTGACGACCTCACCAGCCTCAAGATAGAGCACTACGTGGGAACGGCAAAGCAGAGCGGGGAGGTGAAGATAAAGTACCCTCTGCCCGAGGACAGTGTAAGGGGCAAGAAGGTGCTGATAGTCGACGATATAGCCGACACGGGCAAGAGCCTGATGCGGGCCAAGGAGCATGTTGAGGAGAACGGGGCAAGCGAGGTCAAGACCGCCACTCTTCAGCTCCTCTACACGTCCCGATTCACCCCCGACTACTTCGGCGAGTACATGGAGGAGTGGGCGTGGGTGATATTCCCATGGAACTTCGTCGAGGACATGGTCGAGCTGATCACCCGCCTCCTCTCCAAGGACAAGGAGAAGCTCTGGGGTGAGTGGGACATAAAGTGGGGTCTGCACGAGTACCACCAGATTGACCCGATTTACCTGGAGATTGCACAGCCGAGGAGGTTCTTCGAGGTAATGGACGAGATGGAGAGGAGAGGAATAGTCGAGAGGGTTGTGAAGGACGAGAAGACGTTCTGGAGGCTGAAGGCATGAACGCTGAGGTCGCCATAATCGGAGGGACGGGGGTCTACGACAGCGATGCGTTCGAGAACGTCAGAGAGGTTGAGGTGGACACGCCCTTCGGGAAACCATCTGACAGGATCCTGATCGGAGAATTCGAGGGAAGGAGAGTTGCATTCCTCCCAAGACACGGGAGGGGGCACATCTACTCCCCAACCCACGTCCCCTACAGGGCCAATATCTACGCCCTGAAGGAGCTCGGGGTGAGCAGGATAATCAGCATCGCTGCAGTTGGATCGCTGAAAGAAGAAGTGAAGCCGCTCGACATAGTCATCCCAGACCAGATTTTCGACAGAACGAAGCACAGGAGGGACACGTTCTTTGACGACGTCGTTGTTCACGTGGGCATGGCTGAGCCCTTCTGCGCTGAGTTGAGAGACGCAGCCATCAGCGTTCTCAAGGAGCTCGGCCTCTCCTTCCACCCGAGAGGTACCTACGTCTGCATCGAGGGGCCGCAGTTCTCCACAAAGGCCGAGTCGAACGTTTACAGGCAGCTCGGCTTTGACATCATAGGGATGACCGCCCTGCCGGAGGCGAAGCTTGCGAGAGAAGCTGAGATCTGCTACCTGACAATCGCCACAGTCACAGACTACGACGTGTGGAAGGACGAGCCTGTGGACGTGAAGACCGTGCTCGAGAATGCCGCGAAGAACGAGGAGAACGTGAAGAAAATCCTTAGAAAGCTTATCCCGGCAATTCCGGAGGAGAGGGAGTGCGAGTGCAGGGACGCTCTGAGGTTCGCCATAACAACAAGCCCGGACAGGATTACAAATGAGGCGAGGGAGAAGTTAGGAATATTCCTGAACAAGTACCTCTAAGCCCCTGAGAAGAACCCTGTTCTCCTCCCTCTTTTTGACCGCAACCCTGAAGTGTTTTGACGTGAGCCCTTTGAAGTCGTTGCATCGCCTGATCAGCATACCCCTCCCCTCAAGAAACTCGAAAATTCTACCGGAATCCAGATTCCCCCTGCAAAGCAGAAAGTTCGCCTTACCCCCGCACTCAAACCCGAGCCTCCTCAGAAATTTTTTCATGTGCTCCCTCTCCTTCCCGATTTTCCTTCTGACGTGCCTTGAAAATGGCCTGAGAAGCGGGAGGTACCTCTCAGCCACGACCTTTGCGAGGGTGTTCACGTTCCAGGGCAGCCTCGTTTCGTGAAACAGTCTTGCATACTCCTTCGGAAACATGCCGTAGCCGAACCTCAGCCCGGGGATGCCGAGGATCTTCGTTAGCGACCTCACCTGAAACGCCTCGACGTCATGGGGCTTCACGAAGTCTATGAACGTCTGGTCAATCATCAGCTTCACGCCACGCTTTTCGCAGACCTCTGCAACCTCCTCAACCTCTCTTTTCCTCATGAACTCCCCCGTAGGGTTGTTCGGGTTGCAGATGACGAGGGCATCCGGCCTGCTTCCTTCAACAAACTCAAGAATCGCCTCGAGATCCCACGGAATATCGTGAACCCTCACACCATGGAGTCTTGCGAACCTCTCGTATTCCGTGAACGTGGGCTGGGCTATCGCGACATCCCTGCCGGCAACCCTGAAAAAGAACTCGATGAGCTCTATGGATCCGTTTCCGAACACAATAGTCTCGCGGTCCCACCTCATTGAGTCGGATATGGTCTCCACGAGAGACTCATAGCCGTTGTGGGGGTAGTGGTAGATCACCTCCACTCTCTCTGAGAGAAACTCCTCGAGGCCTCTTGGCCTGAATGGGTTTATGTTGGACGCGAAGTCAAGAGGTCTCAGCCCACGTTTGAGGTAGCGCTCGTAGTAGTCCCCGTGCACAGGCACACATCCATCGTGGGTGTGATAAGCTTTTTCGAATGAGCCATTTTGCCTGCATCACTCACCTCAGCTCAACCACGACCTCCACTTCCAGATTCTCGTTGACCCACAGTCCCACCACCACGGCATTCTCAATGCTCCTCTTAAGCATCTCAACCGACATTTTCAGCTGTTCAATCTGCTCCTCCCTTCCAACCGGATTTCCGGCGCAGTCGTGATGGGCCACTACCGCAATAAAATCCGAACCGTGATTTTTCACGGAAACCATTACTTTCTCAAGAATCTTCTCAAAGGCATCCTCGCTTTCAAAAAGCCTGACGATTCCCGGTTCAGTGATCATGTCAACAAAATCCACGTTGGCGTTGTTCCTCATCCACTCTATAACCGGAATCTGTGTTCTTCCGTCAATGCAGTTCACGGCACAGCCGAACTTCATGCCAGAATCCCAGAACAGGCTCATTAAAACCTTGCTCCCCACACGCGGATCAACCACCACAACGCTTAAATGCATAATCACCCGGATTAAATCTGCTGCCGCCGTAGCTCAGCTGGTCAGAGCGGGTGACTTGTAATCACCAGGCCGCGGGTTCGAATCCCGCCGGCGGCTTCCAATTTATTTTTAGAACAAGAAGAGAGCAATTTTAATTTTGCAGTTACCAACGTCGTTGGTAACCTTGAAGACTTTCAAGTTTATTGCAATGAGATTTATTCAGAAGACATGCAAGGAAATTATACAACTTAATGAAAAGATATGGATTAAAAATATTAGAAAATCAAAGAAATGCGGTGATTCTTGCTAATTTGGGTAGAAGAACGGCAGAGTATGTTATCGTTGCTTTATCAATTTATCAAAAATTTATGAGACTGAATGGCATCGATATTGAACTTGATAAGGAATTGTTAAAGAAACATGTAAAAAAGGAGAGACAATAAAGATATTTTGATTACGAAGAGGATGAGAGTATAATTGAACAAGCGCTTGAAATGATTGAAAAAGTAAAGGGAAAACGAAGATTATTTACAATAACAGCATTCTTTACTGGATTGAGAGGAAAAGAATTAATTTTGCTATTCAGAAACTGGAATTCTTTGAGGAAAAAAGATTTTGAAGAAGTTGAAGTAATTGAGACGGGTTTTATCAGAAGGATAAAGAGAAGTTACCTTACGATGGTGCCAAAACAATTAGCAGAGCAAATCGAAGAATGGAGATGTGGAGATAGAATAGTAGAGAATTTATGCAAGGAAGGAGTAAAAATCAGCCTATTCAGAAAAGTTCACGTTGCAGTCTTAAGCAAAACAATGATGCCCCACGAAATAGATTTGTTGCAGGGAAGATTGGATTCTATTCTTGTTAAGCACTATGTTAAACATTTAAGAGAAATCGCAGAGAAATACTGGAGAGCCTATAAAGAATTCTTATTTTTATTTTCTTAAAAACCTGAACAGAAATAAAAACACAACTGATAAGGCAGAAAAGAAATAACCCATTTCAACATCCACACCACGCATAATATAGCGCAATGCTAAAAGAAGAACAATTACAATCATAAGATATGGAAATAAATTAACTGCTTTCTGCTGAGTGATGTATTCCTGCTTTACCGCTATTTTCTCCTCTCTTTCATAATTTATAATCATCTGCTTGATTTCAAGCGGTGTTTTGCCTCCTTCTTTATTTTCTTTATTTGTTTATCATCTAATTTTACACCGTAAATTTTCTCCATCTCCTGAATTATACTATCTTTTTCTTCATTGCTTAGCTCTGGGAATTCAAATTCTTCCAAAATCCAAAGCAATCTTTTGAATTCAGGCTTTTTATACAGTTTTTGATAATAGGGCTTTGTTGCTACTAAAATCAATGTTATGGCTTTCAAATCCTCTTTTGTTTCAGCACTTTCTTCTATTGTGTTCAATAAATAGTTTAGAATTAGGGCAATTCTTTGATTTGCTAAATGGAATTCATCTATGATTAAAACTATCCTCTTCCTTTTCTCCTTTAAAACTCTTATCAGTTCATCGCATAATTCCCAAATTGCCATTCTTTTATATTGCTTTTCGTTTTCTTCTCCCTCCAATTCTAATAGAATCCTTAACAAAATCTGCTTTGGTGGTTTTGGATCGTGGAAATAAAAGATATGGATATTACTTAATTCCAAACGCTTAATCAGATAAGTTTTTCCTGCTCCATGCTCTCCAATTAAAAATAAATGCTTTCCTTCCTTTGCATGTTCTTTTATCCCTTCTAAAATCTTTTCTCATATCATTCTCTTTTAGCATCGGCATTATTTCCATAATCGCCGATGCAGTAAACCTTCAAAAATCCATTGAAAATAAACTTACTTTTAGTTAAATCTCTGCAGAATACTGGCTGGAGAATCTCACCATTTAATTCTCCTTTACAAATGCAGTTTGCCGATTGCTTTAGTAATGGCAAACTGCTTAAATATTTGTTTCTGATTTTTATTGAGTTTACGGTGTAAATTTCCTTCTCTTTTTTGTCTATCCTTACACCCAAATAATTTATTTCCCTATCGATTTTCAAAGGAATCTCAAAATATCCATCGTTTTCAAAATGAAGTTAAAATTTGCAGGGCATTTTTGTTTAGCCAATCCTAAAACTACGAAGTCTTTTTTCTCAAAATAAATTTCGCTTTCTATTTTTGTATATGGTAGGGTTTGCTTTATTGATCTGCTTGTTTGGTTTGCTAATTTTGATGCACTTGCCCAAGTTGATTTTTCTTCTGTTTGTTCTGCTTGTGCTTTTGTTATTGCTGTTTGATTTTTGTAAGTCTTAGATTTTGTTTTGGATTGCTGGTTTGCAGATTGGTTCTCAAGATTAAAAATATGCTCGGAGTTTACAGTGTAAACTGAATTAACTTCAGATTGCTCCGAAATCTCTATAACTTTTTGATTAAGCACAATAGGCTCATACAGTAAGATTTCTGCATTTGAGCAGTTATCAACACTGAGAAAAACATCTGATTGATTTATTTCTATGCGCATAAAATAAATATGGAGAATATTTAAAATGTGTATGTACGGATAGATATTTCATTTCAGAAGTTTTAATTATCCTAATAAAATCTTCATTTTATTGTCATAATAAAATTTTTCTCTATTATTATATCAGCACCTACGGATAATTCATATACATTTAAATAATTTTCCTACATTCAATTATGGAAGAGAAAGAGTTAGTTTGGTTGCAAGGGAAGAGGGTGGCAATAAATACACCGATCCCTTTAAAGATTCACCAGTATTGTAAAGAGAAGGAAATTAAGTTCAGCAGGTTAGCAGAGATCGGATTTTTGTCATTAATAAGGGAGAAGGAACAGAATGAAAAATTTAAAGAGTTAAAAGAAGAGTTGGAGATAAAAACACAAGCGCTTATGAAGTGGGCAGAAAAGCAGAAAGCTCTTTTGAGATTGCTTGAAGAAAAAGATGTTATCGATAAGGAAGATTTGAGGAGGATTTTACTATGACGCTAAAGGAATTTTTGTTACTGGCAAGAAAACAAGCACCGCAAGGATTTAGAATAAAGCATTATCCAGTAACAAATACAGTAATGGCCATTCCTGATTGATTTTATTTTTTTGCAAGTTTTTTGGGAATGAATAATATTACAGCTTTTATAGTATCTGCTGGATGTAAGAACTTTCTTTCTCCTTTTATGAATAATTTTTCATTCTCTTTTATTTTATTTATAATTTCTTTGAGTTCATTCTGATTTTTCACTAAAGCGTATAGCAAGATGTTGAAAGCTCTTCTCAAATCGTTTAGACCATCATCTCTGACAACATATATTATAAGGAGTAGCGCCGATAAAACTAAAATGTTCTTGAAGTTCACTTTGTAAAACATTTCAAGCATGATTACGATGGTGTAATATATTGCAAATAATCCCAAAACAAAAACTATATCTAACTTAAAAGCGCCTAATGCAAAATATCTTCGAAAATGTTGCCTACTGACATTGTCCATAACAATTAGAAGTATATCCCATCTAAGATAAACATCAGAAATTTCAGTAAATTTTTCCGCTTTTTTATGGAATTCCTTTCTTATTTTAGTCGAGCCAAACACCCATTTATATAATCCAAATGAATGAATGATGAAACCCACAAAAATTCCAAGAACAATCTTTTCAGAGAGGTTTAATTTATTTAATAAATTTAAAAAAATCTATAAAAAACTTTAAGAAGGAAAATTCCTTAAGATATTCTGGAAACGGTGCATAACCAAACAGAAAGACTAGTAGAACGCCGGGGAAAATGTATCGCAACAATTCATAAAGCTCAAATCCACTAAATATATTTTCTCCATTACCCATTCAATTAACCTCCGATTAGTTTTTACTGAAATATCCTCGTTGAATTAGATTTTTAATTTTTTGTTGTAATCTTTATTATTGCCTCTTCCATAAAAAGTTTCGCCGAGCCTCACATGCCTAACGGCATCGTGTCGTTGCGGGGTCTCCTCACGAACGGCTCGGCTTAAGTTTAAACATGAAAATGTTAAAGGAAGACTGGGAAGAAGGAGAAAAGAAATGTATCATCTGTGGAAAAAGAATGCTGGAAGTAGGGGAAATATGTAAAGAATGCATGGAGAAGGAGCAGGAAATGATAGATATCGATTTTCCTTGATTTTCTTTTTTTATTTTTGTAGTTTACACCGTAAACTATGTTGGAGAAACTTGAAAAGCTGGCTTATCTGGATTTGCCCAAAAAGTCTGGATTGAATCTCGGTTTGCGATTAATTAGAATTTTAGTTCTAACCAATAAATTAAAGGTTTGCAATGTTCACGAATTAATCAAAGAATACCGCAGAGAATTCAAGGAGAATTTGAGTTTTATTTCTGCTTTAAATTATCTTTCATTGCTTGCGAAAGCAGAATTAATAGGATTTTAAGAAAGAAAAGATATGTTTAGCAAGAATAAAAGGTATCTCATAAGGTTTATTGCTTAAAGTTTACGTGTAAGCTAAAAAAAGAAAAACAAAAATCAAAAACCCAATTTTTCTTTAATTCTTGCTATTTCTCTCCAAATCTCTCTTACTGCGAATTTATATCTTACAAATTCAATTTCTTCTAACTTCTCTATTAATTTGCTTGCTTCTTCTTTGCTTAATTCATTTATCTTTTCTTAAAGTGCGCATTTGCTAATTCCTCGACTTCTTTCCTTGTTAATCCGCAATTCCTTGCTATTGCCATTATGCACTTATACTGCTTTGTTGTTGCCTTCTCATCTCCCCTCTCCTTTCCATTTATTTTTACCATGCTTTAATTTGCGCCGAGCCGTTGCCGAGAAAACCTCGCAGGCACGCAATCGCTTTAGCGATGCGAGGCTCGGCGATGTTTATTATGGAAAAAGTTAAAAGAAAAATCTAATTCCTATCCTTCTTTTTAATGAAAACATACAGCAGAAAAGCGCATTTATCTTTTTAGCCGACTTAATCCCCTTCTCAACTTCTTCTTTTGTTATTTGCCATTATACTTGCATTCTACCAACCAAATCTGATTTTTATTAATCACAATTAAATCGGGAAACTTTGATTTTCCCTGCCTAATTACCAAATCAAAACTCATTTCAAGCCATTTTTTGCATTTTCTTTCGAATTTGTATTCTTTTTTATATTTATTTACCATAAATATTGTCTTTGTTATCTTTTTTAGATTTTATTCTGAATATTACATGAGATAGAGAAGCTATTGTTACCGCTAAGCTGATAATTGCGAGGCTAAAGAGGACTAACGCATATGAAGGACAAATATATCCCCATAATAAAACTTCCAATTGTAAGCACACCTGAAAATGTAGCGAATACTATATCCCAATTTGTTTCTCCACCTACTTTGTATTCAACATGAGCACCGTGCACTCCTGGTGATATTTATAAATCCAACTATCGAACCTATGAAAGAAGTCTCTTAATGTTCTATTGGCCTCATCATATTTTCCAATTAAATAACCTATCCATATATCTTTTTCATTTAAATCTTTGATTAAAAGTTCTATCTCTTCTGGTAATAGTAAATTTAATAGTAAATTCAATCTTTGGGAAATATTTCTCATTTTTGTTTCTAAACGGAAAACAGCACAACATCACCCAGAAGTCCAAAGCCTGTTGGAAATACGCCTTTATCACAATACAAACTAAGACCTCTCGACAAGATACACTCCCGAAACTATCAGAACACCACCGAGGACAGTGAACGGCCCGATGTCCTCTCCAAGGGTGAAATACGCCATCACCGCTGTAAAGAGAGGTATCAGATACACGAAAACCGCAACTTTTGTTGCTCCCATGGCTGAAAGGGCTGAGTACCACGCAACATAGCCAAAAACCGAGCAGAAGATGGCCAAGAACATGATGGATATCCAAGTCATTGTGGAAAACGTGGTGGGGTTGGCTAAACCCTCCGCATGTGCAAAGGGAAGAAGGAGAACTGCTCCAATAGCGAAGGCATAGACCGTCAGGGTTTCCGGGTTGTATCGCTCAAGGAGCCTTTTTCCGGCGATAGTGTATAACGCCCACAGAAATCCGTCGAAAATCATCAGCAGGTCTCCTTTCAGAGTTTCAGCATGGAGGAAGTCCAGATTGCCCTTTGATGCCGTAAGCACGACACCTGAGAATGCAAGGATCAGGGCCACGAACTTTCTGCCCGTGAGTTTTTCCCCGACGGTAAACGAGAGAACGGAAACGAATATCGCAGACGTGTTGATGAGAATGGATGAGTTGGTTGCAGTGGTGTAAAAGAGAGCGAGAAACTGCACGGCATAAAGCAGTGTAACGCCAGTCAGGGCAAGAAAAACCAGTCCCGGTAGATCTCGCCTTGAAACCGGAACGATTTTGCCAGACAGCTTCAGAATTGCGTACAGTACCAGGGCTGCGATGAGGAATCTGTAAAGTGCGAGGTTGAACGGGCCAATCTCTCCGAGGCTTATCTTGACGAAGATGAAAGAGGCAGACGATAGCTGTTCCAAGCAGGGCCAGCACGTGCTTTCTCTCTGAAACCACCTGAGAAGGTGTGGCCTGCGTTTTTCAATTTTGTGGAGCGCTGAATGGATGTGACCTTTCCATTTTTGAGTTGCCCCGTCAGACTCCGAAAGCTACTTAAAATCATTTTGAATATATATTCATATGAAGGTCGCAATACCCACGGATGATGGGAAAACAGTGTCGGAGCACTTTGGTAGGGCGAGGTACTTCTACATCTACGGCGATGGCGCGGTTAAGCTCGTCGAAAACCCCCACAGGGAGCATGCCGGCAGAATGGGACATGGAAGAGGGCATCACGGCCATCACGAGGTGGTCGAGCTCTTCAAGAAGGAGGGGGTCAGGAAAGTCCTGACATTCCACGTTGGAGAGGGCATGAGGAGGAATCTGGAAGATGCGGGGATAGAAATCGAAATGGTTAAGGAAAGGGACATCGAGAAACTCGTGCATGGATCTAGTTGACGTCCTCAAAGAGCTGGTGAAGATAGATACAAGAAATCCTCCCGGAAACACAGTCAGGGCTGTTGAATTTCTTGAGGATCTCTTTTCATCCTACAATACCAGAGTAGTTGGCGATGGTGAGAAGCTCAACCTGACAGTCGAGATATCAAAGGGAAAGCCGGAGTTCCTCTTCACCTCCCACCTCGACACAGTCCCCGCAGATGATTCGATGCTCGTGCCGAAGCTGGCTGAGGGAAGGCTTTACGGCAGGGGGAGCTGCGATGCCAAGGGCTGTGTTGCTGCAATCGTCTCGGCCTTCCACGGGCTCGAGATTGATGGCAAGGGTGTGACCCTCGCCTTCACGGCGGATGAGGAGGTTGGAGGACAGAAGGGGCTCGGTCTGGTAATGGAGCGAATTTCTCCAGACTACGTGGTAATCGGAGAGCCATTCGGCAGTGACAGGATCGGCGTTGCACAGGCTTCAGTGGTTCTGCTGAAGCTGATCGTGCACGGTAAGGGGGGCCACACCGCAACTGCCGACGTGAAGGAGGGGGCAGTATACAGGGCATCGCGCTTTGTAATCGACGCCGTGGAAAGGTTTTCTGGAGTGAAGGGAAACAGGGAGGAGTATTTCCGAAAAATCTCGAAGCTCGGGCTTGATGTGGAGTACAGGGGAAACGGTGATGTTGTCTTCAACCCCTCCATCATCCGGGCTGGTATTAAGAGAAACGTCGTCCCTGACGTTTGCGAGATCGAGGTGGACATGAGGATCGCACCCTGGGTGGACATGAAGGATGTCCGGAGCGCACTGAAGTACGAGGGAGTGGATGTTTTCATAGTCGGCTACCTGAAGCCCTTCGGCTTCGGACTTGACGATGTTCCGGAAGAGAGGGATGTGGAGCTGCTTGGGATCATCAGAGAGGCAGTAGAGGGAGAGGGCATGACGCCCAGAGCAGTGGTCTCGCTGGGTGTTGGTGACGCGAGGCACGTGAGAAACAGGGGGATACCGGCTTTCTACTACGGTCCCGGTGGGGAGAATATGCACTCAAGAGACGAGTTCGTTTACCTGAGCGAGCTGGAGAAGGCAGTGAGAGTTTACAGGAGAATGGTCACTCTTTGAGGAAGATTATCTTGCCTCTGCCCTTTTTAACCCTCTCAATCTTCCCCCTTCTCTCCAGATCGGTGAGCATCAGGCTGATCTTCGCGTCACTGTAGCCAGTGAGCTGCTTCAGCTCCTTCTGGGTTATCCTGCCTCCGGACCTCCTTATGATGGCCAGAAGCTCCTCCAGATCCTCTGGTAGCGCCTCTTCATCGTCACTCTTCTCACCCCTCTTTCTAATGATGAGGTACCCGGAGGCCGCGATCACCACAGTTAGGGCGATGAAGACGGGCACCACAGGCCATGAGCTCTCCCTTTTCCCGTTTCCAAGTTCGAAGCTTATTTCCGGTGCAGACACGTTCAGCTCCTCTATCACAGGCTGTGCCAACAGGTCTATGCGGTAGGTTCCGTTCTCGGTTATCCTAACTGTCTCGTTGGCGTAGAGAGTTATGTCTCCATAGTAATACGCCTCGAGCAGGTAAACTCCCGGCTCGACCTCGAACATGTAGCTCCCGTTCACCGCCACGTACCTCTGGACAGGTGTGGTGTTGATGGTGACAATGCAGTTCTTCAGGGGCTCGAACGTTTCCCAAGAATAGACCTTACCCTCAATTATTGCAGCACTCACCGGACTTGAAAGGAGGATCGCAAGTACAAGTGCTGGCAGGAACTTTTGCATTGGAAGATAGTGTTGTTTCGTGGATTTTTATATGTTTTGAGGTAGAGGGGAAAGGTCTGGTGACGCCGGGGCTGGGACTTGAACCCAGGTGCCCTCATCGGGCAGTGGATCTCGAGTCCACCGCAGTGCCTCTCTGCAACCCCGGCACCCAACATGCTTTCTAAGCTGAGGTAATATTACGTTTTTGGTGGAGGTGGCAAAGGAGAGGCAGCGAAAACCCACCTTAAGCCTGCACGCTCACACCTCCTCGACCAAAAACTCCCCGTCCTTCCTCGAAACCCTGACCCTTGTTCTCCTGCTGCCGTCAAACCCGGATGACCTGAGCCTGTGAAAGTCCGCCCTCTCCAGAAACTCCACGAGAAACTCGAGCTTCGCATACTTTTCCTCATCGTCGTGATTCAGGAGATATCTAACGAGTTTTTCGTACTCCCTCCTTGCTGCGGTCTCAATGCACACACCGTCGAGCTCGAGCACGACCTCCATACACACCATTCACCTGCTCCGCACATCTGCCATTCCCTATTTAGGCTAACCGAAAAATTTAATATTGTTTAGGTTAACCTAAAATCGATGAAGACTCTCGACCTTGCAGAGACGGGAAAGGAGTACGAGATAGTGGAGGTGAGCGGAGGACGCGGAGCAGTGAGAAACCTCAGGGAGCTCGGATTCTTGCCCGGAAGGAGGGTCAGGGTGCTGAAGAACTGGGGCTCGGTGCTCGTTTCGGTGAACGGGGCAACGTTCGTGGTTGGAGGGGGGCTCGCAAGAAAGGTGGTGGTCAGGGATGTCGGGGATGCGGCATGAGGACTACATCAGAGCTATCTACGAGCTCAGCAAGGAAAAGGGATACACAAGGGTCAAGGAGATCTCGTCCGAACTTGGGGTAAAGCCGTCCAGCGTAACCGAGATGCTGAAAAAGCTGAGCGACATGGGCTACGTGCTCTACGTAAAAAGGCTGTTCGTCAGGCTCACTGATAAGGGGCAGCGAGAAGCTGAAAGGATAATCGAGAGACATGAAACGCTCGTGAAGTTCCTGAGGGTTATAGGTGTTCCCGAGGACGTTGCCCTCAAGGACGCGTGCGTAATAGAGCACACCCTCCACCCGGTGACAGTCAGACAGCTCAAGAACTTCGTCAGGTTCATAGAGAACTCCCCCAGAGGGGGGCCCATCTGGCTCAGCCACTTCTGGGAGTTCTGCGAAACTGGAAACCACTCGTGCACGAGGCACTTAGCAACAATTCCATTTGACCAGCAGGAAAATATAAACCAAAAGAATTACGTTAGATGAAAAATGTTTTGCCTAAATTTATTAGAGTTAGATATTTAATCAACTAAATTAATTTGTTCCACTCAATGAAGGTGGCAATGGTTGGCAACCCGAACGTGGGAAAGACCACGATCCTGAACAGGCTGACCGGAGAGAGCCACGCGGTGGGGAACTACCCCGGAACAACCGTTGAGGTTCTCACGGGAAGGGCGAAAATTGACGGCACTGACGTGGAGTTTGTGGATCTCCCCGGGATATACTCCCTCGACTCATTCTCCAGAGACGAGCAGATTGTGAAGGAGTTCCTAACCCATGAAAGGCCAGACCTGATTTTGCTCGTGATGAGTGCCGCTTCAGTCGAGCGTGGCATCTACCTCGCACTGAGGCTCTCACACCTCGCGATTCCAATGGTCATTGCGCTCAACATGGTGGACGAGGCGAGGAGAGCCGGTCTGGAGGTGGATGCGGGGCAGCTGGAGGGACTGCTTGGGGTGCCGGTTGTCAGCACAGTGGCCGTGAGCGGGGAGGGGATGGACGAGCTGCGCAGGGCAATCGCTTCCGGAGGGAGAGTTCCGAAGGTTATGGCAGAAGGTGAGGATGAAGCACTCAATCTCGCCGAAGAGCTTGCGAGGCGTGTTACGTCTGCCATAGGTGAACGCGCTACCTCATCGCCGGACGTGGTGTTCACAGACACGCTCCTCGGGATACCCGTGTTTCTCGCGGTCATGTGGCTGGTTTTTCGCGTGACCTACGATGTGGCCTCACCGTTTGTTGACCTAATCGAGGTGCTGCTCGACACGGCCAAGGCCTCGCTGGCGGGCTATCAGCACCTGGCGGTCAGGGTTCTCAGCGACGGCGTGATAACGGGCGTGGGAAGTGTTCTCATTTTTCTGCCGAACATATTCTTCCTGTTTGCAGCAATCTCCTTCCTCGAGCTCACCGGATTCCTTCCCAGAGCCGTGATCGCCCTTGATGGAGTCATGTCCAGATTCGGGCTTGTTGGAAGATCAACCGTTCCCCTCATGCTCGGGTTCGGGTGCAACGTTCCGGCGGTGATGGCCACAAGGAGCATCGAGGACGAGCGCTCGAGAAAGATAACAATCCTGGTACTGCCGTTCATCTCGTGCAGTGCGCGACTGCCCATATACGTGCTGCTCTCTTCAGCTCTATTTCCGGGATTTGAGAGCATGGCAATAATGTTCCTCTACCTTCTCGGCATGGCCGTGGCGCTCACCTCCGCCCTTGTCCTGCGGAAAACGGTGTTTGGTGGCGAACCTGACTACGTGATGGAGATCCCTCCGCTCAGGTGGCCGTCCCTGAGGGATGTCTGGACGCTGAGCTGGGGGAGAACAAGGCACTTTCTGGTCAAGGCCGGAACAGTCATCCTCGCGATGTCCGTGGTGCTCTGGTACCTGACGAGCTTCCCTTCAGATAGCGTAGAGAGCAGCTATGCGGGCATGATTGGGAAAGCGATCTCCCCTCTGTTCTCCCCGTTCGGGTGGGACTGGAGAGTGGCTGTGGCGGTTGTTGCTGGGTTCGTGGCCAAGGAGGTTGTCGTTGAGACGCTCGGAATCGTCTCCGAGGGAAGCATTGCCGGCATGCTCACCCAGCCTCAGGCGCTTGCACTGATGGTGTTCACCCTCCTGTACGTGCCGTGCTTCGCAACCATTGCCACGATAAAAGCCGAGGAGGGGTGGAAGTTTGCGGCTTTTACGGCCGCATACACAACGGTCGTCGCATACCTTCTGGCCTATGTAGTGTATGCGCTCGTGGAGGTGGTTATGTGATGCTCCTGCTCTCGCTCCTGTTTCTCGCGCTCGCAGCGCTTCAGGCGAGGTACAGCCTCCCGGACTCTATGGTGCTCGCGGTCGTTTCGCTGACCTACGCCAGAGGATGGCAGAAGAAGGATGACGGGTATGTGCTTGCAGCCACGATGCTCGCCTCCGCATTAGGAGCCGTGGATGTCGTCTCAGCCATCGCAAAAGCGCTTGAAAGCGTCATCCTGCACGAAACCCCAGCTTTCGAGCTGACTCCAGCAGCACTCGGACTCTTCGCTCTGCCGCTGTACAAAATAAAGAGGTGGGCTCAGTAGCCGAGCTCCCTCAACCTCTCCTTCAGAATGCTGGCCGAATTTCTCAGAGCGTTCAGCTCCTCCTCAGGCAGGTCGTACTCAACAACCTTCTCCACACCGCCCGAGCCAATAATGGCAGGCACTCCAACCGAGACATCCTCTATCCCGTACTCTCCCTGCAGAATGACGCTCGTGGGGATCTCCTCCTTCGTGTCGTTCACGATGGCATTGACCATCCTGTAGATTGCCACGGCAGGCCCGTAAATGGTTGCCCCCTTCCTCTTTATGACCTCCGCCGCGACGAACCTCACCTGCTCGAGCGTCTTCTCTCTATCCACCTCTCCATCAAAGTCCGCCTGACTCCACATTATGAACATGCTGTCCCCGTGCTCCCCTATTATCCACGCCTTCCTTATGTTCCTTGCACCCTGAGCGAAGAGCGTTGCCTTCAGCCTCTGGGAGTCGAGCATGTTGCCCATCCCGAATACCTCGTTCCTCGGCTTTCCAGTCTCCTTCCACATGATGTAGGTCATCACGTCCATCGGATTCGTGACAACGATTATCTTGCTCTCCGGGCTTGCCTCCATTATCTTCTTCGCCACATCCCTGATTATGCCCGCGTTCTTGTTCGCGAGGTCGAGCCTCGTCATGCCCGGCTTCCTTGCAAGTCCCGCGGTAACCACAATGACGTCGCTCCCCTTGAGCAGGGAGTAGTCGCTCCCGCCCACTATCTTGGGGTACTTATCCACTCCAGCAGCGGCATGCGTCAGATCCATGGCCTCTCCAACCGCGAGATCCTCCGCGATGTCCACAAGCGCAATCTCCTCAACGTCGAGGTTCAGAAGGCACGTGAAGGCAGATGTCGCACCCACCCTGCCAGCACCGACAAAACCGAGCTTCATATTCTTCACCTTCAGCAAACTTCTCCTCAACGTTATATAATTTTACTGATTTTCGCTAACCTTCACTCCTTTCAGCGTCCTGAGCATCTTCGGCACGTCTATGTTCAGGGGACAGACCTCCCTGCAGAGCCCACAGCCAAGGCAGAAGAACGGGTTGCTCGCTCTACCGGTTATCCAGTCCCACACCGCTCCGATTCCCCCGCTGTAAACCTCTCCCCATCCGGCATTCAGGACTGTGTAGCTGGGGCAGGTGAAGAGGCAGGCCCCGCACTTCAGGCAGTAGAGCGCCTCCCTCATCTCTCCCTCCCTCGCGGCCATCCTGCCATTGTCAACCAGCACGATCCCCACCCTCTCAGGGCCGTGAATCCCCGTGATTATCCTCTTCTCTATGTCCCCGCTCTTGCTCTTTCCGGCGATGACGTTGAGGTAAGTGGGCAGCTCGTAGCCAGCGCTCCTCCACGTGAGCTCGCAGACCTTGAAGGCGGATTCCACATCCGGCACGATCTTCTCAACTCCAGCGAATATCAGGTGTTTCCTTGGAAAGGAGCTCACGAGCCTGACGTTGCCTTCATTTTCAATTATCATCACTCCTCCATCCGCTGAGACTGAGTTGGCTCCGGTGATTCCCCCTTCAGCCCTCATCACCTTCTCCCTGACGAACTCCCTTACCCTCTCCTTCAGCCCCTCGAAGTCCTTGACGCCAAACAGCTCGAATGCCTTCTCAGCGGAGATGTGGATGGCAGGCATCGTAAAGTGCCTCGGCCTGTCGCCTGCAAGCTGCACCACCAGCTCCCCCAGATCGGTCTCCCAGACCTCCTTTCCGGCCTCTTCCAGCGCCTCCCTTATCCCAAGCTCGTGCGTCACCATTGACTTCGCCTTAACAACAACTCCCGCGTCATCAAAAAAGTCGAGGGCTATCCTCCTCGCCTCACCGGCATCCTTGGCGAGAAAAACCTCGAACCCGGACTTCTCCAGGCTCGCCACCGACTTGTCGAGGTAGTGGTCGAGGTTCTCGATGGACTCTTCCTTTACCCTCCTGACCTCTTCCGCGAGCCTGAGAAAGCTCTCGTCAACTATCTTCTCCCTCCTCTCCGCGACGTTCTTCCTCGCCGACTCGACACCCACAAGGCTGGTATGCGTAAGGTAAAAAAACACTTCTGATTTAGGGGAAGTGAGTCAGGGTGATGATCATGGAACTGGAAAAACTCAGGTTTGGGACCGAGCTCGTCAAGAGGGGTTTCGCCAAGATGCAGAAGGGCGGGGTGATAATGGACGTCACCACGCCCGAGCAGGCCGCAATAGCTGAGGAGGCCGGAGCCGTTGCCGTCATGGCGCTCCACAAGGTTCCTGCAGACATCCGCGCGAGCGGCGGAGTTGCGAGGATGGCGGATCCGAGGATAATTCAGGAGATAATGGATGCCGTCACGATCCCCGTTATGGCCAAGGTCAGAATCGGCCATTACGCCGAGGCGAGGGCGCTTGAAGCGATAGGAGTTGACATGATTGATGAGAGCGAGGTTCTCACTCCCGCTGATCCCTTCTACCACATTGACAAGAGGAAGTTCACCGTCCCGTTTGTGTGCGGCGCGAGGAGTTTGGGTGAGGCTGTCAGAAGGATATGGGAAGGAGCCGCGATGATAAGGACGAAGGGTGAGGCAGGGACTGGAAATGTCGTCGAGGCAGTCAGACACATGAGGATGATGAACTACGCAATCGAGAGGGTCAGGGGTATGGACGACTACTCACTCTACAACCTCGCCGAGACATACGCAAGGGCATATCTCAGGCTTCCGGAAAAGATACACAGCGAGTTTTCCCTCACGAGCGAGATAAGGAAGGACGAGGTCGTTTACGAGGAGTACACCTTTGGAGAGGTTGTTGAGGGACTGTTTGAAGTCCTCACAGAGGTCAGGAAGATGGGCAGGCTGCCGGTCGTCAACTTCGCAGCCGGCGGAGTTGCGACGCCAGCAGATGCGGCCTTCATGATGCAGCTCGGTGCAGACGGAGTGTTCGTCGGCTCCGGAATCTTCAAGTCGTCCAACCCGCAGGCGTATGCGAGGGCGATAGTTCAGGCCGTTGAGCACTACGACGAGCCGGAGGTTATTGCTGAGGTCAGCAAGGGGCTCGGAGAGCCCATGAAGGGGCTCGACGTCTCAGACCTCGAGATCCAGATGCAGGAAAGGGGAGTATGAGGGTCGCAGTGGTCGGAGTGCAGGGAGATGTTGAGGAGCATGTTGAGATAACGAGAAAGGCGATGGAAAGGCTCGGGCTTGACGGAGAGGTAGTTGCCACGAGAAAGTCCGGAGTTGTTTCCGGGAGCGATGCCGTGATCCTCCCGGGCGGAGAGAGCACGACGATCTCCAAGCTAATATGGAGAGACGGAATAGCTGAGGAAATTCTCGAGCTTGCGAGAGATGGCAGGCCCGTGATGGGGACGTGTGCTGGCCTGATAGTCCTCGCAAAGCACGGTGACGAGCAGGTTGAGAAAACGAGGACGAAGCTCCTCGGTCTGCTCGACGTGAAGGTGAAGAGGAACGCATTCGGCAGGCAGAGGGAGAGCTTCGAGGCGGAGCTGGATTTCAAGGGAATCGGAAGGTACAACGCTGTATTCATTCGAGCCCCTGCTGTCGAGTGGGTTGGCGAGGGCGTGGAGGTTCTCGCGAGGTTTGAGGACAAGATCGTTGCGGTCAGACAAAAAAATGTTATTGGGCTTGCTTTCCACCCAGAGCTGACGGAAGACACGAGGATTCACAAGTTCTTCCTTTCCCTAATCTGATTTTTTCATGTTCTTCATGGACTCCTCGTAGCTCTTTGGCAGGATCATTCTGAGCCTCAGCGCAGTTGACGGTATCGGGTACCTTATCCCCCTCTTGTGCGTTGCCTCGAGGTTCCTTGCGATTTCTTCCGCCATCTCCCACGAGAAGGCGAAGGCGACCTCGTCGTCCTGAGTCAGGCCGAACAGCCTGTCCCCGTAGCACGGAACGACGAACCTCGGCCTCTTCTCTATGAACGACTCGAGGTACTCGCTGCATGCAGCCCTGCCGAGGATCTTCGTCTCAAACGCCCCGCCCTTCTCGTGAAGCACCGCGTGTATGAACCTCAGTATCTGCCCCGGAGTGCCGTAGACGACGGCAAAGTCAGGTATCGCCTCGTCCCTCTCCAGCGGAAAAGCGAATCCGCCAACGTACTCCCCAACATTGAGCTTCGGCACCGCCTTCTCGAACTCCACTCCCACCTCCCTGCTCGCAGCATATCCAGCATCGTACGCCAGCTCTCCACTGTTGTACAGCTCGTCTGGCTCAGCAAAGCCATACGCAACCACTCCGAGGGGGCAGGTGGTGTCTCCGTCGAAGTAGACCGTCCACCTGTACCTCCTCGCCATGTTGTAGGCCTGACAGATTGTTATCCCCTCAAACCTCCTCGCCTTCTCCGGCACCTCATCCTGGCTCTTTACAAGTTTGAAGCCAATTGGAAAGGTCGCCGGGCGTATGTACCTCTCAACCACCCTTGCGAACTCTGAGGGCTTCATAAGCCGAGTTCGGTTTGCAACTATTTAAAATGAGCGATTTTAACCTTCGAAGATTGAGTAGTCCCTGTCTATGCTGAACGCACCTGAAAACTCCCTGAAGGGGAACCTGTACTCCGCGACGCTGTACAGGTACGTTTTCTCTAAGGACAGATCCCTCTCCTCCACCTCTATCACTGAGTCGAACAGGTCTCTGAGCACCCTCTCCTTCCTCTCGTCTATCGCCCCCCCCCTGAGGAGGAAGAAGTAGACCGTCGCGTTCCTGTTCATCAGGAGGCGTATGAGCTTCTCGTCAAAGCCACCGTCGAACACGCTGAAGTGATAGCCGTAGGCTATGACGATCCCGGGCTCCACCTCGTCGTAGCTCTCGAGCATCTTTCCGACATTCTTGGGCGCGAACCCCTCAAACAGCCTGAAGCTTGACTCGAGCCTCCTCTTAGCCACTTCGTTGAAAACGTACCACCTGAGCCTGTCCCTTCCCCATATCTCCGCAATTAGCTTTGACATGGAGAAGAAGACCTCGTTCCGCGGGTAGACTATCAGTACCTTCTCACCCTCAAGGTTTGACCGAATGAACTCCGTTAAGTCCATCACAACATCTCGCATGTTTTTTCATTATAAATTCCTTGCGGTCACTCCACGAGGTTGTACTCACCATCTATCCTTATAGCCCCCGAGAACTCGGTGTGGGGGTAGACGTAAGCCTTCACGCTGTAGAAGAACTCTTTGCCCAGAGGGGCCTCCTTCTCCTCAACGTCGATCACATAGTCAAACAGGTCGCGCAGGGCTATGGACTTCCTCTCATCTATCGCGTTCCTGTATATGAAGTTGTAGAGCGTCACCTCATCGTCCAGAATCAGCCGTATCAGGGGGTCGTCCGCGTTCATCCCCGTGAAGAGCTGAAAGTGGTAGCCATAGGATATGACGATCTTCCTGTCTATGTCATCGTAGCTCATGAAGACTCTGCCGGCATCTTTCGGGGCAATCCTGCTGAATATCTTGAAGAACTTCTCGAGCCTCTTCTTCGCAATTTCGTTGAAAACGAACCACCCGATGTTCTTCCTTCCGTAATGATCAGCGATCAGCTTGGACAGGGAAAGGAAGACGTCGTTATCGGGATAGAGGATGAGGACGTTCTCCCCACCGTTAACGCTGCCTATTATCTTTTTTATACCCATACGAGTCCATGATGATGAACCGTATTTTATAAGCTTTTCTGTTCGTGGCTCAGACAACGACCGTCAGGAGGCCCATATTCCTCAAAACGGCCCTCAAATCCCTGTTCCAGTTTGCAACCACAATGTTGCTCCTCACAGAGTCGAAGAGCTTCATGACGTCCTTCAGAAACTCCGTTGACCGCATCTCCTCAGCCTTCCACTCAAAGACCTCGGTGTTCAGCGACTCTGCAAGCTCCTCGGCGTTTCTGTTCGCGAGATACACCTTCATCTCGACCAGAAACCTCTTGGACGGGCTCTCGATGAACCTGTGGTCCTTGAGCATCGCGAGCGAGTTCAGCTCGTCTATCTTCCCAAGCCAGTAGATGACCATCCCATCTCCGTACATCTCGAGGTACTGATCGTACTGCTTTTTGGAGTAGAACCTGTGGAGCTTTATGTCCCCAAACAGGGCCTTGCTCTCTATCCACCTGATCTTCCTGCCCTCAACCTCTATCCCGTCCTCTATGTAGAAATCAGGCGTTTTCTTCGCCGGTCTCAGCTGGTTCTCGTCCTTGAACTCCACGTTCAGCGATTCGAGGTGCTCCCTGATTATCTCCTCCCCAACCCTCCCCCTCGCGAACTGGTATCTCACGGCTATCGGGGAGTAGATGAAGTCCTTGTATATCGCCGACCACACCATCTCGGAGAACTCGCTCTCGTCAGGGTTGGAAAAGCTCTTTGAGATCTCCTTGTTCGTCATCCCGAGGGACTTCATCAGAAGCTTTATCCTCATCACCGGCGGCAGCCTGAGCCATTCCGGAATCCTGTGGTGCTTCTCCCAGTAAGCTGCAAGCTCTGGGAGCTTGGCCGTGTACACGTGGTACCTCCTCTTCACGTTGTCAATCCTCTTCTGCAGAAGGATGCTGAAGAGGGTCCCCCGCGGGTAGGAGTAGTTCCTGAAGTCGCTGAACCTCCTGAGCTCCCTTCTGATCTTGAAGAACTCCTCACTTCTCATCTGTAAACCTCACGGAATACGTGAAAAACCACCTGACCCTTCCCCTTCTGAGCCCGGCATACTTCGTGCTTGACTTCACAACGGCAGGCCTCAACTTCTTGACCTTCGACAGGAACCTCCTCGCCGTGTTCACGTCATCAAAATAGACATCAATTCCGTACTTGTTTCTCACAACCTCCACTTCCTCCAGCTTCTCTATCATTCTCTCAACGCCCTCAACGTTGCCCCTGAACTGTATCAAGGCAGGGTGCTTCACAGGTGAAAGTTTTATTATCCTGTATATCCATTTTTCCCTTACCATGTCCCACAACCTTGTGGAGATCGAGGAGGACCTGCAGTACATAGCGGTCGCATCAAAGAGGAGCGACTTCGACCACGCCCTGATCAGGCTCGTCCTATCAACGCTTGCAGATGAAGAGGAGATACTGAACCTGACGAGGAGAGACCTCGCGATCAGTGGAGGGACGTTCTCGGTATACCTGAGGAGGGCGGGAAGGAGCAGGAAGGCCCCGATAGACGAGCGCACCTACCTGAGCCTGAAGAAGATCTCGGAGGGGTTGTCGGGGAGGGAGAGGATTTTCAAGCTGAGCCGGAGCGAGATTGATGACATAATAGCCAGACATTCCCCCGAAGGCAGGATCTACAACCTGACCGGTCTGAGGAAGGCCGTTAAGAGGATTCTCGAGGACAACCTCCTCGGCAGGAGCTTCGACGAGCTTGATGACATGGGCTTCGAGGAGCTGTGCGACTTCATGGGTGAGTTCCACCCGATGTTCTCCGGGATGTGGGATCTGGACGATGATGATGTAGCCTATGAATACTTCATGATGCTGAGCGAGAGGCACGGCATTTCCGAGGTCTCCGAGATGTCCGAGCTGAGCGGTGAGAGTGAGGAGAGGATAGAGAGGCTCATGGGCAGGAAATGGTACCTGAACTATTTGGATTTGCCATCGGAGTGATTGCAGGCCTGATTCCCGGAATCCACCCGAACACCTTCGCCTCCCTGATGCTCACCACCTCTCCCATTCTTCTCCAGCATTTTGAGAGCCACGAGGTTGCGCTGATCATCTTTATCTCGTCCACGGTCTACACTGTCACTAACATAATTCCAGCAGCGTTCATAGGAGTCCCGGACGAGGACACTGCAATCGCAGCATTTCCTGCCCACAGGATGGTCATGGAGGGAGACGGGTTTAAGGCAGCATCGATCTCCGCGATCTCAAGCTTCCTTGCCTCCCTGATTTCGGTTCCCGCGTTCTACCTCCTGATAATGGCCGGAGAAAGCGTCAGAGAGCTAATGATCCTTACACCGCTCGTGCTCACCCTCGTCCTCATACACCTCGTAATGCTCGAGAGGGACGAGTTTGGCGGTAGCCTTGCAAACTGGAGGAAGAGAGGGTACGCTATCGCGGTAATGCTCTCCTCCGGCGCTCTGGGATACTACTCAACCAGCATTTCCTGTGGGAGCGCTTCCGTGCTGTTTCCACTCCTCTCCGGGCTCTTCGCATTTCCAACGCTTATTGCCGGAATGACATCCACGAAAATCCCGGAGCAGAGGATAGAGGTTGATCTTCCCGGGGTGAGGGCTGTTCTGAGAGGTGCTGTATCAGGGCTCTTCGTGTCGCTCTTCCCCGGAATAAGCTCTGGCGTGGCCACAGCCATCTCGGTTGGGAGAGAAGACGGGGAGAAGGAGTACATCTCCGCAGTGAGCGCGGCAAACACCGCGAATGCGATCCTGAACTTTGCAGTTCTGATCTCGGCTGGAATGGTAAGGAGCGGGACGGCTCATGCGTTCTCTGAACTTTCCAGAGCCGAGGATTTCTCGTACCTGCCACTCATAGCCCTCGCATCGGCATTTGCCGGTCTCTCAGCTACCTTGCTCCTGTCAGTTCCGGCTGCAAGGGCTTTCTCAAAAATAAACCCATCCAGAATCTCCCAGCTCGTTCTCGCGTTCCTGATTCTGGCCGTGTTCATCTCCTGCGGATTTGCCGGGCTGGCTGTCTTCGCTGTGGCATCGCTGATAGGTCTCTCGACCCTCGCGCTGAGGGTGAGGAGGATTCACTGCATGGGGGCGGTGATCATTCCAGCCCTTCTTCACTGACTCCTGAACTTCCCCTTCTCCACGTACTCCTCGAGCTTCCTCACGAACCTGTCGGAGGTCTTCACAACGGGGATGACCGTGGTGTCTCCTCGAACGTTGCTTATCCTGTCGGTGTACTCGAACCTGTCATCGTGCCCGTGATAGAGTATCCACCTCCTGAACTCCCCGACGTCAGTGAAGGATGAGTAGGTGATCACCTCCACTATCACAAACCTATCCTCGACTATGCCGTGCAGGGTTTCGAAGTCCACTATGTAGAGCCTCCCGTTGGAGTAGAAGACCCTCTCGACCTCGAGGGCGAGGGCGTTTCTCACGAAATCCGCGAACTCAAACCTCTCCGGCTCGTCTATGACAACAGGACCGTGATGGATGACGTTCATATTCCCGCCATGGATCGCGGGTATAAAAATCTCTCCCCGCATGCCGAAGCTGACACGAGCTAACACTGAGCTTGGCAAAATTAAATAAGTTGAATGTCGAAGTGTGGGCATGGACAGGCCTGTGCTTCAGGTTGCTCTCGATCTTGTCGAGCTCAAGAGGGCTGTGGAGATAGCCGGAGAGGCTCTTGAGGGAGGAGTTGACTGGCTTGAGGTTGGCACGCCGCTGATAAAGAGCGAGGGGATGAACGCGGTCAGAGAGATAAAGAAGGCCTACGGCGTCAAGACGCTCGCAGACATGAAGACCATAGACACGGGCAGCGTTGAGGTGGAGATGGCGGCGAAGAGCGGTGCGGACGTGATAATAATCCTCGGCCTTAGCGATGACTCCACCATTCAGGAGGCGATAAGGGCTGCGAGGAAGTACGGTGCCGAGGTGATGGCCGACCTGATCAACGTTCCCGATCCTGTAGAAAGGGCAAAGGAGCTTGAGGAGCTCGGTGTGGACTACATAAACGTCCACGTTGGCATAGACCAGCAGATGAAGGGAATGGATCCTCTCGACGTGCTGTCTAAGGTTGTCGAGGCTGTCAGCATCCCGGTGGCTGCGGCCGGAGGGCTTGATGCCGAGAAGGCCGCGAGCTGCGTAGCTCTGGGAGCAAGGATCGTAATAGTGGGCAGCAACATAGTGAAGTCGAGGAACGTGACGGAGTCTGCGAGGAGAGTAAGAGAAGCAATAGACGAGGCGTGGAAGGAAGGCAGGAAGGTAGAGATGAGAAGGAGGAGCCTCGAGGAGGAGACAAGGGAGATACTGCTGAAGGTCTCAACCCCGAACATAAGCGATGCCATGCACAGGGCGAGGGCGATGAGGGACATCTACCCAATAGTGAGGGGGAAGAAGGTCGTCGGGAAGGCAGTGACTGTAAGCACGATGGACGGGGACTGGGCAAAGACGGTCGAGGCCATAGACGTTGCTGGGAAGGGTGATGTGATAGTGATCAAGTGCTCAGGAGATACCGCAGCCGTCTGGGGGGAGCTTGCAACGAGAAGCTGCATAAACAAGGGGATCGAGGGAGTAATCATAGACGGGGCTGTGAGGGATGTGGACGACATAAGGGAGCTTGGCTATCCGGTATTCGCGAAGAGGGAGGTTCCAAACGCGGGAGAGCCCAAGGGGTTTGGTGAGATTAACGTGAAGATAGAGTGCGGCGGAATAGAGGTGAAGCCGGGAGACTGGATAGTGGCTGACGATAACGGAGTCATGGTGATACCCAAGGAAAGGGCATACGAGATAGCGAGGAGGGCCCTTGAGGTGAAGAAGCACGAGGAGAGGATTAGGGGAGAGATAGAAGACAAGGGAAGGACGCTTGCGGAGATAGTAGAGCTGTACAAGTGGGAGAAGGTTCAGTAGCCCTTCCTATTTATTTTGTCCACGTAACCCGGAGTTTCGGGCTCGAGTATCTCCCGCACTGAGTCCACGAACTCCCCGTAGATGTGGGCGTCGAGGGCGAAGTGGTAGTACCTGTGCGAGCTGAAGCCGAGCATCTCGGCCACGTACTTGGTCAGGATGTTGAACGCGTACATGTTCGCGTGCATGGCCCCATACGCGTCGTTCGAGCGCATGTAGAAGATGCCGAAGAAGTTCTCGTTAACCCCGAACTGGTACCCCCTCAGGCACGGCGGCTCGTCGCTCGTTATGTCCCATGGCCTCGATATACCAACGTAGCAGTCCCTCCTCTCCCTCCTCTCCTTCAGCTTCCTGATCACAGTGTATAGCTGGTCAACCCTGACCTCATCCCTCTCGCAGTACCTCGCCCTCTCGGCGTAGGTGTAGGTCTCACCCTCCTTCAGAATGCTCTCCCTCACCTCCCTGTCTATCGCCCCCGCGTGGATCACGTAGTCATGGGCATACTCTATTCCATACTTCTTTGTGAACGGAGCCTTGTCGTGTATCTGGTTCTCCTCCGGGTTCTTTACTTCAACGAAGACCCTGTGCAGGTACTTGCTCTCCTCCTGCCCCTCGAACAGCTCCCCCCACTCGGTTCTCTTCACCTCCCCGTGGTAGTATATGTTCTCGAGAACCGCGTGCCAGGCTGAGGAGAGGTAGTCCTCAACTATGTGCGTCCCGAGCCTGTGGTAGCCGAATGACTCCGAATACCTTCTCCTCTCCACCCTCTCGAGGTCCCTCTCGTACACGTGGGGTATGGACACGAGCATCGCAACGCTCCCGGCCTCAAGCCCCACCCTCTTCCCAACCTCCTCAAGCACGTGGCTGATGAAGCTGAGGTTCGGGGTGAAGTAGCTGACGGCATCCATTGACCTCACGAAGGCTGTTGCGTGCAGCCTATCATCAGCGTAAAGCAGGCTGATCTCGGTGATTGCTGGGGGAGTATCGCACAGGTGATCCTTCGGCCTCCAGATAGGGATAGACACCCTCCTCGTGTACGGGACGCTTTTAAGCTTCTCAACCGCGCTCTCCATGCACTCCTCCACTCTATGAGAATAGCTTTCACCGCACGCCCTCCACCCGCTCGGATCCGGGTCGAAGTCAGAGAATGGCTCCTCAAGAATTACGAGCTCGGGCTTCCCCCTGAGCTCCAGACCGTACTTTGACCTGATTCTGAGGTTTTCGTCAAGTATCTTCGAGATCAACATTTTCTGAAGCTTCTCAGGGTCTTTTGCGATCAGCATTCAGAACACCTCAATACTGTCGTGCAGGAAAGACTTAATGTTTACCCGAAAGCCTTATTAACAATTTCAACCGTCAGGCAAAACGGGCGCCGGTGGTGTAGCCTGGCTAACACAGGGGCTTGCCGAGCCCCTGCCCCGGGTTCAAATCCCGGCCGGCGCATACAACAAACGTTTTTTTGAGGGCTTTTCAGGGTAATTCCGGGAAAATAGTAGGGAGCCAGATTCCTGGCATTTACTTAAAAGTATTTAAAGAAGCTTCGCCCTCTGCCTGAACTCCGCCTTTATCTTGAGCTTCCTCTTCCCCCCGTCGTACTCGACCTTCACCTCAACCGGCTCGGTGAACTCGAGGGAGATGTTCCCGTCCTGAGTGCTGACCTCAACCTTTCCCTCCCTCTCCACCTGATCCGCAAGCTTTCTGAAGAGCTCGGCAAGCTCGCTTTTGCTAAGATAGGCCTCATACTCCACCTCTTCATGACCAAACATTTCAACCACCGTTCATATTCGAGAAAACCATTTTATGAAAATTTCGAAATTTGCTCAGCCCTCAAAAACATTTTTTAACAAACCGAGAACCTAAGAGGGGCGGTAGGATGAATGGCGTAAGAGTTGGTGTCGAGGATAAGTTACCGTACAGCAGAGCAGTGGTTCTCGGTTTTCAGCACGTTCTCGCGATGTTTGGGGCGACGATCACGGTTCCTCTTGTCGTCGGAAACGCGATAGGGCTCAGCCAGAAGGACATCGCCCTTCTGATTCAGGTTGTGCTTCTGGCTATGGGCATAGCGACCATACTCCAGACGACGATAGGCTCGAGGTATCCTATAGTTCAGGGGTCGAGCTTCGCTTTCATCCCGGGCCTCATAAGCATCGGCAGCTCGAGTGGCCTTGCGGCTGTTGAGGGAGCTCTGATTGCAGGAGGAATTGTGGAGGCAGTATTCGGTGGCTTCGGCATAGTGGGCAAGCTCAAGAAGCTGTTCTCTCCGGTCGTCACCGGAGTGACGATAATGCTCATAGGCTTCTCCCTCGCCCACGTTGCTGTGAAGTACACATTCAACTTCTTCGCCGACCCCAGTGGAGCGAGCATACCAAAGGCCGTTCTGATAGCGCTGGTAACCTTCGCCGTGACCGTTGCAGTGGCGCTGAAGTCCAAGGGTGCTCTGAGAGCGATGCCCGTGATAGTGGGAGCGGTTGTGGGTTACGTGGTCAGCATAGCTCTCGGGATGGCCGACTTTACACTCGTCAGTGAGCTTCCAGCCTTCAACGTTCCGAGGCCCCTTCCATGGGGGATGCCGACCTTCGAGGCCTACGCCATAATAACGCTCCTCTTCGCGTTTATGGTCAGCATAATCGAGAGCGTTGGGGACTACCACGCGATCTCTGCCATATCAGAGGCTCCGATTACGAACAGGCACATCAACAGGGGAATAATGAGTGAGGGGATAGCGTGCTCAATCGCCGGAATATTCGGAGCATGCGGAACGACGAGCTACTCTGAGAACATAGGGCTGGTGGCGCTGACGAAGGTGGCAAGCAGGCAGGTGGTGCAGATCGGCGGGCTGATACTCATCGCGATCTCGATGTTTCCCAAGTTCTCAGGAATTCTCGCCTCCATTCCCCAGCCCGTTCTCGGAGGACTGACAATCGCGCTCTACGGTATGATCAGCGTCACCGGGCTCAGGCTTATAAAGGACAAGGTCGAACTCAATGACAGGAACATGCTGATAATTGCCAGCGCGCTGATAGTCGGACTTGGAGCGCCCCAGCTCCCACAGGAGTTCCTCGCGCACTTCCCGAAGATAGTGGCGAGCATACTCGAGTCCGGAATGGCCGTTGGAGCCCTAACGGCGATAGTTCTTGATCAGATACTGAGGTGATTGTATGATTAAGGATGAGAGGTGGGAAGGAGTTTACACGATGGAGGACTCTCCGTACCTCATGGAGGTTCTGACCGAGCTGAGAGACAGAGAAACAGACTCCATAGGGTTCAGAAAAGGGCTCGTGAAGCTGGGCAGGTTCATGGGCTACGAGATCATAAAGACCATGGAGTTCGAGAAGAGGAGGATCGAAACACCTCTGGAAGAGACCGACGGGATAGTTGTGGTGGATAGAAGAAACGTGGTCATAATAACGGTTCTCAGGGCTGCCGTTCCCCTTATGGAGGGGCTCGTCAAGGTGTTCGAGCACGCGAGGATCGGGATAGTCTCCGCCGTCAGGGGGAAGGCCCCTGAGTTCAGGGTGGAGATGAACTACATCAAGATCCCCCAGATAAGGGAAGAGGACACGGTCATAATAGCAGACCCGATGATAGCAACAGGCTCCACCCTAATAGAGGTGCTCAGGGAGGTCAAGAGGTACGGAAGCCCCAAGAGGATAATCGTGCTCGGAGTTCTCGCCGCACCTGAGGGAATAAGCAGGATAAAGAAGGAGTTCCCCGAGGTGGAGATCTTCGTTACCAAGGTCGACAGAGAGCTGAACGAGGACGGCTACATCCTCCCCGGGCTTGGAGATGCCGGAGACAGAACATTCGGGTCTCCACTGAAGCTCTCAACTCTCCCGCAGCTCCACAGCTTCGACTGAACCTTATCTCCCATCTTCTTTTTTGGGAATCGCTGAGCCCAATCCCGCAGAACCTCTTCGAAATGGGCTGGCGACACAACAAACCTTTTTAAAACTGGGCGTGTATTTTGCCGAGATGACCACGTCGAACAGAAAGCTCGACCACATAAACATCTGCCTGAACGAGGACGTGGAGTCAAGCTACACAGGTCTTGAAGACGTCATGTTCATCCACAACTCACTTCCTGAGGTTAGCTACGATGATGTGAGCCTCGAGGTTGAGTTCCTCGGAAAGAAGCTTAAGGCTCCCTTTCTCATAGCCTCCATGACGGGCGGACACCCCGACACGTACGAGATAAACAAGAATCTGGCTATTGCTGTCGAGAACACCGGGATTGGAATGGGTGTCGGCAGCCAGAGGGCGGGAATTGAGGACGAGAGCGTGGCCAACACGTTCTCCGTTGTGAGGGAGCATGCTCCCAGTGCATTCATCTACGCCAACATAGGCCTGCCGCAGATCATAGAAAAGGGCGTTGAGTACGCGGAGAAGGCAGTAGAGATGATTGACGCCGACGCCATAGCCATCCACCTCAACTTCCTTCAGGAGATCGTCCAGCCTGAGGGGGACACCAACGCTGCAGGTGGATATGCGGCTATTAGGGAGGTGGCGAGCGAGCTGAAAGTGCCAGTGATAGTGAAGGAGACCGGAGCCGGGATTTCGAGGGAAGTGGCGTTCAGCATGAGAGAAGCTGGAGTGAAGGCCATAGACGTTGGAGGAAAGGGCGGGACAAGCTGGAGCGGGGTTGAGGTGTACAGGATAAACGATGGCGTGAAGAGAGAGGTTGCGAAGAGCTTCTGGGACTGGGGGATCCCAACCGCATTCTCTGTAGTGGACTGCCATGACGTGCTTCCCGTCATAGCCACTGGGGGTATAAGGAGCGGGATAGATGCCGCAAAGGCGATAGCTCTCGGGGCAAAAATTGCCAGCTCCGCGCTTCCATTCCTGAAGCCCGCGATGATGGGGCACGAGGAGGTTGAGAGGAAGATCGAGTTCTTCGTGGAGGGAATGAGGAAGGCCCTCTTCCTGACAGGATGTTCTCACGTTTACGACCTTCACAAAACCCACATTTTCGTCCACGGACTCCTGAAGGAGTGGATCTCGTTCAGGGAGTTTGACCTGTTTGAGTTCGTGAGGAGGAGGTTCCATGATTTCTGACGTCATAAGGGAGAAGGCTGAAATTGTCAACAGGGAGATTGAGAGGATTCTCACCGTAAACGAGCCTGAGGGTCTTTACAGGGCCACGAGGCACTACCTGAAGGCAGGAGGGAAGAGGCTCAGGCCTGTAATAACGCTGATAGCCGCAGAGGCGCTCGGAAGGGACAGCAGGAAAGTCCTGCATGCAGGAATCGCAATAGAGACGATCCACAACTTCACCCTGATACACGACGACATAATGGACGAGGACGAGATGAGGAGGGGAGTTAAGACCGTCCACACCCTCTACGGCATTCCAACGGCAATTCTTGCCGGAGATACGCTCTATGCAGAGGCCTTTGAGATTCTGGCAAAGAGCGATGCGGAGCCAAGCAACGTCGTCAGGGCGGTGAGCAAGCTGGCGAGGGTTTGCGTGGAGATATGCGAGGGGCAGTACATGGACATGAGCTTTGAGGAGAGAAATGATGTGAGCGAGAGCGAGTACATAGAGATGGTCAGGAAGAAGACGGGGGTGCTCATAGGCATATCAGCCTCAATTCCGGCAATACTCTTCGGTGAGAGCAGGGAGGTGGAAGAGGCCCTGTGGAACTACGGCATCTACTCGGGAATAGGCTTTCAGATTCACGATGACCTGCTCGACATAACCGGAAAGGACAAGATCGGGAAGGACTGGGGAAGCGACATTGTTGAGGGGAAGAAGACGCTGATAGTCATCAAGGCGTTCGAGCAGGGGGTCGAGCTCGAGACGTTCGGAAAGGGGAAGGCGAGCAGGGAGGAGCTCGAAAGGGACATAAGGAAGCTCGTGGACTGCGGGGCTGTTGATTACGCGAGGAACAAGGCGAGGGAGTACATAGAGCTCGCTAAGTCTCAGCTTGACGTGCTCGATGACACTCCGGCAAAGTCCCACCTTCTTGAGCTTGCTGACTACCTCATTGAGAGGGATTACTGATGGATGAGGCGATCTGGAAGCATGTGGTTCTCAATGCCAAAAAGTACGGAAAGCCGAACGAGAAGGCGGTGATCGGCAAGGTTCTGGCAGAGAACCCAGAGCTCAGAAAAAACGCCAAGGAGGTGCTCGAGAGGATAAGACAGGTTATCGCCGAGTTCGAAAGCCTGAGCGATGCAGAGAAGGAGGAGCTGTTCAGCAGGTACGCTGAGGAAAAGAAGGAGGTCAGGAGGGACTACCAGCTTCCCCCCCTGCCCAACGCGGAGAATGGAAAGGTTGTGATGAGATTCGCTCCAAACCCCAACGGCCCGCCAACCCTCGGATCTGCGAGAGGCATAATCGTGAACAGCGAGTACGCGAGGATGTATGACGGAAAGTTCATCCTCCGATTTGACGACACTGATCCGAGGACTAAAAGGCCTCTGCTCGAGGCATACGACTGGTACCTTGAGGACTGTGAGTGGCTTGATGCAAGGCCGGATGAGGTGGTTTACGCGTCCAAGAGGATCGGCATGTACTACGATTATGCCGTCAGGCTCATAGAAATGGGCCACGCCTACGTGTGCAGGTGCTCGAGGGAGGAGTTCAAGCAGTACAAGGACTCTGGAGTGGCATGCCCCCACAGAGAGAGGAGTGCGGAGGAGAATCTGGAGGACTGGGAGAGGATGCTGAACGGGGAGTATGCGGAAGGAGAGGCCGTGCTCAGGATAAAGACCGACATGGCCCATAAGGATCCGGCTGTCAGGGACTGGGTGGCGTTCAGAATAATCTTCTCGGATCACCCCCTTGTTGGAGACAAGTACGTGGTTTACCCGACCCTCGACTTTGAGTCGGCCATTGAGGACCACGTCCTTGGAGTTACGCACATCCTCAGGGGCAAGGATCTGGCGGACTCGGAGAGGAGGCAGAGGTACATTTACGAATACTTCGGCTGGGAGTACCCTGTGGTAAGGCACTGGGGGAGGATAAAGATCCACGAGTTCGGAAAGCTCTCCACCAGCGAGATCAGGAAGAAGATAGAGGAGGGCGTTTACTCGGGCTGGGATGATCCGGCACTTCCGACCATCAGGGCGTTCCGCAGGAGGGGTTTTGAGCCCAGAGCAATAAGAAAATTCTTCCTATCGCTCGGAGTTGGGGAAAACGATGTCAGCGTGAGCCTGAAGAACCTTTACGCTGAAAACAGGAAGATTGTCGATGAAATTGCGGAGAGGTACTTTTTCGTCTGGAACCCTGTGAGGATTGAAATCGAGGGTTTGGACTCTTTTGCGGAGGTTGAACTCCCACTGCACCCGTCAAGAGATGCGGGAGTGAGAAAGCTGAAAGGAGAGAGAGCTGTTTACATAACAAGGGACGACTTCGAGAACTTTAAGGGGAAGGAAGTCAGGTTGAAGGGGTTCTGCAACATCAGGATAGGGGAGGATGGAAAGGCGAGCTACGCGGGAGATGAGGTCGAAACTGCGAGGAAGGGCAGAAGCATAATCCACTGGCTTCCTGAGTCTCAGGCTCTGAAGTGCGAGGTTCTCACTCCGGAGGGGAAGGTAGAGGGGCTTGTTGAGGAGAATGTGAGGAGCGCTGTGAACAGAGTTGTGCAGTTTGAGAGATACGCCTTCTGCCGGGTTGAGGAGGCTGGAGAAGAGGTCAGGGCGATATACACTCACCCGTAAACACATTGCGAGGTTTTGAGACATACCGTGTTTTTATTTACTATCGATCCACCCAAAACCCTTATTATTCCCCAACCCAAAACCTACATGAATGACCATGCTCAGCAGTCCCAACGTCTGGAGGGAGTTTTTCCAGAACTACTATGAGAGAGAGCTCAACAAGATCGCCGGAAAGATCTCCACGGGAGACGGGACTGAGAAAAGCATATACGTTGATGTTCTCTCTCACCTCGCCCTCTTCAGGGAGGGTGTTTTAGCAGAAGAGCTGTTCAACTATCCTGATCAGGTCATAGAGGATGCAAAGAACGGCATATCCCTGACGGACAACATCTACGACGTGAAGCTCGAAAACTGCACGCCCAGATTCGTGAACCTTCCGGTTTCGAGGAGGACTCTCATCAGAGACCTGAGGGCCGAGCACATCTCGAGGTTCATCTCAATTGAAGGCATCGTGAGGAAGGTAACCGAGGTGAGGCCCAAGATCGTCGAGGCTGCGTTCGTGTGCAGCCACTGCGGGAAGAAGGTGAGAGTGTACCAAGAGGAGAGCAAGATCAAAACACCCTACGAGTGCCCCGCGTGCAAGTCGAAGAGGTTCGTTTTTCTGCCTGAGGAGAGCGTGCTCGTTGACAGCCAGCGCATTAAGATTCAGGAGTACCCCGAGAACCTGAAAGGTGGAGAGCAGCCCCAGAGCATCGACGTGTATCTGGAGGGGGACATAACCGGCATAGTGAACCCGGGAGACAGGGTGGTGATAAACGGAATAGTGAGGGCCAACCCAAGGGGGCAGGGGCAGAAGAAGCTCGTCCACATGGACCTCTACATCGAGGGCAACTCCATCGAGATACTCCAGCAGGAGTACGAGGAGTTCGAGATAACTGAGGAGGACAAGAAGAGGATACTCGAGCTGAGCGAGGACGAGAGGATTTATGAAAAAATAATCAAGAGCATAGCCCCGTCCATCTACGGATACGAAGACATAAAGCTCGCGATAGCTCTGCAGCTCTTCGGAGGTGTGCCCAAAAGGCTGCCCGACGGCACGGAGATCAGGGGAGACATACACATCCTGCTCGTCGGAGACCCGGGAGTTGCGAAGTCCCAGCTTCTCAGATACGTGCACAGAATAGCCCCGAGGAGCGTTTACACCACTGGCAAGGGAACCACGACTGCCGGCCTTACGGCAACTGCTGTTAGAGATGAGGTGGACGGCAGGTGGACGCTCGAGGCAGGAGCGCTCGTCCTTGCGGACAAGGGTATTGCCCTTGTTGACGAGATTGACAAGATGAGGCCAGAGGACAGGTCTGCCCTGCACGAGGCGATGGAGCAGCAGACCATCAGCGTCGCCAAGGCCGGAATTAACGCGGTGCTTAAAGCGAGGTGCGCGCTGCTCGGAGCTGCCAACCCGAAATACGGCAGGTTCGACCGCTACTCTCCAATTGCTGAGCAGATAAACCTCTCTCCAACCCTCATGTCGAGATTCGACCTAATTTTCGTCCTCACCGACGATCCCGATCCGGCAAGGGACACGGAGCTGGCGAAGCACATACTCCAGACCCACAAGCTGGGAGAGAAGCTGGAGAAGATGAGGAACGTGGCGAGTGAGTACACCAGACAGAGCCTCGAGGGAGAGATACAGAAGGTCGTGCCGGTGATCGACCCGGATCTCCTCAGGAAGTACATTGCCTACGCCAAGAGAACCGTGTTCCCCGTGCTGACCGACGAAGCGGAGAAGAGAATAATCGAATTCTACGTGGGGATGAGGAGCAAGGCCAAGGAGGACTCTCCGGTCCCCGTGACGGCGAGGCAGCTTGAAGCGTTGATCAGGCTTGCTGAAGCTTCAGCGAGAATAAGGCTCAGCGACAGGATAGAGCTTGAGGACGTTGAGAGGGTTATCAGGATAATCAGGAAGAGCCTCGAGCAGATCGCCCTCGATCCGGAGACGGGGGAGATTGACATAGACTACGCATTCTCGGGCACCTCAAAGAGCCAGAGGGACAAGATAATGACCATCAAGAGGATAGTCGAGGAGCTGGAGAAGGAGTACGAGAAGGGCGTGCCGGAAGAGGTGATCTTCGAGGAGGCCGAGAAGCAGGGAATAGACAAGCTGAAGACGAGAGACCTGCTGATAAAGATGAGGGAGAAGGGAGAGCTGTACTGCCCGAGGCCGGATCACTACAGGGTCGTGCACAACTACTGAACGGGCACGTGGAAGAGCGAAGCTATCAGGGTTCCGAACAGGTAGCTGAGGAAAGCTGTCCCCATTCCGGCAACAAGCATCTCCAGTGCCTTCTTCTTGACAGATATCCCGGACAGGAGAGATATCAGAGAGCCCACGAACACCAGCAGCGCTGCGGAGAGGAGGAGGGATATTGGAAGGGCCTCGGCGGTTGTTTCGGCAAGGAAGTACGGAGCCACAGGCAGCGCAACCCCGCAGAGGTAGGCGATGCCCGTGTAAAGCGCAGACTTCAGCTCGCTCTCCTTCACCTCCTCAACCTCGATGCTCTCGGCCCTCAGCTCCCTGAGGATCGCCTTCAGCCTCACCCTCGTCTCGTTGACCTGCCTCTGGGATCGAACGGAGATGAACGAGCCTGAGGCCATCGAAAGTGCTCCGGCAACCCCAACAACAAGCCCGCTCATCCCCACGAGGTCTGGCCTCGTGACGTACACGGCAGACAATCCCGTAACAACACCAAGAATCTCCACGAGTCCGTCGTTTATGCCGAGAACCATATCTCTGACGTTCTCTGCTCCGAAAAGCCTCTTCTTTCCCGAGAAGAACTTCTCGTGCTCGATCTCATCCACGATGATCTCCCTGAGCTCCTCCCTCTCCTCCTCGCTCAGGTCGTAGGCCCTGTAGAAGTCGTAGTACCTGATTATCGCGCTCATCTCGTTGAACTCGAGGAGAGAGGATGTAAGGGCGGGGCTTATCCTTCTGAGCAGTCTCACGAACCAGAGACTCAGCCTGCCGACCCTGACCCTCTCCGGCCTGACACCTCTCCTCTCCAGAAACCTCCTCCAGAAGTCAGCATGCCTCGCCTCTATTGCGTGGATCCTTATAAACTCCTTTCTCAGGTCCTCGTCCCTCTCCTCGTCTGCCAGAGTCCTGTAGAGCAGGGAGTCCTTGAACTCCTCCCTGTAGAACTCCGAAGCCTCTTGAACCTGCAATCACATCCTCTCCAGCGGCTCGATGCCCAGAAGCTCGAGGCCGTTCCTCAGCACTATCCTCGTTGCATCAACTATGGCGAGCCTGTGCATCCTCAGCTCGCTGTCGTCAGTTATCACGGGGTTCCTGTGGTAGAAGTCGCTGAACTTCTCCGCAACATCCATCAGGTATTCCGCGAAGATGTTTGGCTTCAGGCTCTCAACAACCTTCTCGACCACAAACGAGAACTTGGACAGCAGGAGGATGAGCTCCCTCTCCACACCGTCCATCATCGCTGAGTTGAAGTCGAGGTCTGCATAGCCCATCTCCACGGCCTTCCGCATTATGCTGCACGCCCTCGCGTGGGTGTACTGGATGTAGCTGGCCGTTTGCCTTTCGAAGTCTAACGCCTTCCTCCAGTCGAACGTCATTGGCTTCTCCGGCGACACCCTGACGAAGTCGTACCTCAACGCTCCGACGGCAACAGCCTTTGCGACGTGCTCCTTCTCCTCCTCGCTGAAGTCTCTGTCGGCGAGAATCCTCCTCGCCTCCTCCACCGTCTTCTCTATGAGCTCGTCTGCAGAAACGAACTTGCCCTTCCTCGTGCTCATTGATCCCTCCGGAAGAGAGACGAACTCGAAGAACACGATCTCAGGCGCTTTAAGGCCGAGGGCCTTCAAAACGTCTGAGAGCTGGCTGGCTATGAGCTTGTGATCTGCTCCGAGAACATTCATGAACCTCTCGTAGTTCTCGTTCTTCCAGAGGTGGTAGGCGAGGTCTCTCGTCACGTAAAGGGTTGTTCCGTTCTCCCTCTTCAGTATGAGATCCTTCTCATAGCCAAACCTGCTCATGTCGATCCTGTAAACGTCATCTTTGATGAGGAGCCCCCTCTCCTCGAGCATCTCGAATATCCTGTCCACGTAGCCGTTCCTCACAAACTCGGACTCCCACACGTAGCTGTCGTGCTCCACGTTCAGGTTCCCGAGCGTCTCCCTTATCCCCTCGAGAGCCTTCTCAATGACGCTCCTGAACTCCCTGACCACCTCCTCGTCCCCTCTTTCGTAGGCGACCATCAGCTCCTCTACCTGCCTGTCAATCTCATCATCCCTCTCAGCATCGGCGTTTATCCTCACGTAGGCCTTTGCGACCTCGTGGTCGGGCTTGCCCTCTCCGATGCCATACCTCCTCACCCCGAGAACGGCCATTGCTGATTGCCTGCCCATGTCATTCACGTAGTACTGGGTCTCGACCTTGACGCCAGCCTTCCTGAGAATTCTGGCCAGCGTATCTCCAATTATGGAGTTCCTTATGTGGCCCACATGCAAAGGCCCGTCCGGGTTTGCGGAGGTGTGCTCTATGAGAACCTCTCCACCCAGCCTGAGCGCCCCGTACCTGTAGTCCTCATCCAGAATCGCGTTGATCGTGTCCTCAAAAAACTCGGGGCTTGCGAAGAAGTTGATGTACCCGTTAACAACCTCGATCTTCCCGATGTAGTCCCCATAGATCTCAAACTCCTCGATGAGCTCCTCAGCAACCTCCTGGGGCTTCTTCCTCCTCTCCTTCGCGAGCTTGAAGGCGATGGTCGAGGCGAGATCTGCGTGCTCACTCTCCCTCAGAAACCTGTCCTCGATCCCCGTCGCCTTCTTAACCTCGCGGTAAAAGACCCTGAACATCTACCATCCCTCTGGCTTGAACCTGAGTATCGCAGCTATACCACCAAACGCGTTCTTGAGCATCGCTCCCTCCTCTGAATCCGAGGAGATGAACTCCACCTTCGCCCCACCTGCCTCGGCAAGCTCTGCAAGCTCGAGGATGACGTCCCTCCTCTCCACCTCCTCCATCTTGACGTTGTCCTTCTCGCAGACCATGTCCCTGCTCGTGTTCTCCTTTATCGTCACCTCCTTCTCCTCCCCACACACAGGACAGCGGTACTTGACCCTCTCGTACCTCAGATCCTCGGAGATCAGCAGCGTGTCCACAGCCCCCATGCTGAGGTACTTCCTCACCTCGTCCTCTCCGTAGGCTGCAGCGCCATCCTTGACGACCTCCTTCAAGAAGCGGTTCATAATCTTCTTCTCCCTCATTATGTCGAGCTCCTGCAGAGCGTCGCTCGCCTTCTCAACCAGCTCGTAAAGCCCGCTCTCGTCCGTGTAGCTCACGTCGAACAGCCCTATGACCTTCTTCTGGATCTCGTGGTGCAGGTAGTTGCCCTCGTAGAACTCCTCCTTTGTTGGGGATGGCCCGCCTATCAGCACGCCCATAAGATCATCCTTGTACTGCAGCAGCGCCTCGCTCGCCTTCTCGCCCACCCTCTTGTAAAACTCGTGGATGGCTATCTCCCTCAGCCTCTCAAACCTCACGCTGCTCTGTCCACCCTGCCTGTGCTTTCCGGGAACGTTTGATGTCGCGTAAGCAAGAGCCTCAATCCTCTTGCCCCTCAGGATGCCTATGGTCGCCTCCCTCCTGTCCAGCACGATGAGCCCGTAGACCTTCTTCTCCACCAGCATCTCCTTGAGGGGCTCGAGGTAGAAGGTGGAGTCGCAGTGGTACTTGTAAAGCGGGACTGGCTCTGGTGGCTCGATGATGTCGGTTATGTGCTTCTCCTTTCCCCCTCCAAGGTCGATTACGCCGCTGATTATCACCATTCCGTTCTCCGGAGGTTTCCTGAAGTACTTAAGCCTCTGGAGGATCGCCTCAAGCCCCGCCATCACGTGGGTCCTCGTCTGCTTGGACTTTATGTTCTGAGCCTGACTTAACTCGTTCCTGAGCTGGGATGCAACATCAGCCAGATTCTTATCGGGAGGAATGTAAAGGGTGATCAGCTCGGTACCCCTGCCCTTGTACTTCTCGAGCTCCTCGAGCTTTCTCCTAAACTCGTACTTCAGCCTTGTGTCCATGACCACCACCTCACGCAGGATGTTTATAATACCTCGCCCTCAGACCCTGCCACGTCCTTATCGCCCTCAAAAGGTCTATTTTCCTGAAACTCGGCCAGTAAACATCCACAAAATAGGTCAAGCTTCCCGCGCTCTGCCACGGCAGGAAGTTGGAGAGCCTCTGCTCCCCGCCAGTTCTTATGAGAATGTCTACCCTCTCATAACCGTTATCGGAGTAGAGGTATCTGGAGAAGAGAGCCTCGTCAATCTCGTCAGGCCTGACCTTCCCGTCCCTGACGTCCCTGAGCAGTGCCCTAACCGCATCAACGATCTCCTGCCTGCCCCCGTATGCAAATGCTATGTTCAGGTAGTAGCTGTCGTAGCCGGCGGTCTCCCTCTCAACCTCCTCTATAGCCTCGAGAACGTCATCCGGCAGCAGGTCTCTCCTGCCCACGACCCTGACCCTCATCCTGTCCCTGTGGGTTCTCGGATCATTCAGGAGCCTTCTGATCTCCTTCTTGAACAGCTCGAATATGTGCCTCCTCTCCTCCTCGTCCCTCCTGAAGTTTTCTGTCGAGAACGCGTAGAGCGTGACAGTCCTCACACCAAGCTCCCTGCACCACTCCAGAACCTTCTCGGCCTTTCTCGAGCCGAAGAAGTGGCCCATGTAGACCGGAAGCCCCCTCCTCCTCGCGTACCTCCTGTTTCCGTCCATAATGATGGCTATGTGCTTCGGTATCTCCCCCCTCCTGACCCTCCTGAGCAGTAGCAGCTCGTAAACCTTACTTATCATACTCCCTCAGAATTGAGCTAACCAGACCCTCATACTCCTTCTTCAGGTAGTACCTGTTTTTCTCACCCATCTCCACCTTCAGAATGCCAAGCCTCGCGCTCATCAGACCAACCATTGCCGATACTCCCCTCGGGTTGAGCTCGTAGCCGTTCTCACTCAGCTTCCTGTGGAGCTCCTCAGTCGTGTACTTGTTGCCATCGAGAAGTATTCCTATGAGCGTCTTTCTGATGCCACTCCTGTCCCTCTCCAGATACTTCCTGAGCCTTTTTTCAATCTCTTCCACCTTCACTTCCTCACCTCAACGGATGTTTTTCCAAGATAGTTCTGTCGTGCGTCGGATACCTCTCGATAAGCGACGCGTCAAACGAGCTGCTCAGATTTTCAGCAACCTCAACCGGAACCTCGAAACCCTCCTCAACCTCTACAAACTCGGCACCCATCTGAATTAAGACTTTTCTGATTTCCTCCTTGTCCCCCTCCACGAGCCCGCAGATGACCGTCCCCTCGGACGTCACCCTGTAGAACTCGGGAAGGTTGAATGCCATCCTTATGAGCCTCCTCCTGAACTGGGCGATCTCCTTGAACCTCACGCTGCAGAAGTGGAACCTCTCAACCCTCCCAGCATACATGTCCGCTATCTCCTTGCTTTTCTCCGCCTCGAAGAACTCCCCGGGCTTCCACCCAGCTCTCTCGAGCTCCTCAAAGTTCGATGTTGAGAACTCGAGCTCGTTGACGTTCAGAAACGCATCTGCGGAATTGACGACCTCCACCACATCATCCCTGAACTCCAGAGCAGGGATCTCGAAGCCAGCCTCCATTCCAAGTGATCTGGCCCTTAAGAGCGGCCTTTCGTAGGCCCTCACGTTCTCCAGTCCCGGCGGGTGGAACCTTATCTCGTCAAGCCCGCTCTCGGCGAGCTTCTCAAGGATTTTGTCCTCTGCGGGGATGCTCGTGTAAAGGTGGGTGTGGAGTCCTGCATGGGAAAAAACCTCTAAATACTCCCTGACCCTCTCAAGCCTCGCAAGCGGCTCTCCTCCCGTTATTGCTACCCCCTCTGCAGACATTGAGAGTATCTCATCCACAACGTCGTCAATGCTTTCAACGAACCTCTCGTTGGCGTACACAACATCCCTTCCCTTCCTCTCCTCGGAGATCGGGCAGTAGTAGCAGGCGTGGGGGCACTTTCCGGTGACGAACAGAACCATCTTTGCCCCCATCCTGCAGAGCCTGCACCCCTCGGTGAGGTAGGAGTAGTAGCTCCCGCCCTCAATTCTCCTGAACCTCATATCTCGGCGAACCTCTTCTTGACGAAACCCACACCCAAGGACTGCAGGAAGTAGCCTGCCCTCGGCCCGTGCTTGGTGTCGAGAATCGCCTTGTAGATTGCCTGAAAAGCCTTCGCGGGCTTTATGCCCACCTCTCCTGCGACATCGTAAACCAGCTTGTGTATCCTTTCAGCGCTCATGCCCTCCTCCAGTTTCTCAGCAAACGCCCTCAGGAACCTCCTCTCCTCCTCGCTGAACTCGGAGGTTATCTCATCCCTGCTCTTGACCCTGAACTTCAGGTTGTCCGGGGCGTACTTTTCAAGCCACGCCCTCGCGTACTTCAGCCTCCTCTCCACGTCCCTCCTGAGCTCATCGTTGATGTCATGGCCATTCCTCGCCAGTATCTCCAGAACCCTGTCCACATCCCATTCAGCGATCTGCCCGACTACTATCAGGTGCCTGAACGGGACGTCTGAGTAGGTGACGTCTCCAACAAGAGACAGCTCCACGCTCCTGTCTCCCTTTCTGTAGGCGTCCTCGAACTCGTCGATCATGTCAAGCAGACCTATGCCCGGGTCGAACTCGATATGCCTCTCGGGCTTGCTCCTGATGATTATGTACCTGACTATCTCGGGGGGCAGAACCTCTACCATCTCCCTGACCGGCACCACAATGCCCTTCGAGCTCTTCATCGCTCCCTTGCCCTTCAGGTGGATCCACTCGTAAACGATAGGGAAAGGTGGCTCTATTCCGAACACCTCCCTCGCGATCCTCTTGCCCGAGTCGTAGCTCCCTCCAGCAGCAGCATGATCCTTTCCGAAGGGCTCAACGTCTATCCCGAGGATGCCCCACCTTGCGGGCCAGTCAACCCTCCAGACGAGCTTCCCCTCGGTTATGTCGTTCTCACCCTCATACCCGCAATCGCACCTGTAAGAGACCTTCTTCCCGTCAAATCCCGTAACCCTCGCGGAGTTTATCCTCCCACAGTTCTTGCATAGGGGCATGAAGGGGCTCCAGCCCTCCTCAACCTCCCTTCCCGAGACCTCCCTGAGTATCTCAGCGATCCTGTCCCTGTTCTCGAGCGACTTCACGGTCATCTCCCTGTACTCCCCACTCTCGTACATCCTGTGTGCCTCCTTGAGCGTAACGGGAATTCCGAGGATATCGAGGGACTCGAGGAAGGGCTGGAGGAAGTGTTCCGCATAGCTGTCATGACAGCCCTCAGGATCGGGAATCCTGCTGAGAGGCATCCCCACGTAGTTCTCGTACTCCTCGGGGAGGAACGGGTAGCGCTTTCTTAGGGGGTCAAAGGTGTCGGCGATGTAAACGATCTCGGCCTTCCCGCCCTTGTCCTCGATCGCCCTCCTCACCGCATCTGCTGTGAGCATCTCCCTGAGGTTGCCCAGATGTATGTGCCCGCTCGGCGTTATGCCGGTGGCTATCCTGACCCTGTCCTTCATTCTGAGTATCCTGTCTGCGATGACGTCAGCCCAGTGAATGATTTCGCTCATCGCCTCACCAAAATCAGGAGGTTTTAAAAAAGTTTCATCCTCCTCTTGAGATAGGCGTTCTGAAGGGCGAGGGCCGAGAGGTGGCTTTCAAAGGACTCGAAGTCCGGCACGGGCTCGTTCAGGAACACGCCCGTCCTTCCGACCTCCCTCCTCCTCTCGAGAACCCTGAACCTCTCGATGACTATCTCAATCCCGACCCCGAGGAAGTCCGCGAGCTCGCTCTTGTCCATCTCGTCAGCCGGGATCTCGTAATGGCCGTCCCTGAGCGGGACAATTAGCACAAGCCTCTTGTCCACGCCAGAAACCCGTTTTTCGGAGAGAAGCATGTCCAGATCAAGATATCCGCCGAACCTGTAGAAGTCCATCTCCTTCTCCTTCATCTTGACGAGGGGGAAGCTGACGCTCGCGTTCTCCAGCACAATCTCCCCCTTTATCGCGTAGTTTGGCGTTGCCTGAACTATCCTCCTCTCCAGAATGTAGAAGTCCTCGAGTGCGAGTTCGATCTTGTAGGATGGGATGTTGAGGGGGATGAAGATGTCAACGTCGCTCGTCTTCCTGACGTCACCCCTCGCAACTGAGCCGTAGACTATGCTCGGGATTCCTGAGCTCTCGAGGGTCTCCATGATCTCCCTGGCTACCCTCCTCTTCTCCCTGAGCAGCCTCCACCTGTCCTCTCCGTACCTCACCTTCCTCCTGCTTCCGAATGTCGCCGTCTTCCCCCTCATCCTTCCACAATGCTATCAATCCACCTGAGAAACTCCGCATTGCCCTCCTCAACGTTGATTGCACATATGCACGGGGTGGTGTAGGGGTGGAGCCTCTTGACCTCCTCCCTGACCTTCGAGTACATCTCCGCCCTTGTCTTCACAATCATCGCAACCTCGCTGTCGTCCTGGATCTCCCCCTCCCACCAGTACATGGAGTTTATCCTCCAGAAGTTGACGCATGCTGCAAGCCTGTTCTCGAGGAGGTGTCTTGCAACCTTCCTCGCAGAATCCTCATCCGGAAACGTGATGTAGATGAAATAGTACATGGTAAAAGCTGTTCCGCAACATATTTAAATTTTTAACCCATCCTGATTGAAGGATGAGGGTCGGAATCACTCTGATTTCCGTGTTTCTGCTGTTCATGTTCTCCGTGTCTGCGTTCACAGCATTTTCAATTCTGCTTGCAGGAGACCAGTTCGCGAAGGCGTTCAGGGAGGAGATGGAGAAGTATGGGGCTGGAGACGTGAACCCCGAGGACTTCATCCCCCTCGCCGTCGCTGTCGGCTTCGCGTTCTCCCTCGCCTACCTCATTGCGGGAATTGGCCTGCTCACGAGGAGAGAGTGGGGAAGAAAGCTTGCAATTCTCATAGCAATCATCCACGTCATCTACGGGATAATGGCGGTGGCGATACCCGAGGTGGGGGTTCCGAACCTGCTGATCGGCGGTGCTATTCTGCTTTACCTGAGAAGGAAGGACGTGAGGGCAGAATTTGTGCAGGAGATGACCATAGAGGAGAGGGTGCTCGGGAGGAGGCTGGACTGAACGCAAGTTTAATTAAGCACCTGTCAGAGTTGGGAGCAATGGATGCTCTGACCGCACTGACAATCTTCCTCGCATACTGGGCGATAGTCGAGTTCCTCAAGAGACGGGGGGTTCTGGAGAGGAGGGGAATCACCGCCTACGGGCCAGTGCTGATGATAAGGACCGAGAGGGGCATAGAGCTCCTGAAGAGGCTTGCCCGGAGAAGGAGGTTCTGGATCGTCCTCGGAAACGCCGGGATACCCGCGGTCTTTGCCGGGATGGTGTTCATGTTCGTCCTCATCCTGTTCATGGACTACACCCTCTTCACATCCCCTCCACCACCCTCAGACCTCACGAGCCCGAGGAACGCTCTGCTGATTCCCGGGGTGAACCAGTACATCCCCCTCGTGTGGGGGCTCATAGGGCTGATAGTCACCCTCATAGTCCACGAGTTCAGCCACGCGATTTCCGCGCTCTCGGAAAACATAAGGGTGAAGTCACTGGGAGTCCTCGTGGCTCTCGTGCCAATCGGCGGATTTGCCGAGCCGGACGAGGAGCAGCTCCTCCACCACTCGGAGAGGGGGACGAGGTTGAGGGTGTTCTCCTCAGGAGTCATAAGCAATTTCATCACCGCCGCAATCGCGTTTTCAATTTTCTTCTACCTCCTCGGCTTCATAACTCCGTCAATCGCGGTTCTGAGTTCAGATAACCCTGACCTGAAGGTAGGAGACGTTGTCGTGGAGATAAACGGGGTAAAGGTGACGAGCCCGGACGACATATCGAAGGCTGTTGGAGAGCAAGGCAAGATCGTGCTGAAGCTTGCGGACGGCAGAGAGGTTCAGCTCTCAGGGGTGACAGGGGTCAAGATCGTGCAGGTTGTTGACGGCTATCCAGCGAAAGAGGCAGGGATTCAGGAGGGGTGGATAATAACGGCCGTTGACGGAAAGAAGATACACACGCTCAGAGACTTCCTCAAAGCCATGGAGGGGAAGAAGGGCGGGGACAGGGTTGAGATTCAGGTGTTCGACGGCTCCGAGTACAGGAACTACACGCTCACCCTGAAGGATGCGAACGGAAGGGGGCTCATGGGTGTGCAGGTGACGGAGTACTTCGCGGGGGTGACGTTCAGCTACTTCTACGCGGAGAACATACTGAACACGCTTAGGGGAATTCCGTCAATGCTCACAAACCCGGCAGGCTGGCTCTTCCTGATATCGATGCCGATAATATTCTTCAACAGCTTCTCCTTCCCAATCACCGCGTTCTTCCACTCGTCTGTCGGAGGCTGGATTTTCTACGCGCTCAACACCTTCTACTGGATTGGATGGATCAACTTCTATGTCGGACTGTTCAACTGCCTGCCAGCCGTTCCGCTGGATGGTGGAAGGGTGTTCTACGATGTGGCGGAGAAGCTTGGTGGAAAGAGGAGCGCTGAGATCGCATCGAAGTTTCTCTCCTCGCTGATCTTCGGCTCGATAATTCTTTCAATCGTGATACCCAACATGCCGCGATGAAGTGCAAGAGATGTGGCAGAAACGCCTTCGAGAAGTTCAGAGGCACATACTACTGCAGGGAGTGTCTGATAACAAAGTACGAGGGTGCTGTGGAGTCGGCGATCAGGAGATACAGGATGATCAGGAAGGGGGAGAGGGTGCTCACGGCTCTGAGCGGTGGCAAGGACAGCGTGGCCATGCTCTCGTCCCTCAGAGTGCTCTCAAAGAGAATCGGCTTTGATGTTGACGCGATGTTCATAGACCTCGGCATAGGCAGGTACAGCCGCCACTCCCTTGAAGTCTCAAAGAAAGTTGCGGAGATGCTTGACGTGAGACTGCACGTTGTGAGGCTCGAGGACTACGGCTTCACAATAGACGACGTCAGGGGAAAGGTCTGCTCGGTCTGCGGAAATGCGAAGAGGTACATCATGAACAGGTTTGCGAGGGAAAACGGCTACGACGCCATAGCCACCGGCCACTGCGCCGAGGACATACTCGCCAACCTTTTCAAGAACATGTACTCGGGCAACATGGAATGGAGCGAGAAGCAGAGGCCGAGGATGGAGGGCTTCGACAGGATTGTGACGAGGGTGAGACCGCTCTACGAGATGAGCGAGAGGGAGAACATGGTCTACGTCCTCGCCAAGGGGCTGCCTTTCCTGAACGAGGAGTGCCCCAACGCCCCGTCGACCAAGTGGAAGGAGATCGTCTACGAGATAGAGAGGAAGGTTCCGGGGTTCAGGGTGAGCATTCTGAGGAACCTCGCAAGGGAGAGGAGAGATGGAGGAGATGAGGAGTTCAGGTACTGCAGGATCTGCGGGGAGATAACAACCTCGAGCGTCTGCCAGTTCTGCAGGAACGTGAAAAAGTACGCGAGAAAAAATCAGTAGTCCTCGTCGAGCTCCACGTACTTCAGCTCCCTCAGGTAGCCCACGACGATGCCCTCAAGCTTTGCTCTCCTCCTCAGCGCCTTGTCGTTGGTTATAACGGCAGCGTCGAGGGACTTTGCGAGCTTTAAAATCGCGTTGTCACTGCCAACCGCATCCACCTCGTGCACCTCGCAGTCGTCCCTGCTCCTGATGAGCGTCAGCGCAAACCTCGCAGCCCTTCTCTCAGTCCCGTCAAGGCTCACCTGAAGCCTCTCGAGCTCCTCAACGACGTGTCTGGGAAAAACAAATTTCTTAAAGCCCAGCTCCCTGAGCTGGGTGAAAACGTCCACCTTCTTGGTGAAGATGTACATCAGAACGTTGGTGTCGATTATCGCCTTCCTTACACTATCCTTCCCGCTCCTATGAGCCTCCATCTCGAGCCGACCCTTCTGCTTATTGCCACCTTGGAGCCCTTCTCAGCGCAAACGGGTCTCTTCAGCTTCACCTCAACCACATCATCCCTCGCGGAGGTAACTATCCCGAGGGTAGTTGACGTGCCCACGCTGAGCATCAGCGGCTCGTTCATCTTGATCTTCTCCACCCTCAGCTCCTCCTCAGCACCGACAACCCTCTCGAGGAGCTGAACCTCCATCGTGAAGTCGAAGAGCACATCGGGAAGTTTGTCTGGATGCCCGACCACATTACCAACAAGCCCGTCTCCCTTGGTTATGAACGGGTCGAGCTTTGTGGCGACACCTATCAGACCACCCGGAGTTGCCTCCTCAACATTCCTGCCTGAAGCCATTATGCTCACGACCTCGCTGAACAGCGGGTTGTAGTTGCCCCTCTCGTCCTTAACTCCCGGCCTGATCTCGATCTCGTCACCAACCCTCAGCCTGCCTCTCGACAGGCTTCCACCGAGAACCCCTCCAACGAGCTTCTCGGGCTTCGTCCCCGGCTTGTTCACGTCGAAGCTCCTCGCCACGTACATCAGCGGGGGAGACTCGAGATCCCTCTCCGGCGTGGGGATGACCTCCTCTATCGCCTCGATGAGGGCGTCAATGTTGACCCTCTGCTGGGCCGAGACGGGGATTATGGGCGCGTTCTCAGCTATGGTCCCCTTCACGAATTCTCTGATCTCCTGATAATTCTCCAGAACCCTCTCTTTCGGCACTATGTCAATCTTGTTTTGCACGATAACTATTCTGTCAACCCCGATGATCTCAAGCGCCATGAGGTGCTCCTTGGTCTGGGGCCTCGGGCACTTCTCGTTGGCGGCAATCACCAGCACTGCCCCATCCATCAGCGCGGCACCGCTAAGCATCGTCGCCATTAGAGTCTCGTGACCCGGGCTGTCCACGAAGCTCACCGTCCTGAGAACCTCGGTCTCCACGTTGTGCCTCGGACAGGTCTTCTCGACCATGTACGCCTCCGTCCCCTCGCACTTCGGGCACTTTCTGAAAGTGGCGTCCGCGTAACCGAGCTTGATCGAGATCCCCCTCTTGAGCTCCTCGCTGTGCCTGTCCGTCCACACCCCGCTCAGAGCTGCAACAAGAGTGGTTTTACCGTGATCAACGTGACCTACCATACCTATGTTCACTTCTGGCAGAGGAACATCATCGCTCATGAGTCATCGGACGAGGAAATGGTATTTAACTTATTTGATGCCCACCAGACGCAAGGCAGAACAGGTTGAAGCAGAACAGAAAATATGTAACAAAAAAGGAGGGTCACTCCTCGGGTATCTCTATCTTGCCCTCCTTGATCTCCTGCTGGACCTCCTTGGGGTGCTTGCCCTCAACCTTGACACCCATGGACACAGCAGTCCCCAGAACCTCAAGCACCGCCGCCTTTAGGTCGTAGGCCAGCATCTGCTTCTGCTTGATCTTGGCGATCTTGATGACCTGCTCCATCGTCAGGTCTCCCACATACTCTCTGCCCGTGGCCTTCGATCCCTTTTCAAGTCCGAGCTCCTTCTTGATGAGCGCAGATACAGGCGGGACACCGACCTCTATGTCGAACGTCCTGTCCTCCTTGGCGATTATCTTTACCGGCACGGGCAGGCCGTCAAAGTCCTTCGTGGCCTCGTTTATCCTGTCGACCACCTGCTTGACGTTAAGTCCGAGCGGACCTATTGCGGGACCGAGTGGTGGACCCGGTGTTGCCTTTCCTCCCGGAACAAGAACCTCTACTACCTGTGGCATTCACTACACCTCCTCTTCATCAGTCTTTTCGAGAATTCTCACATTATCCGCCTTAACGGTGACGGGAATCGGAACCACGGCCTCCAGAAGCTCGACGGTGATCTCGTTCTTGGCCTCGTCAACCCTTTTGACGATGGCAAGCTCACCCTTGAAGGGGCCGCTTATGATCTCAACCTTGTAGCCCTCCCTTATCTGCTCCGCAGCCTTCTTAGGCTTGAGGAAGTGCTCTATCTCAGCAAGACTCGTCTCACCCTTCACCAGCCCCTTGACGTGCGGAACCCCCTTTATCGCGTTCACTATGTCCTCGTTGCTCTCGGCCTCGACAATGATGTACCCCTTTATCTCCTTAGGGGCGAGGATGGAGTACAGCCTTATGCCCCTCTTCTTCACTCCCGCAGCCATCAGGTTGGCCACTATCCTCTCCTGATTGGCCGTGGTCTTGACTATGAAGTACCTGCTCATTTCAGAGCCCCCGGAAGAACGTCCATCAAAAGGTAGATGAAGAAGCCTATCAGCCCTATGACGAACATTACCGCCACAGCCACCTTTGTCGTGGTGACGAACTCCTCCCTGTCGGGTTTTCTCGTCATTCTGAGGATGTTTATGTAATCCTTAAGCTTGTCGCTGATCATAGCCCTGCCTAACCATTATCGGTTTTTAAAGATTTACCTCACGAAGTCTATTCCGTACCTCTTGGTTATCGCCGGCCCCTTCCTGCCGAATATCTGCGGAGACTTCACGCCCGTGACTATGACCAGCGTCCTTATCGTGTTCTCGAGGGACGGGTCGATCATGGCACCCCAGATTATCCTCGCATCTGGGTCGATCTTGCTGTAGATCTCCTCGACTATGCTCTCCGCCTCCTCTATGGTCATGTCTGGCCCGCCGGTTACGTTGACAAGCGCAGCCTTTGCTCCGGTAATGTCCACGTCGAGCAGCGGGCTCTTGAGTGCCTTCCTGACGCTCTCAGATGCCTTGTCCTCACCGCTCGCCTCTCCGAGGCCAATCATCGCCACTCCGCCCTTCTCCATGACCGTTCTGACGTCGGCAAAGTCGAGGTTGATCAGCGCCGGCTTGGTTATCAGCTCCGTTATGCCCTTCACCGCCCTCATCAGCACCTCATCCGCGACCTTAAACGCGAGCTGCATTGGGTAGTTGGGCACAACCTCGAGCAGCCTGTCGTTGGGTATGACTATCACCGTGTCCGTGACCTCCCTAAGCCTCTCAAGCCCAGCTTCAGCATTTGCCCTCCTTATCGCACCCTCGGCAGAGAACGGCAGCGTGACGACTGCGATGGTCAAAGCACCCGCATCCTGAGCAGCCTCGGCAACCACGGGAGCCGCTCCGGTTCCTGTACCACCGCCAAGACCGCAGGTTATGAAAACAAGGTCGGAGCCTTCAAGCAGTGCCCTTATCTCCTCCTCGTTCTCCTTGGCAGCCTCCTCACCAACCTGCGGAAGGCTTCCGGCTCCAAGCCCCCTCGTCCTCTTCTTGCCGATCAGAATTCTCTTGTCGGCCTTGGTGTAGTACAGGTGCTGCACGTCAGTGTTTATTGCGATCAGCTCCGCGCCCTCTATACCCTCCTCGAACATTCTCGTTATTGTGTTGCATCCACTTCCCCCAACTCCAACGACCCTAATGACGGTCTTCAGCTCGTGAAGCATCTGCAGAATTTCGTCATCCTCATCCTCCCGCGTAAAAGCTCTCCTCTCCTCGTTGGCCCTCTTAATTGCCTCCCTCACGATTGAATCCATAATCCTCTCCTCGCAGAGTTTTTTTAGTTTAGTGGCCAGAATAGTATTTAAACCTTTGTTCCCCATCCCCCATGATGATTCTCTCCGGAAAGCTCATCATCGGCAGAGATCTCGTCACAGCAGGCATGAAAATAGAGGAGGGGAGGATCGTAGAGATAAGCAAGCAGCTCACCGGCAAGAGGCTTAAAGGGCTCATACTGCCCGCCGGAATAGACGTTCACGTCCACCTTAGAGATTTTGAGGAGAGCCATAAGGAGACGATAAGGAGCGGCACTCTCTCCGCACTGCACGGCGGGATTTGCCTTGTTGTTGACCAGCCAAACACCCGCCCATTCATAGACTCCGCAGAAAAGTACGAGAGGAGAGTGAGACTGGCGGAGAAACACCTCAACGTTGATTATTCCCTCAACATGGGGCTAACGAGGAGGAATTCCGACAGAATAAACGAGATCGTGGGTGAGCTCAAAGAGAAGGGCTACAACCCCGCTGTGGGCGAGGTGTTCCTGCAGCACGACAACCCGGAGTTTCAGGTTGACCCAGAGATTGTGAGAGATGTCGAGCACCTCACAACAATACACGCCGAACTGCCCGAGTTCGTGGAGTCAAACGAGATCCCAAACTTCCTGCACAGGGACAGGAGGGCCGAGATAGAGGCGGTGAAAAAGCTCGCCCCCCTCGGAAGGTACTTTTGCCACATCTCGACGAGAGATGCTTTTGAGACAATCACCCCATCCCCATCGCTCGTGGAGGTAACCCCCCACCACCTCCTCCTCGACAGCTCTGAGTACGAGAGGCTGAACGGGTTCGTGAACGTGAACCCCCCTCTGAGAGAGAGGGGCGACAGGGAGTTTCTGCTCGAGAACTTCTCGAGGATAGACGTGCTGGCCTCAGACCACGCCCCCCACCTTCCGGAGGAGAAGGAGCGTGGAGCCTCAGGCTACCCCGGCGTGGAGACAATGTACCCGCTGATGATGGGGCTCGTGTTTTATGGAAGGGTGAGCGTCTTCGAAGTCGTCGAAAAGATTGCGAAGAACCCGGCAGAGATCTTCGGGTTCGAGGGATACGGGGAGATAAGGGTCGGGAACTACGCCAACCTCGCAGTTTTCGACATATCGAGGGTTGAGAGGGTGAGGGCAGATTCGCTCCACAGCCTCTGCGGCTGGACTCCCTTTGAAGGATTCCCAGCCATCTTCCCCCACACGGTCGTGCTGAGAGGGGAGATCGTGAAGGAGGGTGATGAGGCTGTCGAGGGTTTGGGGGAGGTTTACAAGAGCGGATCAGGTTTTTAAGAGTCCTGCCAGCATAACAGCATGGACGATGACGAGCTTCTCGACTACTACTTCGAGCTCAACATGAGGAGGGAGGTCTGCAGGAGGGAGCAGCTCAACAAGAGGTTCGTCGAGGCAAAGCTGAAGAGGTCGAGGGAGTGATAAAGCTTATTAACTCCTCAGGCCAAGTAATCAGTGCTCCGCTTCCCACGCCCGTGTGACGAGCATGAGCATGGGTCGGTTGGCGGAGCAACACCCTCCAATTTCTCACGATTTTAAACCGGAAGGAAGCTAAGGAAAAACCTTTATAATTTCAGGACTCTGGTTGCAACAGGTGGTTGTTATGGGGATTCTGTGGCTCAATGAGATAGGTAAGGATGACATACCGCTGGCCGGCGGAAAGGGGGCGAACCTCGGAGAGCTTTTGAGGAACGAAATTCCCGTTCCGAACGGTTTTGTGGTTGACAGCAGGACGTTTCTCGAGTTCATGGAGGCCACGGGCCTCTGGTATCAGGTAAACGACATGCTCAGGGGGATCGATGTAGAGAACACAGACGAGCTGAACAGCGTGTCTGAGAAGATCAGGAAGCTCATAGAGTCAGCCGAGATCCCGGAGAACATAGAGAGGGACATAAGGAACGCGTACAGGAAGCTCTGCGAGGAAGAGGGAGAGGAGGTCTTCGTTGCCGTAAGGAGCTCTGCTACGGCAGAAGATCTGCCTGAGGCGAGCTTTGCCGGGCAGCAGGAGACGTACCTGAACGTGAAGGGAGAGGATGAGGTTGTTGACAAGGTCAGGAAGTGCTGGAGCAGCCTGTACACGCCGAGGGCAATCTACTACAGGGTCCAGCAGGGGTTCAAGCACGAGGATGTGAGCATCGCCGTTGTTGTGCAGAAGATGGTCAACAGCGAGAAGAGCGGAGTCATGTTCACCTCCCACCCCGTCACAGGAGAGAAGCTCTGCATAATCGAGGCCGCCTTCGGCCTTGGAGAGGCAATAGTGAGCGGGGCGGTCAGCCCTGACACGTACGTCTACGACAGGGTGAAGAGGAAGCTTGTGGAGGTAAACGTCGCTGAGAAGAAGATAATGATCACAAAGAACGAGAAGGGTGAGACCGTAACCTTGGAGCTCCCTCCGGAGAAGGCAAGGGAGAGGGTGCTCTCCGACGAGGAGATAGAGGAGCTCGTCAAGTTTGCCGAGCTCATTGAAAACCATTACGGCCACCCACAGGATGTTGAGTGGGGAATCGAGAAGGGTAAGGTCTACATCCTCCAGTCGAGGGCGATCACGACCATAAAGGGCAAGAAGGAGGCTGAGACCGTGAAGGGGGACCTCAAGGTGATTCTGAAGGGTCTTGGAGCCTCTCCGGGAATTGGAGTGGGCAAGGTCAAGATAATCTCGAGCGAGAAGGAGATAAACAAGGTCGAGGAGGGCGACGTCCTCGTGACCACGATGACCACGCCGGACATGGTTCCGGCGATGAAGAGGGCATCGGCGATAATAACCGACGAGGGCGGAATGACGTGTCACGCGGCGATAGTAAGCAGAGAACTCGGAGTTCCGGCGGTTGTTGGTACGAAGGAGGCAACCAAGGTGCTCAAGGACGGAATGGTCGTCACAGTGGATGGAGAGAAGGGAGTTGTGTACGAGGGGGCGGTGGAGATAGAGAGGAAGGAGGACAAAAAGACCGAGGTCGTCGCGAAGGCCAAGATAATAACCGCAACGGAGGTCAAGGTGAACATATCGATACCGGACGGTGCTAAGAGGGCCTACGAGACCGGAGCGGATGGAGTGGGTCTGTTCAGAATTGAGCACATGGTTCTCGGCCTGCCCAAGCACCCGATGAAGTACATAAGGGACGGGGAGATAGAGGAGTACATCCAGAAGCTCTACGAGGGAATGAAGGCCGTTGTTGACACGTTCTACCCCAAACCCGTCTGGATAAGAACCCTCGACGCCCCAACGGATGAGTTCAGAGCGATGGAGGGCGGAGAGAACGAGCCGATCGAGGCAAACCCGATGCTCGGGTTCAGGGGTATCAGAAGAGACCTCGTCGAGGACATACACTTCAGGGCGGAGATAAGGGCGATCAAGAGGCTTGTGGACGAGGGATACACCAACGTTGGAATAATGCTGCCGCTCGTCACGAGGGTCGAGGAGGTCAGGAGGGCCAAGCAGATAATCGAAGAGGAGGGTCTGCCGCTCAGCAAGATAGAGTTCGGTGTGATGGTTGAAACCCCCGCGGCCGCGCTGATAATCGAGGATCTCGTGAGGGAGGGCATAGACTTCGTGTCCTTCGGCACCAACGATCTCACCCAATACACCCTCGCGGTGGACAGAAACAACGAGAACGTCGCGTATCTCTACGACGAGACCCACCCAGCAGTTATGAAGCTCATCGAGCACGTGATCAGGGTGTGCAAGGAGCACGGAGTGAAGACGTCGATATGCGGACAGGCCGGAAGCTATCCGCACGTCGTGGAGAAGCTGGTGATGCTCGGAATAGACAGCGTGTCGGCCAACCCCGATGCTGTTGAGAGGGTGAGGGAGACGGTGGCGAGGGTTGAGAAGAAGATAATGCTCGACAAGCTGAGGGGTCTCTGATGCTGAACAAGCTCATAAAGAGCCTCGAGAACGCACCGGTGATAATGAAGGGGGACTACCCCTACTTCATCCACCCCCTGACCGACGGAGTCCCAGAGCTCGACCCGGACATAGTCAGGGAAGCGGTCTCCGGAATAATCAGGATAGCTGACCTCGACGTGGACAAGATCGTTACCGTCGAGGCCATGGGAATCCCCGTGGCAACGGCGCTGAGCCTGGCGGTGAGCATACCGATAGTTGTCGTGAGGAAGAGGGCCTACAACCTGCCAAACGAGATAGTGGTTGACCAGCAGACGGGATACTCCAAGGGGAAGCTGTACATAAACGGAATAGAAAAGGGAGACAGGGTGATTCTGGTTGACGACGTCATATCCACCGGAGGAACGGCCCTCGCAACGCTCAAAGCTCTTGAAAGGGCCGGAGCGGTGATCAAGGACTTCGTCGCCGTCGTTGAGAAGGGAGACGGGGCAAAGATGCTCAGGGAGATGGGGTACAACGTCAAGAGCCTCGTGAAGATAGAGGTCTCAAAGGATGGCGTCAGAATCCTCGACCATATCTGAAAGAATCGATTTTCAATCCATTTTTTCCAAACTCGGTTCTGCAAGGCTTGTCGGAATCCAGCTCCCGGACGGTCTGAAGTACTACGCCGGAGAGATAGCGGACAGGTTCAGGGAGAATGGGTACGAGGTGATAATCTCCGGAAAGCCATCCTACGGTGCCTGCGACATTGACGTCTCACTCTTAGAGGTTGCGGACGTGCTGCTCCACTTCGGGCACACGGAGATGCTCAGCATCGAGAGGGTGATCTACGTCCCCTACAACATCGACTACAGCGTAGATGCCGAGCTGCTCAGAAGGGAAATCAAAGAAAAAAGGATCGCAATCATTGGAACCGCAAGCTACGCCTGGAAGTTTGAGAGCGTGGCCGAGAGGCTGAGAGACGTAGGCTTCGAGGTGGAGCTGAGGAAGGGAAAGAGGGTCGCGTACCCGGGACAGGTTCTGGGGTGCAACTACTCGTGCCTTGAGGGGACGAGAGCGAAGGCCATCCTTTTCATCGGAGATGGAGAGTTTCACGCGATTGGGGCGAGCCTGTACGCTGGTAGAAGGGTTTACGCGTACAGCCCCCTCTCCGAAGAGCTGAGGGTCGTGGACACCTCCGACTTCGTGAGGAGGAGGTACTTTCAGGTATCGAGGGCCAAGATGTGCGACAGCTTTGCGATCCTCGTCTCAACTAAGCCGGGGCAGAAGAGGCTGGGGCTTGCGATGAGGCTCAAGAGGCTTGCTGAGGAGAAAGGGATTAAGGCAGAGGTCATACTGGCGGACGAGATAGATCCGAGCCTCGTCGAGGGCTTCAGGTTCGACTGCTACGTCAGCACGGCCTGCCCCAGAATAGCGTACGATGATTACAGAAGGTTTTCAAAACCTGTTATAACCCCTCAGGAGTTCGAAATCGTCCTCGGTTTGAGCGAGGAGCTTACTCTCGACTTGCTGTAAACTCGCATTTGGTTCGAATTTTTCCAGCATTAGTTTGTCAATGTTAACTGCATGAGTTGCGTTAAGCTTATATCTTCCAAAAATCACGTTGTAATAACAATTATTAGGATGTGACATCATGTCTCAAGACCCAGAAATAAAAGTGAGAGTCAGAGTCCGAAAGACAGAGACCCGGATAATAATCAACATAAAGAACAGGAAGGTCAACGTCATCGAGTGCAACCTGATGAACAGCAGGTGCTTCAGCTGCGTTCCGTTCTGCGAGGCTGTTGTCGCAGCTAAGGACTTCGCCTTCAAGAGGAGAAAGCCAAAGGCGGAAGTTATAGTTGAGAACAGGTAATCCGATTCACTCCGTCAGGTTTAAGTAACGAACCTTTCCCCTCTTCTCCTCAATCGGCTGGCTGCAGCAATATTTAAATATCTTCTCTTTAAGGCAAAGGGCAGAAGGTGGTAAGATGGAGGAGGGATTCAGGCACATCGTCAGAATTGCGGACACGGATCTGGACGGAAAGAAACCGGTAATTCACGCGCTCACGGGTATCAAGGGCATAGGACTCAGGATGGCGAGGTCGATCACAAACCACCTCGGAATACCGGCGATGACGAAGCTCGGAGAGCTTGACGACGAGACAATTGCGAAGCTCAAGAAGTTCGTGGAAGAGGAGATCGAGAGCCTGCCCTCCTGGATGCTCAACAGGAGGAAGGATTACCACACCGGTAAGGATCTCCACCTCCTCAACAAGGACATAGACTTCGCGAGGATGCTGGACATAGAGAGGATGATCAAGATAAGGGCTTACAGAGGAATGAGGCACGCGAGGGGCTACAAGGTCAGGGGCCAGAGGACGAGGTCCACGGGCAGGAAGGGTGCGACCGTTGGTGTTATCAGGAGGAAGAAGTGAGGTGGTAGTTAATGGGTGATCCAAAGAAGCCGAAGAAGAAGTACACAACCCCCACAAAGCCGTGGGACAGGGTGAGGCTCGAAAGGGAGGCTCCTCTCGTAATCAAGTACGGTCTCAGGAACAAGAGGGAGCTCTGGAGGTTCCAGAACCTCCTGAGGAAGTACAGGAGGGTCGCGAGGGATCTGCTCGCCAAAGTCAACTTCCCCGGCAGGGAGGGAGAGCTTGCGAAGGCCAAGGCCCAGCAGGTCATCAAGAAGCTCAACAGGATGGGCATTCTGCCCGAGAACGCGACGCTCGACGACATCCTGAACCTCACGGTTGAGGACTTCCTCGAGAGAAGGCTGCAGACGATAGTCTACAGGCAGGGGCTTGCAAAGACCATAAAGCAGGCGAGGCAGCTGATAGTCCACGGCCACATAGCCGTTGACGGCAGGAGGGTCACATCTCCGAGCTTCATAGTGGAGAGGGAGATGGAGAGCAAGATAGGTTACTACTCAAACTCACCTTTCGCCAAGCAGCAGGTGACGGAGGGATAATATGGCTGAGAAGAAAAAGAAGGGTATTTGGGGTATCGCGCACATATTCTCGTCCTACAACAACACGATAATAACGATAACCGACATCACGGGCAGCGAGACCATAGCGAGGATAAGCGGCGGAATGATAGTCAAGGCCGGAAGGGACGAGGGCAACCCGTACACGGCGATGCAGGCAGCCCTCAGGGTTGCCGAGGTGGCCAAGGACAAGGGGATTGAGGGCGTTCACATCAAGGTCAGGGCACCGGGCGGAAACAAGCACACAACACCCGGTCCGGGCGCTCAGGCGGCAATAAGAGCCCTCGCAAGGGCTGGATTGAAGATCGGCAGGATCGAGGACGTCACTCCGATACCGCACGACGGAACGAGGCCCAAGGGCGGAAAGAGGGGCAGGAGGGTCTAACCCTCTCCCATTTTTGACCGGTGTTCTGCCATGAAGGTCGAGTTTGTCAGGGACGACGGTATCACAGCGGAGTTCATTCTGAGGGACTCTAATCCAGCGTTCGCCAACGCATGGAGAAGGGCGATGAAGAGCCACGTTCCAACTCTTGCTGTGGACTACGTTGACTTCTACATGAACTCGTCCTACCTGTACGACGAGATCCTCGCCCACAGGATAGGCCTCGTGCCCCTGAAGACCAACGTAGACAAGTTCAACCTGCAGGAGAACTGCGTCTGCGGTGGGGAGGGCTGCCCGAGCTGTCAGGTGTCCCTCAGGCTGAACGTTGAGGGGCCGAAGGTTGTCTACTCTGGAGACTTCATCTCCGATGATCCCGAAACCCAGCCAGTCTTTGACAACATCCCGATTGTCGAGCTCTACGAGGGGCAGCAGCTGATGCTCGAGGCGGTTGCAAGACTTGGATTCGGCAGAGAGCACGCCAAGTTCCAGCCCGTATCTGTATGCACCTACAGGATCCTCGGAAAGGTTGAGATAGGAGAGGAGTGCACGGACTGCGGCAGATGCATCGAGATCTGTCCAAAGGGCGTGTTCGCAGAGGAGGGAGAGAAGGTAGTGGTCAAGAACGAGTACGAGTGCTCCCTCTGCAGAGACTGCGTGAAGGTCTGCGAGGAGAATGCGATAAAGATAACTGAAACTGACGACTTCGTGTTCAAAGTAGAGTCCGTCGGCCAGATGGAGGTAAGGGAGATAGCCAGAAGGGCGCTTGAGGCGCTGAAGAGCAAGGCCGAAGAGATGAACAGGCTTCTTGAAGAGCTGTAAAGATGAAGAGAGAGATATACTGCGACTCCTGTAAAGAGGAAACCCCACACGTTCTGATAAACCCCTCAAAACACCTTTTTCAGTGTGAGGTCTGCGGTTCTGTTATGGAAGTTCTCCCGGAAAAGAGGGTCGAGCTGAGGGCAATAATAAGCAGGGACGACGTCTCGGAGAGGGGGAAGATAGAGGTTCCGAGGTCAGAGGTGCTGACGAAGGGAGAGGAGGTCGTCGTAGAGGTCGGAGAGGGGTACAGAGTCGGAGAGATAACGTCCCTCGAGCTGAAGAACGGCAAGAGGGTGGACGTGGCGAGTGCTGAGGACATAGAGACTGTCTGGCTGAGAGATGTGGGAGAGGTGAAGGTCAGGATAAGCCTTCACAAGGGGCCAGTCACAACACCGTACGAGATCTTCACGTCTGGAGAGGTGGAGTTCACGGTTGGGGAGATCCTCCCGGTGGAGGGTAGGAAGTACAAAATTACGAGGATAAAGCTGATAAACGGTGGCCTGCTGAAGAAGGAGGGAAGAAGCGCAAAGGCCAAGGAGATCAGAAGGATATATGCCCAGTTCATCAGGTAAGCCGATAAGGCTCAGGGACTTCATCAGGGTTGGAGACCTCTTCTTTTCCGTTGTTGGATACAGAAACGACGAGAGCGTGAAGTGCTTCCTCAGGTACGCCCCAGGGAAGGGTGGAAGGTTCAAGGACGGCAGGGAGTACAGGAAGCTGAGCCACGAGGAAGCCATAGCTGTTGGAGAGAGGTACTTCAGCCCTAAGGAAGGCGTTTTCAGGGTGAATCACACAGAGATCGACGAGGTATTCAAGCCCGAAGAGAGGCTCAGCGAGGCCATGGATTCCGAGGTCAGGAAGGTTGTAGATTTTCTGCATGAAATTCCGCGCGAAGAGATGGGCGTTACGGGCTCGAGGCTCATAGGGCTGAAGGGTCAGGAGAGCGACGTGGATTTTGTCGTGTACGGCAGATACTGGTTCGAGGCGAGGGAGAGGATAAAGAGGGGAATCGAGAGAGGAGAGCTCTCTGAACCGGATGACGAGACCTGGGAGTTCATATTCAGGAAGCGAAAACCCCCTCTGAGCTACGAGGCATTCCTCCTGCACGAGAGGAGGAAGTACCACCGGGCGTTCATAGGCAGCACCTACTTCGACCTGCTCTACGTGAGAGGCTACGAGGAGCTGAACAAGCCAATACCCGAGGAGGTTGGAACGAAGCTGGGGAAGATGAGGGTGGTGGCAAGAGTCATCAGCGACAGGGACGTGTTCGATTACCCCGCATACTACCCGGTGGATCACCCGGAGATCAGAGCCGTGCTCAGCTTCACCCACACCTACGCGGGGCAGGTGTTCGAGGGGGAGGTACTCGAAGCGTACGGTCAGCTTGAGGAGATTGACGGAGAGAGGTACCTCATAGTCGGAACGAAAAGGGAGACTGAGGATGAGTACATAGTCTCCAGAACCCTGCTCGAGAGGATGGGAGTGAGTGAGTACCTGAACGACCGTATCGAAAGTGTTTAAAATTTTCCTGAGAATGGAGGGGCATGAAGAAGTTCAAGGTCACCCTATCAGGCAACGTGTACTATGCCGAGGTGGAGAAGGTCTCGAACGCCCTCTACAAGGTTAAGGTCGACGACAAGGTCGTCGAGGTTGAGGTCGAGGAGGAGGTCATCAAGTCCGTTAAGGGCGTTCCCTCCTACAGGCCGGAGAGCGTTGATCTGGGTCAGAAGGTCGTCAAGGCCATGCTCCCCGGAACGATTATCAAGATCCTCGTTTCTCCGGGTGATGAGGTCAAGGCGGGAGAGACGCTGCTTATACTCGAGGCAATGAAGATGGAGAACGAGATCGTTTCTCCATCAAGCGGGAAGGTGAAGGAGGTCAGGGTGTCTGAGGGTCAGAGGGTCGAGACTGGAGATGTTCTGGTAGTTCTGGAGTGATGAGGGTCGCAATAACCGGAAGGCCGGGAGTCGGGAAGACCACGGCATGTCTAAAAATCTACGAGAGGCTTAGAGGAAAGAAGGACATCAGGGGGTTCGTGACGAGGGAAGTGAGGGAGAAGGGAGTCAGGGTGGGCTTTGAGATCGTGGAACTCACAACAAACGAAACATACGTTCTCGCGAGGAAAGGGGATGGCTATCCGAGGGTTAGTAAGTACAGGGTCTTCGTCGAGAACCTCGAAATCGTGGCGTCTCGAATTGCCGGCTACGCCAACGCCGACCTCGTCATACTCGACGAGGTTGGCCCGATGGAGCTGAAGAGCCGCAGTTTTGTGGATGCTGTTGAGAGGTTGCTTGACTCGCATGAGAACCTGCTCCTCACAGTCCACTACAGGTCAACTCACCCGCTCGTTCTGAGGATAAAGAGGGAGTTTGAGGTCGTTGAGCTGACGCCCGAGAACAGGGACAGGGTTGTGGAGGAGGTGCTGGAGAGGCTTGATAGTTGAGGGAAAGGCGAGGATACTGACCGAAGGAGTGTTCTACAACCCGAGAATGGAGTTCTGCAGGACTGCGGACATGGAGGTTTTCAGGCACTTAAGGAGCAAGAGCTACCTCGACGCCCTCGCAGCGAGCGGTGTGAGGGGAATAAGGGCGATGCTCGAGGCTGGCTTCGAGAACGTGGAGTTCAACGACATTGATGAAAGGGCGGTGAGGGTGATAGAGGAGAACCTGAGGTTGAACGGTCTGAACGCGAGAGTCCACAACAGGGATGCTGTGGCCTTAATGAGGGAGAGGAGCTACGACCACATAGACCTCGACCCGTTCGGCTCTCCAGCCGAGTTCATAGACTCAGCTGTAAGGTCTGCGAGGAGGTTCGTCAGCGTTACGGCAACGGACACTTCTGCCCTCTGCGGCAGCGCACCCATCTCAGGCCTCAGAAAGTACGGAGCATTTGCCGAGAAGACGGAGTACTACCACGAAACGGGCCTGAGGATGCTGATCGGCAAAATTGTGAGAGAGGTGACGAAGTACGACAAGTACGCAGAGGTTTTGGTGTCATGGGCCAAGGAGCACTACTACAGGGTGCATCTAAGGGTCAGGAAGTCGAGCAGAATGGCGGGCAAGGTCTACGAGAAGATGGGCTACGTGCTCCACTGCAACCACTGCGGGAACAGAGTCGTGATGAGCGTCTTCGAAACGCCCGACAGGTACTGCTCCTGCGGAGGGATGTTCAGGATGTACGGCCCGATGTGGACAGGAGAGCTCCACGACCCGGAGTTCGTCAGCGGGCTCTCAAAGGAAGGTAAAGCTGGCAGGCTGTTCTCAGCGATAGAGCAGGAAATCGACACCGTGACGCACTACGACGTTCACAACCTGACTGAAAGGCTAGGGATCTCCCCACCAAAGCTCGACGACATTATAGAGGCGCTGAGGAGCCACGGGTTCAGAGCGTCGAGAACGCGGTTCCCGGGGCCGACGTTCAAGACGGACGCGAGCATCTCCGAGATAAGGAGGATCATTTCAGAAATTCGTCGATAGCCGAGAGAACCTCGTCTGCCCTGAATCTGCGAACGACGTACCTCTTCAGTCCCCTGTCGTACTTCGTGGCCGTATCTATCAGCCTCAGGTTCTCGAGCTTCCTGAGTATCTCGTAGAACTTCGTGTAGCTCAGCCTCGACCTGAACATGGCATATATGTCTCCGGTGTACCTGACGTCGGATGTGTAGATAGCAGCGAGAACGTCAGCCTCCTCCCTGCTCAGGGCCGAGATCATCTTCCTGAAAAACGCTGTTCTGCTCTGCTCCAGAACCTCCTCGACATCCTCGACGCCAACGACATCCCTGCCCTTTCTGTCGGCATTCAGCACCGCCATCTTCAGCGCCTGTATCCCGAACCTGAGGTCGAGGTACTCGAACGCCCTTTCGGCGATCATCTCGAGGGCCTCATCGCTAACTCTGCCACCAACAACCCCCTCGAGTACCCTCTTCCTCAGGATCTCAAGCATCTCCTCGAAGTCGTAGACGGGGAATACCACCTCATCGGGGTGGAACACCGAAGTGGTCTTCGCGTCAAGGGAGGCGAGGAACTTCATGTCCGTGGAGATACCCACTAGCCCCGCCTTGAATCCGTCAACCTCCTCGTGACCCTTCAGTATGAGGAATATGACCTCATCCGCCAGCTTTGCCGGCAGCAGATTCACGTCGTCCAGAACAACGAGCAGGATTCTCCTTTCCTCAACCACGTTCCTGAGGATCGCGGAGTAGAGCTTCTGGAACGAGATGCCGGAGGGTGGGATGTAGCCGTGAAGGTGCTCGAATATTCTTAAAAATATCTGCTGCCTCGTCTGGTGCACCTGACAGTTCACGTACACCCCTGTAACGGCATGCTCCGCCATTCTCATCACGTGCTTGATCACGGTCGTCTTTCCCGTCGCAGGAGGGCCGAGGCATAGCATGTTCACAGGCCTGCTCCCGTGCTCGGCAGGCTTCAGGTTGACAGCAATTCTCCTGATCTGAGTGTCCCTGAACAGAATCTCCTCCGGCACGTAGTCCTCGTCGAACACCTCGTACCTGACTATCATCTCATTCCCCTTGCGTGGGAGAGGATGTGGGTCACGACGGAGTGGATTATCTCGAGCCCTGTCCTGACCGCATTTTTAGAGCCGGGAAGGCAGAAGATCACCCTTCCATCAACAATCCCGGCCGTCGCTCTGGAGAGAAGGGCGTTGAAGCCTACCTCCTTGTAGCTCTCGAGCCTGAAAATCTCACCGAAACCGTCTATCTTCCTGTCAAAGAGAGGTTCGACAGCCTCTATTGTCACATCTTTCGGGTTCAGGCCCGTGCCTCCGGTTATCACCACCACGTCCTCCTCGCTCTCGATCACTGCCCTCCTGATCTCCTGCACGTCATCCGGAACGAGCACGTATTCTCTTACCCTCTCCCCAAAGCTCTCAGCTATAAGCCTCCCGGAGCCATCGTCCTCCGGGATGTTCTCTACACCCCTCACCCTCCCGTACTTCTCAAATCGGGATGTTGAAACGGTAACGACCCTCACAGTATACTCCAAAGCGACATCATGCTCGTGCATCAGAACCACCTGTCAAGGGTCATCTGGCTCGCGGCCAAGTTTTCGGCGATCTTCTCAACCGCCTTCTCAACCCTGTCCCTGCTGAAGTCGTGCTCCTCGCACAGGAACTCGACAACCCCCTCAACATCCGGCTTCCCGAAAGAGATGTCGTAGTCGTCGCTGACCGGCGGGTTCAGGTAGAACTCCCTTATCTCCTCCACGTTCTCTATGCTGGCCTTCAGCGCCTTGAGTGCTCTGAACACGTCGCCATAGGTCTTTATGTACTTCAGAGCCTTCTTGGCACCCACCCCCCTTACCCCCTCGTTGTAGTCGGTGCCGACGAGCAGGGCTATGTCAACGAGCTGCTCCCTCGTTATGCCCAGCCTCTTGAGGTTCTCGCTCAGCGAGATAACTTCAGGTTTAACCTCCACGTACACACTCTTCCCGGGAAGCTTTCTCCTGCCCGTTATCGTGAGGTTCCTCGCGAGAAGGGGGGAGCCGAAGAGGAGGGAGTCATAGTCCTGACTCCCCGTGAAGTCAGCATCACCCTTGGAGGTCATGTACGCGGCCTGCGCCTCACCTTCGCTCGGAGCGTCAACGTAGGGGATCCCGAGGAGCTCGAGAAGGCGCTTCGACGTCGAGACTATGTACTCATCCACCCTCGCAGCCATCATCGCGTACTTCTTGGCCTCCTCTCCCCTCTCGAGCGCGGCCTTCCACTTCTCCTCGGCCTCAATCTTCCTCTCAATCCTCTCCTGAATCTCCTTGGCCTTGAACTCTGGCGGCTTTCCATCGAAGACGTACACCGGCCTTATGCCGTTCTCAATCAGATTCGCGTTTCTGTAGAGCAGCCCGGAGAGGTGAGAGGTAATCCTGCCCTGCGAGTCCTTGAGCGGGGTTCCGTCAGGCTGCCTTATCGTGGTGATGAACTGGTAAATAGTGTTGAACGCGTCTATGGCGATCTTCCTGCCCGAAAAGTACTCGAGCTCTACGCTCTCCCTCTCGAGGATCTCGCCAATGTCTGAGCCCATAACAACACTTGCTCTGGAAATTTAAAATAGCTACCTGTAGAGCCTCTTCTCGATTCTGTCCAGCCTGAACTCTATGGACTCCATGTACGCCCTTATCTTGCCCTCTATCTTCTCCTCGAGGTCTGCCGAGTTGATCGCCACCGCCCTCTTAACGCTCTCGAACTCCTCCTTCATCTTCTGCATCCTGTACTCCATGCTTATCAGCAGGAGGCTCAGCGAGAGTGTCAGCAGGAAGGCGGAGAAGATCACAACCCCATCCACGTTGTCGTAGAGGGAGAGCCATTTCCAAGTTAGAGTGATCGCCGAGATCACCATCAGCCCCGCGAAAACCACGTCTCTCTCCATTATCATCCCCCAGAAAAATCTCGCTCTCCACGTATTTATAATTTTTAGTCAATTTTTCCTGCCCGGGAAAACGATAAAAAGCTGCCGTGCAAAATTCCGGTGGGGAGCAGGATGGTCAGAAGCGTGCTGATTTCCTCAGTTGAGGAGTACTCGGGAAAGAGCTCGATAATAGTCGGGCTCGGAAGAATTCTCCAGAGCGAGGGGTACGAGGTGGGATACTTCAAGCCCTTTGGCGTCAGCGCAACCAAGGTGGGAGAGGAGCTTGTGGACGAGGACGCGTTCACAACCGCGAGGAACCTCGGACTCGAGGATGATGTTGTGGGTGTGGTTCTCGACAGACCGTACATAGAGTTCATCCCGTACGCAGACCCCGTGGAGGTGAAGAGGAAGATAGTGGAGAAGTACGAGGAGCTCTCCAAGGGAAGAGACGTGCTCTTCGTGGAGGGCTCGACAGACTACAAGACCGGCAGAGCCATCGGCATAGGAGACCCGGTGGTCGCGGAGCTGCTGAACCTGAAGGTTCTGATGGTGGCCAGATACAGAAACGACTTCGTTGTTGACAAGCTCCTCAACTCAAAGGACGTTTTTGGAGAGAGGCTCGGAAAGGTGATAATAAACCAGCTCTCGGGTTACAAGACCACCTACGTGCAGGCCATCTCGTCCAAAGTTCTCGAGAGAGCGGGACTTGATGTCATAGGAGTCCTGCCGAAGGATCCAGTCCTCGCAGGCGTTTTCGTTAGCGAGATAAGGAGCGCGCTGAATGGAGAATTCTTAGTTGAGCCTGAGAGAGACGACGTCATAGAGCACCTGATAATCGGGGCGATGTCTCCACAGTCCGCGCTCAAGTACTTCAGGGAGACGAGGAACGCGGCTCTGATAACCGGAGGGGATAGAAGCGACATTCTGAGGGTCGCGCTTGAGGTGCACAACATCAAGTGCCTCATACTCACAGGCAATCTGGAGCCTGAGAGAATCATACTCTCAATGGCAGAGGAGAGGAAGGTGCCGGTGATTCTCGTGAGCGAGGACACGCTCACAACGATGACGCAGCTCGAGCAGGTGTTCGGGAGAGCGAGGCTGACGGGGGAGGTCAAGCTCAGGAGGATAGAGGAGCTCGTGAGGAGCAATCTGAAAATAGAGGAGGTGAAGAGGTACCTCGGGCTATAGCAGGCTCAGGACTATGGACTCAACCTCTCCGAGCCTGTCCTTTATCGAGAGAATCTCCTCGTGGGTTAACCCTCCCTTTTTATCCAACCTCGCAGAAACGAACATGCCCTCGCTGATGACGTCCCCAAATTGCCTTGGAGGCAAAAAGCTCACGACGGCATTCCCTCCAGCCTTGAACTCCTGAGAATTCGTAACGATCTCCATCTTGAATCCGCAGTCAAAGGAGCAGAGCCACAGGTTGTCGGCTATCTGCACGCTCGAAACTATCTCTCCAGAAAAGTACCTGATCGCCTCATACGCCTTCTCGATCTCCCCTCTCTTCAGCAATTCCGGCAAATGTGCGAGGTACTCGAGCCAGTACTTGGAGTTGAGCTGGTGGAAGTCCCTCTCGGCCTTCAAAACCACCTCGAGCACAGACTTGGCCGTCTCGGATATCTTAACAACAGACTCGAGCTCGGCAAGCTCCTCGAACGGCATGTAGGAGTACTTGACTATCTGAACCTCGCTCTTCAGCCCTGAGATTGCCCTAATGAGCTCCTTCCTCCTCTGAACCTTCACGTTGTTCAGCGACTTTTCCAGCTCCTCCACGCCCTTCTCGGCCAGCCTTATCCTGAAATCACTGGCTGTGTCCACAACACCACCTCACGGCTTTCTTCCTGAAATTATAACGACGAGCTTGCTCCAGAATGAGTAGGGGCCCATCTCAACATACCTTATGTCCTCGAGCCCGGCCTTCTCCATCCAGAGAACCATCTGCTGGGTCGACGGGAACAGCATTATGCTCTCGGCAAACTTCCTCACCAGCACGTTGTCCGGCTTTCTCGGTGCGAGAATTACCACCCTACCACCACTCTTCGTAACCCTTGCCATTTCCTGCACACCCTTCTGAGGATTCGGCCAGTACTCGATGCTTCCCGCGGAAATTGACGCGTCGAATGATGAGTCCTTGAAGGGCAGGTTCTCCGCGTCCCCCCTCAGAAACTCTGCGCTTTCGAACCTGTTCACCGCCTTCTCCATCTGCTCGGGGGTGAGATCAACGGCAACGACGTTCTCCTCTCCCACTCTCCTTACAATCTCCTCGGTCGTGAACCCGGTTCCACAGCCAACCTCGAGAACGAGGTCGCCCTTCGCGACCTTGGCCATGTCGACAACCGTTTTCCTCATCTCGTCGGAGTAGAAAAAGGGGTTTACAAAGTCGTATATCTTGGAAAAATACCTGTAAAAGTTTCGCGCCCTCTTCTTATTCTCCAGAATCCCCATGCTCACTCCTGCTGGCTCTTGAAGTACTCCCCCAGCGGCACCTTGCCGTGCTTCACGACCTTCATGTTTATCTGGACTATGTCCCTCGTTATGACCCTGCCCCTGACCATCTTCTTCTTCCTGATTCCCTTCTCCTTCGGTCTGTATCCAACCCCTCCGGAGAGCAGAATCCTCTTCCTTACCGGACCGGGTATGTCCGGCCTTATCGGGAATCCGTCCTTGTCGCTCCCGCCCGTGATCTGAAGCTCGTAGTCCGGTGGGAGCTCAACTATCGTTCCATTTATCACATCCCCTACTTCCTTCCCGATCAGCTTGTTCGCGTTCGCTCCGCTCACCACCTTCTGGTACGCCCTTCCGGTTGACGGATCCGAAATCACAACCTTAAACTCCATCACGCATCACCTCACTTACCCCAGAAAGGATTATCCTTCCTCTTTATGTCCAGAAACTCCCTAAACGCAGACCTCGCGTTTTCGCTAAGCGTTTCCATAAGCTCCCTCTCAACAACCTTCGCGTGCCTCTCGGGCACGTCAACATAGAGGACCTCATCCCCCTCAAGCTGCCTGCCGATGGTCACGCCGTCTATTGCTATTGCTATCTCATCCCCCTCTCTCGCAACGGATATGTTCTCGCCCGACTTCTGCATGCTCCTTACCACTCCAGCCGGAGTGCCGTCGGGCTTTATAAGCTTAACATCCTTCCTAAGCTCACCCGCCAGAACCTTGACGCCAACAACTGCGGGCTTGCTCCTCCTGAAGATGTAGTTCTTGAGGAGCTGGATCTTGCCCGGCATGATAATCGACTCAATCTTCTGCCTCTCCCTGAGCCTCTTCTCCTCGTCCCTCCACTGGGTGAAGTTATCAATCAGGCTGTAGATTATCTGATCCGTGAAGATCCTCACCCCGTACTTTGCCGCCTCCTCCTCGACTCCGGGCAGGAGCTTCACGTTGAACCCTATGATGACCCTGTTCAGCTCGTCTCTGTTGGCAGAGGCTTCAACAACATCCTTCTTGGTTATGTCCCCCACATCGGCCTTCTTTATCGGAATGCCCAGCTCCCTGAACTCGTTGATCAGGGCCTCAAGCGAGCCGAGCGTGTCGGTTTTGATCACAACACCCTCCTCGTCCGTCTCTATCGCAATCTCCTGATACTCCTGCTTTATCCTCTGCTCGAAGGCCTTTATGTCCTCGTCGCTCTCAACAACCTCAAACTCGCTGCCCGCAAGCACACCCTCTATGTCTGGAGCGACAACTTTGATTCCTGCAGCGGCAGTAACGCTTTCGACGCTCTTGAACCTGCTCTCGAGCCGCATCTCCTTGGCCGGCCTCGGCCTCAGTATCCCCCTGACGTGAGTGACTATCACTCCCTCGACTCCCCCAATCGCAATCCTGTCGCCAACCCTCAGCGTTCCGTCGTAGAGTATGGCGTCGAAGGTCAGACCGAGTCCCTTCTCCTCCTTGACCTCGAGAACAGTCCCCCTCGCCTTCCCCTCAACGTGCAGCCTGAGCGACTTCTCGAGGTACCTCTGTGCAAGTCCGACGAGGAGCATCAGAAGCTCGGGGATACCCTCCCCGGTGAGCGCTGAGATTGGCACAATGGCCACGTTCCTCGTGAAGTCCCTTATCCTGTCGAACCTGTCAGCAGAAAAACCACGCTGGTAAAGCTCGCCTATTAGCTCGTAGATCCTGTTGTCAAGCCTCTGCCTCACAACCTCATCCTGCATCGCGTAGCTCTTCATGAACGGCATTCCCTCGTTGCTCTGCCATCCGGGTATCTTGTCAATTTTGTTGGCAGCCACGATGAACGGCGTTTTGAAGGTCTTGAGGATCATCAGCGCCTCTTCCGTTTGAGGCTTGAAGCCCTCGTTTATGTCAACGATGAGGATCGCGAGGTCAGCTAAAGCCCCGCCCCTCCTCCTGAGGTTCGTGAACGCCTTGTGCCCGGGGGTGTCAATAAAAAGAAGGCCGGGAATTACGACGTTTACGTTCCAGATGTCTTTGCAGATCTCCTTTATCGCAGAAAGCGGGATTTCTGTTGCGCCAATGTGCTGGGTTATGCCTCCAGCCTCTCTCGCGGTTACGTTGCTTCTCCTGATCCTGTCCAGTAGGGTCGTTTTGCCGTGATCAACGTGTCCGAGCACTGCCACTATCGGGGTTCTGAGGACCTTCATCTCTCGTAAACCCAGTCCTCGTCAACCTTGGCATAATCCACTATCTCGTCATCGCTGAAGAATATCGAGATCTCCCTCTTGGCAGACTCGGGGGAGTCTGAGGCGTGCACCACGTTTCTCCCGATATCCATCGCCAGATCTCCCCTGATTGTTCCCGGCTCGGCCTCAACAGGATTGGTCTTGCCGACCAGATTCCTGACGACGCTTATGGCCGACTTGCCCTCAACGACCATCGCCACGACCGGGCCGGAAGTTATGTAGCTGACGAGGGCGTTGAAGAACGGCTTTTCCCTGTGCTCCGCGTAATGGGTCTCTGCCATCTCCTTGGGGATTCTGAGCATCTTCATCGCAACGATCTTGAGGCCCTTTCTCTCCAGCCTCGACACTACCTCGCCTATGAGCCCCCTCTGCACTCCATCGGGCTTTACCATCACGAAAGTCCTCTCAACCTCCATTTCACTGCCCCCTCACGTAGTACTTTGTCCACTTGAGCTTCCTCGGGTTCCTCTTCAGAACAACCATGTTCTTCTCGCACTTCCTCGAGCAGAAGTGGAGGATCTTGCCGTCCCTCCTCACGTAGATCTTACCCGTCCCCGGCTCGATCTCCTCACCGCAGAACGAGCATATCCTCTTCTCCACTGCCACAAGATCACCTCACTGCAAGCTTCTTGGCCTCTCTCGCAGTCTCCTTGATCATCAGCACGTCCCCAACCCTCACGGGGCCGAAGACGTTTCTGGTGATTATCCTGCCCTTGTTCTCTCCGCCGAGTATCCTGACCTTCACCTGCGTCGCCTCACCGTGCATTCCCGTCCTTCCAACAATCTCAACAACCTCGGCTGGTTGAATGTCCTCATCTTCAGCCATAAACCATCACCCCAAAATGGATTAAAATTACTTTTTGAGGCCGCTTACCTTGGACACGACATCCTCAAGCTCCTTCTTCGCTTCACCCTCACTGAGAATCGCTGCGGCAGCACAGGCAACCTGTATCCCGGCAGCCTTTCCGAGCTCTTCCTTGCTCTTCACGTATATGTACGGAATGTTCTTCTCCTCACAGAGAAGCGGCAGATGCGCCACTACCTCTGGAGGGTCTACGTCCATGGCTATGTACACGAGCTTTGCCAGACCCCTCTCCACGGACTTCGTCGTCTCATTGGTGCCTTTCTTCACCTTCCCGGTCTCCCTCGCCTTCTGCAGCAGCACGAGAGCTTCGTTCTGCAACTCCTCAGGAACGTCAAACCTGACATACACCATCTTCATCCACCTCCTTCACATGCGTTCATCATTCATCGGCTTCTCAGCCCATTCTGTCGCGTGGTTTTAAATCTTTCTGCACTTCAGTCTGTGGGTTTATAAAAACTTTGGAGAGATTCGGGCTGAGGGGAGAAGGGCATGAAAAAAGATTACAGAACTGCACCTACTGAAGGCACTCACTCCAGATCTATCCCCTTCAACCACGGCATCATCTTCCTGAGCCTCTTTCCAACCTCCTCTATTGGATGGTTCTTCTCCATCTCGAGGAGCTTCGAGTAGCTTGGTCTTCCGGCCATGTTCTCCAGAATCCACTCCCTCGCAAATTCACCGGTCTGTATCTCCTTCAAGATCTTCCTCATCTCCTCCCTGACCGACTCGTTTATCACCCTCCTGCCCCTCGTCATTCCTCCGTACTTCGCGGTGTCGCTCACGGAATACCACATCGCGTAGATCCCGCCCTCATATATCAGGTCAACGATGAGCTTCAGCTCATGAAGAGCTTCGAAGTACGCAACCTCGGGCTGGTAACCTGCTTCCACAAGAGTCTCGAACGTGGCCTTGATGAGCTCGGCCACACCTCCGCAGAGGTCGACCTGCTCACCGAACAGATCAGTCTCAGTCTCCTCCCTGAACGTGGTCTCTATCACTCCAGCCCTCGTGCAGCCGATGCCCTTTGCGTAGGCCAGAGCGAGGTCAAGAGCTTTCCCAGAATAGTCCTGATGGACTGCCACTAAGGCCGGAACACCCTTGCCCTCCTGATACATTCTCCTGACGATGTGTCCCGGGCTCTTGGGCGCGACCATCGTCACGTCCACATAGCTTGGAGGAATGATCTGACCGTAGTGGATGTTGAATCCGTGGGCGAACATGAGCATGTTGCCCTCCTCAAGCCCCTCATGGACGTACTTCCTATAGACTGATGGCTGAACTGTATCCGGAATGAGCATCATGACCACGTCAGCCTCGCTGACGGCTTTCTCGACCGTCGTGACCTTTAGACCGTCCTCCTCAGCCCTCTTCCAGCTCCTGCTCCCCTCGTAAAGGCCGACAACCACATCAATCCCGCTGTCCCTGAGGTTCAGGGCGTGGGCGTGTCCCTGGCTTCCGTAACCAATAACCGCAACCTGCTTGCCCTTCAGAAGGTTCAGATCCGCATCTCCGTCGTAATAGATCTTCGCCATGCTTTAGAGTGGCATGCGGAAATTTAAATCATTTTTCCCTTTTCACCTTCTCAACCACTCTGACATCCGAAATTCTCGTAACTGGATACTGTCCACCCTCATCCTTCTCAAGGGACTTGACCATGTCCCAGACCGTCAGCAAGGCGGTCGTTACTCCCACGAGGGCCTCCATCTCCACCCCCGTCTTGCCGACGTACTTCACCTCGCACGCAGCCCTGACCCCGTTCTCAAGGAGCTCGAAGTCCACCGACACGCTTGAGATCTGGAGCGGGTGGCACATCGGAATTAGCTCGGACGTCTTCTTCGCCGCCAGAATGCCTGCAACGGTTGCGGTGTTCAGGACGTTTCCCTTGGCCACCCTGTTCTCCCTGATGGCATCAACAGTGCTCTCCTTCAGGTAAATCACTCCCTCCGCCCTCGCGATCCTCACCACGTCATCCTTTCCGGAGACGTCAACCACTCTGGCCCTGCCGCTGTCATCGATGTGAGTGAACATGGCAGGCAGTATTCACGAAAGTAGTTAATGCTTCCGATATGTTTTTTATATACAGCACAGACTCGGAGTCAATGAAAGCAGTGATAATGGCAGGTGGCTATGCAACGAGACTCTGGCCAATCACGAAGACGAAGGCGAAACCCCTTCTGCCGCTTGGGAAGAAGAGAATCATAGACTACATCTACGAGAAGGTTAAGCCATTTGGGTTCGACATCATCGTTTCCACAAACCTCAGGTTCAAGGAGGACTTCGAGAGGTGGGCGGAGGACAAGGATGTCGAGCTTGTGATCGAAAACACGACAAAGGAGGAGGAGAAGCTCGGAGCCGTCAGAGCACTGTATGAAGTCACTAAGGAGATAGAGGATGACATCCTTGTTCTCGCTGGTGACAACATATTCTCGTTCGGGCTTGAGGAGTTTGTGGAGAGATACAGGAGCCTGAAAAAGCCGCTGATCGCTTTGTATGACGTTGGGGATGTTGAGCTTGCCAGAAGGTACGGTGTCGCGATCCTCGATGGGGAAAGAATAGTGTCCTTCGAGGAGAAGCCAGAAAAGCCGAAGAGCACGCTTGCGGGAATAGGCATCTACGCCCTCGACAGGAGAACCAAGGACATGCTCGGGGAGTACGTGAGGGGTGAGAGGAAGGACAACCTCGGAGACTTCATATCGTGGCTCATAAGCAGGGAGGAGGTTTACGGGTTCGTCTTCGAGAACGGAAACTGGTATGACGTGGGCAATCCCGACAGCTACCTCGAGGCGTTCAAGATGTACCTCACAAACCACGTTAGCGAGGATGTTGAGATAGACAAAACGTCCAAGATCATCCCTCCTGTTGTCATAGAGGAGGGTGTGGTCATCAGGAAGAGGAGCATCATAGGGCCCTACGCCTACATAGGCAGGGGATGCGAGATAGAGACGAGTGACGTGAGCGACTCGGTTATATTTGACGACGTCGTTTTGAGGAAGGCAAAGGTTTGGAGGAGCATAATCGACGAGAAGTGCGAGATCAGGAATTTAGAGCTCAGCAGCTCGATTATTGGTGGGCACGCGAAGATTCAGAGGGGAGAATGATAGCGATACTCGATGGATACGTTGACGAGCCATCCTGCCTCGGAGTGCCGCCGTACATTTCCCCCTACCCGAGGTACATAGCCGGAATGCTGGAGGATCTGAGGATCCCGTGGTTCTACGTGACCGCTGACGAGTACAGGAAGAACCCTGCAATTCTCGAGAAGGCTAAGAAGATAATAGTCATCGCCGGAATCGCAGTTCCGGGGAAGTATTTGGGCGGAAGGCCGCTTGGGCTGGCAGAACTGCCCGGAATAGCTCCTGATAAAGAGAAGATACTCGTTGGCCCAATAACCCTCGAGCTCGAGAAAGAGCTGGACGGTTACGAGGTTCTGAGGTTCCCATTCGAGCACGAGCTTTACGAGGTTCTTGGCGGAAGGGGTGAGGATAGATCGCGAAACTTCGTGAACAGGTTCGCGGTTCTGGGAGCCAAGGTCGTCAGGCAGCACCCCGACTTCCCACACGTCATCTGCGAGATCGAGACCTACAAGGGGTGCTACTGGGGAAGGTGCAGCTTCTGCATAGAAAGGATTCACATGGTTTCGATGAGAGATCCGAAAGCGGTGATAGCGGAGATAAAGGCCCTCTACGATCAGGGTGTGAGGCACTTCAGGCTCGGCAATCAGACCGACTTCTTCACCTACATGGCCGACTTCGACAGGGAGTTTCCGAGGCCAAATCCGGAGTTCATGAGGAACTTCCACAGGGCAATCTGGAGGGAGTGCCCGAAAATAAAGACCCTTCACCTCGACAACGTGAACCCAAAGACGATTGCTGAATATCCCGAGGAGAGCAGGGAGATTATAAAGACGATTGTGACCTACCAGACTCCCGGAAACGTTGCCGCCATGGGCATTGAGAGCGCTGACGAGAGGGTTATAAGGGAGAACAGCCTCCTTGCAACGCCTGAAGAGGTCATGTTCACGATAAAGGAGATAAACAGGTATGGGAGGTACGCGGGACACAACGGGCTGCCCTACTTCCTCCCCGGAGTGAACTTCGTTTTCGGGCTGAAGGGTGAGACGAAGAGGACGTTCGAGGAGAACTACAGCTTCCTGATGGAGCTACTGGACAGGGGGCTGATGGTGAGGAGGGTCAACCTGAGACAGGTGAAGGTATTCCCCTTCACGCCCATGGCGAGGGTCGGGGACAGGAACGTCAGGAGGCACAAGAGGTACTTCAGGCTGTTCAAGGAGAAGATCAGAAGGGACTTCGACAGGAGGATGCTCGAGAGGATAGTCCCGAGAGGGCGGCTTCTGAGAGACCTCAGAGTCGAGACCAGAGAGGGAAGGGTCAGCTTCTCGAGGCAGCTCGCCACATACCCTCTCCTCGTCGGGGTGTACGGGGAGTTCGAGAGGAACGAGATCGTGGAGGCGAGGGTTGTGGATTACGGAAGGCGGAGCATCACGGCCGTTCCGAGGGTAAGCATAAATGAGGTGAAGATGTACCAGCTGCTGGCGATTCCCGGGATTGGGAAGGCAACGGCATCTGAGATACTTGCAAAAAGGCCGTTCAAAAGCCTGAAGGAGCTCGAAGAGGTGGTGGGTGCTGAAAAGGCGAGGATTCTCTCAATGTACCTCGAGATCGGGTGATGACCAGAAGCCGCAAAAAGCTTATCTGTCGAAACGCGATTTTAAATATATCTCTTTCGAAAAGTTTATATAGTCTGTCATACCAACCAGTATCTTGTGCTCAGACAGATAGGGAAGGTTCTGCACCAGTCCAAGACGGGCAACATCATTGTTATCGCAGACCCCAAGAACCTCCCGAAAACCGGTTCGGACGTTTTCACCAGAAAGATGGAGAAGATCGGGTTCGTTTATGATATCATCGGCCCGGTCACGAGCCCGTACGTTGTTGTGAGACCTTACTCGAGAAAATTCGTTGATGAGGATACTCTGTTTGTGGTGGTGGACGATGGTAGAGGTGGAAAAGGTAAGGGAAAGGGAAGTAGAAAGAAGGGAAGTAGAAAAGGAAGTAGAAAGAAAGGAAATAGAAAGGGAAGAAACAATTGAAGTTTGCCCCGAGTGCGGCAGCCCGAGGCTCATTAGGGACTACAGGAGGGGCGAGTTCATCTGTCAGGATTGCGGTCTTGTTATTGAGGAGACGTACATAGACAGCGGCCCCGAGTGGAGGGCCTTCGACAGCGAGCAGAAGGAGAAGAGGGCGAGAGTTGGAGCCCCTATAACCTACACGATCCACGACAAGGGACTCTCGACGATAATCGACTGGGGAAACAAGGACTACTACGGAAAGGCGATATCCGTCAGGAACAGGGCCCAGCTGTTCAGGCTGAGGAAGTGGCAGAGGAGGATAAGGATAAGCAACGCTACCGAGAGGAACCTGGCCTTCGCGCTCTCTGAGCTTGACAGGCTTGCCTCGGCCCTCGGTCTCCCGAAGAGTGTGAGGGAGATAGCCTCGGTAATTTACAGGAAGTCGGTCGAGAAGAACCTCGTCAGGGGTAGGAGCATAGAGGGCGTCGTTGCAGCTGCGCTTTACGCCGCATGCAGGCAGGCTGGGGTGCCGAGAACGCTCGACGAGATTGCAGCCTACTCGAGGGTGGACAGGAAGGAGGTCGGAAGGACGTACAGGTTCATAGCGAGGGAACTCGGGCTCAAGCTGATGCCCACGAGCCCCGCAGACTACATCCCGAGGTTCTGCACCGCCCTTGGCCTCAGCGGAGAGGTGCAGAAGAAGGCCATTGAGATCATAAAGAAGGCCGAGGAGAAGGAGCTCACGAGCGGAAGGGGGCCAACAGGCGTTGCTGCTGCCGCGATCTACATAGCGTCAATCCTCAGCGGAGAGAGGAGGACACAGAGAGAGGTCGCCGAGGTGGCGGGAGTTACAGAAGTTACGATCAGAAACAGGTACAAGGAGCTCGCCGAGAAGCTCGGAATCGAGATAATACTCTGATTCCGAACAATTAATTATTATTTTTCTTCAGGAAAAAAATTTAAGTTTTGCGTCCATCATTACAATGTGCTCAGCACCAGCCTTGTGAATGCTCTGAAGGAGATATTCGGGGAGGAGGACGTTCTCCACGGCACGAGAGTCCTCGAGGTCTATTCTACCGACGCGAGCCCCTTTTACGGTAAGGCTCTCGCCGTGGTCAGACCGGAAAGCGAGAAGGAGATCTCAAAATTTCTGAAGCTCGCAGAAAAGCACGGGATAGCGGTCGTCCCGCGCGGATCTGGAAGCGGGACTGCCGGAGGTGCGGTGCCGGAGAATGCAGTGGTAGTTGACATGAAGAAGATGGACAGGATAGAGGTGGTTCCGGAGGACATGATCGTTTTTGCTCAGGCGGGTGCGATAATAAGCGACATCAAGAGGGAGCTTGAAAAGCACGACCTGTTTCTCCCTCCAGAGCCAGGAAGTGTCAGAATTGCGACGATTGGCGGGTTTGTCGCCAACAACGGAAGCGGAAAGAGGGGGCTGAAGTACGGGACGATAAGGAACTACGTGGTCGGGATGAACGTCGTTCTTCCGGACGGGAAGGTCGTAAGAATTCCGGGGAAGACGCACAGGGTTCCGGGGATGTCCTGTCAGGTTTTCGTTGGAAGCGAGGGCACCCTCGGAATCATAGCCGGGGTGTACCTGAGGGTTCTGCCAGCTCCCCGCTCCAGAAAAACATACCTGATAGAGTTCGATGACGCGGGAGAGATGGTCACCCATCTGACCGAAATTCTCAGGCACCTCCCGGACTCGGTGGAGTACATAGACGAGAGGTGTGCGTCACTTCTTGATTTCAGCGAAGCCCACTACCTCGCCGTAGAGGTATTCGGAGAGAACAGAGTCCTTGAGGATCACCTCGCCGACCTTAACTGCGAAATGCTTGAAGGTGATGAAGAGAGGAGGTTCTGGGAGAGAAGAGAGACACTCGGAGCTGAGATAGCCAGAAAGGGGACGAGGATATACGCCGGAGAGGACTTTGCAGTCCCGTTCTCAAGGATAGGTGAGTTCATATCGTCTGTTAGAGAGGTGGAGAGGGAGTTTGATGCGGAGGTTTACATTTACGGTCACCTCGACACGTCCAACCTCCATCCAGCCATAGTTTCCGAGAGCCCTGAGGAGAGCCTGAGGCTGGCTGAAAGGCTCTACAAGCTCGCGATAAAGCTGGGAGCAACAGTCGGGGAGCACGGAGTGGCCAAGAGGTGGGAGTTCCTGAAGGGTAGAGAGATAGTCAGGAGGCTGAAATATTGTCTGGATCCAACAGGAATTATGAACCCCGGGAAGTTTGGAGTCTGAACTGCGCCAAATGCGGCAGGTGCGTGGTCTCCTGCCCGACGTACCTCGTAACCAAGTGGGAGCATCTCAGCCCGAGGGGCAGGCTCCTCTTAGCTGGGTACGTTGAGAATGATGAAGAGCTTGTGAAGTCCGTGTTCTCCTGCCTCACATGCGGGATCTGCGAGGTCGTTTGTCCGTCAAGCGTCAGAGTGACGGAGATAATCGAGGATGTCAGAAGGAAGTTCGTCGAGCACTCCCTCCTCCCAGAGAGGCATGCACTTCTGCTCGAGAGAATGGAGAGCTCGGGGAACCCCTACGGGGTGGAGATCGAGAGCTACGAGGCTGCAGAGGGTGTGGACGTGATATACTACCCGGGATGCACGTCCATCGCCAAGGAGAGGGAGATCTTCGAGAGCACGGTCAGGTTGTTGGACGCGATGGGGGTGAGCTACTCCATAGAGTTCAGGTACTGCTGCGGCTCCACTGCGCTGAGAATCGGTGGAGATGACAGATATGCGAGAAAGAACTTTGAGAGGCTGAGAGAGGTCGTGAAGAGGACGGGTGCGAGCAAAATCATCGTGAGCTGTCCCGGATGCTACAGAACGATAGGGAGGGACTACAGAAAGTTCGGTGACCTCGGTGCGGAGGTTCAGCACATGGTGCAGTTTCTTGCAGAACACATCGACAGGCTCAGGCTAAAGAGGGAGGACATCAGAATCGCGTACCACGACTCCTGCCACCTCGGTAGGCACATGGGGATATTCGAGGAGCCCAGAAAGGTCCTGAGGATGGCGGGAGAGCTCATGGAGCCTGAGAACCACGGCACAAGCAGCTTCTGCTGCGGTGGAGGCGGTGGGGCCAAGCTCTCGTACAGGGAGATAACGAGGGAAGTGAGGGACGAGAGGCTCAGGCAGCTCAGAGAAACGGGAGCGGATGTTGTTGTCACCTCCTGCCCCTACTGCTACAGGAACCTGAAGAATGGAGACGAGAGGTTAAATATAAAAGACATCACAATCTTTCTGGCAGAGAGGTTGGAGAGATGATTGCTCTCAGCAAGATGGTTGGAGGAGAGGTTACGGTTTCGGAGAGGCTCACGTACAAGAGCAGGGAGAAGATCCCTGTAAGGCTCGTCGAGGCGAGCAAGAGGCCAGTTCCGGTTACGGTCTGGAACACCACGGCGAGGTGCAACCTGAGATGCGTTCACTGCTACGCAGAAGCTGGGAGTGCAAAAAAGGGTGAGCTGACACACGAGGAGGCTGTGGCCTTCATAGACGACCTTGCGGACATGAAGGTCCCTGTTCTGCTGCTGAGCGGTGGAGAGCCGCTGATGAGGGAGGACATATTCGAGCTGATCAGTTACGCGAAATCTAAGGGTCTGCACGTCTCGCTGTCAACAAACGGCACCCTGATAAGCGAGGAGGTGGCTGAGAAGCTTGCCAAGGCTGGCGTGGACTACGTTGGTGTGAGCCTCGACGGAATGCCCGAGACGAACGACAGGTTCAGGGGTCTCAAGGGAGCCTTCGAGAGGGCTTTCGAGGGGCTCGTTAACGCCAAGGAGGCTGGAATCCTCACAGGGATAAGGTTCACCGTGACAAAGTACAACCTGAAGGATGTTCCCGAAGTCGTGAATCTGCTGGTAGAGAACGAGATTCCGAGGTTCTGCCTGTACCACCTCGTTCCTTCAGGAAGGGCGGACTTCAGCATAGACATCGCCTTCGCCGAGAGGAGGGAGCTCATGGAGTGGCTATTTGAGAAGGCCTTGGAGCTCAGGGATGCAAGAGAGGTGACCGAGATCCTCACAGTGGACAACCCGGCAGATGGCGTGTTTTTCTACCTGAAGCTCAGAGAGCTTGACGAGAGCCTTGCGGAGGATGCTCTGCAGTTCCTGAGGTACAGGGGTGGAGACAGCTCAGGATACAGGATTGCAGACGTGGACATGTTCGGTAACGTCCACCCGAACCAGTTCTGGTTCGATTACACTGTGGGAAACATAAGAGAGAGGAAGTTCAGCGAGATCTGGCTTAACCCGACGGACGAGCTCCTGATAAAGCTGAGGGAGAAAGAGAAGCACATAAGGGGGTACAGGTGCGGCAGGTGCAGGTTCAAGAGCGTCTGCGGGGGTTTCAGGCTGAGAGCCATGAGAAACGGTGACCTGTGGGGAGATGACCCGAGCTGCTACCTGTACGAGGACGAGATAGGAATCGCTTAAATACCTCCTTTTCAAAATTCAGGTTATGGATGTGGAAGATGTTGTTTCGAAGTACATACAGGACGTGAAGGAAGTTTTCGCCTCCAAGAAGGCCGTGAACGTTTATGTGTACGATGCGAGCCTCGACACGATCAGAGAGCTTGTGGGCAAGGGTTACACGCTCGGCAGCGTGCAGGGAAGCGGGAGCGGAATCAGGGCCTTCGCATCAAAAACCGAGAACGTTGGGGAGTTCGAGGTCTCGTGCACCGTGTATTCCGAAACAATAACACCGGAAAAGTATTTTGAGCTGAGAAAGGCCCTGAAAGAGTAAAGATTATATCCCTCCTTTCTTCCCTATTTCTGATGAGTCTGGAGAAGGAGTATCTCGACATCACTTACCTGACGGAAAACGGATTCGTCAGAAAGAAGTGCCCGAAGTGCGGCAAGTACTTCTGGACTGCTGACGAGAGCAGGGAGGTGTGCGGAGACCCTCCGTGCGACACGTACAAGTTCATAGGAAACCCGGTTTTCAACAGAAAGTTCACCCTCGGAGAGATGAGAGAGTACTACCTGTCATTCTTCGAGAAGAGGGGGCACAAGAGGATAGAACGCTATCCGGTCGTGGCGAGGTGGAGGGACGACATATACCTGACGATTGCCAGCATAGCGGACTTCCAGCCCTTCGTCACAGCTGGGGTTGCGCCTCCTCCCGCTAATCCCCTCACAATCTCCCAGCCATGCATAAGGATGGACGATCTCGACTCTGTTGGGAGAACGGGGAGACACCTCACGCTTTTCGAGATGATGGCCCACCACGCATTCAACTATCCGAATGAGGAAATATATTGGAAGAACGAGACCGTGAAGTATTGCACGGAGCTGCTGAACGAGCTTGGAGTGAGGAAGGAGAACATAGTCTACAAGGAGGAGCCGTGGGCAGGTGGAGGTAACGCAGGCCCGTGCCTCGAGGCGATAGTTGGGGGATTGGAGGTTGCCACGCTCGTCTTCATGAACCTCGAGGAGCATCCCGAGGGAGACATAGAGATCAAGGGCGTCAGGTACAGGAAAATGGACAACTACATCGTCGACACTGGATACGGGCTCGAGAGGTTCGTCTGGGCTTCGCAGGGAACGCCAACAGTCTACGACGCAATATTCGGGGAGGTTGTGGACGAGATAATGGCCAACAGCAACATATCCTTCTCAAAGGACGACGAGAAGGTCAGGGAAATAATCGCCGAGAGCTCGAAGCTCGCGGGAGTTATGGGAGAGCTGAGAGGAGAGAGGCTGCTGGAGCTAAGGAAGAGCATTGCCGACAGGTTCGGAATTACCGTGGAGGAGCTCGAAAGAATTGTTGTGCCGCTCGAGAAGGTTTACGCCCTCGCAGACCACACGAGGGCCATACTTTTCATGCTCGGAGACGCGCTCGTTCCGTCCAACGCAGGCTCGGGGTATCTGGCAAGGCTGATGATAAGAAGGAGCCTCAGAATGGCAGAGGAGCTCGAGCTCAGGCTGAAGCTGTTCGACCTTGTCAGCCTCCACAGGAAGCTCCTGAAGGAGTTCAGCTTTGACGTGCCGATGGAGACGATTCAGGAAATTCTGGAGCTCGAGGAGAGGAGGTACAGGGACACGATGAGCAAGGGTCTCTCTCTGGTTGAGAGGACGATAGAGAAGAAGAAGCGGATCGAGAAGGAAGATCTGATCGAGTTCTACGACTCCCACGGAATTCCTCCCGAAACCGTGGTGGAGGTGGCGAGGTCGAAGAACGTCGAGGTTGAGATCCCGGAGGACTTCTACGCAGAGCTCGCGAGCAGGCACTCGAGAGCAGAGAGGAAGGAGAAGGAGAGGATTCTGGAAAAGGAGTATCCGGCGACTGAGAAGCTCTACTACAACTCCAAGCTCCTTGAGTTCACCGCAAGAGTGATCGGATTCGAGAAGGGCTATGTCATCCTCGACAGAACCGCGTTCTACCCCGAGAGCGGCGGTCAGGACAACGACACCGGATTTCTGGAGTTCGATGGCAGGAAGGTGGATGTGGTGGATGTGATTGAGGAGAACGGAGTCGTTATCCACAGGGTCAAGGGAGATGTCCCGGTTGGAGCGGAGGTAAGGGGTGTCGTGGACAGGGAGAGAAGGTTCAGGCACATGAGGCACCACTCCGCAACCCACCTGCTGATCCACGTCCTGCAGAAGAAGCTCGGAAAGCATGTGTGGCAGGCTGGAGCGAGGAAGGAGTGGGACAAGGCGAGGCTTGACGTCACCCACTACAAGAAGCTCAGCGAGGACGAGATCAGGGAGATCGAGCTGGAGGTCAACAGAGAGATTATGGCCAACAAGGACATCACGTGGGAGTTCATGGACAGGATAAAGGCCGAGCAGAAGTACGGGTTCAGGCTGTATCAGGGCGGAGTTCCCCCGGGCAGAGAGATAAGGATCGTGAGAGTCGGAGATGACGTGCAGGCCTGCGGAGGCACGCACTGCGAGAAGACCGGAGAGATTGGCGTGTTCAAGATCCTCAAGGTGGAGTCGATACAGGACGGCGTGCTGAGGTTCGAGTACGCTGCAGGCGAGGCAGCTCTGGAGCAGATAGCAAAGGAGGAGGCGCTGCTCAGGGAGGCGAGCTCCATACTCAGGGTTCAGCCCGACATCCTTCCCAAGACCGTGCAGAGGTTCTTCGACGAGTGGAAGGAGCAGAAGAAGACCATAGAGAAGCTTCAGGAGGAGATAGCGGGCATGAGGGCTGAAAGCCTTGCAGAAAAGGCCGAGGAGTTCGAGGACGTCAAAATCGTGGTAGAGGTCGTGAATGTCTCCCCGGACATGCTCGCCAAGATCGGCATCCAGCTTGCGAAGAACGGATACGTGGGGGTGCTTTTCTCGGACTACAACGGGGTGAAGATGGTCGCATTCAGCGGTGACGAGAGGGTGGATGCGAGGGATCTGATAAAGATCGCCGGCAGGCTCTCCAAGGGAGGTGGAGGTGGCAGGAAAGACCTCGCTCAGGGAGCAGGCCAGATAATGCCGGATGCAGACGAGATGATGGCGGAGATATTCGCCTACCTCAGAGAGAGGCTATGATCCGGGTGTTCCCGGTAACAGGAATTCCGGAGGTGAAAGAGGGAGATCGCTTGGGCGAGCTCCTCTCATCCCACTTCAGCTTCGAGGATGGAGATGTCGTAGCGGTATGCTCCACAGTAGTCTCAAAGGCCGAGGGGAGGTTCAGGAGAATAGACGAGATAACTCCCACTGCAGAGGCGATCAGGATCGCCGAGAGGCTCGGCAAGGACGCAAGACTCGTTCAGGCCGTGCTGGACGAGAGCGAGGAGGTTCTGATAGAATTCCCCATTCTTTTGACGAAGGCAAGGTTCGGGAACGTCTGCATAAACGCCGGGATCGACACGTCGAATGTGAGAGAGGGATACATCCTGCTCCCCCCCGAAAACCCGGACGGATCGGCGGAGAGGATAAGAAACGAGATTGCCGAGGCGAGTGGCAAGAGTGTTGGAGTGGTAGTTACTGACACCAACGGAAGGTGCTTCAGGAAGGGCGTAGTTGGCTTTGCCGTGGGCATCGCAGGCGTTAAGGCCATGAGGGACTGGAGGGGTGAGAGGGACATCTACGGAAGAGAGCTTGAAGTAACAGTGGAGTGCGTGGCTGACGAGATCGCAGCCTTCGCCAACCTCCTGATGGGCGAGGGCGGGGAGGGGATCCCGGCGGTCGTCTTCAGGGGACTGAGCGTCTCCGGTGAGGGGAGGATGGACGAGATATACAGGAGCGAGGAAGAGGACGTCATCAGGAGGATAATCAGGGAATGGAGGGAAAAAGATACCTCATAGTGGGCAGCAACGTCAGAAACGTTGCGGAATCAGCAAGGAAGGCCGGATACGAGGTTTACGTTCTGACGAAGCACGCGGATGCTGATCTGAGGCTATACGCGAAGCAGGTTTTCAGGATAGAGGATGAGAGTGGAGAGTGGGTAAGGAAGAGGGCGTTAGAGCTCTCGGAGAGCTTGGAAGCCGAGATCATATGGGCCTCAGGCTACGAGGAGTTTCAGGGGAAAAGTGTCGAGAGAGTTGTGAACAAGAGGTGGTTCTACGCGGAGCTCGACAGAATCGGCATAGACTATCCGGAGCTTCTCAGCGATGGAGAGAGGGGGATTCTCAAGCCCGAGAAGGGTGGCGGTGGAGAGGAGGTCAGGATCGGAGAGAGAAGGGAAAAGGGGTTCATCCTGCAGAGGTACATCCCCGGCACCCCCTGCTCAGTTTCCGTGATCTCAACGGGAGAGGAGGCGAAAGGGATTGCAGTGAACAGGATGCTTGTGGGGCTTGAGGAGTTCAACGCCACCGGTTTCAGGTACTGCGGGAACATCACCCCGTTCAAGAGTGATGCGGCAAGACAGATGGTCAGCATAGCTGAAGAGCTCGTCCTGTACTTCGAGCTGACAGGAAACGTGGGAGTGGACTTCATACTCGCCGACAAGCCGTACGTTCTCGAGATAAACCCACGCTTTCAGGGCAGCCTTGACTCCATAGAGTGGGCGTGCGACTGCAACCTCTTCAGGATGCACGTTAATGCTGTTGAGGGAAAGCTCTCCGACTGCAGGGTGAGGAGGTTCGCCGGCAGGGCGGTTGTGTTCGCGGACAGAGATGTGAAAATCGGCAGCAGCCCCATTGGAAACCCCTTCTTCGCAGACATCCCGGTGAGGGGCGCGAGGTACAGGAAGGATGATCCTCTCGTGAGTGTCCTCGCCTCTGGCGGGGATGAGGAAGATGTGATGAGGAGGCTTGTGGAGAGAGAGAGGCTGTTCACGGAGATGATCGCATGATATTATTCTCATCCATGTTCCTATACGAGTACCCGGTCGAGAAGATAGCCAGAGCCTGCAGGCTCGCGGGATACGACGGGATTGAGTTCTGGATCGAAACGCCCCACTACTGGATAGACATGGATTACGGAAAGGCCGAGTCGATCAGGGAATGGGTAAAGTCCGTTCACTGCGCCGTCCTCGACCTCAACCCGTGCAGCGTCAACCACGAGGTGGCAGAGGTGACGCTGAAAACGAACCTGCACGCAGTTAGCGTGGCGGCAAAGCTTGGAGTAAGCATGACGATACACGCGGGAAAGAGGAGTGCGGCGAGGGAGCCGGTCAGAGAAGATTACGAGGCAAACGAGAGGTACTTCAGGATTCTGTCGAGGTATGCGGAGATCAAGGGAACGAGGCTGCTCCTCGAGAACAGCGAGCCGAGAATCAACTACCTGTGCAGGGACTTTGACGAAGTTTTAGAGTGTGCGGAGAGGTTTGGCTTCGGGATTACATTCGACGTGAACCACGCCCTCAAGAATGGAGATGCTGACAGATACGTTCAGGCGCTTGATCTGATCGAGAACGTACACGTTAGCGGGTATGACGAGAGAGGAAGGCATGTGGCGGCGAGGAATAATGGCAAGGTGAGGGACGTGCTCGCGATGCTAAAAGACGCAGGTTACGAGGGTATGGTCACAGTGGAGCTCGACGACCTCGGATACGGATACATGGACTACGGAAAGAAGGTGGACGAGCTTAGAAAAGAAAGGGAATTCATTGAAAAAATCTTCAGGCGCTAATCCTTCTTCCTGAAGTGGCTGCAGGCCGTGTCGTGAGCAAAGACTCGCTTAAACGGCAGCCCTGTACACCCTCCCGGCGCGCACACCTTGTCCGTGTTGCTCGCCGAGCACATCCCCGCGCTGCCGTGGTCGGGTATGAAGTAGTAGCAGTCGCCGCACCTCATCTCTACCTGAAGTATGCCAGATCCTCGTCGCTCTTGAACTGCACCGTCTGTGCCTCCTGCATCTCCTTTATCTGGGCTATCAGCTTCTCCATCTCCTTGGCCCTCTCCTCGAGATCCTCCGTGCTCACCTCAAGCTTCAGCAGCTTCATCAGAACCTCAAGCACGACCTTCGCGCTCTTCGGATCGACCATGTAGCCTGAAGTGGTGCCCATAAGACAGGCAGACGGGATGCCCTCAAGCATCGCAAAGCCGATTATGAGACCGGCTGCACCGATTATCCCGCCAGCGGGCTCTCCGTTCTCGAACTTGACCCCAGCCTCCTTGAGTTCTGCCACGAGAGACTCATCGTTGACTGCCCCAATCACGTACGGCTCCTCTATCAGCTTCCCAACCCCGTAGCCACCGAGGGTGTAGATCCTGCTGACTCCGAAGTCCTTGGCTATCTTTAAGTATGCGTTCGCGAGCTCGAAGTGCCCCTCGTTGCTTATGCTCTGGTAATCTCCAACCAGAATTAGCAAGTCCGGGGAGTCTCCATCGCTCTTGTAGGCGTAAACCTCGTTCTTGGGGAGCTTGATCATCCCGTTCTCGTCAACCATCACCTGAGGGGGGAAGTGGTGGGAGTAGAGCTCAACAACCTTCTCGACCTCAAGAACCTTAACGAGGTGATCAGCCACAAGCTTCCCCACATGGCCTATTCCCGGAAGCCCCTCGATCATCACCGGACTCTCAAGTCCGACCTCCTCTGGTCTCCTCAGGTACCTTATATCCACCCTATCCATCATTCGTTCTCACACCTCCTGATCCAGAACCCCTTTTGCTTCCTCAGCATCCTCCTGTACTTCCCGTACGGATCCTCCGGGGAGAAGCGCGGTGGAATTGGCATGTACGTTTTCCCACCACACGCTGGGCAGACTTCGCTCAGCGTGTAGCGCGCACAACTGCAGCACTTCCTGATTCTGGACTTCATCTCAGACTGCCTCTCTTATGAAGTTGGCCTCGCCACCAAGCTTCCTCATCGTCTTTATTACCTCATCCACAACCTTCTTCAGCACGGTCTCGGCAGTCTTGTAGTCCTCGCTCTCGATGACTATCCTGTACTTCGGCGCGCCCACGTACTCCACCTCAATGCCGACGTCGTCCTTGGCGAACTTGCTCACCACAGACAAAGCTTTCTTTATCCTCTCAACTCCATCTCCAGCGAAGGACTTGAGCTCGAAGTAGCCCCTCACCTTGACCTTGGATGGCTTGATATGCTCCCTCGCAAGCTCAGCGATCTGCTTCGCAAGCTCCTCTCCGGTGATTTTGGCTATGACCTCGTAGCCCTCGTAAGCCACGTCCTCAAACACGGCGTAGATGCTGTCGTACTTCTTCATGAGCTTCTTTCCGATCTTCTCAAGCTCCTCTCTGCTAACTCCGGCCTTCTCACCTGCAATTTCGAGCCACTTAAATGCTCTAAGCTCGCTCTTCCACTCCTGAAGCTTCTCCCTCCTCTGCCTCTCGTTCACATCCTTGATGCTCAGGTCGATGTGCCCCCTCTTGGGGTTGATGTCCAGAACCTTGCACACAACCTTCTGCCCCTTCTTGACGTAGTCCCTTATGTCCTTGATCCAGCCCGGCGCAACCTCGCTTATGTGAACCATGCCCTCCTTGTTCTCGTACTCGTCGAGGCTCACAAAGGCTCCAAAGTCCATGACCCTCGTAACCGTGCCGATGACGATCTCACCCTTCGAGGGAAAACCAGACCTCTTGATCATGAACCTTCCTTCAGACTTCTTCTCCGACATCAACTTAGCATTCCCGGAAGGATATTTTAAGGTTTGGTGAGCATGCAGCAGAATCGTCTCAGAAAGAGTTCTTCAGCAAACAGCACAGAATCGCGTTTCGAATCAAATAAAGAAAAAAGGGGAAAAATTTGGTTCACTGCCTCCTCCTGAGGAGGTAGGCTACTGCAAGCAGTCCTGCAACGGCGAACACTGCCTCGAAGCCAGGTCCTTCCTTCTTCTCCTCAGTGGTCTTGGTTGGCGCCGGTGTCGGGGTCTCCTCCTTGGTCTCTACCGGTGTTGGCGTGGGTGTTGGGGTCTTGGTCGGGGTTGGCGTCGGGGTTGCGGTTGGTGTCGGGGTTGGTGTCGGGGTCTCCTCAGGCGTTGGGGTTGGTGTCGGTGCAAGCTCCTTCACGACGCTGACCTCGAATGGTCCGAACAGTATGTCATCGGCAAATCCGATCTGTTTGGCAGTTGAGTCAGCCGGGTCGAGGTTGTAGAACTTCTGGAGATTAGTTGTGTTGACTCCAGTGGTCATCGTGTCCCTCACGTAGATCTTGTAGGTTCCATAGTCAAGGCCGTAGGTCTGGAATATCGCCACCGCAGTGCCGTTGGCATCTGTTATCGGGTTCTGCACGTAGACCTGGTTCGGTGTCTCGAGGAAGACGTAGAAGCCGGTGTAGTCCTCAGCCCTGTTGGACGAGATCGTCACGGTGATCTCGTCACCCTTGAGCACCTGATCAGGTACGGTGACCTCGATCTGCGGGTTGACAACGTTGACCACGATGGTCTTGGTGTCGACAACTGTGGTGCCCCTCATCAGGGAGACCTTGAGCGTGTACGTGCCGGTGGCGAGCATCTTATCGCCATCGTCAGCCATTTCAAGAGTTGCACTGTCTACCTTACCATACAACGTGATCTTGTAAACTCCTACCTCACCAGTATCTTCATCTTCATCCGTGTAAGCTCTATTTGAGTTTTTACTGATATCAGTAAACACCCCATTTCCGCTGAAGGTAACACTTAGATTTCCAAAGTTCTCTTTAGGTACATCTGCCTTAATTGTAACAACTACTGAGCCACCTCTAACCAAATTAACTTCAGTTGGCACATCAGTGAACGAGATATCCCTTACTGTTATATAGAGCACATCTTGTGGGTCTTTTATCGGATCAATCTCACTAGAACTTGCTGGCGCGAAGAAGTACACTGTATAGGTCCCGAGTTGTGCATCCGGTTCAACTTCAAGGGTCAAAGAGTTATCCGTTGTGTTCAACGTGTTAAGGTTAGTTATCTTAGTAGTCAGGCTCGGAATCTTAATAACATTCTTGAACACACCATCCTTCGATGCGTAGACATACACTGTAACACCTTCAGTCTTTGTCAAATTCACTTCAAGAGAGCCACCAATGAGTACTGATGCACTGCTAACTTCAGCCTTAACGCCCTGTCTTACGACTTTTAGTGAAAAGCTGTCTTCAACATCGTATCCAACAGCAATCACTTTTATCGTGTAAGTCTTGAGATCCGCGCTAAGCGGCACGTCAAACTCAAAGCTGAACTTTCCTTCTGCATCAACGTATGCCGTCTGATTTCCAGTCAGGCCACTTGTGTTAAGCCTCAGTTCAATGCCCTCAGGTAAGTTAGTGGTCCCAGTTATAGACACTGTTTCACCTCTTGCAGCTGTTGTCTTGTCAGGAGTTATCGTTAAACTTGGATTAACAACCTCGATGTCTACCTCAACGGTCTTGTTGATTGAAGCAGTCGTGTTTACTGTGACTGTAAGCGTGTAAGTGCCAGTCTTCCAACTCAGCTCTGGACTGAGAGTTATAGTCGCCTCACCTTCTGAGACGTCAACATACTTGATACCAGTTGAATTATATGTACCCGCAAATTCATACATTACTTTGTTCGGCCCACTAATGTCAGCCGGTGAGCCAGTATCTGCAACATTAGTTCTGATGACTACATCAATGCTAGCACCTCTTGCGACCTCATTTGCTTCAGGAGTCACATCAAGAGTGAGCGACTCGACCCTGAACAATAAACTCACAGTCTTCGTTGAACCATCTGACGCATTAACCCTGACGTTCAGCGTATATGCTGCATCAAGCGTTTTGTTAGGGAACAACGAAGTGTCAATTACCAAATCGGTAAACTTTATTGCATAGTTGTTTGCAATGCTAGAGTAGCTGTTGTTACTAAGGTTCATGTAGATAACTGACCAACTGCTCGTCGAGTCATTAAAGTACAGACCGTTAGACCCATTAGTGAATGGACCGGTGACCCACGCTGCTATGTTGGTGATGTTATAGTGGTAGTAGGTTTCCAGATTATATGTAAGCGCATCGCCGTTTGCTACCGTGTTGCTTCCAAGAGTGACGACGACATATGGTTCACCCATTGTGACATTCACAGTAACGCTGCTTATCTCCGAAGTACCATTGCTAAGACTGAAATAGTATTTTCCAGGGTACCAACCTTTTTCCTCAGTATCATAGGTCCTCGTGAAAATACCTTGTGTGTTGAACACCTCTAAGACTTCCGTAGAACCAGTTCCAAGGTTCTTAACAGTTAAAGTATATGTCCCTGTAGTGTTTATAACCACATTAATCTCGATGGGATCTCCGTATAGCACATTTTCGTCAGTTGCACTAATGGATGTTGCATTCACTGTAGCCATTGCTACCAGTAGTGTCGCTAAAACCGCTATTCCTACTTTCCATACCCTACTCATACTCTCTCTACCTCCTTTTTATACGCACTTTTCCTTTTTCTTTCAGATATATATACTCTACTGTCGACTGGCGGCGAAGCTAAGCTCGACAGTCCCAACTCCGCCGCCACCTTGTTTTTATTAATCAAATTGCATATTTAAACCTTTTGCTATTTTCCACTGAGAATCGGGATGAAATGGCCCGTCAGACCAATCTCCAGAACATGCAGTAACCTGTGATGCTCCAAACAGTTACCGGGCCAACGGCCAGCATGCCCTGATGATTATGAGGTGCGCAAACAAAAAAGGCGAAAAAATATCATGATAAAAAATTTGTGTTTGTTACTCTCCAACCTTCACCCTGTACTTCCTCCCATCAACCTCGACCGTGAACTCTCCCCTGACCTCTCCCGCCGGAGATGGGAACGGCTCCTCCTCAACCTCCCCCTTAAGGAACCTGAGCCCTGTCTGCGGGAATAGGGCATATATCAGCACATCCTCATCGCTCGGGTTCTCTATTCCAGCCTCGATTAGTTCCTGCCTCCTCTTCTCGAACTCGGGCTCGAGAAGGTCCGCGGGTCTCTCAGTTATCGGCCTCTCATCTCCGAGGATCAGCTTCACGATCTCCTCCTTTATCGGGGCTGGAGTCCTGCCATACATCCCCCTCACCAGATCCTTGGTCTCCTTGGTGACCATCTTGTACCTGCCGAAGAGCACGTTAAGCACGGCCTGCACTCCAACTATCTGGCTCGTTGGTGTGACAAGGGGCGGGTAGCCGAGATCGGCCTGAACCCTCGGCACCTCCTCGAGAACCTGCTCGAGCTTGTCGAGGGCGTTCTGCTCCTCAAGCTGTGAGAGCATGTTGGAGAACATCCCTCCCGGAATCTGGTACCTCAACACCCTTGTGTCAGGGATCGTGGAGAGCATCTTGATGTATCCTGCATACTTCTCCCTGAGCTTGAGCGCGTGCTTCCGTATCTCCATCAGCACGTCCATGTTCACGCCTGTCTTGAACCCCAGCTCCTCGAGCGCGTAGACGAGCGACTCTGTTGGAGGGTGGGATGTGCCCGTGGCCCATGGAGACATTGCCGTGTCGATCATGTCCGCCCCGGCCTCAACGGCCTTGAGCATGACCATCGTGGCCATTCCGCTGGTGTAGTGAGAGTGAACGTTCACAGGCAGGCCGACCTCCTTCTTGAGGGCCTTCACAAGATCGTAGACAGCCTTCGGGGACAGCAGTCCCGCCATGTCCTTTATGACTATTGAATCAACATCCAGAGCGGCGAGCTCATTTGCAGTCTCCACGTACTTCTCGATCGTGTGGACGGGGGAGATGACGTAGCAGATCGATCCCTGCACGTGCTCCGCCCCATACTTCTTAGCAGCCTTTATTGACGTCTCGAGGTTTCTGACGTCGTTAAGCGCGTCGAAGATCCTGAAGAATGAGATTCCGTTCTCACACGCCTTCTGAACGAACTTCTCCACAACGTCATCAGGATAGTGCCTGTAGCCAACAAGGTTCTGCCCCCTCAGGAGCATCTGGCAGTGCGTGTCCTTTACGTACTTCCTCACCGTCCTTATCCTCTCCCACGGGTTCTCGTTGAGGAAGCGGTGCATCACGTCAAAAGTCGCCCCACCCCACATCTCGATGCTGTAGAAGCCCGCCTCGTCGATGAGCTCGAGGATCGGTATCATGTCCCTCGTTCTCATCCTCGTCGCGGCAAGGGACTGATGCCCATCCCTAAGCGTCAGGTCGATAATTTTCACATCCTGCGCCATGCTTATTACCTCCGCGGAAACTTCTGAATGGATAATTATTAACATTTGCGATTTGTTCCGGAAAAAATTGAGTAGCGATGGGTGTTAACAGTTAATAAAGCTTAATACTCCCTCAGAATTTCTACAAGAGCGTTCACGATTCTGGCCGGGCTCCTCTCAAACAGCAGCACCATGGGCTCCTTCCCCAGATCACCCCTGTGGTATATCACGTCCGGCCTCCTGCCCGCCCTCCTTATCGCGCTCTCGATTCCCCACGGGATCGTTGCCCCCTCCCTCCTCTTCACCTCCTCCGGCTCCTCTCGCCTGTCGTAGCTCGACACCACAAACCTGCCGGAGAGCAGTTCAACAAGCTCCTCGCTGAACCTGAGGTTCACAACCGCCCTGTAATCCGGGAAGAAGCGCATGTAGGTAAGAACAGCTCTTGCCAGATGTTTTGAGGCACCGAACTCAAACCTGCCCGAGCAGACCGGCCCCGCAATTCCCCTCGTGACCCTTCCATCCACCGCGATGACGTCGTTCTCTGTCCTCGCGTAAAGGGGAGGCATGGCATAGGCGAGGTTCATTCCTACCTCCGGAATCAGCCTCTCAAGCCCGTCAAGCCTCAAAAGCTTCGAAACCTCTGCTTTCATCTCCGCAAGCATCCTCCAGGCGATCGCATCCCTCTCCAGAATCGCAATGGCGTTCACGGAGTCGCAGTTCCTCCCCGCCCTCACCGCGTACTCAATGCCGGCACTTATGAACTCCTTCGCTGCCTTCACAGCCTCAAGCAAGTCCCTCCCGAGTGCGAGGTTTGCCGCTATTGCTGCTGAAAGCGAACAGCCAGTTCCGTGGAAGCAGCCCTGATGAGCTGGACTCTCGAGCCTGTGGAACCTCTCTCCATCATAGAGAACATCCACAGCCTTGCCTCCACCGAGATGACCGCCCTTCACAAGGACGGCATTGCAACCAGTCTCATCAGCAATTGCCACAGCGGCCCGCTCCATGTCCCCAACATCCGAGACCTCAAAGCCTGTGAGCACCCTCACCTCGTCGAGGTTCGGGGTGACGAGGGTCGCTCTGGGAATCAATACTCTCTTCAGCGCCTCGACCGCGTTGCTGCTAAGTAGCCTCGCACCGCTCTTCGCAACCATAACCGGATCGACGACGAGAGGGAAGCCAAAGTCATCGACAGTCCTCGCAACCGCCTCGATAACCTCGGCATTACCGAGCATCCCCGTCTTTGCAGCGTCAATGCCAGAATCCTCAGCAACCGCCTTTATCTGCTCGTAAACCATATCTCCTGACAGGATGACAGACTTGGAGACCCCAAACGTGTTCTGGGCGGTTATGGCCGTTATGGCTGAGGTGCCGTAAACTCCGAATGCCGCAAACGCTTTCAGATCAGCCTGAATTCCCGCCCCGCCAATGCTGTCGCTCCCGGCTATCGTCATCGCAACCCTGACGTTTCGCATAACGCAAGTGGTCAAAAGTGTGAAATAACCTTTTTCCAGACTTCAGCCATGAAGGAGGTTGCCGCCTTCGAGGTTGGAATAAAGCTCGGCGCGCTCTTCCACCAGTTCATCGGAGCGCCTGTAAGCCTTAAGAACGCCGAAATTCTCGAGAAGGCCATGGAGAGCTGCGTGATGCTCCAGCCATACGTTGTTAGTGCAGAGGTCAGGATAAACAGGGAGAAGCTGAAGGAGAAGCTCTCGGGCTTTAACTACTGCTCTCTCGACGGAGAGATGCTGCAGGCGAGGGTCGAGGTGGAGGTGGAGGGTGAGAAGGTCACAGGAGTGCTGGAGTGGGATGAGGAGAAGAGGTACCCGCTCATGAGGCTCATTCGCTGAACTCGATCTCCATGTAGTCCCTCTCCATAAAAATCGCGCTTATCCTCTTCGCCAGCTCGAATCTAACTCTCTCGTTCACCCTCTCGGACTGCAGACCGAGGTTTGAGTATATGAACGCGAAGAGCAGCTGGGAGTTGCTGAAAAAGAGGGCGGGAAAGCCGGAGTTCAGGAAGGCCTCGAATCCCGCGTTTCCCATTCTCTCCCTGTAGCCCCTCTCCTCGAGCCACCTTCTGAAGTCGTCCATGCTCGCCCTTACCCTCATCTCACCTTCGCCCCCGGCTCCACTGGCTTTTCCGGCTCCAGCAGGATGGGCTTTCCGTCAACGTCTGCAGCGAGGATCATTCCGTTGCTCTCAACACCCATGAGCTTTGCCGGCTTTATGTTGGTCAGAACCACAACGAGCCTCCCCTCCAGCTCATCCTCCCTGTACGCCTCGGCTATCCCCGCAACGATCTGCCTCACATCATCCCCAATATCAACCTCGAGCCTCATGAGCTTCTTACTTCCCTTGATCTTCTTGGCCTTCAGGATCTTTCCGACCCTTATGTCCAGCCTCGCAAACTCCTCAATGCTTATCCGCTCATCCACGCTACCACCTTCCTCTTCACCTTCTCCACCGCTCTCCTCACCCTTCTCCTTCCTCTCCGCTTCCCTAACACGCTCCATCATTATTCTCTCAAGCTCCTCGACCTGCTTGTCGTCTATCTTCTCAAAGGGAACCTTCGGCTTTGACACCCTTATGACGTCTGGAACCTCGAGAGCGGATTCGAGCGTTGCAGACTCCAGGTCGAGGCCGATGGTCTCAGCAACCCTGCTCATTGCCCTCGGAAGTACAGGATACGCGAGGATAGCCAGTGCCCTCACGATCGCGAGTGCTGAGGCTATGACATCCCTTGCTGCGTTCTCATCCTCCTTGATCAGATCCCACGGCCTCGCGGACTGGAAGTAGCTGTTTCCAAAGCTTGCGAGCTCCATGAACGCATCGCTCGCCTCCTTGAACTCCCACCTCTCTATGGCGTCCTCTATCTTCTCCTTTGCGAGCCTGATCTGCTCGATGACCTCTCCATCGACCTCCATCCTGACCTCCCCGAAGTTCTTCCATGCGAAGTGGAGCACCCTGTAGACGAAGTTGCCGAGGGTCGCGATCAGCTCGTTGTTCACCTTCTCCTTGAACACGTGCCATGAGAAGTTGAGATCCTTCTGGTGGGAGGTGTAGTTGACTATGTAGTACCTCAGGTAATCGGGGCTGAATCCCGCCTTCAGGTAGTCCTCCTCGACCCAGACCACATATCCCCTGCTCTTGGAGAACTTCTTGCCCTCAATCTTCACCATCCCGCTCGCAACAACGGCATTCGGCAAAGCATAACCGGCACCCTTCAGCATCGCGGGCCAGAATATGCAGTGGTGGTAGACTATGTCGAGTCCGATGAAATGGACGATCTCAGCTTTCCCATCAATCCATATCTCCCTCCAGTTCTTGCCAAGCCTCTCGCACGCCTTTTCGGTGAAGCTTATGTAGCCTATCGGCGCGTCAACCCAGACGTAAACGACCAGATTCTCGTCTCCCGGGAACTTCACGCCCCATTCCAAGTTCCTCGTGATGCACCAGTCCTTCAGCTCGCCCCTCACCCACTCCCTCGCATAGTTCAGCGCGTTCTCCGTACCCCTCAGGTTGGATATGTATTCCTCGAGAAAGTCCTTGAACGCCGTAAGCCTGAAGTAGTAGTGCTTCTGCTTCTTGAAGACCGCCGGTGTGCCGCAGATCTTGCACTTGGGCTGCAGAATCTCTCCCGGCTCCAGATGCCTCCCGCACCCTTGATCGCACTCATCGCCCCTCGCAAGGGCTCCGCAGTAGGGGCAGATTCCCTCCACATACCTGTCGGGCAGGAACCTGTCGCAGTTGGGGCAGTAGGCGAGCTCGATCTCCTTCGGGTAGATGTATCCGTTCTCGAGCAGCCTCTCCACGATCTCCCTCGTCCTCTTGTGGTGATAATCGCTGTCAGTCCTGCCGTAGAAGTCGAAGTTTATGTCGAGCGCCTCAAAAACCTTTTGAAAGTGATTGTGGTAGATGTCAACGAGCTCCTTCGGCTTTAAGCCCTGCTGCTCCGCGTTCACAACTATGGGCGTTCCATGGCTGTCGCTCCCGCAGACGAAGACCACATCCTCCCCCTTGAGCCTCTGATACCTGACGTAAACGTCGGCAGGAATGTAAGTCCTGAGGTGGCCGATATGGGCTTTACCGTTAGCGTAAGGCAGGCCACAGGTCACGAGCTTCATGGTTGTGGAAAACATTGAGGGCTTAATTTAGTTTTTCATTCACCACCGGTATAACCACTCACACGAACCAGTGCGGAACAAACAGAACATCCGCACCTCCTATCTTCTTAACACCAAAGTCGTTTTCCGTTAAGACCAGTGCTCTCTCGGGATGGTAAGCTCTAAGAAAGCTCAGGAAACTCCTCTTCACCCTACCGAAGGATTTCACCTCCACAGGAACTATCTTGTTCTCAAATTTCAGGATGAAGTCCACTTCCGCTTTCCCCGTCGTTCTCCAGTACCTCACTTCCCCGTAGCTCCTTAACTCATTCAGCACGAAGTTCTCCAGCAACTTGCCCTTATCCGTTCTGCTGGCCAGTGGTGAGAAGTCCCCAAGCACAGCATTTCTCAGACCAGTATCTGAAAAGTAAACTTTCTTTGCCTTCTTTATCTCAGTCACGAGATTTCTGTGGAAAGGTGGTAAGAGACCAACGATGTAGGTGTTTCTAAGGATGTCTATGTAGCTCTCCAAAGTTCTAAAATCCATTTTTAGGTCAGAACTCAGGCTCGAATATTGTAGCATTTCACCAACCATAAAGCTCAGCGATTTCATCAAGTTCCTGAACTTCTCGAGGTGCCGTACGTTCAGGAAGAAGAAGACATCCTTTTCCAAATATGTCATGTAAAGGTTTCTGAGCAGCTCTTGTTTGATCTCAACATCATCTTCCTTGACGATCGCCGGAAACCCTCCAAAAACAACATACTCATCAAGCAATTCTCGGAATTCTTGCTCGAAGGATGACTCTGGACGAACGTCCTCTCCCCTAAGAAAATCAAAAACCATCTCTCTCTGATCTCTGAAGATGCTCACCAAATCTCTCGCCTTCCAAAGTAGAAACTCCTCAAAATTCAAAGGGAGAAGTTCAAAATACACTGCCCTTCCGACCAGATACTTTCCCACCTCGACCTTTATGTCAAATGAACCCGAACCCGTTACAAAGAGTTTCAGGTCGGGGTGAAGGTCGAAGAGAAGTTTTATCACCTTCCCGGCCTTTTTGCAGTACTGGGCTTCATCGATGAATAGAACTTTTCCGAACCTCTTTACGAGAGCTTTGGGATTTTCTTCAAATGTCCTGAGCATTTCCTCATCTTCAAGAGTGATGTAATTACCACCCATTCTTTCCATGAGATGCAGAAAGAGAGTGGTCTTTCCAGCCTGCCTCGGACCCTTTAGGAGTATTACCTCTCTTCTCTTTAACCACTTCTCCAATTTTAACTCTATTATTCTTGGATAATACTCCATAAATTATAGAGTTATTTATGGATATTTATGCATTTCTGGCGATGAAGATGGCCCCAATTGTTTCCGGTTGCTGCTCACGGCAAATAACACCGTAAAAAAGTATAATGAGCTACCTCCTCAGCACCTCAGCCCCGTCCTTCCTTCCCACAACAACCCCGTCAACCATCTCCGCCAGAAATATCCCGTTCTCCACAATTCCGGGGATCCTCAATGCACCTTCGACCTCCTCCGGACTCTCGATCACCCCAGCGTCCACATCGGCTATCAGGTTTCCGTTGTCTGAGATGACAGGTCTAAGCTTGCCCTTTCCCTCTCTGAGCTTCAGAACGTAACCCAGATCGGCCAGCCTCTTCCTAACAAAGCCGTAGGCAAACTCGAGAACCTCAACTGGCACGGGCATGCTCAGCCTGTCAACCATCTTTGACTCGTCGACGATCACGTAAAATTTCTTTGAAGCCGAAGCCACGATCTTCTCCCTCGTCAAAGCTCCGCCACCACCCTTGATGAGGTTGAAGTCCCTGTCGACCTGATCCGCACCGTCTACGCACACGTCAGGCTCGGGATGCTCGAGCAGGCTCACAACCCTGATGCCGTGCTCCACGGCAAGCATGTGGGAGTCGATTGATGACGGGACGACAGCAACATCCATGCCCTCCCTCACCCTTTCCGCGAGCATTTCCACGAACACCCTGACGGTGGTTCCGCTGCCCAGCCCGATTATCATCCCGTCCTCAACGAGCTCGATAGCCTTTTTAGCGCAGTTAACCTTCTCAATCATTGAACCACCTCTCAAGCAGACTGAAGTCAACCCGGGACGTCATGTCGAGGCAGATTGGAGTTATGGAGACGTATCCGCTCCTTATCGCATGCAGATCAGTGCCCTCCTCGGCGTTCTCCTCCTCCACACCATCAATCCAGTAGTACTTCCTGCCCCGGGGGTCGAACCTCGTATCTATCCTTGTCTTATAAAGCCTTCTGGTGAGCCTCGTGAACGCATACTTCCCGTTCCACCTCTCCGGAACGTTGACGTTGAGCACATCGACTCCATCCGGCAGCCCTTTCTCCAGCACCCTCCTCGCGAGCTTCTCCAGCACAAGCTTCGCGTTTGAGAAGTCCGCGGGGGCGAAAAATGACTCGAACTTGTAGACATCTTTCATCTCGAGGCTTATCGCTATGGCCTTGCTGCCCTGTGTTGCAGCTTCAAGAGCTGCACCAACCGTACCGGACGTGGTCACAGCCTCTGTCGAGAGATTTTCGCCCAGATTTATTCCCGAAACCACGAGATCCGGGAGCTCCCCAATTATCTCGTGAATTCCAATTATGACGGCATCTGTTGGCGTGCCATCAACAGCGTACAGCTCCATCCCGTTGACCCTGACCTCGCTGACCCTTATGGGCTCCATTATCGATATGCTTCTCCCCACCCCGCTCTTCTGGACTGCTGGCGTTACGACAAACACCTCTCCAAGCTCCCTGAGAGCCTCGTAGCATGCCCTTAGGCCGGGAGAGTAGAGACCATCATCGTTCGTGACGAGTATTTTCATACACCAGCATCTCTTTCAGGGGGAATTAAAACACTTACCGGAAAGTTAACAATGTTAAGGAAAAAGCTTTAAGGGTTGGTGAACACAGGTAGTGTAAGTATAGATGCATCATTATTATAATGGGTGAAATAATGTCAATCAAACTGAAAATGACGATGGTGATAACCCTCGCGTTCACCGTGTTTTTCATCCTACTTGCCATTCTTGTCACCACCCTGATGTCCCAGACGACCGAGGAGAACTACAGGATGAGGATAGATGAGAGGGTGCAGGTGTTCGAAAAGCTGCTCGAGGACAAGTACAAGCAGCTCGTCGAAACTGCCATTCTCGCATCTGGAAATGCCGAGTCGAGCACGAAGCTGTTCGAGATAGCGAAGGTGCACGACGTGGAGTACATAATACTCTGCAACGAGCGAGGGGAGGTCGTGAAGATTATCAAGGCTGCGCTCGTCGATGACTCGAGCTTCGAGAACGAGTGCAGGGAGATAGCCCGCGAAGCTTTCACCCGCGGGGAGCTAAGGAGGGGGTTTCTGGTCGGCAGCTGGGTTTACATGTTCGCCTCGTACCCCGTCTACTACCACGGAGACTTTGTGGGCTACGTAGCCACGGTCGAGATACTCAGTCCCTCAGAGCTCGAGAGGATCAGGGAGCTCGTTGGCGTGGACGTTCTGGAGTTTCTGAGGGAAAAGAGGGAGAGGAGGGGTGAGATCAGCAGCTACTACGAGGTGAGAAGCGCTTCGGGAGAGACTGTAGGATACTTCAGGCTCGCCTTCGTCAACACCATCCACCCGCTCGTGACGAAGTCGTTCTACACCGGACTCGTGATCTCAGCCTTCATAACCTTCGCGGCAATCCTGATCACCTCAACCGCCATAGACAGGAACGTCACGAGGAGGGTGGAGATACTGGGGAATTTCATGAGGAACATCAAGGAGAGGGGGTACTACACGGGAGAGAGGATCTTTCTGACCGGAGATGACGAGATAAGGGTTCTCGCAGATTCAATAAACGAGGCTCTGGAGGAGATAGAGAGGAGGGAGAAGGAGCTCAGGAGGGTCAGCGAGAATCTGAGGGTGGTCAACAGGATTCTCAGGCATGACGTTCTAAACGACCTCACGGTCATAAGGGGATTCGCCGAGCTCGGCCACTGCGAGGGCTGCAAGATGTGTGAGAGAATCGTCACAAGGGTCGATCAGGCAGTTGACGCGATTGAAAGACTCAAAAATGTAGAGGAAGCTTTGAGAGAAACGGAGCTCTCCGGGTTCAGGGTTTCGGAGGTCATCGACGAGGTCATGTCGAAGTTCGACGTGGAGTGGGAGCTTAAAGGAGACGGAGTCGTGCTGGCCGACAGCGGGATATTCTCCGTATTCGAGAACCTCGTCAGCAACGCCATAAGGCACGGCGGAACGGAGAGGGTCGAGTTCGAGGTGAGGGATGAGGGCGAGTGGGTGGTTGTGGGGGTAGCTGACTACGGAAAGGGAATTCCACCCCAGATAAGGGACAGGATATTCGAGGAGGGGTTCAGCACCTCCGGAACCGGCCTCGGGCTCTACATTGTCAAAAAGCTCGTTGAGAAGTACGGAGGAGAGATACGGGTCTCGGAGAATGAGCCAAGAGGAGCGGTGTTCACCATAAAGCTGAAGAAGGCTGAGGGAGAGTTGTAATGGAATGATGGTAGAATCTTACCTATACGAGAAAGAGAATGGAGTGGTGAAGTGCAGAACATGCATGCACTACTGCAGGCTGAAGGAGGGGCAGTGGGGGATCTGCAGGGTCAGGAAGAACGAGGGTGGAAAGCTTGTGGTTTACAACTACGGCCTCGTCTCGGCAATAAACCTCGACCCAATAGAGAAGAAGCCCTTCCACAACTTCATGCCCGGCAGCAAAGCTCTGTCCTTCGGAAGCGTGAGCTGCAACTTTCGCTGCGACCACTGCCAGAACCATGAGATAAGCTTCGCCGGCCTTGACTACCCGTACCTGAGAGAGCTCAGCCCCGAGGACGTGCTGGAGATGGTCAGAAGCTCCTCCGCAGATGGAGTGAGCTGGACGTACAACGAGCCGGCGATAAGCCACGAGTTCTATCTGGATGCCAGCAAGCTCGTGAAAAAGCACGGCTACTACGTCACCTACGTGACCAACGGGTACATGAGCCACGAGGCGATTGAGCAGTTCGATGTTCTCGATGCCGCAAACGTGGACGTGAAGGCGTTCAGTGAGGAGTTCTACAGGAAGATCTGCAGAGCGAAGCTCGACAGGGTGCTGGAGTGCGTGGAGCACCTGAACAGAAAGGGTGTTTTCGTGGAGATAACCTACCTCGTCATTCCGGGCAAAAACGACAGCGAGGAGGAGCTCAGAAACTTCGCAGAGTGGGTTGCGGGCGTAGATAAAAGAATCCCCGTCCACTTCTCCCGCTTCCACCCGGACTTCAAAATGCTCGACGTTCCACCAACACCGGTAAGAACCCTCGAGAGGGCGTGCGAGATTGCGAGAAACGCGGGAATTGAGTACGTTTACATCGGAAACGTGTGGGGGCACAAGTACGAGAGCACGTACTGCCCGAACTGCGGAGAGCTCTTAATAGAGAGGGAGGGTTTCTACGTCAGGAGAATCAACCTTGATGGCAGTAAATGCCCTGCATGCGGATACAGGCAGAACATCATTCTTCAATCCTCCTCAGAACGAGGTAGCTCGCAATAAGGCCGAAAACGAGCATGATGAACGAGGCTCTGAGCATGAACCTGAAGCCGTAGAGGTCTGAGAGCAGTCCACCTGTTATGGGGCCGAGAACCCACCCCATGCTCCAGCTTGTGGAGTAGATCCCCATCGCCTCTCCTCTCTCACCCTTCTCGGTTATGTCGGCTATTAACGCCGGAGCTGAGACGCCGAGCATCGTCCACGACAGACCCTCGAAGACCTGAATGAAGTAGGCGTAGCTCTTGTCGCTTATTAGGGAGTAGGAGAGCATGACAAAGGCGAATCCGCACTGGGCGAGGAGAATTAGCGGCTTCCTGCCAAGCCTGTCGGCGATCTTCCCGAGAACGTAGGCAGTTATCAGGCCAACCGTCGCCCCGAGCGTGAATATACCGCCGACCTCAGTCCTGCTCGCCCCCAGCTCCTCTGAGATGTATATGGGCAGAACAGAGTACACCATTCCGCTGGAGATCATCAGGGGTAGCAGGGTGGCGCTCAAAACTACGGTCTTCTTCATCTATCTCCTGCATATTTCAATGAAGTTTCTGTAAACCTCCTCTCCGTACTGGCTGTGGTAGACCTCGGGATGCCACTGAACCCCAAAAATTGGCTTTTCCCTGTGCCTCATCGCCTCGACCCTGCAAACATCTGACGTTGCAAGAAGCTCGAAGTTTTCGGGCATCTGCTTGACCTCGTCCATGTGGCTGGCCCACACCCTGATCTTTTCCGGAAATCCCCTGAAGATCTCGTCCTCGTCGAGAACCGTCACCTCAACCTCCGCGTACCCACCAACGCTGCCCCTTCCAACCTCACCGCCGTAGGCCTTGGCGATTATGTGGTGTCCGAGGCATATGCCGAGGATCGGTATGTCAAGCTCCTTTACGTACTCAACACTCCTCCCGGACTTCTCTATGCTCGGCCCTCCGCCGATGACCAGTCCGTCAGCATCTATCTCCTCAGGCGGGGTCGTGTTGTCTATCAGCCTGCTCTCCACACCCAGATCCCTGAGGGTTCTGTGGATGAGGTGGTTGTACTGGCCGAGGTTGTAGACTATGTAGACCTTCACAGAAGAGCTTTCGAGCGTTAGTTTATAAAGGTTCCTTAAGGGCCCTCAGCCTCTCCTCACACATCCTGAAGAGCTCCTCAGCCTGCTCCCTGCTGATCTCGCCGCTCGCAAGGAAGCTGCCTATGTACGGATAAATCAGGTTGTCCAGCTCCCACTGAACGCGCTTGTAGCTGAACCCTCCCTCCTCTGCCTCCCTGAAGTACCTCTCCACACTCTCCCTAAGCTTAAAGTAGACCTCTTCCCTCATGACTCAAAATTAACTTATTTATACGACTATTTCAACTTTTAGTTTGGAGCAGGGGTGTCTGAATGATAGACCCGCGGTTTCTCGTCGAAATGCTGTCGAGCAACATTGAGAGGAGCGGCAACCCCATAGGGGTCGAGAACTCGAAGATAAACACATGGTGGAGTGACACTGAAGTGAAGAAGGATGGGGAGTGGCTGTTCTTCACGGGGATGATGTACCAGCTCTCCCCCTACATTGAGTCAATCGTCAGCTACCTCGAGAAGGTCGAGAACTCCGGGCTTCAGAGGTTGCTCGGGCTGTCCAAGAACCTCCCCCTGCCATTCGGAATCCTCAGCAGAACCACCCCCGAGGAGAGGAGGAGAGAGGCGGACAGAATCCTCAGGTGCATCCACTCCCTCCTGCTCAAGTCGGGAGTTGAGGTGTTCTACCTCCCGGAGCTCGACGCCTACACAGGAATCCTGCTCTACGACTTTGGAGACGATGAGGGCTTCGAAAGGCATGCGAGGAAGGTCGCTAAAACCCTTGAAAGCGCTGGGGTCGAGAGGATCGTCACCGCCGACCCCCACACGAGCTACGCCCTGAAGGTTCTTTACCCGGAGTACACCGGAGCTGAGTTCGAGGTCTCAAGCTACATCGAGCTCGTAAGGCCCAGAAAGAAGGGCAACAAGACAGAGGTGGTTGTGCACGACCCCTGCTACTACGGCAGGTATCTAGAGATATCCGACGAGATCAGAAGGCTCCTGAGAGATGCCGGAGTAGAATTCACCGAGCCGAAATACTCTGGGAGAATGACCAACTGCTGCGGAGGTCCGATAGAGGCCATCTCACCCTCGGTGTCGAAGGAGATCGCAAAGCTCAGGCTGAGCGAGCTTGAGGGAGGAGTGGTGGTCACCGCATGCCCGATCTGCATGGTGAACCTGAGGAGGGCCGGAGGAGAGGTCGTTGATCTGGCGACGGTGATTGGAGATGAGGATTGCTGAGGTGCTGAGGAGAAACGGCGCGGACGTTCTGGTCGTCAGGGATGCGAACGAGGTTCTTGAAAAGTTCAGAGACGCATATGTGAGCCACGCACTGAGCGCGGACGAGAAGACAGGGGTGATTTTCCTCGGAGGGGTTGAGGATAAGAGGCAGAGCGCGCTGGCAGAGTACCACGTAATAGTTCTGAGGGCTGAGGACATCATGGAAGATGTGCTCTCAGCGTACGCTCACGCGAGAGCGAGGTCGAACCACGTTTTTGCGACCAGCAGCCCGTCAAAGACCGCGGACATCGAGGGAAAGCTCGTCTTCGGGATGCACGGGCCGAGGAGAGTGACGGTGATAATCGAGGTGGGAGAATGAGGGTCGAGGAGGCTATCAAAAGAGAGTCGATAAGGGAGGGGATCCTCAGATCGCTCAGAAACCTTAGCAGCGCCGTGGAGAGGAACGTGCAGGAGCACCCCTACCTGCTCGACTACGCAAGGGAGGTCAGGGAGGCGAGGCTCGGCGTTGCCGAAAATTACAGCCAATGGATGAGTAGGGCGAGGGATGTGCTCGAGAGCAGGGGTGTGGAGGTGCACTTTGCCAGAAATGCGAGGAGGGCGAGGGAGATTGCGGGAGAGATCGTGGGCAGCGGGAAGGTGGTGGTCAAGGCCAAGTCCATGGTCTCTGAGGAGATACACCTGAGGGAGCACCTCGAGAGGCTCGGAAACGAGGTCTGGGAGACGGATCTGGGGGAGCTCATAGTCCAGCTCGCCAACGAGAAGCCGATGCACATGGTCATTCCAGCCCTGCACTACTCCGAGGGAGAGGTTGCCGAGATTCTGAAGAAAATAGGGGTTACCGGCAAAAGCGCTGAGGAGCTTGCCGAGGGTGTCAGGAGGTTCATGAGGGAGAAGTTCCTGAAAGCGGATGTCGGGATTTCGGGGTGCAACGCCTTTTCCGCTGAATCGGGCAGGATATTCCTTATAGAGAATGAGGGAAACATCAGGCTCTCCACGACCCTGCCGAAGACGTACATCGCCCTCGTGAGCATAGACAAGATACTGCCGAACGATGAGCTGTGCCTCAAGTCCGTGTTCGTGCAGTCCGCCTTTTTCGGAACCTTCCCTCCCGCCTACATAAACGTGAACGAGAGGATCGAGGGGCAGGAGATGCACGTGATCCTCATTGACAACGGCAGGAGTGAGGCGAGGTTCAGGGAGCAGCTGTCGTGCGTCAAGTGCGGTAGGTGCCAGCTTGAGTGCCCGGTTTTCCAGCTCGCCGGCAACATATGGGGCGGCGATGTCTACGGCGGCCCCATGGGGATGGTGTGGAGCGCCATAACTGCTCAGATCCCGGAAAACGTCTTCCTCTCAACGCTGTGCGGGAAGTGCATGGAGGTGTGCCCGATGGAGATAGACATGCCCTCTATGCTCAGGGAGATGAAAAGGAGCATTGTGCAAGGAGAGGATAAACTGTAATATACTCCCGCCCCCAAGTATTAGTATGCTCACGTTCTCAGAGTTTGTCGAGCTGTGCAGCGTTGTGGAGAAGATCTCCTCAACCCTCGAGAAGACCGCGAGAATTTCCGCGTTCATAAAGAAGATTGAGGATGACGATGACCTTTACAACACGATTCTCTTCCTGATGGGCAGGGTCTACCCCGAGTGGAGCGAGAGGGATCTCGGGGTTGGGATAGGGCTTGTTTACGAGGCCCTTAGAATTTCGACCGGAGTTGACAGGCGGACAATCGAGAACCTCGTGAGGGAGAAGGGTGACATGGGGCTTGCCGCCGAGGAGGTAGTGAAGAGAAAGACCCAGACGTCCCTCTTCTCGGAGGAACTCACCATAAGGAAGCTCAGAGAGGTCTTCGACGAAATGAGCAGCCTTACCGGAGAGGGAAGCCAGAAGAAGAAGATCATCCTCCTCTCCGAACTCTACATCTCCTGCACACCCATCGAAGCGAGGTACCTGACAAGGCTCATTCTGAAGGAGATGAGGCTGGGCGTCGGTGAGGGAATAATTAGAGATGCGATCGCAAGGGCATTCGGAATAGAGAGCGAAATCGTGGAGAGGGCGTACATGGTCACCAACGACTATGGCAGGGTTGCGGTGGAGGCGAAGAGGGGTGGAAGGGATGCATTGCTCTCCCTCAAGATCACGCCACACGTCCCGGTGAAGATGATGCTCGCTCAGGTCGCGGAGAGTCTGGAGGAGGCTGTGAGGGAGATACCTCACCTCGCGGTGGAGTGGAAGTTTGACGGGAGCAGGGTTCAGGTTCACTATGCCGACGGGAAGGTCACAATATACTCGAGAAGGCTCGAGAACGTCACAAACGCTCTGCCGGAGATCGTGGAGGAGATCAAGAGGAACGTCAGGGAGGGCGTGATTCTGGACGGAGAGGTCATAGCCGTGAGGGACGGCAGACCCATGCCGTTCCAGCACGTGCTCAGGAGGTTCAGGAGGAAGCACGACGTGTCGAAGATGGTCGAGAAAATTCCGCTCAAGGTCTACTTATACGACATAATGTACGACGGAGAGGAGATCATAGACCTGCCGCTGAGGGAGAGAAGGGAGAGGCTTGTGTCTGCGGTGAAGGAAAGCGACACGCTGAGGGTGGCGAATCAGACCGTTACGAGAGATCCAGATGAGATAAGGAGGATATTCGACGAGGCGATAAAGGCAGGACACGAGGGAGTTATGCTGAAGAACCTCGACTCCAGATACATTCCCGGAAAGAGGGGGAAGAACTGGCTGAAGTTCAAGGCGACCATGGAAACCCTTGACCTCGTGGTCGTTGGAGGAGAGTGGGGAGAGGGCAAGAGGAGTAACCTGATAAGCTCCTTCGAGCTCGCCTGCCTTGACGAGTACGGAAACCTGCTCAGGGTTGGCAAGGTGGCGACGGGATTCACGGACGAGGATCTGGAGGAGCTGACGGAGCTGTTCAAGCCAGAGATAGAGTACCAGGAGGGGAAGAAGATCGTCTTCCGACCCAAGTACGTTTTCGAGGTCGCCTATCAGGAGATACAGAAGAGTCCCAAGTACGAGAGCGGCTACGCGCTCAGATTCCCGAGGTTTGTGAGGCTGAGAGACGACAAGAGCGTTGAGGAGGCGGACACCATAGAGAGGGTTGCAAGGCTCTACGAGATGCAGTTCGGGAAGGGATCAAGCAACTGAAAGCAGATTTTGAAGTCTTTATTCAAATAGCCTTGCACGAAGAGTCCTAAAAACGCAAAACACGAGAAACCTATCCAAAAATCCTCTCTATCAGCCAGTCAGCATCGAACTTGATCAGATCATCATACTCCTGCCCGACGCCCAGAAACAGTATGGGCCTCGAGGTGACGTAGGCTATCGAGATTGCCGTGCCACCCTTAGGGTCTGCGTCGAGCTTTGTGAGTATTGTGCCATCTATGCCCACCGCCTCGTTGAACATCTCCGCCCTCTCTATCGCATCGTTGCCAGCTATGCTCTCGTCCACGAAGATTATGAGATCAGGCTTGGTAACCCTCTTTATCTTCTCGAGCTGGTCGATCAGGTTCTTCTTCGTGTGCATCCTTCCGGCAGTGTCTGCAAGCACGAAGTCTATGCCCTTGCTCTCCGCATGCTTTATGGCGTCGAAGATCACCGCAGCAGGATCGCTGCCCTGCCTGTGCTTGATCATCTTGACCCCAAGCCTGTTGGCATGCTCCTCAAGCTGCTCTATCGCCCCGGCCCTGAATGTGTCTCCAGCTGCGAGAACGACTGAGTGGCCGGAGTTCATCAGCCTTCTGGCAACCTTCGCAATCGTCGTGGTCTTTCCAGTCCCGTTCACGCCCACGAAGAGTATCACCACAGGTCTCTTCTCCTCAAGCTTCCTCTCTGCCCACTCGTCGAAGTCAAATGCGTTCTGATTAAGAATGTCTTTAAGGACGTTCTTCAGCTCCTCGAGAACGACGTCGGATAGGCTCTCGCCTATCTTCTTCCTCCTTCCCCTCAGCCTGCTCCTGAGCTCCTCGGAGATCCTGTCAACAACATCAAAGGCCACGTCGCTCTCCAGAAGAATCATCTCGAGCTCGGGCAGAATCTTGTCGAGCTTTGAATCATCAATCACGACCTCCCTCTTGAGGATGAGGGAGGTGAGCTTCTCCTTAACATCGGGAGCCTTCCTCTCCTCAGTCTCCGCAGCCTGCACTCCCTGCTCTTCCCTTGCCTCTTCCTTAAGCTCTTCCTCAGCTTCCTGATCGACCTTCTTCCTGAAGGCAGACAGCTTTTCCTTAATCGCCCTGAACATGCTACTCCTTGCCAGCAGACTTCGCCAGCTCCGAGATCTCTCTTTGGAGCTTCTCCATCTGACCGGCTATCTGGGTGAGAAGTTCCCTGAGCTTCTTCTCAGTATCCTCCACATTCTGCTTCTTGTTCCTCAGCGTCTCTATGGCCTCCTTAACCTCCTTCTCCACCACAACGCCAGCTCCGACGTCCACGAGCATTTTCTTGCTGTTCTTCACATCAACGTAGGCAAAAACCCCGCCACCAAGGTTCAGCAGCGCCTCCACGTCTCCTTCAGCTTTCTCGAAGAACTCAAGGCTCTCTATGGTTCTGTCGAGCTCGTCCTTTAGCATCTGCACTTCAACTATTCTGGCCTGTATTCCCTCTGCCTCCTTCCTCAGCTCCTCGAGAAAAATGAGCCTCTCCTGAATGGCCCTCTCAATCTCCGTCATTCACTGACCCTTACACTCTCGATTTTAATAAGGTTTCTCTTCACCTTGTGGTTGCTGCCGATGAGGGAGTAAACCTTCTCCACGGCAAACTTCTCGTTGTGAGCCTCCACAACCTTCCTGAAGGGCATCCAGACCATCCCGTTCCTGAACTTCCCGCTAACCTCGAACCTCATCACCACCACCTCACAAAAACCCGAGAGCCTCCTCAATCACACCCAGCTCAAATCCCGTCGTGTCTCTACCAGCAACATAACCCTTGGAGTTTGCCACTACGCCGGTTCCAACCATCTCGCTGCCGAAGTTGACCGTACCCTTGACCGGCTCGACTCCAAGCACCTCCTCAATCCTCTTCATCTCCCAGTCGTTTGCGTTCGGATTGACGAGCGCACCCCTGTTCGTGACCACAGCAGACATGCCGACCGTCTTAATCCCGCCTATGGTTCCCTGAACGACCTCAACGTCCAGAAAGTCCGAGATCCTGTCCATAAGCCTCCGGTCGAGCTCCGGGTGGACTATCGCCCCCCTGTCGTTCAGAGCTATGACGTTGCCCATGCACGTTATCTCTGTGTCCAGCACGAGGACATCAACCTTCCTTTCCAAGGCCTCAAGCTCCTTTCTCAGGATGTTCTTGCTCACGACCGCGCCCTTGGAGTTCATTGCCATCATCACGCCCACAAGCTCTGACCCGCATATTGTAGTCCTCGTCACCTCAACCTCCAGCTCTTCAGCTATGAGTCCCTCGACCTTCTCGTCCCTAACCCCAATCACCGCCAGATCCTCGCTCGCTCTGACGTAGAGTCCAACCAGCGGGTTGCCGTGAATCGCTGCGGTTTCCGGCATGTCACTCTACGAGTTCAGCCTCAACTATTCCGTCGTCGAACTTGACAGCTCTAACCCTTATTCTGGCCGGAACCTTCTTTCCGCCCCTCTCCCAGATTTTCTCGTTTATGCTCGCATCTATCCTCACGTTTTCCGGCTCTGTCTTCATGTGCCTGCTGAGGAAGTTTCTAACGTACTTCACGGCTTTCTTCGCCCTGAGCCATCTGGGATACTTCTTCATCTTCTGCCTGAGACCTATCGTATACACCCTCTCAACCTCAACCTTCGCCATGGCCAACACCTCACACCTTCAGCTTCCTCGCTCTCCAGTGCCTCCTCTTGGGGCTGTAAATCACCCTCCTGTTCGTCTTCAGCGTTACCCAGATCGGGGCTCTCCTGTTCTGCTTGTAGAACTTCGCGAGCCTCCTCTTAACACCAACCGTCTTCTTCCCCATCTAAACCACCTACTTCCTGATGATTTTTGTCTCCCTCTTCTGGGGCATGGCCCTCCTCAAAATCTCCTTGAGCATCTCGTCACTTATCTTGCTCCTCAGCCTGCCCGACTGGGCAAGGGCTATGAGCTGATTCTCAACAGCCTCAGCAACCTCGGGATGAGCAAGCCTGATTCTCGTGAGCCTCTCCCTCGCCTCAGGCTCAAGGATAACCCTCAAAATTGCCTTCTTCTGCTCCTGGATCTTCCTGGCCATCTCCTCCTGTCTCGCGAGCTCCTCAAGCTCCTTCTGCCTCTGTGCCTGAAGTTCCATGAGCTTCCTTCTCCTTATTTCCTCTAAGTCGTCCATGAACACTCACCTCACTGGAATTCGTTTTGAAGATAAAAAAGTTTTTCAGTACTTTGCGAGGGCCGGAATCTCCTTCTCCAGCTCCTTCTTTATCTCAGCGGCCACCTTGTCCAAGAAAGACCTGCCCTGAGGAGTTACGACCCTGCCCTCTTCCGTTCTCGCTACGAAGCCTGCCTTCTCGAGCTGCTGGAGAGCCTTCCTTATGATTGAGCCGCTTCCCTTCCTGAACTTCTCCGGCTTCACTCCTCTGTTCTTCCTTCCACCGTATGCTGTCCTGAGCCTCTCGATGCCCACGGGCCCGTTCACGTAAACCTTCCTGAACACCGCCGCGACCCTGTAGTACCACCAGTCCTCATGCTCCGGGCTCCTCTCCTTGTGCACTCCAGTCTTCACGTAGCTCGCCCACGCAGGTGGCTTGAATTCCTCCATCTCCTTGAGCCTCTCCGCGACCCTCTCAATCAGCATGTTAGCGGGCACATCATACACCGTCGCCATCCGTCAACACCTCTTGAAAGTCAGAACAAAACCCCTAAAATCAACAAGCTCACCGTTAACCTTCTCCGCGATCTCCATGGCGAGGGTTTTCCTGTCAGCCCCGCCCATGGTTATGTTCCTGAAGTTCCTCAGCATCCTGACCTTTACCATTCCCCTCTTCTCCAGAATGGTGTTGATTTCCCTGATCAGGTTATCGTTAATCCCCTTTTTGCCAACGTTGATCGTGATGACCCTGTCGCTCATGCGTTCCACAATAAACATGTGGTTTTAAAAATTTTGTGTAGGTGAATTCCGCTCCCTGCACCTTCAGAACTCCGAAAGCCATAAATTCACCGATTTTCAAGTTAGAAACATGCTCGGATATCTCTATCCCCTCAGGACTTATCTCGTTGTCGCCGGAACGATCGAAAACCCCAACCCCATGACAGCTGACTGGGTCGTTCCGCTGAGCTTCAACCCACCGATGCTCGGTGTCGCGATTGGAAAGACGAGGCACACGAGGAAGCTCATAGAGGAGCAGAAGGACTTCGTGATAGCCGTGCCGACAGTGGAGCTTCTGAAGGACGTGTGGGTCGCAGGCACGGTGAGCGGGGCTAAGGAGAGGAAGGCAGACAAAATGAGCGTGACATTCGTTGAGTCCCAGAAGGTGAAGGCTCCTTCCATTAAGGAGTGTCAGGCCAATCTGGAGTGCAGGGTCGTCAATGAGGTGGAGACGGGAGACCACATCTTCTTCGTGGGAGAGATAGTGAACGTGACCCACGGAGACGCGTTCTCCGACGGAAAGCCAGACACCAGGAACTACAAGTTCCTGATGCACGCATTCACGGGCTCGAACTTCACGTACCAGAGTGACGAAATTCTTAAACCCTGACTCCAACTTTTTTACATGAACCCCGTCAAGGTCTTCTCTGGCATTGCACTGATAGTTCTCGGTCTCATGCTGTACTCACTCTCCCAGATCCCGGCAGATAACGTAGAGTTTGCGGGAATCATCATGATCGGCCCCTTCCCGATACTCGTCGGAAACAGCGCTGGACTCATGGTCGCGATCCTGCTCATCGCTGCGATGCTCGTAATCCTCACGCTCTCGGCGAGGTGGTAGGGTGCTCGAGTACATAGCCGTGGCGATGGTGGTTCTCGGGATCTACCTGCTGATCAAAGGACTGACTGAGGAGAGCAGAGCCCACCACAGCTTCCCGGAAAGAGAAATGTGGGAGAGGGAGCCGGAGTTCGAGGATCTGTATGAAAGGGAATCGGTAGAGAGGGAATGGGGGGAGGATGAGAAAAAGGTAGAGGTCAAAGGCGGAGGGGTCGTGCTCATAGGCCCGATACCCATAGTCTTCGGGGATTCCAAATACGCGGTTTACGCTCTCATCCTTTCAATCGTGCTCATGCTTCTCGCTATAGCGCTCATGGTGAGAGTATGATGGAGGAGAGGATTTACTACTTCGAGAAGCCCGGGAAGGAGAATACAGACGATGCGGTCAGGCTTGCGGTTGAGAGGGCTGTGGAGAGGGGAATAAGGTACATAGTCTTCGCCTCGTCCACAGGCTACACCGCGAGGAAGGTTCTCGAGCATGCGAGGGGCAGGGACCTGAATCTGGTCTGCGTCACATACCACACCGGATTTTACGAGGAAGGAAAGAACAGTATGGACGAGGAGACCGAGAGGTTTCTGAGGGAGAATGAGGTCAAGATAGTCAGGCAGAGTCACATGCTCAGCGGTGTGGAGAGGAGCATGAGCAGGAAGCTCGGAGGGGCGAGCAGGGTCGAGGCGATTGCCGAAGCTCTGAGAGCTTTGTTCGGGCACGGGCTGAAGGTGTGCGTTGAGATAGCCATAATGGCGGCAGACAGCGGAGCCATACCCATAGAGGAGGTCGTGACGATAGGAGGGAGGAGCAGGGGGGCAGATACCGCCGTCATCCTCAGGCCAGCCCACATGAATACGTTCTTCAACATGGAGATAAGGGAGATAATCTGCATGCCAAGAAACAAGAGATAACAAAAACATTTTTACATTTGCACGCAGAAGATGTAATTGATGAATAACGGCATCTCCACACTTGGAGAGTTCTTCTCGTCCCTCAAGGGATTCAGGACGCTGGTGAAGGTGGACAACCCCGTCATACCCGTCATGCTCACACTGAACCACATAATACCGAAGTTCGGGAGAGATGAGATAATTCTGGTGTTCCTCACGAGAAAGGACAGGAGGCTGTTCAAGATAATAAGGGAGCAGTTTGGAATCGAGTGCGACATCGAAATACGGGAGATATTCGTCCACAAGGACAGAGATGTTGTCCCATCCAAAATCGTTCTCGAAAAGCTCAGAAGGCTGATCAACGAGAAGGGAGACAAGATAATGGTCATTTTCGGGTTCCCAACTTTCGTGTTCTTTTATGGACAGGAGGGGGTTATGAACCTCTCGATACTCTTCGACCTCATACCCGACGATGTGACGCTGATCAACTTCTGCCTGATAGACATAGCCGACCAGGCGACCACCACCTACCAGAAGAGCCTGTACGACGTTCTCGTCAGCATAAAGAGGGTCGAGGAGCATCCCGACAGGTACGTGTTCGAGGTGGAGCACTCGGCTCTGCAGCAGCTGACCAACAAGATAGGGTACATGATAACCGAGGGATTCCTGATAAAGGAGTTCACCATCAAATCGAGGGAGGAGTACATTTAGCCGGAAACATTTTTATTTTCATCTTCCCCTCTCAGACTGGATGCTGGAGAGACTGAGGCACATAACCAAGCTCGATCCGGATAGAGATAACCCTCCGGAGCTCATAAAGGCTGTTGCGGAGAGCGGAACTGATGCGGTGATGGTTTCCGGGACTCAGAACGTGACCTTCGAGAAGGCCAAGAGGCTCTTTGATGAGATTCGGGACTACGGCCTTCCCACGATTCTCGAGCCCTCCGATCCGTCGAACGTTGTTTACGAGGCGGACTACATATTCGTCCCTCTCGTCCTGAACTCTGAGGACGGAGAGTGGATCACCGGAAAGCACGCCAGCTGGGTTGAGATGCACTACAGCAGGCTGGAGAGCTTCAGGGAGATGCTCAATAGCAAGGTGATCCTTGAGGGGTACATAGTGCTGAACGAGAACTCGGCAGTCGGAAGGGTGACGAGGGCGAAGTGCAGGATCTCTGCGAGAGAGGCTGCGAGCTACGCTTTTGTTGGAGAGGAGATGCTGAACCTGCCCGTGATATACGTCGAGTACAGCGGAACGTACGGAGATCCGGAGGTTGTCAGGGAGATAAGCGGAGTGCTCAGGAAAGCCAGGCTCTTCTACGGAGGAGGGATAGACAGCGGAGAGAAGGCGAGAGAGATGCTGAAGTACGCGGACACGATAATCGTGGGGAACGTGATCTACGAGAAGGGGATTGACGCGTACCTCTCGACGATACCATGAAAAAGCTGAAGGCCGTCTGGGAGGTAACGAGGCTCGAACACGGCCTTATATACGGTCTCGGGGTTGTCGCTGGAGTTTTCATATCCCTCGGGTACTTTGACCTCAGACTTTCAGTTTTCGGCTTTCTCACCGCCCTCTTCCTGCAGGCCTCGGCCTTCGCGCTGAACGACTACTACGACTATGAGGTGGACAGGGCAAACAAACGCTTTGACCGCCCTCTGGTCAGAGGGGACCTGAGCAGGAGAGAGGCGCTGTGGATAGCTGTCGCGTTCGCATTCCCGGGGTTTCTCTTCGCCCTCTACATCTCACCCCTCGCGTTCGCCCTCGCCCTCGCCATAACGCTCTTCGGCTACCTGTACGACGTGAAGCTGAAAGAGTACGGAGTGGCCGGAAACGTTTACATCGCATTTTCCATGGCAGCCCCCTTCCTCTTCGGCGCGATTGTTGCTGGCAGAGTTAACACCGAGGTTGTGGTTCTGTCGCTCATAGCCTTCCTCTCGGGACTTGCGCGGGAGATCATGAAGGGGATAGAGGATGTCGAGGGGGATGCGCTGAGGGATGTCAAGACGGTCGCGAGAACCTATGGGGTGGGGGTGGCCAGCAGGATTTCGGCCCTGCTCTTCATTCTGGCGGTGATTGCGAGCATGCTGGTTCTCGTGATCCCCGAATACAGGGATCTGAAGTACATACTTCCGGTGTCTGTGACAGATTACCTCCTGCTCTCAACATCCCGCAAGCTTTTAAAGGGGGTCGGAAAAGAGGAAATCGGAAGGCTGAGGAAGAGGACGATGCTCGCCCTGTCCGTAGGGCTACTGGCCTTCCTTCTTGGAAGCATGTGAGGTGGTACCTATGCTGGACGAGAACCTAAGGAAAAAGGTCGCCTCCCTCTCGGCGAAGCTTATGGCCCTTACGGCCCAGACCGCCCCCAAGTCGAGGGGAGAGGACGACGTGGAGATCGTGCTCGTTGAGGGTGAGGAGAAGGACAGGCTCGCCGAGAAAATGGTGAAGATGGCAGAGGAGCCGAACAGAGACGCGAACTTTGTAAGGGATGGAGAGAGCGTCAAGAAGGCCGACGCTGTTCTCTTGGTGGGAGTCTACGGCAAAAACCCGATAAGGGTTGGATGCGGAGCGTGCGGGTTCAAGAACTGCAAGGAGTTCGAGAAGGCTGAGAGGAAGAAAGGGAAGGACTTCGTGGGGCCCAACTGCGCGTTCAAGCTCATAGACCTGGGCATCGCAATAGGCTCTGCCGTAAAGCTCGGATCTGTTCTTGGAGCAGACAGCAGGGTCATGTACAGGATTGGTGCTGCAGCCAAGGAGCTCGGGCTGGCGAAGTCGGATGTCGTCATGGGCATTCCGATCGCCGTGACTGGCAAGAACCCGTTCTTCGACAGATGATGATTTTCGATTTTCCCTCAACCCCTTTTTCGAGAAAGCTTGCGGAAAGGTACGGCTACGACGAGTTCATCATAAGAAGGTGGGAGAGGTTCTTTGGCAGAGAGGAGACCGAGAGGCTCGTAAGGGCGATGGAAGAGGTTCCCAAGTACATCAGGGTCAACACCCTGAAGTGCGATGAGAGTAAGCTACTTTCAAGGCTCGAGAGGAGGGGGTTCAGGCTGAGAGAGACTGAGGTCAGGTTCTGCTACGAGATCGTGGAGGAGCCGTACAGCGTTGGAGCTACGCCAGAATACCTGCTCGGCTACTACTACGTGATGGACAAGAGCTCATGCGTGCCACCGCTTGCCCTGAAGCCAGAGGAGGGGGAGACGGTTGTGGACTTCGCCGCATCTCCCGGGGGAAAGACGACCATGCTCGCCCAGCTGATGAACAACACCGGAAGGATAATTGCCATAGAGGGCAACAGGGAAAGGATCCAGCCGCTCGTCGACAACATCCACAGGATGGGCGTTCTGAACACCGCGGTGATCCACATGAACTCCGCCGAGTTCTGGAGGACCGGCATAAAAGCGGACAGGATTCTCCTCGACGCCCCGTGCACGGGGGAGGGGATAATCCACAAAGACCCTGCAAGGAAGACCTCAAGGGGGGCTGAGGACATAAGGTTCTGCTCCACCCTTCAAAGGAAAATGCTCGAGTCGGCGCTGAGGAGCCTGAAGCCGGGAGGGGTTCTTGTCTACTCCACGTGCTCGCTCACGCCAGAGGAGAACGAGCTGGTTATAGATGAGGTGCTCAGGAAGCACGATGTCAGGCTCGAGGAGGTGGAGTACGGAGAGCCTGCGATGACAAGGGTCGGTGACGTGGAGCTAAGCCCCGAGCTGGAGAAGGCCAAGCGGTTTTACCCCCACATCCACAGGTGCTCGGGCTTCTTCGTGGCCAAGCTTGTCACGGGTGGTAGTCGAGCTCGAGAAACCTCTTCATGAGTATCAGGTCGGAGAGCATCCTCTGGTACTTCCTGTTGATCCTGTGCCTCAGAACGCGCATGTAAACCTTCCAGTCCCTTCCCTCGCTCCTCCACTTCTCCACAAACTCCGTCAGGCTCATCTCCCCATCAACATACCTCAGCCAGTCCTGAATGAACTCCCTTTCCCTCTGAGACAGGCACACCCTCAGAGCTTGTTACGGAAATTGATAACAGTTTTGGTCAGCAGCACTCCCTCTTAAGCTTCCCGATCACGCTCCTCCCCCAGAGGAACGCAACGCTTGAGGCGAGGATGTTGCCCAGCACGACTCCATAGACTATGCCGTCAAACCCGAGCCCGAGCAGGAAAGCGAAAATGTACGCGAAGCTCAGCTGGAAGACTATCGTCCTGAGCACGGTGATGGCAAATGCATTCTCACCCCTGCCTATCCCCTGAAACAGCGACACCGTCAGAATTCCGAGAGGTGCGAAGACGAGGAAGACTGGAAGGATTCTGAGGGTCTCGACGAGCATGCCGTAGATTCTGGCAGATGCCTCGCTGTAAGTGAAGAACATCGCGAGGTAGCCTGCAAGGGAGATAAACAGGACGACCAGCACGGCCTCTATGATCACCGCCACCTTTATCGCATACCTGTATGCCCTCTCGAGCTTCTCGATGTTTCTCGCGCCGAAAGCGGCACCCATCACGGCAGTGCCAGCACCCGACAGCCCGAACATCGGGATGAAGCCGAAGTGAACCACCCTCCAGGCGCTCGTGAAGACCGCGATGCCATCAGCGCTGCTCACCCTGACGATCATGGCGTTTATGAATATCAGGGAAAAGGACATGGTGAGCATGGAAAACGCAGAAGGGAGGCCCACACGCAGTATGTCGAAGACTATCTGCCTGCTCGGGCTGAATTCTCTGAACGACACCCTGACATAAGTCTTGGAGTTGTAGAACATCCAGTAAACGATGAGGAGTGAGGAGAAAACCATGGAGAGGACGCTTGCATATGCCGCACCCGCAATTCCGAGCCCTGCGACGTAGATGAGAACCGGGTCAAGGGCTATGTTCAGCAGCGAGCCGGCAACGTTGGCGTACATTGATCTCTTGGTATTGCCCTCCCCGTTCAGTATCCCAACGGCGACGTTGTTGAAGACTATGAACATGGAGCCCGCCACGACAATCCTCCCGTAGGTCAGAGCCTCCTCCAGCACCTTTCCGCTTGCCCCGAGCAGGGCGAGGATCTGCTCGAGCCTGAAGTACGTCGAGAGGATCACGATCGAGAGCATGGCGGCGATGACGAGGGAGTGGGTTGCGACGTTGTCCGCCCCCCTCTTGTCCCCTGCACCTATCTTCCTCGCGATGGCCGAGCTCGTTCCGATGCCAAGGCCGAGTGACAGGGAGACAAACATGAAGAACAGGGGCATGAACAGGCCTATCGCAGAGAGCGACTCAGCTCCAAGCCCGGCAACCCAGACTCCGTCAGCGAAGTTGTAGAGCGTGAAAACAAGGTTGCTGATCATTATGGGTATGGACAACCTAACTACCGCCTTCTCCGGCTCTCCGGTAAGAACCCTCACGCCCTCAGTTCTCCGATCCATCCTCTTCCTCCAGATTCCTCACCATTCTGCGGAACAGATCCTCGATCACCCTGACCTCCTCCTCGCTGAAGCCCCTGAGGAGGATTCTCTGGATCTCATCCGTCAGGGTGTCAAACTCCTCCATGAGCCTCCTACCGCTCTCCGTGACCTCGACCTCGAAGCCCTTGCCCTTCCTTACCCTCACGATCAGCCCCCTCTCCTCGAGCGACGAGAGAACCTTGGAGACCGTGCCTTTCGTCATTCCCGTTAGCTCAACAAGCTCCTTCTGCGACTTCCTGCCGGAGAATATCAGTCTGAGGAACTTGAACTCGAGAAACGTCAGCCTGCCCTCCAGTCTCCTCTCCACGATCCTCCTGAGGTTCTTGTTTAGGAGAAAAAGCTGCTTGAGAACGTCCACTGAAAGACGAGGCCGGCAGGTATTATAAAGTTTCCTGCGAAACTTTTGACTCCATCTCGAGCAAAAGCTTCTTCACCTCAACTCCCGAGGAGAAGCCGCCCAGCCCACCCTTCGCCACAACCCGGTGGCAGGGGACGATTACCGGGACGAGGTTCATCCTCAATGCCACGCCAACAGCCCTGGGAGAGGTGGAGAGCCTTCCTGCGAGGGATGAGTACGTCTCCACCGCTCCGTAGGGTATCTTTCTCACTTCCCTCAAAACCCGCTCCGCAAACCTTGTCGGGTAGACGACCCTGAACTCGCTGAAGTCGACGGGCTTTGCTGAAAAGTAGTCGGTCAGCCTCTCCTTCAGAATCTCCGCGGTTTCCGTTTCTACCTTTTCCTCAACAACTCCGTCGGTGAAGTAGGCCCTGACGATAACGCCATTCTCAAGCTCTGCGACGAAGTTCCGCTTCCACTTAACGAAAACCCTCTCAAACGTCGGTTCCCGCAATGTCTCTCAGCCTCTTCACCCCGTCTATCCCCTCGATTACCTCCACGACCGGCCTTGGCACGAGGTCCTCCCACCTCTCCCCGCAGATCATCCTCCTCCTTATCTCAGTCCCCTGATAGCTCACCCTGTTGAACAGCTTGGTCTTCCTCACCTCAAAGCCCGCTTCCCTAAACAGCCTTATGACGAGGGGGTTGTTGCTGTACACCACATTGAAGTAGGGGGTCATGGACACCACATGGCTGACCCATAGGCTGTTCCTGTAGACGTCCTCGAGGGGTATGATGTACACCTTCCTCTCCCCCACCTCGGCCATGAGCTCTCCGACTGCCCTGTCAACCATCATCACCCTTTCTCCTGCGGTGAACGGGTTCTCGATGGTGTGGCTTTCCTGAGCGCTCCCAATGCCGATCACGACCTCCTCCACCTCGGAGAAGATCTCCCTGAGCACCTCGTGGTGGCCGAGGTGGTATGGCTGGAACCTGCCTATGAAGAATGCCCTCATGTCGCCTTTCTCACCACCCTGACGATGTCGTCCTTGAGCTTCCTGCCCGTCTTCTTCTCCCACTCCTCTATCGGGATGCCGTACTTCGCCTGAATCCTGTCCCTGTAGATCTCGGGAATTACGTTGAACGTGCAGAAGGGTATTATCCTCCCGTCAGGGGATGCATAGTGTATCTCGCACCTCTCTACCCTCGATATGTCGTAGTTGTAGAGGTCCATGAAGTGCATCATGCCTATGAAGAGAGCATTCACGTGGAACTGGCCGAGGGTCGAGTAGTCGTGCCTCACGAGGATGTCGAACAGTATCCTGCTTATGTCGAAGGGCGCCTTCTCGTTGTCCACAAACTTCCTGAGGTCAACTATGCCCTTTAATGCCCGAACGGTCTTTATCCTGCTCTTGGAGATCTCCTCAGCCTTCTCGTTCAGGTACTCAAAGAACCCGTCCACGTCCACGAACCTTGTGATCGGAACCATCTTTCCGTTCATCTTGAACACGTAGGTAGCCATTCCGCACGCGAAGTGGGTGGTGAGCTCGTACTGCGGTCTGCCCGTTATGGCCTCGACAAAGTGGGAGATCGGGGAAACGCTCGGAACCGGGTAGAAATCCTCCCTCGAGATCTCTCCGTTCGTCTGCTCCTCTATCCTCTTTATTGCATCCGGGATGGTGATCCTTATCTGCTCCCTCTCCTTCCTCGGAACGCTCCCGGTTATGCTCACCGGCTGGAAGTTCACACCCCTGACTATGTCTATGTTCTGGAAAGCGAACCTAATGATGTCTCCGAGCTGGTGGTCGTTCACGCCCTTGATCACCGTCGGAACGAGGACTATTCCAAGCTCCGCTCTCCTGCAGTTCTCGAGAACCTTTGGAACCTCGTGGTGGTTTTTGGGGTTGGTCTTCTCATCAACACCGTCGAAGGACAGGTAGATTGTGTTCACCCCAGCCTCCCTAACCTTCAGCGCGAGGTCGGGATCGTGGGCGAGCCTTATTCCGTTGGTGTTCAGCTGAACGTGGTCTATCCCTTCAGCCTTTATCGCCCTGATTATGTCCACGAGATCGTCTCTGAGAGTTGGCTCTCCACCCGTGAGCTGCACAGCGTTCGCTCCGATTGGCTTCATGTTCTTCGCTGTTCTAACCATCTCCACAATCTGCTCGAGCGTTGGCTCGTACACATACCCGGAGCGCTTCGCGTAGAAGAAGCAGTACCAGCATGCCAGGTCGCAGCGGTTGGTGAGGACGAGGTTTAGAAGTGCTGTGTGGCTCTTGTGGTTCGAGCACAGGCCGCATGTGAACGGGCAGTTGGACTCCTCAACTATGGGTGTCGCAAGGCCGTGCCCATCGTGGGCGTACCTCATGGCCTTGCGGAACATCTCCGCATCTCCCCAGTAAACGTCTACAAACTCCCCGTGTTCATCACAACGCTTGCTGATCATCACCTTTCCGTTTTCCTCGTAAACGCGAGCAGGAATGACCTTGAGACATTCCGGACACAGTGACTTGGTTTGATAATCGATCTGGCCGTTCACGTTACCACCTCCAATATTATCTTAGTCAATTTATCGAAAACGATATATCAACGTTTCGTATCTGCGGATTATGCTCTGGACGTTAATTAAAACCATCTGGCTTTTTCTCCCTGCATACACTCCCAACAACTTTGCGGTAATCTTTGGAGGCGGAAAACCCATAGATCTCGGGAAAAATTTTGTTGACGGTAAACGTATTTTGGGTGACGGTAAAACCTTCAGGGGTTTTTTCGGCGGCCTTTTTGGTGGGCTTATTACGGGGCTCGCACAGTACAAGATCGAGCAGATCGCGGGGTTGGAATTCTTTACCACCATGCCCCTCAGCTCCGCCCTCACCCTCTTCCTCCTGCTCTCCCTCGGATCCCTCACCGGAGACCTGCTCGGCAGCTTCATCAAGAGGAGGCTGGGCATAGAGAGGGGTGGCAAGGCACCTCTCCTCGACCAGCTCGACTTCCTTGTCGTGGCGATCGTGTTCGCAAGTTTCCACGAGTACTTCTCCTCCCTCTACACCGCAGAGGTCATAGTGATAGCCCTGATCCTCACACCCCTACTGCACAAGCTCATAAACGTGATAGCCTACCTGCTGAGGCTGAAGGACGTGCCGTGGTGAAAAAGCTTATAATGTTTAATTGAGATAGATTCTGCAATGGTCTGCCTGCACGACCCGAGCATGGAGTGCAAGTTCAAACAGGAGTGTTCCTCCTGCCCCCTGCTGGAGGGGATAATGAGAGATTACCCTCACTGAAGCTTTCCGAGAAGGTAGGAGACTCTTCTGCTTATCGGAATCCTCCTCCCGCCGGCTTCCGTTCTCCTGCTCAGAATGTCTTTTCTAAGGTTTTCAGGGAAGTAGGTTACTCCATAACCGACCTCCTTCGAGCTGTGGGCATCACTCCCGGCTATCATCGCCTTCCCGTACCTCTCGGCATACCTCCTCGCCAGGCGATTGAAGAATCCTGTTATGTACTTCGCGTTGAAAACCTCAACCGCGTCCACGTACCTGAAAAGGTTCGGCCTGAATACCCCCTTCCTCTCAACCTGAAATGGGTGCGAGACCGCGCACAGCCCGCCCTTCCTCCTCACCTCCTCCACAGTCTCGACCAGACTCATCCCCCTGTCAATCTCGTCTTCCACAAAGAACACGAGGAGGTGGCCGTCCCTCGTCGTAACCTCCACTCCGGGAATCACGGTGATGCCAAGGTGCTCGTCCCTCACGAAGTCCATGGCAGCCAAGCTTCCCTGAACGGTGTCGTGATCCGTTATTGATATGCACGAGAGGCCGAGCTCCACGGCCCTCATGACGATTTTCTCAACTCCATCCAGCCCGTCGCTGTATGTAGAGTGAACGTGAAGCTCGGCCCTGAACATGGGAAGGTTTTTTGATTTGCGGAGAAAATAAACTTTATGAAGGTCCTCCTCGTCACCGGAAGGCTCGCGGAGGGCATCGTGAAGGCCAATTCTGCTGGCTGTGATGTTCACGTCGCAGACGTTGATGTTGCTGCCTTCATCACAGAAAAACACCTCAGCAGCGTGGACATCTCGAGATACGACCTCGTCCTCGTCCCGGGGCTCGCAAAGGGGAGGTGGAGGGAGCTGGAGAGGAGGACGGGCACGAAGGTCAGACTCGGCCCAATTCACGCGTACGACATTCCGAAGGTCATGGAGAGAATTGGCTCGGTTGAGCTGTCCCACGAGGTGCCGGCCGACAGGCTCATAGATATGAACAGGGAGAGGGAGCTCGTTGAGCTTGTCGAGAGCGTTGAGAAAGGTGTTTTCGACATAAACGGGGTTGAGATTGGTGGAACGAGCAGGATGAAGGTTGTTGCAGAAGTAGTGGATGCGACGGAGCTCGACAGGGATCAGCTCGCCGGCAGGATAGAGTACTACCTCGAAAGCGGGGCGGACATAGTAGATCTCGGAGTTCCCCTGAGCTTTTCTGTCGAGGACGTCAGGAGGGTCGTCAAGGTGGCGAAGGATTGCTGCGATGCTGTGAGCGTCGACACCTTCTCCCCCAGAGCAATAAGGACGGCGGTTGAGAGCGGGGTGGACATGGTCATGAGCATCTCGGAGAAGAACATCAGAGCCCTCGACCACATCGAGGGTCAGGCTGTTGTGGTGGTGGAGAGGAACGTTGAGAGACTCTCATGGCTCGTGGATCTTGTCAGAACGAAGACCGAGAAGGTCATTGCCGATCCAGTGCTCGACATGGACGGTTTCGTCCCCTCAGTTCTAAGGTATGCGGAGTTCAGGAGAAGAGACCCGCGAACCCCGGTGCTCTTCGGAGCTGGCAACGTGACCGAGCTCTTTGACGCCGACTCAATTGGTGTGAACGCCCTCCTTGCCCTTATAGCCGAAGAGGTAGGAGCGAGCCTGCTGTTCACAACCGAGGCGAGCCCGAAGACGAGGGGGTCGATCAGGGAGCTGAGGATAGCGAGCTACATGGTGAAGGGAGCGAGGCTGAAGGGGACTCCGCCAAAGGACCTCGGAATGAGCCTGCTCGTCCTTAAAGAGAAGGTGCGCTTTCCTGAAGCGGAGGTGCCTGAGAACTGCCAGAAGGCCGTGGAGAGTAAAGAGTTCCACAGAGACCCGCTGGGAGACTTCAGGATATGGATCTCGGGAGACAGGATAGTGTGCAGCCATGAGAAAGCATGCGTTCACGGAAAAACCGCGAAGGAGATCATAGACACCGTTCTCAGAATGGGGCTGGTCAGCAGGCTCGATCATGCAGGGTACCTCGGGAGGGAGCTGAAGAAGGCAGAGATAGCGCTTAAGCTGAAGAAGAACTACGTGCAGGACGAGGAGCTGAACTTCGGATACTACGAAAGGGATTTAAAAGACGAAAACAGCTGCTGAGACGACCGTTGTCGTCTCCCTGACCTCAGCCACCCTCGTTACGTTGAAGGTTCTCGCAGGCTTTATTCCGAAGGCTGTCTCAAGCATGTACGCTGCGCTCTCCTCAGCCTTCCTGCCCACGTCTTCCCCCCTGTAAATGCCATGATACTCGGTGAGGTAGCCGTGCAAGGATGGATCCTCCGGGATGGCTGCGCCTATGCTGGCGTAGATCCTCTCGCCCTCCGCATCGCTGGTCTCCCTCGACATCACGCAGAAGACGATCTGCCCCGGATAGAGCTCCCTGAGACCGTCCTCTATCCCGATTACCTCGCACTGGGGCGGGAAGATGCTGCTGACGGTCACGAGGTTGAACCTCTCGATGCCCGCATCTCTCAGCGCGAGCTCGAAGCTGACCAGCGCATCCTCGTGCCTGCCAACGCCTGAGGTAAAGAAGACCTTCTTTGGCACCAAGAGCTTGTTTACGTCGAGAGGTACGCTTTCGGCTCCAGAGAAACCCTCTGTTCCGTTTTCGATTCTCACATTGCAAGTTTCCGAAATGAGATATTTAAGACTTTTGGCGTTCACGGAAAAAGGAAAATGTCTGTGAGTCTTTCAGCCTCAAGGCTCAGCTCCCACCTCTCTCTGCACTCGCACTCGGTCTCAAACACCCCTTTGTCCTGTGTGAGGGAGAAGCGCCTTATTTCCTCCACCACCCTCTCATCGCACTTAAAGCAGTTGTGCGGTCCCCTGCTCTTTCCTCCCGCCACAGGATCGCACACGATCTCCATGTCAGCGTTCTTCAAAACCTCAACCGCGCTCCAGAGCCAGGGCGGCCTGTATGCTCCTCTCTGCCACAGCCTCTCAACGAGGGTCTTCCTGTGCACGGTCATGAGGTTTAGGGAGACGATGTCCGCATGCCCCTTAACATCCCTGATAGACCTCAGAACGTCCTCGATCGCTTCCCCCTCAGTCAGCAGGGGTGGTTTCATCAGCAGGTAAGCCTTAACTCTCGCAACGCGCCTCAGCATCTCGCTCACTCTAACGAAGTCCTGAAACGTGAAGCCCTTGTTTATCAACAAGCTTCTATACTCGTCGCTGGACGTCTCCAGACCTATTCCGACCTCTACCTCAATCCCCGCTTCCTCTATCTCCTCCACGATCTCTTCCCTGACGAACTCGGGTCTGCTCTCCACAACGAGTTTCCTGTACCCTTCTTCCAAGGCTTTCTCGTAGATCCTCATCCTCGTTTCCCCTGACACCTCCCTGTCGTCGAAGAAGCTACCGGAGGTGAATATCTTCAGCACCTCACCCCTGCCCCTCTCAAGGGCCTTGAGGAAGCTCCTGTACACCTCCTCCTGACTCGCATCTCTTCTGGAGTCGAGCGTGTAGCTGCACATGTGGCAGGAGTCCCATGCACAGCCCCGGGTGGGAAGGATAATGGTGAGGCAGTCCACGACCTCCCCGTGAAGTCTCTCCTTCTCAATCCACGCCTTCAATAGTACCTCCTCCGCAGTGCCCTGAACCTCTCACCGAAGTATATGCCAACCGCAAGTCCTCCAAGGTGAGCAACATGTGCGACGCCAGTGAAGATGGAGAAGGGCGTCATGAGCAGGTCGTATGCTGCAAAGAGCACGACCGCCATTCTTATGCTGAGGGGTATGAAGAAGAACAGCAGCACCCTGATCTCGGGCGCGATTATGGCGAGGGTTCCCATTATCCCGTATATCGCACCCGACGCTCCAACGGCAGGTGCGAATGAGCCGGTTGCGTAGGAGAACGCGATGTACATCACATTCCCAGCAATCCCGGACAGCAGAAAGATCTTCAGGTAGTTCCTCCCACCCACTCTCCTCTCAAGCTCGCTGCCGAAGAACAGCAGGACTATCGCGTTGACAAGGTAGTGGTCGAAGGAGCCGTGCATGAAGATGCTGGTGACAAGCTGCCAGGGGCGGAGGTAGAAGTCGTGTGGGTAGAGGGCAAGCAGGCCGAAAACCGGGCGGTAGATGATTGACACGGCAAACATTACGGTTATAATGGCAAGAATTACGTTGTTGTAACCGTAAGCCTCGAGAGGATTTCTTCTCTTAAGCGCGGGGTCGTAATACTCCACCCCGTACTGCCTCCTGCTTTCCCTCCACCTTTCCACACCTATGTCCCTCTTGACCTTCACGGGTATGTCGTAAAGCCCCTCACAGCCGTGCTTCTCGGGGAGCCTGTGGTCAGCACAGAACGTGCCTCCGCAATAACTGCACCTGTAGGGGAGCAGCTCATCTTTACCGCAAACATCACACTTCGCCACTGCTTCGAGTGGAGAGAAGCAATATTTTAAATTTTCTCAAGAAGAGCCGAGTACTTCCGTATCCTCTCGTCGTCGTAGCTTGAGAGCCACGAGAGCCAGCAGAGCTCCACCGCCATGTAGCCGTGGTCATGAGCAATGTCCTCGGCAAACCTCACGAACTCCACCTGGTTCTTAGGCGCGCTGACATGCCTTTCAACGAACCTCCTGACGATTCTGTCCGGCATCACCGTGTCAACGCCACCCATCATCCTGAGGTACTGAAATGTGTTAATTCCGGCACCGCTAACCTTGAGCCACTCCCTCCAGCTCTCAAGCTCAGCCTTCGACGCCCACCTTCTCAGCGCCTCAACACCATCTCCATGCTCAAGCAGCTCTTCAGCCACACCTTTAGCAACGCTCCAGCTCCTCCTGTTCCTCCAGATGCTGTAAAGTCTGCTTTCATCTGCCCTCACCAGATCTTCGAGGGTGGAAATCTCTCCTGAGTCGACAAACTTTTCCTTGAACTGGAGAACCCTCGGAACAACGACGGAGAAGTAGTTCACGCCCACAGACGTGATCGCCGCGTCCACAACCATGAGAATAGCGCTACCACCATACCTCTCAGATCTCAGAACCTTCCCGCAGAACCTCAGCGTCTCGGGGCTCTTTCTGGCGAGTGTGTCAAGCTCCTCCTTCAGAGCCCCCAACAAGCCTGATCACCTTCTCGGGATCAATCTGGTAGGTCTGGATTATTCTCGCTACCTCTCTGAACTCGCGGATGTTGTTGTCGAGCATGTACTGGAGGACTTTTTCGCGGGTTTTGAGCTCCTGTTCGAGCTCCTTTCTCGTCCAGCTTCTCAGGGTTCTTATCTCCTCGAGGGCCTTTGAGCTGCCGACCATCACGTGTTCGTCCTTGGTCGAGTCCCAGGCGAAGACGGTTGTTGTTCTCATGATCTTGGTGTGGGGGTCGACGCCTATTATCTCTGCGATCTCCATGTTCCTCCTCACCCTCTTCCTGCCCAGGAAGACCTGGGCCTGGATGCTGACTATGTCTAAGGCTTCTATCATTGCTCTGGGGACGTTTATGGGTGGGTTTTCCAGCCTGTGGATGACTCCATTAACGCTGTCGGCGTGGAGAGTTGAGTAGGTGGTGTGGCCCGTGCTCATTGCCTGGAAGAGTGTCAGTGCTTCCTTACCTCTGACCTCACCGACTATTATGTACTCGGGCCTCTGTCTCAAAGCCGCTCTGAGCAGGTCGTACATGTCTATGGTCTTCCCGCCCTCTCTCGTCACTGCGGGAATCCAGTTCTCGTGGGGGAGCATGACCTCCCTCGTGTCCTCTATGGTGACTATCTTGGAGTTCTTGGGGATGAAGAGGGAGACGGCGTTCATGGAGGTGGTTTTTCCGCTCGCAGTTCCTCCGGCGAAGATCAGAGACTTTTTGTTCTCTATGCAGAGCCAGAGGTAGGCCATCTGCTCGACGCTGAACGTTCCCCAGGCGATAAGGTCTATTGGTGTTACAGGTTCATCTCTGAACTTTCTTATGGTGAAGGTGGATCCGTGGTCTGTTACTTCTCTTGCCAAGGTCATCTGGATTCTGGAGCCGTCTGGAAGTGCTGCGTCGAGCATGGGCTCGGCTATGCTTATGTGCTTTCCAGACATCTGGGCGAGCTTGATGACGAAGTTGTCCAGCTCATCCTCACTGAAGGTGATGTTCGTTCTCAGGTTCTGGTAGTTGCGGTGGAAGATGTAGATGGGCTTGTTGTAGCCGTTGCAGGAGATGTCTTCTATCAGGCGGTCCTTCATGAGGGGGGTGATGGGGCCGTAGAGGATCGTGTCCCTGAGAACGTAGTAGAAGAGAGCATGATAGTGGTAGTCGTCCTCGATCCTGAGCTTCATGGACTCGATAATTCGCTCATAAGCGTCCTTCAGCGTCTCCACCTTGTCCTTCCTGTGGGGGAGGGAGGGGAGGACGAACTCAAGCCTCCTCAGAATTTCATGCCTCGCCTCCTCAAACTCATCAAGGGGGGGCTCAATAACGTAGTAGAGCTGATCGAGATCCTTCTCAAGAATCTTGATTGCAGAGAAAACGTGATCTCCGTAAACGGGATATGCATCAACCTCCTCGTAGCCCTCTGGAACGGGCGAGTCCAGAAGCCTCTCCGCGAACTCCTTGAGGTTGTTCATCATTACCATGTTCCCGCAGGCGTATTTAACCATTTTCATTATTATTATGAAGTGCCGGAAATGTCAAATCCCTTGAGGAGATAGAGAGAGTGACATGATGAACCAGAAGAACCTGAGGGAGAAGATATTCGACCTGCTGATGGAGAGGGAGATGAGCGTTTCCGAGATAATCAGGGAGCTCGGCCTCGACCCATCAATGAGAAAGGAGGTCTTCAGAATAATTGAGTCATTGGGCAGGATCGCCAAGAGGAAGGGGATGAGGGTCTACGTCATGCCGGCCACATGCCTCTCATGCGGGTTCACGTTCAGGAGCCTGAACCCGTCGAAGTGTCCGGAGTGCAGGTCGGAGAGAATATCAGAAGCGAAGTTTATTATTAAGTAAATTTAATGATTTATTGTGCGTAATATACACCTGCAAATTTAAACGCTGTTATCAAAACTGAACTCGTGTCAGAATCAAGATAATTGTAAGTATTCCGAATCAGTTCACTCATTCAATTCTGTGGGAGCTACTCACGAAAAGTTGACCAATTGAGTTTTTGTGTACTATCATGTCAAGTGTTCTCACTGACCAATGCTCATCATCCTATAGAAAAATTTATTAAGTTTTGCACAAAATGAAAGACATGAAGGTCGTGCACGTCATAGCAGTTGGAATGAACAAGGACAGGATAATGGAGAGCCTGAAGATGAGCGGTTACCCGATTCAGAAAGCGTACCTTGCGATGCCGAAGTCAAAGGAGTACGAGAGCGTTGCTGAAGAGCTCGAAAAGGCCCTCAGCGTGCTTGTAGAGATTGAGAAGATTTACGTGGACGAGTCGGACGTTTACGGATCGGCCATAAAGATTCTCAGCGCCCTCAAAAAGGAGAAGGACGAGGGGAACCAGATATACATAAACGCCACCGACGCCCCGAGAACCCTGATGATCTCGTGCTACATCACCGCCCAGCTCGTGGACGGGAAGATGTACGTGGCCCTGCCAAAGTACGAGGGCGGAAAGGAGGTAGGCGTGGACAAGATCGTCGAGATTCCTGTGCCTCCGCTCAAGAAGATAGGCGAGGACAAGCTGAGGATACTGAAGGCGATCTACAACAACGGAAAGGAGGTAGACTCGATCAACAGCCTGATAAAGCTCATAGAGGGCAAGCTCGAAAAGCAGAAGGCGTACATGGCCCAGAGGGCCAAGATGAGCTACCACCTTAAAGGCCTTGAGAAGGACGGGCTCATAGAGATGAGGAGAGACGGAAAGAACGTCAGAATCACCCTGACGCCGCTCGGAGAGGCCTTCTGCACAATCAACTGAAGAAGTCAAACAAGGTTGTGTTTTTTCTTTTTATCAACCCCCTCAGCTTCCTGAAGTCCTCCTCTATCACCTGCCTGAGCGGTGGCCTGTAAAGGGCCGCGGCCGGATGGTAGGTGGCCATGAACAGGACTCTTCTCCCATCCACTATCTTCTCCTTCAGCACCCCCCGCTCCCTCGAGATTGTCGTGAACGGGATCTCGAAGTACTCAAATATGGTCTTTGCAGCGTGCCTTCCAAGGCATACGATCACGTCCGGCCTTATGACCTCAATCTGACGGGCCAGATAGGGAAAGCACGCGTCTATCTCCTCCTCAGTCGGGTCTCTGTTGTTGGGCGGCCTGCACTTCAGAATGTTGGTTATGTAAACATCCTTCCTGCTCAGGCCCAGCTCGTTCTCTATAAGCGTCGTGAGGAGCTTTCCCGCATTACCCACGAACGGTCTCCCCTGCTCGTCCTCCTCCCTGCCCGGAGCCTCCCCAACGAACATTATCTGCGCTCTCTCACTTCCCTCTCCGGGCACGTAGTTCTTCTTCGTGAGGTAAAGGCTGCAGTTCCTGCAGGAGAGTATGTCCCTGACAATGTCCTCAAGCGACTCGGCCATCAGGCATCACAAAAAAAGATAGCTGAAAAAGCTTTTGTCAGAACTTGAGCACCCTCGCAGAGACTATCACCGGATCCCAGATCGGCGTGAATGGCGGTGCGTAGACGAGATCTAAGAAGAACAGGTCCCTTGTCGTGAACTGGGCCTGAATGGCGACCGCAAAAACGTTCGTCCTCATCGCTACCATCTCGTACCCAGCCACCTGAGCTCCGAGGATTCTGTTGGTCTTCACATCCTTTACGACCTTGAGGTACGTCTTCTTCGCCCCCGGGTAGTAGTGAACCTTGGTGTTTGCAGTGATGAACGCGCTCTTGACCTCAAAGCCCTCCTGCTTGGCCTCCCTCTCGGTCAGCCCCGTCCTTCCGATCTGCAGCTCGTGGAATTTGGTTATCTGGGTTCCAACAATTCCCGGGAACTCGATGTTTCCTCCGGCCATGTTCACTCCAGCCACGTACCCCATCTTGTTCCCCGATGGGGCGAGGGGGATCCACACGTTCTTCCCAGTCACTAAGTGCTTGGCCTCCGCCACATCTCCTGCAGCGTAGACGTTCTCAACGCTCGTTTCCATGCGCCCGTTGACCTTAATCGCCCCGCTCTCCCCGAGCTCCACGCCGAGCTGCTCAGCAAGCTCAGTGTTGGGCTTCACGCCAACTGCCATGAGCACGAGATCGGCCCTGTACTCACCCCTGTCAGTCACAACCCTCTCAACCCTGTCCTTACCCTCTATGGCCACGATCTTCTCACCAAGCCTGAGATCCACCTTCTGCTCCATCTCTTTCCTGACTATCTCCGCGATTTCCGAGTCAAAGTTCGGCAGCGGCTGGTCGGCCATTTCAATCACGGTCACCTTCTTGCCCCTCGCGCTGAACGCCTCGGCCATCTCAACGCCAACGTAGCCTGCCCCAACTATAACAACATTCTCCGCATCCTTCGCAGCCTCCCTGATCCTGTCTGCATCTGGCGGAAGATCGACCGTGAAGACGTTCTCGAGATCCACTCCCTCGACAGGCGGTACCTTCGGAGATGCGCCTGTCGCTATCAGGAGCTTATCCCACTCGTACTCCTTCACCTCCCCATTCTCCTCGACCACAACGTAACCATCCTTCGCCTCGATCACCCTTGCGTTCATGTGCAGGTCTATGCCCCTCTCCTTCACGAAGACCTCGGGCTTGTAGTACATCAGCTCGTCGCTCGGAAAGTCAAACTCTATGGCGTAGGGAATGCCGCATGGAGCGTGGCTCACAAAAGATGAGGCCTCAAAAACCTTGACGTCCCAGTCGGGCTTCAGAGCCCTTATTCTCGAAGCAGCGGTCATTCCTCCTGCTCCACCACCCACTATGACTACCCTCATGCAATCACCACTCAAGAACTGAAATTATTAAACAAAATAAACTTTCTCTCTTATGCTTCAGAGGTCATCCGCGAGGATTGCAAGGGCAAGCTCACGGTTTGAGAGCAGGTCGATGGAGTAGTTGTCCCAGAAAACGCAGGTTCCGAGCACTATGACCTTCCCGCTCCACAGCTCCTGATACGAGGCAAAAACCGCCTTTTCACTCTTCACAACAGGTACTCCACCGCTGACAGAGGAGCTGCACGGCATGACAACCTTCCTGCCGTTCCACTCGGCAACAGGGAACCTCGGGTCACCCAGGTTGTTCTCCTCATCAACAACCATGTCCATCTCCAGCCTGATTTCGGAGTTCAGCCTTTTGAGGGCGCGGTTTATGACCTCCGACACCCTGTCGAGGTTGTTGTAGTAGGAGGCGAAGACTACCGTCTTCCTCCTCCTCAGCCACCCTCTCATCCTGCTGAGCTCCCTGAGCTTGAACTGCACCTCTGGATAGTTGAAGACGATGACGTCGTAGTTCTCGAGCCTGTAGAAGGAGTCCACACACTCGGCAACAATCCCCTCATCCTCTGCAATTTTCTTGAGCTTGCTGAAGTAGTAGTAATCGTCAATGAGGAACTCGCCGTGGCTGGAGCTCCACCCGACCCTCATCAGTCCCCGTGAGGGGGCGACGGGATATAAATAGGTTAAGCAAAAATGCGAAATTGCAGGAAAAAATTAAGAGAAGATCTTCCTCGCCACGAGCAGCTTCATCACTTCTGTAGCACCTTCAGCTATGTCCAGAACCTTCGCATCCCTGTAGGCCATCTCAACCTCGCTGCTCGAAAGCAAGCCGAAGCCTCCGTGTATCTCAACCGCGACATCTGCAGCCTTCTTAGCAACTCTTGCTGCAAGAATCTTCGCCACCGCGCCCTCGTAGCCCGGGTCCTCCATTTTCTCAGCCATCGAGTAGATGACCCTCCTCAGAGCCTCAATCTCAACCGCAACATCTGCGAGCATGAACTGAACCGCCTGAAGGTCTGCGAGCGTTCCTCCGAAGGCCTTCCTCTTCTTGGCCCTCTCCACAGCGAGGTTCAAGCACCTCTCCGCTATACCCAGCCCCATGGCAGAGAAAGGTATCCTGTTGGGCGCGAGCGTTCCGAGAGCGACCCTCATCCCTTTGCCCTCTCCAACGAGCACATTGCTCTCAGGCACCTCTACATTCTCGAACCTGACGCTCGCAAGCCCGCTGCCTCTCATGCCGGCAAGGTCTATCTTCGTCGCCGTTATCCCGTCACCCCTCTCAACAACAAACGCCGTGAGTCCCTTGGCACCCTCCCCCGTCCTCGCAACGACCACGAAAACATCCGCATACATGCCGTTGGTTATAAGCGTCTTGCTCCCGTTGAGTATGTAGCTGTCTCCCTGCTTCTCGGCCTTCATGCTCACCGCATTCGCCACATCACTGCCGCCCTTCCCCTCTGTTATGGCAATCGTCCCTATACCCCTGACAAGCTTCGGGAAGAACTCACTCTTCTGCTCCTCGCTGCCGAAGAGTCTTAAGGCATCAACGGCCATGTTGTGAACAACAACGCTGTGAGCCACACCTCCCGAAACCTTACCGAGCTCCTCCCCAACCACGCAGGCCTCGTAGTAACCCTTACCCATTCCGCCAAACTCTTCCGGTACCATCAGACCGAGGATTCCAGAGCTTTTGATTAAGTCGAGCACGTCACCCATATCATTGTTCCTGTCAATCTCTCCGGCTTTTTCGGCCAGAACGGCCCTGAGTTTCTCAACAACCTCCTGCATACTTCTGTTTTCATTAATCATGCATAATAACGTTTTCGTAAACCCTCCAACTCCTTTCAAGGAGCACACGAGTCACTACCGAAATTCTTATATAGAAATACCCACCCACCAAACTTTGAGGTGATGTGAAATGGCAACACTGCAGGGTCAGCCTGTGCTGATTTTGAAGGAGGGAACCCAGAGGACTGTTGGCAGAGATGCGCAGAGGATGAACATCCTTGCCGCGAGGGTTATTGCCGAGGCCGTGAGGAGCACACTCGGCCCGAAGGGAATGGACAAGATGCTGGTTGACAGCCTTGGCGATGTTGTGATAACGAACGACGGCGTTACGATTCTCAAGGAGATTGACGTCGAGCACCCGGCTGCCAAGATGGTTGTCGAGATCGCCAAGACTCAGGAGAATGAGGTAGGCGATGGAACCACCACGGCTGTTGTAATCGCCGGAGAGCTGCTCAAGAGAGCTGAAGAGCTGCTTGACAACGAGATCCACCCGACCGTCATCGCGAACGGTTACAGGCTTGCGGCCGAGAAGGCGATGGAGATTCTCAGAGAGATTGCCATTGACGTGAGCAAGGAGGACGAGGAGACACTCAAGAAGATAGCCTCAACCGCAATGACCGGAAAGGGTGCCGAGGTTGCGATTGACAAGCTCTCGGAGATTGTTGTGAAGGCGGTGAAGGCCGTTGCTGAGGAGAGCAACGGAAAGATTGAGGTTGATACAGACAACATCAAGATCGAGAAGAGGACGGGTGCGAGCGTTGAGGAGACTGAGCTCATCGAGGGAATCGTCCTCGACAAGGAGGTCGTCCATCCGGGGATGCCCAAGAAGGTGAAGAACGCGAAGATTTTGGTGTTCAACGGCGCTCTTGAGGTCAAGGAGACTGAAACCGACGCGAAGATCAACATAACCGATCCTGAGATGCTCCAGAAGTTCATCGAGCAGGAGGAGAAGATGATCAAGGACATGGTGGACAAGATTGCAGAGGCTGGAGCTAATGTTGTCTTCTGCCAGAAGGGTATCGATGACCTGGCCCAGTACTACCTCGCGAAGGCTGGAATACTCGCAGTCAGAAGGGTCAAGAAGAGCGACATCGAGAAGATCGCCAAGGCCTGCGGAGCTAAGATTCTGACGGACCTGAGGGACATAAGCAGCGAGGATCTTGGAGAGGCTGAGCTCGTCGAGGAGAAGAAGATCGGCGACGAGAAGATGGTCTTCGTCACAGGCTGCAAGAACCCGAAGGCCGTAACGATCCTCGTGAGGGGTGGAACGGAGCACATAGTCGATGAGATCGCGAGGGGAATCGAGGACGCGCTGAAGGTTGTCGCGGTCGCTCTCGAGGATGGTAAGGTCGTTGCCGGAGCTGGTGCGCCAGAGATCGAGCTCTCCCTGAGACTCAAGGAGTGGGCACCGAGCCTTGGTGGTAGGGAGCAGCTCGCTGCAGAGGCTTTCGCTGCCGCGCTCGAGATAATACCCAAGACCCTTGCCGAGAACGCTGGACTTGACCCGATTGACGTGCTGGTGGACCTCAAGGCCGAGCACGAGAAGGGTAACAAGTACGCTGGCGTTGATGTCGAGACCGGCAAGGTCGTGGACATGAAGGAGGCTGGCGTCCTCGAGCCGCTCAGGATCAAGACGCAGGCCATCGAGAGCGCGACTGAGGTTGCGGTCATGCTACTCAGGATCGACGACGTCATAGCCGCCAAGGAGCTCAGCAAGGGCAAGGAGGACGAGGGCGACGAAGGCGGCGACATGGGCGGAATGGGCGGCATGGGCTTCTGAGCAAAAAATTTAACTCTTTTTTCCCCACCATTTTTCTGTGAAAGAAATTCTAAAGCGGGCTTCTGAGCTCTCAGATGTTGTAAGAAAGGCAGAAGAGGTTACGGTTGTCACCCACATTGATGCAGACGGCATAACCTCCGGGGCGATAGCCTACAGGTGCTTAGAAAGGGCGGGAAAGGAGGTAAGGATAAGGTTCGTGAAGTCGCTCGATGATGAGGAGATTGAGAGAATAGCCAACGAGAGCACGTTCGTCTGGTTCACGGATCTTGGCTCAGGGCAGATCAGCTCCATAGAGAAATCCGGACTCAATTTTATCGTAACAGATCATCACGTTCCTGAGAAGGTCACGGAGAATCAGCTGAACCCCCACATTTTCGGATACGATGGCAGCTACGAGCTGAGCGGAGCGACAACCACATACCTCCTCGCAAGGGCTCTTGGCCTGAACTACGACCTCTCAGCCATAGCCATAGTCGGAGCGGTTGGAGATCTGCAGGACAGCAACTACGGAAGACTCATCGGGCTGAACAGCAGCATTGTGGACGAGGCCGTGAGGAACGGGTACGTTAAAGTTGTCAGGGACCTGAAGTTCTTCGGGAAGCAGACGAGGCCCGTTTACAAGATGCTGGAGTACACGTTCGACCCCTACATGCCCGGGATAAGCGGAAGTGAGAGAGGAGCGATCAGGTTCCTTGACTCCATAGGTGTGAGGGTGAAGGACGGGGAGAGGTGGCTCAGGTGGATAGACCTCAGCGAGGAGGAGAAGAGGAAGGCTGTGTCCGAGATAGTGAGGCTTCTGATGAGCAGCAACACCCCGTTCAGCCAGATAATGAGGATGGTCGGGGACACATACATCCTGCTGGAAGAGGAGGAAGGGAGCGAGCTTAGGGACGCGATGGAGTTCTCCACGCTGCTTAACGCAACTGCGAGGTATGGAGAGGAGGAGGTCGGGCTTCTCGTTTGCCTCGGTGACAGGGGGAAGGCATTTTCAAGGGCAAGGTCGCTGCTGCAGAACCACAGGAGAAACCTGAGCGATGGGCTGAGGCTCGTTGACGAGATTGGAATAGAAGAGATGCAAAACATCCAGTACTTCCACGCGGGCAGGAAGATACTGGACACGATAGTGGGAATAGTCGCGGGAATGAGCTACTCCTTCGCGAACAGGAACAAGCCCATCATAGCCTTCGCGGAAAACGAGGACGGGGTGAAGGTGTCTGCGAGAGCAACGAAGCTTCTCGTGGAAAGGGGCGTGCATCTGGCACAGGCAATAAAGATCGCCGCCGAGAAGGTTGGTGGAAAAGGGGGTGGGCACAGCATAGCTGCCGGAGCGACGATACCAAAGGGGAGCGAGGAGGAGTTCCTGAGGATACTGGACAGGGTGATAGGTGAACAGTTTTGCAAGTGAACCGAAAAATTCGAAAAAATTATTATGAAGGAATACACTTTCAACTACAGAAGAGGTGGTTAGAGATGGCAGAGAAGAAGGAGAGAAATAGGGAGCACCACGAGAAGCTTTTCAAGGCTTCCATGAGCCCGATCAGGAGGCAGATAGTCGCGGCAATTGGAATTCACGGTAAAAGCAGGGAGGAGCTAAAGAACGAGCTCAACCTGACGGACTTCCAGCTGAAGTTCAACCTCGACTGGCTGATAAGGGAGGGCTTTGTGGTTGAGGAAGATGGAAAGCTCAAGCTAACTGACGACGGAATCGAGCTTCTCGAGGCCGGTTAAACCTCCACACCTCCGTCTCTTTTCTTTTTGAAGGCCTCAACCATATCCCTGTAAAACTCAACGAACTCTCCCGACCCGACCATTATGTGGGGCTCATCGTTCCTCACAGTGAATATCAGCACCTTCTCTCCGGAGAAGGCAATTCCGTGCACAACCTCGCTCTTTCCGGACAGAAAAACCCTCACCTTGTCTTCGTACTTCTCGAAGATCCTCTTCATCTCACCGTTTAGCGAGATCGCGTAAACCTCAACGCCATCAGAATGCCTGACAAACTCGTCAACAACCTGATACGCGATATCACCTCTATAGAACTCCACTACCTCTTTCCTGCTGTGCTTTTCCAGCTCCTTCAGCCCCGAGCTCAGCACCTCGATCTTCTCCTTGATTCTGAGGGAGAAGAGCTCGACAAGCCTGTCTGCAGACAGGGCCCTGAACTTCAGGGGCTTGCCGAAGGACTCCACAAAGCCCTTGCTCTCAAGGCTCCTGACCACCTCGTAAACGGACGTCCTCGGCACCCCGCTCTTCTCGGCAAGCTCTGAGGCGGTCATCTCCCCCTCCATCACAAGGGCGAGGAGTACCCTGATCTCGTAGTCGGAGAACCTGAAGTCCCTGAGAACCTCCACTATCCTGTCCATGACAGAAAATGTTGATCCCGCAATATTTATATAACTTTTGTAGCTACCGCTACGACAGGTGGTCGATATGAGAAGGGTGCTCATGCTGATTATCGCGATGTGTCTGCTCATCGGAACCTCTTCTGCTCTGAGCTACAAGGACAAGCCTTACTTTACAGCATACATAGCCCAGAGCAACCACATTGACGCGGGAAAGGAGAGCACGGTTATGGTAGTGCTGCAGAACAGCGCAAGGCTCTGGAAGCAGAGCTACGACAGCATGGAGGAGTACAACCTGATCTCCAAGAACCCCGAGATGCTGACAACTGCATATAACGTCTCGGTCAGGTTTGAGAGCAATGGACTGAAGGTGAAGACCCCCGAGATGTTCTTCCCCGCAGTTCCAGCCTTCCAGCCGCTCCAGATACCAGTTGTTCTGGATGCGAGGAACGTAAAGCCGGGTGAGTACGTGCTCACCCTCAACATAAGCTACGAGGCGGTGGATGACGTCAGCATCGAGTCCAAGACGTCCATAACCCCATTCCCGGCTCAGGAGATCTACTACTACAACCTCTCCATCAGCCCAACTTTCCCGGTTTCCAAGGAGAAGGTTCTCGAGAACATGACCCAGTACTACATGGAGTACCTGAAGTTCACCTACACCGAGGAGGAGCAGAGGATAGACCTGAAGGTCGTGGTTGAAAGGCCAGACGTTCTCCTCAACGTTACTGACGTTAGCTCCGACCTCATAGCCGGAGGCAAGGGGAGAATCACACTCACGGTCAAAAACGATGGGCAGAGCGTGGCGGAGAACCTGTTCCTGATCCTCACAGCCCCGTCAGGCTTCAGCGTGGAAGGCGTGCAGCAGGTTGACGTCGAGGAGTACACAAAGGCCCTGCAGAACCTCGCCTCCCAGAATCCGCAGCTCTCCATGCTGGGTCTCGACAGTCTGAAGCTCAACCTGCCGCCGCAGCTTCAGGCCATCCTCTCACAGGGCTCTGTGTACATAGGAGAGCTCGAGCCGGGGCAGAGCGTTAATGTGAGCTTCACAGTTGACGTGAGCGCCGATGAGGGCGGCTACTACCCGTTCCAGATTCAGGGAATCTACTCCCTCAACGGCGAGGTGAAGCAAACACCCTCGAGGGCCTTCGGAGTGCCTGTAAAGGACAGGCCGGAGATTCTGGTTGAGAGGGTGAACTCGAGCGTGCACGCGGGAAGCAAGGGAGACGTGGAGGTGACCATAAAAGCGGATCAGGTTCTCCACTCCCTGAGGGCAAAGCTCGAGGTGAAGCCACCCCTCACAGCCCTCGCTGAGGAGTACTTTGCAGGCGATGTTGACAAGGCCGTCCTGAAGTTCAAGGTGAAGGCGAGCGGAGATGCTGAGGACACCGTTTACCCGGCGAAGCTGACAATTTACTACGACATCAACGGGAAGGAGGTAGAGGAGAGCTTCGACGTTGGCGTGAAGGTCGGCAAGAAGACGAGGTTCGAGATAATCGGCAAGGGTGAGATTCCGGCAGGAGAGGAGAGAATAGTTACGGTCAAAATCAAGAATCTGGGGGACGTTGCGATCAGGGACGCGACGGCGAGGATAACGGTCGTCGATCCGTTCTCAACGACTGACGACTCGTCCTACATCGGAGAGCTCGGACCGGGAGAGGAGAAGGATGTTTCGTTCAAGATAAAGGCCGACAAGGACGCGACTCCGAAGAGCTACGCCCTCAACCTCGAGGTGAAGTACAGGGACTTCAACGGCGAGTGGGTGATCAGCGACCCCGTAAAGCTCCCGATTGACGTCACCGAGAGCAGGAAAGTGATACCCTCCGCAGGAGTGGTTCTGGCTGCAGTTTCGATACTCCTCGCAGCCTACTGGATGAGAAGATGAAGGCACTCGACCTCCTCTCCTCCCTTGTGGTAAAGGGAAGGTACGCGATCATAGTGATCGTCGTCTTGGCCTTCCTGCTGGCCAGCTACAACACCCAGAACATCCAGATGAATCAGGGGTACGAGACGTACTTCAGCAAGGACTACAAAGAGTACCAGCAGTACACGCTCTTTTCCAAGAAGTTCGGAGGAGGGGTCGCGTCGATCTTCGTCTTCATCAAGGGAGATGACGTCGTAAACTACGAAACCTTCGACTTCGCCCTCAAGCTCGGCAGGGAGATCTCAAAGGTGGACGGGATAGGGAGGGTGAAGTCCCCAGCCCACACGGTCGTGAACGTGCTCGGATACCTCCCTGCGGACGAGAACAAGCTCAAAGAGATTGCCTACGAGTACGGGGCGTTCTACATCCCGAAGAAGTCCCTCATGCTGATGGAGTTCGAGGTAACGGCTGACGAGAGCCAGTACAACAGGATCGCCAAGGAGGTCGAGGAGAGAATTGCTGAGCTCAACCCGCCTCCCGGAGTGACGGTAGAGGCCACAGGGAACCCGATGATAAGGTACCAGATCGAGGAGAGCATCGGGCAGAGCATGAGGGTGATGGGCGGAGTTGCCGTGCTGCTGATGGTCATTACCCTCGTCGTCGTTTTCAGGGGGGTTGTGGAGCACAAGAAGTACCTGCTGCTCCCCCTCCTCGTCTCCATTCTCACCGCAACACTCGCGTTCGGCCTCATGCCCCTCCTCGGCATCCCGCTGACGGAGGTGACGAACGCAATAGCTCCCATACTCATAGGGCTGAGCATAGAGTATGCTGCCCAGTTCATGGGCAGGTACGAGGAGGAGAGGAGGAAGGGTTTGAGCGTCGTGGAGGCTTCCGTGATCTCAATAAAGAGCGTGGGTCTCGCCCTTTCACTTGCGATGATCACGACGGTCATAGGCTTCCTCTCGATGGTGTTCTCCGGCGTTCCGGCGCTCGGGTGGTTCGGCATTGTCTCAGCAATCGGCCTTGTCATAGCCTACCTCCTCAGCATCACACTCCTGCCGGCAATAATGCTCACAACCGACAGGAGCGAGAGGAAGAGAAGAGAGGAGGAAGGTGTTCCGCTTACGGAGAGACTGCTCGACACCGCCTCGCTCCTCTCCGCCAGACACTACAAAATCGTCCTCCTCGCGACCCTCATCATAACGTCCGCAAGCTACTTCGGCTACTCAAAGGTTCCACTCCAGACGGACTTCATGAAGTACGTCCCTCAGGATCTGCCGGCGATGAGAAAGTTCAACGAGCTCCAGAGCCTTGTCGGCAGTCAGGACAGGATAATCGCGGTGTTCCAGATAGACTCCTTCGACCCAGACACCATAAAGGAGTTCGAGGAACTCGCAAGCTACGTGCTCAACTCGGAGCAGAACATCATAGACTACTCCTCCCTCGGCAAGATTCTGAAGATGCAGTTCGGCTCTATCCCTGAAACGAGCTACGAGCTGGAGAAGGAGCTTGCGAGGATCGGAGACGACAGGGTCTCATCCTACCTCTCCGGGTCAAGCTACGCAATCTACTTTACCGTAGCACCAATGGACTGGCTGGAGTTCAGAGACCTGTACGAGAGGGTCACGAGGGAGATAAAGTTCTACGGCAGCGACAGCCCGTTCTTCCTCACGGGAGACGTTGTGCTCAAGATGTTCGTCGCCGACATCATCGTGAACGGGCAGAACAAGATGACCCTCGCAAGCTTCGCTCTCGTGTTCATGCTCCTGCTCTTCGTCTACAGGAGCCCGAGGAAGGCGATAGTGCCTATAATCCCGATAACGGTCGTTATACTAGTGAACGGCGGGCTGATGTACGTCCTCGGCTACTCGAGAACCCTCGTCACAGCAAGCCTGAACTCGCTGACCATAGGGCTGGGAATCGACTTCTCCATCCACGTCATGGAGAGGTACTTCGAGGAGCGCAGGAGGGGTTTGTCTCCAGAGAGGGCGGTGGAGATAACCATAACGAACATCGGAAAGCCGATCCTCACATCCGGCCTGACCATGGCAGGTGGGTTTGCGGCGATGCTCGCATCACCCTTCCCGATAATGTCTGACTTCGGAGTTGTCAGCCTGATGGCCATACTCCTCAGCCTCCTCGCCGCGCTCACAGTTGTGCCAGCGTTCCTCGTCTTCACCGACAACCTGAACAAAACAGAAAAGGTGAAGTCAGGCGAAGAAGCATAAGGACATGGAGGTCAGAACCCACAGGCTTGCAGACAGAAATTTGGTTGGGGAGGTCGTGGAGGCTGAAGAGGGTTACGCGAGGATTGTGCTGAAGACCACAAAGCAGATGGCTGTTGACGAGCTCGGTCTCGTCCACGGAGGATTCACGTTCGGCGCCGCAGACCTCGCGGCAATGGTTGCCGTCAACCACCCTAACGTGGTGCTGTACAGGGCAGAGGTGAGGTTCACGGCCCCGGTGAGGGCTGGAGAGGTTATAACGGCCGAGGCGAGGGTTGAGGAGAGGGAGGGCAGGAAGGTCAGGGTGAATGTGGTCGCCAAGACCGACAGAACGGTTCTCGAGGGAGTTATGCACTGCTACATCCCGGAAAAACACGTTCTGGAAAAATAAAAGAGGAGAAGGTTATTCCTTCTTCTCCTCCTTCTCCCTCGCGAAGTACTCGAGGATCTCGATGGGTATCGGGAACACTATTGTTGTGTTCTGAGCGTTGCTTATCTCGTTCATCGTCTGCAGTATCCTGAGCATCAGGGCGTTTCTGCTCTGAGCTAAGATTTCTGCCGCTTCTTTGAGCTTCATGGCCGCCTGGAACTCTCCGTCCGCCCTGATTATCTTGGCCCTCCTCTCCCTCTCTGCCTCCGCCTGCATGGCCATTGCCCTCTGCATCTCCTTGGGAAGCTCAACGTCCTTTATCTCGACCGCAGAGACCTTTATTCCCCACGGGTTCGTGGCCTCGTCTATTATCTGCTGGAGCTTGACGTTCAGCTTCTCCCTCTCCGAAAGCAGTTCGTCCAGATCCGCCTGACCGATCACGCTTCTCAGGGTGGTCTGGGCTATCTGAGCAGTGGCGAACCTGTAGTCGAACACCTCGGTAACTGCCTTCTCCGGATCCATAACCCTGTAGTAGACGACCGCGTTCACCCTAACTGTCACATTATCCCTCGTAACGACCTCTTGAGAGGGTACGTCGTAGGTTACCGTTCTCAGGTCGACCACCTGCATGCTCTCAAGCAGCGGGATGACGAAGAATAGGCCCGGACCCCTCGCACCCACGAGCCTTCCGAGCCTGAAGATGACACCCCTCTCGTACTCCTTGACTATCTTGAGCCCCGAGATCAGGAAGAGTAGCACTACGGCTATCGCACTAATCACAATCTCGTTTACCATATCAAAAGAGCGGTTTAGATGTTAAAAAACCTTTGCCACCTTCGTGCCAACATGCTCGCCGCTCAGAAACCTCCTGATCGCATCCTTCTCGTAACCGCTGAAAATGTACACGTCGCAAATTCTCGCTATCCTGAGCGCCTCCTCAAGCTTCCCCCTCATTCCCCCCGTCACATCAGCCTTGCCGCTTGCTGGAGACGTTGCCTCAAGAACCGAGTCAACGTTGCCGGAGTGAACGAGCTCGACCACCTCTCCGTCAACAACAACAGCAGTATCGCTGGCAAATCCCACGGCCTCCGGCCTGAGCTTCTCCGCAAGAATCCTCACGACCTCATCTCCGCTCATGACCCTGAACCTTCCCGCCTCGTAGACGATGTCGCCGTGCATGACGGGGATGAAGCCCTCCTCCACCGCAGACCTCAGGAAGTCGAAGTCCGGGCTGGAGAAGAACTCGAGGGGGTGGACGGGGAGGGGGTGCTTCCCGGCCCTTATAAGGCTCTCGCAGACGATCGAGTTGAGCTTCAGGCAGGCGTGGTGGGTTTTCGCCACGCCCTCCCTGCTGAGCCCGTACATCTTCACGTGCGGATGGCCGAAGCTGCCGACTCCGTGGACAAGAATCACCTCTCCATCCAGCTGGCGGGAGATGCTCTCGATCACGTCGAGCCTCGCCACCTCGAACGCTCCATCAGACTTGTCAGTTATCAGCGCTCCCCCAATCTTCAAAATCCTCAACCCTTACCCCCTCCGCTGAAAGTGATATCCTCATCTCCCCCATTCCGGTGGTGAGAACGCAGCCTCCACCTCCGGCACCTGTTATCTTTGCGGAATAGCCGGCTTCCTCAACCCTCGCCACTATCCTGTCTATCTCAGGCGTGCTCACGCCTATGGCCCTCAGAAGGCTCTGGTTCATCCTGAACAGCCTCGATACCTCAGCAATATCGTTTCTCTCCAGCGCCTCCGCACCCCTCACCGCTATCGCGTCCATGGCATCGAGCACGGGGAGGATGACGTCCGGGTAAGCGTCCCTGAGCTCCCTCACCCTCCTGACCATCTCCGCCGTGACCGAGGTCTCCCCGCTGTCAATTACCTCGAACTCGAGGTCCGTGTGGAACCTCCTCTTTTCCGGCAGAACCCAGCTGCCGCCGAATGTGGAGACGAAGGGGTCTGTCCCGCTGCCTATCCCCTGAACGTCCAGCTCAACCTTCCTCGCGAGCTCGAATATCTCCTCCCTTCCAAGGCCGGCGTTGAACTCGGCGTTCAGGGCTCCAAGGGTTGCCACAGTAACTGCAGCAGAGCTACCAAGCCCGCTTGCAGGTGGAATGTCGCTTCTGACCTCCACCTCAACTCCTCCAACCTCACAGACCTCCGAGAACCTCCTGATCGCGTGGGAGATGTAGGCGTGCTTTCCGGCGAAGTCGTATCCGGTTGTTCCGAATGAGGAGGTTATCCTGACCTCTCCGGATTTCTCGGCCTTCACATAGCACCTCAAGTCTATGGCCGAGACTACCGCGTGCTTGCCGTAAACCACGGAGTGCTCTCCGAAGACTATCACCTTCCCCGGGGCAGAGGCGATCATCACCACAACTCCTGCAGGGATAAATAAAAATGTGCTGTCAGCACACCCTCGGAATCGGGTCTATCGTGGGCCACGGCAGTATCTTGGTCGTCCCTATCCTCGTCTTAACCACGACTTCCCTGAACTCGTCGGTCGTGTAGCCGATTATCTCGGCACTTTCGTCAAACTTTCTGAGAACCCTGAGCACGTCCTCAGCCATCTCACCCTCCACGCCCATAACCACCTTGCCCTCGTTGGCCATTGTGAGGGGATCGAGCCCGAGGGCGTCGCAAACGCCCTTAACATCATCCCTGACGGGTATCCTCTCCTCCTCCACAAGTATCCCAACACCGCTCTTCTCCGCCATCTCATTGAGAGCTTCGGCCACACCACCCCTCGTCGGATCCTTCATGGCCGAAACTCCCCCAACCTCCATCGCAGCCTTCACGGCAAACCACACAGGCTGAACATCGCTCTCAACATCCACCTCGAATCCGAGATCCTCCCTTTCGAGGAGCATTGCAAGCCCGTGCTCGGCTATGTTTCCGGTGACAATTACCGCATCTCCCGCCTTCAGACCCCTGTCCCTCACCCACCTGTACGGGTAGTCCCTGTACTCCCTCAGAACTCTCAGGTTGTTCTCCAGAGCCTCGTTCCTCACACCGATGCCTGAGGTGTTCACGAATATGCCCGCGTTCATCTCCACAACCTTTGTGTCGCCTGTTATCACCTTAACTCCAATCCTCTCGCTCCAGTACCTCACATCGTCCATTATCCTCTCGAACGTCCCCTCATCAAACCCCTCCTGAATTATGAGCGCGAGGGACATGTATGCCGGCTGAGCGCCCATTACCGCGAGGTCGTTTGATGTCCCGCAGACAGCCAAGCTGCCAATGCTGCCACCCCTGAAAATTGGTGGAAATGCTGTGTAGCTGTCGGTCGTGAACACGTATTTCTCATCGAAGTCCGCAGAATCCTCCATGTCCGAGAGCGAGATCTCTCCAGCTCTGGAATCGAGCCTCGAGAATATCCTCTTCCTAAGGAACTCGGTCATGTACTTTCCACCGGCGCCATCCTCTCTCCTTATCATTCCAACACCTCCAGAGATTTCAGCGCATAGATCTGCCCGAGGGAAATGCCATTGTCCCCGGCAGGAACAAGCTCGTTTGTCAGGTAATCAACCCTCTCGGCAAGAGACCGGGAGAAGTGGGTGTTGAAGGCCACACCTCCACTGAGAACCACGGGGAGGTCGAAGTCCCTCACAACCTCAGCGAAGCACATCGCGAGGTAATCGATGAGCCTCCACGCAACCACGCCCCTGTCCTCTCCAGCCCTGTACCTCTCGAGCGAGTCCACGAAAACGCTGCCGAACTCCAGAACCCTGACGTGCCCCTTGCCCAGCTCCCTGCCATCAAACGAGAATGTGCTCGGTTCAAAGCTCTCTCCTATCTCAGGCTCGTAAATCTGCTCTCCCCTCCTCGCCACGCTCTCCACCTTCATGGCCGGCTCTCCCTCGTAGGTTCTCTCGAAGCAGACCTCGAGCATCGCGGATATCGCGTCCATGTACCTTCCGGCAGACGATGCGGGAGCGACGTTCAAATTCCTCCTGAACTGCATCTCCATCAGCTCGAAGCTCTCGTTCTCCCTCAGGTATTTCGAATAGTCCTCGAGGAGCTCCCAGCTTCCAGTGTGCTCGTAAATTATGGAGAAGAGAGTCCTGAGGGGGTAAGCAGTGGATAGATCTCCACCGAGAAGCTTTATCCTCTCCATCCTCGCGACCCTCTCAAAGACGCCCTCGTTGGCGTTGACGTGCAGCACCTCCCCTCCCCATATGGTGCCATCGGCCCCGAAGCCAGCTCCGTCAACAGCTATGGCAACAGCCTCGTCAATCCCCCTCTCGGCCATGACCGACAGCGCGTGTGCGAGGTGGTGCTGGACAGATATCACCCTCGCATCCATCCTCCCTGCCAGCTCATCCGCGTATGACGAGGTGTTGTAGAGCGGGTGGAGGTCTCTCACCACATACTCTGGCCTAACGTCCAGATACTCGATCCAGAAGTCCACGGCTCTCTTGAAGAACTCGCTGAATGTCCTGAAGTTGGAGGTGTTGCCTATGTACTGGGAGGGGATTGCCTTGCCGTCCTTGAGGACGGCTACGGAGTTGTACAGCTCAGCTCCGAGGGCTATCGCCTCCCTCTCTACTCCTACCGGAATTGGGGTGGGAACGAATCCCCTCGACCTGCGGATGATCATTCTTCTGCCATTGACCACCTTCACGACAGAGTCGTCAACCCTGTTGTGTATCCTCAAGTTGTGGTGCAGCACGGCATCGCATTCAACGTCTGGCCACTCGATAGCCATCGGCTCCCCAGGGAGGTTTGCAGAGGTCATGACGAGAGCGTCTGCTTCAAGGAAAGAGAACAGGATCGCATGCAGAGCCGTGTAGGGCAGCATGATTCCGACAGTGTCAAGATGCGGAGCCACCTGATGGAGCTCCTTTTTCTTCCTGAGCACGACTATTGGCCTCACATAGCTTTCAAGCTCAGCCCTTTCGAGATCACCTATGTGAGCGTACCTGCCCGCGGCATCCAGATCCCTCACCATCACGGCGAAGGGCTGCTGGGGCCTTTTCAGGAGCTTTCTCAGCCTCTCCACCACACCATCGTCTGTCAGGCAGGCTATGTGGTACCCGCCTATGCCCTTCACCGCAACTATCCCGCCCTCATCAAGGATTCTGGCCGCAAGCCTGATTGCCTCGACCCCCTCAGCACCGTGGGGGTGGAGGAAGTAGCGGGGCCCGCACTTCGGGCACGCGATTGACTGCGCGTAGTACCTTCTGTCCCCCGGATCGTCATACTCCCTCTGGCAGTCTTCGCATAGCGGAAACGCGGACATCGTCGTGTTCTCCCTGTCGAAGGGCAGCCTGAAGGACACGCTGAACCTCTGACCGCAGTCCGTGCAGGTGGTGAAGGGGTAGAGGTGGCGCCTGTTGGCAGGGTCGAAGACCTCCTTCAGGCATCTTTCGCACACGGCGAAGTCGGGGGGTGGTAGGGAGAAGAGTCCGGACTTCCCACCGCTCTCGATTATTGAGAAGCCGCTGAACTCCTCAGCAGGCCCGAACTCCTCAATCACCACCCTCTCTATGACTGCCATCGGAGGCTTCTCTCCCCTCATCCTCTCCACGAACCTCTCCGCACTTCCATCAACAACTATCTCGACCGTCCCATCCCCAACGTTCTTCACGTAGCCCCTGAGGCCCATTGACGTGGCGAGACGGTAGATGAAGGGGCGAAATCCGACCCCCTGCACTCTGCCAGTCACAGTGATGCGGTACACAATCAACGGCCGCAAAAGGGTTATATTACTCTTATTCATCCATGTGCTGAAAATGCACGAGATGAGCTACGCTGAGGCGATACTCGAGCAGGTCGTGAGACTGGCAAAAGAGAATGGAGCAAAAGAAGTCAAAAAGATAAAGCTCGTCATAGGGGAGCTCCTCCTGATAAATCCCAATCAGCTCACCTTCTGCCTCAACGCCATAAGCAGGGGAACCCCCATGGAGGGGGCAGAGGTCGAGATCGAGTTTGTGAAGCCGGACATCAGGTGCATCAAGTGCGGGAGGCAGTATGACGTTCCCCTTGGTGTTTGCGAGTGCGGAGGGTTTGTGAGCGTTAATGGCGGCAAGGAAATGATTTTAAAGAGCGTGGTTATGGAGGTGGAGGATGCACAGAATTGAGGTGGATGCCGAGGTTGACCTGCTCAGCGAGAACAAGAGGCTCGCGAGGGAGAACAGGGAGTTTCTCAAGAAGCACGGGATCAAGGCCGTGAACATAATGGGTGCGATAGGCTCCGGGAAAACGCTGCTGATAGAGAAGACGGTAGACGCGCTCAGGGATATCAGGGTGGGTGTGATTCTGGGAGATGTGGTGTGCAAGGCTGACTACGAGAGGGTTCAAAAGCATGACGTGCTGGCGGAGCCGATAAACACGGGCAAGGAGTGCCACCTTGACGCTCACCTGATTCACCACAGCATCCAGAAGTTCAGCGATGTGGATCTCATACTCATAGAGAACGTTGGAAACCTGATATGCCCAGTGGACTTCGATCTGGGAGAGGATGTGAGGGTTGTAATGGTCAGCGTGACTGAAGGGGACGACGTTGTCGAGAAGCATCCCGAGATATTCAGGCTCGCTGACGTGATCATAATCAACAAGGTCGCCCTCGCCGAGTTTGTTGAGGCAGACGTTGAGAAGATGGTCGAGGACGCGAGGAGGCTCAACCCGAACGCCAAGATAATCAGGATGGATCTCAAGAAGGGTGTTGGATTTGATGAGTGGCTCGAGTTTCTGAGGGGTGTTCTGAATGTGTCTGGCAATTCCGGCTGAGATAGTTGAGGTGAACTGGCCATACGCGGTGGTTGACCTCAACGGAGCGAAGAGGAAGGTGAGAGTTGATCTGCTCGATGACGTGAAACCCGGAGACTACGTGCTGATCCACGTGGGGCTGGCGATCCAGAAGGTCAGCAAAAAGGAAGTCGAGGAGATTGAGAGCCTATGGCAGAAGATATTGGAAGACTGACCAGAAAGATTGAGGAGATCAGCGAGGGCAGAGAGATTACGCTCATGCACCTGTGCGGGACACACGAGGACACAATCTCCAAGTACAACCTGAGGAGCCTGATGCCGGAGAACGTGAAGCTCCTCAGTGGGCCGGGATGTCCGGTGTGCATAATACCCGACACAGACCTGCAGAAGGTGTTCCACCTGATAGAGAGGAAGGACGTCGTGCTCGCCACATTCGGGGACATGGCGAGGGTGCCCTTCGAGGACAGGAGCCTCTTCTACTACAGGAGCAGGGGCAAGGACGTCAGGGTTGTTTACAGCGTTTTTGATGCCGTGGAAATTGCGGAGAAGACTGACAAGGACGTGGTATTCTTCGGGATAGGTTTTGAGACGACCATGCCGTCCATAGCTGTGGCCATAAAGGATTCGCCAGAGAACTTCTATGTCTATTCCGCCCACAGGTACTTCATTCCGGCGATGGAGGCCATAATAAAGGGAGAGCTCAGGATAGACGGGTTCATCTGCCCCGGCCACGTCTCAACGATTGTGGGGGTGAAGGCGTACGAGAGGTTCCTGAAGTATGGAATTCCGATGGCCATCGCAGGATTCGAGCCACAGGACGTGCTTTTAGCCACATACATGCTCGTGAAGGCGATAAACGAGGGGAAGCCGTGGATATACAACGAGTACACAAGGGCTGTCAGGTATGAGGGCAACGTCAACGCTCAGAGGGTTATGAGCGAGGTCTTTGAGGCGGACGATGGTGAGTGGAGGGGGCTCGGAATTATACCGGAGACGGGAGTGAGGATAAGGAAGGAGTTTGAGGATAAGGACGCAGAGAGGGTTTTCGAGGACGTGTTCGAGGACTTTGTCCCCAAGGAGGACAAGAGAAAGAAGCACTGCAGGTGCGGTGAGGTGCTGAAGGGACTCATAACCCCAAAGGACTGCAGGCTCTTCATGACCGCCTGCACGCCGAGGAACCCGATAGGCCCCTGCATGGTGAGCTTCGAAGGAACCTGCGCAATCTGGGCAAAGTACGGGGTTGGCTAAGACTGGGCCGCAAGGTAGCTAAGGATTTTCTGGTGCAGTTCCCTCAAAACCTTTCTTCTGTCCTCCATCAGCACCACGTCCTCATCTCCCATTACGTACAGGTTGAGGCCGAAGGGGCTCGGGTAGGGAACCCTCGTTATCTCCAGCTCCACCTCACTGCCAACCCTCGATAGGTAGTCGAGAGCATTCGCAACGTCCATGGCGTCCTCCATTATCTCCCTGAACGTCTCCTTTATGACCGGGAAGTCCCTGCCGAAGTTTTTGAGAAGGAGCCTCAGCAGGGTATCTGCACTGAGCTGCTGTCTCCACACGCTCTTCTCCCTGCCGAGGTAGTTCCTCAGGATCATGAAGCTTCTGACTGCAACGTGCCTGAACCTCCTCCTGAGGATCTCAGTCTTCATCAGGGATTCCATCAGGTCCTCCTTAAAGTTCTCGGTCCGGAAGAGGAAGCGAATCTCATCCTCCCTCAAAACCCTGTTTTCCGGCAGGATCAGCACGAATCCGTTGTCGTTCACCGTGAACTGCACGTTGCACCTCTTCACCTTGCCCACCCTGTAGGCGAAGACCCTCGCAACCGCGTTGTTCGCCCTCCTCCCGATTAGGGTGTGGAAGAAGTAGTAGTTCCTGTCCTCCTCGAGCTTCTCAACCACGAGGCGCTCTATGTGGGGAATCACGCTGAACCTCCTCTGCTCGTCAAAGTACTCGACTATCGACCTTGCAGCGTTTCCGTCAATCGGGAACTCCCTCATGAGCCAGCTCAGGGCGTTGCCCTCCTCGAGCCTCCTCTCCATCTCCAGCCTGAATTCCTGAATCCTCAGAGCGAGGTCGTAGCTAAGGGGAAGCTGCTCCGAGAACCAGCTCGGAACCGTGGGCTTCTCATCCCTCACCTCCTCTACCACGATTTTCATGCCCCTCGATCTGAGGAACCTGAACGTCTTTCCTGCAAGGACGAATATGTCGCCCTTCACCAGCCTCTCGGCAAACTCCTCCTCGACCTTGCCAACCATCTTCCCGTCCTTCGTCACAACGGCGACAGCGACCTCATCCGGAATCGTGCCAGTGTTCAGGTAGTAGATGGGCCTGACCATCTTTCCTCTCCTTCCGAACTCCATCGTCTCCTCATCGAACCATATCTTCCCGTAAACCCGCTTCTCCTCAAGCTCCGAGTACCTCCCGGACAGGTACCTGAGAACAGAGACGAACTCGTCCCTGCTTAGATTCCTGTAGGGGTATGCCCTCCTTATCACCCTGAGAGCCTCGTCAACCTTCCACCTTCGCTCTATCGCCATTCCAACGACGTGCTGACACAGAACGTCCAGTGGCTTTTCGGGAATGTGTATCCTGTCGAGCCTCCTGTTCAGCGCCTCTCTCGCCAGCACAGCGCACTCCACGAGGTCGTCATGGTCGACCACAACGATCCTGCCGACGCTCGTCTCATGCAGCCTGTGCCCGCTCCTCCCTATTCTCTGCAGAGCCCTGTTTATGCTCTTGGGCGAGCCTATCAGAACCACGAGGTCTATGTATCCTATGTCTATCCCGAGCTCGAGGCTCGTTGAGCTGACCACACACCTTAGCTCCCCCCTCTTGAGCTTCTCCTCTACCTCAAGCCTTACCTCCTTTGAGAGTGAGGAGTGGTGTGCAGCCACAGGAAAATCCCTGCCGAGCAGCTTCTTGAGGTGAAACACGACCCTCTCTGTTGCGCTCCTTGTGTTTGTGAATATCAGGGTTGTCCTCGACCTGAGAACCATTTCAGCGAGTGTCCTGTACAGGGTCTCGCTTATCTCCTCCGCGGTAGCGGAGAACAGATTCTCCACCGGGGAGATTACGCTTATGTCCAGCTTCTTCTCGAACGTCACGTCGGCTATGACGCAGTCCCTCTCCCTGCCATTCTCGTATCCAACAAGGAACCTCGCAACGTCTTCAAGCGGGTGTATGGTGGCGGAGAGCCCGATTCTGGTCATCCTGCCCTCCTGAATCTCCTGAAGCCTCTCAACCGAGAGCGTGAGGTGGGAGCCCCTCTTGTTCTCAGCAAGCGAGTGGAGCTCGTCCACGATGAGGAACTCCAGCTTTTTCAGAGCCTTCGAGAACTTCGGAGAGCACAGGACGATCGCCAGGCTTTCAGGGGTGGTTATCAGAATGTGCGGCGGCTTTCTGAGCTGCTTCTGCTTCTCGCTGCTGTCGGTGTCTCCAGTCCTCACAGCAACCCGGATCTTCTGCAGCTTCACCCCCTTCTTCTCTGCGAGGGAGTATATTTCCTCGAGCGGCTCCTCAAGGTTCCTCCTTATGTCGTTGTTGAGGGCCTTGAGGGGTGAGACGTAGACGGCGTAAACTCTATCCTCAAGCTCCCCGTTCATCGCCCTGTCGAGGAGTCTGCTTATCGCGGTCATGAATGCTGCAAGGGTTTTCCCGCTACCTGTTGGCGAGGAGATGAGAACGTTGTTACCCCTGAAGGCCTCCACTATTGCATACTTCTGCGGGGGTGTGAAAGCCCCGTACTTTTGCATGAACCACTCCCTTAGCAGGGGGTTGAGGAGCTGGAGTATCTCGGAGTCATCGTGAGGCTTGCCCTGAATGATCATCAACCCACCTTCGGGCTTGCTGTTTAAAACGTTGAGGTACTCTTATCAAACTGTCAGATTCCAGAAAAGTATAAATAATTATGAACTCAAAAATTCAGCTATTGAAATCCGGAGGTATCAGGAATGGTAGATGTCAGGAAGTTAGTGCTGGTTCTGGCTGTTCTGGCGGTTCTCTTCGCCGGGTGTTCTGGTGGGAAAGAGGAGGCCAAGACCACCCCAACTCCAGCTGCCCAGCCAACCTCTACACCGACGGCTGAGCAAGCTCCAGCAGGGAGCGGAGGTTCGGGCACGAGTGCTGGAGGTGGCATAAACACGCTGTACGACCTCTTCATGGCTAAGAAGATGTACTACGGAAAGGCTTCCGTAACGGAGAACGGGGAGACGAAGACCGTAGAGTTCTGGTACTACTACGATGCAGACAACAACGAGCAGATGCTCAGGATGGAGCACTCTGATGGTGGGATACTGATAATGAAGAACAGGTACGAGGGCAACACCCTCACGACGGTGATGTACATGAGAGACATGCAGGGCATGGAGATGCCGCCAAACTGCGACTGGGTGGAGATGAAGACTACCCAGACCGTCAGCCCCTCAGAAGCTGAGGAGGTAAAGGATGAGCCCGTAGGAGATGCGTTCACCGCGACTGTCAGCCATCAGGGTCAGGTGACCGAAACGTACGAGGGCAAGTTCGTCGATGTCGACCTCACACTCTTCCAGCCAGATGGAAACGTGTGCTCGATGATGTCCTTCATGCAGCAGTAACCAAAAATCAAGCTTTTTTGATAAAATTTTTAAAAAAATTTTTAATCCCCCCATTTTCTCGCGATTCATGAAAAGGATTTACGCCGACCTCGGTCTGCTCACCGTTGCCCTCATCTGGGGCGCCACATTTCCCGTCGTGAAGCTCGCGCTTGATTACATCTCACCCTTCGCCTTCAACTCCGTCAGGTTCCTCCTGACGTTCCTCCTTTTCGTGCCCTTCGTGAGAAGGGGAGAATTCAGGGCCGGAATGATGATTGGATTCGCCTCGTTTCTCGGCTATGCATTTCAGACTGTCGGGCTCGAGTACACAACTGCAACAAACGCCGGGTTCATAACCTCCACCTACGTCGTCCTTACCCCGGTTGTGGCCTACCTGCTCTACAGAGAGAGGCTGTCTAAGATGGAGATTGCCTCGGTCGTTCTGGCCTTCACCGGAATATACCTGCTCTCGGGCTACTCAGGCTTCAACTACGGGGACATTCTGATGATCCTCTGCGCCATTGCCTTCGCGTTCGAGATCGCGATGATATCGAGGTATGCCAAGGAACTGAACCCCATGAGCCTCGCAGGGTGGCAGGTGTTCGCCATAGGGTTCTTCTCGGTCTTTCCCGCCATGGTTACCACAACAAGGTTCGAGTTCAACAGCTACATGCTCATAGCCCTTGCAATAACCGGGCTGCTCGCAACTTTCCTCGCCAAGATCCTGCAGAACTACATGCAGGCCCACACCAAGTCGGTCGATGCGGGGATCATCCTGTCCCTCGAGGGCGTGTTCTCTCATATATTCGCCGCGGCGTTTCTTGGAGAGATGCTAACGCTCACCCAGTACGCGGGGGTGCTGCTTGTATTCGTGGCCGTGATATCAATATCAGTCCTTCAGGACAGATGAGGAGCTGAAAACAACTCCTCTCTCCTTCACGTGCTCGAAAAACTGCCTGTAAAGCCTGTGGCTGCTGAGAGTCGAGGAGTCGCCTATGACAACAAGAAGTCTCCTCGCCCTCGTTATCGAGACGTTGAACCTCCTTTCGTCCTCGAGGAACCCCACCCTCCCTTCTTTATTGCTCCTGACCATGGATATTACTATCACGTCCTTCTCCCTGCCCTGATAGCCGTCCACAGTCTTGACCTCGCATTTCAGGAGCTTCCTGAGCAGCCTCACCTGATCGTCGTACGGCGAGATCACACCTATTCTGCCCGCATCAACTCCCGCATCGATGAGCCTCTCGACAACACTCCTGACCACCCTCGCCTCGTACTCGTTGAAAATAGACGTGGAGGACTTCTTCCTCCTCTCAAACCTCCTCTCGCTGTCCGAGGTGTCGATGAAGACGAGGGGGTTGCTGACCATCGTTTCAACAAGCTTATCTCTGGCCCTCACGCCAACGTCTTTCAGAGACGTGCTGGCAACGCTCCTGTCGGTTTTCAGCCTCCCGCCATAGAAGACCTTCGAGGGAAATTCTGCGAGTATTTCATTCATCCTGTACTGCACGTTCAGCATCTCGGACTTGAACGGGTGCCGGGAGATCAGGGCCTCGAACATCGTCCTCTCAAGTTCCTTAGCTTGCTGACTCACAACAGTCGGTGGCAGCTGCCTGTGGTCACCTGCAAGAACGAACTTCTCCGCCCTCGAAATGGGGATCAGAACACTCGGGATCGTTGACTGAGTGGCCTCATCCACCACAGCTACATCAAAACGCGCATCCAGAAGGAAGGACGTGGAGTTGGTGCTGAGAACAACGTCAGCCTCAGAGACGAGCTCGTCAATAATCTCCTGCTCGATCTTCGTGGCCCTCTCCACAAGCTCGCTCACTTCCTCGTTGAGCTTTATCCAGCGGGCCATTGACTTTATCACCGCCCCGCTGACGCCCCTGTAGTTCCTGATTCCCTTTTCCGCGAGTCTGAGTATCTCCTCATCGCTGAGGCCCCTCCTGAATCGCGGAGCGGGTTTGGTCTCCCTGTCTCTCCTTAACATGAGCTCCTCTGCCTGCCTCCATATCTCCTCCACCTCCCTGTACCTCTCGTGGCTCCTCATCAGGCTGAAGACGGAAGTCTCAACAAGGTGTGGCTCGATTCTGCTCGGATGCCCGAGTCTGACGACTTTCAGCTTCCCGTGAAGCCTCTCCACAAGATTGTCCACAGCGGTATTGCTGTCAGCCGTTGCCAGAACCTTCCTTCCGCGTGACACCTCCTGCCTTATGTACTCCACAACCGTCCTCGTTTTCCCCGTGCCAAAGGGGCCGTGGATCAGGAAAAAGTCATCCTGAGCGAGCGCCCTCGACACGGCCCTGAGCTGGGATGGGTTGAGGTTCCTGTCAAGCGGTGTGAACTCCACCTCACCGTGATCCTCCGTTTCAGCCTCCCCGAGCATCAGCCTCAGCGCCATGGCTCCGCTGCCTGAGAGCCTGAGCAGGTTCTCCTCCATCCTCCTGAAGGTCGTGTCGTTCACGAACAGGTCAATCCGAACATTCCGCAGGTTTATGGCCGGCAACCTCTCGAACTCCACGGAGATGTACCTCTTTCCCCTCTCAACGACCGTGCCCTCGAAGCCCTTTTCGAGAGGTCTCCCGTTGCTCACAAGCACGATGTCTCCCGGCTCGATGTCGGTCTCCACCTCCCTCCCCCTTCCGAACCTCACAACCACCCTCTTTGGGGTTCGCGAGACAACTCTGCCGCTCAGCCCGAGAACAGCCCTTCCAGCCCTCTCCCTTTCCGGGCCAGAGAGCGACCTGATCTCCTCAATCGCCCTCTTCTTTTCCTCCTCCCTCTCAAGCTCCAGAAGGTGCAGGAGGTGTCTGATGTACTCCTTTAACATAACCACCACGGAAAATCAGAAAGTACGGCCTTCATCATCGCTCACGCTCAGTTCCTGCCAAATTCATCATTCACTGCCAGTATGAGAGGAGGGGTGATAAATGTTTTGGAGGTGCAGGCTACATCGATATGAGGGTAAAGATGACCGCAACACTCCCGAATATTATGCAGAACGCAGAGAAACCCACACTCCTCGCAACCCTCAGCAGCACGTCGATCATCAGATATCCTGTCACGAACGTCGTGGCCAGAACAATTAGCGCGCTCGTGACGGAGATGCTTTCGGGAACTCCACCTATCACCACTGCCCCAGCAGTGGCTGGGATACTCACAAGAAAGGACAGCCTCAGAGCGTCCTCCTCGCGGATTTTTCTCAAAAGCAGGTAGCTGACTGTTGTGCCAGACCTCGATATGCCGGGCAGAATCGCGAACCCCTGAGCTATTCCGAGAGCGGCACTTTCCAGATTACTCATCTCGCCAAAAGCCCTGTACCCCTCTCTCGGAATCCTCAAGAACAGACCAGTAACTATAAGGAGCGCACCTATGACGAGATTGGCGAGCTGGCCCTCCACATTCTTCACGACCAGCATCAGGGGCAGAGCGGTGAATGCTGTAAATATAGTGGCGATTGCTATAATCCTGAGCGATGCAGAGCGTTCGGCGATGATCTGGACTATATGCCTTCTGAACTTGACCAGCACGGCGAGCATCGTTCCGAGGTGCAAAAAGACGGCGTAGCTGAAAGCAGAAGCCACGTCAGTTCCGAAGACGTTTAGCAGAACCAGCATGATCATCCCTTCACTGCTCACCGGGAGCCACTCGGCCACACCCTGAACGATTCCAAGAGCCACGAGTTCCGGTAGATGAAGCGGTTCCATCTCACCAGATGAAATGGAAGGGAGCTTATAACTGTTTTTGTGTATGATGCTTCATTTAACCGAAAGCGAGCAGTTTAAAATCCTCATGCTCATTATTGTGTTTGTAATAAATATTATGTTCGTAAAATTTATTTACTCCACTAAGCACCATTTTTAAAGATGTACTCATGTGAACACAAAGATTCAGGAAAAAAGGAATGGTTGCCTTCTTACAACTACATACTCCGTCTTCACACCTACTGTGGCTCTTGTGGAACGGTTAAGAACGTCACAACTGACAGGGGGAGGGGTATCGGTTACTTCTCAAACGTCCTCAGCAGAATGAGAGCGCACCTTGAGAGGAAGGGCTACAAGGTAGGTCGTGCTCAGATCAGGCTTGTACTTCTCGAATTCGAGAGCAGCGGGTTTGCCGATCCCTATTCTGTGTCCTTTTCTCAGCAGAAAGAGGTGTTTGCTGCAATAGTTAGAAAGTACGTGAAGGTCACCAAAGGGTACGTTATGGGGTTCATGGAGTAGAGCAAAAAAGGTTGACAGTTTTTTCTGGCCACCTGAACTGATCTGTGATGGGAGGGTGGCCAGAATTAGTGGATACTGTCATTGTGTAACATACTGAAAAATATTTTGGGGAGAATCGGTCATGTGGGGAGAAAATTCCGAGTGGATTATCGTAATGCTGACGGCATTTGCGGTGGGAGCATCGATCCTGCCGCTCCAGATCAAAAAATTCGTCGAAAAAGGGGTAGTGGTACCTGACTACTACAAAAACCACATAAGGTACGTGCCAACCTCAGGTGGGCTCTCAGTTCTTCTGGCGTTCTACACTCCACTCTTTCTGGCCCTCACCGGAATTTTTCCCCTGAACGTGTCACTTCCAGAGGTCACGGCGGCATTCATAATAGCACTTTACGGGCTATTTGGCCTCCTCGACGATCTGATAGACGTGGGGAGGATAAGCAAGGTCATCCTTCCACCCATGTTCGCAATCCCCATAGCTTTTGTCGCGGAAGAGGGATGGGCCCCTGTGGTTGGCAGCATTGACGGTGCGCTGCTGTTCGTGGTGGCACCCGTGTACGTGATGGTGGTCGCCAACCTGATAAACATGCACTCGGGGTTTAACGGAATGGCATCAGGTCTCACATCCCTCCTCCTCGGAACCCTGCTGGTAAAAACCCTGCTAACCGGCAAGGGCAGCATCCTCGTAACATCCGCCATGCTGGGTGCCCTCATAGCCTTCCTCTACTACAACTGGTATCCCTCGAGAATATTCGACGGGAACATCGGGGCATTCACCATGGGATCCGTCGTTGGGCTGGGGATAGTGCTCGGCGGCTTTTACGTTTCTGGATTCATAATGCTCATTCCGCACACCGTGAACTTCCTGATGTACGTTTACTGGAGAATCATGCGGTTTTTAAGGCCCCATGACAAGCGCTACGAGCTCGTGAAGTTCGGCAGGGTCAGGAAAGACAAAACGATAGAGGCACCGAATCCCTACACGCTGAAATGGGTTCTCCCGTACTACTTCAGGGTGACGGAGAGGCAGATAGTTCTGGCGATGTACGCGCTGACCGGATTTTTCTGTGCTGTGAGCCTTTTCATACCCTATTGAGGTGTTGTGAATGGGAAACGCAAAAAAGCTTTTTGTAGCCCTGGTTTTGCTGGTCGTGCTGGCTTCTCTCGTGTCCGCTCACGGCAGTGGGCACGGATGCGGGAGTCAGGGGAAGGGGTGCACGGGAAAGAGCTGCGGTTGCAGCAGCTGCTGCAATACTGGCACGTGTGGGTGCAACAAGCAGTGCTACTCGATTCCGGAGTTCTCCGGAATCTCAGGAATTGCTGTGGCTATCGGCGGGATGATAGCTCTCGTGAGAAAATCCTAACTTCCACGCTCCTTCAACCAGAAATGAACCTCGTAAACAGCACCGTTGACTTCGGCCTCGATTCTGACCTTCGTCGGAAAGCTGATGTTCTGCGGAAGGGTTATGCTCTCATTGCTCTCCCACACATCCCCGCTTCTCAGCACAACCTCCCGGGTTTTGAGGAGCTGATCCCCAAGATAGATGCGGATGGTGTAGTGAGCTTCACCTCTCTCGTGACACTCAATCCCGTACCTGAAGGTGACGACCTCTCCCGGCTTGACGTAGTTGGAGTATGAATCAGGGTAGATGTAAAGGGCAGAGTAACTCTCCTGAGATGTCAGCCACAGGAGATAGCCGGCAACCACCAAGCCTACAATCATCGCGGCAATCGCAGACCTGAACATGATCCTGTCAAGCTCCTCGTCCATCTGCAGCTCTTCGCTCCCGGCAGTGTCGTCACTTGCCTTTTCAGAACTCATTGTTGTGTAAAACCCAGTGCAGTACTTAAAATTTAACCTGATCTGATGATGAGGCAGAAATTATTTATAGAGACAAGGAAAGAGGAGAGTTTCAATGCAAATTACCAAATACATCTCCGTAGCAGTGGCCGTGTCCTATGCGGGACTGATATTCTACCTCTCATCTCTGCAGTCCCCTCCAAATCCGGTAACCCCCGAACTCCTGATAAAGCTCCACAAGATGCTCGTGGAAATGGGGATTGAGTTCATCGCCTACCCCTTTTACATCTTCTACAGGCACCCGGACAAGCTCGCCCACATGCTCCTCTACATGGGGTTCGGATTCACGCTAAACCCCGCGATAAGATCCACAATCAACAAGCACCCCGAAGCACTCACGATAGTTTTCGGAACCCTTTACGGGGCGAGTGACGAGTTCCACCAGAGCTTCGTTCCGCACCGCTCTTCAACCGTCAGCGACCTCTTCGCGGACTTTGTCGGGCTCCTGATTTCCCAGATTGTAATCATCGGGATGGTGAAGGTGATAAAACTCAAAAACAGACGCAAGGTGGTTCAATGATCGATGTCTATCAGGTACTGCACTTCTTCAGGGTGGTCTTTGGCTTGATTTTCCTCTTTTTTGTTCCTGGATACGCGGCAACTCTTGCGCTCTTCCCGAGGAAGGACGAGATATCTACGGTCGAGAGAATCGGATATGCTGGAGTTCTCAGCATCGTGGCCGACATACTGGTAACACTTTTCATAGATCTTGCCCTCGGGATACCCACCACCGGCATCAACATCTTCATTTCCCTTCTCGTGTTCACGGGGATCATGCTGGCTATCTGGAGGGTGGAAGTGCTATATATGGAGAGGAAAGGCCGAAAAGATGGGGGTGCAAACGCTTCGTGAACTTGGCAAGCTTCTTGTCATCACAAAGTTTCAGAGGGCTCTCAAAAGAGCAAGTAAATAATCTGAAAGAGGTTGTCAGGACGTCTGCCGAACTCCACAGGATTGCGGGAGTGAAGGAGAAAAGGGTCAGCAGACTTGACCAGGACACGATTGTGATCGAATCCGGGCACCAGCCCAACTTCCTTCCATACAGCGGAGTTCTGAAAAAGGCTTTTCTGGCAGAGTGGATTGAAAGAACACTCAGCGAAAGTGGACTAAACACAGTTTCGATCTTTGGTATTGCGGATTACAACCTGTGCACGTCCAAATACCTGTTCCAGAACAGGCTTCCGGCGGTGAACAAAAACGGATTTGTTGGCTTCGGATTGAAAAAGCCCAGATCTCGAGAGATGTGGAAAAGGTTCAACTCCCTCCCGAAGCCAGAAGAAGAGGAGTGGGAATCCCTAACTCAAAAACTGAGAAGTCACTACCAGAACTCCGGAAAAGAATTTGCAGAGATGCTGATAGAGGAGATGTGGACGAGCTACCATCGGGGAGAGAGCCTCGCGGAGGTCAACACAATACTGTTCATCAGGCTCTGCAGGATGCTCGGCATTGATGTGCTATTTTTCAGGTATTCTGATCTTCAAGAGAGGGGTGTCTTGAGGGACTCTTGGGAAAAGGTGTTGGAAGATTTCCGGCAGATAAATGCCGAGTACAACAAAACCGTCTCCCAGAATCCAGAGCTCGGTTTGAAAATAATAGATGAGAGAACTGCTCCATTCTGGTACCACTGCCCGTGTGGAGGAAAGGTTCAGACGTTTCACAATGGAGAAGTTTACGCGGGAGAGTGTCCCGTGTGCGGGGAAAGTTACGAGATAGAAGACCCGCTAAGCGAATTCCAGAACCTGAGCCCCAGAGCGGTGCCGAGGAACATTATCTTTTCCGACGGTTTCGGTACATCAGTCTTCATTTCGGGCGCAGGTGGTGGGGTAAGGTACGGAGCGGTGGCCAATGCTGTTTCCAGAGCACTTGGCTTTGAAGCTCCCCGCACGATTGTGTGGAGGAGCAGGGACTACTACCTCGGGGCTGCGCACAGGAAGGTGCTGAGGGAAATCACGCGTCTCCTGAAAGTTGGAGAGAGCCTTAACAAAGAAAACGCAATAAGCGCTCTGAAGAGGTTGAGAAGTGAACTTGCACTGACAGGAGGGGAACCAAAGAGCCTCGGAAGCTACAGATACTCCGGAACCCTGCTGAAGATTGCTGCAAACGTCTTTTCCACAACCCCATCGATAATAGACATTCTGTCAGAATACGGGCCCGAACACGTCAGAAGAGCGTGGGGCCTTGCATTAAAAGATTCCGAAGTCAGAAAAACGAACACTTTTCCCGTGGAGGTTGAAAGGGACGTTGAATACGAGGAGGGTGCAAGAGAGCGTTATGAGGTGGTAAAGGTCCTTGAAAAAGAAAACCTCAGAGCCGATCCTCTGGGAATTCTCGGAGGGGTGTGAATGTTCGAAAGGGTGCTAATTCTCAGTCCCCACACTGACGACGGAGAACTCGGATGCGGAGGAACGATTGCCAAATTTGTGGAGGACGGGAAAGAGGTTATATACGTTGCCCTTTCTGCCTGCGAGAAGAGCGTACCGGACGGCTTTCCGAAAGACATACTGAAAAAGGAAGTAAAGGCCGCTACCCAGATTCTTGGGATTAAAGAGAAGAACCTGCTGCTCTTCGACTTTGAGGTTAGGAAATTTCCTACATTCAGGCAGGAAATACTGGATACGCTAATCCAAGTTAAAAAGGACGTGAGTCCAGACATTGTATTCACGCCCTCCTCTTTCGACACCCATCAGGATCACAAGGTTGTCAGAGAAGAGACGCTGAGAGCTTTCAAGGACTGCACCATACTCGGATACGAGCAGCCATGGAACAACATAACATTCGATACAATCGCATTTGTACCGCTCGATGAGAGACATGTTGACTTGAAGGTATCTGCACTCAAAATGTACAAATCTCAAGCTGAAAAAACATATTTTGATGAAAAATTCATCAAAAGCTTGGCAAGAACGAGAGGTGTGCAGATACGAACAGAGTTCGCCGAAGTCTTTGAGGTGATACGTTGGATTATACGATAAAGTCCAAATACGCCCCGCTGTTACTTGCATTCCTGCTAATTGCATCCTTTATAGAGCTTTCCTATGGTTCAAAAATCCTCGGACTCCTGTTTCTCGTTATTGCCGTCGGCACGCTGACGTTCCTTCCCAAGACCCCGCATGCCACGCTAAAAAGATCCATTCCCGGGACTGTGGCCGGACTGGCAATTGTCACAGCTGACATAGTATACAACACAATGAGTGGCTCTGAAATCCAAACAGTTGACTCAATAGTCATCCTCCTCGGGATTTCACTTGTAATTTACAAGTCTGGAACGAAATACTCGGAAATGGGCAAGTTCGGGTTCTTTTTTTCTGCAATATTCCTTGCTCTGTTTTCAATGCTGTTCGTGTTCCCGATAAAAGCCGGGATCGATCTGCCCTACTACTATGGCCACTACGCCGTAACCCTGCCAGTCGTTACCCTGCTGCAAAAAATGAACCTCAACATAGGAATGTACGGAGAGAGACTGATTTTCGTAAACGGCGTAGAAAATGCTTTGCTGAAAATAGATCTCGCGTGTTTTGGGTGGTATTCGCTGCTTCTCGTGATTAGTATGCTCGCAGCATACGGCCTAACGTTTAGCAACAAAACATGGGGGAGCTTGGCCAAGATTGCTCTTCTGATGTGCATAGCTGTGTACATAGCAAATCTGATCAGAGTGGCAATTCTGGTTATGCTGACATACTACTACGGAGTGGAAACTATGCTTGTTGTTCACGCTCATCTGGGCTGGATCTTCTTTGCCCTGATAGTGTTCCCAACAGCTTACAAGTTTCTGAGGTAGAAAGGTATGCCGAGAGATTTTACTATGGACAAGTACAGAGAGCTGTGTGCCGCAGTAATGGACAGATACTCCCCTGTTACCGTAAAGGACTTTCTGCTCGGCCGTAAAAAGTATTCAAAGGTTGCAATAATGAGGCATGACGTCGACAGGAATCCAGAAAAAGCACTCGAAATGGCAAAACTTGAAGCGGAGATGGGAATCTCGTCAACATACTACTTCAGGGTAAAACCCAAAGTTTTCATACCGGAAATTATCACAGAGATCTCAAAACTTGGACACGAGGTGGGCTACCACTACGAAGTTGTGGACAAAGCAAAGGGAGACCTGCAAAAGGCAATTGAGATATTCAAAAAAGAGCTGAACGAGTTCAGGGAGATTGTGGAAGTAAAGACAGTGTGCATGCACGGAAACCCGCTCACTCCATGGGATAACAGAGATCTTTGGAAAGAATACGATTTCGAGAAGTTCAACATAATCGGTGAAGCCTACCTCTCAATAAAACACGAGGACATCCGGTATTTCTCAGACACCGGAAGATGCTGGTCTGGGGAGTACAGCATTAAAGACACCATAAATTCAAACAGCAAAAAAGAAGAAAAACTACGCATTAAAACAACAGACGACGTTATCAGGATTATCAGGGAGGGAGTTTTCGAGCAGATCTACATAGTAACCCACCCAAACAGGTGGTCAACGACTTATTTTGAGTGGTTGGTCGAGTTGTTCTCGCAAAATGTTAAAAATTTAGGAAAAAAGGTAATAAGGTATGGAAGAGCTCTTCAAAATTGACTTTCACGTTCACACAATATACTCTGGCGATTCGATCATCACACCAAAACTACTGGTAAAGGCATCTCTGAAAAGCGGACTCAACGGAGTCGCAATTACAGACCACAATACAACGAAGGGTATTCAAAAGGTGAAGGATTTCCTGAAAAATGCAGACCTCACGATCATCGATGGAATTGAAATTCAGACCAGAGTAGGCGACATAATAGGTCTCTTCATAAATGAGGAGCTGTCGTCAATAGACCCGTACGAGGTATGTGACAAAATACACGAGCAGGGTGGTCTCGTCATTTTGCCACATCCATTTCGGAAAAGAGGATTGCAGAATCTTTCCAATGAGCTGCTAAAAAAAATTGACCTGATCGAGGTCCTTAACGCCAGAAGCTCCAAAGAATCAAACCAAAGAGCGTTGATTTTTAGCAGAAGTTCGAACATCATGCCAATCGCAGGCAGCGATGCACACACACCTTTCGAGGTGGGCAGAGCCCATGTAAAATTTACCATGCAAATAACATCAGAAAACGAAATAAAATCCCTCCTCAGAACGGGTGAATTCCAGATAGGGGGCTCAGAGACACCACAGCACCTCCAGATCCTCAGCAGGGGCATATCGGCATACAAAAACAAAGGACTGACGGGATTGATTCGCGCAGGTACCAAAAAAATTTTGGGGAGAGATTGACCATGAGTGCTGTAATAACCAGTGCATCCAGCGTCAAATCTTTAGCAATTGCCAGAGGACTGGGGAAAATGGGTGTCTCAGTTATTGCAGCAGACCACAAAAGAATCTCACCAACGTTTTTCTCGAAGTACGTGAATTCAAGATTTCTCCACCCCAACCCAGAAAGAGACCCGCAAGGCTTCATAAAATCACTCTATACCCATCTATCGAAACTCCGACCGGATGTGCTGCTACCGGTGAACAGCACTGAGGTTATGTTAATCGCCAAGCAGAAGAAGTTGCTGGAAAAGGTTACAAGAATTCCTTTTGAGGAATATAACAGACTCTTAATGCTTCACGACAAGCGCAGATTCTACGAGCTAGCCGAGAATCTCGGCCTCCCGATTCCAAAAACCTACAGGGCCACCAGCATGGAGGATGTGAGAAAAATCGCAGAAAGAGTGGAGTACCCTGTAGTGATAAAACTTACCGACGCCACGAGTAGCAAGGGAATCACATATGCGAAAAATAGGGAGGAGCTACTGCAGAACTACAAAAAAACCGTAAAAGATTATGGTTTACAACCCGAAAACTATCCAGTAATTCAGGAGTATATCCCGGGTGATGGGTATGGCGTGTCCCTTCTTACCAACAATGGAGATCTTCGAGCGATATTCACCCATAAGAGATTGCGGGAATACCCTGCTACAGGTGGCCCGAGTTCGCTGAGACTCAGCACACGACATAGAAAAATGGAGAAAATAGCAAGGGAGCTCTTAAAAGAGGTGGAGTGGTACGGTGTAGCGATGGTTGAATTCAAGCTTGACGAAAGGTTCAACAAACCGGTGATAATAGAGGTAAACCCGAGATTCTGGGGTTCAATAAACCACGCCATAGTTTCCGGGGTCAATTTCCCCTATTTGCTCTACAAGATGGTCACAGAAGGAGATGTGGAAAAGGTCACCGACTACAAAACCGGAATAGTTACTGCCTATTTCATGAACGATATGAGGGCGGTAATATCCGCACTTATGAGCGGAAAAATTAGAAAAGTGCTTAAAATCACCAAAATAGATGCCTTCGATGAGTTTTCAAGCGAAGATCCGTTACCAGCATTCATATTCCCACTATCTGAGATCGAAGAGGCTGTCAGAAATATCTTCAATACGGAGTGATTCCAAATGAAAATCGTTATAGGTGTTGCTCATCCAAAGCATGCCCACATATTCAAGAATCCAGCCAGCAAATGGAGGGAAGAGGGACACGAGATATACGTAATAGCGATTAACAAGGGCGAAACGGGCTATCTGCTAAAAAAATACTTTAACAGTAGTGAATATACAATCATCGGAGAAAGCAAAGATAAATTGCACAGCAAAATCATCCACACTTCCGCACTCGAATTAAAATCGCTGAAGCTTTTGAAAAGGATTGAACCAAACATTGCGATCGGTAGAGCAATTCCACACCTGATACATGCAAGTGCTGCGTGTGGAACTAAATACATAATCTTCGAAGACACAGAGATGGCAAAACTGCTGCACAGGATTACCGTTCCGTTCTGCAATGCGATCGTGACTCCGAAAAATTTCATTGGAGATTTTGGAAAAAAACACATCAGGTTTGACGGTTTTTTTGAGCTTGCATATCTCCACCCAGAATATTTCAAACCAGACAGAAGCGTTTTAGATCTGCTGAACATTGCCCCAGACGAAAGATACATAGTAATGAGAACGATCTCATGGGACGCCTACCATGATGCAGGGCTTAGAGGCCTCTCAGACTACAGAGATGCGATAAAAAGACTCGAAAAATATGCCAGAGTCATTGTAATTAGCGAAAATAACGACAGGTTTCTGGAAAAATACAGAGTCAGCATACCACCTGAGAAAATCCATTCGCTTCTATATTACGCAGACCTGTATTTGGGAGAAGGGGGTACAATGGCAGTCGAATCTGCAATTCTTGGTACCCCATCAATCCACGTAGAGGCAACAGCATCTGGACTGCCAACCGGTCTAACATCAGGGAACTTTATAGAACTGAAAAATAAATACGGGCTGCTTGAATTCTACTCAGAACAGGAGAGTGCAGTTGATAAAGCCATAAACTTCCTTGAGGACAAAAAAATAAAGAAGCGGTGGAACAAAAAGAGGAACAGACTCTTGAAAGAGAAGATAGACGTTTCAAAATGGATTTACGAATTCGTTACCGAATTCCCATTATGATTATGGTCATAACAACTGAAATCATTTCTGACTAAAATAAATTTAACACTACGAAACTTTTTTATAGAGGGGAGATGTAAATGGGTTGGGGATTTGAGATGAAGAAAACAATTAAATGGATAACAATTGCCCTTGCAACAATGATGATGAGCATAGGTGCAGTGAATGCACTTAAGTTCACTATCGACGGAGATCTGACAGACTGGGGGATTACACCAACAGAAATCGAAACCGGCCTTAACTGTAACCCCAACGCAACAGTATGTACAGGAGATGTCTGGAAACCAGAATATGTCGGAATGGCTTCCCCACGATGGGTTGTGGAGGATGATGTCGACCCGCAATATGCCATTACTAATCCAGAGAGCTACGATTTTGGACCGCATTTCGCAGGATATGGTGCGAATTTCTGGATATATAAGGAACCAAAAGTAAACGGGCGAATTCAGCCTTCGCCACACAATGGGCTGCTTTATGGCACATGGGGTGACGATTTTGACGTAGAAGCAATATACGTTGACGAAGATGCAGACTACCTTTATGTCGCCGCTGTGGTTTCAGCACCGCCAGATGGGTACCAGAACCTTGGGTGGCCAAGGGGAGCTGCAGGAGATCTTGCTTTGGATGTGAGGACTGACATTCCTGGAGGATTTGGCGGGTACGATTTTGGAGTTAGACTTGGCACATGGGATGGAGACGGTGGCGCGGTGCAGTTTGGGATATACAGAACCGACGAAGATCGAGACTGGCATGAAGCTGTGGACTATGATTCAAACTCACCAGTAGTTGTTGATACCGCCAATGCTACCTTAGTAGGAAACGCAATTGGAGCATACATCAACGCCTCAGAAAAATGGGGAATATGGGAATACGTCAGAAACCTCAAAGACTCGACATATGACAAGAAACCAATATACATAGTAGAACTAGCGATACCAAAAACGAAGATAGGATTAACCAATGGAACATTCATTGTAGATAGATACTTCAAAGTCCACCTCTCAGAGGTCGGATGTGGTAACGACGCTGGCAATGTCTCAATACCAGAGTTCGTTACGCTGATTGCGCCAATAGGTCTGATAATTGGAGTAGTTTCAGCAATTCATTACAGGAGAGGGGCAAAATAAATACATTTTTAAATATCTTTTAAATATATTTTATCAAAACTAGCGCTTTTATAAAGAGGTGTCAATTGTTGTCAAGAGTGATACTGGAGAATGTCAAAAGAGAGTCAATCATAGGTATAAGATACATGCTATCCACTCACCCTCAAAACTACTCATTAAAAAACAACATAGTGGAGATCAGATCTCGACAACAAAAAACGATAAAATTTCAGAACAACAACATGCCAATTGAGAAAATAATTGAAAGAATTATAAAAATAAAAAATCATAAAAAGCAGGTAGAATGGATTCTCGAGAATTTTGTAAAGAGCGACCGTAACAGCATCAGTATTGAAATCGATATACCAGAGATGGCAACGAAAATAATAACAAACTACGACAAAATATTCCAGAAAATTGATAAAAAGGAAGAAATGGCTGAAACACCTGTTGCAGATGTTCTGGCAGCTGCATTCAGAGAGATACTGCTGGAGTGCGGGGTTCCTGAGAAAAATCCATGGCCATCCGAAAAAAGGTTTGCACTATGCTTGACACACGACGTTGATGAACTGAAAAAAACATACCAATACCTCACTAGAACTATCCATTACATAAAACAACGGAAATTAAGACGTGCTGTAAGAAATTTTATTTCTGCTGTTCCGGACAAATTACTGGACAAAAATCCATATTGGACCTTCGATCAGATAGAGGAGATAGAGAAGCAGTATAATGTCAGATCCACATTTTTCTTTTTAAAAGAGACGGCAAAGGTGCGCCCATTTGCTCCAGAAACATGGAAACACTACGGCAGGAGATACAATTGGAATGAACCAAAAATAAAAGAAAAAATACAGCAGCTGAACAGGAACGGGTGGGAGATTGGACTCCATGGGTCTTATGAATCATACAAGAGTCTTAAACTGCTGTCAACCGAGAAAAAAGAGCTTGAGCAGGTCACCCAAAACAAAGTTGTTGGGATTAGACAGCACAATCTCAATTTGCTAATCCCAGACACCTGGGAACTACAGAGAGATGCTGGCTTCGTGTACGACATGAGCCTGGGATTCAAAGGTGGTAGATACATCGGATTCAGGGGAGGAGTTTGTTTTCCATTTTACCCTGTCAAGGGCTTGTTGGAGATACCTACAACAATTATGGATATATCCATAAATCAAGGGTACAGGTTGAGAGACTTCGAGAAAATTCTGGAAACGGTAAGTTACTTCGGTGGTGTCTGCAACATCCTCTGGCACCATACAGTATTTTCAGAGGAATATCATAGTTGGGACAGGATCTATGAAAAAATAATAGAAAAAGCTATTGAGATGGATGCATGGATATGCAATGGTAGGGATCTCACAAAGTGGTGGAACGAGAACAGAACCCGAGTGACAGGTGGTTAACGGTGAAGCTTAGAGCTGAAATTGCAGACGAGAAGAAAATATGGAATGAAATCGTTGAAGAGGCAAATGCAACAATATTCCACCGGTGGGAGTGGTTAAAAACCTTTGAAACGTTCTCTGGATACACCTTCGAGCCATATATACTCTACAACAAAAAAACACCCGCAGGAGTGATGCCCATATTTACCATAAACAAGTTCAAGTTGAAATTTAGCTTTTCACCACCCCCTCATTCCGCAATTCCATTTCTAGGTTTTGCATTTTCAAAATACAGCTCGCTGAAACAAAATAAAAAAGAAGGACTCATACAGGAAAGCTGTAAGCTAATAAACAAACTGAGCGAAACGTCAACATCATTTTCAATGATACTGCATCCAGAGATACCTGATGTCAGACCATTCCTGTGGGAAGGATATGAGGTCAAGCCGACATACCATTATGTAATAGACCTGTCACCGGGAGAAAAAACGCTACTGAATAATTTCAAAGGAAGTGCCAGAAAAAGCATAAAAAAGGGTATGAGCATGTTTGAAATTAAGGAAGGAGGACTAAAAGAGCTGAAAACCATTTTAGAACTGATGAGAAAAAGATACATCGATCAAAAAAGAAAAGTAAAAGTCCCATTCGAATATATATACGAAGTATACAATAAATTTGAAGACAATTTCCAGATACTCACTGCAGAATTCGAAGGGGAGACAATAGGCGGGGTCATTAACATACTGGATGGAAGCAAGGTGTACAGTTGGCTAGGAAATACAAAATCAAATATTTCCGGAGTTTATCCAAACGATTTGCTTATGTGGGAGTCGATAAAAAGAGCATGTAGTGATGGATACAAATTGTTCTATGAAATTGGTGCCAATACACCTCACTTAATAACCTACAAATCCCGTTTCAACCCGGAACTGGTGATCTGTTTTTCAGTTTCTAAAGAAAAGTTTCTCGGTAAAGTTGCCAGAAAAACATATACGAGCGTATCAAAGTATGTCGGGCTCTAACTTACAGATAACCATAGCAGATAAAAACACGTGGAAAAAAACCGTGGATGCAATAAACAAAGCCACGGTGTTCCACACATGGGAATGGTTAAGTATTCTTGAAAAATATGCTCCCAAAAAATTCGGAAAACGTCCAAAATTAATTCCATTAATACTACAGTACGACGATCACAGCACAATTGCCGCGATACCCATTTTCATCTATGAACTGCCAAAAAGAACCATAGTATATTCGCCACCTCCAAAGACTCACACACTATACCTTGGACCGTTGATTAATTGGAGAAGTGAGATGAAGAAAATCAAAATAACGCTCAGTATGCTGGAATATATATCTGAAAACCTAGATCCAGCATATGTGCGTATAGTTTCACCACCAAGGAGCACAGATTACCGGCCATACCAGTGGAGGAATTACAGAATAAACATGTTTTCAACATATTTTATAGAACTGCATGGAATGGAGACCTGGGCAAATCTACCAAAAAAACTTAGGAAAAACATAGCGTCTGCTGAGAAGAAGTACGAAATCTGCACTGGTGGTAAAAAAGAGCTGCAAGAGATTATTGCAAGACTCAAGGAGAAAAAACACTTGAATGGCCCAGAAGAGATGATCCATGATGTAACTAGGGAGATGGAGTGCAAACTAATAGTCGCCAAAAAAGACGGAGAACTTATAAGCGGCACTCTTTTTCTGAAATACAACAATGTCATCACTGCATGGATAGGAAATGCTGCTCCTAAAACGAGAGCCCCGTATGTAAACGAGCTTGTCATGTGGAAAGGTATGGAGTGGGGCATCGAAAACGATTGTCAGGTGTTTGAAATCCTGGGTGCCCACGAGGAGGCCCTGTTCCCATTTAAAGCAAAATTTAATCCTGAGTTTACCCCATATATAAACGCTGAATTTTGCACAATACCTGCGAGATTCATAAAAATTTTAAAAAAATTAAAAATGTTAAATTTTTAAGGTGAAATTTTAATGCGGATCTGTTGGTTAGGCGAATCCGGAGAACTAGGAGCCGGAATATACAGCAAAATGGTATTAAATGCACTTTCAAAACACTACGAAGTCGAAACTGTCAAAATAAAACCTGGTGCATTGGTTAGCCACGCACACGTTGCCTCTCTCACAAATAGACTGGACGAAAAATATGATGTTGTAATTAGAGGGTTTCACGACACCATACCCCTGATAGGTAAAATGAATAGAGCAAAAAACATAACAATACTGCAGTTCGCACTTTACAGAAGTGGTGTGAAAAAAATAGCATACACGTTTGATAAACTTTTTCTAAAAAATATAAAAAACGTTGATGTTGTTGTAACGGTATCAAAATACATGAAGAACTTGCTTGAAGCAAATGGAAACAAAAATACCAGAATAGCATACAACGCGTTTGAGATAGACAAGTTTAAAATTAGCAAACAAAAGCTTTCAGAGTTCAAACAGAAATATAACCTAACTGGAAAACCAGTAATATATATCGGGAACTGCAGAAAAGAAAAAGGTGTGCTGGAAGTCTACGAAGAACTGAAAGATCTGGATGCCCACCTGGTAAGCAGTGGCAAAAAAATGGTTGACGTGCCATCCAAAAATTTCGAGTTGAGTTACGACGAGCATATAATTCTCCTGAAATCATCAGACATTGTGATAAATATGTCAAAAATTCCAGAAGCGTGGAACAGGACAGCACATGAGGGTATGTTGTGCAGAAAACCAGTAATAGGGTCTGGAAGCGGAGGCATGGAAGAACTGCTAAACGGCGGCAAGCAAATCATCTGTAAAAATTTCGGGAAATTGAGGCCAATTGTGGAGCAGTTATTGGAAGACAGGAAAACTAGAAAAAAATTAGGAAATACCGGATATAAATTCGCAAGTAAATTTACAAGTAAAAAATTCGAAAAAGAGTGGGTGACCATAATTGAGGAACTGTCAAAAAGGTGATGCTGCTGTGTCAAAACCAAAGGTATTCGTAATAGGTCTCGATGGTGCAACCTGGGATGTGATCCTCCCCCTGGTCGAGAGAGGTGAATTGCCTACCTTCAAAAAACTTATTGAGAATGGAGCGTGGGGTGTGCTGAAAAGCACAATCCCTCCGGTTACAATCCCGGCCTGGCCAGCGTTTGTAACCGGAAAAAACCCGGGAAAATTTGGAGTTTTTGATTTTTTTGTTGTAGATGAGAATGGCGAATCGAGAATAGTCACTTCCAAGGACATAAAGTCCAAGAAACTATGGGATTATCTGGGATTTTTTGGTCTGAAGTCTATAGTGGTTAATCTGCCCAACTCCTATCCAGTGGAAAAAATAAATGGGGTTATGGTCTCCGGCATGCTCACACCGGAGGGGAAGCCCTTCGCATATCCTCCTGAAGTGGAGGAGATTGCCAAGGAGATCGGGTATGTGATTGAGGTAGATTCGGATGTGATAAAGAAGTACAGGGGGAAATACGAGCTAATAAACGAACTACTGAGGATAATTGACAAAAGATTTAGATTTGCAGATTATTTATTGAAGAGGTACAAATGCGACTTTTTCTTCATATTGGTACGCGAAACCGACATAATTCAGCACTCGGAGTTCAAGAACTTAAATAAAATAGCCACTGTGTACAAATACATTGATTCAAAGATCTCGGAGTTCATAGATCGATATTTTGATGACAATACAATATTTATACTGATGTCTGATCATGGATTCTCTCCATTAAATAAACACATATACATTAATAATTTATTGTATAAAAATAAATTATTAAAAATAAATAATCAAAAAATATCAAACAATAAGAACACTGATATCATCTATAGAGTCCTGCTTAAGTTAGGAATTACGAAAAAGGATCTTGGTAGAATCTTCAAAAAATTCAAACTTGACAAAATTGTAGTCAAAATCCTACCATTATCACTGCTAGGTAGTATACCCACATCGGTATACGATGTCGACATGAAAGAAAGTGTAGCATATTTTGGAGGCAAATTTGGTATGGAGTCTACTTACATACTAATTAACAAACAAAAATTTTCTACAAAGGAGGAATATGAAACTACGAGAACAAAAATAATAGAGATTCTAAAAAAAGTAAAAGATCCCAAAACCGGTAAACCAGTAATTACAAGAGTGTTTAAAGGAGAAGAGTTGTTTAATGGAGAATTCTCATCTTCAGCCCCAGACTTGGTCATATTATTGGAAAAGGGATACAGCATGAACGCATCCATCACAAAAGATGGCACAATCATTGAAGAAATTCCCCTTCCTTCTGGAACACATGATACAGATGGGATTGTATTATTCTATGGGAGAGACATAAAGCCAACAAAACTAGATGATGCCACAATATATGATCTCATGCCAACAATCCTACATATTTTCGGGCTACCCATACCAAACGATGTGGACGGAAAGATTCTCAGAAGTGTCTTCCGCGAAAATAGCGAAATAGCCACGCGAGATCCAAGCATAATCGACGTCGCTCAGTATCGAGAAATGGAAGAAAAAGATAAAATTAGGAGAAAAATACAGAAACTAAAGATCATATGAGTGATGTCATAATGAATAGGAAATTAAGAGATCTGTATTTGTGGATAACTCACCTAATAGCAATGCAAATACCTTTTGGAAGAGTTAAAAGACTGTTCTATAGCCTTAGAGGCACCAGTATTGGCAAAAATGTAGACATATCCACTGGAGTGTTTATAGAAGAAAGTTTTCCAGAACTGGTCACAATAGAGGATTATGTGGACATAGGTCCAAACGTCATAATAGTTACACATGACTCGAGTCCGCGGTGCATAGACCCCAACATACCAATAGTAAAAAAGAAGGTCGTTATAAAAAAACGGGCATACATCGGTGCTGGAGCTATAATACTGCCCGGCGTAACAATTGGCGAAGGTGCGATTGTGGCTGCGGGAGCTGTTGTGACTAAAGACGTACCACCTAGAAAGATAGTGGCTGGCATACCAGCGAAAATAATTGGAGATGTTGAAGACTACTTAGAAAAATTTAAGCCACGAGAGGGGATCACTGTTGGAAATAAGGGCAGAATTGAATAAAAACTTATGGAACGAAATTGTCCAAGCCAGTCCGCACGGTACAATGTTCCACAGTTGGGACTGGCTAAAAATAGCAGAAAAATACTCAAAATGGAAACTGATGCCGTTCATAATCTACAAAGGTGATAAACCTGTTGGAGTATATCCGATATATTACCAAAAAAAGAGACTCCTAAAAATGGCGTTTTCACCTCCACCAGGAGTCTTGCAGCTATATCTCGGACCCATATTCGCACATTATAACAGCCTGAAACAGAGTAAGAGAGAAGCCCTCCTCATTGAAACTCAAGAAAAAGTCAATGAAATACTTTCAAAAAAGCGTATTAACTACACCAGAATCAGAACAGTGCCCGGAATAACAGACTGCAGATATTTTAGGTGGAGCGGATATGAAGTAGAACCATTATTTACCTACATAATTGACATAAGCCAAGGAATAGAAACAGTGTGGCATGGATTTAAAAAAGAGTTGCGAAAGAATATAAAAAAGGCATCTAACGAGGGCGTGGTGGTTCAAGAAGGTAATGTAGAAGACATAGGCTTTATCGATGAAATGATTACACAAAGGTTCAGGGATCAAGGCATGAACAGAAGAGGTCTCAAAAGATATCTTAAAGAAGTATATTCAGCCCTTTCACCAGATTACGTTAGAGTTTTTGTAACCAAATACAAAAACGAAATGATTAGTGGGCAAATCGTTCTTTGCCACAACAATCGTGTTTCTTTTTGGGTTGGTAGTCCAAAAACCGAGGTATTGAGAGGTATACCAAATGACCTGATGCAATGGGAGATCATAAAATGGGCATATAACAACGGATACAGATGCGTCGAGATAATGGACGACGGGCTCAATCCAAGGCTTATCCACTACAAATCGAAATTCAACCCAGATTTAGTTCCGTGGTACTCCGCAACCAAATACGTTCCAAAATTCTTAAAATACGTGGAAAGCTATGCAAAAAGGGTGTTATCAAGAACATGATGAGGAGAAATTTGGCATTTTATTCATTACTGGTAATGTTCATCACAGTCTTAATGAAAATAAGCGGACTCTTGAGCAAGATCGTCATAACAAAGTACCTCTCTCCGTTGGAGTATGGAATTCTGACATTTGTCACAATTTCGCTCCCCCTGATGTTTCAATTTGTAACCAACCTATCATTTTTCAACTTACTGTCTCACTCAAAAAAAGGCAAACACTATTTTAAGTTCAGTTTATTTTATGTTATATTATCCTGTGCTGTGATAATAGCCTTGTTCTACATTTTCTTAGATAAAATCCTAACAATGTTTGAAATTTCACCCGACTATGCTCAAATTACATTTCTGACGTTTTCATTACTCCTATTCCCGATGTCAGTGTCCGTAGTATTGATGGGCTTGTTTAGAGGTCTTAGAAAATACTCAGTAGCTACAATAACCTCATCCCTCCCAACTTTTCTGAAATTCGTGTTCATAGCGATTCTTGCTGTAACACTGCAAAAATTAACCCTGAATCTCACCATACTTGCTACAGTTATTTCGACATGGGTTGCTCTTCTTGCAATCGTTGCATATGAATGGCAAACGATAAAATCCAGCATACACACTAAATATTTTCTCCCAAAATTAGATATGTTCCTATTCAGCTTATCTATATTCACAGTGGGCTCTTATGGCACACTACTTCAGATAATAGGCCGACTTATAATTGCGTATGACATTGATGTCACATACCAAGGATACTTGGACATTTCAATTACATTGATGACACTGCTATCGATCCCAATGATAGCACTTAGTTTTCTCACAATACCAGAGGCAACAAGCGCCAATACCAAAGAGGAGTTGCTAACCGGTGAAATAAACGATGTTGCAAGACTTCTGTTATCAATCTTGGTATTTTTAGTGATAATCGTATCTATATATCCTCATGAGCTGATAATGTTTTTATTTTCATCAAAATACAGCCCAGCAGCTGAATATGTTGTCTTCCTTGCAGTGGGTAGTATATTCATGTTTATCCAGCAATTTATAGCCTATGTCGAGATATCATTTTACGAAACATTATCTGAGTACAGGCCGTTTGTCATATTTACGATTGCCTGTCTTGTGCTCTTTTTAGCCACCACACATATTCTTGTTATATTGTTCGGGTTTATTGGCGTATATGTTTCCAATTTACTGTTTAAAGTAGTCTATTTTGCAGGCAGCCTGAAAGTTTCGAGCAAAAAAACAGCTAAAATCTTTCTAACGAAAATAGAACGCCTCACGATATCTACTGTAGCAACTATAAGCTTTCTATTGGTTACAAAGGGAACACTGAACTTCATTTTCGAAATAGCTATAGCCGCCATAATATTTACGCTATTAGTTGTTAAAACGAAATATTTCGACTTGAGAAAGCTACTCTATTCTCTCTGAGATCATTATGTGTTTAATCTGCTTCGGCCCAATATGGACTGGGATTAGATATTCGCAATACCCATGCTGGCAGATTTTACCCGCAACACTACCGTTAGTGATTGAATACTTCTCCCCATAGTTCGGAAGTGTCAAAACTAACGTCAAATCAACATCTACAGAGTTATTGTTATACAGTATTATGGACCTAACAGTGGAATTTCCGGCAACTTTCACATAAACACCCTTTAGGCTTTCAAAATTGGATACCAACTCCGATAAGGGAATGGAGTAGAACCTCCCCTCTGAAGTAATTAACGAAGTAAAATTGGAGACAACATTTCTGTAATCACTACTGAGAAGTTTCGAAGAGTCAAATCGCAATACAACAGGATCTCCAGAGTTGAGTGCTGAATTCAGAAGCGCTCGATATGCGGACAGGGGCTCTGGATAAAAATACAGTGCACCACCAAGCTTTGGAAGGGAAAGAGGAACGGATACTATTTGGATATCACTTCCATTCAGATACAGCGATCTAAAATGCCTATAACCTTCCTGAAATAGAATGTCATAGGGTGGTAGAATCTCGCGAGCTATAATATATGATACTCCATAGTCAGCCAGCAATTTAAGAGACTCCAAATCATAAACAGGCTCCTCAAAGTAAATTCCCACCACATGCACATCCATGTCCCTCAGATACTCGATGAAATCCAGAATTTCGCTCACATTTGCCTCTCGAGTAACGTACAGAACTACTTCAGCATATTGATTCAGGTTAGAGCTATTCAAATTTGTTTTCAAATCCCTGATACTAAACATGGGTGTTACTTTCAGACCAGCATCTCTAAGAAAACCCAAGCCTTCTACCGAGGCATTGTTATTATGGGGATCCACCAAACTGAGTACTGAAACTGGAATTTTTCCGTCAGAATATGGTAGCAACTGCATGTTGTAGAAATAGATGTTTTCAGTTGCTGAACTAACATTACCCAAACTCAGCCATTGTATCCATTCAGAAGTTTCTCCCGGGTACACTATATCACTGGTCTTTACATCAACAAAATAGTAGTCGTACCTCACCGAACCCTGATACGCGATCAGATTGGGGAAAGGGATAGATGGCTCAAAATACGTTAGAACTCCAAGTGTAGAGCCATTTCCAAGATAAAGTCGATTCATTTTTGTATTCTTTATATATATTTTATCCTCACTCTGATAAATTTTTCTATCATATCTTTTTCCAGTGGCGTCCCAGAACTCAAAAGATGAAATTGGTGTAAAATACATGGTAGTGTACCGGATCTTAGCCACAGCATGCCCAGATACGTCATTAGATACCTTAATTGTTTTACGAATTGCTTTTTCAAAAAAGCAATATTCTAATGTAACGTTAAAGTACTCTTTCCCATTAATCGAGTAAATTGTAGAGTAAATTACCCTGTTTTTCCCCACTATAACCTTATCGAATGGTAACTCTTGCGTGACAAAACCACCTTCTTCCCCAGACGGCCCTAAATCAAAAGATATGTAGTCATAAATTCCACCTTCACCGAGAAGGTTAGTAGTTCGATTCCCCAAGAACAAAATTGTTGGGGTGGATTTGCTAAGTCTCACCTTATAAACACTTGTCTCAACAAGATACGTATCACCTGCATCTAGGACCTTCACATTTTCATCAAAAGTTATTCGATCACTGATATTGGAAAAGACAGTTTCTTCTTTAATATATCTGTAGATGGAGAAGAAATCAACTGACGAGTAAATTTTGTCGAGTTGAGTGTTGGAATCAATCGTAAGGCTTTCAGGTGGCAGACCTACGATTCTAAAAACTTTACTCCACAAAATTACATACTTTACACCAAAAGTTGCGTATAAGTCCTTGACGTATTTCTCTGACCCGATACCAAAATAAGTATTTCTCAGATCAAAACCATATCTCCTCAGCTCACTCCCGTGACCAAGAGAGGTCACATCCGGTGGTATTTTGTCACCATAAATTGAAATCCTATGTCTTAATGCATAGCTCGCCGCCCCTTCATCCGGACTGCCAACACCACCCAACCACTCCAGCCCGGTAACCAAATACCTTTCTCCACTAATTTTTGGATAGAAGTAATACATTCCAACAACAACAGTAACAACCAAAGCGGTGAAAAAAAGAAGAGACAGTGTTACCCCCAAGAAATACTTAACCCTGCCATTTTTCAGAGTTTTAATTTTTCTCAGCAAGATTAAGTAACCAAACGTCGCTGCAATAGGAATGATAAGCCTAAAATAAGCAAGTTCCCTAAGTGCCCTTTCCTGAGCGTAATACGCAGAAGGGATTACTACAATTGCAATAGACAAAAACATGACCAATGTCATTCGGTTTTTTAAAAAGCCAAGCAAAGCCAAAACTGAATGTACCGGGCCGAGCCATATGGGCCAATAAGGCGGTGTGTGTGAAAGTGAGGATACACCAAATAGTGCTGGAAGACTTATAGATTCTTTTAACTTATAATAGATATCTTTAAAAATAATATGGATATACACCATAACATTGGATACAGCGTAAACTAATGCTATAAACAGCACAACATACATGAGATCTAATTTCAAGAATACGTTGTCGTACAACAACAAACCCAGTGAATTCAGATAGGGTATTGGAAACAACTCAGTTACCGAAACGATGAGTCTGGCTTTATTGATGTACTGATTGTGAACGTACGGGAAAGTGTGCATTCCAATAAGATAAAAAATCATTAAAAAGACCAAATACATTAAAGACCGGTAATTGACCCTGCCATTCAAAAGACTGTAGACAAAACTGTAAGACACAACAAAATACAGTACAAACATAAATGAGCCTGCATGAGTAAAGGGCAGTATGCCTATAACTAATACTGCCATGATTTTAAGCCTATAATCATTCCGTATCAGGGAATGAATAATAATTATAAGAAAAGGCAAAACGAAAACAGATGGGGTGTGCTGGAGCATGCCCATTACTGCCCCCGGAGTTGTCAAAAGCAACAATAAAGCCACGACTGAAAAGCGACTTAATCCGTAGCCAAGAGCATAGCTTCTGTAGACAAACAACATAAGCAAAAACAGAATAACCGGCACGACTAATGAAGCAGATGCTACATCCAGTCCAGTTATTTTGAGCAAAATCGAATCGAATAGCCACATCCCAAAAGGGTATCTGTATCCAATAAACTGATTCTCCTGACATTGAAGATAAAAATCATCTAGAGAATTGGATAACACCATTTGTTTTACATAAAATAAATGTGTAAATACATCGGTACCCTGAGGAACCTGGTACACAAAAACAGGAAACAGATAACCAACAAACACGAGGTACACCAATACCAACAAATACCAATCTTTTTTCCGGATTTGAAGGTTTAATCTACTTAACATCTTGGAGGTGAGTTTTTCACAAAATGTATTTAATCTTTCGTATTACAAAGTCCAACACCTGAAGAACCGACTTGAGATTGCAATTCCAAAAACACTATGAAGGTGATTTAATCTTTATATGTCAAGACCAAATGAATTCAACACAAGACGAAATATTTTTAAGTAGTGCTGAAAATAAGATTTGTTATGATTAGGATAATTACTCTAATCATAATAATGACAGTAACGATTCAGATATGCGCTGCAGCGACGGTGCAAAACGTCGGCCAGTTTGGATGGGGGCCAGTAAAAGCATTAGAGGTTGACAAACAAAACAAATTGCTGTACATCGGAGCAGGTGCCACTTTATGGGTATACAGCATTGAAGATCCAGAAAACATGACTAAAATCAGCGAAATATCACTCGGGTGGAGAATTTACGGAATGAATTTGTCGGGCAATTATCTGTATGTTGCAAACGAAAAAAGGGTTGTTATTATAGATGTGTCTAACCCCATTCAACCAAAAATCATCGGAGAAGTAACACAAAATACATCGAATTATGAAGCTTACGATATCGCCGTTTATGGTAGCTACGCGTTCGTAGCTGCAGGCAATTACGGCCTCCAAGTACTTGATGTCTCAGACAAAACGAAACCAAAAGAAGTAACTCACCTAGACCTATATGGCAAAAAACTCAAAATATCGGGTGATTACGTTTATCTACTCACACACGATTACAGCGATATATACATAATAGACATAGCCAACCCAAGCAATCCAGTTCTAAAAAGCACATTTACAATGCCTAAAGGAAGACCTTTTGACATAAAAATCTCAAACAACATCGCATACGTTACAGAATACCCGTGGGGGATCTGGGCAATAGACGTATCAGATCCTTCAAATCCAAAAGTGCTGGGAAACTGCACCGGTTCATACTATGGTGAATACGAATCGAGTGGTATAAATGTAAAAGACGGCTACGCCTTCGTATCTACATGGTATAGAGGTCTTGTGGTGTACGATGTCTCAAATCCAAGCAATATAAAATTAATATGTGAATTGCCCTCAACTGGTTTTAAAGGATACTTAGGAGAAGTTGAAATTTTCGAAAATCTGGCTTTTGTAGCGGGGCATTATTCGGGGGTGGGTATATACAATATTTCAGATGTGCAAAACGGCGAACTTATCGATAAGATACCTACAGTGGGTAGAAGCTTCGGACTCGGAGTGATAGGCAATTATATGCTCATAGGTAGTGACAGTGGATTGCTGATAGTAAATGTCACCGACCCATCTACTCCAAAGCTTGAAAATACCTTGAAAATAGGGAGAACCTGGGGGCTAATAATTGACAAAAATCGTAATCTGGCCATCACACACTCTATGTGGTACGGCCCAGCAATAGTAGATATCTCAGACCCTACTAAACCGACAATACTGTCAAGATACACACCCAACACTGGCCCGATTGGAATCAGGGACAATTACCTTTACATAATCAACCACATTACAAAAGAACTTGAAATCGTGGACATCTCAAACATCTCACAGCCAAAGAAAATATCCAATGTATTTATAGGAAGTGTCTGGAGGGGCGCATTATATCTGAACTACACATTCATAACCTCGGCAAACAATGGAATAACAATAGTTAACATAAGCAACCCCTATAATCCACAGATAGTTTCAAGAGTTCTTGAAGATAAAAAAGGGTTCATCCCGCGCCCGGTATTTAGTGGAAATTACATGTTTGCAGCAGCAGAAGGAAGAGTGTTTGTGGTGGATATATCAGATGCCTCAAATCCAGTGGTGGTATATGAGAGCGACCCTATGTCAATTCAATCGCTTTGGATACAGGGCAAATATTTAATAGCTGGCTCTAAAGATTCAATCAAGATATTCGATATCTCAGATCCTGTAAATATAAAAATACTTGGAGATTTTCACGTCGCTCATGGGCCTGTGGTTGACGTAATGGCCGATGACAGATACATTTACACTGCCAATGATTACTGGGGTGCAGAAATATTCTCATACTCTCTAGAAGCAGATACAATACCACCTAAAATAGAGAATATTTCAATAAAATCAGTAACTGCAACTTCTGCAACGATAGTATGGAACACCGATGAGTATTCCGACAGTGCAGTAAAATATGGAACCGAATCCGGAAATTACACCTACTACATGTCTGACCCAACGTTCAAAACAACCCACTCACTGACTCTCACGAACCTCATCCCCAACACGAAATATTATTTTGTGATAATATCCAAAGACATGAGCGGAAACAACGCTCAATCTGAAGAGTATACTTTTACAACATCGATTGAAGAGAAACCACCGCTGACAGAATATACGATTAAACCAACGCCGCAGCAAGGATGGTTGAACACATCAGCAACCATAACCTTCTTTCGCACCGACGATGTTGGGGTTGCTTACACTAACTATTCTATGGTATCTGAGAAAGGCCCGTGGACGAAGATAGAGGGAGAGCAGCCATTCAGCATAACAATCTCAAGCGAGGGAGAGACGACAATCTGGTACTACAGCGTAGACGTCAATGGAAGTGCCGAGCAGGTGAAATCACTTACACTCAAGATAGACATGACTCCACCAAAAATACAAAACATAAGCGTGCTGTCAGATGTGAATTCTGCCACAATTTCGCTGAACACAGACGAGACGACCACCTGCAAGATATACTACGGAACCGACCCTCAGCATCTGAGCAGTGTCGCTGAGTGCACAGCATACTCAACGAACCACACAATTCCGCTCAACCAGCTGAACCCGAACACCACGTACTACTTCAGGGTACACGTTGAAGACGTGGCCGGAAACACAAACACGAGTGAAGTTATCTCCCTGACGACGCTCACAGAAATTGTTCCTACTCCTACACCATCACCTCAGCCCACACCAACACCCACTCCAACTCCCACCGCCACACCAACCCCATCGAGCGGTGGTTCCGGTGGAGGGGGTGGTTCTGGCTACTACGGTGGCGGATTTGGAGGTGGCGCCCCAATATCACCTCCAATGCCCGCCGCAAGCAGCAGTGCTGACGCTGGTGAAGAGGAGAACAAGGTAAAGGCCAATGAATCCCTTGAGGTCAAGATGCCGGAAAACATCACCGCAGGAAGAAACGTGAGCGTCGAGGTAAAGTGTCCAGAGCCGAACGGAACGCTCACAATAGTATTTCCGGAAGAGTGGAGGATGGAAAATGTGTCTCTCTCTGCTGCAAACCTTGGCGAGCTGCACATCTTCGTGCCAGACAACATCACCCACGGCAATTACACCCTGAAGTTCGTCTACGCGCGCGGCAAGGATGTCATCACGAAGACCGTTACTGTGAGGGTCGCAGGCTCTCAGCAGAGTGCTGAACCCAGCCAGACATCCACACACACAAGTGAAGAGGTGCTTCCTGCACCGGAAACGCCTGCACCAACACCCACACCTCAGGTCACTCCAAGCCCAGAAAATGTGCCCTACAAGACACCCACCCCACAGACAGCAGAGGAGGGTGTGGAGAAGATGGGAATGATCAGCAGAGTGACAGAGGCAATAATCTCAATCATAAAGGCCATAGTGAATGCAATCTCCAACCTGTTTTCTCTCTAAATTTTTCAGCCCAAAAGCAGTTTTTTGACCAGATCTACCACTACTATCAGCATGTCGAACAGTTTTAATGTTAGAGCTATACCGGCAAGCTCCTTGAGACCCAGCATTAGAATGTACTATGTTTAATTGAATATTTTAATTTTTCTGTTAAAATATTATTATACTAATAATTAAGATAATAATGATGGCTTTCCCAAATTGCACCCACAGAAGAGAATTAATAGGGATGGGGCCGGTGGGATATTAATACATGTCGAAATGGGTTCATCAATTTCTCCAAACCTCTACATGCATGCGCCTATCAAACCACCACAACACCAACAACCGACGACGCCTCGCAGTCTTATTTGTTCTTTGATAATTTCTCACTCAAGAACAACTTTAAAACCCTCTCATTAACAACAGGCTCCCCATTCGCCTTTGCAAACTCACACAAGTCTTTAATAAAGTCCTCATTTATCTCAAACCCATCAACTTCGAGCTCAACCATCAAAGGAAAGATGTCTGGAGAAACGTTAAGACCATACTTCATGAACAATCGAGCCACATAATCACTCAGGCTCCAGCGATGCGTACGCAAGCAATCTGGACAGTATCCCTCCCATTTACTGCAGTCTGCACACTCTTCGAGATCTTCAACAGGATACAGTTTTCCACAGATAACGCAAATCCCAGCATTTAGCTGCCTGTAAACGAGTTCCCACACCTTTTTCGGATTCTTTCTTCCAATGCCGACCAGCTTGAGCTTTTTGGACATCTCCTTTACCAGTTTCTTCTGATCCTCCTCACTCAAGCCAAAAGTCCTCAGCTTCCAGAGATACTCATTAGCAAGCTTGATCTTCTCAAGCCGATCCATAGGCAGGACACCTGAACGACATCTCTGCGTCCATACTTATAAACCTATCAACTATCCCCAAATCAGCCCCCACAGATACAAAAGCCCTCACGACGAGCTCAAAAGCATCTTTCGAGAAGGCCAACCACACTCTATCATCTAATCCAACGTAGATCCAGTCCCCTCTTTTGTAGAAGGTGACTTTTTCAACGGCTTCAATAACGCAGACTTTAGCCCCTCCGTTCAAACATTCTACCATTCATATCCCCCCATGTTACTTAGTTCTAAAGTTACTTAAGAACAATCAACTATAAATATTTTCCGAACAAAAATACGACCATGAAGTTACTCGGGACATCTACACTCAGTAAAGGCGCAAAAACCACAATAATAAGAGCAGTCATTGAAAAGCTAAATCTACAGGAAGGAGATTTAATTGCCTATTTTGAGTCAGATGACGGCAAAATAATCTTAGCCAAAGCAGAGATAGTTCCAAAATTCTCCGAGAAGAAACAGTAACTTGCTATCCATAATCCACATCTTTACGCCAGACCTCTACATGCATCGTTTTGTTGAACCACCACAGGACGAGGACTTTATCCCTCTTCGCGATCTCCTCAAGAGTCACGTAGCCCACAAACTCGAGCTCAGACTTGCAAATCGGGCAAAAGTCTTTTCGTTTGTTCTTTGCCCTCTGAATGACCTCACGAGCTCTTTCCTCTGGAATGCCAAAGTTCTCCCTCCAGTTATTCATAAACCCGACATTGCTCGTTCTGTTGCTGTATTCAAGCAAAAATCCCAGCCACTCAATCTCCTCCTCGCTTAGATCCTCGAATTTATGACCCTCATAAAAGAACTCGTTTATGTCAATCAGCGCTTTTCTGGCGTTGTAGCGCAAGTGGTGGATTATCCTTCCATAATTTTCCTCATTAAACCATGTATACCGCATATAGAAGTTGAAAAACTCATAAGTCTCCTCCCACAGCCTGCAATGCAGCTCGTCGTAATAAGCACCGTATCCCTGCTTTCTAATCTGCCTGAAAAACTCCCTCTTCCAGAGATACCTTAGCTCATCTTTCCAGTTTTCAGGGAGATAGGGCGCAAACCTCACATAATGCCCGTTCCAGATTACAAAGTTCCAGAGGGCAAAATGGACGTGGCAGTGAGCTTCATTCGGTGAGGCAGTTTTATTCAAGTGAACGTTCATAACCCCACCAAACTTGAATTCGCCAGTCCAAGGCACTTTTTCATGCTTCTTGAGGTACTTCCTCAAAAACCGCTTAATTGTGCTCTTTACAGCCTCTCTCATTATCTTCTCAGCTTTTTTGGGAGTTTCCTTAACAAGATCTCTGCTAATCTGATCCGGAATGGTGAACACAAACCACATCAGAGCCAGATCACTCTTCTTTTGCGAGACTTCCTTTAACTCCCCATCAAACTCTCTAAAACTCTTCAGACCTTTCTTCCTGACCGCCTCAGCAATAGCAACAAACTGCTCAAATTTCAGATGTGAATATCTCTTCACATCACTCTGCTTTTTTAAAGGATGCCTCCTACCAGCGAGAGGAACATAGTTGGTCTTCCTGTTACCGTGCTCGTCGAGATATCCTCTCACCTCGCTGTCAAGAACGGGCTTAAACACATCTCCATGCTTTTCACAAACATAATGCCCAAAAAGCACAGAAGCCCTATAGTCCTTCTCGTCATATCCGAGATACACCATAAGCTTTCTAAACTCCGGATGAACCTCCACCCTCGTAAACCCATAATCGAGAACTGAGTAACCACTCAAATCGAGCTCATTAAGGCCGGAAACCCTCTTGACCTTTAGAGTTGCCTTCTTACTCAAACCAAAAGTGTAGAGCATCAACTCCAAGTCTGTGATATTAATTTCATCCTCCTCTTTTATAAAACTGTCAGAATTATGGACCTGTGCCGTATTGTAAATAGGTCGAGATAAACCCGTGGGGCATGCGTTCGAGACAGGGTTGGGGGCAGGTTGGGGGGCGTTTTTAATTCCGACAGATTTATAAAATTGAAGTGGATTTTTTCCGTTGAGGACCATTTTGAGCTCGATGACCCTGTCAGGGTCGGGGTTGGGTTTGGACAGCTCGACCTTCAGGGCGAACTTTGCCCACTCTTTGACCGGATCCTCCTCAACAATCTGGTCGGAGAGATTGGTATCGCCCAGAATGAACCTCTCGAAGTACTCCTCCCAGTCGAACTCGGCCTCGTAATCTCCAACGACCTTGCCAACGCCGTGCTTCTCGAAAATCTCAGCGTTGAGTTTAGGGAGAATTACGACCTCTCCGGGCCGGATGTGATATATCTCACCATCTACTCCTAAAATCTCCAGCTCTTCCGTGAAGGGTGAGACTGCAAAAACTACCCTCTGCATGCTACACCGGAATAAAAAATAAAAAATCAGATCTCCTGACCGAGAATCTTCTTCAGCTCGTCCTGTGCGGTCTTTGCGACTGTTCGCAATTCTCCGAACTGGCTTATGAAGTCCACGGGGTTGATCCTGCCGCTCCAGACCGTCTCGTATTCATCTCCGTTGTCCTTCCTCCTGCTGACCCTCACGCTTATGCTTCCGCCCTCCCAGACTGAAAAGCTCAGAATTCCGTTGCTGGTGTACACGTTCACGGTCTCAACCGGCCTCCTGACCTTCTCCCCGTTCTCCCCAACCTTTTTATCCACCTTCTCCTTAGCCTCTGCCATACGCCACACCTCTCATGGTTTTGCTCCCCGCCGGGATTGCACCGGCTCGATCCCCTTCATGGGAGGGGAGCACCTTTTTTGCTCTATTCTCTTCCCACCACCCTCTAAAGGCCTCAATAGCTTCGCAAAACCTATCAATCACATCAGAATCCTCACTCATCCTCTTCCTCCTCAAAAATTGGGAGAAGCTCCTCGGGCGGGATGTTCTCAAGCAGGTGCTTCACGTTGCTCAGAATGGTGTTTCTGACTGCTGCCGGGTGCTTGTTCAGGATCCTGCTCAGCTCCTCCGCCATCCTGTTCAGCCCCGGATACTTGACCTCAGGCATCTCCGCCAGCCTCGATGATCTCCCACCCGCACCTCGTGCATCTCCAGCCTGTCCGTGTCCTCTCAAGCCCTCCACCACACGGACAGGCTCCGGCCTCGATGAAGTCGTCAAGCGTGAGCATGCTGAACCGCCCCCTTCAGCCACGGCCTTGTGCACTCGGCCCTCTCAGGGTCGAAGTGCCTGCACCTCTGCGGCTTCCTCAGCTTGCACCTGAACGGACTCCAGACCGTGAACTCGTGGCACCTCATTTCCTCCTCAGCCTCCCATAGCAGTCCTTACACAGAGGGCAGCAGCCAAGGAGGACGAGTTCACCCTCGGAAATCTTCGAACCGCAGAACGCACACTCAAAAGCATAGACGACCGCCATGGTCAGCCCTCCCAGACCTCAGCATCGCAGTCGACATCGATCAGGCTCTCCCTCTGCCTTCTCAGGAGTTCATCAGCCCTGACGAATTCGACTCTCAGAATCATGTCCACGTACTGCCCCCTTGCCCGCTCAATGCCTGAGAGGTCAATGACCGGCATGAGTCAGCCCTCCTTAATCCATCCTCGCAGACAGAATCAGCATCAGCACAGAGCCCATGAAGACGATGAACGCGCTCGTAACGTCTGCAATCAAAGAGCTCAGCCCAAGATACTGATCAATCCACGGCAAGTTGCCTGCAGCAGTTAGTGGGAGAATTATCGAACCAAGAAGGAGGACGATCTCGATGAGGCTTGTGTCCCACACAGACTCTTTGTCTGCTCCGTAAACCAGCAGTGCACCAACAACGAGAGCCAGCGGTGCAAAATCCCTGAATATCGCAATATCCGGACTTCCAAAGCCAAAACAAACGAGAGCCGTGACTGTGTAGATCACAGCACCCACGAAAAACTCAATGATGCTGATTCTACCCCCACCACGTCCGACTGTCGCCCTTGCAGCTTTCCGAGCGCCTGAGCCTGCTGCTCTGCTTGCCTTTCTGGCACCGGACTCAAACTTTCTGCCTGCTGAGCTGACCTTCTCTTTGAGATTACCTATACCTTCCCTCAGGTTGTCCAAAAAGCTCATAACTCAGCCCTCCTGCAGAACAGTCTCACCCTCTCCGTTCTTCACGCCGAGGAGTCCAAGCTCTCTGAGGTTCTGCCAGACAAGGAGCCAGATATATCTGCTCACGTTTCCCTTCACACCCATGATCTCTGCGGCCTTCTTGACCTTGGGCCCCCACTCATCCGGGATGTTGCTCCACACCTGCATAGTGTTTCACCTCTACAGACTATGTTTTTAATTTTACATACAACTATTTAAACGTTGTGTTTTTACAAACCATCTTCACAATAGCACACACTACAATCTAAATTTGCGAAAACGCAAACTAAGTTGGTGAAAAAAGTAGAAGACATGTTAATTCGAAAAATAACGAAGAAGCCGATTTTAACAATACTCTACGCTTTAAACGAAGGTCCTAAAAGATGGAGTGAATTGGAAAAGCTAATCAACAAAAGATATGTCCACGAGGGAATACGAGAACTGCTAAATCTCGGTCTCGTTGAAGTAGAACTCGTTTTCGATACTCCTACAGGCTCGAAAGCCTATCAGCTCACTCCTCTTGGTAAAAAAGTTGTTCAGCTTCTGGAGCAGATTGAGAAGGAGTTTGAGGAGTATCATTCTAAGGCGCCGACTAAGGATCCGGAGGAGTTTATTGGGGAGTTGATGGAGGGTGAAAAATGAGGGAGAAAAAGGAGAATATGGAGATGTTGAAAACTCTTGAGATTCGGAACTTTAAATCAATCAAGCATGTAAAGCTGGATTGCAGAAGGATCAATGTTTTCATTGGAGAACCGAATACTGGTAAATCGAACATTTTAGAGAGTTTGGGACTATTGTCATGGGTTGCATACGGTAATACAGACTTAAGAGAGTTTATCCGATATGAGAACCTTTTGAATCTTTTCTATGATCTGGATTTGGGGGAAAGAATTAGTATTTCCATCGACAATAGCAATCTCTTGGAATTGAGATTCGAGAATGGCGAGTTTATTTTAGAGAGTGCAAATCAGGTATACGCAAGATTCAATTACACTGGGGCAAATAGAATTAGACCTGCACCACCGATAGCAATGACACCATTCAAATACTACAAATTCCGGGTGCGTAGCGAATTCCCGGGAGATAATCCGTCTTTCCTCTATCCTCCAGATGGAGAAAATCTCCTAACAGTCTTGCTTGCCAACAAAGAACTAAAATCACTTATTTTCGAAGTCTTCAACAAGTTTGGGTTGAAACCCGTCTTTAAGCCAGTTGAAAAGAAAATAGAAGTTCAAAAAGAGATAGATGGTATCGTCATAGCATACCCCTATTCTCTGATCTCAGACACTCTACAGAGAATAATCTTCTACATAACCGCAATAGAGAGCAACAAGGATTCAATCCTCATTTTCGAAGAGCCTGAGGCTAATGCATTTCCGTTTTATACGAAATTCCTCGCAGAGAGGATCGCTCTCGATGAGTCCAACCAGTATTTCATATCTACCCACAATCCATACTTGCTGCTCTCAATCCTGGGAAAAGCACCGGAAAAAGACGTGCAGATTTTCGTAACCTACTTTGAAGACTACCAGACCAAAGTTAAAACTCTATCCGACGAACAGAAGTCCGAAATCCTTGATCTGGATGCGAGTGTCTTCTTCAACCTTCAGAGGTTTCTGGAGGGGTTTTAGTGCTTTATGTGGAGTGCTATCCGGATGAATCTTTAGCCATATCGTTAGGAGTCCGAAAAAGAGACGTGATTCATGCACACAGTAAAGGCAATGTCTGCAAAAAACTTGAGAGAACTAAAAACTCAAAAGGCATGGTGGATGAAGACCCCGGAAGTTCGCAGCCAAGCTATATTAAATCACTAAGAGTCGAAGAAGAGAAACACGATTTAAAACTACTATTGGATCCCCGAAACGGTAATTATCTAATCGTTGTTTGCCCTAATTTGGAAGAGTGGATCATCCGGACAGCACGAGAGGCTGGTGTAGATTTGAGGAGAATGGGGCTACCGAATGACCCAAACCGCTTGCATAAGGTCATAAACTCAAACCTTGATAAGTTTGAAAAGCTCCTCTCAGAACTTCAAGGGAGGAGCAAGAGACTGGAGACGTTGAGAGGTTATCTTTTATGAGGCTGATGGGTTGAGAGAATGGTAGAAAGGCCAATCAGTTCCATAATCAACACACTAAGCCATTCCAAAAGTTTAGATATACTGTTTAGGCTTAAAGATGGAGGTAAAAGATGGAGCAACCTGCTTGAGGTTGCAAAAGACAAGAAAACACTCAGTCACAGAATAAGAGAACTGTCCAACCTTGGCCTCATCCAAATCAAACTTGTTTTCGATACTCCGACTGGGTCAAAAATTTACGAGCTTACACCTCTCGGCCAAAAGATCGTTCAGCTACTTGAACAAATGGAAAAAGAGTTTGAAGACTACTACTCTAAAGCACCCCCAAAAGACCCCGAGAAATTCATCAACGAATTGTTGGATGATAATTAGGGAAATAGCAAACATTAAATAGAAAAATAAAATTATTGCACATCATGGCGTCGTCAGTAGAGAGGAAAATTTACTTCTATACTATAAAAGTAGCAAAAGATGGAAAGCATGTCAATAGTTTAGAACATATCTTCAGACATATCAATGAACTTGATTATAGCCTATCCCCAGATGGAAGGATTTTGCCAATTGATGGAGGCACAGACCACATGTGTATGTTATTGGACTCAGCCAAGTACCCCATTAGAGGTATGCTTGGTTTAATACGAAAAGACGCTCTACCACTCATTTTTAAAGAGGATACGGGAGACACTTCAGGAATAGAAATTGACCCAGAAAATGAAGGGCTCTATGAGCCAATCCACTTCATAATCTGGAAACTCGGAAATAGCCATATCATTGGTGTCGAGTACAATTTTTATGGGCCACGACCTCAACGAATTAGCTGGTATTTACAAAGAGTAGCCCGAGAACATGTTGATAGAGTTATAATGCAGCCAATCATGAGAAAGGACATTTCCTCTAAACTGGAAAAATACGACGAGATCAAAATTTTAAAAATGAGGTTCAATCCGAATAAATCCGAAATATTCCGTGAGCTTGATGAATCCTTACCAGACGCAATAAACGCAATAGGAAAAGCAACAAACTCAAAAGACGTATATATTGTGCTAAAGCCCGATTATAGAAAAAGAAAAGGCATTCTGGGGATAGTTCCAAAGCAATTTAAGAAGATATTAGGAAGGGGAGATGTCACAGACATTTTCAGCCTACTACAAATCAAAGCAAAAAATATCGAAACCGGAGAATTTGAGTGGTTAGATCTCCTCAACGAATTGATTGTATCGAAAAAAACAGTCACACGCTTGGACATATACCGGTGTGTTGACTCGTCTGATATGTTCGAAAAAATAAAGGAAGCCTACTATGACCACAAAGATGAAATAAAAGAAGTTATAGGAATAAACAATGTCTCAAGAGAATGAGAAACAAAGCTTAAAAGAAAAAATTCAGAAAATACCAGCGATATATAAAAGAAATTTCATGCAAATCGATTTGATAGTAGTACTAATCTTTACGCTAATTCTTGCCATTACTGTTAATCCCTTTGAGAAAATTGATGGCGAGAAAATTACATCCTTTTATTTGACAATGGTTACATTATTTGGTGGCTTGACGGGATTCATAATAACTGGAGTAACCATACTACTTTTTTTCTTGTATTCTGTCGAATTTAAGCCAGAAACAAGAGAGATCTTAGAGAGGTTCAAAAAGTCCAAACAATACCCAAAGACTTATGACGTGTTTTATAGTGCTATAAAATTTTCAGGCGCCACGGCAATCACTTCACTACTCACCATAATTTTCAATTGGACAACTAACGGTTATCTTTTTTATCTGGTTGTTTTCCTTAGCTTAACGTCTGTAGATCGTATCGTTTGGAGTATTTGGATTTTAGAAACTTTAACTAAAAATATTATAGAGGCAGATAAAAATGAATTACTATAATCGGCGAGGTCTGTTTAAGCATAATAAATAGCCTCTAAAGGAGGAGTGATGTAGATGGAGGGTGAAGAAGTGATATACTCCACAAAACTCGAATATGTCGCCTCTTCTGGAGAAACTAAAACCGCCGAAGTGAGGGTTACTAAAGACAGAATTGTGATCAGAAGAGATAATGATGTCGAAAGTCTTTTGCCGCAATACATCAACGCCATGAGGTATCGGTGGGATCCAAAGACAGGTTATTTGGCAACGGCAATCGGTTTGTTTATCTTCTCAGGAATATTCTACTTCATACCGCCAGATGATAGCTTTATTCTGTTCGAAAAGGTGATTAAGCAGCTCATTTCTGTCGGTCTGGCAATATTTGGAGTACTCGCTCTAATAGCTTGGTGGCATGAGCGGAGATTTATTCTCACTCTAACGTCCTTTGGATACTTTGTTAAGCTGAAGAGTAAAACGGAGAAGCCGATACGAGATCTCTATGAGGCTATTGAAAAAGTTAGAATAGAGAGGGGCTAACTTCAGACAACTCACACTTTTCATACCAGTCATAGAGGATTAGGATAATAAAGAGGAACACAAACATTCGATTACATGACTTGGACAATCGTAACAAAAGAAGAATTTGAACGCCAGTTCAGGGATCTAACCAAAAAAGATAAACCATTAGCCGAAAGGCTGGCCAAAGCCATTCTGAAGCTGGAAGAAAACCCGTATTTGGGAAAGCCTCTTTCCTACGACCTCTCGGGATTGAGGTCTTTGAGGGTGGGGAAGTACCGGATTATTTATGAAATCAACGAAAACGAAAGGAAAGTCATTTTATTGGCAGTTGCTCACAGAAAAAAGAGCTACTAAGCGTCAATATCCAGCTCTTTCAGAAACTCCCTGAACTCCCTTTTCTCTGGCTGGGTTTCAGACCTTCTTAAAGACTCCATCAGCTCCTCGTCGCTCATTATTTCTAAGGTCTCAATGAGTGAGTCCAACCTGTCTCTGAGCTCCTTAAGATCCTCGAGAATTCTTTTACTGGCAACAGTTTGCATACAAATCATTGTTGGATCTATCATTTATAAAGCTATCTTCCCGGTCTCAAAAGCTAACCCTCTCGGCAAACTCTTCAATAGCCCTTTTAACCTTTTCCAAAGGCAGCATGTACATCAGGATCTCCCAGAACTCCATAGCCAGATCCTCTCCCATCTCAACCTTAATCTGCTCCAAGTCAAGCTTATACGTTCCGTTGACCTTCGAAATGTTGTTCCTAAGCGCTATCTTCCTCGCATCAACCGCCACGGCGTGATCCCTGCCATTTCCACTCTTTATCAGAACACGAAAGCGATAGTCCTGCATTACTCCCACCCCAAAACGGCAAATTAGATCTCATATTATAAAGCTTGACCCCACGGTGAATGTGAATATGTTTTATTTCATGAAATTCTCTTTTTAAAATGTTGCAAGAATTGAAAGAAGGCTACAGAAGGCTAATCTTCTGCTTTATGTATTCTACCAAGGCATTCAGGGCCTCACTCAGCCAGTAATTTACGGTGTTCAAAATGAAATCCAGAACCTGGTTTAAATCAAACCCTGGCATTACCGTTTTGCCCTGCACTAATGGATAACCAAAGAAGAACAGCAGGGTAATGAGCTTAACTGCCCTGCTCTCGGTCAGCCACGAAACCGCCGCAAGGGCTGCAAGAATAAGGAGGGGGGAAGCACTCAGGAAGTCCGTCATGCTTCAGCCTCCTCCTCTCTTTTGAAGAAGTAGTCCATGAAGTTCTCAAAATGCTGATCCGGAACTCCAATAACAAAGCCATCGAAGTCCAGCCACAGAAATATATCCCTCTGCTCTATTCCATACTTCCGCCTCAAGCTGTGTGGAATGCTGACCCTTCCTTTACCATCTACTTTAGAGCTGTCTTTACTCACCTGCTGAAAGTGGGATTTTCCCATCCCACGCACATACCACCTATTATATGTAATATGGGCACCGCCATGATCCACCCCTGCCTCCTCTGCATACTTCTTGACCAGCTTTCCGAACTCTGTCAGGTTGCCGTGCATGTCGAGGATCCCGTAAGCGGTTAGCAGATCCACGTCCTCCCACTCCTCTGGCGAAAGTTCATTCGCCAAATTTTTCGCCCTCTCCTTCTGCTTGATCACGGTCATCTTTTCCTTGACTCTCTTGGCCTTGCGCTTCATCTCCCTGTACTCGTTATAGATCTCATCAGGGATCTTCTGACTTTCAATTTCTCCAATCTTCTTGTAGTCCTTCCTAAGAAACAGCCATCCTCTCTGCTTTGCCCATACTTCTCCTTTCCCCCTTTTTGTCATCTGTATGAAGATGTGAGCAGCATCCCTGAGCTTTGGAGGGATCATTTCCCAGGTAGCTGCAGTTACAATCAGAACAGCAACCTCTTCTCTGACAACTTCAAAATCCTCTATAAAGTCAATAAGCTGTTCTCTTTCTCCCTTTTTTGTAAAACCATACGATGACGTGTGCAAAGCAAAATCGTCCCACAACACCGCTTTAATTCTGCCATCGGTATGACGTATCAGATCGCTCCTCCCCGACAGATTGCTGAAATCTGTGATGGTAAACACCATGTGCCTCAACACAGCCCGCCAGTCTCTCAGGATGTCGTATGTTATGTTCATGCCCAGTACAGTCTTACCAAGCCCCTTATCACCAAGAATCCCGATAAAAAGGAAGCCGTCATTCTCTATCGCAGAATTTATCGCATTCATGAGCTTATTCATCCAATCCCTCCACGTCATCAAACAGGCTCAAAATGTCGTCATCCCCGCTTTCTCCTTCCTCTACTCCCCCATCCTGCTTGGCCAGATCACTTGCCGCTATCCAGAACCTCTGCTTTACAGCCTCACCTTGCAGAGTCTTCAAAACCCTCATCTTGTGGTATGGCTCTAAAAAGTCAAAAAGTTCCTCTCTCGCCTCCTTGCCAAATTCCTTCTCCGCAATGTCTAAGAGAAAAATAAGCCTATCACCAAAGGGATCAAAAACCAAGGTTCCAAGACCAAGCTTTCTGCCCAGTCTGTAGCTGATGAAGCGTTTAAGCTGTTCCACCTTGTCATTAGCTTTTAAGTTCACTCTACTCATCGCCACCACCCTTGATCTCCCTGATAACACTCAAGAGCTCGCTGATGGTCTTCCTCGGCATCGTGATCTTCTCCCTGACGTAGGCCCTGAGAAGCTTGTTGTAGTCTTCGGCAATCTGCTTGATCTGAGCGCTCTTGAGCATCCTGGTGTAGTTGTCCTCGTTCATTATCTCACTGCATTCAACGAGCTTCGTCTTTGTGACCTCAAGGCTGAAGTGCTGCTTTATCGCCCTGACGTTGAAGATAATAGCAGTCAGCACCGCAAGGAACAGAGAATAAGCCAGATCAATTCTGAAGACATTCAGGAAATCCGCCACCACGCTGATGACCAGCATGGCAAAGAACGCGATCAGGCTGTACCTCAGATTAAACTCCGCCCTGCTGTTGTAGACCTCATCCTCCACCTTCACGGCGAGAATGCCCTTGACGCTCTTTCCGTCGAGCTCGAAGCTCACAGGCTGCTTGAAGTCATCCTTAAAACTGACCCTTGCCAGCCTGTTGTCATGATCTCTGACAAGCCCTCTCTTGGACAAATACGGCAGCGCATACAGCCTGATAGGCCTCGAATAGTCGACAATCGCAAGATACAGCTTTTCATATTCTGCCAGATACCTCGCGAAGATAAAGCCAAGAACAAAGAAGACCGCAAAAGCCCAGTTGTACATGTCCCTGATCTTCTCCCTGTTAAGCTCCAAGGCAGGAATCTGCTTAACTATCGTCGTGTTGCCTGCCTGAATTCTTACCGCTGCAGTTGTGTAGTCAACGCTTAAAATCGCTAAGATCAGAACAACACAGGCAACAAGAATTATCAGATTATCAACGAAGCTTATCAGGAGCCTGTCCCTCTTCAGCCAGTAGCTTAAAGCAAAGCCGACCAAGAAGATTCCCAGAGCCCCAGCCGCCCTCTGCCAGCCGAATTTGGCAAGTTCTGACTTAAGGATCGCAATGGGATAGTCCTCAAAGTAAAAGAGATCCCTTTTCTGCTTCAGGATTGCAAAACCCCACGGAGAACCAACCGTTACGACCTTCAGCCCTGCGTACTCCTGCACCCCTGAGAAGTTCAGGCGATTGTAGCCCTTGTGTATGGTTGTCTTCTTCCAAACTCCGCCAAAGACATCAACCACAGTCACCGGCTCGGTTCTGTTGGCATAGATTAGAATCCAGCCCTCATCAAGATCGTAGTCCACAACGTATGCCCACCTGTCAATGTCCCACTTGCTCCCCGTTCCAGTTATGAACTTCCTCGTTTCATTGCTCCAGTAAACCAGATCGGGCTGATTGCTGAACTTTCCAAGCTCCTGAACCGTGGTGTTCTGCTTGGCGAACTTGGACATGTCGATGTAGTCCGCTGAAGCCACGGGAAGCACCAATAAAATCAAAAAAAGAATTAACGCCCTGGCCATGAGAATCACCGTGTAAAAAATAAGGAGAGTTTACCTTCTCCTTCCAAGAATTGCGTAAACTCCAACTGCACCAATTGCTATGATGCCAATCTTTGCTGCCTGATCAAGAGATGCCCACCACTCGGAGAGGCTGGAGCCTCCACCTGAGCCTCCTGCGGCCATTGCCTGCAGGTTATTGATGTATTCTTCGTAAAGCTGTCTTATCTGTGCCAGCTCGTCATACATTTTGAGAACGTCCCCGCTGTGGCTGACATACCTTGTAAGCGTTACGTTTGTTAATTCGTTACCCTGCCAGTCTTTGATAGCTCCAACTGTGAAATTATAGCCCTTCAAGTCATAAAGTCCACCATCGCTGACAAAGAACCATAGGTAATTGCTGTCTGCTGTGTAGTTCTGCCCACTTTCAAGTGTTCCCGTCCAGTCCGTGAAAAGCCAGCCTTCAAGTGTTGTAGCGTTGCCATTCGCATCATAGACCGTTATGTTTATCGTTTTGTTGATTCCAGTCGTGTTAAGCCCCATCAGTGCCAGTTCTGCCGAAGCATAGCCATAATAACCCGTCTGGTTAAGGTCATTGTTAAGCATGCTTGCGAGAATGTAGGGGTCAATTAGCGCCGTGATATTCCACTGATTAACGTAATCCTGAGCCAGCCCGTCGATATAAGCGTCTATGTTCGCATTTACCATGTTATACTCGCTGTCAATCTGGTTAAGTATGGTCTGATATTGATTAAAGTCATACACTGTCTCAGTTCCATTAAATACAACCGTTATGGTCGCAAGATACCAATTTCCGTTATTATATCCGTTGTATGTAAACCACGCAAACGGCCTTTTAATTGAATAAGTGTCACCCAGGACTGTAACCGTTGAAGTCCTGATAACCAAGTAATCTTTAACCCAGTTCTCCTGATTGAGGTTCAAATTACCGTTAACCCAACGGAAAGCCAAAACCTTCTGATTCCACGAAGGATGATATTCTACTTTATCCACTGTCTCAGTCGATACCTGCCCAATCTGAGTGTCCACAACATCAATGACTATATCGCTGACCCCTATATTCTGCACATAGTAGCCTACAGAATAATTGACCAGCTCAGCGCTTTCATTAGCAAGCGCTATTATGTTCTTCGTCAGGTTCAGATAGTAGTTATAAACCGCCTCGTGTGCTTTTTGCTTTGCTAAGGTCTTTGCAGTTACGAAATCACTACCGTTTTGGGTCAATTCATAATCAATGACCTTAAGAGCATTGTATTTAGCCAAAGCCCATGCATAGTTTTCTGAATACTTAAGCAAATCTTGACCAAGGCTGATTATATTGTTATCTCTCGCATAAATCTCTTGCAGATACAAACGAGTGTCAATGTCATTCTGAATCGTGTTTGACGTTAATTGAGCCTGTAGATCATCAATTAACTCCTGATAGTTCTCTGAGTCTAAGATTCCAAGCCAATAACCGAAAACGGTTGAAGCTACGAAACCAGCCGCTATCAATGGCAAAACGAGCGGGACTGCTACCGTTTGCCCTATCAACATTGTAAGCATCAAAGCCGCCATTACTGCTTTTCTCTTATCGCTCACCGCCACCACCTCTGTTAAAAAATAGTGTTAAAGTTCAGTCCTGCTTTGCTGCGACTATCAGAGCGCCCACGCTGACGATCAGCATGATAAAGCTGTTCACCGGGTCAGTCAGGTACGTGCTTATGTCTATCCCGATGCCTGCAAGATACCCAGCAGCCGCAAGCGGCAAGCCAATAGCCACGCTCAGAGCTCCGATCTCAAGGGCTGTAACCTTCTGGTTCTTCTTCACCTGCTTGTCCAGAGCGAACACACCGAGGGCGCTGAACAGCACTATCCAGAAGCTGAAGTCTGTCACCCACGCCAGATTTATGCTGCCCAGTCCAAACGTCGCAATACCTGCGATCACGTAGACCACAAACAGGGCAGCCTCGTATATGCTCACGTTCCCCTTCCTGTAGGCGCCCCCATAATACCGCTTAAAACTCCCTCTCGCCATCTCACCTCACCCTTTCTTTCTCTTTCCTCCTTTCCCCTTCTTTCTCCCGCTCATTCCCGCCAACGCCTCATACTTGCTAACTCTAACCCATATCAGCGCCAGCACCGCTACAAAACCCAGCGCTGCGGGTATTGTGCCAAAATGCTGCTGAATCCACTGCTTCAACCAGTCCCCAGCGAGGGCGTCAAGTAGCAACTCCAGAACAACAAAGAGTGCGAGCAATACTGCAAACTCTGTGTGCTGGCGCCTCATTTTAAAACAGAAAATAGGTTTCCAGTATATAAAACCGCTAAAAAATTATTTCCGATCTAAAAAGTCCTTCAGCATAGGCAAGGCCTCAGGATCTGTCATAGCTATTTCCATAAACGTCTTGAGTGCTTTCTCAACTTTCTGAAGCCTCTCCTTCAAAGCCCGATTTTCAAGAACCACGGACTCAAGCGCTTTATTGAACTCAGCTCTAACTTCCTCTTTCGCTCTTTCAATCTCCTTCGCCCCAACGTTCGAAAGTAGGTTCAAAACGGGCTCAACTTTCAGATACTCCTGCTTAAACCATTCGACATCATACTCTGGACTCTTGTCATAACCAAGCTTGTCGATGACGTGCCCAAGGAAAAACTCGCTTGCAACAGCATTAACACCATACAAAGTGCAAAGCGACTTAAACAGATCTCTGAACTCATGGAGATGAACATGATAGCGATTCAAACCATTCTGCTCTATAATTCCAATCCTTTTCGCAATTTTCGTCAGCATATTCCCAAGCAATCGAGAGGTCAACGGGACGTACTCTTTTTTCCTACGGTTGTAAACCACAAAAAGCTCATCCCTGTCACAATCCGGCCGCTCTTTTAACCAAGATTTGATCAGCATCTTCGCATCCTTTCCCAGAAAAGTATAGTACTTCCTAACCTCCGTTTTGCTAACTTTAGACCTGAAAAGGTCTATTCTAACCGGGCCCTCTTCATCGAGCTTGTCAATAATCTGCCTCCATGCAAATTTATTAAACTGGTCGTACTCCGCCGCCGCAAGAGCTGCCTGAAAACAAACCATATATGCTGCCTTGTATGGCTGTGGGGCGTGAATTATTATCTCCCTCAGCTCCTCAATGGTCAGAGGCGGTAACGTAATCGCTCTGAGTTTATCTGCCTCACTTGGCTGAAAAACCCTATTCATCTCCTGCCTCGATAACTTTGGCAAGAACACCCGATGGTACTCATAGAAACTCTTAACTGCCTGAAATCTATTCTTTCTGTCCTTTACCCCTGTTTTCTGCTGCTTGATGTACTCCAGAAGAATGTCCAAATGTGTATAAAGAACATCCTGATCCCCTTTTTTAGCATCGTTCAACATTTCCTCAGCAGAATTCCAATACCCAGATTCCTTAACCCACTCGAGATATTTGAGGAAATAATAAACGTAACTTCTCGCTGTGGAAGGCCTCAAATCATAAGCCCACTTTTTAACGCAGTCTTCTTCGATATTAAAGGACTCTACGCCCTTGTATGGCATAAAAATAACGGCCACATAGGTTTACTTATTTTTTTCTGAACCCATATAAAAATGGGGCCGGTGGGATTTGAACCCACGACTGGCGGGTCTCCCCGGGTCAGCACTCCAGCGGATCATCACCGCTCAGCAGACCCATCAGTCATCACACCGCTGGAGCCCGCCGCGCTTCCTGGCTACGCCACGACCCCTCTGCTTTCAGGATGGGTGCAATTTGAATATAACTGTTGCGTTTGAGAGTGGTGGTAAATCAACGATAAATCATCGAAAATTATATGGTGATAGCAGCAGACTCCACATGATGGAAAGCAGAAATGTGCTAAGAGGGTGATGGATAGATGTTCCCGGAAGAAGGTTTGGGAAAGGACGATGTTCTGAGAGAGCTTGAAGAGCTCTCAAAAGATGATTTTGACCCCCTAAGCGGGAGAATGTGGGGTCACACGTATTACTCGGGACTAACGGACGTTATTGAGATAGTCAGGAAGGCCTACGTCATGTACATGGACAAGACCATGCTCGACTTCACGGTCTACCCAAGCGTGCTGAAGATGGAGAACGACGTTATCTGCTTCGCGAGGGAGATACTTAAAGGTGATGAGGAAACGGTCGGAAACTTCACATACGGAGGGACTGAGAGTATCATGCTCGCCGCTAAGGCCGCGAGAGAGAGGTTCAGAAAGGAGCATGGAAAAAGCGCAGTTCCGGAGATAGTCCTGCCAGACACTGCCCATCCCGCATTCTACAAGTCCGCAGAGTATCTCGGTCTGAAAGCTGTTAGAGTGAAGACGGACGAGGAGTGGAGGGCTAATGGTGATGCGGTGAGCGAGGCTTTGAGCGAGAACACTTGCATGGTTGTCTGCTCGGCACCAAACTACCCATTTGGCGTTGTGGACGATGTGAGGAGCGTTGCAGAGGTTTGCGAGGAAAAAGGGCTTTGGCTTCATGTGGACGCATGCCTTGGAGGATTCATCCTTCCGTTCATGAGGGAGAACGGGGAGAAGATCCCGGACTTCGACTTCTCACTGGATGGGGTCTCGTCAATTTCCGCGGACTTCCACAAGTTCGGATATGCCCCTCGAGGAGCTTCGGCTGTCCTTTACAGAAATTCCGGGCTGAGAGAGGGGCAGATATTCGTCATGTCCTCATGGCCGGGGTATCCGCTCGTGAACACCGCAGTCCTATCAACCCGCTCAGCGGGAACTCTCGCTGCCACTTGGGCGGTGATGAGGCATCTGGGAAGGAAGGGATACACGGAGCTGGCAGCGAGGGTTCTGAAGGTCAGGAAGAGGCTCGAGAAAGAGCTGCCAGAAATTGGGCTGGAGATCATAGGAAAGCCGGAGGGAAGTGTTCTGGCATTCAAGTCAGATATCGTGGACGTCTTCCTGCTTGCAGGCGCGATGGAGAGGAGAGGGTGGTACATACAGTCGCAGCCCGGCTCGGAGAAACTGGGGTATCCGAAGTGCATTCACCTGACAATAAATCCGGGGCACGGGAGGGTGGTAGATAAGTTCCTGAGCGACCTCAGGGCGTCTGTCGAGGAGGTGAAGGGTGTTAAGGCCGAATACGATGTCGAGAGAATTCTCTCGGACATTCAGGGTGCCCTTGGCATGAGGCCCGGTGAGCTGCCCGATGACCTTACTCCGGTAAACGAGCTGATACACCGCCTCCCGCCGGAGATGGTCGAGCAGGTGCTGAGGAGCATGATAAACGAGGTGATATTCAGGCCCTCAGAATAGGCCCTTGTTGAGGCTCCTGAACAGCCCCTTCGTCTTCTTGTAGTAGTCCCTGAAGTGTTTCATTTTTTTCCTGTACACATTCACAAGCCTCTCATCCGGCTTAAAGGTCCTGTCAAACCTGAACTTGCTCGCAGCAGACTCGAACGTGTCCTTTCCGAGGGCAACAGAGCCGATGACTCCAAGTCCCCTCAGACCGGCCATCTCAGGGCTTGCAGTCCTCACAACCTGCCTATTGAGCGTGCTTGCAATTATTTCGCACAGCACATCGAATCTTGCCCCGCCACCGGTCACCTTGACCTCCGCTTGCCTTCCAACTATCCCCTCAACGATCTCATACGCCCAGCCTATGTTGAGGGCGATTCCCTCCATAAGTGCCCGGAAGACCTCTCCCTTCCCGGTCTTAAGGCTGAGGTTCACGAGACTTCCCCTGATGTACCCGTCATCAAGGGGTGCTCGCTCTCCGAAGAACCATGGAGTGAAGAGCAGGTTCGTCTCTGCCCTCGCAATCCTCTCCACCTCCTCATGGCTACCAACCCCGGTCAGATCCATGAGCCAGTCTATCGCCCCTCCCGCCACCTCCTGCTCGGCAACGAGCAGGTACTTTCCGGGAATCCCGCTCAGCAGCGTGCCAATGTAGTGCTTCAGGTCGGCCTTCCTCTTCGAGATGTGCGCCGCCACCCAGTCGCTCGTGCCGATGTAAACGTGCACCTCGCCCTCACCTATCGCCCCAGACCCTATTGCTGCTGTGCACATATCTCCCGCTCCAACCACAACCGGAGTCCCGGGGCTGATCCCGAGTTCTCCCGCAACTCTCTCACCAACCCTGCCTGCGATGTCCGTGCTGTCCCTTATCTCGGGAAACAGGTCTGGTGAAAGACCGTACTCCTTCATCAGGCCCACATGCCACTCCGCCTTCCCCTTCCTCGTGTCAGCGAGCCATGTCAGGTGCGCCTCGTCCTGACTCGTAACAATCTCCCCGCACGCCCTGTAGATCAGATAGCCCTTCACATCCAGAATCCTGCTTACCTTCCGGAACCTTTCAGGCTCGTTCTCCATCATCCACGCAAGCTTTGATACAACATCCTTCCCCGTTCTGCTCGGAGCGCCACCTGTTATCCTGAGAAACCTGAGGAGCCTCGGGAGGTTGTAGCCCTGAACCCTGAGCGGGCCGGACCAGAGCTCCCTCGGATAGCCCTTGCCCCTCTCGTCCAGCCATATGATCATGTTGCCCACAGGCTCCCCTTCCAAGTCGAGCGGGACTATCCCGGCCATGTGAGCCGTGAAAACGAGAGCGTCAACGTCGTGCCCATCGCAAACCTCCCTCAGCAAATCAGCCACAGTGTTCCAGAGCCTCTCAGGATCTTTTTCAGCAAATCCTTCTCTCGGATGAATCACCTCGGCCTTTCTCGACGAGAAGCTCCTGACAGAATAATCGTCGGTGTCAACAACCCCGGCCTTTATCGAGGTGGTGCCAACGTCAACGGCGGCAATAAGGCTGCCCATGAGAGAAGTGGAATTTAAAATTATTTATAATTGACGAACTCAGAGCAGATCCTCGGGGATGACCTGCTTGGATATAAGATCTCCAAAGCCCTCCTTCTCCCTTATGACGCGAAAGCTACTGCCGTCCACGAGGACTTCCGCACACCTCGGCCTGCCATTGTACTGGCTGCTCATGGCAAAACCGTACGCACCGGCGTCAAACACCACGATGTAATCCCCTTTCTCAACCCTCGGTAGCTTTCTGTCCTTGGCGAGAACGTCTCCGGACTCGCATATGGGTCCAACGACAGTGTAGACCTCTTCCCCCTCGAGCCCAAACTTGTTGGCAACCGCGACCCTGTGGTAAGCATCATACATCGCCGGTCTCAGGAGCAGGTTGAAGCCAGCATCAACCGCAACGAAGTTTTTGTAGGCTCTCTTCACAGAATTCACCTTGGTTATCAGAACGGTGGTGTTTGCGACCAAGCTCCTTCCCGGCTCTATCCAGAGCTCCGGCCTTGACTTGAGTTCTGCAACCCCTCTCTCATAGATTGGCCTGAGAGCACTTGCAAACCTACCAACCTCAGCTCTACCATCTCCTTCGTAGTCTATCCCGAATCCGCCACCCATGTCGAGGAACTCCAGCGAAACCCCCATCTCCTCCAGCCGCTTGGCGATCTCAAACATCTTCTCGAGTTCCTCGACGAAGGGAGAGGTGTCGGTTATCTGACTTCCAATGTGGCAGTGAACCCCGACGGGCTCAACTGCCGGGAGTTCGAGTGCGAGCCTATAAGCTTCAAAAATCTCCTCGGACGGTATCCCGAACTTTGACGTTCTTAGACCGGTAGCTATTTTCGGGTGGGTCTCAGGGCTTATGTCAGGATTGACCCTGAATGCAATTCTGACCGTCCTTCCAAGACTCGAGGCTATCTCGGAGATTGTGTAAAGCTCGTCAATGCTGTCCACGCTGAACCTCACTCCAGTCCTAACTCCAAACTCAATCTCCTCGTCGCTCTTAGAGTTGCCATTGAAAAGCACGTAGTTTCTGTCAAAGCCTGCGAGAAGGGCGAGGTAGAGTTCACCGGCCGAGAAAACATCAGCCCCGAATCCGGCTCTCGCGAATATCCTCATCAGGGCGAGGTTATTGTTCGCCTTCACCGCGTAAAGCAGCCTCGCCCATCCGAAGTGGGTTCTGTATGTCTGAATGTTCTCCTCAAGCAGCATTCTTGATGTCACGTAAACAGGGGTGCCCGTGGCCCGGACTATTTCTCTGAAGTCAACATCCTCTATGTGCAGCACCCCGTTTCTTGCCTCAAACAACTCCAGCACCCTCCATCCTCTTCAGGGCCTCGTCAATGACGTTCACATCCCTTGTCAGGGCGAACCTCACGTAGCCCTCTCCGCTCTTTCCGAAGCCGACTCCCGGAGTCACGAGCACGCCGGCCTTGTCGAGGAGGTTCTTGGCGAACTCCATGCTCGGCATTCCCACCTTCAGCCAGACGTAAAACGTGGCCTTTGGTTTCTCCACCTCGAACCCGAGCTCTCTGAGCCCCTCAACGAGCCTGTCTCTCCTCTCCCTGTAGACCCTGTTGTTCTCCTCTATAACCCCGTCGTCCCCGTTCAGCGCCGCGATACCGGCATCCTGAACGGCGTTGAAAACCCCGCTGTCCACGTTGGTCTTCACCTTGAGCAGCCCCTTAACGGCCTCCTCATTGCCGAGGGCGTAACCAATCCTCCATCCGGTCATGTTGTAGGTCTTGCTCAGCGAGCCGAACTCTATCACGCACTCCATCGCATTCTCGTATTCAAGAAAGCTCCTCGGCCTGTAGTCAAAAGCGATCTCGCTGTAGGCAGCATCGTGAGCGAGGATTATGTTGTTGTCCGTGCAGAAGTCCACGACCTCCTTTATGAAGTCCATCTCAGCCACAGCGGTGGTGGGGTTGTTAGGGTAGTTCAGGAACATGATCTTGGCCTTTCTGGCAACATCCTCCGGAATGCTCTCCAGATCGGGCAGGAAACCGTTCTCCTCCTTGAGCGGGAGCTCGTAGGGAATGCCTCCGGCGAGCAGGGTGGAGGAGTGGTAGACAGGATAACCGGGCTCGGTGTAGAGCACGTAATCTCCGCTTTCGACAAATGCAAGCGGGAGGTGGGCTATCCCCTCCTTTGACCCTATCAGCGCGATCACGTTATCGGGATCAACATCCACACCCTTCCTTCTTCTGTAGAAGTTGCTCACAGCCTCTCTGAACTCGGGCTTGCCAGCATAGCTGGGATACTTCTGGTTCTCGACCTTCTCAACCGCCCTCTTCATCTCCTCGACAACATGCTTTGGCGTTGGCAGGTCAGGGTCTCCAACTCCGAAGTCTATGACCTTCACGCCCTCCTTCTCCTTCCTCGCCTTCATCTCGTCGAGCTCAGCAAACAGGTAAGGGGGAAGCCTTCTGAGTCTCTCGGCTAACTCGAATGCCATAATCACCACCTGAAACGAAACGTGAGAAAAGATTATAAAAAATTTGTTTTACCTCTCGCTCAGCGGAACGTACTTCCTGCTTTTAGGCCCGACGTACTTTGCCCTCGGCCTGATCAGGGAGTTGTTCTCATACTGCTCGATTATGTGTGCCGTCCAGCCCGAAATTCTTCCGATGGCGAATATGTTGACGAAAAGATCGTCCGGGATTCCGAGGTTCGCGTAGACACTTGCCGAGTAGAAGTCAACGTTCGGCAGCAGGTTCTTGTGCTTCCTCACGGCCTCCTCTATGGCCTCGCTTATCTCGTACCACTTGGAGTCCTTCTCCTCCGAGAGCTTTTTGGCGAGCTTCTTCAGCTCGATCGTTCTTGGATCCATCACGTTCCTGTAGACCCTGTGGCCGAATCCCATTATCCTCTCTCCCCTCTCCAGCTTCTCCTGAACGTACTTTTCAGCCCTCCAGGGGAGAGCCACCTCTCTCAGCATCTCCATGACCCTCTGGCTTGCTCCACCGTGAAGCGGACCTATCAGCGTTCCTGTAGCAGCGACAACGCACGCGTACATGTCCGCAAGCGTTGAGGCTGCCACCCTCGCAGCGAACGTTGAGGCGTTCAGCTCGTGGTCTGCGTGCAGGATGAAGTCCAGATCCATCGCCCTCACCATCGTCTCGGTGGGCTCCTCTCCGTGCAGCATGTATAGAAAGTTGGCCGCATGCCCCAGATCGTCGTTGGGGTGAACGAGCTTCTCGCCCATCCTTATCCTGTGGAAGTAGGCCACGATGGTCGGGAACTTGGCTATAAGGTTCTTTGCCTTCTCTATGCTTATTTCATGGCTCGTGTATGCGATGTTCCTGTCCATGGTTCCGAGGTAGCTGACAGCCGTTCTCAGGGCCACCATCGGGTGGCTGAACGGCGAGAGGTGAGTAAGCAGCCCCACAACCTGCGGTGGAAGCTCCCTCCTCTCCTTGAGCTCCTCCGTGAAGAGCTCAAGCTCGCTCTTGGACGGCAGCTCTCCGAAGAGCAGAAGGTAGGCCACCTCCTCGTAGGTCGAGTTCTGGGCGAGTTCGTGAATGTCGTAGCCCCTGTACTCGAGGATGGCCTTACCGTCGACAAGCTCTATTCTTGAAATGCTCGTTTCAGTCGCAACTACATCCTTAAGACCGTCCTTAACGTCCACAGCGCTCACCCCACTACACGTACTTGAAGGAAGGATATCTCTCAAGAATCATGCCGGAAACTATCACGGGAGGATTCTCAACCGCAAACTCCACCGCGTTGTTCAGCTTCCAGCCCTTTTCGGCATAAATCGTAATGAGCGGCTCTCCCGGCTTAACAACCTCTCCGCGCTTCTTGTGTATGTAAACTCCAGCACCCTTGTCCTTCGGCGCGCCGGCGAGCCTTGCGATTTTGACTATCCTGCTGTTGATCACGTCCACAACCGCACCCTCGAACTTGCTCTCTATGACGTACCTCTCCTCTCCAAGCCGTATGTCGTCCGACTTCACGTTTCCATCTCCTCCCTGCGCCTCGACGATCTGCCTGAACTTCTCAAGGCTCTTGCCATTCATGAAAAGCTCCTTAGCCATCTCGTAGCCGCTTGACGTCAGCCCGGCCATCTCGAATATCATTCCAGCTATGCCGAGAGACTTCTCGAGCAGGCTCGATGACCCCTGCCTGTCCTCCATGAGCTTCAGCGCCTCCCTCGCCTCAAGGGCCGGTCCCACAGTCCTGCCAATTGGCTGGGAGCCGTTGGTTATCGCGCATGAGACGTTGAGGTTAAGCCTTCTTCCAAGCTCCACGAACTCCCCTGCAAGCTTCCTACCTTCCGCAACATTCGGCAGCTTGGCGCCATTGCCAACGGGAATGTCTATCGCAACGTGCCTCGCCCCTATCGCCCCCTTCTTGGCCATCACGCTCGCGAGGAGCTGGGGGCGCGGGTCTATGGAGAGCGGGTACTCAACCCTGATTATCCTGTCATCTGCAGGGGCTATGTTCGTCGCTCCGCCCCATGCAATCACCCCTCCAACCTCCTCGGTGATCTCCTTTATCTCAGAGACGGAGAGGTTGACGTTGGCGAGCACCTCCATCGTGTCGGCAGTCCCGCTTGCGGAGGTTATCGCCCTGCTCGCAGTCTTTGGAATCAGCAGCCCGGCAGATGCAACCGTCGGAACGATTATCAGGCTGACCTTGTTGCCCGGAACACCGCCTATGCTGTGCTTGTCCACCACGATCCCCTTGTCGAACTCTATCGTTTCTCCAGTATCGATCATCGCCCTCGTCATCCACTCGATCTCATCAAAGTCCATCCCGACAAGGTAGTTCGCGAGAACGAAGGCCGTGAGCTCCACTTCTGTAAGGTTGTTCTCCACTATGTCCTCTATGATCTCGCGCAGCTCATCTCTCGTGAACTTCTTTCCCTCGAGCTTCTTCCTTATCAGCTCAACACTCACTGGCCTCGAAACCGGGTAAACCTCAACCTCGCCACCCTCACCGATCTCAAGCTCCTCCGCAACGTCCTGATAAACGCCAATCTTGCCCCTCGCAATCAGACCTGTCGCAATCTGAACGCTCGCCGAAACGCTCCTCCCTCTTCTCGCAATCCTGACCCTGTCTCCCTCAACAACACCAATCTCTGCAGCATCCTCCTTGTTAAGGGCCACAGAGTACCTGCCCACCTTTATCGGGAGAATCGTGGCAGTGAGCTTCATCAGACTCTTCTTCGAGTTTTGAGTATAAATAGATTTGTATCACTTTATATGTCAAGCTGGTGTTTCTTCGCGTGCTTGGACTTCAGCACCTCAACGCCGAGCCTCTCCGCAACCGCATTCACGAGAGACTTCACAGCAGAGTTGGCGGACTTCTCGTCGATTATGAACACATCAGCCTCGCTCAGCCTGAAAGCGTGTTCGAGGAACCACTCATTCAGATCCTGAAACGTGTACTTGGGGAAGTTGTGCGCGAAGGCATAGACTGTGCTGAGCTCTATCTCAGTCTGCCTCGGAACGTAATGCGTGCCTCCAACACCAACCGCAACCTTCCACTCACCCTCCATGCCAATGGCCTCGAGCATTGACTCTGCAACAATCCATGCCACGTCCTCGTCGCTCCACTCCTCCTCAGTTGAGCCGATCTCGTAGAAGGCAGATGGAATTCTGATCTCAGACGGGCCGTGGTGCGTTGCCTCGAGCGTGAACTCGTACTCCGTACCTTTGAGCTTCCTCTCCACGATCATGGAGAAGTTTTTCATGGTCAGGGGAGATGGTTTCGCAAGGCTGTAGGGCTTTCCACCAAAATCTGCCCTCCCCACGTTTCCAGTGCAGTGGGTCGTCACGATCTTCCTCCCATCCTTGCTGGAGTGCCTCGACGCGAACAAGATCTCGTCGAACTCCATGAGCCTGAGGAGTTTCTCGTCAATCCCGTCAGCGTAGATTAACCTGACATCAACGTCCACGATTGATACGCTGTCAGAAACAAAGAACTCGTAATCTCCAAGAACCTTCCGCTCGAAGTTCCCCATTGAGAGGAGGGCGTTTTTGATGTTCTGGCTCGCCGGGTCAACTCTGCTGCACACGATGAGCTTCATGAGTTGCGATCGGTAGTTCTGCTGAAAAAACAATCGGAGAAACATTTAACTTTTTGCAGGTAACCAGCAACCATGCCCCACAACAGGCCAAGCCTCGACGATTATTTCATGGAGATCGCAAGGGTCGTCGCATCGCGATCAACCTGCCTTAGACAGAACGTTGGAGCAGTCATTGTCAGGGACAAGCGAATCCTCTCGACAGGCTACAACGGCGCCCCCATGGGACTCCCCCACTGCCTGGACATAGGCTGTTTGAGAGAGCAGCTGAAGGTTCCGTCTGGTGAGAGGCATGAGCTCTGCAGGGCGGTGCATGCGGAGCAGAACGCCATAATTCAGGCCGCATACCACGGAGTGAGCATAAAGGACGCTACACTTTACACAACCCACCAGCCATGCATAATGTGCGCGAAGATGATAATAAACGCGGGCATAAAGAAGGTCGTTTACGGTAGAGAGTACGCGGACAGCAGGGGGCTCGAATTTCTTAAGGAGGCCGGGATCGTGATAGTCTACCATCCTCTGCAGGAAGATTAATATACTATCGTGAACATTTTATTTCGGGGATAAAAAATGGCCCTGCGCAAGCTTAAGTACGAGGCGGAAATAGCCCTGAGGCACTTCCAGATTCTGAAGGCCGTGAAGGAGAACCAGCCCATAGGCATCTTCAAGCTGGCCGAAGTCCTCAACATGCCGAAGCACAAGGTTCGCTACTCGCTCAGGGTCCTCGAGCATGCCGGAGTGATTGAGCCGTCACAGCACGGGGCGGTAATCCCGGAGGGAGCGGACGAAAAAATCGAAAAGATGAAAAAAGACCTACAGGAAATAAGGAAATACATTGATGAGATTGAAAAGCTCGCAGAGTCGCTTTAAACGACTTCCGCAAACCCGTACTTCCTCAAGACCTTCGTAATTCTTATAGTCACGACGTCGTCAACCTTCACGCCCGGCACGAAAACGACGTATCCGTCTATTCTCGCTATTCCGTCTCCACCACTTCCAATGTTCTCAATCCTTACTTCCCTAATATCTCCGACCTGCACAGGCGGTTTCCTCTCAAATTCCATTTCAAACACCTACCTTCGAATTTCATAAAGTTCTGAGCGAGAATATATAAACGTTTCTATTCAAAATTTCTGAATAAAATAATATGGGCAGAATGTCCAAGATCTTCAGGCGGCCTCTCTCGCGATTCCCTTCCTGTACTCCTCGTACCTCTTCCTCGCCTCCTCCGCCTTTTCAGACAGTCCAAGTTTCTCGTAAGCCTCAGCAACATGCCTGTACCACATCGGATCCTCCTCAGCTTCAGCCTCACAGTACCTCGCAAACTTCGTCCACGCACCTTTTGCAAGCTCTTCCTCGCCGAGCTGCTCGTATATCTTCGCCACGTCCTCCCAGAACACGCCTTCTTCCTCCGCCTCCTTCTTGTAGTACTCAAGTGCTTTCTTCAGAGCCTCCCTTCTCTTCTCCTCATCGCCAATCTCAGCGTAGATCTCCGCAACATCCTCCCAGAACCATGGTTCGTCCTCCGCATACTTCTCGAGGCACTCAGCAGCCTCCCTCAACTTTCCGGCCTTCTTGAACATCTCATACGCTTCCTTCCAGTAGTAAGCATCTCCGGACTTCTCGGCGATCATCTTGTAGATCTCAGCAGCCTCGGCATACTTCTCGGCCTTCTCATACGCCCACGCCGCGCTTTCCAGCATCTCGGCCTTTATGTATGCCTCGGCCGCCTTGACGTACTCCCCCCTCTTCTCGTACTTCCTGCCAGCAGCCCTGTAGTTCCCGCTCCTCATCAGCGACTCCGGGCTTGAAAGCCGCTCTCTCACGGAGAGGTCGGGCTCGCTTATGTACCAGATGAACGCCACAAACCCTATGACGAACACGGCAGTGGTGGCAACTACTCCAGTAACGTCCCAGACGTACGAGCTGTAGAGCCCGTAAGCCGAGAGGGCCAAGGGGATCAGCAGGATGGCAGAGTACTTGAATGATTTGGCGTAGAGGGTGACCACGAACATCAGACCGAAGAACAGCAAAAGCCCAAGGTAAGCGAGGCCAAACACAAGCTTGAGCAGAGTCACAACCCCGAAGAAGTACGCTATTCCTCCTGCAACCGCAAGCAGAGTTGCTATGAAAACGGCAATTGCGAGGGTTACCCTGTCCATGCCAGAAAAACACCGCCAAAGACTAAAAAATTTTCCTTTCAGGTGGAGCAAAAGTTGGGCCGAAAATGAAAAAGAAAAAGGCTTTTAAATCATGATAAATCATTTGCTATCGTGCAGCTGGTGGGGCTTAAGGGATACAGCAGGTACTCGGACAGCAAGGCGTTCACACTTGAGGAGATAAACAGGATGGATGAGGCAGTGGTGGCTCTCAACAGGGTGAAGGAGGCGGATGAGCTGGAGAAGGTGTGCGAGAAAATAAGGCACGAGCACGTCGTTCTCAACGAGCTTGCAGCCATCTCAAGGGTTTCCGGCAAGAAGAAGGTGACCGTGAGTGTGGGAATGAACGCGCTGAACAGAGAGGACATCAGGCTGTATGAGGAGCTTGGGGCGTATGCGGTTGTTATACCTCCAGAGCTGAACCATGAGGTTGATGGGCTCAAGAGCAAGAGCCTGAAAATAGAGGTGTTTGGGAGAGCGTTTGTGGAGATGTTCTACAAGGGGAAGTGCATGCTCTCCGCCTACTCATCAGGAAGGAGCGTTAAAAGGGATGGAGAGTGCGGGATGGAATGCGCGAGGAGGTGGAAGGTTATTTATAACGGCAGAGCTGTGGCCGAGGTCACCTTCAGACCGAGGCTCATGCACTTCAGCGTTGATGCTGATCTTGTCAAGCACGAGACGAGACAGATAACGAAGGTGGGGGTGATGGAGTATGGAGCTCACAACGGGAATTCCCAATCTTGAGAGCATGAGCGAGTGCAGCATAAAGCCTTACGATGCGATTTATCTGGGGATGCCGTACTGCTGGGAGTATGAGGGTAACCTCATCTCAAGCCCGGACGATCTGAGGGCCGGAGCAGAGATCGTGAGGGAGATGGGCAAGAAGGCCTACGCAACAACGTTCGCGGTTCCGAGGAACAAAGACCTCGAGAGAGTCTACAGGATGATAGATACTGCTGTGGAGGTCTGCGATGGGATAGAGGCGAGCAACCTCGGAGTCATAAGGTACATCTCGAAGGAGTTTCCGGACATCAAGCTGATTGCCGGTGGTCTCGCCAATATTTACACAGTCTCAACGGCAGAGTTCCTGTACAGCATAGGCGTGGACAGGATAATCCCCGCCTACGAGCTCGCCGTTGAGGACATCGAAAAGATGAAGGAGACCGGAGTGGAGATAGAGGTGGTCGTGCACGGAAAGATTCCGGTCGGCATAGGGCACGAGTGCTTCCTGAAGAGGTTTGCCGACGTTGTGGGGAAGGACTGCCCCAAGATCTGCAGGGAGGAGATGTACTTCAAGAGCGAGGATCTCGTGCTGAAGCCGTTCGGCCACGCGACGCTCAGCGGGAAGGATGTGTGCATGTACGAGCACATCGAGATGCTTGAGTTTGCAGACGCGTTCAGAATCGAGGCCGTTTCGGAGAGGATAGGATACAGGGAGAAGGTCGGAGCGATATACAGGAAACTTCTCGAGAGGGGTTTCTCGAGGTCAGACTTTGAGCTCCTGAAGAGCCTCGCCGAGAACGGAATAGCCAATGGCTACTACTTCAACAGGGCGGGGCAGATTTACGTGCCGAGGTGATGGTTATGGTCGAACTTCTCGGTCCGGGCGGAAGCCTGGAGATGGTCGAGGCCGTTTTCAAGGCCGGGGCGGATAGTGTTTACGCCGGAGTGAAGGGGTGGAGCAGGAGGAGCAAGAAGTACGAGATGGGTGATGAGGAGCTGAAGAAGGCTGTCAGGATATCCCACGACTACGGAGGGATGCTGAGGGCAGCGATAAACGCGATGCCGAAGGCTGGAGAGGAGGGAATGTACATCGAGAAGCTGGACAGCCTGTACAGCATGGAAATTGATGCCGTTATCCTCAACGACATAGGCCTGATGAAGATCACGAGGGAGAGGTATCCTGATCTAAAGATAGTCGCAAGCATCGGGGCGAGCATACTCAACAAGGAGGAGGCGATGCTCTACAGGGATGCCGGAGCGTATCTGTTCGTCGCGGACTGTAAGATGAGTCTGGACGAGATGATGGAGATCAAGGCCCACACGGGGATGGGGGTTGAAGTGCTCATCCACGCAAACACAGACTTCACGTACCTCGGCAGGTGCTGGATGAGCAGCTACAAGGCCCTCAAGTACGAGAGCATAGACGGGAAAGCCTATTACGTCGGAAGCCCCAACAGGGGTGGGGTCTGCTTCAGACCGTGCCTGCTCGGGTGGAAGCTTGCTGGAGATGACGTCTACGCCTCAGACTTCCAGCTGCCCAACAGCATGTTCCTGATGCTCGACGAGATCCCGGAGATGATCGACAGGGGCGTGGACTGCCTTAAGATTCAGGGCAGGGAGTACAGCGTCTCCCTGATCCACGACCTCGTCAAGCTCTACAGGAACTTCATAGACGAGTACACGGAGAGAGGAGAGGTCGACATAGAGGCCTACAGAGCGGAGCTGGACGTGATAGCTGAAAAGAGAGATTCAGAGAGGCTGAGGAGGACGCTCGAGCTGATGAAGGCTTCGAGGATGGAAAAAAGCGAGATCTAATTTTTTACTCAAACTCCTCCTCGTAGCCGCTCCTGTAGTTTATCTCCCCAACCAGATTCTTCTTAACGAGTTCTCTCGCCTCTTCCAGCTCGAAGTTGCCGAGGAGCCACATCACCTTTATAAGCGCGGTCTCAGGCAGCATGTCCTCTCCCTCTATCACACCAGCCTTCAGCAGGTACCTGCCCGTGTCGTAAACCCTGTCGCACACCCTGCCCCACAGGCACTGAGAGGTCATGACGATGAGGCTGTCCTCCGCTACTCGCTTAACTGTATCCACCCAGTCGGTTGAGACGTGCCCGAGTCCTGTGCCCTCAATGACGAAGCCCCTGTAGCCCCTGTCATGGAAGAACTCCAGAATCTCAGGGGTTAAGCCGGGGAAGTACTTTATCAGGGCGACCTTCTCCTCGAGACTGTCGAAGAGCTGGAGCTCCCTCTCACCCCTCCTGAATCTCTCTGCAATCCACTCAATCCTCCCGTCGCTCCACACCCTGCCGAGCGGAGGGTAGTTAACGCTCTCGAACGCATCTCTCCTCGAGGTGTGGTTCTTCCTGACCTTAACGCCCCTGTGAATGTGGCAGTAGTCGTCGCTGGTTGTGGCGTGCATGACCACCGCCACCTCCCCAAGGTCGCTCAGCGCTGTGTGGGCGGAGCAGATCATGTTGATCGCCGCGTCGCTGCTCGGCCTGTCGCTGCTCCTTTGGGCACCAACGAAAACCACCGGGACGGGAGTTCTGAGCATGAAGGCAAGCGCTGAGGCTGAGTAGTGCATGGTGTCCGTGCCGTGGGTGACGACCACACCCTCGTAGCCCTCCTTTATGGCCTCGTAAACTCTCCTCGCAAGTGTGATCCAGTACTCCGGCCTCATGTTCTCGCTCAAAATGTTGTAGAGAAGCTCGGCCGAGATGTTGCAGATCTCCGCCAGCTCAGGGATGTCCGAGACGATCTCCTCCGCCGTGAACTGGCTCGTTACCGCGCCAGTCTTGTAGTCAACCTTGCTCGCGATCGTTCCGCCGGTCGAGATTACCTTGACGTTCTTCAACCCCTCCCTCTCCTTCACTGCCGGGAGCTTGACCTCTGGCACCTCGAACTCCTCTTCCTCAATAATTTCGTAATCGTAAAACCCAACATTGTAGCCGTTGTCCAGCTTCAGCACAATCTTTCCGTCCTCAGATGGGAGGGCTATTCCCTCGAAAATCCTTCCCTTCGCCCTGATCCTAACCCTCTTTCCCCGCATAAGCATCAACCTCTTCGAAGAGTCTCTTGAGCGAGTCGGAAATTCTCGCCCTGATTGAGGCTATCCTGACCTCATCCTCTTTGATCCTCTCCACCCTCTTCTCGATCATCACAAGAATGTTTCTCTCCGATGTCCCTCCCTCGCTTCCCCTCTGCTCCACCACCAGCTCGGGAATCGACGCCGCCTCTATCTCCTCCTGCGTCACCTCAACCTTCACACCAAACTCCCTCGCTATGGTCGTGAGAGTTTTCGCATCTGGCCTGTAGATCCCCCTCTTGGCAAGCTCGCCCACTATTCTGTGGGAGGTTCTGAAGGGGACGCCCTTCTGAACGAGGAGGTTCGCTATCTCCGTTGCGACCGAGAACCCCTTCCCCGCCTTGCCCTCCATAACGTCAGTCCTGAACTCAATTCCGTCCATCAGCCCTGCCATGACCCTCGCCGCAAGAAGCGTCTCGTTCATCACCTGAAACATAACCCTGTTCATCTCCTGAAAGTCCCTGTTGTAGGCGAACGGCATCGCCTTGTATATCGCCATCACTCCGGCCAGATCCCCCACCATTCGGCCAGCCTTGGCCCTTATGATCTCCGCCGTGTCGGGGTTCTTTTTCTGGGGCATTATGCTTGACGAGGACGCAAATTCATCTGGAAGTACGACGAACTCGAACTCAGACGCCCACAGCACGATCTCCTCGCAGATTCTGCTGAACGAGAGCATCAAAGAGGTGCAGGCAAAGACCGACTCAATCAGAAAGTCCCTGCTCGAGACCCCATCCATTGCATTCTCAACCACGCCGTCAAAGCCAAGGTATTCGGCAACGAGCCGCCGGTCTATTGGGAAGGAGGTTCCAGCAAAAGCAGAGGAGCCGAGAGGTGAGAGGTTCACCCTCCTGAACGCGTCGAGAAGTCTCTGGAAGTCCCTCTCGATCATGTCGTGGTATGCGAGCAGGTGATGGGAGAGCTTGGTGGGCTGGGCGTACTGGAGGTGGGTGAAGCCGGGCATTACGGCGTTGGCGTTCTCCTTCGCCTTTTTAAGAAGCACCGACCTCAGCTCGAGGAGAGTTGAGAGGAGCTCGAGGATCCTGTCCCTCGCGAACATTCTCAGGCAGGTGGCAACCTCGTCATTCCTGCTCCTCGCGGTGTGCATCTTCTTGCCGTCATCTCCAGCCAGCTCTATGACCTTGGCCTCAATGGCTTCGTGCACATCCTCATACTCCTTAGAAAGGCTTTCAAATCCGCTCCTCTCAATCTCCCTAAGCGCTCTGAGTATTCTCGCCGCAGAATTCCTGTCTATTATTCCGGACTTCTCGAGCATGATCACGTGAGCGTAATCCACCAGAATGTCGTACTGAAAGATGTTCTCGTCAAAATCCATTGAGGTCGTGAGCTTAAGGGCGTTCTCATCCATCCTGCCCTCGAGCCTGCTCCTGACGGTCATCGCTTGGCTTTGGTGCTCTCCCTAAATAACTTTATCCCTTCCTCCAGACAACCTCACCAGAATACAGGATCTCAACAACCCTGTGGTGGGGGATGGCAGAGGTGTGGGTGTAGATGAACTTGTGGCCCACGTCGGTGATGTCGCTGCCCGAGATCTCGGAGATGCCTTTAGGCCTGTCCACGTACCTGACAACCACTTTCTCAAAATCGTAGTCTGGATGCCACTTCAGCCTGTCCAGAATGTTCTTTATGCTATATCTCATCCTCCTTTGCCATCTCGACGAGCTGTCCCTTGAGGTTGAGCCTGAGGGACTTCTTGGCTATCGCCCTAATGAACAGGCTGTCCATTCCGGTCTCCCTGCTTATGTGTTGCACCGAGATCCTTCCCCTGCTTATTTGCTCGGTGATTCTGCCGACGACCTCGCTCTCCTCATCCTCGGCCATGAAGATTGCGTTGAGGATTGTGTTGAGATCCTTCAGGGAGATGTAAACGTTTATGCTCAGGTGGGTGTAGCTCACGTGGTACTCCTTCTCCGGCTTTCCGGTTGGTTCAGAGGGCATCCTCCACTTCACTTCAAGCATACCGGCATTCTTTAGAATTCGCAGCGCCTCCTCAACACCCTCACCGTAAAGCTCCCTTAGCTCGCTCAGAGTTTTCCACTCGTTCAGCAGGGTCTCGTACACCCTCCTGTACGTTTCGGTGGAGAATAGCTGAAGAACCGGGACGAGATCCACGGCATCGTTAACGAGCTTGGCTCTTCTGACCATCCACTAAAACTTTCTCTCTTGCGATATTTATTATTTTGCCTTCGGGATAATTGGCACCAAAATTTTTTTAAATTCTCTCCTGACAGTCTCCACCATGGGTAAAACAGGCACGACTCAGTGGATCAAGATCAAGAACAGGAAGGGTGGGCAGAGGCTCGTTCCGTCCAAGTACCAGACGTACAAGAAGCCCGGGCCCAACCAGAAGTACACGTCCGACGGGAAGAGGAGGAGAAGGATCAAGAGGAGCCCGAAGAGCATACTCGGTGCAAAGACCTGATCCCCTTTTTGACGATTTTCTGCCTCAGGCTATTCTGACCCACTTTTAAAGGAACCTGCGTGTCTGCTCTCAGGTCAGGGCAGTTGAGCACGACCTCAGAAAAGATTTAAAATACGCCCCGGGAACTTTACACATAATGGAAATTGCCAACCTCGTCATCTCCCACAAGAAGGCATCCATAGATGAGATTCAAAAGGCCTGGCACGGCGATTATCGCCAGCTCCTCGACAGGGTGATGAGCTACCCGAACATAAGGGAGTGCGCGATCCTTCTCACCTGTAACCGTGTTGAGGTTTATGTTTACGGCACGAAGACCCTCGAGACCCTCAAGGAGTTTGCCGGGAAGATGGGGGTGCCGGAGAGGATAATAGAGATCCACAAGGACAGGGACACCCTCGAGCACCTGCTGAGGGTTGCGAGCGGGCTCGAGTCGATGATGGTCGGAGAGGATCAGATACTCGGTCAGGTGAAGGAGTTCTACAACCTCGGAAAGGAGTACGGAAGCATAGGGGAGGTTCTCGACCTCGTTTTCTCCAAGGCGATTCAGGTCGGAAAGAAGGTCAGGAACAGGACGAGGATAAACAAGGGAGCGGTCAGCATAGGAAGTGCGGCAGTGGAGCTTGCGGAGAGGACGCTGGGGACACTCAGAGGGAAGAGGGCGATGATAATCGGAGCCGGAGAGATGGGAAGACTCGTGGCAAAGGCGATAGCCCACAAGAACCTTGAGAAAATATACGTGGCGAACAGAACTCCAGAGAGAGGGAGGAGGCTCGCTGAGGAGATTGGAAACGCGGAGGTCGTGCCGTTCGACAGGATAGAGAGGTACATGGTGGAGTGCGATGTCGTCATTTCGGCAACATCCGCTCCGCACCACGTGATCACGAGGGGCGCTGTTGAGAGGGTGATGGCCCTCAGGAAGGAGCCTTTGCTCATAATAGACATAGCCCTCCCGAGGGATGTGGAGCCGGAGGTCGGAGAGGTCGAGGGAGTCACGCTCTACACCATAGACGACCTGAGGGAGATCAGCACCGAGAACCTGAGAAAGAGGCTCAGGGAGGCGAAGAAGGCTGAAGAAATTATAAAGGAGGAGCTGGATGACCTCATGGACAGGCTCAAGGAGCTCAAGGCGAGGAACGCGATATGCATGATGTACGTGCACGCGGACTACATAAAGAACGAGGAGATAATCGAGTTCTACAACAAGCTCAGCGCCAAATACGGCGTGGACGAGGACGTGCTGCCGATGATAGAGAGCTTCGCCAACTCGCTTATAAAGAAGTTCCTAAGGAAGCCAACCGTCAGGATAAGAAAAGCTGCAAGGAACGGAAATTCCGAGGTTATCGAGGCCGTGGAGTATCTGTTTGGAGGTGGGTCTAATGGAGTTTCCCGCTCTGAGAATGAGGAGGTTGAGGAGAGACAGGCTGAGGCCCCTGTTAAGGGAGAGCAGGCTCAGCACTGACGACCTGATAATGCCCGTTTTTGTTGACGAGAACATCTCATCCCCAAAGGAAATACCCTCCATGCCCGGCTACTTCCGCTTCCCCATCCACGACGTGGCGGATGAAGTGGGGAAGGCCATGGAGCTCGGCATAAGGGCGTTCATCTTCTTCGGCATCCCCTCCCACAAGGACGATGTCGGCTCCTCAGCTTTTGACGATGATGGTGTCATTCAGAAGACCCTGAGGAATGTCAGGAAGGAGCATGAAGATGCGGTCCTCATCACGGACGTCTGCCTGTGCGAGTACACAACCCACGGCCACTGCGGAATTGTGAAGGGCAAGGAGGTGCTGAACGATCCCACGCTCCCGATACTTGGGAAGATAGCTGTCAGCCACGCAAAAAGCGGTGCTGACATCGTCGCTCCATCCGGAATGATGGACGGGATGGTGAAGGCAATAAGGAGTGCCCTCGACGAGAACGGGTTTGAGAGCGTTGCGATCATGAGCTACTCAGCCAAGTACGCCTCATCATTCTACGGCCCGTTCAGAGAGGCTGCGGAGAGCGAATACGCGTTCGGAGACAGGAAGAGCTACCAGATGGACATCCACAACGGCAGCGAGGCTCTGAGGGAGGTGAAACTCGACCTGAAAGAGGGCGCAGACATAGTAATGGTCAAGCCCGCGCTGAGCTATCTGGACATCATAAGGAGAGTCAAGGAGGCATTTAACGTGCCGGTGGCTGCTTACAACGTCAGCGGGGAGTACAGCATGGTCAAGGCCGCTGGCAGAATGGGCTGGCTCGATGAGAAGGAGATCGCGTACGAGATCCTCACATCCATAAAGAGGGCCGGAGCTGATTTGATAATAACCTATCACGCAAAGGAGATTGCGGAGGTTTTGTGAATGTGGGAGAGGTCGAAGGAGCTTTACGATGTGGCAAAAACACTGATGCCGGGTGGGGTTTCGAGCCCGGTGAGAGCTGTAAAGCCGTTTCCGTTTTACACGAGAAAGGCGAGGGGCTCGAGGATATACGACGTGGACGGGAACGAGTACATAGACTACTGCATGGCCTACGGGCCGCTGATTCTCGGGCATGCGGACGAGAGGGTGAAGGAGGCCGTTAAAAGCGCCCTCGAGAACGGGTGGGTTTACGGAACGCCGATAGAGCTTGAGATTGAATACGCGAAGCTGATCACCTCAATATATCCCTCAATCGACATGGTTAGGTTCACCAACACGGGCAGCGAGGCAACGATGTCCGCCCTGAGACTCGCGAAGGGCTTTACCGGCAGGGACAAGTTCGTCAAGATCGAGGGGAGCTTCCACGGAGCCCACGACTCCGTTCTTGTGAAGGCGGGAAGTGGTGCCACGACCCACGGCACCCCCAATTCTGCCGGAGTCCCTGAGGACTTCGTGAAGAACACGCTGCAGTCCCCGTACAATGACGTCGAGGCTCTCGCAGAAATTGTGGAGAAGAACAGGGACGAGCTTGCGGCCCTGATACTCGAGCCCGTCATGGGGAACTCGACGCTCATAATTCCGGAGGATGGGTACCTCAGAGAGGTGAGGAAGATAACAGAGGAGAACGACGTGCTCCTCATCTTCGACGAGGTGATCACGGGCTTCAGACTCTCCCTCGGAGGTGCTCAGGAGTACTACGGAGTCAAGCCTGACATAACGACCCTCGGAAAGATTGCTGGAGGTGGGTTCCCCATAGGCATTGTTGGAGGAAGGAGAGAGATAATGGAGCACTTCTCGCCATCTGGAGCGGTCTATCAGGCCGGAACCTTCAGCGGGAACCCGGTGAGCCTCACGGCTGGCTACACAACCGCCAAAATTCTCTCGGAAGAGAGGCCGTATGACGAGCTGAGGAGGAAGACCGAGGAGCTCGTGAAGGCTGTAAGAGATGGTATTGAGGATGGAAAGGTCGAGGGAGTTGAGGTGGACAGCATTGAGTCGATGTTCTGTGTCTACTTCGGCGAGAGGCCGAGGGACTACGCCTCAGCGCTGAGGCTCGATAAGGAGAGGTTCATGAAGTTCTACTGGAAGCTCCTCGAAAACGGCGTGTTCTTCCCGCCCTCCCAGTACGAGAGCTGCTTCATGAGCACAGCCCACAGCATGGAGGATGTGGAGAGGACAGCAGAAGTGATCCTGAAATGTCTCGCAGAGTTGTGATAGGGACGAGGGGTAGCAAGCTCGCCCTCGCGCAGGCGCACAAGGTTAGAGAGGAGCTGGAAAGAGAGGGCTACGAGACCGAGATCAGGATAATCAGGACGTCCGGCGACATAAAGAAGGACAGGCCCCTCCACGAGTTCAAGGGAATCGGGGCGTTCGTGAGGGAGATAGACCTCGCGCTGAAGAGGGGAGAGGTGGACGTTGCCGTCCACAGCCTCAAGGACGTTCCCACCCAGAGGGTTGAAGGAACAGTGATAGCCGCAGTGCTTGAGAGGGAGTCACCATGCGATGCTTTCGTGACGAGAGACGGGAGGAGCTTCGAGGAGCTTGAGGGCGGTTCGGTTGTTGGCACATCATCCCTCAGAAGGAGAGCAATGGTTCTGAAGCTCAGGAAGGATTTGAAGATCGAGAATCTCAGGGGAAACGTGGACACGAGGCTGAGGAAGCTAAGCGAGGGGATTTACGACGGGATATTTCTGGCCGAAGCCGGGCTGATAAGGCTCGGAATCCACGAGGAGCTGAAGTACCAGAGGCTCAGCCCTTACACCTTTGTCCCCTCAGCCAATCAGGGAATCATAGCCGTTGCGACGAGGGAGGGCGAGGAGGAGCTTGCCTCATTCATGAACCACGACGAAACTTACAGGGAGGCAATGCTCGAGAGGTTTGTTATAAGCTATCTGGGCGTTGGATGTGCAGTGCCTGCAGGGGTTTACGCAGAGAGCGCGGGAAACAAAATCAGGCTGGTCTGCGAGGTTCTTGGAGAGGGTGGGGAGGTCAAGGCGAGGGTGGATGAGAGGGTGAGCAGGGACTGGAGCGAGGAAGAGGTCGAGGAGATTCTGAGGGGGCTGAGTGGTTTAGTATGACGGTCTACATAGTCGGGGCGGGCCCGGGGGAGGTTGAGCTCCTCACGCTGAAGGCCCTGAGGCTGATAAGGGAGGCGGACGTGATACTTTACGACGAGCTCATTGGAGAGGAGATAAAGGAGCTGATAAGGAAGGAGAGCAAAGCCGAGCTTATAGATGTGGGGAAGAGGGCCGGGAGGCACAAGAAGAGGCAGGAGGAGATCAACAGCCTGCTTGTAGAGTACGGAAAAACGGGGAAGAAGGTCGTGAGGCTCAAGGGCGGAGATCCGTTCGTTTTCGGGAGGGGTGGGGAGGAGATTGAGGCTCTTGCCGAGCACGGAATCGATTTCGAGGTCGTGCCTGGAATAAGCTCCGCAATAGCTGGCCCTGCGTATGCGGGGATTCCGGTGACCCACAGGAGGTACGATCCCGCCCTCGTCCTCATAACCGGGAAGCAGGAGAGGGAAAGGTTGAACTGGAATGCTCTTGCCAAGCTGAACGCCACGATAGTCATACTGATGGGCGTGTCAACCCTGAGGGAAAACGTGGAGAGGCTGCTGAGGCACGGAAAGAGCCCCGAAACGCCCGTTGCGATAATCGAGAGGGCCACCACTCCAGAGCAGAGGGTTGTCAGGGGAAGGCTCGGCGACATAGCCGAGATCGCCGAAAAAGAGGGCGTCAAAGCCCCGGCGGTGATAGTGATAGGTGGCGTTGTGGAGGTTGAAGAGAAGGTCAGGAACTTCCTCAGAAATCTGAAAGAATCCTGAACACTCCGTAAAGCTGGGCAAATTTCCTGAAGTTTTCCGCGATCCTTTCCCTTAGCGTCGCAAGCCCCTTCTCCTCAACCTCAAAGTCGAAACTGTATCTGACGTCTTTTAAAATGAGGCCGTAGGGGCTTGCGGGAGTGAGGGGGATCTGCTCACCTGACAGAACCCTCTCCACAATCTCGGGGCTCTTCTCACGCCCCGCGATCTTCAGGGCCGTGACAATCTTCCTCACCATGTTCCAGGCAAACGCGTTCCCCTCAACTGTGTAGATCAGCAGCTCTCCATCCTTTTCCACCTTTGAGACGTAGATCTCCCTCACACACGGCCTGCAGTTCTTCGCGAATCCCGAGAAGTCGTGCTTCCCCACAAGCATCCTCGCAGCCTCGTCCATCGTCTCAACATCATACCCCTCGTCGAGCATGACGTACTGGTAGAGCCTTGACACCGCGTTCCTCCTCGGATCGAAGTCATCGTCCACGACCCTGTAAGCCCAGACCGTGATGTCCTCTGGCAGGTGAGAGTTCAGAACCCTCACCATCCATGGATCGAATGTGTCCAGATCGAGGGCAAACACGTTACCCAGCGCGCTCACTCCCGCATCGGTCCTGCCGGCAGTCCTGTACCTCCTCTCCCTCGCGTTTATGCCCATCCTCTCAAACGCCCTGAACAGCTCTCCGTCAACCGTAGGCACGTGAGGTTGGTACTGGCTGCCGTGGTAGTTCCAGCCGAAGTACGCGAGCTTGAAAGCTACCCTCAGCACTCGATCCCTCCGTCGAGGATGTCCTCTATCGCCCTGACGTTCCTGTCCTGCATCGAGTAGTTGACCTTCCTGTACTCTCTGATCCTCCTTATGTCCACCTCGGCCGTGATGAGCTCCTCGGCGTTCTCGTCCCTGAACTTGGCTGGGATTCCGTCAGGGGTCGAGATCAGACTCCTCCCAACGCACTCGTCCCCGAGGAATGTGAAGCCCGCCCCACCAGCCTTGACTATGGCGTATGCGTTGTCGAACGATCTCGTGAAGTAGAGGCAGTACCTGAACTCCTGCGCCGGAAGCTCGGACTTCTTGAAGGACACAACCGGGTTCAGCACGATCTCTGCGCCCTTAAGTCCCGCGACCCTGCAGAGCTCTGGATAGAGGATGTCCGCGCATATCAGTCCAGCGAATCTCACCCCGTAGATCTCGAAGACCTCGAGCTTTCTCCCGCACTTGATGCCGAGCTCCCTCTCACTCCTCGTCGGGTGGAGCTTGTCCTGAGTGGCTATGAGCTCCCCGTCATGGTAGACGTGTAGGGTGTTGTACAGCCCGTTCTCCCTCTTTACTATCACGTTTCCGGCAACCGCCGTGGAGAGCTCCCTGCTAACGCTTTCGAGCCACTCCAAGGTCTTTCTGGACGTTGAAATCGACATGTCTCCAACGGGGTATGAGAAGTACTCGGGAAGGAGGTAAACGTCCGAGTCTGACTGAGAGATCAGCCTGACAGCACTCTCAAAGGCCTTCTCGGTTCCAACCCTGCACTGGACTGCCGAAAGTCTGAGCTTCATGGTGACTGATTGGGGAGTTACCTTAAAAATCTACCTGAGCCTCCTGTCCTTCGGCACAAAGTTCCTTATTCTCTTTCCGTTCCCCTTTCCGCAGCCGAGGTAGTAGTTCTTCCACCTCAGCACCACGTAGCCCCTCTCCTCTCTCTCCAGATCCTCGCCCCTCAGCCACCTCTCCATCTCCTCATAGCTGACCTCAACCACGTTCCTCCTCAGCTGGTCTGCAAGCAGGTAGCACCCCTCGATGGAGAGCCTTATCCCGTCCCTCTCGATCCTGCCGAAGTACACTCCGGAGTGGTACTCCTCAACGTCGAGCGAGCAGTCCCTGTAGGCGTAGATCCTGTTCTTGCCCATGACCTTCAGCCTGAAGTTGATGCTCTCAACCCCAAACTGCTCCCTCAGGGTCTCGAGAATCTCGCTCTCATTCATCGGGCTTCACCACCTTCGCAACGAAGAAACCCTCGGTGTCGTTGTCCTGCGGGTGAATCCGGAGGCACTTCCTGACTTCCTCATCGTACCTCTTCCCCCTGAACTCGGTTACCGGCTCACGTGATTTCACGGGAAGATCTATCCTCTCGAGTCTCGCATCCGTGTTGCTCAGCAGGTAGTCCACAACCTCCTCGTTCTCCTCGGGATCGAGGGTGCATGTGGAGTAGACCAGAACTCCTCCCGGCCTCAGAGCTTTGTAGGCAGCCATTATGAGGCTCTTCTGGAGCCTTGAGAGAGCCTCAACGTCCCTCTGCCTCCATAGCTTCAGGTACTTGTAGTTCTTCCTTATCATGCCCACGTTACTGCACGGGGCGTCGAGCAGAATCCTGTCGAACTTCTCCCTGAACCTGCCGAAGTACCTGCCGTCCTTCATGGTCACCCTCACGTTCACAGCCCCAAACTTCTGAAGGTTTGAGATGAGTGTGTTTATCCTCGGGTACTTCACATCGTTCGCTATTATGCACCCCGTATTCTCCATGTAGGCAGACATCTGGGTTGTTTTGGCTCCGGGTGAGGCGGCCATGTCGAGGACGAGCATCCCCGGCTCCACGTCGAGGGCAAGTGGAGGTATCATCGAGCTCGCCTCCTGCATGAAAATCAGGCCGAGGGAGAACTCGGGGGTGTTTGTGATGCCCTCACCATAAACGAAGAAGCCCTCCTCAACCCACGGTACCTGCTCAAGCTCGAAGTGAGAGGATAAGCGCTCCACAACCTCACCAACCTCTGCCTTCAGCGTGTTGACCCTGAAGCTCTGCCTCAGAGGTTTTGCCATGAACTCCAGAAACTCTCTCGAGTCGTCTATCTCCGAGTACTTGTCGAAGAACGCCCTGTTCGTATCCCTCAGCTCGTCCATCATCATCACCTCCCCACACGCGGGTAATAAACGTGACGTCAACCTTATATTTCCCGGAGTGGAAGGAAATAACATGGGGGACAACACGATTATTGCAATAGGCCTCATCATAGGCCTGCTGTTCGGAATGTCCGGCATAGCAACGCTCTTCAACTTCATGGGCATGGCGATGGAGGAGACCCAGCAGCAGCTCGCGCAGATTGGTGCAGTCTCCACGCTCGTTCTGCTGATAATAGCGATAATCCTGATAATCAAAATCCGGATAATCTCCTCCCTGATCGTCGGAGCAATAATAGGGGCTGTTCTGAACGTTCTGCTCGAGATGAACGGTATAAACATAGCGAACGACGTCTTTCAGATGATTGCAAAGGCCCTCGGCCTCTGACTTCTTTACTTTCACGTAAATATCTCGTGAACGAATATAAATTTGAACAATTTTTGATCCCGTAGCTCCTGTTACCCAGCCAGACCTTCAGAATTTTCGACGGGCTGGAAAAAGTTTTTAAAGGAGCTTTCAGCATTTGATTTAACAGTGATAACCGGGGTGAATGGATGAGAGCCGCACCAAGAAGGTTCCTGATGTTGTATCTGTCCGTGATTCTGCTGTTTCTCGCCATAAGGGCGATAGTCGTCCCGCTAACGTTTGGGGAGTTCACCGACGACTACTCCTACAGGTGGTTCAGGGGCGATGCGGTCAGAGAGGCGATGCAGCTTGAAATGAAGTTCGCGAGCAAGGAGACGTGCATGCAGTGCCATGCTGAGAAGGTCGAGTTCCTCGACAGGGGGGCTCACATGACGCTCAGCTGTGAGACGTGTCACGGCCCGAGCATGGGTCATGTAAAAGACCCGCAGAACGTGAAGGCAGACATAGATCCAACGAGAGCGTTGTGCAAGCTCTGTCACGAGTACAACCCAACGAGGCCCGAGGGCTTCCCGCAGAAGTTCACAGACGAGCACGGGTATGGGAGGGCGTGCATAGACTGCCACAACCCACACTCTCCGTGGGTCTTCAGGGGAGGTGCTCAAAATGGTGAGTAGAAGGAAGCTCCTGCTCGCAATAGCCGGAATCGCCGGACTTGCGGGAATCAGAAACGCTGTGAGAGCTCAGGAGCCTGTCGAGGGCTACGACTGGAATGCTCACCACTACGCCTTCGTTGTTGACACGAGGAAGTGCATAGGATGCGGCAGGTGCGTGAGGGCCTGCAAGATAGAGAACGAGGTTCCGAGGCTCCCGTTCTTCTTCAGAACGTGGGTCGAGAGATGGGTCTGGCTGAAGGGAGAGGAGGAGCCCAAGGTGGACTCACCAAACGGCGGGTTCAACGGCTTTCCACCGGTTTACGATGAGAGGAGCATAGCCAAGTCGTACTTCGTTCCAAAGCTCTGCAACCACTGTGACAGGCCGCCCTGCGTTCAGGTGTGTCCCGTTGGAGCGACATACAAGACGAGGGACGGGGTCGTGCTGGTGGACGAGAAGTACTGCATAGGGTGCAGGTACTGCATTCAGGCCTGTCCGTACGGCGCGAGGTACCTCTACCCGAGGGACGGGCCGAGGGAGAGCAGGAGGAACACGGCAGACAAGTGCACGTGGTGCTACCACAGAATAACGAGGGGATACAAGCCTGCGTGCGTTGAGGTCTGCCCCACGCAGGCAAGAAGGTTCGGAGACCTCAAGGATCCGGAGGACGAGATCCACAGGATCCTCGAGGAGAACAAGATTCAGGTTCTGAAGCCTGAGATGGGCACGAAGCCCAAGGTCTTCTACATAGGCCTTGACTCGGAGGTGAGGTGAATGAGCGAGATTCTGTGGGAGGCTCTGCAGCACGTTCAGGGCTACATCTACCCCAACGAGGTTGAAGTGAACTGGAGCGTTCTGATCGCCCTGTACCCATACATCACAGGCCTTGTGGCCGGAGCGTTCATAGTCGCCTCGCTTGAGAGAATATTCAAGGTCGAGGCCGTGAAGCCAACTTACAGGCTTGCCCTGCTCACAGCCCTCGCGTTCCTGCTGTGTGCTCCACTACCACTCGTCGCCCACCTCGGGCATCCCGAGAGGGCTCTGGAGATAATGATGACGCCTCACCTCACCTCGGCCATGGCAGGCTTTGGGTTCGTCTACGCATGGTACCTGATGGCCGTGCTGCTGATAGAGCTGTACTTCGACTACAGAAGAGACATAGTCATGTGGGCTCAGGAGAAGACGGGACTGAAGGGAATGATCTACAGAATCCTCACCCTCGGCGACTATAACATAAGCGAGAAAGCTGTCAGGTCTGACAACAAGATCGTGAACATCGTCACGGTCATAGGCCTCCCATCAGCCGCATTCCTGCACGGATATGTTGGATTCATATTCGGCAGCGTGAAGGCGAACCCGTGGTGGAACTCACCGCTGATGCCCATAATCTTCCTGTTCTCGGCGATGGTCTCGGGAATAGCGCTCGTCCTGCTGATATACATAGTCAGCAGCTACATAAGAGGGGTTGAGCTTGACAGAGCATGCACGGACACGCTCGCCAACTACCTGCTCTACTCCTACCTGCTCGACCTGAGCCTTGAGTTCATGGAGCTCGCACACCTGTTCTACACGCAGGAAGAAGGGATAGACGCGATAAGGTACCTGATCTCGGAGAAGATATTCTGGACGTTCGTGGTCATACAGATATTCCTGGGAACGCTCGTGCCAATATTCCTGCTGCTGTTCGCGAGAACCGGGCTTGTGAGGTTCAGCATCAGGAAGTACATCTACATATTCGCCACAGTGCTCACGCTGATAGGCGTGTTTGCGATGAGGTGGAACGTGGTCATAGGCGGGCAGATCCTGTCCAAGACCTACATGGGATACACCACGTACATAATGCCGCTCTTTGGCCCAGAGAGCGTGCTGCTTGCAGTTGGAATCTGGATACTGCCGTTCATCATACTTGCGGTGCTCATAAAGCTGCTACCACCATGGGAGCACCCGCACGAGTGGGAGAGGGCAGAGCTCGAGTAAATCCTACCTTTTTTATTTTTTCCCGGAACAAAGTCGAATCCTATCGTCTCGAAAAAGCGGGCCTTTGCTGGGGAGACGTGCTTTCCGAACAGCCTGAACAACTCGCCCTTCCCGAGAGAGCCAACAAACTTCATTATTTGTAATTACAGAAACGAAAGTATATATCGTTTTGGCCACATCTAAAGCAGAATTAACGGCGAAGAAGGTAGGTGCGGCCTCATTTTCAGCGTTAAACGCAAATTTGCTGAGGAATATCGGCTAAAACCTCTAAGAGAAAATCCATTGAAGTGTGCCGAGCGTTCATCGGTTTTCGTTTTCAGATACAAACCGCATCAGAATCGCAAAATTTTTATTAATTCACCTGAGAGGTGGGCTATGAATTTCAAGTCACTACCGCTGATAGCACTGCTCATAATCTCCGGAATTCTCATCGCAGTTGAGGGCTACAACACCTACAAGTTCGTAGAGGACGATCCCCGCTTCTGCAAAACCTGTCACCTTATGGAGGAAGCATGGTACAAGTGGAACGAGAGCCCTCACAGGGAGATAACCTGCCACGAGTGCCACAAGGCAAACATGGAGGACAACATGAGGCTGCTGGTGACGTACTTCACCCTGAGGCCGGAGGAAGTCTCGGATGACGTCCACGTGGTCATACCCAACGAGAGGTGCGAGCACTGCCACTTCACAAAGAGCGAGAAGTGGCCATACGTTGCCGAGACCGCTGGGCATAAATTCCACCTCGAGAACGCCCACGCGAACTGCATAGACTGCCACGGAGGGAGGGTTCACAGGTTCGTTCCCGACAGGAATGAATGTCTGAACTGCCACAGCGACAAGGTGATCAAGGTCAAGCAGATGAACTTCCACTGCACGAACTGCCACAACTTCCTCGCAGACGTCAAGGTGAACGGAGAGGACATCCTGCCGAAGCCGCAGGACTGCAGGAAGTGCCACAGCGACAGGAACATAATCCTCTCAATGCCCGAAGGAGCCCACGCGAACAGCAACTGCGACATGTGCCACCAGCCGCACATAACGGAGGAGCCGTTCTCCTGCCAGACGTGCCACAGCCTGCCGGACAAGCCGATCCACCAGAATCATGCTGACAAGGACTGCAAGTCGTGCCACGTGCCGCACCAGCAGATAGACATCAGGCCAACGTGCGAGAGCTGCCACACCGACAGGGTTGACCACTATCCGACGCTCAGCTGTACGGTCTGCCACAAGTGAAACTCGGAAAGCTTAAATAACTCCTCAATTTTTTAGAGATTATGAAGTTCGGCAGGCTTGACCTCAAGAACCTCATACTCATGCTGATATTTGCCGGACTCGTCGTGGGCGGGTTGCAGATAGCCGGAATGTGGGTATGGGTCATGAGCTCGGGCGCAATACCGGCGTACGAGGGCGGAGTGCACGTGATGATCGCTCTCATAGGTGCACTCTTTGCGATAAACGGGCTGCTGAAGATACTCGCGACCCTCAAGACCAAGTTCGCCTAAAGAACGTGCCCGTATTTACCCACAACCTCGTAACCGTTTTTCACCTTTCCCGTTATGTTCAGAAACGCTATTCTCGTCCCGTAAACTCCCGTGGATCCGACCGTAACGACCATCCCGTCCTGCTCTGCCTTCAGGACCTTGTAAGGCTCGTGGCTTCTGATGACAGTCCTCACGCCAATGTCGTCGAGGAACCTGCGTGTTGCCAGCCTGCCGAAGAAGAAACCGAGCCCCCTCTCGTAGTTGTGATCGCATCCATCCTTTTCCCACGGGTCGTTCCACAGCATCTCCACCATGGCCGCCTCTCTTCTCAAATCGGACAGCGACACACCCTCGTCCAGAATTCTGCAGGCCTTAGTGTAAACCCCGCCGTGAACGAGGAAGAGCTCGTTGACCACCGCACACACTGGCAGCGAGTCCCAGAGCCTTCTCAGAGCGAGGTATACCTCACCGTCATGTCCGCCCTCCTCGAGCCTGTAGGGGAGGTCGTGGGGGTGCACGTCCTGAGTCTCGTGGTTCCCCCTGAGGAGTATGAACTCGCCGGAGATGTAACCCTCAAGGATCGTCCTGTAAACGTCTGCCGGTCTGTCGCCGCGATCCGCATAGTCACCGAGAAATATCACCGGCCTGACGGCCCTCCTCAGGATCAGATTTAAGGCTGTGAGATCCGCGTGAATGTCGCCGACCACGCTGAACCTGTCAGGGGACAGCTCGAGAACCTTAGGATACCTGACCTCCAGAGCCTGCTCGATTAGCTCGAGCATAGCTAATGTCTGAAAAGCGAGTATATATCCCTTCACATCAGATGAAGTACGTGAAGGCAAGATAGCTCATCAGCGTCAGAATGAACGCGTGCTTCAGCCCGCCGCTCACCCTCATCTCAGATATCGTTCCCGCGATGATTCCGGAAAGGAACGAGACGAGGTAGACTGTCTTCATGAACGTCTCCCTGATCAGCTCCACGTCGAAGGTCGCAGAGATGCCCATGACGCTGACGTTCATCCCGGAGAAGACGACCAGAAACCTCGAGATGAGGAGGTAGCTGACGAACAGGAAGACTCCAACGGACATGTACACTATGGCGAGGTACGGCATCAGGCTGGACTTCAGCCTCTTCCTGAAGTTCAGCTCGGCCTCAACATACCTCGACACCGTCGTGAACGCGTCCTTTATGCTCGTGTTCGTTTCGAGCGCCTTAACCGCGATGGGTATTGCCTTCGCGAATATCTCGCTCCTTATTCTGTATGACAGCCTCGCTATGGATCTTGTCAGTGGCAGGCCGAGCTCTATGTACCTGCTGATGTTCCTGAACTCCCTTGAGAGGACGTCCGTTCCGGACTTCGATACCAGCCTGACGCCCTCGAATATCGACACTCCGGACTCGTTCAGCATCGCGAACTCGCTGAAGAACTCAGGAAGCTTTTCCTCCGCGCTCCTTATGATCCTGTGCTTCACCTCCACTATCGCAACGAGGGCCAGAAACACGACGAAGGCTGGGATTGCGTAGTCTTCAGGTCTCAGGTAGCCATACCTCGTCAGGGCGAAAATTACCACCGCAGAAAAGATGAGGACGTGCGCAGCCGCTATTCTCAGATCCATGTAGGCGATCGGCGTCGTGTAGGGGTGAGTGAGGAGCCTGAAAACCGATGACAGCGCCTTCTTCACCCTCCTGAACTTGTAGCGCCTCACGGGTTTGTCGTAGATGCAAACATGGGTTCCGTGAACCTCCTCTCTGACCCTCCTTATCTCCGCCTTCGGAAACGGGAGGGTGGACTTGGCCAGCATTATTATGAAGGCTGACGCCAGTGGGAGGGTAACGTACATGAGGTACACGTACCCGTCCATCACATTGCCTGACACAAACTTTGAGACGACGAGGACTATAAGCAGCAGCATCGGGAACATCATGAAGATTGAGATGTAGATCTCGAAGAGGATTTCCATGAAGCTCGTCGCCTCGCTGAAGGTTATCTCCTGCTCCTCCTCGTACTCCTCCGACTTCGATTTGAGGTAGGATGAAAAGCTGCCACCACCCTGAAGCACTACTATCAGGCTGTCGAGGAATGCGGAGAGCCTCCTGCTCGGAGTCGTATCCCTGACGTACCTGAGGCTGGTGAATATGTCCTTCCTGAAAACCTCGAAGTTCTTCAGCACCTCCCTGAACTCCACGCTCAGCTCCCCAAAGAGGTGCTCGAGCTTCGAGATCTCTCTCATTATCTCCACGGGGCTGAGACCGCCAACGGCCATTCCGTACATCATGTTTATCGCGTGCGGAACGTAAAGGTCTATCTCGCCCTTCCTCCTGTCCCTCACGAAGAACGGGTAGGAGAGGATCAGGTACTTCACGAGGCGGTAGGCAACGTAGCCGGGAATCACGCTGAGCAGGAAGTAGTACTCGAGCATGTAGAGCCTGAGCTTTCCAGCAGCATCCGGGGTCAGGAACGAACTTAGGCGATCAGCGTAAAAGGACACTCCAGAAAGCCTGTCCAGAACGAGGTTCACGAAAGCCGTGGAGACGTCGTGAAGGGGAAATGCGAGCACGAGGGAAAACAGCAGAGTTGTGAGGACGAAGGTCAGCAGCGAGTAGAATGACGATGATGCGAGGAGCTCGTAGACTGTAAGCGGCAACCTCGAGCTCCTCAGCGCCTTTTCAAGCTCCTCGTACTTTTCCCTGTTCTTCAGGTACTTTCTCGAGTACCTCCTTTTCAGGAACCCCGGAGCGTACATCGCTAATCCTCCGACTCAAGGCGACTGAACGCGAGTTCGGGATTGGTGTAGTAGAGGGAGATCATCCTCGTCACGTCCCTGAACCTCTTCACACCACGGGCGTGCATGAGTTCCAGAAACCTCGTCCTCCTGTCCAGCTCCTCAAGGATCTCCGATATGCTCATCCCGGTGGAGCGGGAAATCGTCTCGAGCTTGTTCGAGGACGAGCTCTCAAGGAACACGTCTCCGGCAGGATCCCACTTGTAGACGGGATTGAGCAGAATCTCCTTCGAGGAAGGCTCTATCCCGAGTATCTCGAAAACAGCTTTTGCCCTCCTTTTCTTCTCTGTTTTCGTCACCCACCTGCTCTGGATGATGACCGTGTCAAGGTACTGGATCAGAACCCTCGGAACGTTCAGCGGCTCCTCCTCGAGCCTGTGTATGAGCTGATTAACATCACCGGCATGGAATGTAGCATAGGCGGCATGTCCTGTGGCCATTGCCTGAAAGAGTGTCTGTGCCTCCCTTCCCCTCACCTCTCCCACGATTATGTACTCCGGCCTCTGCCTGAGGGCGGCCTTAAGCAGATCGTACATGTCAATCTCCTGCCCCTCTATGCTTAGCCTCGTCACCTCAGGAATCCAGTTGTCGTGGTACAGCTGGATCTCCCTCGTGTCCTCTATGGACACCACCTTGCTGTCTGGAGGGATGAACATGAGCAGGGCGTTGAGCGTGGTCGTCTTTCCGCTTGCGGTCTCGCCGATCACCATCAGGTTCCTCTTGTGCTCGATCAGGAGCCAGAAGTAGGCGAGCATTCTCGCAGAGAGGGTTCCGAGTTCGAGCAGGTCAATGGGTGTGAACGGCTCACTCCTGAACTTTCTGATCGTGAATGTGCTCCCCCTTGTCGAGATCTCACTACCATAGGTGATCTGAATCCTGCTTCCGTCCGGCAGGGTTGCGTCAACTATTGGGTTTGCGTAGCTCAGGTGCTTGTTGGCCCTCTGGGCGAGCAGTAGCACGTAGTTGTCGAGCGTTTCCTTGTCAAGGGTGATGTTGGTGGCGAGGTTTCCGTACTTCCTGTGGTACACGAAGATGGGTATGTCGTACCCGTCGCAGCTTACATCCTCGATGTTCTCGTCATGCAGAATTGGCTCCACTATGCCGAGGCCGAGAAAGTCCCTGACAAAGTAGTAGAGCATTTTCAGAAATAGCACGTCTGACGTCTTCACTGCATAGTCGTTGAGCACCTCCCTAACAGTTCTCATTAGCGAGCTGAAAGCATCATCATCCATCGAGTAGATCAGCTTCTGCCTCACATCCTCGTAAACCGTGAAGAGGAGCGTGGCCTCGTCGTGAGAGACCTGGGGCTCCATAAGGTTGTACGACCTCTTCAGACTCTCCTCGTTTTCGAGGATCCTGACCTTGGCTATGCCGTCAATCACCCAGTACTCGTCAACAAGCCTCTCACCCTCGGGAACCTCCTGCTCCTCGAGCACCTCAACACCGTAGTCGTCCATCATCCTCCTGAGGTCGTCGTAGCGAGGATTGCTGAGCATCGAACTTCAATTGCTCTCCAAAAATAAAAGGGTTGTGAATCGGCAGAAACTTTATTAGTTTCCACAGGAAAAACTGAATTGTGCTGAGAGACAGCCGGGGAGTCTCGCCCGTAATCGGATTCATTCTCCTGCTTCAGATACTGATAATCTTCCTCGCATTTGTCCAGACCACCCTCATCCCTGACCAGCTGAAGAGAATAGAGGCCGACAACGTCAAGGTCATCAAATCGGAGTTCGACAAGTTCTCTGCAGAGATTTCATCTGGCGAGAACGCGTATCTCGTGGTCAAAACCCCTCAGTACCCGGACTACCTCTTCCTGCTCACCCCCGAGCCCGCAGGGTTCTCGATAAGGCTCGAGCCCTTCACGATTAACGTGAGCATGAACCTCACCCTTCCCAACGGAACCGAGGTGCGTGTGGAGAGGGCATTCGAGAGCGCGAGGCTGTACCTGACGGTGGAGAACTACTTCTATCCAGACACCACGTTCGTTCTCGAGAACACCGCCCTCTTTCAGGAGAGCAACGGCAGAGTTGCGGCCGTTGGAGACCAGAAGATGGTTAAAAACGGGTTGAACCTCGTTCTGATCAGGGGTGAGATGTCATCTGCATACAACTCCCCGCATGAGTTCGCATTCCACGTCGTTTCCTCGGGCGGGAGGTACTACGCCAAGAACATAACCGTCAGCTTCGATAGCTACTACCCAAACTACTGGAGGGGGCTGGGATACAACGTCACGGGGAACAGGGTGAGCATAGAGATCCCGTCGGGTTTCTTCTCGGCAACCGTGCTGTCCCCGGTTGAGGGTGGCAGGGAGAGAGCGCAGGCCATGATCAAGCTTAACCCGTTCGACAGCTACACCCTCTCTCCCGGAGACACTGTGGATTTCGAGGTGCAGCTCATAGACAGGTACCTCAACCCGGTTGCCGGGGAGAGGATTAACGTGACGGTTTCTGGCGGAGTGGGGACAGCAACACCAGACCTCACGGAAACCGACACGGCAGGGGTGGCAAGGGCCACGTTCAGGGCCACCACACCCGGAACTGGCTCGGTTACGTTCACCTACGCCAACCTCTCGCAGAGCTACGAGGTCACCGTGAAAAGCACGGGGAGCGCTGCAGGAGGAATTCTGCAGGTGAGCTGGCTGAACACCAGCGGGACGTGGGATGTTGGCACGTCCGGATTTCTGAGGCTGCTTGCCGTGAAGGTGACCGACACGTCAGGGCAGCCAATCCCGTCAGTCCCCGTTAGCTTTGCTGTGAGCAACACGAGCGTTGTCGAGCTGAACACGACCTCAGCCTACACGAACGCAGACGGTATCGCCTACACCCTCGCGTTCGCGAAGTCCAACGGGAGTGTCAGCATATACGCCTTCGCCGGTGATGCGGGAGACGTGCTGAGCTACAGCGTCGTGAACGTCACGAAGTTCTGGCTCGCCGGGTGGAGCTACAGGGTGCCGATAACGATTCAGGAGAACTCCGGAACCGGACTGACAGACTACCAGGTCCTCATCACCCTCGATGGCTCGTTCAACTGGAGTGCCACCAGCTCAGACGGTTCGGACGTGAGGTTCACCGACGAGTTCGGAAACGCGCTGAGCTACTGGATAGAAGAGTGGAACTACGGAACCTCCGCGAAGATCTGGGTGAAGGTTCCGAGCATTCCCGCGAGCGGAACGACAACCATATACCTGTACTACGGAAATTCCGCAGCAAATTCCGAAAGCAACGGGACGAGCACGTTCGTTTTCTTTGACGACTTTGACGACGGAGATGTGTCGGACTGGTACTCGAAAAATGCCTGGATAACTGGGCTTGCATTCTCTGGAAGAAATGTCCTCTATCTCTATCCAACTGGCTCGACGAGCTTTCAGCACTTCGCCGTGCCCCTGAACTGCAACATAGGCCTGCAGGACTACATCGTGGGCGCATACATCTACGACAGGAATCCCGCAGGCAGCGTGCTGCTCCACTACGTGGATGACGGGAACTGGTGGGGAATGGAGCTGTACACCGGAGGTAACAGGGACATATTCAGACCGTACATCGGCGGGGTTGACAAGGGCTGGGTGTACACCCACTGGCCCTGCTCAATATCTGCGAGGACATGGTACAAAATAGAGGTCGAAGCACATCCCGATAGCTTCAGGCTGTATGTGGATGGCACCCTTACGTGGAGCCAGAGCGTTGCGAGTGCATACCAGCTCACGGGATACTCAAAGGTTGGATTCGTGGAGCACCTCGGGTACGGCCCGCTCTATGCGGACTACATCTACGTCAGAAAGTACGCGAGCTCTGAGCCCACAGTCATCATTGGCCCAGAGGAGAGGTACTGAAAGTTACCAAAAACGGAAAGATTATATTGTCACCATCAACTGTGACATTATGCCAGCGGTCATTGTTGATGGCGTGCGAACCCCTGTGGGAAAGTTTGGAGGTTCGCTTAAGGATCTGCAGGCTTACGAACTCGGAGCGATTGCGATAAGAGCCCTTATGAAGAGAGCCGGAGTGAAGCCACTCGCAACCAAGGACTCATACGACTTCTACCCGGCAAAGCTGCCGAAGGGCAGGATAGAGCTTGAGGGAGACTACGAGTTCGATGGTGTTGAGGTCGAGATTGATGAGGTGATCATGGGCAACGTTCTGCAGGCCGCGCAGGGCCAGAACCCGGCAAGACAGGCCGGAATTTACTCTGGAATTCCAAAGGAGATTCCTGCATATACTCTCAATAAGGTCTGCGGAAGCGGATTGAAGGCTGTTGTGGCTGCAGCTCAGTCGATCGGCGATGGGGCAAAGGCTGTTGTGGCGGGTGGAATGGAGAGCATGAGCAACGCCCCGTATGCGATGAGAAAGGCGAGATGGGGCTACAGGATGAGCATCAACGCAATAGATGAGGTCATTGACGTGATGGTCTACGACGGGCTGTGGGAGAAGTTCTATGGATACCATATGGGCAACACGGCAGAGAACATAGCCGAGCTCTACGGCATAAGCAGGGAGGAGCAGGACGAGCTGGCTTACGAGAGCCACATGAGGGCCGTGAAGGCGATAGATGACGGCATCTTTGCTCAGGAGATTGAGCCTGTCGTCATCAAGACCAAGAAGGGAGAGGTTGTTGTAGACACGGACGAGCACCCGAGAAGAGACACGAGCCTTGAAAAGCTCGCAAAGCTCCCGCCCGTCTTCAAGAAGGGTGGAACAGTCACGGCAGGGAATGCAAGTGGAGTGAATGACGGCGCTGCTGCTCTGCTTCTGATGGATGAGAAGTACGCAGAGGAGCTGGGGCTCGAGCCGAAGGTGAGGGTTGTGAGCTACGCCTCGGCAGGTATTGATCCCGCGTACATGGGCCTCGGGCCGATTCCGGCGATCCAGAAGGCGGTGAAGAGGGCAGGGATAAGCCTGGACGACATTGAGCTTATAGAGCTGAACGAGGCCTTTGCTGCCCAGGCTCTGGCTGTGGTGAAGGAGCTGAACCTTGATCTCGAGAGGGTGAACGTTCACGGCAGCGGAATCAGCCTAGGACATCCCATCGGAGCGACAGGAGCGAGGATTACCGTCACGCTGATCCACGAAATGGAGAGGAGAAAGGCAGATTACGGTCTTGCTTCGCTCTGCATCGGCGGTGGAATGGGAATTGCAGTGGTGTTTGAGAGGGTTTGAGTTCTTTTCAATTTTTATTCGTGTAGTGTGATTATTTCAAGGAAATCCACTTTTCTGAAGTCATCATCGAAGGTCGCTATTTTCTTTATTCCATAATGCTTGCAGGCTGCTGCTATCAGAGCGTCGTTGGGAAGCAGTCCATAATTAAATCCGATTTCAACCGATTTTCTTAAAATTTCGCTGTTAACGTTCAGCAGCTCAATAATGCCCGACTCGACATTTTCGATGATGAATCCGACAATGTACTTCTCAACACTCCTGAACTTTTCTCTGTGCTTCAGGAACCTGTCTTTAACAGCATATTTCCCAGTTTTGCCGAAAAGCCTCTCGGTTTCAATGTAAAGTAGCTTAAAGAACGTTTCTTCAATAACATTGGGTGAAATGACCGCATCGTTTTCGTTTAAAGCAAAATTGAGGAGCCTTATAGATTTATCAACTCCATAATAGTGCCTGATGAGAACCGAGGTATCAATGAACACCTTCACTTTCGAACCTCTCTTCAAGCTCTTTAATCTTGTTTTCAGGCAATTTGGCCATTACAAATTCTTCAAGATCTACCCTCTTCAAAATGACTTTCAGCCGCTCACCTTCCTTAAGATTGACTTTTCCCACAGGTTTTAAAACTCCATTTTCATAGATTACCTCTATCACCTCTGGCATCAAATTAATTTATGTAGCCAGACAATATAAAATACCTTCCTACAGTGTGACTACTTCAAGGAAATCGACCTCTCAAAATCATTATCGAATGTTGCTATCCTCTTTATGCCATAATGTCTGCATGTAGCCGCTATCAAAGCGTCGTTTAGTAAGAACTCATATTTCCTCATGAAATCCACAGTTTCAATTCCAACATTGCTTGGAAGCAGTTCAAAAAGGCCAAACAAATCTACAAGAGGAGTAAAGTCAATCCCAATTTTCCGACTTTTCTTTTAAGCTCATAAGCCTTTAGGCCCGTTACTGCCCTTACATAGCCGTAAGAAACTTCAGATATTACCACATCGCTGATAAATCCGGAGATCTCTCCATCCTCCACTTTACCAATCAAAATGGTGGCTTCCTCTCTTGTATCTGACAGGTGATGCTTTTGTGGAGATCAACAGAGAACCGAATTTCAAACCACGACTTTTTGCGTTTTTGCGACTATCAAATAAAACTATAAACCACCTGCGACAAAACTACCACTGGGTGATCTGAATGCCGGATTTGGAGGTTTCAAATCTCAAAGATCTCATCAGCTACCAAGAAGACTCAATCGTGAGCAGAACGATAATAGACAGGGAAACCGGTACCGTAACGCTGTTCGCCTTCGACAAGGGGCAGGGGCTGAGCGAGCACACTGCTCCGTTCGATGCAATAGTTTACGTTGTTGAGGGAGAGGTTGAGGTGAAGATCTCCGGCAGGCCGTATCACCTCAAGGAAGGAGACATGATAGTGATGCCGGCCAACGAGCCCCACGCTCTGAAGGCCCTGAGCAGGTTCAAGATGCTTCTGGTGATGATAAGAGACTAAAGACTATCCCCCAGCAACTTTTTCCGATAATTTCCCGGTCCTGTACCCCTCCAGATCCATCAGCACATTCTTATAACCAAGCCTCCTCAGCTCCTCGACAATCCTGTCCATCACGTGCTCGCTGAAAAGCCTGCTCCTCTCCTCCCTGCCAACCTCAATCACCGCATTCTCACCAAAATCCCTCACCCTTACCTGCCTGACCCCTGCAATGGCTATGATGAGGTTTTCAGCAGCATCAATCCTCCTGAGCTTCTCCTCGTCAATCTCAACCCCGAACGGAATTCTTGATGAAAGACAGGCCATCGACGGTTTGTCTGCAAACTCGTACCCCATGCTTCTCGCAACCTCCCTTATTTCCTCCTTTGTGATGCCGAACATTGCCCAGGGGGAATAGACGTTCTCGAACTCCGCTATTGCTCTGTATCCCGGCCTGTGTCCCCTGAGCTCATCAGCGTTCGTGCCCTCAAAGACCGCCTGTATCCCCTCCTTCTCGGCAAACTCGGTTATTCTTGAGAGAAGCATCCTCTTGCAGAAGTAGCACCTGTCCGGAGGGTTCTTCCTGAAGTTCTCGTCCTCAAGCTCGTTCAGGTCGATCAAAACGTGCCTCACCCCAATCTCTTCGGCAAATCTCCTCGCATCCTCGAGGTCGCGGGATGGGACTGTAGGGCTGGAGGCAGTCACGGCAAAAACTCTCTCCTTTCCAAGAACCTCAGCGGTAAGGGCAAGCAAAGTGGAGCTATCAACACCTCCGCTGAAGGCTACGGCAACACTCTCAAACTGAGATATGAAGTTCCTCAGCCTCTCAAGCTTCTCCATTGCTCCACAATTTGCAGTAGATTTTTTAAGGTTTGGTGTGAAAGGCTGAGCATGAAATCTTACGCTGATGCCGGAGTCGACATAAAGAGAGAGGAGAGGGCCGTAAAAAGCCTCATATCCGGGCTGAAGTTTGTGAGAAAGGGCTTCGGGCAGCCCATTCTGACAAACCACTATGCGAGCGTGATTGATGCTGGAGAGTTTGGAATCGCAATCACAACCGATGGCGTGGGGACAAAGATAAAGGTTGCCGAGATCATGAACAACTTCAGAACCATAGGTATAGACTGCGTGGCGATGAACGTCAACGATCTCTACGCAATAAACGCCGAGCCAGTTGCAATGGTGGACTACATAGCCACAAACAGGCCTGACGAGAAAATCATGGCCGAGATAGGAGAGGGGCTGAATAAGGGATGCGAGATGGCAAACATGACCCTCGTCGGCGGTGAGACCGCAACGCTCGACATCGTAAACGGATGGGATCTATCGGGCACGGTTATAGGCTTCGTGGACAAGGAGAGAATGATTACAGGAGAGAGGATCAAGCCGGGAGATGTTATCTTTGCAATTCCGAGCTCGGGCATCCACAGCAATGGATTGACTTTGGCAAGAAAGCTTGTGGAGGAAAGCGGCCTGAGCTACTTCGATAAATTCGAGAACCACACTATCGGGGAGGAGCTGCTCGTTCCAACCAGAATATACTCCGAGGTGCTGGAGATTGCCAGAAAGCATGACATCCACGGGATGGCCCACATCACAGGCGGAGGGCTGCTGAACCTGAAGAGGTTGAAGAAGGTCAAGTTCGTGATCGACAGCCCGCTGAAGCCCCAGAGAATATTCACATTCCTGCAGGAGCTTGGCGACATAGACGTTACGGAGATGTACAGGACGTTCAACATGGGGATGGGCTTCATGCTGATATGCGACGAGAGCACGGCCGAGGAGCTGAGGAGAGAGGTGGAGGGAGACATCGTTGGACATGTCGAGGAGGGAGAGGGAGTCTACCTGAATGAGGTGAGAGTTGACGTCTAAGCTCCTCCTGATTTTCGTTTCCGCATCTGTGGGATACGTTCTCGGCAGGACCTTCGACACCACCGGCGTTCAGGGGCTCCTCTCCACGGTCATAACCATCCTCGTTTTCACCACAATCCTACCCTCGATGATGCTGCTCAGGCTCAGGGCGACGAGGCTTGCGAGAAAGCCCCTAATTGCCTCGCTGATCATCAACTTCATCTACTCCCCACTCTATGCGCTGCTTGTCTTAAGGCTCGCGCAGAACTACGAGATGGGGATTGCTCTTACATCTTCACTCCTCATGCCCGTTCCGAGCATGAACCCGGTTTACGTGCTTATCTCCGGTGGAGACCTCGAACTCTCGGTATCTCTCATGGCCGTGAACTTCCTCGCCGGAGTTGTGGCGTTTCCCGTGCTTCTCAAAGCGATAACGGGACTGCACAGCATAGCCCTCGACATGCACGCGGTTGTGAGGTCGCTATTCGTTGTAGTCATACTGCCAATAGCCTTCGGAAATCTGGCGGGCAGGTTCTTCAACCCAGACAGGGAGAGGATATCCAGGCTAACGGAGTTCAGCCTGAACCTGCTCGTCTTCACGATATTTTTCTCCAAGGCGAGGTTTGTTCATCCCGAGTACATCCTGAGCCAGATACCCCTATCCCTCGGTTTCATACTCTCGGCAATCCTCCTCGCCGAGCTGCTTTCCAAAATTCTCGGCATGAGCCTGAGGGAGCACTTATCCTACGTGTTCATCACCGCCGGAAAGAACAACTCGAGCGTTATTGCAATTCTGACCCTATCGCTCTCGCCCGTTTATGCTGTCTATGTTATGGTGCACCAGTTCACCCAGATAGTGACCCTGTTCGTTTATGCGAAGGTGAGAAAAGGAGAAAAGGTTATTTAAGGGTGCCCTGTCTTAATGCCATGAAAAGACTTGCTGTCAACAGGTACAAGTGTGGCTACTGCGGTGCATGCGTGGCCGTTTGCAAGTTCAACGCCAACGAGCTTGTTGAGACATACCTCGAGATATATCACGATAAATGCACCCTCTGCATGGCCTGTGTGAAGACGTGTCCGATGAACGCTTTAGAGGTGGTCGAATGACAGACTACGACGTCGTTGTTGTTGGAGCCGGGCCTGCTGGCAGCATCGCCGCGAAAACGGCTGCTGAAAAGGGTCTTGACGTCCTGCTGATCGAGAAGAGGCAGGAGATCGGAGTTCCGGTCAGGTGTGCTGAAGGTGTTAGCAGGGAGGGTCTTGAGAGCTTCGTGAAGCCTGACAGCAGGTGGATCGCCAGCGAGATTGAGAGTGCTGAGATAATCTCCCCCTCAAACCACAAGGTCGTTCTCTCTGCAGAGAGCGCCGGGAATGAGGTTGGGTACGTTCTCGAGAGGAAGATATTCGACAGATACCTCGCAAGGCTCGCAAGCAAGGCCGGTGCGGATGTTCTCACAAAAACTGCTGCAGTGTCGTTCAGGAGAGAGGACGGGATTGTAAGGCTCGGAATAAGGAGCATGGGCGAGTTCGAGGAGGTAATGACGAAGCTGGTGATCGGGGCTGATGGGGTTGAGAGCAGGGTTGCCAAGTGGGCGGGAATAGACACAACTCTAAAGCTCAACGAGATCGAGAGCTGCGTGCAGTACTTGATGACGAACATAGACTTCGAGGACGACAAGACCTACTTCTGGGTGGGCAGGAAGTACGCACCGGGCGGCTACATCTGGCTCTTCCCCAAGGGAAAGGATGCTGCGAATGTGGGCATAGGTGTGATGCCGAGCCTCGCCGAGAGGAACGCGAAATGGTACCTCGACAGATTCGTGAAGGAGAACTTCCCTGAGGGAGAGATCGTAGAGGTTGTGGTCGGCGGTGTCCCTGTGAAGGGCGCGATAGACAGTGCGGTTGCAGACAACGTGATGCTCGCAGGAGATGCGGCAAGGCACACTGACCCGATAACTGGTGGAGGGATAATAAACGCGATGAAAGCCGGATACTATGCAGGACTGACCGCATACGAGTCGGTTGAGGCGAAAGACTACACCGCAGGCTTCCTGAAGAGGTACGACGAGCGTTGGAAGGGAGACTTCGGTGAGAACCTCGTCAGGAACAAGAAGCTGCAGGAGAAGATGGTGAAGCTCGATGATGCTACGCTCGACAAGCTGACCGAGAGCTTGGAGGGTGTGCCCATAGAGGAGATGAGCGTAAAGAGGCTCGCGCTCGAGCTGTTCAAGAAGCACCCGAAGCTTCTGTGGGATCTGAGGGAGTTTCTGAAGTAACTCCCTCCTTTTTCCCAGCTTCATTCTCTTCTTTCCGGTTCGAATTTCTACACATTTAAACATGAAAAATTCAAAAGTCGAAAAGGTTTATAGGGAGGAATGACAACTATAATGATGGTGATGAATATGTTCAGGCGAAGTTTTCTCGGCATGATGGGTGCAGCGTTCGCGACTGCACTGATGGGATGCGTGCAGGAAGAGGAGCTTGCCAAGAAGCCCCAGCCAACACCCACTCCAGCCACAACGCCCACACCGGAAGCTGAGGTCGTGGAGAAGATCGTCGAGATTCCGGAGCCGCCCTGGGAGTACAGGAAGCTCGACCCGTACGAGGTCGCGGAGCTCGGCTATCAGGGGTACTGCGGGAAGACGTTCAGCGGTGAGAAGCTTCCCGGAGCGCACTGCTGCTTTGGCGCGTTTTACGCGATCATAAAGGCACTCGCGGACGAGGTAGGGTCTCCATACAAGGAGTTCATTCCGGTTACCAGCATGGCCACGGTTGGAAAGGGTGGAATAGTCGGGTGGAGCACGGTCTGCGGTGCACTAAACGGTGCAGCATGGGCAACGTATCTGGTTCTGCCTGAAGAGGAGGCCGACAAGGTGATCAACGAGCTCTTCGCCTGGTACCAGTACGAGGAGCTGCCCAAGTACAAGCCGCCCAAGGCCATGAAGGCCTCTCTCGATCCGATGCCCACCTCCGTCGCAAACTCCCCGCTGTGTCACGCCTCGGTCACGAACTGGTGCACCGCCTCGGGCTACAGGGCGTTCTCCAAGGAGAGGAGCGAGAGGTGTGCGAGACTCACGGCAGATGTCGCCGGAAAGACGATCGAGCTCATAAACGCCATGCACGATGGAACGTTCGCTTACGTGTACTACGACAAGAACACCGAGCTCAACACCTGCGGCTCGTGCCACTCCAACAAGGGAAGCACTCTGGAGGACACGAGAGGAAAGATGTACTGTGTCAGCTGCCACAGCGACAAGGGTGCAACCCACATAGAGAGCATAGAGGTGCACCCCAAGATCTAACCCTCCTCTTTTTTTAGGCCGGCATACCCCAGAAGGAGCTCGTAAGCCTCCTTTTCTCTCCTTCCACCGCACCTCTCGATGATCCTTCCGCAGTATCTTATCCTCTCAGCGAGAGCCTCGCTGCCTGAGAGGACGTACCTCGTCGCATGAACTGTGGCCTCAATCAGCATGTTGAAACCCCTGTTGATAGCCCTCAAATCACTCCTGAGCACCTCACCTTCAGCAAAGTCGAGAATAGCGTAATTCCCCTCAACCCTGGCGCTGAACTTCAGCCAGCTCTCACTCCCTCTTATCACCGGAGGGTTCAGGCTCTCAAACCACTCCTCCCCCAGATCCTCGAACGCGGAGATGACGAAGACGACAGGATCGTGAATCACGTTCACGTAGAGAACTCCAGTCCTCTCCAGAAACCTCCTCGTGTGATTGCCGTAGAGCCTGACCCTCACGTCATCTCCCACTATTATGCCCAGCGGTGCCGTGTTGATCCACTCGCCCAGTGTTATGCCGATTACCTCGTTTATCCCCTCCCTCAGCCCGAATTCGGATATCAAAACCTCCACCCCTCAGCAAGAGCTAAATATATCGAAGAGATCACGAGATCCGCGACGCTTCCGGGGTTCACGCCGAGACCCCTAACCCTCAGGTCAAGTTCCTCGAATACCGCGAAGTTTCCCGTGCTCTGGTAAACCTCCAGCGCCTCTCCCGCCATCTCCCTAACCCTGACCGCCACATCTCTTCCCCTCTTGGCGATTATGAGGGGGTCTTCGAGCTCTGACAGGAAGGAGAGGTAGCACAAAACTATGGCTCTGTTCACGTCCTCCGTTTCGCCGTAGAACTCCATGATCCTCTCCTTTCCGGTCAAGCTGAGCCTGAATCCGGTAACATATTCCTTGGCTATGAAGTTCTCCTCCGGCGCGAGCCTCATCCAGTCCACAAGGCTAAGTCCCTTCTCCTCAATCTCCCTCTCCACCTCATCACCCCTCAAATCCATGGTGTGCGCGTCAACAACCCTCGCCTTCGACAGGTCGAATGCCCTCTTGACCGCAATCGAGTCTTTCCAGGAGGTGCTCTCGACCAGCTCCCTCGCCCTCCCAGCATCCCCGAGAGAGGCCACGAGCGGTGAGAGAAGGAGGAAGGCACCGAAGTGCACGTTATCCGCGAGGTGTAGCTCAGAAGTGGTTCTCACGAGCTCAAAGACGCCCTCTCCAACACCAAGCTTTCCCTGAGCTATCCTCACGAACACTGGGAAGCTTGCAGACGCTGAGGCTAAGAAGTGCTCGTACCTCAGATCGTGGAAGTCGTGATCTCTATCCACGTTTCCCGGTTTGGGGCTCGCAGAGACCTCGAGAAGCATGGAAAGCACCGCTGAGACTGCAGCCTTCTCCGGGCTCTCGAACATGGTATCACCTTTTTAAACCCACAGCGAGATTTGCGTTCAATGATTAAAAAGCTTGGGCTGATAATGGACTTCATAAAGATCGAGCACACCCTCTTTGCCCTCCCCTTCGCCTACCTCGGGGCGTTTCTCGCCCAGAACGGGCTCATCAGCCTGAGAACGTTCATACTGATAGCTACAGCATTCACGGGGCTGAGGACTGCCGCCATGTCCCTCAACAGGATAATAGACAGGGAGATAGACGCCCTGAACCCGAGAACCGCGAGCAGGCACATTCCCGCCGGGCTCATCTCCCTGAGAGAGGCCTATGCTATAGTCGCGATCTCCCTCGCCGTCTACTTCGTCTCCGCATACCTGATCAACGAGACCGCGTTCATACTCTCCCCAATCCCCGTGATTACCGCCTACGTCTACCCCTACCTCAAGAGGTTTACAGTTCTCTCCCATTACGTCCTCGGGCTCAATCTTGCCTTTGCACCGATGGGAGGGTGGATAGCCGTCACCAACAGCTTCGACTTCCTCGGAAAGGACATGCTGGCGTTCCTGATAGGCGTGGCCGTGATATTCTGGGTTGCCGGGTTTGACATGATCTACGCCCTGCAGGACTACGATTTCGACAGGAAGCACGGCCTCCACAGCTTCCCGGCCAGATTTGGCATAAGGGCCAGCAAGGCTGTGGCGTTCATCAACCACATCGCATTCTTCTCAATCCTGAGCTACGCGATGCTCCACGTCTACAGCCCCGGGCTGTTTGTCAGAATCGGTCTCGCGACTATTCTGGCGATCATAATAGCTGAGCACCTGATCGTCAACCTTGGAAAGGACGAGAAGGCCATTCAGATAGCCTTCTTCTACATGAACGCTGCTCTCAGCTCGGTTCTGCTCGTCTTCACTTTTCTTGACGTTCTCCTATAGCCCTCTCCACCTGCCTCTTGTGGATGTGGGCGGCGCGGTGAATCTTGCCGTCAATTCCGCGGGAGGCGAAGCACGGGTAGATCTGGGTGAAGTAGCCAGCCTTTGAGGGAGCCTCATCGACCCTCATGCCCTTCAGCTTCTCTGCCACGAAGTACGTGGAGCCGCAAATCGCCGCTCTCTTGACGATAACGTCCTTAATCACCCCGTCCTCCACCACGATCTCGAACTCGGGCATCCCGAACTCCCTGAAGAACTCCCCGATCTCCTCGTCATCGATCAGTGGAGTGGCGCAGCACACGTCCTCCCACACCACCCTAACACCATGCGTCTCTCCGAGCTCCTTCAGCTGCATCCTCGATCCGCTCTTGGCACCTCCGGGCAGTATCACGTACTTGACGCGCGTACCCTCGGCCCTCCTGATGATCTCGTAGTTGACGTCCGGGTGGAGCGCGTAGCTCAGGATTATGTCCGCGTCGAAGATGTAGTCCGGGAGCTCGATCTCTTCAGGCTCGTCTATTATCTCAGGCAGCTCGTCGGGCAGCCTGAAGGTAACGACCTCAAACTTCCTTGCAATCTGCTCAGCCGCCCTCCTGCCGTACTTCTTCCTCAGAACTATTGCCACCCTCACCTCACTCACCCACAAGCTTCACTATGTTCCTCTTGATCTCCTCAAAGGGTTTGAGATCAACAACCTTGTATGGCGGGATATTCTCAAGGTCGGCCCTCACAAACTCCTGACTGTAGGGAATTACTCCAAGAAGTGGCTTCTCTATGCTCTCCACAAGCTCCCTCGCCCTCTCGCTCTCTATGTACTTGTTGACAACAACAGCGATGCTGTCTATCCCTATGTCGCTGGCGAGCTTCTCTATCCTCGCGAGGGTCTCGAAGCTCCTCATCCCGGGCTCGACCACGGCTATCAGCAGGTCAACACCCTTGGCCGTACCCCTTCCGAGGTGCTCTATGCCGGCCTCCATGTCCAGAAGGAGCACGTCCTTTTCCCTGAATATTGCATGCCTGAGAATCGCCCTGAGAAACGCGTTTTCAGGGCAGAAGCACCCATCACCTCCCTTCTCTATGGTGCCGAGCACCGCCACTCTGACGCCATCCTCGTTTCTCACCGAGTACATCTCGAAGATGTCGTCAACCTTGGGGTTGACCCTGTACGTTCCCATCGGCCCCCTCACCCTCTCGTCAATGACCTCCTTCAGCTCCGAGAGGGGCTTCACCCCGCTGACGCCAAGAGCTGTTGGAAGATTCATGGCAGAGTCAGCGTCAATGGCTGTGACGTTGTACCCGTCCCTCGCGAATAGATGAGCGAGGACTGCGGTGAGGGTTGTCTTCCCGACACCCCCCTTTCCTGAAACCGCGAGCTTGACCATAATTCCACTCACTCCAGCAGTGATTTAAACGTTAGCGTTTTTTGACCCGCGCTTCACCACACCTCTGGAAAGTTATTATATCTCGCCAGAGGAGTCTGTTCGATGAGCCTCAGAGACCTGCTGAAAGACAGGGTTAAGCCGGAGGAGCTGGCGAAGGTCAGGAGGAGCTTCGAGATAATCGGCGACGTCGTGATAGTGGATATCCCAGACGAGGTTTACCACCTGAAGGACGAGATCGTTAAGGCGATTCTCACCAAGCACAAGCACGTCAAGACGATTCTCAGGAAGACAGGGGAGGTGAGCGGAGAGTACAGGGTGGCGAGGTACGAGGTGATCTATGGCGGCGAAACCGAGACCATCGCGAGGGAGCACGGGTGCAGGTTCAGGGTCGATCCGACGAAGGCCTACTACACAGTCAAGCTGTCAGGGGAGAGGGAGAGAATAGCGAGGCTTGTTGGGGAGGGTGAGAGAGTTCTCGTGATGTTCGCGGGCGTCGGGCCTTACGCGATCGTAATCGCGAGGCTATCAAGACCAAGGGAGGTCGTGGGTGTCGAGATAAACCCCGCGGCTGTCAGCTACTTCAGGGAGAACGTGAGGCTCAACAAGGTTGAGAGCATAGTGAGGGTGTACGAGGGGGACGTCAGGGAGGTCGTGCCGAGGCTTGAGGGCGAGTTCGATAGAGTTCTGATGCCAGCCCCGTACAACGCGGACGATTTTCTGGACATAGCGGTTCAGAAGGTCAAGGATGGGGGAGTGATCCACATCTACACTTTCGCGGGAGAGGAGGAGGTGGAGGAGAAGAGGGAGAGGATCCTCGAGAGGCTCAGAGACCTTGGCTTCGAGGGAGAGGTGCTGTTCTACAGGGAGTGCGGGAACTTCGCGCCGAGGGTGAACAGGTACGTCTTCGACGTCAGGGTTTCAAGAGCTCGCGGATGATCGCAAGCGTCGATTCTCTTGCTATCTCCGGCACGCTGCCCCCGCCAAGAACCACCACAAGCCTGTCGTCGCAGCACCTTGCAGCAAGCCCCTTCAGAAACCTCGCGATTCTTGTATAGTCCGCGACCGTGAGCCCTATGTCGCCGTAGTCGCCAACATGCGTGTCGTGTCCGAAGTACCAGATCAGGATGTCGGGCTCGAACTCTGACACGCGCTCCCCAAACCCCTCCACGGCTGAGTGGTAGGGGGTTGTGAAGTAGCTCACGTCAACCTTCAGCCCATCACTGCTTTCGTAGCTTGAAGAGCATATGCAGTAGTGCAGGAAGCTCCCATCGCCCTTCACGAGTTCCCTCGTTCCATCCCCGTGGTGCGCGTCTGTGTCGATCACCGCGACCCTCACATCCCCGTGCCTGTTCCTCAGGTTTCTCGTGGCCAGCACAACATCGTTGAAGCAGCAGTACCCCCAGAAGTAGCTTCTCCCGGCGTGATGCCCTCCAGCACCTATGTAGGCGAAGGCGTTTCTCAGCTCGCCCTCGTAGACCATCTCCACCGCCTTAACAACTCCACCAGCTGAGTGCCAAGCGGTGCTGCACAGAGTGTCTGCCCTCACGCCCTCAAGAAGCTCTGGAGTGTGAACCTGAAGGACGAGATCCTCGCTCACCCTCGGGCTCTCAATTAGCCTGAAGTTTTCGAAGCTTTTGAGTGGCTCGAAAGCCTGAGGAAAGTCCCTGAGCCTCGTGCCCACGGTCAGGTAGCTCCTCCTGCTGAAGCTCTCGTGGTAGAAAACGCCGGTGGGCTTCATGATCAAACGTTGCGATTTATCGTTAAAAACCTTACACAAGCCAGAGGGCGAAGAAGACCGCGAATATTCCTGTCAGGAATATGCCGTCAAACGTTCCAGCCCCACCTATGCTCACCACTCCTCCCCCAACCTTCTCGATCTCGTTGAGGTGCAGGATGTCCGCGCCGACAAGCGAGCCGAGGACTCCCGCAGAGAACGCGAGCCTCGGAATGTCGATCGCTGGAAGGGAGAAGATCTGGGCGGAGAGGAAGGCTGAGAGGGCAGAAACGAGCGGGGGGAGAAACATCGGAACGGCTATGCCGACCCCGGGAACGGGGCGGGCGAAGGAGTACGTGGCCAGAGTGGTTATGGCGAAACTGAGCAGGAACGCGTTCAGGTTCAGACTCGTGAGGAGCTTGGCTGAAAGAAGGACGGGAATGACGCATCCCCCAACGTTCACCGCGATTATTATCCTCGTCCTCCTCCTGACGGTGTAGATGAAGCCGAAGAAGCTGTACCTCTGCTCGACCACCCTCCCCTCCTTCTCGTAGAGAGGGATGTTTATCAGCGAGCCTATCGCGATCATCACGAAGACGAGCATAGCATCGCTGACCGGCATGTCGAGGACGATGGAGATTGCCGAAGATGCGGAAAAGGCGAAGAAGAGTAGAAACAGGGGTAGAAGTATGAGCAGCAGGAAAAGCGGAAGGACGAGGGGTGGGAAGAAGTAATCCCTCATCAGATCCTCTTCCTGTCTATCACGACGTAGTCGCTCACAGACCTGACGCTCTCGAACGGAATTATGTAGTAACCATCCTCCTTCTTCAACCCCTCAACCTCGTTTTTGGGCCTGACGACCACGTTTACAAGGCTCCCGGTCTTGTAGTCGAACGTGAGGGTGTGCACAACACCCACTATTGTTCCGTCAGAAAGCAGCACGACCTTGTTGAGCATTTCCCTTGCTAAAACCATCAGCACCACCTGTTTAACAATAAAGTTTTGAAGGGTATAAAAGTTTCGCTAACCGTAGCCCAGCAGAGCCTTCTCGCTCCTTTTCGCCTCCTTCACTCTCTCCTCAAACTTCTCGTAGAAGCTTATCATGCTCTCCGTCATGCTCGGCCTGATCTTCCTTATCGCCTCAAGGAAGTGCCTCATCTCTATCTTCTCAGCGTTCAGGTTCTCCCTGAGGGCGAGCATGACCGCCTCCCTGCACACTGCCTCGATGTCGGCGCCAACGTAACCCTCGGTTATTGTAGCAAGCTCCTCGAGATCCACGTCATCGGCAAGGGGCATGTCCTTGGTGTGGATCCTGAATATCGCATACCTGCTCGCCTTGTCTGGCGGCCTCACGTAGACGAGCCTGTCGAACCTGCCGGGCCTTAGCAGTGCGGGGTCAAGGATGTCGGGCCTGTTTGTCGCGCCAATCACCACCACCCCATCGAGCTCTTCAAGCCCGTCCATCTCGGTTAGCAGCTGGTTGACCACCCTCTCCACAGCCCTGCTCCCCTCGTCAATCCCCCTCATCTGAGCTATCGCGTCAATCTCGTCGAAGAAGACTATGCACGGTGCCACCTGCCTTGCCTTCCTGAATATCTTCCTGACAGCCTTCTCGCTCTCACCGAGCCACTTCGAGAGGAGCTCGCTCCCCTTGACGCTTATGAAGTTCGCCTCGCTCTCGTTCGCGACGGCCTTAGCTATCAAGGTCTTCCCCGTGCCCGGAGGGCCGTAGAGAAGTATGCCCTTCGGCGGCCTGATCCCGAACTTCTTGAACTTCTCCGGGTACCTGAGGGGCCATTCCACCGCCTCGACGATCTCCCTCTTCACGTCCTCGAGCCCGCCAACGTCGTCCCACGTTATCTTCGGAACCTCAACGAACACCTCCCTCATCGCCGATGGCTCGATCTCCTTCAGCGACTCCTTGAAGTCGGACATAGTCACCCTCACGGACTCCAGAACCTCTGGGGGTATGGTGTCCTCGTTCAGGTCGATCTTGGGCAGAATCCTGCGTAATGCCTTCATCGCCGCCTCCTTGCACAGCGCTTCGATGTCCGCACCGACGAAGCCGTGGGTCTGGTCGGCAAGGTACCTCAGCATCGCCCTTATGATCTCCCTCGAGAGCTCCTCCCTGAGGTCGGACGGCAGCATGTTCTCAACGGCCTTCCTGATCTCGTCCGCCTTCTCCATGTCCCTGACCTCTTCCATGAAGAAGTCTATGTCCCTCCACCTGACGTCCCCATTCTCCCTGAGGGACTCCCTCAGGCTTTCAAGGGCGGGTATGACGAACTCTAAGGAGTAGTCCGGCTCGAGCGGCATGTTCCTCGTGTGTATCTGCAGAATCTCGAACCTCCCCTCTCTGTCAGGGACACCTATCTCGATCTCCCTGTCGAACCTGCCCGGCCTCCTCAACGCAGGATCGACGGCCTCAATCCTGTTGGTTGCACCTATGACTATGACCTGCCCCCTCTCCTCGAGGCCGTCCATCAGGGTGAGAAGCTGGGCCACGACCCTCCTCTCGACCTCTCCCGTGACCTCATCCCTTCTGGGGGCTATGGCGTCAATCTCGTCAATGAAGATGATGCTCGGAGAGTTCTCCTTCGCTTCCTCAAAAATCTCCCTCAGCCTCTGCTCGCTCTCCCCATAAAACTTGCTCATTATCTCCGGCCCGTTTATCGTGAAGAAGCTCGCCCCTATCTCGTTCGCGACGGCCTTAGCTATCAAGGTCTTCCCCGTTCCCGGAGGGCCGTGTAAAAGCACGCCCTTGGGCGGGTCTATGCCGAGCCTCTTGAAGAGCTCCGGATACTTCAGCGGAAGCTCTATGACCTCCCTGACCTTCTGGAGCTCCTTCTTCAGGCCTCCAATGTCCTCATAGGTGACTCCACCTCTCCCGAACCTCTCGAAGCCCTTGACGGGCTTGTCCCTGAAGACTATCTTGGTGATCTCGTCTATTATAACCGCACCCTTGGGCTCCGTCTTGACCACGGCAAGCAGAACCGCCTGCTGGGGCTGCCTGCCGAAGCTGAAGGCTGTTCCGAGAACGGGGACGATGTCACCCTCAACGACGGGCCTCTTCAGGAACTGGTGCTTCAGGTACCCCTCCACATCCCCGCCGAGGATCCTGAAGTCCAGCTTCTTGAGCGGGGCGAAGATGACCTGCTTGGCTATCTTGTAGTCCGCCTTCCTTATCTTGACCGTATCTCCTATGCTGACCCCCGCGTTCTCCCTTATGAAGCGGTCTATCCTGATTATTCCCTTGCCCCAGTCCTTTTTCGGTGCTCTCCACACCTTCGCAACGGTCTTCCTTCTCCCCTCAATCTCGATGATGTCTCCGGGTGAGATGTTGAGCCTGAACATCGTTTCGGGATCGAGTCTGGCTATACCCCTCCCCGAATCGCTGGGGTAAGCCTGATTAACCTTCAGAGTGATCTCTTCCATAGTAATAGTTAAACCGGAGGGAGCATAAAAAGTGTTGTGGTGGTATGATGAGAGCAGCAATATTTGACTGCTTTTCAGGAGCGAGCGGAAACATGATCCTCGCGTCCCTCCTCAACGTCACGCTCACCGAAAGGGATCTCGAGGATGTTGTAAGGAAGCTGAACCTCAACCTCGATTTTGAGGTCAGGCAGGTGAGCAGAAAGGGCATATCCGCCCCGCTGATCGAGGTGAGCGAGGGGAGCGGGAAAACAAGGACGTTTGAAGAGGTTGTCGGGCTGATCAGAGGTTCTGAACTGGACAGCAGAGTTAAGGCCGAGAGTCTGAAGGTGTTCGAGAGGCTCGCGGTTGCCGAGGGAAGGGTTCACGGGAGAGACTACAGGAAAGCAGTTTTCCACGAGGTTGGAGGCGATGATGCCATCTTCGACGTCGTCTCGGCCGTCATAGGCATTCTGAGGCTCATGGACATGGGATACAGGGTGTTCACCACACCGATCATGACAGGCAGGGGGTTTGCCGAGACCATGCACGGCAGATACCCCATTCCCGCTCCCGCAACGCTTGAGATCGCCAGAGAAAGCAGATTGAAGCTCGTGATCGATGGGGAGGGTGAGCTGCTCACGCCAACAGGGGCTGCCATCTTAGCCCACTTCTCCGAGGGGGAGCCGCCGAACCCTCTTATGGTGAGGGAGGTTAGCTACGGAGCGGGGAGCGTGGAGAGAGAGGTTCCCAACGTCCTCAGGCTGATTCTCGCCGAAGTTTTTGAGAGAGATGAGATAGCGATTGTCGAAACGAATGTGGACGATATGAGCGGGGAGGATCTGGCCTTCGCGGTGGAGAGGATAATGGAGCTCAGCCACGACGTTTCCGTGATACCTGCTCTCGGAAAGAAGGGGAGGCCTGCTTACCTTATCAGGGCGATAAGCGACCTGAGCAATGCTGAGGATGTTGCGAGGGCCATGATGGAGCACACCACCACCATAGGCGTGAGGATACTCCCGGCGTACCACAGGGTCAAGGAGGTCAGGAGGGCTGGGAGAGTTGAGGTCGAGGTGCTGGGAAGACAATATGAGGTAGGAGTCAAGGTCGCAGGGGGGAGGGCTAAGCCAGAGTACGAGGATCTCAGGAGGATAGCGGTCGAGACCGGGATTAGCATGAGCAGGCTGAGGGAGATCGTGAAGAGGGAGATGGATGAAGCTGCCAACCGGGAGTAAGTGCATAGATGAGCTCCTCTCAGGAGGGGTGGAGACCGCCTGTGTCACGCAGATTTACGGGGAAAGCGGCACGGGAAAAACGTCGTTCTGCCTGATGCTGTCCTACAACACCGCGAAGAGCCACAAGGTCGCGTACATAGACACAGAGGGTCTTTCAGGCGAGAGGATAGACCAGATTTTTCAGGAAAAGGAGCTGCTAAAGAACGTGTTCATTTACGAGGTCTTTGACTTCAGACAGCAGAGCACGGCGATCAGGGAAGTGTCAAAGCTCGTGAAGGGCGAGGACGTGAAGCTTGTGGTGATAGACTCCCTCACCGCTTTGTACAGGAGCGAGCTTGAGGACGAGAAGAGGCAGCTGAAGATGAAGAGGGAGCTCACCTCCCAGCTCACGTTCCTCCTCGGAATTGCGAGGAAGCACGACCTTGCAGTGGTGTTCACGAACCAGATGTTCACGGATATAGGCACGGGGGTGATAAAGCCCCTCGGAGGCCCGAGCATAGACCACCTGTCAAAAACAATAATCTCGTTCGAGAAGAGCGGAAACGAGAGGGTTGCGAGGCTCATCAAGCACAGGTCGAGGCCTGAAGGCATCTACTGCTTTTTCAAAATCACCGACAGGGGCATAGAGCCTTAGCAAAGTTTATATGTTTTTAGGCTACCCTAAATTTATGCACTGCCATGGGTCAAGCGACATCATCGAATGCTACGACGTGCTGCTGGTGGGCAACCCCAATGTTGGAAAGAGCGTGATATTCCACAGGCTCACCGGCAGGTACGCGGACGTCTCCAACTACCCGGGAACAACGGTGGACATAATGGTAGGGAGGATAAAGAGCCTCGGAATGAGCATAGCAGACCTGCCGGGAATGTACTCCTTCTTCTCGATAACCGAAGAGGAGAGGGTCGCGAAGAGGATTCTCCTGAGCTCGAGGCCCAAGGTCGTCGTGAACGTCGTGGATGCGAAGAACATAGACAGAAGCCTGCCATTGACCCTCCAGCTTATCGACTCGTGCTTCAAGGTCATCCTCGTGCTCAACGCGATGGATGAGGCCGAGAAGATTGGGATGAGGATAGACGCGAGGAAGCTTGAGAGGAGGCTCGGAATTCCAGTCATCACCACAGTTGCGACAAAGGGGAAGGGCATCAGGGAGCTCGTGGAGAAGATCAGGGAGGTATCTGAAGGCGAGCAGGAGAAGAAGACATTCAGATTCTCGGATGACCTCGAAAGGGCGATAGAGGAGGTGGAGGAGAAGATTGAGGGTGAGCATGCAGTAAGCAGGAGGATACTCGCGATCCTTGCCCTCGCCAACGACGAGGATGTTATCGATGAGTACGGCCTCGACAGGGAGTTCCTCAGCAGAATCAGGCACAGGTTTGGGAGGTCTCCTGCATTCCACCTCGCGCTTGACTACCAGAGAATCTCCTCCGAGATTCTGAGCGGAGTCGTCAGCTACGAGGAGAAAAAGAGGAGGTACTACGACAGGATCAACGAGCTCAGCCTGAACCCCGTAACTGCAATCCCAATGTCCCTTCTGGCCCTCGTCCTTCTGTACCTCTTCGCCGGAGTTCTCGGGGCGCAGATCTTTGTGGACGCCATCGAGACGTGGTACGAGACGTACATAAACGTCCCCCTCAACTCGTGGCTCAAGGCGAACGTCCCAAGCTACTGGGCGAGGGAGCTAATAGGAGGGGAGTACGGGGTGATAACCCTCGGACTGAGGTACGCAATAGCGATAGTCTTTCCCATCGTTACCATGTTCTTCCTCGCCTTCTCCCTCCTCGAGGACTCTGGCTTCCTGCCGAGAATGGCCATGCTCCTCGACAGGCTGTTCAAGAAGGTCGGCCTGAGCGGGAGGGCTGTCATACCCCTGATCCTCGGACTCGGGTGCGGGACGATGGCAGTGATTGTCACGAGGGTGCTCGAGTCGAGGAGGGAGAGGATGATAGCCACGCTCATGCTCGCAGTTGCCATACCATGCTCAGCCCAGCTGGGGATAATGCTCGGAATCGCCCCGGACTTCACCTCGCTGATGCTCTGGGCCGGGGTGGTGTTCGGGATTCTAATTGCGATAGGCCTGCTCGCCTCCAAGTACATGCCCGGAGAGAATCCGGTCTTCTATATGGAGATCCCACCGCTCAGGATGCCGTCCATCTCAAACGTGTTCATGAAGACGTTCTCGAGGCTCGAGTGGTACATCAAGGAGGTCATCCCCATATTCGTCATGATCAGCGTCGCGATATGGGTTGGAAGGATCACGGGCATCTTCGACCTTGTGATCTCGGCCCTCACGTATCCATCGAGATTCCTCGGCCTGCCGGACAAGATGGCGGAGGTGTTCCTGTACGGATTCTTCAGGAGGGACTACGGCACCGCAGGGCTCTACGACCTGATCTCGTCCGGCCTGCTTGACTACTCTCAGGTGATCGTGGCCATGGTTACGCTGACGCTCTTCGTGCCCTGTGTGGCACAGTTTTCTGCGATGGCCAAGGAGAGGGGAATTAGGTTCGCGGCAGTCACGTTTTTAACCGCGCTGACAATAGCATTCACAACCGGATACATACTCAGGCTCGCCTTAGAGGTGATCATGTGAGGAAAAACGGGGAAGAGCTGGAGAACCTGCTGAAGGAGATCTACGTGAGAACTGTTGAGAATGAGGAGAGCTTCGAGATTGAGGACAGCAGGCTCAGAGAAGAGCTCAGGAGGCTCGGATACATAGACGATCACGGCAGGCTGACCGAAATGGGTCTCGAGAGGGCGAAGAAGATAATAAGGCTCCACAGGCTTGCTGAAAGGCTGCTGCACGATGTTCTCAGGGCGAGCGAGCATGAAGTTGAGAGCTCTGCATGCAGGTTCGAGCACGTGATAAGCGAGGAGGTTGAGGAGGCGATCTGCACACTCCTCGGGCATCCCACAGTCTGTCCCCACGGCAGGGAGATACCGAGGGGAGAGTGCTGCATAAGGGGAGAGGAGGAGGTCAAGAGCCTCGTTGTCAGGCTCACCTCCCTGTCTCCGGGGGAGGAGGGTGAGATAAAGTACCTGTCCGGGGACGAGGACATCATAAAGAAAATCATCTCAATAGGCCTCCTTCCCGGGAAGAGGATCAGAGTCCTGAGGGTGTTCCCAACATTCCTCGTTCAGGTTGGCAACACGCAGATCGCCCTCGACGAGAAAATTGGAGAGGCAATACACGTAATGAGGGTATGAGGGGGAGACACTCCGAGATTGTGCTGAGGGGAGACAGGGTCATCAAGAGGTTCAGGAGGGGGCTTGAGTACAACTTCTGGAAGGAGGCCAGAGTTCTGACGATGCTCCAGCCCTTCAGCTTCGTTCCGAAGCTGTACTCCGTAAGGCCGTCGGAGCTTGAGATAGAGATGGAGTTCGTGCAGGGCACACATCTGGGAGAGGTGCTGGATTCTCTGAGAAAGAGAGAGGTCGAGAAGATTCTCGACATCTGTAGGACTCTCGACAGGCTCGGAATACAGAAGGAGGAGATGAACCACCCCGACAGGCACGTAATACTCTCGGAGAGAGTCGTCTTCGTCGACTTCGAGAGGAGCGTTTTCAAAAACAGACCCTCTAATCTGACGCAGTTCGCGGTGTACTTAAACACCCGACTGAGGCTGATGGGGCACGAAGAGCTTGCGGAGATCCTAAGGGCTTACAAGCGGGACTTCAGCGAGGGTGCGTATAGGGAAGTGAAAGGTAGAATTCTCGAACTTTTTGGTTGATGTTCAAAAACTATATATTTTTCGAAACTACACAGTAAAAAGGGTGATAGCATGTCAACCGAGGAAAACCTTAAGGGTGCCTTTGCAGGCGAGAGTCAGGCCAGCGTGAAGTACAGGATCTTTGCCGAGCTGGCAAAGGAGAAGGGGTTGAGAAACCTCGCGAGAGTTTTTGAGGCTTTCTCCTTCTCAGAGTTCGTTCACGCCAAAAACCACCTCAAGAACCTAAGGGATCTGGACGATCCTGTTGCCAACCTTGAGGAGGCCATTAAGGGCGAGACCTACGAGGTCGAGGAGATGTACCCGAAGTTCTACGAGGAGGCGATAAAGGAGAACAAAAAGAGGGCAGCAACGTCTTTCAGATGGGCGATGGAGGCGGAGAAGGAGCATGCGGAAGTCTACAGGAGGCTCAAGGTTCTTGTGGAGAGCGGAAGGGACAAGGCGTTTGAGGAGAAGATTTACGTCTGCCCGACGTGCGGCTACATATTCGTCGGCGAGGCTCCGGAGGTCTGCCCGCTCTGCAGCGTCTCCAGGGAGACCTTCAGGGTCTTCTGAACCTGCTCTCCATTTTTACCAAAAGTTTGATAAACCTGCCCGGGAAAATTCAACCTGCGGGCCGGGGTGGCAGAGAGGCACTGCGCGGGCCTGGAGAGCCCGTGTGCCGTAAGGCACGCGTGGGTTCAAGTCCCACCCCCGGCGTGTTTTCCAATGTGAAGCCGTATTTAACCAAAAGCAGCTCTCTGACACGCTAAATTATTGCGTTCTCAGCTATTTCGCTGATGTTGAGTTCGAACTTGTCTGCGAGCTCTTTTACGTCTTTTCTTAATGTGATGGTGGTACGGACTTTTGGTAGGATATGGCTTCAAACTTTAAATGCTCCTCCCTGAACCAACGAAATAAGGAGATCCCCGAAGGTGCCAAAGCGCTCCACCCTCTCCTTGTTTCTCCCTGAACCTCCTCGATGAGCTGAAGCTTCTCAAACACCCTCGTCTTGCTCCACCCTCTCCTTGTTTCTCCCTGAACTTGGAGGGGGATCTATCGTAATAGAGGAGCAGAACACGCTCCACCCTCTCCTTGTTTCTCCCTGAACCCGACAGGGATTAAGAGAAAGTTCACCGACATTGACGCTCCACCCTCTCCTTGTTTCTCCCTGAACTCCCCCCATACGTCAAAGGCAGGCTCGGTAAGAATAGCTCCACCCTCTCCTTGTTTCTCCCTGAACGGGGACACGTTCCCCGTGAAGGATGTTGTGAAGAAGTAGCTCCACCCTCTCCTTGTTTCTCCCTGAACTCAGCAGCACGACAGAGCCGGTCTTCTCGTTCCCTCCGGCTCCACCCTCTCCTTGTTTCTCCCTGAACACACTTCATATAAGCGAGATACCAGTTCTCACTATTCAGCTCCACCCTCTCCTTGTTTCTCCCTGAACAATGCAAAAAAGAGATAATAAAAGTCAGAACAGCTTATTGCTCCACCCTCTCCTTGTTTCTCCCTGAACGATACGATGTCACGGTTTATGAGGAGCACGAGCAGATGCTCCACCCTCTCCTTGTTTCTCCCTGAACCCAATGTTAATCTGATTGTCTCTCAGCGTCTCGAACGCTCCACCCTCTCCTTGTTTCTCCCTGAACGCACGCGAGGTTGCACTCGTTGTACGGGAAGATGATGAGCTCCACCCTCTCCTTGTTTCTCCCTGAACCACCAGTAATTCCGTCAGCCCTGTTATCACTGCCGAGCATCACCCCCCGCAGGGAGCTCATCTTTTACCTCCTCTCGCCGTGTGGGGACGGTTCCGCACTGCGTCACCGCCAGCCCCACGGCGGAGTCATCGAACCGTCCGGGGAGCCTGCGGACGGGTGCCCTCCCACTGGGTAGGGCTCGGAGTAGAATAGGGTGGAGGGAGTATTTATAGGTTACGAGGGGTCAGCGGTAGCGCCAAACACCTCCAAGAGGTCTTGGAGATGATTTTTGCACAAGAAGTAAAACTGCATCAAAACCCCGGTGGTGCATGCGAGCCAGCCCTCACGCGACTTTTATTTGGGGGAGATTTCGGCCATTTGAGATCATTTCCAGCTACGATCTGCAATCAAAGAATCTTCGGCAGGGAAGAGTGGCAAAATAAAAATCCTGCCACCACAATCCGCGAAAGAAGAATAGAATAGTGGGTGCTTACTATCGCAGTGCCGGGCTTCTATTGGGTTTTGCGGAAAGTGTTGCTCCCAAAATGTCCTCTCAAACTATCCGGCAATCCCCGCATCTGCCTCCATCTCCACGTTACCGGCATCTTTTGCCCTTTTTGCGTAAAACTCCTTGTAAGCCTTAATGGCGATGTTCCTCGCGGAGTTCAGGTCTCTGCTGAAGTCCTTTAGCCCGCAGGACGGGCACGTTATCAGCCTCTTGTGCTTTCCGTGAATCTTAACCTCGCTCCCACACCTGTGGCAGAGCTTCGAGGTGTACGCTGGACTCACCTCCACAACCTCGTACTGACGGCTGTCCAAGAGGATCCCAAACCTCCTGTAGCACCACTGGGAGTGGAGCCACCTGTTGAACGGGGCGTAATCCTTTCCAGCTCTCTTCGTGATGCCCTTCAGCTCCTCCACCGCGAACACGACATCGTAGCCCTTTTCCCAGTAGGCATCGGCGACCTCCAACAGCTTCCGGATGAAGTCTCCGTGGCCCTTGTCAATAACCTTCCTGATCCTCTCGTAAAGCTTGTTGATCTGCTCCCGCTCTTCCTCCGTCAGCTCAGTGGGCTTCCTCCCTCTCTGGATCTGACTGATTTTTCTCTGGATCTCCTTTATTTTTCTATCCACGGGCTCGAGGTCGAAGAACGTGTTCCACTCGAACCTGCCCGTTTCTGGGTTGTAGAGCGAGGCGGCGTGCTTCCTCTGGTTGAGGTCTATACCTATGACGACTACTGGCCTCTCATCCTCCCACCTCTTCTCAACGGGAATTGTGACTGTTAGGAAGTAGTCATCACCCTGCTGATATATCACGGCCGGATACGCAGTGCCGTCTATTATGTCCGAGTAATACTTGTTGTCAGTTCTGCATATTGGGATCAGCTCTTTTGCCTCTTTTCTCGACCTTCCTTTTGCGCTCCTTAAGAGAACTTCAATGAACCAGCCTCTCCCACTAGGATTCACGAACTTGTAGTTTCTTTCGTCAAGTGGTAGCACTTTGTTGGACATAAGGCTCTTAGAGATCCTCTGAACCATTAAGTCAAGCAGTCTCGACGACACGTCAAACTGCTCTTCCTTAAATTTGTGGTATATCTGCTTCTGGAATTCGTATCGGGAGATCTCAAGCATTTTCACAACAGTCTGAAGATTTCGTTCAAGGAGTCTTTTTTGTTTCTTAGTTGGCTCAAGCCTAAGCGTTATTGCCCTGTAATTCTCTCCCGAGCTCCTGCCTCGCCCACTCACGCGCTCACCTCCCCTCAGCACATCCTATCTGCATGGAAGTATTTAGACCTTAGGAGTCCCTGAAATTTAAATCACAATTCTACACATATATGCCCATTTTGTGAATAACGTCATTGACTATCTCAGTTCATATCTATCTTAGTTACATACGATGATTCAAAAAAGTTTAAGTAACATAACTCACACATACAACACTATGAGAGCGGACATAAAAGATGGGGTCATCCGAAGGGTAGTGGTGGGCGCTTACGAGTTCGTAGCTACGGTCCCTGCTGACAAGGCGGGAGAGGTCGAGAAGCACTTTACGGCGCTGGCAGAGCTCGGAGTCAGGTTTGACATAAAGAGGATAGACGACGCGAAGATCGAGAAGTTCATCAGGGAACTCACGGACAAGCAGAGGAGAATCCTCGAACACTTCAGGGACTCAGACGAGGTGTCAATGGACGACCTTAGAGGAGATGTTGGTGACTTAAGGGGCCCCATTGCCGGGTTAAATACTAAAGCCCGGAGGGAGGGGCTCGTCGGAGAAAACGAACAGGCCCTCGAGCCTGATGTGGAAAAAGGAGTTTACAGACTGAACCCAAAGATGAGGGTGGTCGTGGAGAGGCTCGTGAGGGGTAAGTAAGGTTACGACTTATCCCAGCTTTTTACTCTTTTTTTCTGAGCTCCGCTTTTTTCGTGCCGTGGTAAGAAGATTAACCCCGCCACGATGTGTGGCTCAAATGCATCCTTTTCACATCTCATTATTTTCGCATAAACTCTGAAAATATCACTCTTCTTCAGCTTTTTATGGTGCTCCACAATCTCTCATTCTGAGAGAGGAACCAGTCTCCGCTACTATCCACCTTCTTTATTTCAACATCAGTTTTCATTCAGATTCATCATTAGCATTGTATTATGGATCGTGGCCAAGCTAAGCTTTTCATTCCACTCGACTTACCCAAAAAAAATCAAGCTCAGCTCACCATCTCTTTCGTCACCTTCTCAATCTCCATTCTCGCCACATACCTCACTCCCGGAATAAGGGAGGCGAGGAGAACGACGAACGTGACAGCTGCCGTCAGAATATACGTCCTCGGATAGATTACGAACGGCATGTAGTACATCTCGCTCTGGAATGACTGAAAGAGCAGTTTCGCCGCGAGGTATCCAAGGGGAATTCCGACCACTATCCCTATCACACCGATAACTACAACCTCTATCAGCAGGCTGAAAGCGATCTCTCTGGTTGTGTAGCCGAGCATTCTGAGAGTGGCGATCTCTCGCCTCCTCTCAAGGACGTTAATCATCGTGGTGTTGAATATTGACGCGAAACCGAGAGATGCGCCAAATAGAAGGGTGAAGTATATGAAGACGTAGAAGAAGGTCATTATCTCATCCACATACTCCCTGAGGTCGTCTATCGAGTCCGTTCTTATGCCATCCATATCCGAAATCCTGCCCTTCCCCTGCTCCTCAAATCCCGGCCTGAATTTAACAAGGAGAGCGTTGAATTCAATGCCTGCCTTTTTGGAGAAGTGGAGGATGTCGGCATAGCATGCTGCGGTTAGGGGCTGGTTGTAGATCTCCGACACCCTGACATTCATCCTGCCAAACTCAGTGAGGGCTTTCAGGCTTTCCTCTTCGGCCACGCTGAGCTTCGATGCAATTACTTTAGGCATAACAATGCCCTTGGGCGGAGGGTGGTGCTGCCTTCCCCCAGCATCATAGAGGTTAAGAAGACCCTGATCGTGCCCGATAGCATACAGGGTCGAGCTTTTGGTCACTCCGCCTTTCTCAAAGACTATCCAGGTCTCAATTACCTTGGCAACCTCCTGAACCTCCGGCATGTTCTTAACAGCCCTGTAAACCTCTGGATCAGACGTGTAAATCTTCATGTCATAGGTCGTGATCCTGTCGAATTGAGTTGATATAGCAAAGTCGTTGGCATCCAAGAAGACCATCGACGCCAGAATTAGAGTTACGCTGGCCGCCACTCCAAGCAGGGAGTAAGCGGCTCTCCGCGGGCTTCTGAAGATGTTTCTGAGAGATAGCTTCGTGAGCATCGAGATTCTGCCCAAGAGCTCGAAAACCCTATCAAGCCTGATCCTCTTTGCGTCCTCACTCACGCCTCTCATGGCTATAGCCGGATCTATCTTCGACGCTGCATAGGCCGTCGAAATTCCCGCAACAAGCGGAACGATCAGGCCTATCGCCAGACCCTGCAGCATCACGTCTCCATGAACTTCCGCAACGTAAAACGGGACGTTCAGCAGCTTTGTGTACTCAGCAGTCATGAAAATTGAGATTAGGTACCCTCCAGCCACCCCTGTGAGAGACCCCACCACGCCTATAACTGCAGAGTGGGTCAGGTAGTGCAGCAGGATGTCTTTTCTGCTGTAACCGAGGGCTCTCATAACTGCTATGCTCCCTGTCTGTTCCCTGACCACCCTTGAAAGCAGCACATAGACCATTAATGCGGAAACGAAGAGAAAGAAGCTCGGAAACATGAACGAGAGCTCTCTGAATCCATCGAGATCCATCTTGACGAGTTTGTTGCTGGGCTGGTCTTCTCTCTTGTAGCTGGCGGAAATGCCGTAGTCTGCGAAGATTTCCGTAACCCTGTTCAGCACCTCATCCACCCTGCTGTCGTCGTAAACTGTAACGTGAACCTCACTCACCGCGCTGCCTATCCCAAGAGTGTCTTCAAGCACTTTCTGCGGAACATAGGCTACCCCAAACGTCTTGGGAGTTGTGATCCAGCTTCCGGACTCCACAATCCATATGAACTCAGGAGAGAATGCAAGACCTACAACCTTGAGGTTCACCCTTCTCCCGCCGATGTCCACAGAAATACTCTCCCCAACCTTTATGCCGTGGTAGTCGGCAAACTTCTTCAGGATGACAGCAGCTTTTTCTTCAGGCTCAGGATACCTGCCCTCGACAATTACGAGCCTGTTTACTTCAAGCTTCTCTGGCAGGGACAGCAGCTTGAGGGTTATTCTGCTGCCCTCCCTTTCAAACGTGGCATAATGGACAATTCTGCCATAAACCTCCTCAACTCCGTCAATCTTCCTCACCTCAGACAGAAGACTGGCTGGCGCAGGAGAGGAGGGGTTGAGTATTACCGCAAGATCCTCAAAGTTGGTTTTTTCGTAGAACCTGTCATACGTTTTTCCCAGATTGAGGTAGGACATGTAGAACGACGTGTATAAAGCTACACCAAGAAAGACCAGAAAGACCACGGCCATGAACTGCCACTTCTGGGCCTTGAGGTCCCTGAATGCCTTCAGGCTGAGAATCCTTGCGATGCTCATGCTACCACGCCAGCTCTTCCGGCTCCTTAGGCTCCTCATTCACAATGACCCTCGCAACTTTACCATCCCTGAGGTGGATTACCCTGTCAGCCATCTCAGAAATGACCGAGTTGTGGGTCACAAGGATGAATGTCACGCCCTCATCCCGATTTATCCTCCTCATGACTCCCAGAACCATCTTTCCAGTTTCGAAGTCAAGGCTACCTGTTGGCTCATCCGCCAGAATGAGAGGAGGGTTCTTTACGAGCGCCCTCGCTATTGCAACTCTCTGCTGCTGTCCTCCACTCAGCTCCGATGGGAAGTGCTCTGATCTGTCTTTCAGCCCGACTATTTCGAGAACCTCATCCACATCCCTCGGGTTCTCCACGAGCTCTGCGGCGAGCATCACATTCTCTCTCGCGGTGAGAGTCGGGATCAGGTTAAAAAACTGGAAGATGAACCCCACATTTCTCCTTCTGTGCATTGTAAGCTCCTCCTCACTCAGCGAGGACACGTTGATGCCGTTGAAGAGGATGTCCCCTCTCGTGGGGGTGTCAATTCCTCCAACCAGATTCAGCAGTGTTGTCTTGCCCGAGCCTGAGGGGCCAAGAACGACAACAAACTCCCCCCTCTTAACCTCCAAGTCTATTCCCCGAAGTGCATGCACATCTACGGCACCCATTCTGTAAGTCTTCCATACATCAACGAGCTTCAGCAGCTCGCTCATCTGGTTTTCCTCCTCCACAGGTACCCTCCAGTCAGTAGCACAATCAGCAAAGCAAGAGCCACTATTTCCTCCATTCTGCTCTCTCCCGGAAACACGTAGACTGAGAACTCCTTCTCAACACTATACCTGTCAAGCTTGGAGTCCATGTACGTTATCACGGCCTTAATCTTGTACTCGCCCGGCCTGTCCGGGGCTACGAGGTCGAATGTCGATGTTGCCGAATCTCCCTTTTCGAGCGTGCCTATGAAGTACTGGTTCTTCCCATCGAATCCCTCCGGCAGGATGAGCTTTACTGCCACAGCCCTTGCATCCTGCTTTCCGGAGTTCTCAATTTGTAAGGAGAGGGTGAACTCTGACGATGGTGTCACCTTTCTCGGAGAGAAGTAGAGCCCCGAGACATCGAGGCTTATAACTCCGAGCTCATCAACAAAGATTGAGAAGTCGAAGCTCCTCTCCATCTCTCCACTATCATCAGCATACCTCACGGTGAGCCTGAAGGGGTAGCTTCCGCTTTCAGCATCTTTGCCTGCTTTTAACTTGAAGTCCACGCTCGCCTTCTCTCCCCTCTTCAGCGTTCCCAGAAATGCCTCCTTTTCTCCAGAGAAAACATCAGGATAGCTCAGAGTCAGCAAAACGTTCCTCGCCTCATCCTTTCCCGTATTTTCCAAGGTCAGGCTCAGAACAAAGTCATCATCAGGATAGATTCTCTCCGGAGCTGTCGTAAAGCCTGAGAAGGAAATCTCAGCCCTCCCCTCAACAACGATGGCGAACTGAATCTCCTCCCGATAGGCGTTCCCCAGCCTGTCGGTGAAGCTGAAGATCAGGTTTGCGGGATAAACTCCAACTGAGACATCCTCGCTTGCCGAGATGTTGAAGCTCAAACTCCTGACCTCCTCACCACCCCATCTGTCAAAGCTCATCCTCGATGTTTCGACAACAAACCCGTCTGGAGCTGAGAGGGTTGCCACGACGTTCCTTGCCACCCCTCCACTGTTCTTCACTTCAAAGGTGACCTTTCCACATCCACCGGGCTCTATCACCGGCTGGACTACGTTTTCAACAACCATCGACGGCCTGTCAACGACAACTACTGGAACCACCTCTTCCAAGCTCCCGGTTCCGTAGTTGTAGCTGAGCCTGACCTTCACCTGATACACACCCTCTTCATCTGCCCTCAGCTTGACCGACGTCAGGGCAGAGCCAGCGACGTCTCCGAGGTTGATGGTCAGATACGAAACCTCCTTTCCATCCGAGATTATCGCCAGATCATCTTCATTTTCCGACACGGTCAGCTTCGCATCCCTGATCGCATATCCCGAATTTACAACGACGATCTGCAGCACGAAGATGTCTCCCGGCGATGGAGCTTCAGGCAGAGTGCTGTAATTCAGAGACAGCACCGGCTGTGCTGAAACTGCGCCCACAAACAGTTCCGCAAGTATAACCAAAATCAGAAACAGCATTCCAGACCTCACTTTCTGCACCTCCCTTTCACGAATTCAATAATAACTTCTCCAATCTCGTCAAGGTCGAGATTTGGGACGAAGAGAGAGTAAACGTAAACACCATCGAGCATCGCCATGAAAACCACTGCCGTTTCCCTCGGCCTTTTCACGCCCATCTCCTCGAAAAGCCCCGTTATGAATCCAAGCATCTCATCATAGAGCGCCTTTGTGAACGCCGTATCGCCTGAGAAAAGCTCCTTCTCGAAGACATAGTACCACAGCATTGTGAGCTTCGGATTTTCCCTCGCAACTCTCAGCGACTCTCGGACTATCCTCTCCAGCACTTCTTCATCTCTCGACTCCTCAAAAACCCATGAGAAGTACTTTTCCACGGAGTACCTCACCAGCTCCTTCTCAAGCCCGTCCTTGCTCCCAAAGTGGTAGAAAACCGTACCCTTGGACACGCCCGCCTCCCTCGCAACCTCATCCATCGTCACGGCATGGGGCGGTTTGGACGTGTAGAGCCTGAGGGCCGCCTCGAGTATGGCAACTCTCGCATCCATTATTTGACTGACTGGTCAGTCAGATTATTTAAATTTTTTTACCTCCCTCATGAGACGCCACAAAGTTTAAGCCTATGCGTTCCGAGAAAGGCCATGCGAAAGCTCAGGCTCCACACCACAGTCTCCCCAGAGACCCAGAGAAAGATAGAGGAGCTGAGGGAGAGGTACAGGACGGTCAGCGGGGTGATAGAGGCTGCCGTGGAAAAGCTGTTCACGGACTCAGGAGGAGAGAGCATAACCGAGGACGACCTCCTTCTGCTGAAGTTCGTCAGGGAGCTGAACTTCACGGTCTGTGCGAAGGATCACTACACGGGGCTCGCTGAAGGAGTGCCTGAGAGGGCTGTGAGGGAGAGCATGATCGAGATGGCCATAAAGTACCTCACGAAAAAGCCGCTTAGCGAGCTGGGACTTGAGGAGTTTCTGGAGAGCCTGAGGAGGCTGTGGCTCATTCTGAACAGAGCGGAGCACGTGGAGATAGAGAGGCTCGGAAAGAGCATAAACTTCGTTTTCTACCACGACATGAGGAGCATCAGGGTCTCGGAAATCCACCTCGGGCTCGTCAGGTTCGTCTACGAGAAGTACTACTCCGGAGACTACGAGATGACGGTTGATGCAGTAACCGTGAACGGCTTCTCCGTGATATTCAGGAGGAGAAGTCAGGATCGTCCAGATCGCCCGTGATTGCCTTCTCCAGCAGAGCGAACAGCTCCTTCCTCCTCACAGGTCTCGGATTTCTGAGGACGTGCTTCTCACTCGCAAACGTCCTCTCGACGATTGAAGGAATGTCCCTCTCGGTCACACCAAGCTCGGAGAGGTTTGACGGAACTCCCAGCTCGTCCAAAAACTCTGCAAACACCCTGCCAACAGCTATTGCCACGTTTCTCACATCCCTCTCGTCAGCATTCGCTCCGAAAGCTCTTGCAATCGTGGCATGCTTTTCCGAACAGGCGAAGGAGTTGTACTGCAGGACGTACGGCATAGTAACAGCGACGGAGATGCCGTGAGGTTTGCCGTGAAGCGGGGCATGAGCATAGCCGAGGGCGTGGCCGAGGACCGTCCCAGCGTTGTTTATCGCCATTCCGGCAAAGAGTGAGGCGAGGGACATCCTCTCCCTACCATCCCTGCTGTTCTCAGACGGGACGAGCGGTAGGCTTTCTACAGCATACTCCATGGCCCTCATGGACAGCATCTCGGTGAATGGGTTAGAGACGAGCGAGACGAGGGACTCGATCGCATGACACAGCGCATCAAGACCCGAGCTTACCGTTACGGACTTTGGTAACGATAGCGTTAGCTGGGGGTCAACTATCGCAACGTCGGCCTGAAGCGCGCTGCCCTCAAACACCCTCCTGACCTCAGAGCCCTCAAGCTTCACGACCGCGAGATTTGTCACCTCCGAGCCAGTTCCGGCCGTTGTCGGGCACAGAACAAGCCCGTATTCCCTTTCCGACACCTCAGCACCGGAAAACTCTGATAGAGGTTTGTCGGAGTGGGATAAGCCTGCTGCGAGCTTTGCCACGTCCAGAGCGCTTCCACCGCCCACGCCGATCACCACATCGTACCTCCCATCCCTTACCGCTTTCCTCGCCATCTCCACCAGCCTTTCATCCGGTTCTGGCGTTACACTACTCCAGACGTCCACATGCACCCCCTCAAGCTGTGGAAGCACGTGCTTCGGAACCACTTGCCTTCCAACGTTCCTTCCGGTGATGATGATCGCCTTTCCTCCAAACCTCCCGGCAATCTCCTCGAGCTCTTCGATGGCATTCCACCCGAAGATTACGTCTCTGACCGACGAGACTCTGAACCTCAAGCCCACACCCCCGAGTATCTCACCACAAGCACGAGCGAGGATGCAAGGACGACCGACAGAACCGCTTTCCTGAGACTGTGGCTGTCCATCCTCCCGAGCAGCCTCCTGCCAGTTAGATGTGCGAGGAAAACGGCAGGCGAGAGGATGGCGAAGATCCTGACGATCTCCCAGCTCATGTACCCAAGAGCGATGAAGAGGAGCAGGATGAGCGTGTCAATGATGATCAGGTACGCGATTATGAAGGATCTTATGAACTTCGCATCGTAACCCTGATTGCTCAGGGCGAGAACTATTTGCGGTCCGTTGACCCCGGTGAGAACTCCCATCAGCCCGCTGATGAGGCCAGAGAAGAACAGCAGCGGCCTTTCCCTTCTGACCTCAAACCTCACACCTCTCATCATGAGGGCCGAAAGGGCAGCCATTCCCGCCCCTATTCCGAGCCCAATCAGCCTCTGCGAGAGGGCACCAAACAGTGCCATTCCCGCCATTATTCCAGCAAACCCCCCTGCATAAACCTCTCCCAGTCTTAGCGTGAGCCTCTCCCTGAGCAGGAAGTTTAAGTTTATCAGGGACTCGAGCAGGATCATCAGAACCACCACGTCCTTGGGAGGAAGAAGGTTCGACAGGAGAGGGGAGAGCAGGATCGCGCTTCCAAAGCCCGTGACGACGCGGACGTTGAAGGCCAGAAAGACGAGTGGGAAGAGAAGCACAAGCGCATAGGTGTCCATTCCTCCCTCCACCTGCAGGTCACCCTTCCAGTGTTCTGAGGAATCTGAGCATCCCGAGTATCTTCTCTATCCTCTCGACGAGCATCTCCGACTGATCCCTGTCGTAGCTGTAAATCCCCCTGCCGGTCTTTACCCCGAGCTCTCCCCTCTCCACCTTCTCTACGAGCCAGTCGGGGATCGCTATCCTCTCCCCCGTGGAGCTGAGGTACTTTGAGACGAGCAAAATCGTGTCGAGGCCCACGTAGTCGAGGTTTCCGAGGGGACCGAAGAGCGTGTACAGTATTCCGAGGTGGTACCTCCACACCGTGTCTATTTCCTCGAACGACATGCCGTCGCTCTCCATCATCCTCTCCGCCTCAGCAAGCACGGCTGCGCTGAACCTGTTCACGGCAGACTGCTCCCTGCAGACCACCACCCTCTTCCCTATGCCCCTCAGAAACTCCGCAACCCTGCCCGCAACACCTTCGTCAGTATATCTGGACGTCACAACCTCAACGAGGGGCATCACGTGGGGCGGGTTCATCCAGTGAACCCCAAGAAATCTCTTCTTCCTCTCCAGAAACCCGGCAAGGTCGCTCACCCTGATGATGGACGTGTTCGTGCAGACTGGCGCGTTCTCACCTACAACAGCCTCGATGTCCCTCAGAACCCTGCCCTTCAGCTCCACATCCTCCGGAACTGCCTCAAAGGCGATGTCTGCAGCGTCACCATCCTCGATCCTCGTCGTGAACGTTATCCTGTTCAGGACGCTCCTGTCCGCCATTCCGTGCTTCTCGAGGGTTTTCAGTGAGAGCTCTATTCCCCTCCTCGCCCTCTCCAGCGCATCCTCGCTCACGTCGCAGAGCACAACCTCCTCAACTCCCCTGCTAACTTCGACCGCTATGCCCTGCCCCATCAGGCCGGCCCCAACCACAAGCGCCCTCACGCTCCCACCTCTCTTTTTAGGGTTTCCACGTGGTCCTTTACCATCTTCTCAGCGCTGTCGAACTCGATCTGCCAGCCCACATCCTCGATCCTTCCAAACCTCTCGACCATCCTCTCCCTGAGGGCGAGTTCAGTCAAAGCAGCCCACTCCCCCGCTATCCTCATCGAAGCATCATCCACCTCATTCTCAACAATAGCGTCTGGAACCACCCTCTTCAGGCTGCTAACGAGCTCTCCAACCGAGACAACCACACCGCCCACGATGTAGATGTCCCTGAGCTTTCCGTTGTGGCTGATTAGAAGCCTGAGTAGCCTTGCGGCATCCCTGACATAGAGGAGCGGAATTCTGGTCTCCAGAGGGAGCCTCACGACCCCCTTGCCTTCGAGCACCGCACTGTCGATGAGGGACGAGATCGTAACCGAAGCACCCTCGCCCCTTCTGTAGGGCCCTGTGATGATCGGGAACCTCACCGCAGAGAAGTCGAGACCGTGAGAGCTCGCATAGTACGAGCCGACTATCTCCGAGCACGCCTTCGTCACCCCGTAGAACGTGGCCGGGTCTCTGAAAGAGGTTTCGCTGACGGGCATGCTCCTCAGGCCAAAGACGGAGAGGCTGCTCGTGAAAACAACTCTATCGACATCAAACATCCGTGACAGCTCGAGGACATTCAAAGTCGCCTCAACGTTCGTCCTGAAGGACTCGATCCTCGACCTCTCGGCCCTGAGCGACAGGTCTGCTGCCGTATGAACAACAGCATCAATCTCGTGGGTCTTGAAGACCTCGGCCAGATCTGCCCAAGACGTGACGTTACCCTCAACCAGATCCACCCTGTCCTCGTATCCCCTCAGCCTCGTCAGGTCTAAGCGCAAGTCCATCAGAATCGGCCTCTCACCTCTATCGCAGAGCTCCCTCGCCAGAAATGAGCCGAGAAAGCCGGTTCCTCCGGTGATGAGGACTGCCATCAGCCCTCAACTCCCGAGAGCATGTAGGCAAGCGGGGACATCTCCTCACGGGAGATGCGCACGTCTATCACCGCAGGCATCCCCGACTCGACAGCCCTCCTGATCGCCTCGGTGAGCTCGCCCTTCTTCTCCACCAGCTCTCCATAAGCTCCGAGGCTCTCTGCGAACTTGTCGTACCTCGCGTTCTCGTTGAGCAGCGTTCCAAAGCAGGCCCTCTCCTTGGAGCCCGTTGAAAGGTACCGGGTGTGGCACACCATCCCCCACGCGCTGTCGTTGGCGACTATGACGATTATCGGCAGCTCATGTCTCACCGCCGTCTCTATCTCCACGCCGTTGAACAGGAAGCTCCCATCTCCCGTGACCACGAAGACCCTCTTCTCGGGAAATGCCGACTTCGCTGCTATTCCCATCGGCACCCCAGCTCCGAGGTGGCCGAGCTCCCCCTGAGAGTTGAAGACGTTCCCAGCCCTCTCTGCCTTCAGAAGCAGCAGTCCCCACGCTGTGGTCTCTCCACCATCCAGAACCACTATGTCGTCTCTCGTAATGAGGCTCGAGAGTTCGAGCATCATCTCCTGAGGCTTCAGCATTCCGTTTTCGGAGGCTGGCCTGACAAGCATCTCCATCATGCCCTTGGCCATCTCCCCGAACTCCTTAGCCCAGTAATCAAACCTCTTTATCCCATTCGCTCTCTCCAGCAGCCCGCTCAGGAATGCTTTGGCATCGCTGACAACTCCCAGATCCACGTACCTGTTCTTCCCTATCTGGCTCCAGTCTATGTCCACCTGAATGATCCTCGCCTCATCCGAAAACAGGCCCACACCAAAGCCGAGGAAATCATCGAGCCTCGTTCCGATCACCATGACCAGATCCGCCTCCTTCAAAAGCACGTTGCCCGGCGCTGGGCCAGCGTAGAGGGGATGGGTGGTTGGTATTGTGCCAAAAGCCATCCCGTTAACCGCCACGGGAATCGAGAGTCTCTCGGCCAGCATCCTCAGCTCCTCCTCAGCCCCAGACCAGTAAACCCCGCTTCCCGCAACAATTACCGGCTTTTCTGCAGAGTTCAGCATCTCAATTGCTCTATCAAAGAACCTGCTCTCGCACACTATCCTACCGGTGTACCTGTACCTCTCCGGTGGAGCGAGCTCAACATCGTTCTCAACCTCGGCGTTCAGCACATCCTTCGGAATCTCGAGTAAAGCCGGCCCGAACTTCCCGCTCAGCGCGTGCCTGAAGGCCTCCTGCACGTACTCGTGGAGCCTTTCCGGAAAGATGGGCATCTTCGACCACTTCACGTACCTCTCAACCCACCTCGCCCCTTCAATCTCCTCAAACGCGTTCCTGTCGAGGTTCTCGAACTTCGAGTGACCTGAGATGGCGACAATGGGGCTTCCCGAGTAGTAGGCCTGCGCCAGAGCGGGCATTAGGCTCGCGAGCCCCGGGCCGGTCGGAACTATCGCAACCCCGGCATTTCTCGTAACCCTCGCGTAGCCCTCGGCCATATTCCCCACAGCCTGCTCGTGCCTCGCGAAGATTACATTCACTCCTTCATCCCTCAGATGCTCGCACAGGGGAAGAATCTCACCGCTCGGAAGTGCGAACACGCTCCTTACTCCCTCGTTCACAATCACCTTTGCAACAAGCTCTGAAGCTTCCACACAATTCACCCCCTTAAAAGTCCTCAAGCTCCCTGCCCTTTGTCTCGGGCAGGAGCCACGGAAGGATTACCATTAGCGCGAAGGCTATTCCGCCGAGAAGCATTCCGTAGATGAGCTCCGCGAAGGTTGCGATGTACCCGACTATGAACCCCCCGAACGACAGGCCCCTCGCAACGCTGAATATCACCGACGTTGCGGTTGCGCGGTACTTCGTAGGAAACAGCTCGCTGCTCCAGACTCCAAAGAGGGCGTGAGATCCGAAGCCCAGCGGGATTATGAACAGGCTCAGCATCGCCATAGAGGGGTTGAAGTCAACCAGAGTGAAGTAGCCCAGCATCAAACATCCAAGCAGGCCGAGAAGGGCAGATGCTGCGAAGCTCAGCCTCCTTCCGATGTAGTCGCTTATGAGCCCGACGAACGGCAGGATGATGAGCGCGACAAGGGAGATCTTCATAACCAGCTTGCTCGCCTCTTCTGGGGGATAGTTGAACTGCCTGATTATGAAGGTGGGCGACCAGTCAACTATCGCGTGGTAGGCAAATTCAGCAAGCCAGAAGAGGAACGTGCTCAGGATCATTAGCTTCAGGTAGTAGCGGTTCCCGAGTATCTCCTTCAGCTTCATCTTGCTGACCTCTTCCTCGGCGGAGTGCTTCTCCCATATCCTCGATTCCGGAAGGTAGCGGGCGAAGAGTATCAGGAAAGGTATCGGGTAGAGAGTCACGAGGAAGCAGGCCCTCCAGCCGTAGAGCGGGTAGATGTAGGAGACAGAAAGGGCGGAGATTATGAAGCCGAAGATGAAGGTCGCGTGGATGATTCCGCCAAACAGCCCTCTCCTCTTGGGAGAGTAGACCTCGGAGATGTATGTGAACGCGAGCCCCCACGTCACACCCATGCCCGATATCAGCCTCAGGGCTGCGAGAGTCCAGAAGTTTGGTGCTAAAGCGGAGAGGACGCTGAACACCACGACCCACAGAATCGACAGAATGAGGGCGTTCTTCCTCCCGAACCTGTCCCCCAGCTCCCCGAACAGCATCGCACCAAAAATGCAGAGGATGTACTGGGCGGAAAAAACGAACCCCACCTCGAGCGTCGAGACTCCGAACTCCTTCATTATCGGCTCTGCCAGAAAGTTGAGAAGCGTTAGGCCAACAGCATCGTGGCTCCAGCCTATTGCAGCGGCGATGAGAACTATGATCTTCTCGTTCCTCGTAAAGTGCACGTGCCCGCGGGCGTTAACCTCCATAACCCAGTTCTAAATTTTTAATGATTAAAAAATTTATGCAAAATCCTGCACACTCGTGTTGATGGAATGGGCAATATCACCAGCACCTGTACTCCCTGCACTGCTGGGGTTTTGTCTCGTGAATCCCGCAGTACACCTTCCCATTCCTCTCCACGATGAAGGGGCACCGCTCAAGCCTGTTGCCATGCTCGTCGAACCATACCTCCCCTCCCTCGATCTTCTCCCCCTCGAGGAGGTCGTAGTAGTGGTAGACGAAGACGTGTTTGAGGATGTCGGTTCTTCCCTCCCTCATCCACCTCTTTATGTCGTCGGGGGTTGCGTATATCTTGGTCCCCATCTCAACGCAGCACTTCCCGCAGTGTCTGCAGGACATCGAAATTAAAAGAGATGAAAACAAATTAAAGCTCTTTCCCGGCTCATCTCCTCTGAACCATGACCATGTCGTAGGAGAAGGCTACAAAGACTGCAAGCAGCAGCACTCCACCAAGAGCCCTGACCTGCGGGAGAAGGAGCATGACCGTTCCGATTACCGAGAGAGCGAGCAACACCTCTCCAAGCCTGAGATTGAAGAGGTCACCTATCATGGGCACGTCCTCAATTCCAAGCTTCTCAGAGTACTTTTCCATCCAGGTGATCATCGGGATTATGTGGTACTCAGCGCCTATTATCGTCAGGGTTATCCAGCCCACCAGCATCAGGTGGGAGTGCAGGAACCTCTCGACACTCATCAGGCCGACGAAGATTCCCGCGAGGCCGAAGAAGAGTGCCGGAACGAAGAACTTCACGCTTATGTCGAGGGGGGCTGGGGTGTCGGACTTGCTTGCAAGCGTTGCAAGCAGGTTCACGACCATCAAAACAAAGGACGCCGCATAGCCAGCCCCACCGGCAGAGACAAGGCTTTCCTGTCCGCTCTGCAGACCGTAGAGCATAACAACGAGCGAGAGAGTTGCGAGAGGAAACGTGAACCACGCAGCACTCTGACTCCTGAGCTTTCTCAGGGCCAGCATCGGAAAGAGCTCGTAAAGGCCTCCGAACGTGGTGAGGCCGATCCAGCCTGCCGTGAGCAGGTGGTTGTGAACCGCAACCCTGAAGGGGATTGTCCCGATGAACCCGAGGGTGGCGTAGAGTATTCCGGCGAGGTGGAACAGAATAGCTGCCCCGAAGAACGGCACTGCCACGCTCCTGAGCTTCATGTCGAGCAGCGTGACGAAAACAACGGCAGCAAACGCCAGAGCTCCGAGGAAATACACAGCCCCCGAGATGCTGAACGGAAAGACACCAAAGAATGCCGCCAGAAGCATTACAAGACCTGCGTTCAGCAGGTAGAAGCTGAGCTCCGCAACACCCCTCATCCTGAGCTCAGTGCCCGTAACCGTGGGAACGAGCTGGTACATCGACCCCACTATCGTCAGGCTGACGAAGCCTGCGAGCATCAGGTGGGAATGGACGGGTTTGAAGGAATATCCAAAGACATTGAGAATTCCCAAGAAAGCGGAAATGATCAGGTAAAAGAGCCCGAAGTACAGAAACCTGAGAGGCAGATTCCTCCACGCAACCGGAGCCATTCACTCCCTCCAGATCCTGACTATCCACTTCTCCCCGTCAAATCTGGACTCGAACTCGTACCCCTGCTGCTTCAGCATCGTCATGAGTGGCTTTGGCTCGACCTCCACGATGATCTCTACCTCTCCGTGCTCCTTCAGCTTCTGCATTATGAGGGGTGGCCTCTCGGGATGCGGGAGGCCGCGAACGTCCAGCCTCTCAGTCACAGCACTCACTTCCCCAGAACCTCGTTGAGCTCCTTCTCCTTCACATAACCAACAACCTTGACCTTCGCCTTCACTCCGAGCTCCTCGACGCTCCTCTTTATCGCGAAGGCAAGCTGCTGACCGATCGGGCAGAAGGGCGATGAGGGGCGGAACGTGAGGTTCACTTCGTTACCCTCAACCTTCAGATCCTCTATCAGACCCATGTCCCACACGCTCTGCCTCGTGTGGGGATCCATAACCTTCCTGAGCTTTTCGATAACCTGCTGCTCATCCACCAATTTCCTTCACCTCAGTCAATGTTAAGTTGCAGGTGATATATAGGACTAACCCCTAAGAATTTCAGATAGGTTTTTAACTGCCGGGAATTATGGGAGTGCATGGAGCTTCAGCACGTGGTGAGCTTTCTGGACGATTACCTGAGGATAAACTCCTATCCTGACTCCAGCGTTAACGGGCTTCAGGTTGAGGGAGGCGAGAGTGTTGAGAGAATCGCTTTCGCAGTTGATGCCTCAATGCAGAGCTTCATGTACGCGGTTGAGGTTGAGGCAGACATGCTTGTCTGCCACCACGGCATAATCTGGAACGGCATAGAGAGGGTTACAGGGCTTGTGAAAGAGAGGCTGAAGTTCCTGCTCGAGAATGAGATCTCGCTGTACGCGGCTCACATACCTCTCGACGCCCATCCAGAGATAGGGAACAACGCGATGATTCTGAGGAGCCTCGGAATCGAGCCCGAGGAGGAGTTTGGAGATTACAGAGGAGTGAAGATAGGGTTTGCCGGCTACACCAGCGAGGAGTTCGAGGACATCCTCGAAAAACTCGAGGAGAGGTTTGGGGACGTGGGCTACATGAAGTTTGGTGAGGATCTGGTGGAGAAGGTCGCTGCGGTGTCTGGGAGGGGTGCGGGCTACATAGAGGAGGCTGTGAGGGCTCAGGTGGATCTGCTGATAACTGGAGAGGTGGAGCATGCTGCATACCACACCGCCAGAGACGCCGGGATGAACGTGATCTATCTGGGACACTACAGCAGCGAGACCCTCGGTCTGAAGGCGCTTATGAATGTTGTTGAGAGTGAGCTCGGCCTTGACGTGGAGTTCATAGACATACCAACAGAGCTGTAAAAGTGTAATTGGCGGCTTGCCGACGGCCCTTCATCGCATAGCCAGAGCTGCCTCTGGCCGCAACGGCGGGTAAGAGAACGGCGGGTAAGAGAAATATGGCAAAAAGGGGATAAAAAATTTACTCCTTCTTCTCCTCTTCAGCCTTCCCTTCCTCGGCCTCGCACTCCTCGGTCTTCGGGTTGTATGGGTGGATCTTGACCTTGAAGTCGCAGAGCTTCTGCACGATGTTCAGCTTCGCCTCTGCAGTTTCTATGTAGCCCTTCTCGAGCATGTAGTCGTAGATCTTCTTTGCGGTCTCGCTCCTTATGAGCACGGTCGAGAACCCGGCCTTGCTCCCAACACTTCCGACGCTCACGTCGGCCTCTATCGCTGAGAAGTCCTGACAGACGTGACATCCGCTCGGGACTATCTCCTCCATCTCCTTGACAGAGATCGTGAACTCGGAGCCGTCTTTGAACGTGACTATGAAGTTGCCCTTCTTGATGTCGGTCTTGACCGCGTTCTTCAGGTCAGCACCCCTCTCCTTCAGGAAGTCGTAAAGCTCGTGCCAGTAGAAGTTCTCAGTGCAGAACAGCCCGACCGCAAGCTTGACCTTCTTCTTGTAGAGGGGAACCTTCTCCTGAAGCTTCCTGAGGCCTGAGATCATGCAGGGCGTGCCGATTATGCCGACGCTGTCAACCCTCCTGATTATCCTGTGGAGCTCCGGCATGACGTTCGCGTAGCTGTACTTCGTACCCGTAATGCGCTGGTCGAGAAGCTCGTCGGGGGTTCTGACGTGCACGACGTATGGCCTGAACATCTCGTCCCTCGCGACAAAGAGGGCGACCTCTATCTCGCCCATCTCCAGTGCGGTCGCCATGAACTCCGAGACCATGGCACCGTCCTGCCCGACGAACCTCTTGGACTTGCCCGCAACCGCCTCAATGTACTCTCCAAGGCCGCTTATGGGCTGGTAGTTGTACCTCGGGCAGACTGCAACGCACACACCGCAGCCCATGCACCCCTTCTTCGGGTCGAAGTCCACGGGTCTGTCCTCGAGGATTATCAGGTCAACGGGACAGATAGTGCACGTTCCGCAGTGGCTGCATATCCCGGCATCCACAACCTTTTCCTTGAGCAGCCTGTAGCTGCTTGACCTGTCCGGCTTCTCAGCGTACCTCAAACACGGCAGATCCTCGAGCTCCTTGAAGTCTATGCTGACCCATCCCTTAGGAATCGTCATTTGCTCACCTCCTCCCTGACCGGAGCGAGAACGAGAACCTCGGTCGGGCAGATCCTCACGCAGATGCCGCACCCGGTGCACTTCTCGAAGTCTGTTGTGAGCGAGACCTTCGTTCCCTCAAGCTTTGAGGATATCGCATCAACGGGACAGGAGAACATGCACAGCCTGCACCCTATGCAGTTCTCCGGGTTCTCCGGAATCGCGTAGAACTTCGGTCTGTCCGGCTTGTCGAACTCCACCGTGAGTTCTTCCCTCTCCTTCCTCTTTATCAGCTTTATGTCGCCCTCGAAGTCGTACTCGACCGTCTTCTCGTCCTCCCTCACGACCTCGGGCACGTTCTCCATCTGATCGGGAGTTACCTCCATCGACTCAACGTCCTTGAACGCCACGTCGTGGATCTTCGACGGCTTGAGTGCCGCAGTAGGGCAGGAGTCAACGCAGAAGTGGCAGAGGATGCACTTTGCGTAGTCAACACCCGGGTAGTACCTGCCCTTGTCGTCGGGGTACATCTGAATCGCGTTCGCAGGACATATGTGGGCGCACCTGAAGCAGCTTATGCAGTCCTCCTTTTCAAAGAGGATTATGCCCCTGAAGTTGTCCGGCAGCTTCCTTCTCTCCCTCGGGTAGTGAATGGTGATCGTGCCCGGGTTCACAACCTCCTTCGCCACCTCGGTGATTGCCCTCAGATGGCCTATAGCGCTCCTAACCAGATTCTTCTCGGGAGGTTTCACAACCTTAACCATGCCACCCACCCCGCTGATATGAACAGAGCTATCAGCGCCATTGACATTATCACGCTCCACCCCATCTTCAGCGTCTGGTCAAGCCTGTACCTCGCGTAGATTGATCTCGCAAGGGAGACGACGCACATGAATACGATCGTCTTTATGTAGAGCCAGATGACCGGAGCGAGGTCGCCGAGCGGTGCTATTGCAGGCCCGTTCCACCCGCCGAAGAACAGTATCACCGAGAGCATTGACAGGAGGTAGAGCTTCTCGTACGGGAGCATCATCGTCAAACCGAAGAGGATTCCGGAGTACTCAACATACGGCCCGAACGCGACCTCCTGATCGGCCTCAGGTATGTCGAAGGGGAGCCTCGACGTGGCTATGAGGACAGTTATGAAGAACGCGAGGAAAGCTATCGGATTGATGAACACTCCGGGAATGCTCTGCTTGGCGACGATCTCGAACGGGTCTGCGGTCTGGTAGATCAGTATCATCGCAACCACTGCGAGTATGAACGGAATCTCGTAGGCGAAGTACATGAAGGCCTCTCTCACGCTTCCGATGTAGGCGAACTTGCTGTTTGATGCCCACCCCATCGCGATTATGAAGACTGGGATCAGGGAGATGAGCGCCATTGCTATCGGAATGGCGTAGAGGCTCTTGATCCCATACGTTCCTCCAGCCGGCAGGAACAGGAGGGGTAGGAGCACAGGTAGGAACGAGATGAGCGGGAACTGCAGGAAGTAGAACGCGTGCGCATCCCTGTGGACTATGACCTCCTGGAAGAAGTACCTCATACCGTCCGCGAGGGCCTGTATGACTCCTCCTGTCCTCCTCGACACCTCCTTCGGCCCGACCCTCCACTGAACTCTCGCAGTTATCTTCCTCTCGAAGTAGATTATGAACAGCAGAACGAGAGTCAGGCCAATCATCCCTGGGAGTATCAGAACGTGAAATATGGGCTTCCACAGCAGGAACGCGACGAGGACGTTGAGGAAGGGTATGTCGAGCAGCCTTTCCACAAGCGGGTTTATCGCCGGTATGTTCACGAGGTTCTTGGTGAATGTGCTCAGGATCTTCTCGAGGAGTATGAAAACCACATTCTCTTCAGCCATTTCTCACCACCTCACCTATCGGCCTCGGGCGGGAAGTACCCGAAGCTCCCGTAAATCGCCTGCAGGTCTGCGAGCCTGTGTCCCTTGCACGCTTCCATGAAGCCCTTCAGGTACATCCACCCCGGAGTGACTATCCTCACCCTGTAAGGCGTCGTCGACTCGCCGTCGCTGATTATGGAGAACAGCAGCGTTCCTCTCGCAGACTCCGTCAGGGTCGTGTACTCTCCCTCGGGCAGGACCATGTCCGCGTAGGCCTCGAAGAAGCTGCCCCTTATGTCCTTCTTGTCGAATGCAATTATGTCGTCGCTCAGCACATCTCCCTCCGGCATGTTGTCAACGAGCTGCCTTATCATCGAGAGACTCTGGGCAACCTCCTCAACTCTGACGAGGAACCTCGTGTAACCATCTCCGTCGTAGCCCATCACCATCTCCCAGTCGATTTCCTCATACGCCTCATATGGCTCGATCTTCCTCACATCGTATTCTACCCCAGATGCCCTGACGAAGGGGCCGACGACTCCGTACCTGACCGCCTCCTCCCTCGTGAGGACACCAACCTCCCTCAGCCTCGCTATGGTCGTGGGGTTCTTTATGAACACCCTCTCGAACTTCTTGAGCCTGTTCTCCATCGCGTAGGTCATCCTCTTTATCATGTCAAGCGTTTTCTGGTCTATGTCCCTCCTGACACCTCCAGGGACTATAAACGAACCGGTTATCCTCGTCCCGGTGATCCTCATGAATATCTCGATTATGAACTCTCTCAGGGCAAAAGGCCACATGAAGCCAGTAGTGTGGCCAAGGAAGACCGCAAGGATTCCCGCATCGTAGAGGTGAGTTCCGACCCTTCCGAGTTCGGCGAGGAGAGTTCTGATGTACTTTGCCCTCTCGGGCACCTCAATGTCGAGGGCCTCCTCTATCGCCCTCACGTAGCCGAGGTTGTAGTTTCCAAAGTCGATTATGGACGGCCTCTCGAAGAGCGGGATGTTCTGGATGTAGAGCTTCGTCTCTGCAAGCTTCTCCATGGATCTGTGCACGTAGCCGGGATCAGGAATGACCTCCTCGATGAAGTCTCCCTTCACCCTGACGATCAGCCTCATGTGCCCGCTTCCACCGTGCTGCGGGCCCGTGAAGACCACGAAGTCGTCGCTCTTGTAAGCGTCTTCCAGAAACTCCTTTGGAACAGGGACGAAGTAGGCCTCGTACTCCTTGGGCGGCGTCACTGGGACGTCAATTGCATACTCCTTCACTTTCCATCACCTCCCACGTAGACCTCGGGCTCAAGCTTGAAGTCCTTCCTGAGCGGGTTCTTTGGCGTGTCTGGCGCCAAGAGGAAGTTCTTGCCCATCCACGGATTGCCATCGAACCACACGCCGAAGAGGTCGTGCAGCTCTCTCTCAAGGTAGTCGGCTGAGGGCCACACCTCGATCATGCTCGGGAACATAGCGTCCTCCCTGTCAATTTCCGAAACAAGGGTGACGAGCAGCCTGACAAACTCGGGCTTGAGGTAGCTCGAGACCGTATACTCAACTATGAACTTGTTCTCGTGCGGAACATCGATAACGTTTACAGACTTCACGTGGTCGAAGCCAGCTTCGAGCATCCTCTTTCCAGCTTCCACGAAGTCGTCCTTCTCCACCCTCGCGCTTATCCTGTACCTGCCGGTAATCGTCACCTTCTTGGCAAGCTCTCCGAGGATGTCGGAGACCTGCTTTCTGAGCTCCTCGCCCTCCTTCCACTTCTCGCTCCTGTCTATGTCCACAACAACGGACGGATTCTCGGCCACATACTTGGGGGAGGGCGGAACCCTCTTGGGCCTCTTCTTCCTCTTCTTCTCGCCCTCGACCTCCTCCCTCCGGAGGATCGGATAAACGATGGTGTTCTTCGCCTCTCCAGTTACGATTTCGTCCTGAAGTGCCCTGAAGCACCTCAGAAGCGACTCAGGCGTTGGCGGACATCCGGGAGCGAAGTACTTCACAGGAACGACCTCGAACGGCTTCACCATGTGGTAGCCGTTCCAGAACAGGCCGCCCTTTATTCCGCAGACGCCCATCACTATGACGAACTTCGGATCAGGCATCTGCTCGTAGGTCATCTTGAGCACTCTCGCCATCTTCCTCGTTATCGCACCCTCAACAACGATGCAGTTCGTCTGTCTGGCCATTCCGAAGTTCAGAACGCCAAGTCTCTCTCCATCGTAGCCGCTTGCAAAGGCGTGTGCCAGTTCAACACCGCAGCACGCGGTAACGAGGTGAGTTGGCCAGATACTCCACTTAGTCCCCCACTTCTTTATCGGTGCGAGAGGACCCTTATGCAGGAATTCGATCATCTCATCCATACACATCCCTCCTGTTGGCAGCATCATAGGCTATGCGATACGCAAAGTAGAATCCGGGTAGGAGAGCGATCATGGAGATTGCGAGGAACTTCAGGTAGTCGAGCCCCGGGAATGCTGCGAACAGCAGCAGGAGCACCACTATTGGCTCGAAGGCCATAAAGAGGACGACAAAACCGTAGTACTGCATCGGCAGGGTGTACTTCGGCAGTCCGACCGAGATATTTCCGGACTCCCACCTGAGGTACTTGAGCTCCGTGGGGTTCCTCTTCGGCAGTATCCTTGAGAGCCCGTAGATTACAACGTCAACTACCACGCTGAGGATTATAACGAATCCAACCACGATGACCTCATCCATCTCACACACCTCCGATTGGCAGGTAGTTCATCAGAATCCTGCTGGACTCCACTATCCAGTTCGGCGGAACCACTGTCATCAGCATGAGGACTGCAGTCACGGTGATCAGGTATCCGGCAACCTTCCTGTAACCGCTGCTCCCCTCAAACAGCCTTATCAGCCTGACGTAATACGGCACGGACATTGCGGAGTTCAGGACGAGTATAACGGCGAGCCAAATAAGGTTCGCGTAGACGAGCGACGCGACTATGTAGAGCTTGCCCCAGAACCCCATGAGCGGTGGGAGGCCGATGAACGAGAGGGCGAGGAGGTAGGTTTCCACCGTCGGCATTGACTTCTCCTTTATCCCCACGAAGAAGCCAATCTTTCCGAACGAGTTGGTCAGCAGCTGAAGCATCGCTCCGGCGAAGGCAAGGTATACGAACTCCTCCTTCCCGATTACCGCGAGGGTCGCGATTATGTAGCCCATGTTGGCCACAGTCGAGTAGGCCAGAATTCTGGCGGGCTTGTTGGACGTCAGGGCTCCTATGTTCCCGACGAGCATCGAGACCACGGCTATTATGCCTATGAGCAGTATCACTCCGATTCCACCATCGTAGGTTGAGTAGATTATCTTGTACGTGACGACGAAGGGCACAAACTTCGCGACGCTCGCTATAATTGAGATCGGAATTGGATCGGCAGTATCGAACACATCGGGAACCCACTCGTGGAAGGGCGCTGCACCAACCTCTATGGCAAGTCCTACGAGCAGCATGGCGAAGCCGACATAGTAGAGAGTGGAGCTTGCCGTGGCGCTGGCGTGAACCATGAGCACCGCGCCTATGAGGAAGAGGACCGTGGCGATGACCATGAACGTTATGTACTTTATGCCAACATCCATCCTCACTTCCTTGTCGCTGGCCATCACGAGCATGTACGTCGGCACGCTTGCAACCACAAACATCGTCAGCAGGAACGCGAGGCTCTGGGAGTAAAAGGCGTAGACGGTCGCAACGAATATTAAACCTACGAGGGTGTAGTCCACGCCCCTGAGGAACCCCCTCATGAGGTCAAGGGAGGCGAGGTTTATCAGCGCCACCACAAGAACCATCAGCAGGAGGGGGTTGTTGACGGTCATTATCAGTACGCTTATCAGCGCTCCTGCCAGCCCTATGTACTTCTGCTTCACCGAAAGCGCTCCGCTTACCGCAAGTATGAGCAGAGAGATTATCGCGAGCTCCATTTACAACCACCCCGCCACAGATACAGCAACGAGTACCACCAGCACCGCGCTAACCACAATCTTGGCATACCTCTCGAGGCTTCCGTTCTGAATCACCCTGACACCGTACGACAGGGCCTCGAACAGTCCCGGTATGAACGTGTGGGTGAAGAAGTCAACCGCCCTGTTGAAGATGTCGACCACCCACGCAATCGCCCAGCCTATCTTGGGCACTATGTAGTCGTTGAGTGCCATCATGTAGAACCTGTCGTAGAGCACCTGTCCGACCTTGGACTCGTGCTCGGGCTTGATGAATCCTATAACGTAAGTCACGAGGACGAGCGTTCCCACCATGAACGACGTTGTAGCAAGCCCCGCGTGCACGAACTCTCCAGCGTGCTCGTCAATTCCGAGCATTATTACCGCGAGCAGCACGAGCAGCATCGACACCATGAGGCTGTACGCCGTCTTCATTATCCCTCCGCCGTGCAGGTGGAGGTGAACGTGCCTGCCCTTCCAGAAGTTCAGGGCGAAGAACTTGGCGAGGAATGCCGAGTATATGGCCGAGATTGTCACGAGCATTATCAGCGGCAGCGCGTTGACCTCGTGGATGAGCTCGTGCAGCACCTCGTCCATGGCAGACTTGACCCAGTAAGCCGTGAGGGGCGGAATTCCCGCGAGCACCACTGTGGCGAAGAGAGTGACTATTGCCGTGACCTTCATCTTGTTGAATACCTCCCTGTCACCGCCAAGGAACCTGTCGTGGGTCTCGTGGATTATGTGGCCTGCGACGAGGAAGAGCGTCGCCTTGGCGAACGCGTGGGTTATGAGGTACCAGAACGCCACTATTATCGCGAACAGCCCCACCCACTTGCTTGCTGCTGCAGCAGCGAACATCAGGCCAAGGCTGGACATGGTCGAAGCGGCAAGCAGAACCTTCCTCTCCCTGCTCGCAAGGGCCACGAGAGCCCCGTAAAGGCTGCTCACAAGCCCGAGGAACAGGACGAAGAGGTAGATCACCTCGACACCGGGCAGGTGGATGTTCCAGGGCTGCACGTACCAGCTAAGCCTCATGAAGAGATAGGTTCCCGCGGCAACCATCGTCGCAGAGTGGAGGAGCGCGGAGACCGTGGTTGGACCGGTCATGGCCGTCATCAGCCACTCGCTGAAGGGGAGCTGGGCTGACTTCGTGAAGGGGCCCATGAGGAACGCTATGAGCAGGATGATTGTGCCCACCGTCCCAATACTCTCGAAGAGCTGCTCCCAGTGGATCTGGGATATGTCGAGGGAGCCGGTGAGGGCGTAGATGGCCGCGACTGCCAGAAACATCGGCATGTCTCCAACCCTGATCGTCGAGATGGCTCTCCATCCGCCGGTGCTCGGGCTCCAGAACATCTTGAGCGGGCCAACAGTTCTGTTCAGAACACCGACGTAGCTGAGCTCGTCATCATCCCTGAACCAGTGGCCGATCAGGCCCCAAGAGGCTATTCCGAGGCCCTCCCAGCCAATGAGGAGCATGAAGAGGTTGTCGCTGTAAACGACAAGGAGCATCGAGGCGGTGAAGAGGTTGAAGAAGAACCAGTACCAGCCAAGCCTGTAGTCCTCCTTCATGTACTCGAGGCCGTAGACTCCGATTATGAAGGCGATGAAGCCGGTCAGTGCTCCCATGTACTTGCTGAGGTAGTCAACGACGAATACGAAGTTTATCCCAAGCGTTGGGAGCCAGGGATAGACGTACCTACCCTCCTCAACGTTGAAGAGTATGAAGAGCGTTATGATGAAGGACACGAACAGTCCGAAGACGCTGAGCATCGGCAGCTTCCTTGCGAACTCGTCCTGCCTCTGAGGCCAGATGTATGCTATCGGGAAGCTCGCGAGTATGGGTGTGAAGAACAGCGCGAGCCAGATGACTGGGTTGAGGTGAAGTTCCATAAGCTCGGGAATGGCTCCGGCTTCCATTACAGCCCACCTCCTAAGAACGTCACAACAGCATCAACAAACCACGTCGCCAGCGGTGGCAGTATGAAGAGTATCGAAAGCGCACCAATCACGTAGAGCGGTGTGTCGAGGAGCCTGCTCAGCTTGACCTTCTCGTAGTCCTTGACCTTGCCGTAGTAGATCCTCTTCATCGTGTAGAAGCTGTAAAGTCCGGAGATTATGAAGACGAACACAACGAGCAGTATAGCGTCAAGGCTGAGGCCAAAGGTGTCGACAAGCCCCTTCAGGATGAAGAACTCCCCGATCATGCCTATCGCGAGTATTCCGCTGAGGTTCATGAAGCCGAGCAGCGCGGCGTTTGCGATTGTGGGGATCTGCTCGTGCAGCCCACCCATCTTCTCCACATCTCTCAGGCCGTGGTATGCGGCTATGATCGCTCCCGCGCTCATGAACAAGATGGACTTACCGAAGGCGTGGGAGATGTACTGGATCACGACTCCGACTATTCCAGCCGTGCCGAGGGCGAAGGCTATGAGTATGTAGCCCATCTGAGAAACTGTAGAGTATGCGAGGAGCTTCTTGTGGTCAGTCTGCTTGAAGACAGCAAAGCCTGCAACAACGCTCGTTAGAACACCGTACAGGAAAATCTCCCACCTGTAGGCGAGAATGAAGCTCGGGTCTACCAGATACACCCTGATCAGGATGAAGGCCGCAAGACCGACGGTGAGGGGACTTAGCAGGGCACTAACAGGGGTTGGGGCTTCCGCGTGGGCCCAGGGCAGCCACACGTGCGGGCCAAGTCCCGGGAGCTTCACGATCATTCCGAGGAATATCAGGAGCCACGCGAGCATGCTCACGCTCGCTATTCCGTCGAGGGCCATGGTTCCGTTGTCGAAGCCCACCATCAGGAAGCCAACAAGGGCGAGAACACCCGCGATATTGGCCCACACGAAGTAGAGCAGCGCGACCCAGACCCTGTTGCCGTAGCCGTAGTAGTAGATCAGAAGGAACGAGGCAATGAGGGAAATCTCGAAGAACACGTAGATGAGCAGCAGGTTTCCGGCGTAAACCAGCCAGAGCATCGATGCCGCGTAGAGGTTGTAGAGGAACCAGTACTTCCTGAACTCCCTGTCGCTGTCGAGCTCCATCTCCTCAAACCTGTGCTTCATGTAGGGGTATGAGTAGAGGGCAACCATCGCGGAGACGATTGCTATGGTGAAGCCAAAAGCGTGGCTTATCGTGTCGCCCAGCAAGTATATCTTGCCAACCGGCTCAAGGGCGTTGAATAGCAGAGCGGTGTAGTTCCTCTGAGCCACAAGATCGGCAAGAATGAAGACGAACGATGCCAGAAATGTGAGGGCTGACAGGTACGCGGCCCCCTTTCCCCTTATGAAAGGCGCTATTGCTATGGCGATTACCGGAATGAATATGGCCTCAATCACAGGGCATCCCCTCCTTTCGTTACCGTCTCAATGCTCGTTGACCTGAACTTCCTGTCGAGGAAGATTATGGCCGAGATTAGTATGAGCAGCTCTCCGGCACTGGTGAAGACGGTCAGAATCGCTATGGCATTACCCTCGGCCACCATGGCTGGATTCGTGAACAGGGGGACGAGGGAGAGGAAAACGGCCGAGAACATCAGCTCGAGGGAAATCAGCAGCCTTATCACGTCCTTTGCAGACGTGGCTATCAGGTACCCCACAACCAGCAGTGCAAGTGACGCTCCGGTCTCTATCATGCGCTATCCCTCCTCAACATGCTTACGGCAGAAAGCATCAGCAGGGCGGTGAGGACGACGAGAAACGTGACGAGCACGAGGTAGTCTGAGAGAACCCTGTCAAAGGCGTCGCTGAACTCGCCGGCCATGAACGTGTTGAGGCCAACGGTCACCGCAAGCAGAACAGCAACGAGCTCTGCAACGATTAGCCACTTCTCGCTCACCTGCCTCGGCTCGATGAACCTGTACGTCGCTGCCAGTGCAACGGTGATTATGCCTATGGCGCCTATGAATATGAACGCTATCAGCACGAAGACTGAGTGGATCCCGTGAAGGGCGAAGATGCCTCCTACGCTGAGCATCACTGCCGACATGTATATCGCTGAGTAGAAATTATCTCTGGAAACCCACGCTCCTATTCCGAAAACTATCGCAAGTATTGAGAGTAAAGCGACGACAACAACATCCATACCTGCGGACTAAAATTAATGATTAATAAGCTTTGCTAAATTTATCGAATAATTTTATTGTTACTAAAAATCATGATAATTCGAAAAAATTTCGGGCTACCGAACCACCTCTCCGCCCCTTGGCCTGTAGATGCACCTCGGCTCTGCGGCGAGATAGTCACCTGTCATCGCGTAGGCCCTCGCCCTGCTCCCACCGCAGATGTAGCGGAACTCGCACCTGCCGCACTTCCCCTTAAGCATGTCCGGATTTTTGAGCTCGGTAAAGACCCTGGAGTTCATGTATATCTCCTTGAGAGTGGTTTCCCTGACGTTTCCTGCGATGATCGGGAGAAAGCCGCTGGGGTAAACCTCGCCGATGTGGCTTATGAAGAACATTCCCCTCCCATCCGTTATCCCCATCATCCTGCGTATCCCGTCCCTCGCCACGCTCCTCCCATGTGCGCCAGCAACAATCTCCTTCGATTCTCCCTGAGGGAGGTTCTCAAGCTCCTTCATCAGCTCATGGTAGAGCTCGCCATGCCCTAAGTCATACTCTCCCCTGTCCCTCATGTACTCGACCCTTCTGAGGTGGGTTGCCGCGGAGCTCTTCACGTTCAGCGGTGTTTTTCTTGATACATCATACAGCCAGTTCAGCACGTCCTCAAACTCCTGTGCGGTGGGCATGTACTCCGCCTTCGCCCTTCCGGTGGGAACGACGAAGAAGACGTCCCAGAGGGCCACTTCGTTTTCTATTCCTATCCTCGCTATGTTGGGCAAATCCTTGATGTTGAATGTGGTCACGGTCGTGTTTATCTGGCGGGAGATGTCAAGCTCCCTCGCGGTCTCGATGATCTCAAGACTCGTCTCGAACGTGCCCGTAACTCCCCTGAAGTGGTCGTGGATCTCGGGCGTGCTCCCATCCAGACTTATGGCTATCCTCGAAATGCCCGCGTCCTTTAGCCTCTCAAGCCTCTCCCTCGTGGCGAGCTTGGTTCCGCTGAACGCTATAGCAGCCCTTATCCCCTTGCTTGTGGCGTACTCGACGATGTCGAAGACATCCTCCCTCATCAGAGGGTCTCCACCCGTGAAGACGATGAGCGGATATGGCTGCCCGAACTCCGTGATCTGATCAACAACGCCAAACGCCTCCTCTGTCGTCAGCTCGTCAGGATGCCTCTTCCTTATCGCCTTCGCCCTGCAGTGCTTGCAGGCGAGCATGCACGCTCTCGTCAGCTCCCAGAATATTATGAAGGGCTTCTTCGTGATGTCGTAGAACATGCAACCACCTCAGAGGTCGTGGGCGAGGAGGGCAAACACCTTGGCATCCTCGATTATGTTGGACACCTTAGCGTACTCGTTCGGCTCATGAGCCTTACCATCGAGGGTGCTCCACACCGCAGTCTCGAATCCGGCCTTCCTGAAAAAGGAGGCACAGGTGTTGCCACCAATGCCTATCAGCTTGGCATCGATGTTCCTCGCAACCTTCAGCGCCTTCTTCAGCCTCACCACGATCTCGCTGTTTTCGGGCGTGGGCGGGCTGCTCTCGTTCTGGACAACCTCGAGCCTGCACGGGTATCCGTCCTCTTCTTCCTTCCTCCTGAGGAAGTCCCTCACAAGCCCGATAACTTCCTCGTTGGAGTACTGGGGCAGAACCCTGCAGTCCAGGTAGCTCACATCGAGCCCGGGGATCGTGTTTGGGTTGTCCACGTTCTTCTCCCTCTTGGTGGGCTCGAAGGTTGAGTAGGGTGGCTCGAAAAGGTCGTTCCTCGCGTTAAACCTCTCGTGGAGCATTTTGTCGAGCTCGAGGACAATCTTCATCGCCCTCCTGCTGGCGTTGAAGAACATGTCGGGTCTCGAAGCATGCCCCTGCTTTCCGTGGATCTCGAGCTTAAGCCAGAGGATGTTCTTCTCAGCAACCTCGATCAGGCTGCCATCCGGACTGCCTGTGTCGGGAACAAGGAAGAGGTCTCCTTCTTTAAAGATTCCCTGCTGAAGGAGGTGCCTGATCCCGTACCTGCTGCCGGTCTCCTCGTCGGAGACGAACACAATCCCGAACGTCAGCTCGGGCCTGTGCTCGGCAAGAAACATCCCTGCCAGTATTGTGGAGACTATCGCCTGACCGTTGTCTTCAGCTCCCCTGCCGTAAACCCTGTCCCCCTCAATGCGAGGTGTGAACGGGTCGCTCTCCCAGAGACTCAGATCCCCCTCTGGCACGACATCCATGTGGCTCACGACCCACAGGGTTCTCCTGCTCCTCCCGTTGATCCTCGCCACGATGTTTGGCCTGAGGCCGTTCTTCGCCCTCTCATCTTCAGCGTCATACCTCTCAACGCTGTCGGCAAAATCGAGGAGGGACTGGATGTACTCGGCCTTGTCCCACTCACCCTCCCCACCGTTCTCGGGGGAGAGAGCCCTGATCTCTATGAGCCTCGAGAGATACTCGACGGCTCTGTCGCGGTAGCCGTCTATCTCCCCGAGCCTCTCGAGTATGTCAGCCATTCAGAATCTCCTCTACCTGTGCCCGCAAGTGCCTTATCTTCTCCATGGCCTCGGAGTCCCGGGTCTCGATTCTCTCAAGCTCGGCCTTCACAGGCAAGAGCATCTTCAGCACGTCCTCACCGCGCTGGCCGTTGAGCCCGTGAATCGCGCTTTCAAGCATCTTAACCTTCTTTCTTACAACAAAGTCCCTGCTGAGAAGCTTCTTGAGCTCTATGAGGAGTTCCGCCACCCTCTTGCCCTCTTCCGTCAGCCTCACCTTTCGTATTCTTCCCTCAAACTCGCTCTCGATCAGGGCATTCTCCTCAAAAACGCCGAGAACCTTGGATATGTAGCTGTAAGGAGAACCGACCTCACGGGAGATGCTCAGGGGATAAGCATAATCTCCGTTTTTCTCCGCCTCATATATCTTGACGAGAACCTCAACCGCCTTTTCGTGCAGGAACAACTTCTCCATGCTCATTTTTCTCCCCCCGCTACGTTCCGGATGCATTGAATTTATATTTTATGCTGGGAAATATCCGATGACTGTGAAGATCAGGACTGAAGGGAAATCAGGGCGAACACGAAGACTGAAACAAGGATGGATATGGCAAAGAGGACGTCGAACTCATCCATGGTCTCGTCGTAATCAGCGTAATCGGTCTCCTGCTCGAATCCTAAGACCATGCTTAGAGAGTGACAGCATAACAATAAATACCTTTTCCCCATAATAATGGCCAAGCCCTGCCCCAAAACGTTTTTAGATTTTACGAAATGACCAAAAAGTTTATGTTGGGTCTGATAAATGCTGGAACGATGCTCGAACTATATCTCGCCATGCTTCTGGCGTTCCTGACCCTCTACAACACGACAATGCTGAATTCAGCCGGAAACAGGAAGAAAGTGGTCGAGCATGAGCTGAACAGATACGCGATGAGGATACTCATCTCCTTTATCGTGATAACCGTAATCTACCTTATCCTCTCAGTCTTTGAGACCATAAACCTCGCGCTTTACCTCAGCGGGGGCGGAATGATTACGATGAAGGCATTTGAGGTGATCAACATCCTCTACCTCTTTCCAGCACTGCTCTCCACCTACATCCTCTTTGCGAGCCACAAGCACTTCAAGATGCTCGTTCCCCAGATCAACCTGCCAAACCTGCTCCTCGTTCAGGGACTTGCAGTCTTCTGGATGTACCTGAACGTGCTCAGAAGCGAGTTCACAGTTCTGGCAACGCACATCTCCATCGCGCTCAGCGGAGTGTTCGTTGTGTCCATCTTCCTCGCCCTCTACCTCCTCTACCTCCAGCTAAACTACCTCGGGCTCCTGAAGAGGGGGCACCTTCTGGAGAACATAGACTTCTACCCCTTCATCTTCAAGCTTAACCTTGCCCTCACGCTCTTTGGCTTCGCCATGCTCTCCAAGGTGACTCAGGGGTGCATAATAGTCATCTGCAACATAATGCTCGCCGGACACGCGATACTCATGAACCACACGCTCTCCGAGCTCGGAAGAGCGATAAAAAGGAATATCGGGATGAAATGATCACAGAATTCTGTTCAGAACGGGCATCAGAATGCCCGCCAGCATCACCTTCGCCGGCACCCTCGAGCGGAGGATTGCTGCCATATCCCTTTTCGAGACGAGTTTGAAGTACCTGATGACTCTCTCATCACTCTCGGCCATTCTGTCCCAGAGCCTCTTGATGTAGTACCCGCTTTCCATGGCGCTGAGCATGACCCTCCTCCACCTGAAGTCGTAGCTCTCGAGGGGCAGGCCCTCCCTGAGGTGCTGGGAGATCACCTCTCCGGCAATCTTTCCTGCGACCATTGACGTTGGTATGCCCGCACCGACGTGGCTTATGACCATGCTCGCCGAATCTCCCACGAACAGCACGTTCCCGTGGACTGTTCTGTCGAGGGGTCTGTCGACCGGCACTACTGCACCAATTTTGCTAATTACCCTCGCCTTCCTCAGCATCTCGCTGCTGTGGGGCCACTCCTTCACGAACCTGTCCAGCGCTTTGTGTATGGTATCTCCCTTCTCAGCAAACTCCGGCCTGAAGCCGACGCCCACGTTGGCTATACCATTACCCTTAGGGATTATCCACGCATACCCGCCCGCGCATATCTTCTTCCCCACATACATGTAAATCGTGTCTTCATCGCCCTCAAAGCCCTCCATCACGTACTGCTTTGCAGGAGACACCTCGAATCCCCCAACCCCCATCCTCCTCCTTATGACCGAGTTCGCGCCATCGCTCGCGACGATCACCTTCCCATTAACTCTCTTGTCCCCAACGACCACGCCGTCGCGATAGTCGAACCTCTCCCCAAGCATGAGCTCCTTCCCCGACTCCTCGGCGATGGTCTGAATCATCCTCGCCCTGTCAAGAACGAGCATGTCGAACTCCACGTCTATGCTCTTCCCGTTTGGGAGCACGAACTCGAACCTCTTGGTTCTGTTGACCGCAAACCTTTCAGGAATCTCGAATATCGAGTAATCGTCAAGCTCGGGGAGCAGGATCTCCATCTCCTTTTTTGAAGGGACTATCTCTCCGCACTCAACAGGATAGCCGAGCCTCTCCCTCTTGTCGATGCCAACAGCCCTCACTTCATCTGAGAGGTGATACAGGGTGAACGCACCGGCGATGCCGACTCCAGCAACCACAACGTCATAGTCCATGGGACTGGCTGGAGAGAAAGGTTTTTAATTTTTCGTCAGACTCTGTGCGTGGAATGGCAGGGAACTCTGAGAAGAATTCTTGAGGTAAAGCCCGCTCTGAGGGTCATAATGAGGGAGAGGTGTGTCGAGAGGGGCGACTGTCTCGTCATAATGGACGGCCCTCTTGAGATAGAGATAGGCAGCAGGGACGTCAGGTTCGTGGTTGAAGGTGAGCTCGCAGGACTGCTCTCCGAATCCGGGCTTGAGGTTTTCGATGAGGATGCGAGGGAGGAGATCGAGTACTGGTGCGTCGCACTAACCTCTCCCGGCTTCAAGAGGTTTACGATCAAGAGGAAGTAGAGGTGATAGGGGGTGGCATTCTACGAGAGGCAGACCAAGGGGTTCGTGAACATTGACCCCCTGCAGACCGGAGGGAGGCTGAGCGAGGATGCGAAGAGGGTGCTCGTGGAGTGGGGAGACGGGTATTCGGTCTGCGACTTCTGCACGGGATCGCTTTTCGAGATAAAAACCCCACCCATCAGGACGTTTGTCAGCAAGCTCCTCCCCGAATTCCTCGGAACCGAGTACTCGAGGATAACCAACGGCGCGAGGGAAGCAAAGTACGCGGTGATGCACGCTCTGAGGGGAAAAGGGGAGGAGTGGATAGTGATGGACGGCAACGCCCACTACTCGAGCTACGTTGCGGCTGAGAGAGCGGGATACAGGATAGCCCTCGTCGAGAACAGCGAGTACCCGGAGTTCAGAGTGACTCCCGAGAGGTTTGCGGAGGTTCTGGATGATGTCGCCAAGCGAGGGAATGTCAGGCTCGCCCTCATAACGTACCCTGACGGCAACTACGGAAACCTGCCAGATGTGAGGAAGATAGCCAGAATCTGCGAGAGCTACGACGTTCCGCTCCTCGTGAACGGAGCCTACGCTGTCGGAAGGATGCCGGTCAGCCTGAAGGAGCTGGGTGGCAACTTCATCGTCGGGAGCGGGCACAAGTCCATGGCCTCCGCAGGGCCGGTTGGAGTTCTCGGATTCAACGAGGACTTTGCAGATAGAATAACGAGGAAGTCGGAGAGGTACAGGAACAAGGAGATCGAATTCCTCGGATGCACGGCAAGGGGCGTGGCGGTGATGACCCTCATGGCCTCGTTCGATTACGTGGCAAGGAGGGTGAAGAGGTGGGACGAGGAGGTGGAGAAGGCAAGGTGGTTCTCCAGAAAGATGGAGGATCTCGGCATGATCCAGCTGGGCGAGAAGCCTCACAACCACGACCTGATGTTCTTCGAGGCTCCACCGCTGTACGAGATCTCAAAGAAGGCCAAGGACGGCAGGTTCTTCCTGTACAGAGAGCTGAAGAAAAGGAGAATTCACGGAATAAAGCCGGGACTGACGAGACACTTCAAGCTATCCACGTACGGCCTCACCAGAGATGAGCTTAGGTACGTGCTTGACAGCTTCGAGGAAATAATAAACAAGTACTCTGGCTAAAACATCTCCTCCCTCGAGTGGACGATGATCCCCTCGGACGTTATGTCGTATGGGTGGATTTTCTTGCTGTGATTCGTTCCCCTCATCTTGTAGATCTCAAGGCTCCTTATCCTTACGTTCTCGCTTCTGGTGTAGTACAGAACAATCGTACCCTCAGTGACGAAGTTCTCAACCCCGAACCTAGAGATCATTCCGCTCTCGATAACTTCAGCCGTCATTATCGTGGTGAGCCCGAGGATCTCCAGCGTGGTTGAGATCTTGAGCAGCTCCACCCTGAACTTCGACGGATCCTGCATCGCGAACCCCATTGCAGTCGTGGAGTCGAGTGCAGCCCTCAAAGCTCCTATCTCGTCCTGAATCGTGATTATGTTGTCTATCAGGCTCCTCGTGTCGAAGGGTCTTACGTCCACGTACTTCTCATCAGTCGGCAGCCCGATTTTGGCCGAAGTGGCATCGATTATTGCGAGCATGTTCTCTTCCTCGAGCTTCTCCAGATCCCAGCCGAAGACCGAGAAGTTCTCCCTGAGGTTCTGCGGCCTCTCCTCCGTCGCTATGAATATGCCCGGCTCGTTGTACTCCTTGGCGCCGTTGTACAGGAACTGCATTGCAAATATCGTCTTTCCGCTACCCGAAGGGCCCGCTATCAGGTAGCTCCTGTCCCTTATCAGGCCCCCGTCACAGAGCTCGTCAAACCCCGGAATTCCCGTCGGACACCTCTCCAGCATGGTCATCCCCTCATCATGAAAGTAATGATACCTCACCCCATTATGATAATCAAGTATATAAAATTAACCTGAAAACTTAAAAAACATCAAAACCACTTACGAACCATGAGCAAGATTACTGTTAGTTTGATTAAGGCAGACGTTGGCGGTTTGCCGGGGCACGTGACTGTTGCTGACGAGCTTATAAAGGCTGCTGAGGAGAACCTGCAGAACGCGAAGGATAGCGGGCTCATAATAGACTTCAGAGTCTTCAGAGCTGGGGACGACCTCGAACTTGTCATGACCCACACGAAGGGGGTTGACAACGAGGAGATCCACAAGCTTGCCTGGGACACGTTCGAGAAGGCGACTGCCATCGCCAAGGATCTCAAGCTCTACGGAGCCGGTCAGGATCTGCTGAGCGATGCGTTCTCGGGGAACGTCAGGGGAATGGGCCCGGGAGTTGCGGAGATGGAGTTCACAGAGAGGGGGGCGGAGCCAGTAATCGCGTTCATGATGGACAAGACCGAGCCCGGAGCGTTCAATCTGCCAATATTCAGGATGTTTGCCGATCCTTTCAACACCGCCGGCTTAGTTATCGATCCGAACCTCCACAACGGATTTGTCTTCGAGATATGGGACATCTACGAGCACAAGAAGGTGCTGATGAGGGCTCCTGAGGAGATGTACGACATCCTCGCGCTCATAGGGGCCAAGTCAAGGTTTGTCATCAAGAGGGTATTCCCGAAGGAGGGAGGAAAGCTTCCGGCAGACGAGCCTGTCGCGGTCATCAGCACGGAGAAGCTCTACCAGATTGCCGGAGAGTATGTGGGCAAGGATGATCCAGTCGCGCTTGTCAGAGCACAGAGCGGGCTGCCTGCAGTCGGAGAGGTTCTCGAGCCATTCGCGTTCCCGCACCTCGTCAGCGGGTGGATGCGAGGTTCCCACAACGGCCCGCTGATGCCTGTGCCATTCAACTACTCGAAGTGCACGAGGTTTGACGGCCCGCCGAGGGTTATTGCCGCTGGCTTTCAGCTTGCCAACGGAAGGCTCGTTGGGCCTGTCGACCTCTTCGACGATCCGGCCTACGACTACACCAGACAGAAGGCTGTTGAGATAGCTGAGTACATGAGGAGACACGGCCCCTTCGAGCCCCACCGCCTGCCAATGGAAGACATGGAGTACACGACGCTGCCAAAGGTCATGGACAGGCTGAAGGACAGGTTCGAGAGCATAGAATAGCCCGCAGCACCACATCAACCTCCATTTTTTCCCATGATGAGATGCAACAAGTTTTTTAATTTCAATTTATAAAATACAACTTGCAATGAAGATACCGAAACCTGATGAGGCTGCCGTGTCCCCGGTACTCGGACTCGTGCTCGCTTTTGCGATAATTGTTGGAGGAATTGGGGTCGTTCAGCAGTTTTTCGTTCCTGCATGGCTTAAAAATGCTGAAGGAGATCACTACTCAAAGCTCCATTACGAGTTCGGCGGATTTCACGAAAAGGTTCTCGAGGCGATAAACTATGGCGAGGCTGTAGCGAGATTCGACCCGGTTATGAGGTATCCGAAATACCCCCTCCTTTTCACTCCGGAGGTTACCTCAAGCTCCATACTGGCCAAACGGATCGGGAAGGTGAACCTGACAGTTGATGGAGAGACGAGGAGCTTTGACCTGACGGTTCTCGAGTTCGATCCAAACTACATCTACCTGAAGCCATCTAAAGAGGCATACATATGCGGGGAGTATTTCGCGCTCTCGAACAGTGGAGGAACGAGGATCTCCGATGAGTACATCTCAGGAGACGATGAGGTGAGGCTGATTATTCTCGACCTCAGAAATGAGAACATCAACAGCCCCCAGACCATAACTATGCGCGGGGCGAAAATGGAGAGAAGCGGGTCGATCACACTTGAGGTGAAGGTGATTAGCCCCGACTACAGGTGGTACCTCGAGTACCTCAACGAGACGTTTGGGGAGAAGGATTTTGCAACCGTGACTTTCTCCAAGGGTGAGAACAGAGTTCTCGTTCAGATGGACAACGTTACCTTCGTTCTCGGGATGGCAGGAGAAGGAGAGAGGAATGAGTACCTCAAAAACGTTTCCAGCGCTTTGAACAAGGAGGTTGGAGTGCTGAAAATAAGCAAGGGGGACGGCACGTACGATGAGATAGAAAATGGCGATTCAACAAAGGAAATTGACATCTCCAGCACGCTGAAGGTGGACGATGGTATCGTGACATCGCTGGTGTACTTCACAGGGTACACCAAGTATCCAAACGCAGATGCAGAGGTCACAATCGAGTACGTTTTCGAGGATGACACTGTGACGGTCAACACCACATGGCGCACGAATCCGGACGGATACCTGCAGCTGCCTGTGTCCGTTTCAGGAGCAGTTGACGAGGGGTGGGGACATCATGGCGGCAAGGGCCATAGAGATATAGAGTTGCCAGAGCGCATTGATGTCACAATAACCGTGGTGGATGAGGTCTACTCGGCCTCGCTCAGGGTCTCCGACTGAAGTGCTTAAAAAAAGGAGCCTGAAGGACTCTTCACCCTATACTGAATCTCAGCAGACCTGCAATCCCCCCAAGAGCCATCAGCCTCTTTCCCGGCTCGAACTCGGAGCTCATTATGACTACCTTGGCCCCCATATTCTCTACATCCCTCAGAAAGCTGTCAATGTCCCACTTCTCCCTCTCCTGCCTTAAAAACTCGTCTGCGACCAGCAGAACCTCAAGTGCTCCGTACTCGTACGCCCTCTTCACCTCATCAATGCCATAGACTGCCTTTCCGTCCTTCGCGATCTCCTCGAGGAGCATGTCCATGTACTCCGCGTCCTTCTTGATCCTGAGCTCGCCCACGATTCTGTCAACCACCCCCCTCTTCAGCACCTCTAGGAACCCCCTGACGCCTATGGATGATGTGTCCGTGAGTATGGCCTTATCTGCCATCTCCGGGTCCTTCTCCTTCAGGAACTCGTAGAAGTCGTTCTTCGTGAAGCCCGGGCCCGCTATGACCAGATAGCCAAAGTCATAGCCCTTAAGAACCGAGTAAACCTCCCCAAAGAACTCCCTCCTGCTGTTCCCCCTGTCCTTCCCGTAGCTCCCCTTCACAACCGCAACCTCGTCAACGCCCCACTGCCTCAGAATGCCCAGAGATGCTTCACCCTCCTCTATCGTCAGAATCAGCACCTCTGGTCTGTTTGAGCTCTCAACCGCAGTTTTTATCCTCTCAAGCTGCTCGTCGCTCCACCTCTCCTTTATTATGCTGAGTTCCTTTCCCTCGGTGATGTTCAGGGTGTGATACCCCGAGTCCTCCACTCCGGCAACTATCCTGCCAGTGATCCTGAGCCTGTTGGCAAACTTGTGGAACTCCACCCTCTCAACCTGAATTCCCAGCCTCACCGTCACCATCTGCTTGTCGCTCCTCAGCTTGTCGCTGCTCTCGCTCGCCCTCTTCGTGAGAGAGAAGACCACATCACCGGGCTCAATTATGTACTTCAGGTGCCAGAGATCCTCCACAGACTCGGGGATGAGCTTTATCTCTCCCTCACTTCCCTTCAGCCTTTCTTCCACGACCCTCATACAGCCTCCTCCTGTAAAGCTCCATGGGGTGCCTCACCCCACACTCCGCAACGCAGTTGTGGTAGGTTTTCATGGTCGAGCACGAGGGTACGTCGTATTCTTTGCCTGCCCCCCTCTGGCCGGCTATGTGCTCTATCTGGTACCTCGCCTTCTCCTCGTCGAAGTCCGGGGCGTTTCTGAACAGGTCGAGCACCTCCTCCACGCTGTAGCCGACGTTGAGCATGAAGGTCGTTATGGCAAACCTCGCGGTGTGGGGAACGTTGGCCGAATCCTTTAGATCGGCGACAATCTTCCTCATGCAGGGAGGGAACAGGTCGAAGTCCTTGACCCCCTCGATCCTGCCGGCCTTTCTGCTCAGCTCGTACTCCGTGACGATGTTCATCAGGCTCTCCAGCCCCTCAATTTCTATGGTGAAGGGTTCGAAGAACGCGTCCCTCATCCTCTCCTCCACGACCCTGTAAAACCCCAGAGCGTCGAGCTCCACGTACCCCCTCCTGAGGTTTCTCGAAACCAGCTTCCACTCGGGGCTCTTTATCCTCGACGCGGCTTTCAGGTAGTCGGAAACGTGCACCCACAGGCTCTCGTTCTTAATGATCTTAATCGAGAAGTTGGAGGCGAGAATCTCGGGCAGAATCTCGCTCTGATCACTCTCCATCGCATGCCTGTAGGATCTCGCGAGAGAGGTTGCGAACCTCCTCCTCACACCCTCTCCCGCTCTCGAGATTGCAGAGCGCATCATGATGTACGAATAGACGGACACCTTCGCCCTTATCTCCATCTCCCTGTAGCTCTCCGGGCTTATGGAGTAGTCGCACCTAAGAAAGCACTCGCCGCAGAGGTTGCACCTGTCCCAGAGAAAGTCCTCGGCTATCGCATCCCTGTCACACGCGTCTCTGCACACCTTGTCGCACGCGGAGCAGTAGAAGGGCTTGTCCTCCGGTTTGAACTCGTAGTGGCCCCGTTTAAGCAGAGACTCGAGAATCTCCTCTGCCCTCTCGAGAGCCGCATTGAAGACCATTCCCCTCTGAATGTTCTCGGCGAGAAACTTGGCAGGTCTCAGAAAGGGGTAGTCCAAAATGAAAGGTAGAATGGGAAGTAACCTCATTCGGCCTCTATTCTCGGGGCCAGAATGTACTCGACCCTCGCCTTACCGTCGGCCGTTTCAAAAACAAGCCTGACCGGGTAGTTCGTGCCAAGGTGTATTGTGAGCAAGTCCCCAGTTCCCGCAACCTTCACGAACTCCTTGAGGTACTCAACGCTGAACATGCTCCTCGCCTCGGCCCTGTTGAACTCGATGAGCTCAGCCTCGCTCATGTGGAAGACGATCCTGTCCACGTCTCCCTCAGCCTCGATGTAAAAGCCCGTGGAGTCGCTCCTGAAGACGACGTGGTCGCTTATTTTGTCAGCCGCAGCTATGGCCTTCTTGAACTCCCCAGCATCAAGAACGATTTTCGCCGGAAGCTCGAGGTTCGGGATCTTGGGCTCCTTTCTGATGGCAGACGGATCTATGAGGGCCACGCTGTACTCGACGCTGCCGAACTTGACCTTCAGCGATGCATCGTCCTCAATCTTCAGCTCCACGAGCTCGTTCTTCTTTATGCTCTTCGCTATGTCGTAGACCCTGTTCACATCAACACCAACAGTCTTCTCCTCGTCGATGCTGTAGGCCTCGAGGTTTTCCCTTGAGACGTCAACGATGACCATGGCAACGTTTGCGGGATCCACAGCCCTCGAGTGAATTCCCTCCTCCTTAAAGTGGAATCTGGCCTCGCTGACGAGGGCCACCATCGCCCTCGTGATGGATTTCAGCACATCGCCATCCATAATGACATCAATCATCGTTACCACCTTCTGGGAGTAATTAAGCGGAATATTATTTATATTTTTCTTAAATTTGTTTCTCAGCCCTCCCCTTCCAGTATGACGGATACGTGCCCCTTTCCATAATCACTCTGAGGGTTTCGGCCACCACGCCGCGCCTAACCTTCAGCATGTCCTCCGCCCCAATTTTTGCCCTCGCTATCGCCACAAGCTCGCTCTTCAGGGTGAAAAGGGCAATCACGTCTCCGGGCTCTATCGTCTTCTCCACGTAGTGTATGCCCTTTGCCGTTAGTGGTGCTCCGTGGCATATGGCATCCACTGCCGTGTCCTTCACAACCACCTTCTTCATGGTCTTGGCAGCCTCCTCCATCGGCATCACGATCTCCCTGAGGTACTTCTCCTCCCCGTCCTCCTTCCAGAACACGTAAGCGTCGAGAAGGTCGTGCAGGGTGTATGCTCTGCTCTCATCGAAGATTCCCGTCCTCGTCCTCCTCAGCTCCTGCATGTGCGCCCCGGTGCCGAGCACCTCACCGATGTCAACGCACAGCTTCCTGATGTACGTGCCCGCCTCACACAGAACCCTGAACAGCACGTCTCTCCCGTCAATCTCGAGGATTTCGATCTCCTTTACCTCCCTGACCCTGAGCCTCTTCTTGACCGCACTTTTCAGGGGCGGCCTCTGGTAGATCTTACCAACAAACTTCCCCATCACTCTCTCTATGTCCTCTTTCCTCGCGTCTCCGTGGAGGTGCATGAGGGTGACATATTCCTTGTCGGACTCCTGCAGGTACTTGACGAGCTTCGTCCCGTCCTCGATCATTACTGGCAGCACTCCCGTGACCCTTGGATCGAGGGTGCCCGTGTGGCCGGTCTTCTCAACCTCGAGGATCTTTCTCACCCAAACCACGACCTCGTGGCTGCTCGGGCCCATCGGCTTGTCAATGCAGACCATGCCCTTGCGGATGTAGTCACGGATGGGGCGGTTGTAGGGGTAAATGCCATGCTCCCCCGGCTCACCCTCCTCCTTGACGTAGAATACGTCCTCAAAGTTTTTCCTTGGAATTATCCTGTTCCTCATCCCCTATCAGCTCCACAGCCCTCAAGATTATCTCAACTATCTGCTCGGCATTAAACCTGCCGGAGTTGATCATCAGGTGGTACAGGCGCTTGTCCTCGATGTCTATGCCGTAGATCTTGAGGTACCTCCTCTTCTCAATCTCTTCTCTAAGCCTCGTCTCCGCCTTAACCACCTCTAAAGGTTTCTTCTCCCTCCTCGCGATCCTCTGATACCTCACTTCCTCGTCTGCGTAAATCCAGACCTTCAGCTCCGCAGGCACCATCCATCCGGAGAGTCTGCCCTCCACGACCGCATTCTCGTGCCTCATAGCCTCCTCCTTCTGCCTCTGATCCACGAGGTTGTCTATGTCGGGATTGTTCTCCGCATACCTGCTGAACTCCTCGAGGCTCATGCCGTGCTCTCTTGCGAGCCTCCTGAAAATCTCTCCCGCAGAAATCATCGGAAATCCAAGTTTCTCGGCCAGCTTCCTCGCTACCGTCGTGGTTCCGCTACCCGGAGGACCAGAGATTGTTATCCTCATTTCCCTGCAGTTTACTGTCCCACTTTAAGAATTTTTCTTACGATCTGGCCGAACGCTATGGAGTTGAACATGTACCACCAGATCCACCAAGGGAATATCAGGTAGAACTGACCGACGTGAATCTCGCCGGCAAACGGAACGTTCACCACCGGATTGAGAGTGGAGATGTGGTACATCCACATGAATATCGGGATCGTGACGACGACAGTGTAGAACATTGGGTCGAACTGCATGCTCATGAGCTGGGACTGGAGCCTCATAACCTCCTCCCTCTCCTTCTCGAGCCTCTTGAGCTTCTCCTGGTTGTTCTTCTTGACTGCGTCGCTGTACTCCTTGTTGAACTCCATGACCTTCTGCTGGATCTCCTTAAGCTTCTTGTAATCGACTGTCAGCTTCTGAATGAGGGTGCTGTATCCGGCTGTTATGAATGCAAGGATCATAACCGTGTACAGCACGCCAACCTTCGCGTAGAGGGGGTCAAAAACCGGAGCGAGGAGGTTTCCGAGCGCTGTTCTGAAGTCGTGGCTCACGAAGATGCCGATAAAAATTGTAATTCCGAGGGCCCTCAAAAAATTCTTGAGGATGTCCTTCATCACTCCTCACCGAGCACTCTTCTGATCATGGGGTGCATCTCCGTGAGCTGCTCCTTGGCGAGGTCCTGGTAGAACCTGTAGGCTATGCTCACCGCAAGCAAAAGCCCAGTGCCGCTGACGTTTCCTATGGTTCCGAGCATGTTGGCGACGAGCGTGAGGATGCCGATGAGAGCACCGCCTATTATCGTCACCTTCGGGATGTACCTCTGCAGGATCCTCTCAAGAACCTGCGGGCTCCTCCTGAACCCCGGAACCTGCATTCCGCTCCTCGCTATCTGGTTCGCCACGGTCTTGGCGTCCATTCCGCTCGTCTCAACCCAGAAGACGGCGAAGAGGATGCCTCCGGCTATCAGTATCAGCGCGTCTATGAGCAGATGCAGGCCAATCATCCACGTGGGCAGGTCAGCGAAGTACGGGTTAGACTTCACCAGCGATGGCACCCAGTCGTAAGGGCTTCTGACCGGAGAGATCAGGTACATTATCCCGCTTATCGGCTGGCTTCCCACGTACTCTCCGAAGATCGTTATTCCGCGGTTGTAGAGCACCATACCGATAATCTGGATGTTGGCCTGAAGTGCCCTGACGAAGATCATGGGCAGAACGCTGGCGTATATGAGCTTTATCGGGAACCTGCCCCTCGCACCCCTAACCGCAGCGTGAGCGAGCGGGATCTCAACCCTCGTTCCCTCAGCGTAGACGACGAGCAGGATGATGGCGACGGTCGTCATAAGGGCGAGAAGACCACCCTGAATCATCAGGAACGCAAGCCCATCTGCAGAGAGCAGCGCATCGATGCCGTAGTTCTGGGCTATCCAGAACCACCTCGGGATTATGCCTGCCGGCATCTGAGCGTTTGGCGGAGTGACCCAGTTGAAGAGACCGGTTATTATGGACTGGGCAATTCCGGCAAGGATGAAGAGTGAGACACCGCTGCCGATACCCCACTTCGACACAACCTCGTCCATGTAAACGATGAGGACACCACCGATAAAGAGCTGGATGAATATGAGGAACGCGATGAAGCTGAGCGAGACACCAAGCTGCTCGGCTATGACGGGATTGGGCTTTAGAAATCCACCGAGTATCTGCGGGAGGGCCTCGAGAGCGATCATCACGAAGACGAGAAACCTCTGGAAGTCCTGATAGGCCGCCCTGTCATCCGGATTGGTGAGATCGAGCTTGATTATGCCAGCACCAACAAGCAGCTGGAGAATGATGCTGGCCGTGACGATTGGCCCAATACCGAGAGCGATGATTGAACCAGTGGCCCCGGCAAAGAGGGCCCTGTACTGCTGGAATATGTCTATGGAGCTTGGATCGAGACCGAAAACGGGAACGTTGGAGAGAACGAAATAAAGCAGCAGAACCGCGATCGTCCACATCAGCTTCTGGTTGAAGGGAACATGACCTACCGGTCTCGATACGCTCGGTATCCTCTCAAAGTAAGGCTGCAGTGCCCTGAGCACCTGATCTACCATTTGAACCCCCCAAAATAAATTTTAAAGGTTATTCAGCAACCTCAACCTTGCCTCCAGCGCTCTCAACCTTCTCGATGGCCTTTGGCGTGGCGTACTCCACAACGATGTGGAGCTTCTTGTCCACCTTTCCGCTTCCGAGGAGCCTGTAGTAACCTATGTCGGCGAGGTTGATCCTGTAGACGTCACCATCCTTCTCCGCAAGCCCGTTTTCCACGAGCCTGTCTGCCACAGCATTTATGTCGCCAACATTTATCTCGGGTCTCGCCTTGAAGTACGCGTAGAGGTAGTCGTCAATCGCGCCAACAGCCTTGAGCTCGATCAGCCTCTCCTTGAGCTCCCTCAGGAGCTTGTACTCCCTCGTCACAACCTTCGGCCTCGTGAAGCCGCTCTTTCCGATCTCGTACTTGCCCTCCTTGACGAGCTTTATCGTCCTGAGGTACTTGTGCTTCAGCACACCAGCATTTCCCCTGCCGCCTCTGTGTCCAGCACCCCTCCTCTTCTTGGCACTTCCTCCGCCGCACGTCCTTGATCCCCTATACTTCTTGACCTTCTTTTTCGGCATTGGCATCACCTCATCTTGTAAATCAGCTTGGATATGTCCTTACCGTGGTACCCCAAATCTCCTCCGTAGCCGTAGTGCCACTTTATGCTCTTCAGCCCACCCCTCGGCGGGTGAAGCCTGAAGACCGGCTTGAGCTCCGGTATGTCCCTCAGGCTTGCCTTGCCCTCGATCACCGCTTTCGCGAACTCCTCTATGCTCTCGTAGCCCGTGGTCTCCTTGACGTATTCGTCCGTGAGCCTCCTGTTGCCCGTGAGCCTGCCCCTGTTTCTGAGCAAGAGCGCGAGCGTCTCTGCGTCTATCTCTCCGTATGCCACATAGTCCTTGACGACCTGAAGCATTCCCCTGTACGAGGGTGTGTCGGGAACGACAACGCAGTGGTATTTCTTGTGGAGCCTGAGGAGCTTCAGAGTCTCCTTAATCTTCCTGTGAACGTCAACCTCTCCCCTGAGCCTGATTACGGCAAACATCACAATCACCTCTTGAGATATACGGTCTGCTTGAGAGCCTCGAACGTGGCCTTGGCGAAGTTTATCGTCGTCTTGGTCTGCCCCCTTGTGAACGTCCAGACATCCCTAACGCCCGCAAGCTCGAGAACCTTCTTCGCCACGTCTCCTGCGACAAGGCCGAGTCCCTTGGGCCCGGGAATCAGCGTGACCCTGACACTCCCTGCAGAACCAGAAACCTTTGCGGGAATGCTGTGGTCTCCACCACATCCGCACTCCCAGGATCCGCAGCCCATGTTCACCTTGAATATATTTATCTTCGCATTCCTGATGGCCTTCTGTATTGCCGGGGCAACCTGACTTGCCTTGCCGACACCTATGCCAACGTACCCCTTCCTGTTGCCCACAACGGCGGTCACCCTAAACTTGAGCCTCCTGCCGCTGTCAGTCATCCTCTGAACGAGGTTGATCTCCAGAACCTCATCCTCCAGATCCGGGAGCAGGATGTCAACTATCTCCGGCTCTTTGATCGGCAGACCGCTTGCGATCGCCTCGTCTATGGTCTTGATCTTCCCCTCAGCAACCAGTCTTCCGAGTCTTGTTCTTGGCGTCCACTCCATTCAATCACCCCATTATCTTGGATTTTACCTCATCAACATGATCTGGCAGGTCTGAAGGCTTCAGTCCTCTCTTCTCGTACTCCGAGAACCTCTCCGAGTTCTGCTCGTAGTATGATGCGATATGCTCTCCCCTGAGCCTCGACTCGTCTGGCAGTATCTCCTCGCTGTGCGGCACCTCGAGCCCAGCCTCAACTGCGCCCTTGAGCACAGCAAACACCCTCGCACCCCTCGACGGTGTCCTGAGGCCGATGTCCAGTATTGCCTCCTCAATTCCTGCCTCTCTCGCCTTCTTTCCGACGAGGAGGCCGGTTAGATAAGCTGCAGGCGTGTTGTTCAGGTCACCCTTCCATCCGAACTTCTCGAGCTCCTTTGAGTCAGCATACACCAAAGTCCTGTCCCCATCCGGGTGGTACTCGACAACCTGAGCGATTACCCTCCTGTTCGTGACCCTCACAACGAGCCTCGGCTTTCTTGAGAGCAGAAGCTTGAGCCTCTTCCTGTAGTTGGTCTTGCCCTCTCTCCTCCTCCTGTACGGAACCCTATACCTCGGTCCTCTCGCCATCTGTATCACCTCAGCAGCCCGTGGGCCTCCATATACTGGTTGAGGTGAGCCACGCTCCTGAACTCACCACCCTTGGCCTTCCTGTAGAGCATCCTGTATGTTCTGCTGTCAATAACGCCCTCCTCCTTGAGCTTCCTGAGCCTCTTCCTGAGCGCCCTGATCCTCATTATCCACTGCCTCTTCCTCGGCATTCTGGCTGTAGCCCTTCCCTTTCTCCTGCCGTGACCCCTTCTCCTTCCCTTTCTCCTCTGAGCCTTCCTCTTGTTGATCCTCGCCCTGCTGATGCCCTTGACGGGCTTCCTCTTTATCAGCCCTCTCTCGATCAGCTCCCTCACATCATCCTTAGTTGCGGCGCTCGCTATCTCGTCAAGCGCGTTGGGGTCGAGCCAGACCCTGTTAACGCCACACTCAAGGATTTTGGCCGCCATCTCCCTCTGAAACTTCAGATTCATTCCGATCACCTTTGCACGGGATTAAGTATCTTCAAACCCATCTCCTTTGCCTTCTCCTCAATCATGAGCCTCTTCTTCATCCCGACCTTCGAGGAGATCCTGATCGCCTGCGTTTCGGGGTTTACTTTCTCAAGGTCTTTAACGCTGAACACGAGCACCTCCTCGTATCCAGAGGGGTGCAGCCCCCTGACGGCCTTTGGAGATGAGAATCCAGGGCTCGGGAGGATTCTGCCACTCCACTTTCCGCCGTACCTCTCCCTCCACTTGTTGTGCCTGCCTCTTGGCCTCCTCCAGCCAAGGTCTCTCAGCCTGAGCTTCTTGTGAGCCTCAAAGTGTCTGAACTCGGGCTTCCTCGACTTGAGCCTCCTCCTGAGCCTGAGAAGCCTGACCTTTTCTTTCGGAAGGTTTGGATTCATCCATACCACCTCACGGTTTCTCCACTATGTAAATACCGTCCTGGAACACCCTCACATCCAGATTCTTCTTTTTCGTCGCCTGCTCCAGATTTGCTGCCGTCTGTCCGCACTCCTCCTTGTCAATTCCGCTCACGATGATCTCGTTGCCGGATATCTTGACCTCTGCCCTTCCGAATATCTTGACCCTCCTGGGGTGCTTCTCTCCGAGGAAGTTCTCGATCACAACCTCCCTACCCTCGACCCTCACCTTCATCGGGAAGTGAGAGTAGAGGATCTTGAGCTTGTACTCGAAGCCCTCGGTAACCCCCCTGATCAGGTTGTTGATGTGCGCCGCGAATGTCCCCACCATCGCCTTTACCTTCGACTTCTTCTCCGGCGTGTAAACCCTGACCTTGCTGTCCACCTTCTCGATGAAAACGCCCCTGTACTTGAGGAACCTCTCGTTCTCGCCCTTCGGGCCCGATACCTTGATGGTGTAACCGCTAACGCTATCTCCTGAGATCTCGAGGGTGACGTTTTCTGGAATCTCTACAAACCTCTCCTCCATGTCCACCACCTCAGTAGACGTAAGCGAGCAGGACTCCTCCGAGTCCCCTCTCCATGGCCTCTTTCTGGGACATCACTCCCTCTGTAGTTGAGACGATGAGTATCCCGAAGTCCCTCGCCGGCAGGTACCTCTTCTCGAACCTCTCGTACTCAGTCCTCTTAACCGAGAACCTCGGCCTGACTGCTCCGCAGTCGTTTATCCTGCCGCTGAGCTCAACGATTATCACTCCACCCTTGTGGTCGTCCTTCACCTCGAACCCCTTGATGTAGCCGTACTCCTTCATCACGTTCAGGACCTTACCTATGAGCTTCGAGGCCGGCCTTATCTCAACCCTGTGCTTTCCCACGAGCTCCGCGTTCTTTATCGCTGACATCGCGTTTGAGAGAGTATCGCTCTGCATCGCCACCACCTCACCAGTACTTCTTAAACCCGAGCTCCTTGGCTACCTCTCTGAAACACTGCCTGCAGAGGTAAAGGCCATACTTCCTGACCACTCCCCTCTTCCTTCCGCATCTCCTGCACGGGTTAGCGTTCCTACCAAACTTCTTTGTTCTTTCCTTCGCCATAATCATTCAACCTCCACACCCAACGATTTGAGAAATTCTATGGTATCCTGCTTTGTAACGCGATGAGCCTTACCAACCTTGCTCTTTGCAATCTTCCTCCTCGCAACCCTGTAGCCCCTCCTCTTAAGCGAGACCGTCACGTCCATGCCGAATATACCCATGTCAGGGTCGTACTCAACACCCGGGAGGTCTATGTGCTCCTGAATTCCGAAGGAAAAGTAGCCGTCTCCGATCTGCCTCGCGCTGAGCCTGTTCTCCTTGACCACGAGCGCCCTCTTGAGGAACTCGAGGGCGTCATCTCCCCTCAGGGTCACCTTGGCTCCGATGGCCTCTCCCTTCCTGATGCCGAAGTTCCTTATCGTCTTCTTGGCATAGGTTGAGGTGGGCGTTTTGCCGGTCAGCTCCTCAAGGAGCTGGAGGGCCTTCTTCTGCCTCTCTCCGCTCTCTCCAACGCCGATGTTGATCACGACCTTGTCAATCAGCACCTCCCTCATTGGGTTCATTCACTACACCCCCAGGTCAATCACAGGCTTCTCATCATCCTTCGAGCCAACGACGAAGATGTACTGCTCGATTGTGGTGTACTCCTTCCCGTCGATCTCGATCGTGACGAGGTTCGGTGCAGAACCCCTGACGACCTTGTAGCTCTTCAGCCTCCCGATTTCACCGGCATGGGTTCCACCGGTGACCATCACGAGCGCACCCTCTTCAAACTTGAGGTGCTGGAGGATCTCCTTCTCGGGGATCTTGAGGAGTATGCTGTCCTTCGTCTTGTACTCGTTGCTCGCGAGGATGTTGGTGCCGTCGAAAAGGTTGAGCTGAACCTTGCCGCCCTTGACGATTGTCTTGTTGTTGATTCTGTAGAGCTTCCTGTCGTGATCCTCAACCTCTATGGGCACATACCTGCCCTTCTCGTCGAAAACTATCCTGTAGTTGAGCTCCATCTTCGGGACGCTGATTATGTCGAACAGCCCAACGGGGAACTTGTAGTCCTTCCTGACCACTCCATCAACCAATATCTCTCCCTTCGCAATTACCCTCCTCGCCTCTCTCGCCGTGTCGGCAAGCTCGAGGAAGTCCCTCACGATGACGAGCAGCGGAACCGCATCTTTATCGTGAGGGCCCGGTGAGGGCTTGACTATCCACTTCTTAACCTTTCTGGGAACCTTGTAGGTTCTCGGGGCGCTTAATCTCTTCTGATGCATTCAATCACCTCTTGAGGATTTTTTCTCTAACCTCGTCCTCCTCCCCAAGCTCGACGATCATGACGTTTGACGGATGCACGGGCATCGCAACCTCAGTTCCGTCGGCCTTCTTCACGACAACACCATCAACGTAAATCCTGAGCTTCTTCATGTCCACCTCGAGCACCTTGCCCGTGTGGCCGGCGTAGCTGCCCCTCATCACCTTGACCTTGTCACCCTTCCTGACCCTAATCGACCTCTTGCCGTACTTCTCCCTGAGCTCCTTGGAGAGGGTTGCATGCAGGAACCTGTGCCTCTGGTGGAGCTTCGCGGTGTAGATCCTCTTCCTCTGCTTCCTCGGCTGCTTAGACATCCCGATCACCTCACACGATTATGGTGGCTATTGAGCCGATTTTGCTGAACCTCTCAGCCGCCTCCCTCGCAACCGGCCCTCTTATCTCGCTGCCCTTCGGGTTGCCGTTTGGATCGGTGATTACGGCAGCGTTGTCCTCGAACTTGACCCTCGTTCCGTCAGGCCTGCGGTACTCCTTCCTCTGCCTGACAATCACCGCATAGTGAACCTGCTTCCTGATGTCCGGGGCACCCTTCTTCACGGAGACGACCACTATGTCTCCAACTCCTGCAGCAGGGTACCTCCTCCTGACGCCCTTGTACCCCTTCACCGCAATGATCTCGAGCTCCCTCGCACCCGTGTTGTCTGCGCACACGAGCCTCGCTCCGGTCGGCAAAGCCCTCGGAACGACAGCCTTCTTCGCCCTCATTCTTCCACCACCTTCTCCACTATAACAAAGCTCTTGGTCTTGCTAATCGGCCTGCACTCCGCGATCGTTACGATGTCGCCCGGCTTCGCGTCAATGCACGGAGGATTGTGAGCATGCATCTTGCTCCTCTTCTTCAGGTACCTCTCGTACTTCGGCACGTACCTTATCAGCTCCCTCTCGATTACCGCAGACTTCTCGTACGTCTTCACAACCCTGCCCCTGAATATCTGACCTCTCACGGAGAGGTTACCGTGGAAGGGACAGTTCTTGTCCGTGCATTCCTTCTCAGGAGCCTTAACATTAATTCCGATATCCCTCATACCGATCACCCTTTTATCCTGTTAACGAGCATCATACCCTTCATTATCCTCTCCTCGGGCCTGAAGGCTATCAGCCTTCCATCCACCCTGTACCTTCTGCCGTCAATCTCCACCGCAAACACCCTGTGCATCTTCGCAACCACCTTCACGCCCCTCTCTGTCTCAATTCTGAGGGTGTTCATGGTCTCGTCGACCACCACGCCCTTCAGGCCCACTTCACATGGATTGGGACTTTCCATAACCTCCACTCTCAGACCTATCCAGTCCCTCGCCAGCACCTTTATACCTTGTAGCCTTCTTCTCTGAGCGCGAGCTTTATTCTGGCGATGTCCTTTCTCACAGCCCTTATCTGGCCGGGGTTCTCGAGTGCTCCTCCGCTCCTCACCAGCGTTCTCAGCCTCAGCAGCTCGTTCTCCAGCTCCGTCAATTTTTTTAGCTTCTCCTCCTTACTCATTTCCCTGATCTCCTGCATCTTCACTCTCCTTCACCTCCTTCTCCTGCTGCTCCTGTTCCTGAGGTTGCTCAACCTGCTGCTCGACCTGCTCTTCCTTCTTGAGGTCAACGTCCTTCACGTGAATCTCATCCGGGAGCTCCACGTCGGGCGGGATTATCCTGACCCTCACTCCGTAAACTCCAAGCTTCTTGATCGCTATGTCGAATCCCTCGTTCACCATGCTCTCCGCCGGCTCTCCCGTGTGCACTATCGTGCCGGCAACGAACTTCTCAGTCCTCGCCCTCTCGCTCGTGAGCTTGCCGCTTATCTCGATCTCACATCCCTTGGCTCCGGACTCCATGATCCTGTAGAGGAACCTGTAGCCAGCTTTCCTGAAGTACCAGCCCCTCTCAAGGGCTCTTGCAAGCAATGAGGCCATGAGCTGTGCGTTGAACTCCGGCTTCTCTATCTCGTCAACTGCAACCTGCGGGTTGTCGAGGCCGAACTCCTTGAGCTTCTCTGTGAGCTTCCTGATTCTCCTTCCTCCCCTTCCGATGACGAGGCCCGGCCTCTCTACGAACAGCGTCACCTGCGTGCCAAGGGGAGTCCTTACTATGTCGATGCCTCCGAACCCTGCGTTCCTGACCTCATCAACTATCCATTCCTTGACCCTGAGCTTCCTAACCCTCTCCTCAACAAACTTCCTCTCCACCGCCATTATCGCACCTCGGCCACAACTTCTACAGTTGTCAGAACCTTAAACCTCGGCGTGGCTCTACCATACGCCCTCGGCATGTACCTCTTGATCACCCTGCCCTTCTTGGCCTGTGCGTGGGTTATGATGAGCCTGTTCACCTCAAGCCCCTTGTACTCGGCGTTGGCCTTGAGGTTCTTCAGCACCTTGATTATTGCCTTCGAGGCCTTTACCGGGTATCTACCAGCATACCACTTCTCGAGTCCCTTCCTGTGGGCCACCTTCTTCTTGTGGTTCCTGAAAGGCACCGCCTTCTTCATCGCAACCACGTCCTCAAGGTAGGCTATTGCGTCATCGATCTTCTTCCCCTTGATCGCCCTGCATATCTCGACGGCGTGCTTGAAGCTTATGTCCATCTCGTAGCCCATCGCCTTCGCGGCGTTCAGCTCATCCTTCGGCTGGTAAGCGTACTTCACCCTCGCCATAGGCATCACTTCAGCGGCACGAATTTACTGCTCCTCGTAGCTCCAACACCAGGCCCGGAGTGCTTCTCGAACCTCCTCGTCTGGGCGAATTCGCCAAGCCTGTGACCGATCATCTCTGGCTTCACTTCCACCCTCACGAACTCCTTGCCGTTGTGCACGAAGATTACCTTGCCCACCATCTCGGGCAGAACCACCATGTCCCTGCAGTGGGTCCTCGCCTGTCCCTTCTTCCTGAGCTTCCTCAGCAGCTTCTCCTCCTGCTCGGTGAAGCCCCTCTTTATCTTCCTCCTCTCTCTCGCAGGCAGGAGCTCCGCAAACCTGTCGAGAGGCATGTTCTGGAGCTCCTCAAGCGTGTAACCGCGATACCTGAACTCCTTCGGCCTGATAACCTTACCCTTCATCGCCATAACTATCGCCTCACACCCGTTCTTCTTGCAGCAATACTACCAACCTTCCTGCCCGGAGGAGCGTTCCTGCTTACAGTCTTGGGCCTTCCAACGTGCTGGTGCTTACCACCACCGAACGGGTGGTCAACTGCGTTCATCGCAACACCTCTGACCCTCGGCCACTTGGCAGCCTTGCTCTTCATCTTGTGGAACTTCTTTCCGGCCTTGACAAACGGCTTGTCCGTCCTTCCCGCTCCGGCCACAACTCCGATCATGGCCCTGCAGTTGGGGTGGAACCACTTCATCGTGCCCGATGGCAATTGAACGAGAACCCTGTCCTCTTCATGAGCGACAACGAACGCGTAGGTGCCACTCGCCCTCGCAAACTTTCCACCATCCCCCGGAACGCTCTCAATGTTGCAGACCGGCGTTCCCTCGGGGATGTTTCTGAGGAGAGTTATGTTGCCCACATCAATTTCCACGCTCTCTCCAGCCTTTATCGTGTCTCCGACTCCCTTGCCCTCCACGGCGAGAACGTACTCCTTCCTGCCGTTGGGCAGCCTCACGAGGAACAGCGGCCCGTTCCTTGCAGGATCGTGGACCACATCCTCAATCTTCGCCTCAATCACTCCATCTCCGAACTTCAGGTGCCTTACGTCAGCCTTATACTTGTGAGACGGGGCTCTGTAAGTGGGAGTTCCCCTTCCCCTGTTCTGGGAGATTATTCTCTTACCCATTCAGACCACCTCAGAACACACCCAGATTTGAAAGCAGCTCTTCAGCCGAATACTCTGGCTTCAGCTTGATGTACGCCTTCTTCTCACCCTTGGGGGTTATCAGAGTGTTCACCTTTTCAACCTCAACGCCGAATCTCTTCTCCACTTCCTTAGCGATCTGCTTCTTGTTGGCCCTGATGTCAACTATCGCCGTGAGAACGTTCTTCTCCAGAAGCATTGTGCTCTTTTCCGTGATGAGAAACGCCTTCAGGATCATAACCACTCCCCCAGATAGTTTATCGCGGACTTGGTATAGACAACGAGCCTTCCAGCATGCCCGCCCGGAGCGAGCAGCTCGACATTCAGGTTCCTTGCAGCCACAACGTCAACGCCGGGAAGGTTCTTCGCCGCTTTCAGCACGTCGGAGTCATTTCCGGTTACTATGAGCACGCTCTTCTTCATCTTGTACCTTCTGCCCCTCATCTTGCCCTTTCCGGCCCTGACCCTTTTCCTCTCCTTTGCCCTCTCTACATCCTGATAGACTCCAAGAGCCTTGAGGACATCCACGACCTCCTTGGTTCTCTTGATCCCCTCGAAGTCGTCCACGACAATCTTGGGAAGGTCTCCCTCAAAAACGTGGTTCCTCTGCCTCACGATCTCCGCATTCACCGTTGCCGCAAGTGCCGACCTGAGGGCCTTCCTCATCTCCTTCCTGTTGATCTTCTCCTCCCACTTCTTCTGAACCTTTGGTGGGTGGGCTCTCCTTCCACCAACAGCCTGAGGAACCTTAACAGCCCTGCTGCCGATCTTCCACCTCGGCACTCTCGCGTATCCGTGTCCCGGTCCCCAGTTCTCGGCAGCGTAGTTTGTCCCGGCAAGCGGGTTGGGGCCGTAGGGCTGCCTCCTGTGGCTCTGTATTGCGTGAACTGCCTTCCTAATTATGTCCGGTCTGAATTCCTCGCTGAATGCAGCTGGAAGCTCGATCTCCTCCACAACCTCGCCATTGAGACCGTAAACGTTAGCCTTCATCATCATCACCTACCCTGCTTGGAGGATGTGCTGACGTAAATGAGGTTGACGCCCTCATACTGCTCGAACGGCGGCCTTATCGCGTCCCTCATCCTGACAAGCCTCTTCACAGGCCCGGGAACGCTCCCAGCGACGAGCACGTACTCGTTCCTGACGACGCCGTAGTGCGGGAACCCGCCGTCCGGGGTTATCTCCTCCCCATTTTCTCCAATCTTCAGTATCCTCTTGTTGTACTCCGTCCTCTGGTGGAAGCCCATCTGACCTGCCTGCGGAACTGTCCACCTGACGTGGTGGGGGTTCCACGGACCGAGTGTTCCGACCCTCCTGTGCTTGCTGCTCCTCGCGTGCTTTGCGTTGAGCGTGATGACTCCCCACCTCTTGACAGGCCCCTGAAAGCCCTTGCCCTTGGTTATGCTCAGTACGTCGATGAACGCCCCCTCGCCGAAAACCTCTGAGACCTTTATCTCCCCGCCGAGCTTGGATATCGCGTAGTCGAGGGCCTCAGCCGCATCTCCCCCGACCTTCTGCTCCATAACGTCCGGAACCTTCTTGGGAACACCGGTTATCCTGTAGGGCTGGGTGTACGTTATCAGCCTGACCTCCGCGATGTCCTCGATCTGCTTGAGCTCCTCAGGATCCTTGCCGTTCTTGGGCAGGTTGAGCCTCCTCGCAAGGTGCTCGTCGAGGTTGGTGGCCCAGACCTCTCCGGCTATCTGCAGGCCGTACTGTGTCTTCCTGTAAACCCTGACTCCCATGACCTTCAGCGGCGGAGTCTCTATAACGGTCACCGGCACCACTATCTCCTCTCCGTACGTCGGGGAGTTCTTCCTATCATCAACCATCACAACATGCGTCATTCCCGCCTTATACCCGGCAAAGCCAAGTGCCTTGACCTCACTGGTTACGGGCCAAGCCCTTATCCTTGGAATGATGCTGGACGCTCTCTTTCTGGGAGAAAACCCCAGCGAACCCCTTCTTGGCCTGTGTTCCTTCATCTTATACCACCCTCAACATACCTCAGATAGTTTGTTATCGCAAGGCTCCCCATTACCGCTTCCTCAAGCCTCACGGTCTGAGTACCCTGATCTGGGAACATGTTCCACACATCCACTCCATTCAGGCTCACTCCGAGCCTTTCAGCTATTTCGTGCACGCCCTCACTTGGACTGCCGAATATCAGCAGTCCCTTGCGCGCAACCTCTACCGGTTCGGGGACCTTCCCCCGACGGGACGTTACCACCGCGTCCCTTCTCTTCACCAGATCCTCAAGCCGGGCCTTCCTGACCCGGTATCCCCAGTACCCCTCGGGCTGGGCGTCTTCTACCACCAACGGCTTCTTCGAACAGACCCTGACGGTCACGCGGGCCCTCTCCTTGGCCTTTCCGCGGTAGAGGGCCAGGGCTTTCATTCCGATATCAGCCCACGCGGTGCCGTCAGGAGCAACCCTGACGATTACCCCCTCTCTCACTTCACCGATTTTTAAATCTTTTGGCTTATGGGATGGGATGCGGAGTGGGGGGAGAACCCCTGCGTACCTGAGAGACCCCTTTATGGGAAACAGGTACTTCCGCAGGTACTGGGGGGTTTCCAGATACTCCAGAACCTCCCTGATCAGCCCGCTCTCGTCGAGGGCCGGATCTTTGTAGATGTGAATCACCTTCACCCTGAAAATGGCTGCAGCCCTCGCTATCATCCCGATCTTGTACACCTTTATCTTCTCGTCCCTCTCATTTATGAGCGAGCTTGACGGTATTGCTATCTCCATCCCCAGTCCCTTGACGGCAGGGCCTTAAAAATCCTCCTACCCGCAGCAGATGTGAGAGAGCCCTCAGCGGAACAAAAAGGTTAAATATTGATTCAGCACCATGTTCTGACAAAAAACGGAAAAGAGGGGCAGATCGGGCTTGAAGGGCAGGAAGAGGTTCGACGAGTTTGACGATTTCAAGCCTCTGAGCGATGAGGAATTTGAGGAGCTCCTGAATGCGCCGAGGAAGAAGTACAGGAAGCCGAAAATAAAGTACTGAGTCGTTTTTTGACGAAAACTTTTTTATTTATTTTCGCAGACTGAGTCCGGATGTTCAGGGTCATTCCGGCCGTCGATATCAAGGACGGGAAGTGCGTTCAGCTCAGACAGGGTAAAGAGGATGACGTGATTTTCGAAGGCGACGATCCGGTGATCGTTGCGAGGTCGTGGGTTGAAAAAGGAGCGAGAGTTCTGCATGTGGTAGACCTGAGCGGGAGCTTTAAGGGAAGGCTTGCCCACGAAGATGTGATACTGGAGATCTCGGAGCTTGCAGAGGTGCAGGTCGGAGGGGGGATAAGGGACGCCGAGACGGCAAGAAGGCTGCTCGACCTTGGAGTGGAGAGGGTCATAGTAGGGACGATGGCGATAGAGAGGTCGGACGAGGTCAGGAGGCTGGCAGAGGAGTACCCAAAGAGAATCATGGTGGCGGTTGACTCGAGGGGAGGGAATGTGGTCGTGCGGGGCTGGAAGAAGAACACCTGTCTGAGCCCCGTAGAGGTTATGAAAATGTACTCAGACCTTGATGTCAGCTTTCTCTTCACCAACGTGGACGTCGAGGGGCTGATGAGGGGGATTGATGAAGTGGCAGTAAGGCGGGTCGTGGAGTCCACAGATAAGCCGGTGATAGTGTCGGGAGGGATAACGAGCAAGGAGGACGTGGAAAAGGTTAAGAATGTTGGTGCGGCTGGGGTGGTTGTGGGGAGTGCCCTCTACACAGGAAAGCTCAGATTTGAGGAGCTCCTAAGTTTGGAGGAGGATTGAGATGGTCAGGGTTGAGAGGAAAACGAAAGAGGTTGAGGTTGTGGTCAAGCTCTCCCTCGAGGGTGGAGAGATTGCGATAGATACTGGAATAGGCTTCCTCGACCACATGCTCACAAGCCTCGCGTTCCACTCGGGAATTGGGCTTGAGGTCAAGGCCAGAGGAGACCTGCATGTTGACGAGCACCACACCGTGGAGGATGTGGCAATAGCTCTCGGAAGGGCGTTCAGAAAGGCAATTGAGGGGAAAAAGATTTCCAGATTTGGCTCGGCCATCGTTCCCATGGACGAGAGCGTTGCGATTTGCGGAGTGGATGTCAGCGGAAGGGGCTACTTCGTCCTCGAAGGCGAGTTTGGAGATGCCAGGATAAGGGGAGAGAATGTGCTCCACTTCCTCGACACCTTCTGCAGAAACTCTGGAGTGAACGTGTACCTGCAGGTGAAGGGAAGGAACGAGCACCACAAGATAGAGAGCGCATTCAAGGCCCTCGCTCTGGCATTGAGGCAGGCTCTTAGAGAAGCTGAGGACGTGAGGAGTACGAAGGGAGCGCTGGATTGACCCCCTGCAAAAGCACTACAGCCGTAGCGTTGGATTGTATCTGATATCCACTATTTCGAGGAAGTCGACCTTTTTGAAGTCATCGTCGAAAGTGGCTATTTTCTTTATTGCCGTAGTGCTTGCAGGTTGCGGCTATAAGAGCGTCATTTGGAAGTAAACCGTAAGCCGTGGTTGCATCAAACATCTCTTGATACGTTGCAGGAGGCAAGACTTTAATCTCCCAGTAGTCGAGAACACTCGAAACATCAGAAATAACCTCCTTTGCTATTTCCACTGTAATGTTTGGATTCTCTCTAAGGTGGCGCAGGAGATCGTAGTGCTTTTCAATTCCGGTCACATCACTCGCCTTTATTTTCACAAGCACGTACACGACCTCTTCAATGACATTCGTTGATGTAACCAGCAAAGCATCAATCCTTTCAAAAACATCCACACCATCTACAAAAAAAGCCAAAAAGGCTGAGCTATCCACGAAAATGTGTTCTTCTGTCATGAATTTCATCCCTCAGCTTTAGCAGTTCATCTCCCTTCATTTTTCCGTATTTCCCTTTAAGGTGGTCTATCTCCCTCTTTATTTCTACCTTGATTTTTTCTCCTTCTTTTAGATTTACTTTTTCGAGGAGTCTAAGAACTCCATTCTCATAAACGGCTTCAACTACTTTAGGCATTAAATCAGAATTTGTCGTTTTAATTTTAAAATTCTTTCTTTCAAACTTTTGGAAAAATGGTGTGTTTGCATCAATTCAATTTACAACATTAATCCATGCTCACGCACTTCTCAACTATTCCGCTCCACTCCTCTCCATAGCCCCTTTCAAGCGGGATTATGCAGTAGATTGTGAACGTTCCCTCCTCTACGCCCCCACTGATGTATCCGAAAGCGCCAGAATAGGAGTTGTCCACAATCATGTAGACTCCCGGAGAGATCTCGTTCCCGTAAACGTCCCTCGCCCCTTCAAGCTCGTAGTAGAGCAGGTTTCCGAGGGTTTCTCTGAAAGCCTCAGCGTTGTCACCTATTCTGACGATTGCCGCAGCGTGATCGACGATGCCGGGAACTGATGTATCCACTCCAACCACGTATGCTTCAATGCCGAAGTGTCTGTAAAATGCTACCTCAAGCGTCGCCATGTCCTCGCAATCTCCAGCTTTTTCGCTGAGCGTCTCGGCTGGAGTCTGCCTGTAATCTTTCCCTTCCCTGCCGTCACCCACCTCAAGCCCGACAATCGTGTTTTCAGCCTCCTCATCGTCATACCTGTAGGCAACGTTGTTCTCCACCCAGTAGAAAAACTCCTGAGCCTCCCCAATGCTGAGCTTCCCGTTCCTGTCAGCATCAAAGCTCTCGAAGAATTCTGCAACGCTGTCGGGGATCAGCTCAGAGCTCGTGCTTTCCTCGCTGACGATTTCCCTCTCAGCAAGGGGTGTGTAGCCCTCAACCTGAGACACGAGGTTTTCCCTGTACTCAGAGAGGGTGTCGGCAAGCTGCTGAGTTGCGCTGGAGAGGGCGTAGATCGTCTCAACCTCAGCCTCGTCAATCCCAGCCCTCTGCAGGGTGTTGAGATTTGCGTTCAAAAAATCCGCAAGCCCCTTCCAGTCGTCGGCATTTTCTCTGTAGGCCCTTTCAAGGAGTTCGACCTTCGGAAGTGCAAGCTCTGCGCTTTCATCAAGCATTTTGTCAAGGAGGGAGCTTCCGAGCTCCCTGACGTTTGCCGTCTTGTAGGAGAGGGTCGCCCACCTGTCCTCATACTCAATGAGCGTTCCGAGGAATTTGGCGTCTTCGTCGCTGAGATGGGGCTTTACCTCCCCGTACACCTTCCTCGCCTCGCTCACGTACTCCTTAGCCATTATTGCAGAGTTTCTCGCACCATCGTAATCGTCGTTGATTATAGCTTGCATGCTCTCCTCGACGCTTCTGTCTGCAGCGCTAATAAGCTCCGCAATTCTGTCCACGCTTCCCTGAACATCTCCCTGAACGTTCTTCTCATCCTCGCTGCAGCCGAGTGAGAGTATGCTGAGGAGCAGGAGGGAGAGAATAATAAATGAGGGGGTTTTCATTCACATCATCCCAGAAGGTCGCTTATGATGAAGTAGATCTTCACGATGACCTTCACGACCTCAACCTTGACGCTCTCCACAAAGCCCACACCTGAGTACTGGATCTCCCCGTTGCTGTAGGCCTTCTGAACCTCTGCCACGGGGTCGTCGGAGCTTATGATTCTCCTCACAGTCTCCTCGCTCAAACTCGCTCTCGCAGTGGCGTCGTTCAGCTTCCCCTTCTCGAATTCGTTTATGTAGGCGTTCTCCACAACCATGTAGATGTCCATCACGCTGCCATCGTCCATCAGGATCTCCACGTTCACCCTCGTGTTGCCGAGCCAGTCCTTCACGAACCCCGGAACCAGATGCGTGTTGTTGTTGTACCAGTCCTTCTTCTCAACCATCAGGGCGAACAGGTCTCCCGAGGCGATCAGCTCCGAAATCTCGTCCTCACTCAGGATGGGGCTGTCGGAGAGAATCAGGGTTTCGTTCGCCACGTCAAAGACGGGAGTGAGCTCCAGCACCAGCTCTGGACGGGGTGGCTCTTCCACAACCGGCTTTTCAGCGTCTATCACCCTCGGGATGCTGCCCGTGGATATTAACAGCATCTCGACGGTGAACGGTCTGAACATCTCCGGCTGGTCGAAGGACAGCTCTATGACGTTCTCCCTGCCCAGAATTCCTTCGTCATAGATTGGAAAGACTACCTCGTATGCGTCAAGGTCTGGCAATTCGTCAAGAGCGTAAACAGGCTCGATTATCTCCGGTTCGAGCTCGAATTCGTTCAGATGGAGTGTGACGTTCCCCAGAAACTCGTAAGTCAGATCCTCCTCGATTATTTCCGTTGGCGGTAGGATCATCAGGCTGATGTAGGGCACGTTGTCGTCTGTGGTGTTCAGAACTTCCAGAAAGTCCTCATCGAGAATCCACACATCCTCATTCTCCAGCTCCTCGTTTTTAACCGGGACTGGCTGCTTTACCGGGTCATTTATGAGCAGATCGAGTGCCTTTTCCGTCTTCTCAAGGTTGCCGTGATCCGTGACGAAGATCACAAGCTGCTCATCCTTGTTCATCTTCCCGGAGAGATCCTTTATGGCGTTCCACAAGGCCTGCTTCGTTCCGGGCCCATCCACATAGGGATTGGCAGCGCTTCTCCCTGAGCCTGCCAGCACAACGATGTCCTCATCAGAGAAGCCCTGTCCCTTCAGCATGTCCACGAAGCCCTTAATCTCAGTCCAGTCGTAGGTGTCGTCGGGGTCTCCGGCGAAGACTATCGCGTGCTTGCTCTTCACCTCACTCCCATCGGCATTCTTCCCAAGCCGCACCTTGTCCCCCTCACCCTTAGCCTTGTACTGGGTGTGCTCGCTTCTCTTGTCCACATATCCATTGTACCTTTTATTCGCATACACGCCATACTCGTCCTTTTTCTCCACATTTCTGGCAATCTCCTTCGCAGACTTTCCGCTCTTGAGTCCCTCAATTACTTCCCTCGAAAACGGATCTACCTTCACGCCCACACTCGACTCGTTGTAGCCGTAGGCAACCTCATCATGCTTCGCAGCAGATACAACTGCAATATCACCATCGATCTTCTTCAGAATGTCGTCAGTCATTCCTCCCCCAAAGCACTGCTGGAAGAAGATGAGCATGTTGGCAAACCCCTTCTCGGCTATCCACATCTTGAGCATGTTGGCAAGCTCGAAGTCGTAGATGTTGGCTCCACTCTTCGTAACAATGCTGCTCGACTTCGTCTCAGGCTGATCGAAGAAGTAAGAGCACTTGTCTGAATCCTCCTTAACAGGCACAGCCTCAACGTAAACGTTCACAACGAACTTCCCCGGAATCACGACGCTGTAAAACCTCTTTTTCAGCGTTTTGTCAACCGTGAACTTCGCACTGCCGAGATAATCGTCGGGATCGACTGGCGGGTTGTCCACGTCCGTGGCCTTGATCTCAACCTCCAGATCCACAGGCCAGCACTCTCGCACCCTGTAAAGAATCTGCATGACCTCCTTGCCCTCCTTGCTCTTCGGAACGATCTTTCCGCTCACAGTGTCATGATCGTACTCAAAGTAGGTGTAGTAGCCCTGCCCATCCTTCGCACTGCCAGTGGCTTCGAAGCGAATGTCGGACTTGCCGTTCCACCCATCATCGAAGTTGTCGAGAGGTGTGAAGCTGAGCAGCCACACCCTCACCTCAACCGCAGGAGGGCCGGGAGGGTCATACTCAGCGTTTCCAACACCTGCCAAGCTAACAAGGAGAATTGCAGAAGCGATAAACAAAACAATACCTCTCATCCATGGCACCCCAATTTTTCACAGTGTGAAATTCATAGTATTTAAGAGTTTCGAGTTTGTTCGATTTTGGAACAGATAAATTAGAAATTAGAACTAAAAACATCCAATAAAAGGAGCTTGCTATCTCAAAATTATAATCATAAGGCTCAACAAAAAACCAATGTGCTCACATAATACAACTCAAGCAGTCAGAAGTGAACAGCCGCTGGACGGCCACCTCTATGGAGCCAATACCACACGAACAGATGGAGAGCGTTCAGAGGAAACCATGACTTATTGAGTAGCGCCCCCGCCGGGAATCGAACCCGGGTCGAGGGTTCCGGAGACCCTCAGGATGTCCACTACCCTACGGGGGCCGCTTGCGGTAGAACCTCTCAGACTCAGTAATATGAACCTTTTCATGTGAAGCTTGGCGAGGTGGGAAAAGGTAATATCCGCTGCGCGACACCTTCTCCCGTGAGCCGCAGAATCCTGTCAGTTCCCCACCACATGTTCGAGGTTGAGGGAAGAGTGTTCTGGGTGGATGCGCACTTTCCCCCCTACCTCTCGGAGAAGTTCAGGGTTTCCGCGCTGATACGGGCTGAGGTTGGTGAGAGGCCGGAAGGGGAGGTGTTGAGCGTAGCTATCTCACCTCAGGAGCTTCTCGAGCTCTTCAGAAGTTTGAGGAAATCGGTGGAGGAAGACCTGAGGTCGGTGAGATCGGAAAGGGCGAAGAAGATGGGCAGGTGGTCTCTCGCGAGAATCCTCCTCATCCCCAGAGGACATTCGAGGAAGATTGCAGAGGACGAGGTGCTCGCGAAAAGGGAGAGGGAGCTAAGGATGTCGCTGGAGATTCTGAAAAAGGTCAGCAAGAGCGGGCATCTCGGCAAAACAGGATACCTGAACCTGACGGTTGAGGAGCAGCGCCCTGCAGACCCGGTATACTCGGAACTACTCGAGGTTGACGAGGGATTTAAAAAAAGGTTTCTGGAGCTGATTCAGTAAAGCCAGCAGGCAACGCTCCTGTCGCCACCCATGTCCTTCAACGGAGGTTCCTTCTCCCTGCACACGTCCATGGCGTACCTGCACCTCGGGTGGAATCTACACCCGGACGGCGGGTCTATCGGGCTTGGCGGTTCGCCCACAAGCTGTTCTACCTTCTTACCCCTCTCGTATTCAGGATCGGGGACGGGAATTGCCGAGAACAGCGCCTTGGTGTACGGGTGGAGGGGTTCTGCGAATATTCTCTCCGCATCACCAACCTCAACAAGCTTTCCGAGGTACATCACCCCTATCCTGTGGCTCATGTACTCAACAACCGCCAGATCGTGGCTGATGAACAGGTAGGTGAGATCCATCTCCCTCTGTATGTCCCTGAGCATGTTGAGGATGTTGGCCTGCACGGAAACGTCCAAAGCTGAAGTTGGCTCGTCGAGGACTATGAAGTCCGGATTCACGGAGAGTATCCTTGCGAGGGCAATCCTCTGCCTCTGCCCGCCGCTGAACTCGTGGGGATAGCGATACAGGTGCATCTCGTTTAGGCCCACCCTCTCAAGCAGCCTCACCACAAACTCTTCCGGATCACCCACGTCAATACCGTAGTGCCTCACGGGCTCGATGACAATCTGAAAGACAGTCTTCCTCGGGTTGAGCGAGGAGTACGGATCCTGAAACATTATCTGAGCCTTTCTCCTGAACCACAGGAGCTCCTTACCGCCCATCTCGACTACGTTCTTGCCCTCAAACACAATCTCCCCGGAGTCGGGCTCGATCAGCCTGAGGATTGTCCTCCCAACCGTCGTCTTGCCACACCCAGACTCCCCGACGAGACCAAATGTCTCTCCCTTCTTTATCGAGAAGCTCACCCCATCCACAGCCTTAACATGGCCTTTGGTGAAGAATATGCCCTTCACGGGGAAGTACTTCCTCAGCTCCCTAACCTCCAGCAGCTCGGTCATCTCACTCACCCGGGTTGTGGCACGCGACAAAGTGCCCTTCCTCCAGCTCCTCAAGCTCGGGAACCCTCGACCTGCAGATCTCGCTCGCCCTGCTGCACCTCGGGTGGAACCTGCACCCGGACGGCGGGTTTATCAGGTTGGGAACAACTCCCGGAATCGTCTCAAGCCTGTCGACCTTCTTGAGCGGGTTAGGAACGGACTTCAGCAGACCGATGGTGTAAGGATGCATTGGTCTGTTGAATATAGTGTAAACATCCGAGAGCTCAACGATCTTCCCGGCGTACATCACCGCAACTCGATCAGCCATGTCCGCAACTATACCCATGTCGTGGGTGATTAGCAGCACCGAAAGCCCGTACTCCCTTTTCATCTTCTTCAGGAGCTCGAGGATCTGCGCCTGCACTGTGACATCAAGAGCGGTTGTGGGCTCGTCGGCGATCAGCAGCTTTGGGTCGTTGGCGATGCCCGAGCCTATGACCACCCTCTGCTTCATGCCTCCGCTGAGCTCGTGCGGGTAGTTCTTAACCCTCCTCTCGGGATCGGGGATCAGAACCCTCCTGAGTATGTCTATCGCCCTGACAATTCCGTCCTTTATCGTTCTCACCCTCCCGTGCACATACATTGCCTCGCTTACCTGATACCCGACGGTGTAGAGGGGATCGAGGGAGGACTGGGGATCCTGAAAGATGTAGGCGATGTCCTTGCCCCTGATGTCCCTTATCTCCTCATCGCTCATTCCGAGGAGCTCGAGCCTCTCACCGTTCCTGTAGAAGTACACCTTCCCTCCCACGATTCTTCCGGGTGACTCTATGAGCTTGGTAATCGCCCTGCTCGTCACACTCTTACCGCATCCTGTCTCACCAACAAGGGCGAACGTTTCGCCGGTGTAAACATCAAACGACACGTCCTCTATGGCCTTCACGACTCCGGCGTAGGTGTAAAAGTGAACCGTGAGGTTCCTAACCTCGAGAAGCTTCTCACTCATTTTCACTCACCTTCTCGGTCTTCTTCACCTTGAACTCTATGCTCCTCCTTAGCTTCGGATCGAGGATGTCTCTCAGCGAGTCTCCCAGCAGGTTCCAGCCGAGGACGTTGAGCATGACCACGAGTCCCGGAAAGATAATCAGCCACCAAGCGTTCGGGAAGAACTGAGAGCCGTCGTAGACGATTCTGCCCCAGTCGGCTATTGGAGGTGTCGCTCCGAGCCCGAGGAAGCTTAAACCAGCCTCGGTCAAAACGACGCTTCCGAAATCGAGGGTCACGTAAACCAGAATGGGCCCGAGGATGTTGGGGAGCACGTGTCCTGCCATTATCTTTCTGGACGGGAGGCCTATAGCCCTTGCAGCCTCAACGTATAGCGCTTCCCTCTCGGTGAGAGTAGATCCCCTCGTTATTCTGGCGTACCCCGGCCACCAGACGATTGCAAGGGCGATTATGACCGCAAGCAGCCTGCTGATGTTTCCGGCCTCTCTCCTGTCGAGGGCGAACACCCACAGCAGAAAGTCCCTCAGGTAGGCGTTGGTCTGTATCAGGTCAGACAGCCTCTCAGGAAGGACGGCAGCGAAGGCAATGGCGAGGATGAGGGGTGGGAAGGCGAGAAACACGTCCGTGAATCTCATTATGAACTCGTCCACCTTTCCACCGAAGTATCCGGCTATGAGCCCGAGGGTTATGCCTATGGGCACGCCGATGGAGATGACGATTATCGCAATAACGAGTGACGTCCTCGCGCCCTGCAGAAGAAGGCTCAGGAGGTCTCTTCCGTAATGATCGGAGCCAAGCAGGTAGTACTTGCCCGGAGGCGATAGGTAGGTATCCGGATTCTCGAATATGGGGAAGTAGTTGTACTTGTACGGGGCGATCATCGGCCCGAATATACCTATGAATGTGAAGATCAGGACTATGAACAGGCCGGCAACACCAATTGGGCTCCTGTTGAGGGCGTAGAACATTAGCCTCCACTCTGAGATCCTCGACCTGTTCTTCTCCCTCCAGCCCTTTCTGAAGAGGGAGATCAGAAAGACCACGAGGTCTATGACCTTGTCCGAAACCCTGTCCAGCAGCTTTCTCTGATACTCCTCCATTTCACCACCTCAGTACCTCACCCTCGGGTCTATCAGCGCGTAGACGACATCCACGATAAGATTGGCTATGACGTAGATTATGGCGAAAACGAACGTGACAGCAACTATTGCGGGAAAGTCGAGGGCGCTTATGGCAAATATCGCGTAAAGCCCTATCCCCGGAAGGCCGAAGACCGTCTCGGTTATGGGTGCTCCGCTCAGAAGTCCTCCAAACTGAAGTCCGAGAACCGTGACAACAGGAACGAGGGCGTTTTTGAGGGCGTGCCTGTAGATCCTCATCTTCGGAACGCCCTTGGCCTTGAGAAACTCTATATAGTCCCCACTCATCGCCTCGAGGAACGAGTTCCTGACGAACCTCGCGACAACGCCCGCCCCCATGAAGCCCAGAACGAAGCCGGGAAGCCAGAACCTGCTCACGTGCTGCTTTACGAGCTCGAAGTTTCCGGTGAGGAGGGAGTCGATGATCGGAATGCCCGTTATCGTCGTGTCGGGGGATGGAGGCACCCCGGCAAGGGTTATGATCCTGTGCTGAACGAAGAACACGTAAATGAGAATGTAACCGAGCCAGAAAACAGGGGTTGAGACGCCGAAGAGGGCGAATACTCTTACGAACGTGTCTATCACCGTATCCTTCTTAATCGCCGACAGGATCCCGAGGGGGATGCCTATCAGGAGAACGAAGAAGTAGGCAAACAGGGCGAGCTGAAAAGTGACCGGGAAACGCTTGGCAATGTCGTCCATCACGGGGTTTGATGTTCTCGGATCTATTATCTCGTTCTTCAGCAGACCCTTGACGAGGAACACGTACTGAACATACCACGGATCGTCCATGTGGTACTGCTCCCTTATCATCTCTATGGCCTTCTGGCTCGCCTTCTCTCCACCGGCCCACGCCCTTGCAGGGTCGGCAGGGATCGCGTAGGCAATTATGAAAACGATGAAGGTGACGCCAATTATCGTGGGGATAAACGTGAGCAGCCTTCTGACGAGAAACTTTTTCAGCTCTGCCATCTCTCGACCTCCGGAGTTTTTGTGCTACTAAATGCCAGGTTTATAAAGCTTTATTATTGCCACTTGGGAGCAAATAGCAAGCCAAGACACAAAAATAAAAAAATTTGGAAAGATTACTCAACCGTTACGGTCACCTCCTTGAAGGCGGTGGCTCCGTAGTAGAGCGGTCCGACCCAGTTGTCGGTGTCAAGGTAGTCCGGCACCCATCCGATTATGTAGAAGTCGAACTGTCCGTGCTCACCCTTGCTGAGGTACACTGGCCACTCGAGTCCGTTTACGGTGACCTGGAATCCGAGCTGGCTCCAGGTGTTCTGCAGGAGCGTCGCGATCTTCTCTCTCGCGGAGTTACCGGTGTTGTACGTTATCTCGATGGAGTACTTGGTTGGATCGATGCCAGACTTCTCGATGAGCTCCTTGGCCTTGTTCATGTCGAACGTGTACTTCTTGATTCCGTACTCCGTGTAGCCTGGCCATCCCTTCGGAATTGCCGCGTAGTTCCTCTCAAGCAGTCCGGAGTAGACGTTCTTGGATATCGTGTCGTATGGCGTCGCGTAAGCCAGCGCTTCCCTGACGAGCTTGTTGTTGAACGGCTCCTTGTAGGTGTTGAAGACACCGTAGGTTATAACGGGCTGCAGCAGGTCGGTCTTCACCACTGACTCATAGCCCTCGAGGGTGAGTCCCTTGGCGTCCTCGAGCCTCTCCGGCGGGAGGGCAACGACGTCAACCGTTCCGGTCTTGAAGAGGTTGACCCTCGAGACGGCGTCGTTGTTTATGATCCAGATCACGGTGTCGTGCATTGCCTTGTCTCCGCCAGAATACATCTCATCCCAGAGCGACTTGCCCCAGTAGTACGGGTTCTTCTTCGCAACTATGTAGCTGTTCTCCTCGTACTCGGCGATGTAGTACGGCCCGGTTCCAACCGGCTTCTGGTGCATCAGCTGGTGGGTAGCATCTTCTTTACCCTCGCTGACGTAAGCCTCCCAGGCAGACGGGTTCTTGCCGTTGTCCGATGCCTGCAGTGCCTCCTCATACTTGTCTCCAAGCAGGTACTCCATTGGAAGCACAGACAGGAACGGATCTGCCAGAATTCCGAGTATCGGTGAGTACGGCTCCGGGAGCTTGAGCTTGTAGACTCCTGCCGTCTCGCCGCTGTATCCGAACATGTTCAGCAGCTCGTCAAGGGACTTGACCTCTCCTGCCTTGCCCTTGAACTCGGCGTAGAGCTTCTCATTGGCGAGCACGTTCTTGAACTCCTCCTCGGTCATGGCGGTGGAGTTGTCAACGTCAACAAAGTCGAGCATCCAGCTGACGGAGTGGCCGATCCTCTTGACCCTCCAGATGCTGAACGCAACGTCTGTGGCATCTATCGGGTATGTCTTGTCATTCCAAGGATCATAAGCGACAACTCCTCCCCTGATGACGAAGTACCACTCCGTGCCGTCCTCGTTGTGTGCCCAGGCAACGGCGAGGTCGGGCGAGACCTCCTCAGTCTCCTCCTTCCAGTAGGTCACGAGCGTGTCGCCAATCTGGTGCCAGATCTCCCATCCGAATGTCTCGTAGGTCGTTGCCGGATCGAAGCTCTCTGGCCAGCCGATGGTTCCTATGACATAGGTGTTCGGATCGTTCACGTAGTCCTTGACACCGATCTCGATGGACGGTGCGTTCGGATCCTCCCAGAGCAGGTCGTACCTCTCGGCAAGGGTCGGGTGGTAGTACCTGCCCTCAAGCCAGCTCCAGTAGACTCTCAGCTGCTTGTTCTGTCCGAATGTCAGGAGCGGTGACTCGTCGTTGGCAATTATGTACATGGCCTCGAAGAGTGCTGTCCTTATCTCCGGGTTGGTCTCCTTCCTTGCAGCCTTCACAAGTGCGTCAAAGGCGGTGTCCCTCCAGAAGGCGGGGTTTATTGCTCCAAATCCGAGACCCTTCTCCATGAGTTCCTCGATGCTCGGGGTGTTCTCCTCGTCAACCACGTAGCTAACCCTTATGACCTTCTTGCCACCCGGAGCGCTCACACTCTCAACTTTACCCTTCTCTCCAACGATCACGTAGTACTTCTCAGTCTCAACAATCCTCACGCCCTCCGGTATCGAGGGAGTCTCCGTTGGCGCGGGAGTTGCTGTCTTCTCGGGAGTCGGTGTTGGTGTCGCTGCAGGCTTCTCTTGCTGCTGTGTACAGCCTGCAAATACCAGCCCCAGTGCCACAAGCACGAAGAGCACCAATACAATCTTTCTCATCTTACATCCACCTCTCAATAACAACCCTCAACAACTTCGGAGGAAATTTATAATAACAAATATTTAAGAGTTCCTCCTTGCCAAAGCGAAGCAAACACCATTACCTTTTTTAATTCCCCTGCCAGAGTCCAGACCAATGATGCCGATGAACCCCAAGCAGATGAAGAAGATGATGAAGCAGATGGGTATAGAGATGGACGAAGTGGAGGCCGAGGAGGTCATCATAGTCACGAAGGGGGAGGAGTGGGTCTTCAAAAACCCGTCAGTTGTGAGGATAACCGCTAAAGGAGTTGAGACGTTCCAGATATCCGGGAACTACGAGGTCAGGGAGAGGATCGTCATAAGCGATGAAGACGTTGAGCTCGTTGCGGAGCAGGCTGGAGTTAGCAGGGAAGAGGCAAGGAAGGCTCTGGAGGAGGCGAAGGGAGACATAGCAGAGGCTCTGATGAAGCTCACGGAAGAATGAGACCTCCGGTAGTTCTGAAGAGCGGGAGGAACTTCTACCTCGTGAACGAGTTCGAGGGAGAGCTCCACACCCACAAGGGGATAGTCAGGCTCGACGAGCTAAAAGAGAAGAGGTACGGCGATTCTGTCACAAGCCATCTCGGCGTGGAGTTCAAGATCCTCCCCTTCAGCGCTGCAGACTTCTTCAGGCTCTTCAGGAAGAAGGCCACACCCGTGATGCCCAAGGACATAGGGATGATTATCGCGCACACCGGCCTGCAGCCCGACTCTCTCATCCTCGACGCAGGAACTGGGAGTGGAGTTACAGCAGCCTACTTCGCATACTTCAACAAGTACGGAGAGGTTGTAACAGTGGAGAAGAGACCCGAGTTCGCTGAGGTTGCGAGGGAGAACTTCAGGATGGCTGGTTTGAAGAACATTCACCAGATTGTCGGGGATGCGGTTGAGGTGGCCGAGGGCTTTAAGAGGGAGTTCGACCTCGTGTTTCTGGACATGAAGAACGACGTGGAGATGGTGCCCGTTGCCTACAGAATTCTGAGAGAAGCGGGCTTTCTTGCGGTCTACAACCCCTACATCGAACAGACCAAGGCTGTCTACGAGAGGATGCTCGAGGTGGGGTTCAGAGACGTTGAGAGCTTCGAGCTGATAAAGGTGAACCTCGAGTTCAGGAGGGTCGGGACGAGGCCCTTCACAGACATATTCCACACGGGCTTCATTGTCGTGGGCAGGAAGATTTAGCCCTTCAAGGCTTTCTCCACAACCATTTTCAGCCATTCCGGCAGGGCGAAGCTTGCAACGTGCAGTTCTGGGTTGTAGTGTACGACCTCCACCTTCCTCTCCTCAAACCTCCTTCTCAGCTCCTCCAGATCCGGGAAGCTGGGAGAGTGGAGCATGTAGCTCCACAGGCCGAGAGGGTAGGTGGGAACGAAGTTCACGTAAACCCTCACGTCCATAACCCTCGAGATGTTTCTGAGCATTGTGGAGAAGTAGTCCTGCTGAACGAAAGGGGACTGGCTCTGGGTGGCGAAGATCTCAGAAATCTTCCTGCACATTTTGTAAAACTCCTCGGAGATTATGTGCTCGCTGTAGGGGTTGGGGTCGGTGCCGTCAACGATCATAACGTCGAACCTCTCTCCCGCATTCCTCACAAACTCTATCCCGTCCTCGATCAGCAGGGTCACTCGAGGGTCGTCAAAGGCTCCGCGGTCAATGCCGATGAACTCTCTCGAAACCCTGACCACCTCCTCGTCCAGCTCCACCACCACGACATCGTCAACATCGTGCTTCAGCACCTCTCTCAGGCTACCCCCATCTCCGCCTCCAACAATCAGAACCTTCTTCGGACTTGGGTGTGAGAACATGGGAACGTGAACGAGCATTTCGTGATAGAATGGCTCGTCCCTCTCGGTGAGCTGGATTTTGCCGTCAAGAACGAGCATCTTTCCAAAATCGTAGGTGTCAAAGACCTGAATGTGCTGGTATCTGCTGTGGAAGTCCACCATCTTTTCACGAACCCTTATCTTTATCCCCGTGTTGCCGTAGAGCTCCTCGAACCACTCCATGCCAGCCACACTCCCTTCAGGATTTAAATCATGCCCCTCAGATTGGCGACTTGTCATCACACCTCAGTGGCGGGAGTAGTCATCATCGGGGCTGTAGCGAGAGGACGATGACGGATGTGAAGACCAACGCCATCGCAATCCCGTGCCTGAGGGTAAGCTTTTCCTTAAGAAATACCTTTCCGACCATCGCACCTATTACCGGGGAGGTGGCGGAGATGGGCGAGACCATGTTGCTCCCTATCAGGCTCACCGACGTCACGAAGGAGAGTATCCCCGTGACCGAGATCAGGCCCCCGAGCAGGCCCATGTAGACGAGGGTGTTCCTGTCAACCTCAAACCTCCTGACCATCGCGTACAGCATCGCCGAGTTCAGCAAAAGCCTGAGAAAGGCGAGAGTTACCGGAGAGAGGTGGTCGGTCAGGTAGTCGAGGGTGACTATGGAGATTGCCCACGAGAGGGATGCGAACAGGGCCGTGAGGCTTTTCAGCGTGAACTTCCCGCCTTCCTTAGGAAGTGCGATCACCGCGAGGAGAGTGAGGAGAGATGCTGCTATTACGTTGGCCGTGACAGCATAGCCGTAAAGAAGGTTGTCCATCACCGCCACAAAGACGGGATATGTGGAGGCAAGCGGCAGGGCGTAGCTGACGGGGGAGTTCCTGAGGGCGTTGAAGTAGAGCAGATCCCCTATGAAGAATGAAAAGATGGTGGAGAAGATGAGCAGCAGGACGAGCTTCAGGTTGAGGGGCTCTATGCCGTTCACCAGCACGAGAGGCAGGAGAAAGAGAACCGCGAACGAGCTCCTGATGAGGTTTCCGGAGTACTCGCTAACATTTCTCAGTCCGAGCTTGAAAACCACACCTCCGGCTCCCCAGCAGATGGCTGAAAGCAGAGCGAGTGCTATGCCGAGAATCACCATGAAATCTCAGAGGAAGGGAGTAAAAAAATTAGCGCGTGTTAGCTGAGGCCGAGGTCGTCCTTTATCTCCTGCAAACTTTTTATTCCAACCTCGTAGAGCTTCTCCAGCGGCATTAGCTTCTCAATCAGCCTTATCCTGTCCCTGTCGCAACCAGCTGCAAAGCTCTTCTCCTTGAACTTCTTCTTCACAGTCTTTGGAGTCACCTCGGTGATCTTCCCGCCCTTGACGAGGGCGCAGGCTATGATCAGGCCGGAAACACTGTCCGCAGCCTGCAAAGCCACCTCAACCGGTTCCTCGTAATTCATCCCGTGTCTCATGTGGTTGTGCCTCGCAACAACGTCTGCAATCTCCCCGTAACCCTCCTTCCTGAGTATCTCAGCCCCAACCTCGCCGTGCCTCTCCATGTCCTCCCCAACAAGCTCGTAGTCGATGTCGTGCAGAATCCCGATCCTCCACCACAAGTCTTCGTCCTCCCCAAGCTCCCTCGCTATGCCCCTCATCACCGCCGCAGTGGCGAGGCAGTGCTTTATCAGCTTCTCGTCCTTAACGTACTTCTTCAGAAGCTCGAGTTCGCTCAAAGTTCATCAGCCCTCCTGCTCGCAGCTATGAGAGAGTCAATCAATGCCTTTTCAGCATCAACAACCTTCCTGAGACCCTCAGCGGTCGTGCCACCCGGCGTAGCGACCTTCCTCACAACCTCCTCAAGCCCGTACTTCTCGTAGAGGTAGGATGCTGCCTCGAAGGCTGAGATGGCTGCTTTTCTGGCGTTGTCGTAGCCAACCCCCTGATGAATCGCGGAAAGCACAAACGCGTTTATCAGCTTGGCCAGTATTGCCGGGGAGCTTCCGAGGAAGGAGGTCATGGCCTCCAGCTCCCTCTCATCCTCGCAGAATATGAAGTCAGCCTCAAGGAACCTGAGGTGCTCCGCGGTTTCGGGAGGATAGCAGGCGACCACCCCTCTCCTCTCGATTGCAAGGTTCGTCATCGCCCTGAAGGGGTTGTCTATGTGCCTGAGCATCTCCTCCAGCTTCACCCCTGCAGCGAAGCTTATGAGCGGCTTGCCCTTCGCCACGCTCCCGATTAGCTCCATGTTCTTCCTGAAGACGGAGGGCTTGAGGGTGACGACGAATATGTTCGCGTCTTTCGCAGCCTCAATCTCAGAGACCACCTCAACACCCTCAATCTCGGGAAACAGATCCTTCCTCCTCCTGACCGCTATTACTTCAGCGTTCCTCACAGCGTTTCTGATAATGGCAGTGCCCAGATTTCCAGCACCTATTACCGCAACCTTCATGCTTTCACCTCAATCGCACACGAAACCCATAACCTCGACCACTTCCTTATCCGCAGCTTCCTCAGGCCTGATGGCCGAGTTATCATAGAGAAGAACCATTCCGCTTTCATAAAGCTTACTGGCGTATTCAACCGCCCTCTCAGCATCAACCTCAACCTCTTTCCCATCCTCCACGAACCTGAAAATCACCATAACGAAACTGGTCTCAGGAGAGATATATCGCTTTCCTTGCATCGCCGCACGGCATGAAGAGGGATGGGCTGAGATCGGGATTGAACTCAACCTCAAGCACCTCGACCGTCTGTTTGGCCGTGACGTTGCCCTCAGGAGTTTCAAGCACCGCCCCCACCTCAGCCCTCACGATGTACCACTCATTCCTGTCCACCCAGACCCTCTCAACCCATTCGGCAGTATTTTCTTTTTCAAACTCGATCACAACACAGTTTCTGCCGAGCACGGTCTCGTACCCAGACACCCTGCCCTCCTGCCGCTTCATCAGCTCGAGGTAGTGGGTGAAGAAGTCCACCGCCTCATCTTCACCCCTGTTTGAGTGAAAAACGTGCCTGTCGTCGCACATCCACCTCTCGGAGCCGTTTACGACAATAACGGACGAGTTCTGCTCCAGCCTCATCCTGTCCGGCTTCACGAAGTACATCCTGAACTCGAAGCTGCCGCTCTCATTCCCCACGCTCCAGTTAATCCTCCCCACGATCCTGTAAGAATTAACGGACTCGAGCCTCTTCTCCACGTTCTCGATAATCGCTCTCTCATCCTCCTGAGCGCACATGAGGAGGAGCAGGGAGGTGACGAGCAGGATGGGCAAAGTTTTTCGCATACATAAGTCATGGATTGAAAGATAAAAATCTTTTCGCCTTAGCTTAGGTTAGGTTTCTTAACCATAGCTTACGAGAAAAAAACTTAAATTCACAGAATTCAAACCGAAGCCATGGGTTCAAGAACGCTCGCTTTCGTGATCCTGATCGCTCTCACAATCCCCGCCCTGCTCTCGTCCGGATGCGCGGACAAACAGGAGGCCAAGGTTGTTTTCGACACGCAGCACAGACCAATATTCTCGAGCTTCGAGAAGATGAAGGGCGTGTTCACAGAAAAGGGGCTGGAGGTTGTTGAAGGAGGTATTGACGATCTCGGAGATGCGAGGGCATACATCCTCACAGGGCCGGCGCACAGGGTTTACGAGAGGGAGATTGTGGACTTTGTGAAGGGTGGCGGGGTGCTGGTGATCATGATCCACATCCCTCCCACCAACCTGATGCCGCTGCTTAAGGCGTTCGGCATGAGCGCTGACACGAGCCCGATAGAGCACAACGTCGTTAAGGCCATCCCTTCTGTTGAAACCGAGCTATCCAGAGATGTGGAGAGCATAGTTCTTTACGGGGCGTTCAGAGTTAGCAATCCAGTTTTCGTTGAGGATAAGAGCGTCATCAGGCTCTCGGGCGAAGAGAAGGGAGTGGTGGGGATGAAGAGGTTTGGAGAAGGCTACGTGATACTCATAGGCGATGACGCTGCTTTCATGGACACATACATAGACAGCGCAGACAACCTGAAATTCGTTGAGAACCTCGCCGAGTTCATACTGAAGAATGGCAAAGGTTAAATTTTCCCGCTTTTCAAATTTTAAATTATGAGCTTTACTGGCAGGATGCTCGAAATAGATCTCGCTGAAAGGAGACATGAGGTTCACGAAATCGAACCGGAGAGATACGAGAGGTGGCTCGGAACCATAGGAATCGCATACGAAATCGCAGACTCCCTCTCGGGAGATTTCGACCCGCTAAGCGAGGACAACTTCATAGTTTTCTCGGCAGGAATTCTCGCCAACACGCCCGTTCCGGGTGCGACGAAGGTTGTTGCGGTCACGAAGAATCCACTGAACCGCACGTATGGCCCTTCCGTCGGGGGAGGGGCGTTCGCGAGGGACATGAAGAGGGCAGGGTTCGACTTCATCGTGATAAGGGGCAGAGCGGATAAGCCTGTGTGGATAGACGTTTTCGACGGAGAGGTGGAGATCAGAGATGCCGGCTTCTGGGGGAAGGATGCGCTTGAGAGCTACGAGCTGCTGAAGGAGAAGGGAAGGAGCGTTCTCACAATAGGGCAGGCTGGAGAGAACCTCGTCAGATACGCTCTCGCGCTGATAGACGGCATACACCACCTCGGCAAAGCTGGACTCGGGGCTGTGATGGGCAGCAAGAACCTGAAGGCGATAAGGGTTGGAGGGACCGGAAAAGCAGAGATAGCGAACGAAGATGGCTTCAGAGAGGCCGTGAAGGAGTTCAGGGAGAGCGTGATGAGGGACAAGGTGACCAAGATCTACGCGGAGATGGGTATAATGGCCGCGTGGGACAGCTGGGCGAAGCACGGGTATCTGGCAAGGAGGATGAAGAGCGAGGCCGTTGACGAGGGCACAGCGAAGGAGTTTGGAGTGGAGAAGTATTTGAAGGAGATTAAGCTCAGGAGCACCGGCTGCCATGGCTGTCCGTCACCATGCAAGGCGATTCTGAAGGCCGAGGTGGATGGAAGAGAGGTGGTCACCCCCGCATCCCTCTACCTCGGCGTTGCCTACGAGTTCGGAGTCAAGTGCGGGGTTGAGAGCGCGGAGAAGGCTGTTCTCTGCCACGATGTCGCCAACAGGCTGGGAATAGATGCGATGATGTTCGCGGAGCTCTTCGACATCCTCGCCACCCTGAAGGAGGAGGGCAAAGCTGACGTGGACATCGAAAGGAGCGCAAAATCCGTTATCGAGCTCATGGAGAAGACTACTAAGCAGGAGGGCATTGGAGAGCTGCTCGCCAAGGGGATTGACGGTCTGAAGGAGAGGTACGAGTTCGAGGACTACTTCATAAAGAAGATGGAGCCCCTGTTCGACCCGAGGGTGGCTTCCGGGAGCGAGGCATTCGGCCTTCTGACCAACCCGCGAGGGGCTCAGGAGGGGCCTGTCACCATCACCGTGCTCCCGGGGAGAAGGAAGGAGAGCATCGAGAGGTACATGAGGAGCATAGGCGCGAGCGAGGAGCTGATAGCCGAGACGTTCAGAGACGGCTTCAACCCTGCCCTCTTCACGCTCGCTGCTGAGAACTGGCTCTGGGCCCTGAACGGCCTTGCCCTTTGCAGGAGGGAGAGCATAGCGAGGAGCCTGAACGTGGACATGCTCTCCAAACTCTTCTCCAATGCCACCGGAATAGAGGCGAGCGGGCAGGAGATAGTCGAGGCGGGAGGGAGGGCCTTCACCCTCGCAAGGAAGCTCAACTGCTCGGAGGGCTACAGCTTTGAAGACGACTTGCCCCCCAAAAAGTTCTTCGAGCCGCTCAGAACGTGGGAGGGCGAAAAGGTGTGGAGAGACTACCTCACGGGCAGGGTTTACAGCTACGAGGACGTCGTGGAGATGCTCAGGCAGTACTACAGGATGAGGGGATGGGGAGAGGGAGGCTGCCCTTAGCTCAAGTAAGTTTTTAAAGCCTTCCGCCCTATTTTCTCCATCATGCTTCTCTCAACCTGAGGTGACGGTATGGAGTACTCAGCGGAGCATATAGAGGTTCTTAGCGATCTCGAGGCTGTGAGAAAGAGGCCCGGAATGTACATTGGCGGAATAGGTATCCGCGGGCTTCACCACCTTCTCTGGGAGGTCGTGGACAACGCGATAGATGAGGCCCTCGCAGGATACTGCGACAGGATAAAGGTCGTGCTCCACGAAGATGGGAGTGCGAGTGTTGAGGACAACGGGAGAGGGATACCAACAGAAAGGCACCGCCTCGGCAAGTCGGCGCTCGAGATAGTGATGACGAAGCTCCACGCAGGAGGAAAGTTCAGCAAGAAGGCCTACAAGGTGTCAGGAGGTCTGCACGGGGTGGGAATCTCGGTCGTCAACGCTCTCTCGGAGTGGCTTGAAGTGTATGTGAAGAGGAACGGAAAGGTGTACTACCAGAGGTACGAGAGGGGAAAGCCTGTAACGGAGCTGAAAGTCGTTGGAGAGACGAATGAGACCGGGACGCTCGTCAGATTCAAGCCTGACGAGGAGATATTCGAGACCACAGAGTTCAGGTACGACATAGTCGCCCACAGGCTCAAGGAGCTGGCGTTCCTTACAAAGGGTGTCAGGATAGAACTCATTGACGAGAGGAAGAACAAGAGGGAGGTCTTCTACTCCGAGAACGGCATTCTGGACTACATAAAGCTCCTGAACAAGGGAAAGACCAAGCTGCACGAGCCGATTTACATCCACGAGAAGGTGAACGACGTTGAGATTGAGATCGCCCTGCAGTTCACCGACACCGACCACGAGGTTGTTTTGGGGTATGCCAACAACATACACAACGACGAGGGCGGGACGCACGTTGTCGGGTTCAGGGCAGGGCTGACGAGGGCCATAAACGAGTATGGAAGGAAGCACATCAAGAAGTATACGCCAATAACAGGTTTGGACGTCAGAGAGGGGCTCACGGCCATAATCTCGGTCAAGGTTCCAGAGCCACAGTTCGAGGGGCAGACCAAAACCAAGCTGAGCAACAGTGAGGTCAAAACCGCAGTCGAGAGTGTTGTCTACAGGAGGGTTCTGGAGTGGATGGAGGAGAACCCCGATTCAGCCTCAAAGATCATCGAGAAGTGCCAGACTACGAGGAGGGCGAGGGAGGCTGCAAAGAGGGCGAGGGAGCTCGTGAAGAAGAAGAGCGAGGTCGCAACTCTCCCCGGAAAGCTGGCGGACTGCTCCTCCAGAAATCCTGCTGAGAGGGAGCTGTTCATCGTTGAGGGAGAATCCGCTGGCGGCTCAGCGAAGCAGGCGAGGGACAGGAGGTTTCAGGCCATACTCCCCATCAGGGGGAAGATAATCAACGTTGAGAAGGCCGGGCTGATGAAGGTTCTCAAGAATGAGGAGGTCAAGGCCATAATCTCGGCCATAGGTGCTGGCATGGGCAAGGACTTCGACATCAACAGGATAAGGTACGGGAAGGTCATCATCATGACCGACGCGGACGTGGATGGCGCCCACATAAGAACCCTACTCCTGACGTTCTTCTACCGCTACATGAAGCCACTGATCGAGTACGGGCACCTCTACATAGCCCAGCCACCCCTCTACAGGGTGAAGAAAGGGAAGAAGACGTACTACGTCTACTCCGACAGCGAGCTTGAGGATCTGCTGAAGAGGATTGGCGATGCCGAGGTGCAGAGGTACAAGGGTCTGGGAGAGATGAACCCGGAGCAGCTGTGGGAGACGACCATGAACCCCCAGAACAGGATCCTCATCAAGGTTACGATCGAGGACGCCTCGATGGCCGAGGAGCTGATAACCGTCCTCATGGGGGAGGACGTGGAGGACAGGAGGAAGTTCATAATCGAGCACTCCAAGGAAGTGAGGAATCTGGACGTGTGACCATGAGGATGTCAGCAAAGTGTCCGGCGTGCCTCCTCAACAGGATATACCAGGAGTGCAGGATGGTCAGCGATGATGAGGAGAAGATAGGCAGGATAATCGAGAGGGCCATGGAGATGATCCTCGAGGAGTTCAGGAGGAGAGAGGTGAACGCCATCGCCTCTACAAGAGTTCACAGGATGGTCTACAGGATGCTGGACAATGACGACCCGTACAGGGAGCTGAAGAGGAGAGCGAATGAGGAGACTGCGAGAATCCTGCCCCTCGCGAGGAGGTACGTGGAGAGGGGGGACAGGTTCAGAAACGCTGTGGTGGCAAGCATTATAGGCAACAGCTTCGACTACGGGGTTCTCGGGCACGAGGTGAACGACAGCAACTTCAGGGAGTACTTCGAGAGGGAGTTCAGGAGGGGGCTTGCGATTGATGATGTCGACGAGATAAGGCACCTCTGCAGGGGGAGGGTTGTGTACCTCGCTGACAACGCCGGAGAGATCGTCCTCGACAGGCTGCTGGTGGAGGAGATAAAGAGGCTGGAAGGCAGGGTGAGCTTTGTCGTGAGAGGCAGGCCTGTTCTGAGCGATGCGACTATCGAGGACGCGAGGTTTGCCGGGATAGATGAGGTGGCAGACGAGATCCTGACCAATGGGCAGGGGGCGATTGGGATAATCGAGGAGGAGCTTCCAGAAGATACGAGGGAGAGGATGGAGAGCGCCGACATCATAATCTCGAAGGGCATGGCGAACTACGAGTGCCTCTCGGAGGGCAGCTTTGACAGCATAGCCTTCCTGCTCAAGGCCAAGTGCGAGCCGGTGGCGAGGGATGTGGGTGTCAGGGTTGGAGACATGGTGGCGATGCTGAGATGAGCCTGAGGGAGAGAACACTCCAAGAGCTGTTCCAGACGCTCACTGGCATTGAAAAGGGGGACTGCGAGTACTACCCGTGCCACTTTGAGGGACAGGACTGCTCCTTCTGCTTCTGCCCGTTCTACCCCTGCCTGATTCACGAAACTGGTGGAATGCTGAAGGACGATAGAGTCTGGAGCTGCCTGAGGTGCGAGTTCATCCACAAAAAGGAGAACGCCGAGGAGCTGAAGGGTATCCTGTCAAGCTACCCGTTTCAGGTTCTTGCAGAAGGAGACTGGAGGTTCTACAACGAGATACTGCAGGAGTTCCTTTTCGGGGATGTTAGAGGAAGGGAAATCGGGGAGAGCTACACCATCTACAGAAGTGACGACGGTGAGGAGTGCTACCTCGTGGTTCTGGACGGCTTCGAGATAAAGCAGGTTGAAAGGGGAAGGTGCGGGGAGCTTAGGGGAAAGAGAGGAGTCCTGCTTCCCGTTCGCTAAGCCACTCCAGTTTTCTCGAGGACGAGCTCGAACTCCTCCTTGGACGGATCAACGTCCTCGAGTATCGTGTACCTCTTCCTCCTTATCTTCTTGGCGAACATCAGCGCCTCAAGAACCTGCTCCCTCGTAAGGCCAATCTCCTTCGCCGTCGTTGGGGCCTGAACCTTCTCGAGTGACTGCTTTATCCTCTCCCAGTCCCCGATTCCGTAGTGCTTTTGGTGGAGGTACTCCATTATTATCGCTCCAATCCCGACCTGCTCCCCGTGAAGCCCATTTCCGTGGCCGAGGTAGTCAAGGGCGTGGCTGAACTTGTGCTCGGCCCCGCTTGCAGGCCTGCTCGAACCAACGAGGCTTATGGACACTCCGCTCAGGATGAGGCCCCTGATGAGCATCTCCAGGTGCTTGATGTTTCCTATGTCGAGGTTGGCTGTTGTGAGCATTAGGTTTGCTGGCATCACAGCCATTGATGCCGCTACCTCGTTGTACTCCTCGTCGACCTTCTCCTTCGCCAGTATCCAGTCCTTCACGGCGGTGATGTTGGATATCAGATCGCCGTAGCCCGACCTGAGGTACCTGACGGGACTCTTCCTGAGAATCGTCAGGTCTGCGAGGACTGCTGTCGGGGGGTTGGTGGAGATGGAGATGGGCCTGTTCTCCTCCTTGAAGCTCGCCACTGGGGAGGCTATGCCGTCGTGTGATGCCACAGTTGGGATGCTGATGTACGCCACGTTCAGCTCGGATGCGAGAACCTTGCCAACATCGAGGACCTTCCCACCGCCAATGCCTATCACCGAGTCCACATCCGTGTAACCCAAGTTGAACTCGATCCTCCTTACCTCCTCCATCCTCGCCTTCTCGACATAGAAAACATCCACAACATAGTCCGAGATTTTCTCGTGAATCTTCTGTCCCACCATCTCGTAGCTCGTCCTTCCGGAAATCAGAATGACGCTTGACAGGTCAAACTCCATTATCACCTTCTCAACGTTCTTTCTCGCATTTTCGCTAATCTCAACAAGGCTTGGCAACTCTGCGAGCTTGAGATATTTCCTCCTGTACCTTCTCAACACTCCCACCTCCAGAAGTGAGAAAGGGAACCGCAGTGAGAATACGGTTAACGTAAAAAATTCGGTGCGGCTCAATAAAAAGTTTTGGGGGAATTGCTAAACACCGATTCTCCTAAGAAAGTCCTGCTTCGGCATGTATCCAACCCACCCGTCAACGGGCTTTCCTGAAGGTGAGTAGATTATGAACGCTGGCGTGGCGAAGTCCCCTCCAAAAAGCGCGGCTATCTGCATAACAGCCTCCCTGTCCTTCGTGGTGTCAACGTAGGCGGGGACGTATTTGGTCTCGAGTCTCTCCATCACCTCCGGGTCGCTGAACACGTCGCTCTTCATCCTCTCACACCAGACGCAGGTTGGAGAAGCCACGAAGACCAGAACGCTCTTGTTCTCCTTCTTCGCGACCTCAAAAGCCTTGTCGAATGAGTACCACCTGCTCTCATCAAAGCCACCTGAGTTGGGGAGGAGACCGTAGAGAATGAGCACAACTCCGGCCGCAATTATAGCGCCGTAGATGAGCCTGTTGTCCATGAGCCTGAATGATTTAACCAGCATAAAGCTTTTTTGCGTTTTGGAGAACACCTGAAAAAGCACAGAAGGTAGTGAGAGATGCAGGTGGACGAGCTTAAGGAGCACATTTCCAGCTATGCCGTGGAGCTTCTGAAGGAAAGGGGAATCTCGAAGCTGTATCCCCCTCAGGAGGAGGCAGTCAGGAGGGGGCTTTTCTCGGGCAGGAACATGGTGATCGCCATACCTACTGCGAGCGGGAAAACCCTCATCGCCGAGCTTGCCATGATCCACGAGGTGATCAGGGGCGGGAAGTGCCTGTACACCGTCCCTCTCAAGGCCCTTGCAAGCGAGAAGTACAGGGAGTTCAGGAAGTGGAGCGACATAGGCGTTGAGGTTGGGATATCAACGGGAGACTACGACAGCAGGGACGAGTGGTTGGGCAATGCTGACATAATCGTCACAACCAGCGAGAAGGCAGACTCGCTTGTGAGGAATCAGGCCGGGTGGATAAGGAACATAAGCATGCTCGTGATAGACGAAGCCCATTTAATAGACTCGGCCAAGAGGGGTGCGGTCATAGAGGTTCTCGTGGCCAAGCTAAGAAAAATCAACCCCTCCCTCAGGATCCTCGCCCTCTCGGCAACCATCCCCAACGCGGACGAGATCGCGGAGTGGTTGAACGCGGAGCTTGTTGAGAGTGAGTGGAGACCCATACCGCTCTATGAGGGGGTTTTCTACCCGGGAAAGATCCTGAAGCTGAATGAGGGAGGTGTGATCGAAGTCAAGGCTGGCAGAAACGTGGAGAGCGTTGTGAAGGAGACGCTCGAGGAGGGGGGACAGGTTCTCATCTTTGAGTCCACGAGGAGGAATGCTGAGTCGCTTGCCGAAAAGCTCTCTTCGGTCGTCAGGGATTACGCCGAAGATTGCTCGGACCTCGCAGAGGAGGTGCTGATCGAGAACGAGGGGGAGATGAGCCAGAGGCTCGCGAGGTGTGTGAGGTACGGCTCGGCCTTCCACCACGCGGGGCTGCTGAACTACCAGAGGGAGCTGATCGAGAGGGCGTTCAGGGAGAGGAGGGTGAAGGTGATATGCGCCACCCCGACTCTTGCTGCAGGAGTGAACCTGCCGGCGAGGAGGGTGATAGTCAAGGGTATTCGCAGGTATGAGTCTGGAATGGGCAGCGTGTTCATAAAGGTGAGCGAGTACAAGCAGATGGCCGGCAGAGCTGGAAGACCGGGCCTCGACAGCTACGGGGAGGCACTGATAGTCGCCAAAACGAGGAACGAGGCAGTTGAGATGATGGAGAGGTTCGTTCTTGGAGAGCCGGAGAAGGTCACGTCCAAGCTCGGCAGCGAGAACCACCTCAGGTTCCACACCCTCTCTGTGATAGCAGAGGGGATAGCCAACACGCTCGAGGGGATTGAGGACTTCTTCTCCTCAACCTTCTTCGCCTACCAGAACGAGTTCACGATGAGATGGGAGATCCAGAGGATCGTCCTGCAGCTGGAGAAGTGGGGGTTCGTGAGGTCAGACGGCACGATCGTGGCGACCGAAATTGGTGACCTGATCTCAAGGCTGTACATTGACCCGCTCACCGGGTACATATTCAAGGAGGCCGCGAGGAGGTTTGACAACCTGACTGAAATGGCCCTGCTGCACCTGATCTGCAGAACTCCAGACATGGAGCTCCTCTACCTCAGAAAGAGCGACGAGTGGGTGGAGGAGGAAGCCTACGCGTTCAGGGACGAGCTCACATACTTCCCCTCCTACTACTCCTCCGAGTACGACTGGTTCCTGAGGGAGTTCAAGACCGCCCTGTGCCTCCACGACTGGGTGAACGAGAGGGATGAGGACGTGATATGCTCAAAGTACGGCATCGCGCCCGGAGATCTGAGGAGGGTTGTTGAGACCGCAGAATGGCTGTTCCACGCGCTCGAAAGAATTATGGAGCACCACGGAAACGGGCTCTCTGTGGAGGTCGGGAGACTCGGAGAGAGGATAAGGCACGGAGTGAGGGAGGAGCTCGTCGAGCTCGTGAAGCTCAAGTGGATAGGAAGGAAGAGGGCGAGGAAGCTGTACAACGCCGGGATAAAGAGCCTGGACGATCTGGTGGAGAAGAGGAGTGTGGCGGAGAGGCTGATAGGGAAGAGGATAGTGGAGAGAGTTCTCGCGGAGCACCGCAGGTGAGGAAATCTGTCATTATAGTAAATTATAAATAGGTTGGAAATCGCCTGAATACATGAGAACCTTCGGATACATTGTGGAGAGAGCCTCGAAGCTCTATCCAAGCGCTGAGATTGTCGGTCCTGAGAGGAGGACCAATTACCGGGACTTTTTTGAGGATGTGAAGAGGACGGTAGGGTGGCTTAAGGACGAGCTTGGGCTGAAGAAGGGCGAGGTTGTTGCAGTCGCGGACTGGAACACTCTGCGCTTCATGGAGCTCGTCTACGCGATTCCCATGGCCGGAGGGATAATCTACCCGGTGAACATAAGGCTGCCCCCTGAGCAGATATTCTACACACTCGAGAAGGCCGATGTCAGGTATCTGATATACTCCGACGACTTCTCCGCCCTCGCAGGGAAGTTCGATGGTGTGAAGATGAGCATTGATGAGGTTGGAAAGGGAGAGGAGGCTGAAGAGGAAGTCAACGAGGACGATGACGCGGTGATAATGTTCACCAGCGGAACCACCGGGCTGCCAAAGGCGGTCAAGTACACCCACGGTAAGTTCATAGACGGTGCCTTAAGCATAGCACATCAGCTTGCAATGCACGAGACCCCGGCGAAGCTTGAGAGGAGTGACGTGATGTTTCCGCAGATACCGATGTACCACATAGTCTCGTGGGGTTCGGTTCTCATAGCACCCTACCTCGGCCTCAAGCTCGTTCTCGGCGGGAGGTTCGAGCCTGCCGAAGCTGTCAGAAAGATCAAAGAGGAGGGGGCCACGTGGATAAACGCCGTGCCGACCATGATCCACATGCTCATCGAATCTGACGAGAACTTTGGAGGCGTGAAGGTGCTTGTTGGTGGCAGCGCGGTTACTCGGAGGCTTGCTGACAAGATGAGGGAGAGGGGGATTCGATTCACCACGATATACGGTGCCACTGACATGCTCGCCGCCTCGATAGCCGTGTTCACGGAGTACACAACAAGCGAGGAGATGATAAGGGAGATAACCCACCCGGTACCCTTCGCGAGGTTCCGGATAAGGAGGTTCGAGAGCTCTGAGATAGGCGAGATACTGTTCAAGGCACCATGGCTCCCGATGGGATACTACAAGGATGAGGAGAAGACGAGGCAAAGCTACACCGAGGACGGGTGGTTCATCACGGGCGACATAGGAGTGGAGATGCCGGACGGGGGAATCAAGATACTTGACAGGTTCAAGGATGCCATAAAGAGCGGTGGGGAGTGGATTCCGACAAGCATCCTCGAGAGCGTGATTTCCGAGGTGCAGTGGGTTGAGTTCGTGGCGGTGATAGGCAGGAAGAACGAGAAGTGGGATGAGAGGCCAGTTGCGGTGATAAAGCCGTTTGATGCCCAGAGAGCGAGCAAGGAGGAGGTGCTCGAGCACCTGAGGAAAGCTGCTGAGGAGGGCAGGATTGCCAAGTGGTGGATTCCGGACGACATCGTGTTTGTTGAGGATATGCCGTTAACGAGCACGGGAAAAATAAGTAAACTCGAACTCAAGAATAAACTGGGGTGGTAAAGTTGCTGGAGAACAACTTTCTGCTGGATGATGGGATAGCCGAACTCAGGGAGGAGGTAAAGAGGTTCGTCAACTCCGTGGATCCGGAGCTTCTGAGGAAGATGGACAGAGATGAGATCGATTACCCCTTCGAGTTTGTCAGAGAGGCGGGCAAGAGGGGACTTCTCGGGCTGAGGTTCCCGGAGGAGTATGGAGGAAGAGGCTTGACGTGGCTTGCCGAGAGCGTTGCCGTTGAAGAGGTTGGCGTGCTGGGAAACGGGCTTGCGTGCTCTTACTCCATGGTGAGCATTGTCGGCGAGGCGATATACCGCTTCGGCCAGGAGTGGCAGAAGGAGGAGTTCCTAAAGCCGATAATTAAGGGCAAGAAGATATCCGCTGAGGGCCTCACGGAGCCGAGGGGAGGAAGCGACTTCTTCGGCACGACGACGAGGGCGGAGAAGAAGGGGAACAAGTGGATACTGAACGGCGTGAAGAGGTTCATAGCCGGAGGAAAGGTCGCCGACTTTTACCTCATCTACGCGAGGACTGATCCAAACGCCCCAGGACACAAGGCCCTGACAGCATTTCTGGTTGAGGGGGACATGGGAGTCGAGATCGAGGATCTGCACAACCTCATGGGGTTCAGGGGCATGGGGACAGCAAGAATAGCCTTCAACAACCTCGAGGTGCCGGATGAGTACAGGATCGGAGAGGTGAATGGAGCCAGAAAGATATTCAACAGGATGATGATTCCGGAGAGGCTCACCTCAGCCGCAGGTGCGGTGGGGCTTGCGAGGGCCGCAATAGAGGTGGCGATGAGGTACTCGGCCAAGAGGAAGGCGTTTGGCAGGATGATAAGGGAGTTTCAGGGCGTGAGCTTCAGGGTAGCCGAGAGTGTGGCGAAGCTTGACGCTGCGAGGGCGCTGGTTTACACGGCCGCGAGGGCTGTTGACGAATATGACGCTGGAAAAAGCCAGATGGACCCCAGAAGGCTCGTGAGCGAGGCGAAGTACCTCGCAACAGAGTTTGGATGGGAGATCGTCAATCACGCGATGCAGATTCTCGGAGGGATAGGGTACACTCAAGTCTACCCCGTGGAGAGGATGCTCAGGGACATGCGCCTCGCCCCGATATGGACGGGGAGCAACGAGATAATGAAGCTCCTCATCCAGCACGAGGCATACAAGATGCTGAACCTTCCATCAAGTGACAGAGACTACGAGAAGGATGCGATGGACTGGTACAAAGAGTTCGAAAAAGTTTATGAGTGAGGTTATCATACCTCTAAATCCCTTTTTTCAAGCTCCTCATCCTTCGGCAGCATCAGGGCGAATAGCATCGCGAGCAGAATCACTGCAGTCAGGAAGGCGAAGTAAGCCCTTGCGCTGTAGATGAACGATGTCGCGAGGAACATCAGCGCTACAGAGATAGCCCTGCTTACAAGGCCGACGAAGCCCGCCGCACTCCCGTGGACGGCCTTTTCATGGAACCTGCCTATCCAGTCCATTATTATGGGGTAGGCGGGGAGCATCAGGAAGCCAGCTATGGCGAGGAAGGCGAAGAGGAGGATTGAGCTCACAGAGAACGTCAGGATTATGAAGAGCACTGCAATAACGGGGATTATCGTTCTCATGTACCTCGTTCTCGCCTGCATCCTCGAGATCCTGTCGGGGATGAACGCCACGCCAATGAGACCCGCGATTATTGACACCGCCACGGCATCCCCAGCTATGCCCTCGAGCCCCACAGACCTGAGAGCCGGCTGAAGCCACGTTGCGAGGTTGTCGAAAGCTGCCACTCCAAGCCCGAGGAGTATGCCGATGACCCACAGATCCCTCCTCCTGAGAACGGATGCGAGGCTAGCCCTCACCTCAACCCCAGAAATCTCCGGAACCGTGGATATGCTGAAGAGCATCAGCGCGATGCCTGCGGTGGAGATCAGCGCTGCCGGAAGTGAGAGGAACGCGAGCCCCCCAGCCCTGTAAAGCTCGACTCCCGCGATCAGGGCGAATATCGTGCCGAGGTACATCGACAGGCTGAAGACTGAGACGAGCAGGGCCCTCCTGCTCTCGTCAATCCTCGTGGCGAGCGGTACGAATGCGTTCAGCAGGAAGGGCTGGCCTACGGCTCCGAAGAGCTGGCAAATCAGGAGCCAGTAGTACGAGCTCAGGTTCAGGAGCCTCCCTGCTCCTGCAAGAAAGGTAAGGGCTGCGCCGAAGATCAGCCAGAGCTTAAAGTTCCTGTCGAGCAGAATCCCGGAGGGCATTGTTAGGAGAAGGAAAAAGAGGGGATAGGTGACGGCCAAATAGCCCACGAACTCCACGGAAGTGCCGAGCTCCTCCGCGACGTGGGTCACGACCGGAGAGAACGTTACCCAGATGGCCTGAGAGGCGAAGACCGTCAGAATGAAGCCCGCGATCAGGGCGGGTTTCCTCAACTGTACCACCCTACAACAATCTGCTTCACGATCTCCTCGGCTATCTCCGCAGGTATGCCCTCGAGGAGCATGGGAACTATGCTCGAGTCAATCCTGCCCTCCTCGAAGTCCCTGAGGATTGAGGAGAGGTCTCCCCTCTGGGCGAGCTCTATCATGCTCTCGAGGCTTATCCCACTCCTCTCGCCCACACACCTCTCAGCATCCTCCAGAAACTCATCAGCAACCTGATCGTGTATGGGTGAGAGGGTCATGTGGATGTTTGGAGGGACGCCGTATTCAGCAAGCCCCTTCTGGAGGTGGAAGTGCCACCCCCTCTCCCTCATCGCCGTTACAAAGCCGAGCAGATCGACTTCCTCGCTGGACATGGTGAGAACCATGGACTCCACCGGGGCTATTGGCCTGAACCCGAGCTCCTCAAGGCCCCTCAGCATCTTCCTCCTTGCCGACAGGATCTTCTTTGCGAGCCTGACATAGCCATCCTCCCCGAGGTACTTCATCACCGCCCATGCTGCGGCAAGCGGCCCCACTGATCTCGTGGAGAGCACGGCCGTGTTCACGAATATGTACCCCGGAGACGTCACGTCCACGTACATCGAGTGCTTCTTGAGCTCCTCATTTCTAAAGAGCACCACCGAAGCTCCCTTCGGAGAGTAGCCGTACTTGTGAGCGTCCATCGATATCGAGGTTACTCCATCCACCCTGAAGTCGAATTTGGGGATGCTCTCCCCAATTTTCTCGAAGAACGGCAGTGCGAACCCGCCGAGACACGCATCAACGTGAAGCAGGGTGCCTGAGTCTGAGGCAATTTCGGCCACATCACTTACAGGATCCACCGTCCCGTAAGGCCAGTTTGGTGCGGATAGCGCTATCAGAGCCGTCTTCCCCCCAACCGCCTCCTTCAGCTCCTCCACGTCAGCCTTCCTGCTCTCATCTATGCCAATCCTCCTCACCCTCAGCCTGAGGTAGTGGGCGGCCTTGTAGAAGGAGGGGTGGATGGTCACCGGAACCACGAGCTCTGGAACCTCAGAGCTCCCATGCTCTTTCCTGAAGTGATCCCTCGCAGCCTTGACTGCGAGCATTATGCTCTCAGTCCCACCGTAGGTGTAGCTCCCGACCACACCTTCTCCAGCGTTCATCAACCCCCTGCAGAACGAGACGAGCTCCTTTTCGAAGTAAATCGCACTCCTGAAAACCGTGAAGTCCAGAATGTTCTTGTCGTAGAACCTGAGCAGCGCCTCCTTGGCAACCCTCTTGAGTTCCTCATCCCCGGTTTCGTAAACGTAAGCAAACAGCCTCCCCGTGTAGGGGTTCAAATCCTGCCTCTCAATCTCTGCAAGAAGTTCGAGAACATGTGTCATGAAAAATGCTGATAAATCCAGGATATAAGGTTTGTCCAGAAACTTGTGCATATTTGCACAAAAAAGAGGGTTACAGTAAGAGATTGTTCTGAGTCTTGCTGAGCCAGTACAATGTCCTAATCGCACCCTACTTTTAAAGTGACTATCTGTAAATCCGTAAAGGTTGAAGGCAAGTCTTAAATAAATGCATACGCCTACACAAATATTATGACAAAGGTAATTTCAATCTCAGATGATGTTTATGACATGCTCAAGTCACTGAAAAGAGACGATGAAAGTTTCAGTGAAGTTATCAGAAGGTTGATCAAAAAATCGTCCATCAGAGAGTTCTCTGGAACTCTCAGCAGAGAGACAGCTGAAACAATAATTGCATCAAGAAAGAAGCTTAACGAGGAGATCAGGAGGAGTCTCGAATGATATGCCTCGATACCAACATCCTTGTTGACATTCTCCGAGAGGATGTGAGCTCATCAGACATCGAGTCCAAAATCGAGGGAGAAGAGATCTGCATAACCTCAATATCTCTATTCGAGATCTGGCATGGGATTTTTCTCAGCGGCAAAAGAAAGAAGGAGATTAAAGTTATTGAAGCACTTGAAAAGTCTGTAGAAGTTCTGAGCTTTGACTCTAAAGCCGCAAGACTCTCTGCGGAGATTTACACTGAATCAAAGAAAAAAGGATTTGAAATCCCGCCCTTAGACGCTCTGATAGCAGGCACAGCAAAAAGACATGGTGCCAGATTGCTGACAAGAGACAAGCACTTCACAAAAATAGAGGGGCTTGAGGTTGTTATTCTCTGACAATTCCCAAATTTTAATCTGGGTGGAGTTTAACATATTGATACCCTGCTTGGAGAGTGGGCTGGAGCGTCTTTCAATCCTATCTTAGTCTGATTTTAACATGTACTCGGCTGGGGAGGATCTGCTCAACGACTCGCCTTTCAATCCTATCTTAGTCTGATTTTAACATAGCTGATGCGACATATTCGTCCCCAATCAGAGTGATCTTTCAATCCTATCTTAGTCTGATTTTAACTACGTCTTCGTTCCTGAAAACTCCCTCGACAGGGAGCTTTCAATCCTATCTTAGTCTGATTTTAACGAACGTACCCGAGAACTTCAGCAGCCTTTAAAAGATCTTTCAATCCTATCTTAGTCTGATTTTAACGCTCGAGTGTGTCAACCCTTTTCATCGCAGAGTCAAGTCTTTCAATCCTATCTTAGTCTGATTTTAACACTCCAGTTGGTGCGGTGGTCTCATCAGGAATCGTCGCTTTCAATCCTATCTTAGTCTGATTTTAACTCAGCTTGGTCACGAATTCGTCAAGGAACCTGAACTCCTTTCAATCCTATCTTAGTCTGATTTTAACTTTTCAGAGGCTAAAACTAAGCTTCAAGCCTGTATTGCTTTCAATCCTATCTTAGTCTGATTTTAACATGTTCAGCGTCTCGTGCTTCTCCAGTGGTGTGAACGGCTTTCAATCCTATCTTAGTCTGATTTTAACCGTTGACGAGGTAGCTCTGGTTCTCCTGCTTGTACTCCTTTCAATCCTATCTTAGTCTGATTTTAACTACCGCTAATATTCCTCTCGATCCCTATAAAACGCTTTCTCCCGCCTTTTTCAGTTTAAATACTGCAGCGAAAGTTGAGTGGTGTATGAAGTATATAAAGATCTGCGGAAAGCACCTTTGCGTTTATATCGTATTTCGCAAATAAATGACGCTCTATATGGCCCCAGAGAGTCTGTACAATTTTCTGAGACACTACTAAAAGCGAACTAAGAACAAACCAAAAATCCCCCAATCGAAAAATAATTAACTGCGCTGCATAAACGAGCACGACTGTAAAACGAAAAAGCAGATGGTAAAATGGACACCGAACCCTGAAAACTGCAGCATTCTCTTCCAAACCCCACAAATTGTTCTTTAACAGCAAAAATCTTTTATCTTCTCAAAAACCATTGCAGATAAATGATAGATGAAATGTACATAAGAGGAGTGCAGGTAAACTACTACTTCGTCTGCAAGACCAAGCTCTGGCTTTTCAGCCACAATGTGGGCATGGAGAACGAGAGCGATGCTGTAAAGCTGGGAAAGCTCATTCACAGGAGTGTTTTCGACAGAGATGAGAAGGAGATCAGGATCGGGCCCATTGCGATAGACGCGGTGAGGAAGGGAGATGTGGTCGAGATAAGGGAGGTGAAAAAGAGCAGAGCGTTCGAGAAGGCCAGCTACTACCAGCTCCTGTACTACCTCTACTACCTGTCCAAGCTCGGGATAAGGGCTGTTGGGAAGCTGAGCTATCCAAAGCAGAGGAAAAACGTGGAAGTTATACTCGACGAGAGTTCCGCGAGGGAGATGGAGAGCGTTCTGGATGATATCCCACGCGTTGTGAATGGGGAGATGCCAAGGCCTGTTTATAAGAAGCACTGCAGGAAGTGCGCGTATTTCGAGTTCTGCTTCACGTGAGGGGTTGGAATGAGGAGGAAGAACTTCTACATTGTCTCGGACGGCAAGCTCAAGAGGAAAGAGAACACGATATACTTCGAAAATGAGGAGGGGAGAAGGCCGATCCCCATCAGCGCGATATATGCCATCTACGCCCTTGGCTCCCTGACCGTCACGTCCAAGGCCCTCTCCTACCTCGCAAAGGAAGGAGTTTGCGTCCACTTCTTCAACAGGTATGGCTTTTACGAGGGGTCGTTTTACCCTCGGGAAAGCCTCGTTTCTGGAGAGGTCGTGGTGAGGCAGGCCGAGCATTACCTCGATCGGGACAAAAGACTCTATCTGGCCAAGGCTTTCGTTGAGGGAAGCATAATGAACATGGCGAGGGTGCTGAGAAAGAACGGCGAGGACGATACAGAAGTTATTTCAGCGCTACAGGCACTCTCCGAGGCTGAGAAGATTGACGAGGTGATGGGTGCAGAGGCCATAGCGAGGAACGCCTACTATTCAAAATTCGACACCATCCTGAAGAACATGAAGTTTGAAAGGAGGAGCAGGCAGCCTCCGGAAAATGAGGCGAACGCGATGATCAGCTTCGGCAACTCGCTGCTGTATTCTGCAGTTCTTTCGGAAATCTACCACACCCAGCTCCACCCTGCAATAAGCTTCCTGCACGAACCCCTAGAGAGAAGGTTCAGCCTCGCACTGGACATAGCGGAGCTGTTCAAGCCCGTGATAGTTGACAGGCTTGTGTTCAACCTCGTCAACAGGAAGGTGGTGACGGAAAGCGACTTCGACGATCGCTTTAACGGGGTTCTGCTCAACGAGAACGGCAGGAAGAAGTTCGTCAAGGCGTTCAACGAGAGGCTCGAAAAGACGGTAAAGCACAGAAAGCTGAAGAGGAACGTTTCCTATCAGAGACTGATAAGGCTGGAGTGCTACAAGCTCGTGAAGCACATCCTCAACGCCGAGAAATACAGGCCGTTCGTGATGTGGTGGTAGCGTGTATGTGATCATAGCCTACGACGTGAACGTGGAGAGGGTGAACAGGGTAAAGAAGTTTCTGAGGCAGCACCTAAACTGGATCCAGAACTCGCTTTTTGAGGGAGAGATTACCCCCGCCGACCTCGAGGAGATAAAGATGGGGCTGAAGAAGATCATAGATGAAGACGAGGACATGATCGTGATTTACAGGCTGAGGAGCGCTGATGCTATGAAGAGGGAGGTTATTGGTGTGGAGAAGAGCAGCATGGAGGAGGTGATCTGATAACTAAAACGGCACCTTAGTAAACTACATACTAGCTCACAACAAATCATATTAACGGTTATGGCAACAGTAAGAGAAAATAGAAACTTTAACGTTTTACTTCTTACCTAAACACACTTCAACAAACCTGCTATGGAATTAGAATTTTCAGCTTGCTGTGCTTAGCGCTCTTTCCCTCGAGTTAGTAGAATAGGGTTCCTCACAAAGCCTTAACACAAAGATGTTGCCCACAAACTAAATTACCTCTGCAGATTGTTCAATTTCGTCCAAAAGTCCAACATCTTGGCTATATTTTAGGTCGGCAATCAGTATTCGATGGTTTCTGTCATAGCTGAGAATCTCTCCGAATTTGTTTTTGAGAGCATAATACTTCCAATAGGGAAGGGGTATCAGATACCGATAAACTTCAATACCTCTTCCATGCTCGATCAATTCAATAGCTTTATTAGCAAATCTAATCGGAACAACTTCCAAACCCTGAAACATTCTGTAAAACTGTTGCTCGCTTTCGGTCTTTTTGAGAGGTTGAAGACCTTCAAACAATTCAAGAGCAATTTGTTTGTAATTATTTATTTCGCCAACGAGTTTGTCCGTTACTTCTGAATAAGCCTCACTCACAAGGTCTGAGATAAGCGATTCCCTGAGAGCCTCTCCATCCAAACTTTTTAAAATTTTAACACTATGTTTCACAACATCATAAGGTTCGTAAATTTTCTTATCATTTTCAGAACCCTTCGTCAAAACAAATACATCAGCAATTCTCTTTTCTTTCCATCCCTGTCGGTTAACTCTCCCAAATCGCTGAATAAGAGCATCGAGAGGGGCTGGTTCTGAAAGAATGGTCTTGAAACTTACATCTAAAGATACTTCAACCACCTGCGTTGCCACTACAAAATCATAACTCCCCAAATCCCCTTTCAGCTGTCTTTCAAGGCTCTCTCTATCCCCATAAGTAAACCGGCTGTGAAGAAGCATAACTTTATAACCATGATTTTTGAGGTATTTGTAAGTCTCAACTGCCCTATCTACAGTATTGCATGCTATTAGCGCGGGCGTAAGACCGTTCTCTTTAAATTCCTGAGCAAAGGTTTGAATATTACTCTCCATGTTCCCTTCAACAATTTTAATTCGATGTCTTATGAAGCGATCAGCCTCCATCTTCGAAATTTTTAACTTCTCGGGTTTCAGAAGTTCGATAAAGAGATCTTCGACAAAGTCTGGCAGGGTAGCAGACATAACCAATGCTTTCGTTTTGTACTCACTCAGCATTTCCAACATTGCCAAGATGATACCCAGAATATTTGATTCATATGCATGTATTTCATCAAAAATTAGCAAAGCGTTTTTTAGCTCACTCAAAGCCATTTCAAAGAAACCAACACCAAAGAATGCCTTCATTATTTGAAATGGGGTTGTCACTTTAAGAGGAGTAAATATTTTTCTGTACAGGCTTGAAAGACGCTGATATTCAAGATTCGAAGCATAAAGATAATAAGAAGACGAACTATGTAAAACTCCAACTAATTCAGGGTTCTTAAAATACTCCAGCATACGATCATACATCGCATTAATGCTTGCTTTATAAGGCAGGACATAAAAAATTCTATTTGAAATTCTATTTCCGCTGTGATGGCCATTAGCATCTGCCCATAATAAAGCAGCTTCAGTTTTCCCATATCCAGTAGGTGCCCTAAGTAAAAGATTGCCTTTGACTTGAATTGCCTGTTTCTGTAATGATCTCCATGCATCTCTTGGAATAGTGAGTGCCAAAGTCTCGGATATGGTCGGAAGAAGTTTCACTGAGTTCTCGCCCGCGGAGGAAAGGTGATCACATGCATTCAGCAAACCCTTGAGAAAAATTAATTCCTTCCTATATCTCTTCCAATTTTGATCATACCAGTTTAGCAATCCATCAAAATCATATTCCTTGATATCTTCAATCCATTTATCCGAGAGCCTAAGCTTTCCGAGAGGTTTTCCAAAAACGTAGATTTCCCAATAGGGAACTTTAGGCACGAGGACTTCGTCAATATAGTCGGAATTTACAAGGAGTTCATCAATTTTTTCGAGATAACTTCTCCATACAAATTTTTCAACTTTGGTTGGCACAGGAAGTTCAGAAAGATATTTATGGTGAGTTAAAATGGACAGCGCAATCAAATTTCTTTCATTTTCAAAATAATCCAAAAACTGAGTAAACGCCGTTGAAAGAATTTCATGTCTGTATCCCCAGATTTTTCCTTTTGCTCCAGCTTTTTGAAATCCTATCGAACACTTTCCAAGATCGTGTAATAAAATGGAATAAAAAAGAAGTTCCCAAAAGTTTTCGTGCACATCAGAAATCCATGGAAATACCTCTTTCAGACTCTTCATCACATTGAGAGCGTCGTTGATATGGCATTCAAGAAAATCATTTGGGTTAAACTTTGCCATGCAGACCTTCATAGATCCATACTCCAATGTTTATCTCGGAGTCGTAAAGCAACTTACCACCATATGTTTGTCTTTTCCTCTGAGCATTATTTCTTGGAAATGGTAGAACGGTAAATGGTCTCGCCATCCTTGCCCTCCTTGGAATTGTTGAGTAGTCGAATTCTACTGGGAGTGCATGAACCAAACCCGGTAAACCAGAAGTTGCTGGAACAATAGTTCCACCAACAGGAACATTAGTTTTTTCTTCAAGTTTAACTTTCTCTACACTTTCTACCGTGGCCATGTCACTTGAACGTCCAAGCAATAGCTGATATCTCGGCCGTCTGAAGTAGTTTTCCCACTCATCAGGTAGGTAGAGGTATAGTGTGTTGTCAAACAGCACCTCTCGCTTTATTACATCAGTTTCGGTTTTCCCCAATGCATATATTCTCTCCAGATCGACCCCCCTGCCTCCACTCTTGAAGACGTATCCAACAAAAGGAATTTCGGTGAAAGACACTACTTCGCCTCTCGCAGCAGACAATATGCCCTGAATCGTTGATAGCGGTGGAACTGGCAATGTGGGCTGATAGCCCGACTGAAACGTCGGATACCTGAAGCTTGCAGTCCAGCTTTTTATTTTTACGCGTATCATAAATCAACCATAGTAAGCTTCAATTTCTTTGGCAAACTTTTCAATTGCGTCTCCAACACTCGCAATCACTACTTTAATTCCATTTTTATCAAGAGAGTCTCTGACTTTCTTCAACTCGTCTTCCCACCCTCTCATAAACCCTTTGTCTTTCCCAATGAACAGTTTTTTCGGGTTGAGGATGTCATTGAACTCGAGAATCCTTGAAATTAAAGCTTCAGAATCGAATTTTATCTCCCCTCTTTCTTCATACACTATGTCGCTTATGAACGGATTTATACCACCATCAAACATTGCCATAATGATGAATTTTGGCGTTATGTCCGTCAGATATTGAGTCTGCTTAGCACCACCGAAAATATAACGAAGGGCTTTGATCGTCTCGCTTGCTCGTTTCTTTCTGATTTCTTTTGGCATTATCAATTCTTTTTCACTAATCTCAGCTTTGATTTCTTTTGCTTTAGATATGAGTGCTTCATACTCACTCTTCACTTCACTCAGACTTTTTGGAATTTCACCTACATTTAACAGATTTTTGAAACCGGCTTTATCAACCATGGTGAATCTTCCAACAGCGTCAAGATCCAGTGAAAAAGCACCTTTCAGGACTGTAGAGTAAAACTCCTGTGTGTACGGAACCGGGTCTCCTTCATGCCTTGATGCATAACCTTCATCAGCAGTAATCGAGCTTCTATCAGGAAAGAGGGAAATTAACGGCGTGTTCTTCAAAGGAGACATTCTTGTTACAGTAATATTTACATTTCCTTTCTTAAAAGCTCTCATGTATCCAAAGACATCATCATCAGGAAACACTATAGGATTTGCCGCAGTGAATACTTGTTTCTCTTCTCTGAACAACGGTGAGAGGGTCCAGCCAAAGTGTTCTGAAAGCGTCTTTCTCCACCAGTAACGCCATGCTTGTGGCGAAACATAAGGATAAGATAGGCCACCTTTCCTCAGCCTCTTAACCCTAGTCACAGTTCTCTCTGGGAGACTCTCGTCTATGCCGAGCATGTTCAAAGCCGAATGCGGCGCATCAATCAAAACCATACCTACAGCAAACTTCATTCGTTACCACCTCCATAGATTGAATATTCACTTTCATCAGCTCCAAACTCCTCGATTTTATCTAACTCAGCAGATTTCATTAACCTGTCATGAAGTTTCTCATAAATGCGGAACAGCAGCAAATTCTTTACAGTCTTCCAAGAGATGCTTACATCTTCCCCATAAGCCATGAGAATTCTCGCAAATTCATCGAATGTCATCAATGGCTTATCAATACCGAGATTTTGTCGAAGTTTCTCGATGCGAATGAAAAATGCCTCGAATTGGTATAACTTCTCAGCTCGTTCTAAGCTCCTCACTTCGTCATCAAGTTTGTGGTCTGGAAGCATCCCTATTGTCTCTACAATTCTATCACCAACATCTTTTACAAATTCCAGAATTTTCTCATCCAAACCCAACACCTCCTGACAGTAAAAAGCCAAAAGATTCCAGTTTGTATTTACTTTTCTTTCTTTTGAATTGTAAAAATATGAGAGGATGCTTTCGTTGTTTAAAAGCCTTGAATACACTACATTTCGTCTTTCACGCTCGAATTTGTCAAAGTCGTTTTCGTCGGGCAGCACTCTCCAACCCATCGCAACAATACGTTTCCAACCCATTGGATCAATGTAATTAGCATAAGCCACAAATCTTAGTACAGGAGTTGGAATGTGAATTAAATCTAAAATTTGGTTCTGGTTGTTGCATATAAAGTAATAAAGAGTTACTGAAGCGTTTTCCCAGAACTCGGAACTTTCCATTTTTCTTGTTACTTCTCCAACAAGATGGAAAAGAAAGTTTTCCGGTCGTCTAAATCCCCTCGCCTGAGAAGCAAGTTTACTTTTCTTTATATCTTCAAGAGCTTCTTTGGAGAGCTCTAGCATCAGTTCATATGGGTAAGCATGTATTACCAAAACTCTCGAAAGTCTGTAAGATATAAGTGGCATGAATTGCGCTAAAAAAACACAATGAGCACAGATGTCTGCTCCACGGAGATTTGCAGAGTGGAAAAAGTTTGGAACACCACCAGTCCCAAGTAATGGGAATACTGAAAGATAAATATCCTTCTTTGAGTAGGCTGGTCGCCTCCCACACAGAACGCATGTAGGAGAATCATTATCGCTGGACTTAAGCTCTTCAAAAATACTCTGTAAATTTTCAGCAATAGATGTCGGTGACCTCTTTTTGCCCATACTTGGATTTGCCATTAATATTCCACTGTTTGGGAAGATCATTCCATGAATGTATTTCGTACTCCATTCTTTTGTTGCATAAAGTTCAGCAGCAAAGCTTATTGCTTTTTCTACATCTTCTACAGTGAGGTCTTCGGGCTTCTTTTTTCCAGCAATTAGTAAAATCGCAACCAACCCTGCATCTACAAACGGATGGCCTGTCCAATAAAATAAACTACCTGATTGAGTTCTTTTTTCAGATTGCTCTCTAGTTAAGTTAACGCCACTCATACCACCTTCACCATCCCGAGCCCCATTGAATTCTTACCACCGAATCCCGCCCAGTATCCCATCTCCAGCAGCTCCTTGCTCCCTTTAGCCTCGAAAACCATCTCAACACAGCGGTGAAATGTGTTCTTTATCCTGATCCTTTTTGCCTTAACATTCAGGGGTTTTATTTCAAGCTCCACGTTTTCTGGAGTTCTGCGGTAGAACTCAATGTACTTCTTCACAAGGTTCTGCTGTAAAATTGCATAGAACCTCTCATCATCCGGATATAGATCAAGAATTCTCTTTCTGCCGTTCTTGCTCTCGACTGTCGAGACGTTTATCGGGCTTAGAGTGATGAACCTCGCTTTGCTGCCGATCTCCCTTTCCGGAACGATCCTTACCTCAGATACTACGAAATCCACCCCCGAGATTCTGAATTCCGGTTTCGAGAGAATTCCCTCTACAAACGCCTCGGCCACATCCGTCCTCGGTGTGGAGAAGAAGAAAGCAAGCTCCTCTCCGAAAACATGCATCCTCTCTCCAGAAATCCGGAACTTCCTGCCGGGAACGAGGAGCCTGCTGAAGGTGAAAAGCTTGGGTCTGGATGGACTGTGGAGCTCGAGTGAAAGGGTTGGGTTGGCCCTCTCGATCGCCCTGTAAATTGCGGAGGCAAGATGATAGTTGTAGTTCAGGTCAATTGTGAAGTTTTTCTCGCGGGCGGTCAGCCCGATCTTAATCCGCATTAAGCAAATTACCAAAGTAAACTAATAAAAATTTTTTGCTACGTGTGAAAGTAAAATATTTCTATATGGAGGTTAAGTGCTTTCCCGTTTCACTGAATGAAACAACAGGGATAAATTAATTTGCACTTTCCAAAAACTCCAAGCAATGAAAGCCGTCCTCATACTCAGCGGGGGAATAGACAGCTCAACCCTCCTCTACTGGCTCTTGGATAAGGGTTACGAGGTTCACGCTCTCACGTTCAACTACGGGCAGAAGCACTCGAAGGAGATAGAACACGCTGGGCTGATAGCGGAAAAGGCAAGGGAAAGGGGTACTGTGAGCCACAGAGTCGTGGACATCTCCACAATTCACGACCTCATTTCCGCGGGAGCGCTAACCGGGAGCGATGAGGTGCCCAAGGCGTTCTACAGCGAGGACGTGCAAAGACAGACCATAGTCCCCAACAGGAACATGATAATGCTGTCCATAGCCGCTGGATATGCGGTGAAGATTGGGGCGGGAGAGGTTTACTACGCAGCCCACAGAAGCGACTACAGCATCTACCCGGACTGCAGGAAGGAGTTCGTCAAAGCTCTGGATACAGCAGTTTACCTCGCAAACCTCTGGACGCCTGTCGAGATTAGGGCCCCATTCGTGGACATGACCAAGGACGAGATAGTCGGGCTCGGGCTGAGGCTTGGAGTTCCCTACGAGCTCACGTGGAGCTGCTACGAAGGTGGAGAGAGGCCGTGCCTCGAGTGCGGAACGTGTCTGGAAAGAACTGAGGCGTTTCTGCTGAACAACGCAAAAGACCCGCTGCTCAGCGATGATGAGTGGGGTAGGGCCGTTAAAGCCTACGAGGAGAAGAAGAGGGAGCATGAGGGCAAACATTAGCGAGATCTTCTACTCGATACAGGGAGAGGGCATTTTCTGCGGGGTAAGACAGCTCTTCGTCAGGTTCTCGGGCTGCAATCTCGACTGCTACTACTGCGACACCCAGTACTCTGAAAAATGTGTGGACTATGCGAGCGGAAGGGAGCTTGAGAACCCTGTTGGCATAGATTACGTTCAGAGGGTCATAGACTCTGCTACGAGCATTCACTCCGTCTCGTTCACCGGAGGGGAGCCGCTGCTCTATGCGGATTTCATATCCGGGCTGGAAAAGACGAGGACGTTCTACCTCGAGTCCAACATGTCCCTGCCCGAAGAGGCCAGAAAGCTGAAACACGTTGACATAGTGGCGGGAGATCTTAAGGTGAGAGAAGCGCTGAGAGCTGGCTACGAGGAAATATACGAGAGAACAGTCGAGACGTTCAGGATTCTGAGGGACTCGAAGGAGAGAGTGACCTTCGCCAAGATCGTCCTGCCAGAGCAATTCGACTTTGAGGATGTCATGGCAAGGGCTGAGGGAATCTCAGACTACGTTCGCTGCTTCGTCCTGCAGCCCGTGTTTGGTTCGGATGTGAGAAACATTTTAAAGCTTCAGGAGAAGATGCTGGAGCTTGCCGACACGAGGGTGATCCCTCAGGTTCACAAGTACTTAGGGGTGAGATGAATGAGAATCGGAGTTAAAGAGAAGTTCAGCGCCGCCCACTCAATTCCGGGGCACGAGAAGTGCGGGAGACTGCACGGGCACAACTTCATGGTTGAGGTGGAGATTGAGGGCGAGGTCAAGGAGGACGGAATGGTGATGGACTTCTACGACCTGAAAAAGCTGCTGAGAGAAATCCTGAGCGAGTTCGACCACAGGATACTGAACGAGATAATAGAGGTTCCGACGTCTGAGAACATCTGCGTGGAGATCTTCAAAAAATTGAGGGAAAGGAGTTTGAACGTCGTGAGGGTCAGAGTGTACGAGAGCGAGGACAAGTGGGCAGAGCTCACTGCCTGACCTCGCCCGTCCTTATCCTCACGCTCTTTTCAACCGGAACGACGAATATCCTGCCGTCTCCAATTTTTCCGGTCCTCGCAGCAGAGGTTATCGCTTCCATAGCCTTTTCCACCTCATCGTCCTCAACAACGACCTCCAGCTTGACCTTCTCCAGCATGTCCACCTCAACAGTCCTTCCACGGAACTGAAGCTGGATTCCCTTCTGCTCGCCCCTCCCCTTCACCTCCGTGAGAGTCAGGGCAACGAAGGCATGCCTTTCCAGTGAATCAAGGACGTGCTCGACTCTCTCCGGTCGTATTACCGCCACAACCATCTTCATGCTACCACCTCACGCGTATGCTCGCTCACCGTGCTGGGAGATGTCCAGCCCGACGTATTCCTCCTCCTGCGCTACCCTCAGCCCCATCGCCATGTCGACGGCCTTCGCCAGAACAAGTGTTACAGCGAACGCATAAAGTATTGCTGATGCCGTGGCGATGACCTGCGCGACGAACTGGTCGGTATTCCCGTAGAGCAGACCGCTGTATCCACCAACACTCTCCATGGCGAAGATTCCCGTTGCCAGAGCGCCCCACACTCCTCCAATTCCATGCACCGCCCATGCATCGAGGCTTTCGTCCCACCTCATGCGCACCCTGAAGAGCATTGCTCCGTAGCAGAGCGCACCTGCTAATCCGCCAATGGCCATCGCGGAAATGGAATCCACATAGCCTGCGGCGGGAGTTATCGCCACCAGCCCCGCTATTGCGCCGCTCACCATTCCGAGGGCGCTGGGCTTGTCGTGAAGCCAGCTCGCAATCAGCCATGCTATTGCTCCTGATGCTGCGGCCGTATTTGTCACAAGCAGTGCGTTCGCCGCACTCTCTCCAGCAGATAGAGCACTTCCGGCGTTGAAGCCGAACCACCCGAACCACAGCAGCGCGGTGCCGAGCATGGTCATCGGTATGTTGTGAGGAGTTATGCTGTGCTCCTCGTAGCCCAGTCTCTTGCCGACAACGAAGGCAAGAGCCAGTGCAGAGAACCCGGAGCTTATGTGCACCACAGTTCCTCCAGCGAAGTCCAGCGCTCCGAGCTTCGCAAGCCACCCTCCGCCCCACACCCAGTGGGCGAGCGGGTCGTAGACGAGCGTTGTCCACAGCAGCCCGAAAACCATGAACGAGCTGAGCTTCACCCTCTCCGCCACTCCGCTCGATAGTATCGCGAGGGTTACCGCTGCAAACGTAAGCTGGAAGGCAACGAACAGCAGCGAGGGTATGCTGCCGGAATCTCCGGAAACCCCTCTCAGGCCAAGCCAGCTCAGATCTCCGACAAAACCCAGAACATCGCTGCTAAACGAGAGCGTGTAGCCCAGCAGCACCCACTGAAGGCTCACAACAGCCAAGGCCACGAATGACAGCGAGAGCATTGAAACCGCGTTCTTCCTCCTCACCATTCCCGCATAGAAAAGCCCGACTCCCGGCACCATCAGCATGACCATCGCCGTTGAGACGAGGAGCCAGGCAGTATCTCCGCTGTCCACGTGCATCACCTCGAAGCTTGTTTCTCGCCGCACTATTAAAATATATTTAATAAAAAACGGAAAATCTTCTGAAAATTTAAGAAATTATCCCAAATTTTCTAAAAAATTTTAAAAAGTGCAGCAGAATTGTGAACCATCTTAAACCCAGACATTCCAAAAGGTATTAATTTCCGCACCGGATGAGAGTAGTAGGCCAATGATGAATGATGGGCGATCTGACAGGTGATGAGAGGGGAGAGGCTGAGGCTGCCCATCCTTTAAAAACTTAATTTTATCACGACTCCACTTCCAGTTCCCGTATTCTGCCAAAGTGTTTTGTGTTTCTTGTCAAAACTCTCTCATTATGGGCCAGAGCTATGCTGGCAATGAGAACATCCATTTCACCTACACGCTCACCCCTTCTTCCAAGTTCCGAAACTATTCTGCCATAGATATCAGATGCCACAAGATTGAACTCAAGAATGTCTATTCTCGCCAACAAGCCGCGAACTTTCCTGAGATTATCCTCAACGTTTTTGGACATGTATACTCCCTTGAACAGCTCAGCAGCATTTACAGGAGTAGTAGAAAGCCTTTCTCCACCCTCAACCAAGCTTTTTAACTTATCCAAGGCACTTTGGTCCTTTCTCAGCAGAGCAACAAGAAAATCTGTTTCGAGACACACCATCAAACCACCCACGTCAGATTTCAATGTCTCTGCCCCTGATTAGCTCTCTGTCTTTGTAAACATCCTCTATGCTTTTTATCAGATCCTCAGAGAACTCATTGGCCTCCAGATATTCCAGCAATCTTGCTCCCTTGGTTATTCTAAGAATGACGTCACTGAAGGACTCTCCCTCCTTTTTGAGTCTCTTGAGAGTGTTGTACGCCTCTTCCGATATCGTAAGGGTTTTGTGGGCCATATTATTTACATGCACTTACGTGTACTTAACATTTCCGAACATGCAAAAATAAAAATCTAACAAATCCAACATCTATTCAGCAACCGGAACACCTTCAAACCTGAAAAGAACGGGAATATTTTCTATCCCAAGTTTCCCAGCCTCCCTGTTGATTATTTCATAGATTGCATCCAGTTCGTGTTTTTCAATTTTCGAACAGTTCTCCAAAGCGACCACAAAATACCCTCTGTAGTCGAAACCGTAGGAAATTACCGGCCCATTTGGGTAGAAATGCTGGGCTAACAGTCCATTCTCCCTGATAGATTTTCCGAGAGTATCAAGCTTCGCCAGCCACTCCTGCCTGTCTTCCTCGCTTCTGAAATTTGGAAGATCTCCATATATTATCTGCCCATCTGAACTGTTACACACCCAAGAAAGGTTTTCAGAACTGATTGATGGAGGTTCCTTCTCTGATCTTACCATATCATGCACGGCAAGGCCTGCGATGACTCCAGCGACCACCAGAAGCAGCAGTGCGGCGATTCGCTCCATCCACACACCTTAGATAGATACAACCAAGCGTATTATATTAACTTTTGCTCTAAAACACAGTTCAAATTTTAATCCCTATTACCACAAAAGAGCCGCGAAATGCGAAACTGCAACCTGAACACACTCTCCAGAACATATTTTTACGTCCACTGAGCTTTTTCAAGTGGGGTGTTCTTTTTGAAGGTAACAAAACCGAGAGCCTGTGGGTACCTCGTAACCATTACGATCACATCTTACGCCACCTCACTTGCTCTTCACAGCCTCACACCTAACCCCGGTGTGGAAGCAAAGCTGATTGAGGCACTGCTCCTGCTCGCAGTACTCTGGATGATCTCAAGGATTTTCCTGAAAAGTCAGCTCAGCCATGCAGATTCATCGGATTTTGCGAGCAGCCTAATCCACGTCCTCACCCTTCTCGCTGTGGGAAACGCAATTCCCCTGGCAATAATGCTGACCTCCGGCCCGGAGCGGATGTTTGTCGATGCGAAGCCTAGCTTCATAGACAAGTGGAGCACCGTAATCCCAGCCTTTGCTGTACTCTACTGGGGAATTTTCAGCATAATCGTCGCCTACATCTACCACTCAGCAGCATACGAGCTGTTTGGAGGAAAAACCGGTATCGCCGCATCCTTCCTGCTGTTCACGATCAACTACAACTTACCGCTCGTTTCTGGATACTGGAACCTGTGGGACATCCTGTTCTTTGGAGCTGCGTTTTCATACTCGTACTCGGTGAACAGAAACCCCAGAGCCCTCGCATCCGCCTACCTGATCTCCGAAGTCCCCTTGTGGTGGTGCATTCTCGCTCCACTTGGTGCAGGGGTTTTTGCAGCATACTTTGCAGCAAGGTTCGCAGCTTCTGTTGCCGCACTGATAGCACTCGCATGGAAGCGATTTTCAAGAAAGTGAAGAGTCGACAAGTGAATGCCAAGCGAAACACAAAAGGACAGGCTTATATGCTCCCGAGCGAAAAGCATGGACATGGATGAAAGAGAGAAAAAAGCACTGACCACAAGCCTCCAGCGCTCATCAATTGCGGGAACAGCAATAATGAGCTTTGCCCTCGCGTTTCTCGTGCTGCATTATGCAGGGCTCAGCATATCCTACTCGCTCCTAATCTCCACAGCCTTCGCAGCAATCACAACCCTTGCAAGAAGTCGCTCAAGGTTATGATCTCCGCGCTGAAGACGTTTTCCATGTGCTTCAAAGCGTACTCGTAATCGTAGTCGTTCAGTGCCGCGGTGCAGTCCTTTATCACCGCAACCTTGTAGCCCCTGAGCACAGCATCTCCAGCAGTGTGCAGGACGCAGATGTTCGTCAGGACTCCCGTGAGGTATAGCTTTTCAATGCCAAGCTCTCTGAGTGTTAGATCGAGGTCGGTGCCGAAGAAAGCCGAGTACCTGCGCTTCCTGACGATGTAATCCTCTTCCCTCACCTCAAGCTCGTCTATTATCTCAGCCCCTTCAGTATTTGCGACGCAGTGCTCGGGCCATATCTCGAACTCTGGATCGTCCTTCCTGTGCCAGTCCTGGGTGAAGATTACCGGCATTTTCTTCCTCGTCTCGCTGACTGCCCTTGCGGTTGGCTCGAATATGCTCGAGAGGTGCTCTCCTCCAAAGAGCTTTCCATCTGGATAGCAGAAATCCTTCTGCATGTCCACAACGACGAGGGCAGACCTCATACTATCTGAATTGAGAGAGGAGATTAAAAATCTGTCGAACACATGTTCGATCTACTTCTCCACGACTGCCTCCTTCACGGCGATCCTCTCAACCTCGTCCCTCATCTCGTCGAGTGTGTCCATCAGCACCCTCCACTCCTCGAAGTCAAGGTTGAAGGAGCCCATCTGAGCTCTCAGCTCCTTGAGCCTGAGCTTTAGCCTCCTGAGGACATCCCTGTAAACGTCCTCCTTCTCCGTCCCGTAGAAGATGTTCTCCAGCTTTCCAACAGCCGCTCTGAGGAGCCGGATTCTCTCCTCAACATCGGACGAGAACTCGAAGCTCTCCAGAAGGACTGCAAAACTGGATCTGAGCGATTCCATAATACTATTCAAAACGCGAAAATATAATAATTTCCTCCTTTAGGAAGCGAAGACATGCACCTACAGGTAATCCCAAATCCTCTACTGCCCAGCAAAACTTTTCCACGTTTCATGAAGCTTTTGCCGAAGACAACAGTTTATAAAGTACCAAAACCAGAACATCTATCGTGACAACACTAACAGCTCTGGTAAGGAGGGAAGGATATCAGTACGTTTCAAAATGCCCTGAGCTTGAGGTTGCGAGCTGTGGAGATACGATAGAGGAGGCTCTGGAAAATCTAAAAGAAGCTGTAGAGCTATACATCGAGAATGCAAAAGAACTTGGCATATCCTGACGACAAATTCGAAGCTGTTTTCAGTAAAAAGTTTGTAACAACATTTGAAGTTACTATCTGAGGAGTTCCAGAAATTCCTCCTTGTTTAATTTCCTCGGAATGATTATCAATCTCGTTTTTCCTGCGTTATCTACTTTATACATGGCAATGTGGCTATCTTACCTCTTTTTGGTGCGTAAACGAATCCAGCTTTTGATAAAGCCCTTATGACATCATTGTAAGACACTACTGGCAGCTTAGACATTAAGACATCCGGAGAAGCCGGAAAAATAAAAGAATTGCAGAAATATCGACTCGCAAACCAAGCAAAATCAGCTTATTAAAAATTGAGATACCGGGGGAGTGGCGGTAGTAAGCCCCCTTCTGTTTCAGGCAGCATCCGTCTGAGCGGCACATGCCTTGCACCGGCGGGGACGGCCGTTTCAACTCCCGCAGGTGATCTCGGCCTTCCGGCTTCCTCGCATTACCCTGCAGGAGTGACGTTTCTGTTCCGTTGCCGTGCCTCTCGGCACGACGCCTTGCGGCGTCCCGCCATCAGCGGTGGGGGGACTTTCCTCCCGCACAGCGGGAAGCTGCCCTCCGCCGCTCCCCCAAAAAGAGTCTTGAGCGGAAGTAATATAAAAAAGTTGTCCCGACCTCAGCCGAGCGTCGCCTTTCTCAGGAACCAGACCTCGATTTTTATGCAGTCCGATGGCTCACAGTCGTAGACCCTGCAGCCGAAGCATGGAGGCAGGCCGGTGATGTCCTCGTACCTCTGCATTATTTCCATCAGAGTGAGCTCTTCCTCCTCTTCCTCCTCTGCGTCGGCTGGGACTATCTTGAATGTCTTGACGCCGTCCACGACTATCTCCAGTCTCTTTATGAGCCCCTCCTTCTCAAGCTTCCTGAGAATCCTTGAGCACTTGCTGCTGTCTATGTTGAGCTCCTTCCACAGATCCTTCTGAAGAATTGCTCCCTTTTCCTCGAGAAGCTTGAGGATCTGGTCCCTAATCTCCATCTTCAATCCTCAAACGGCTGGATGAGAATCACGTTGTTTCCTCTGAGCACTATGTCTCCCAGAACCCTCACCTTCTCCTCGCCTTTGTACTCTATTGCGTTGGAGAGGTGGAGGTTCATGTAGTCGTCAACACTCTCCAGCTTGCCCACAAGGCTGTTCTCCTCACCCTTCATCTCCACTCTAACCATTTTGCCGACCATTGACTTGACCATCTGGTTCGGAAGCACCCGCATCACCTCTTTCTGTCATTATTTTTTATTTTAGAGCGAAATAACGCCTCTAAGCAGACCTACCATTTATCAAAAATAGTATATATACCTTTCCAGATTTTGAAGCATGATACTGGTCACGGGAGGAGCAGGATTCATAGGAAGCCACATAGTCGACGCACTCATCGAAAGAGGTAACGAGGTCAGGATTATAGACAATTTATCATCCGGAAATCCTTCTTTCGTTAACGAAGATGCGGAATTTGTTGAGGGTGATCTGAGGCGCTTGGACGATGCCCTGAACGCCGTTAAAGGTGTTGAGGAGGTCTGGCACATAGCCGCCAACCCGGATGTCAGGCTGTCATACCAGAGGCCGGATGAGATTTATGAAAATAACGTTCTCGCCACGTGGAACCTTCTCGAGGCGATGAGAAAGGAGGGTGTGAGCAGAATCGTCTTCACATCTACGTCCACGGTTTACGGGGAGGCGAAGGTAATCCCCACCCCCGAAGAGTACCCGACGATGCCGATTTCCGTTTACGGCGCCTCAAAGGTTGCTGGTGAGGCCATGATCTCATCCTACTGCCACACATACGACATGAAGTCCTGGATCTTCAGGTTCGCCAACGTGATTGGAAGGAGGAGCAGGCACGGCGTGATCTACGACTTCATACTCAAGCTCAGGAAAAACCCGGAGGAGCTGGAGATACTTGGAAACGGGGAGCAGAACAAGTCGTACATATACATAGACGACTGCATTGGTGCGATGCTTCACGCCGTCGATAGGAGTGATGACGTTGTGAACATCTTCAACATAGGCAGCGAGGATCAGGTGAAGGTCAGGAGGATAGCGGAAATCGTCAGCGAGGAGATGGGGCTGAACCCGAGGTTTAGGTTCACCGGTGGAGACAGGGGCTGGAAGGGGGACGTGCCTGTGATGCTGCTGTCAATCGAGAAGCTGAAGTCCCTCGGCTGGAGGCCAAGGTACTCCAGCGAGGAGGCTGTCAGAAGGGCCGTGAGGGATCTACTCGACGAGGGCATAGTCGACAGTTAGGTAACCAACTGCAATCATCGCGGTTGAGAAGCCGAGCACCACGGAGAGAGGAGAAGCTATTCCCTCCACATTCCCCGACACGGCCATGCCAAACGCCTGAACTGTGGAGAGAATCACCGGAAATACGACGGGGAACAGCAGTATTGGAAGAAGAAGCTCCCTCGCCTTGGACTTTATAACGAGAACTGACAGGGAGCTGCTGACTATCACGAAAGCGAGATTGCCAGCGGTTATCGCAACAAGAGCCATCAGCAGGTTTTTTGGATAGATCTCAAAAACGGCCATGAAGATGGGCACAATTACGGCCTCAAGCAGAAGCATTATGACGGCGTTGAACACAATCTTTCCGAACAGGATTGAGGATGGCGAGACGGGAGAGATCCTAAGCGCATCAAGGGTGCCCGTCTCGACCTCCTTCAGGAACGCCCTCGAATAGCCGAGCATTCCCGCGAATATGAAGACCACCCAAAGCAACGCCGGCTCTGGATTCTCAACGGTGGCGCTGAAGAGCATTATGGACAGCAGTGCAAAGAGGAACAGGAAGTTTATTGTGTTCTTGGTTCTGAACTCCGACTTCAGATCCTTCTTCGCTATTTCGAGGAACTTCACCCCATCACCTCCCTGTAGACCCTCTCGACCTCATCTGCAGTCCCATCGTAAACGAGCCTTCCGTCCCTGATTATCAGCACCCTCGTGCAAAGCATCTCAGCCTCGCCAAGGTTGTGGGTGGTAAAGAGGATTGTTGCGCTGAACGAGGAAATGGCCTCGAAGAGCCTGTTCCTCCCCTCCACGTCAAGCCCGGTCGTGGGCTCGTCGAGTATCAGGAGGTCGGGATCGTTTATCAGAGCCCTCGCGATGGAGAGTCTCTGCTTCATCCCCCTCGAGTAGTTTCTTACGAGCTCGTGTCTCCTCTTCCACAGCCCGAACTCCCTGAGCAGCTCCCCAATCCTCTCCTCATCCAGCCCGTAGATCCTCGCGAAGAACTCGAGGTTCTCGTAAGCCGTGAGGTCGTCGTAGAGGAATGTGTTGTGGCTCACCACCCCAATCCTCGCCTTAACCTCCTCGTCAATTCTGGACTTCCCGAAGACCCTCACCTCTCCCCCCGTCGGCCTGATCTGCCCGCTTATGAGCTTGACCGTCGTTGTCTTCCCGCTGCCGTTGGGCCCGAGAAGCGCCACCCTCTCATCTCCGGATATTTCGAAGCTCAGCCCCTTCAGGGCCTTGAACCTTCCAAAGGTCTTCTCCACGTTTCGGAACTCCACGACCTTCACAGCAGCTCCCCCAGAACCCTCTCAACCCCAAGGGCCACCCCGTCAACCTCTATGTCCTCGCCCTTGGCACCGTCACCAACAACGTAAAGGTTCCTGTAGGGTGTGGAGTTGCTCTCCTTCATCCCAGCCATCACCCTGTTGACCGGCCAGTCACCCTTGTAGCTCTGAACCGCGATTATCACATAGCTGTACCCCTTGAGGATCTCCCTGAGCTCCTTGAGACCAGCAAGGATCTCCTCTCTGCTCCCCTCTCTCAGGGGCTGGTGGGCCTGAAGCATGTGCTTCTTCCCCAGATTGTCATCCGCATTCGTCACTTCATTCATCCCGGCTATCCTCATCCCGAGTGTGAAGAGGACTCCGGTGTGACCGACAAACGGCTCGTCAAGGGCGATCGTGTACTTCACACCCCTGCTCTCCGGCTTAACCTCCCCGTATCGCTCGCCGAGGAGTTCCATGGTGAGCTTGTGACCGAGGTTGGATACGACGACGTCATAATCACGCCTCTCCTTACCGTAAACGCCGAAGATCTCCCCCGGCTTTAGAGCCGTGACCTCCTCTCTCGCTATCACGCCATCGTTCGACTTTATAACCTCAGCAAGCTCCTCAACAACCGCCTTGCACCCGCCGACAGGAATCCCGGGACCTCTGTATCTCTCGGTTTGCCTGTAAATCGGAACTATGCTTCCGAAGCTGATCTGATCAGGGAAAACGCTCAGGCTCCATCCGAGGAACGCCCTCATGAAGAGGTATGCCCTCTCGCTCAGCCCCTTGCCGAACTCCTCCAGAGTTCTGTTCCTTCCAAACTTCAGCCTCAGAAACTCGAGATTGAGCTTCATCAGGTCTCTGAACGGAAACGACCTCCTGCTCAAAACCTCCCTTTCCCCGTTCCAGTAGATCTCGGCCTCGGGTCTTGAATCCACGATCTCCACCCTGCAGCCAGCCCTCCTCAGCAGCCTCGCCAGAGGGCCTTTGCTCCCGTGCGGGATCATGTGGAGAGCGCCGGTGCTGACCTCGTAGCCTTTGTAGCTTATAGACGTGAACCTGCCGCCGATGAACGGCAGTCTCTCGAAGACCTCAACCCTGTACCCGTTCTCTGCCAGAATTGCTCCCGTCAGCAGACCTCCGAGCCCCGCACCGACTATGCCGACCCTCATTCCACCACCAAGGCCGAGAGAGGACAGTAGGAAATGCACCTCCTGCAGAGAGTGCACCTCTCGTGATCTATCTCAGCTTTTCCTAAAACCTCAATCGCGTCGAACCTGCACGAAAGCTTGCAGAAAGAGCAGCCCACGCAGCTGTCCCTCACAACAACCTTCACCACAAAGCAAGTTGTCAGCAGAAATAAAAATTTTTTCAGGCCTCACGCTCTGGGCAGCCTGATCACGAACACCGCTCCGCCCTCCGGATTGTCCTCCACCCAGACCTTCCCACCGTACCTCTCGACTATCCTCCTCACGATGTAGAGGCCCAGTCCGAGGCTGTCCGCCGTGCTGAAACCCTCCCTGAAGATCTCCTCCTTGATCTCATCTGAGATCCCCCTGCCGTAGTCCTTAACCCTCAGCTCCACATACTCTTCCTTCTCAGCGATCTCGAACTCGATCCTCTCCGTTCCGCCATGCCTTATGGCGTTGCTGACGAGGTTGTCAACAACCGAGTATATCCCGACGTCCGCCAAGACCGTCGCGTCCCCGTGGATCTCGTAGGCAATGTCGTAGTTCTTCATGACCTCCTCGATGACCTCCCTGAGGTCTATTCTCTCGGGCCTGTAGTCGGTGAAGGCCACCTCAAGATTCTTGACCCTCTCAATCAGCCTCGCAGAGTCCTCTACAGCCTCCAGAATCCCCTCGTAAAACTCAGGAGTCTTCCTCTCCAGCCCCAGCTCCGCAAGCCCCATGATCCTCGTAAGCCTGTTGAGCAGGTCGTGCCTCATGAGCCTGTTGAGGAAGCGCAGGTTCTCGTTGGCCATCTCTAAGCTCCTCTGGGACTTCTGGATCTCGTCGAGCATCGTGTTGATGCTCTCGGCAAGTGATGAGATCTCGTCATCTCCCCTCACCTCCAGCCTCCTGTCAGAGTACCCGTGCTCCGTCACGGATCTCGTGAACTCGGAGATCTCCCGTATCCTCTCCACGTCCCTGCCAAGGACGATCAGTACGGCGAAGCCCACAACAACTGTGGTTGCGGAGACGAACACTATCGCGCTGAGCACGCCAAACCTCGAGAGGTCTCTCCAGTACGGGTGGAGCGAGTACTCGAAAACGAGCGCAATATCCCCTCTCACATCCCTGAGTGGGAGGTAAATGATGAGGTTTCCGTCCCTCAGCTCGTAAACCTGCTCTTCGACCCTCCTGTCGCTCAGTCCGATCTCAACGTCCTCGTGGGACTTCAGCTCGGAGATCATGTGCTCGTCAATGTACCTGACGAAGACCACATAACCGTTCTCCTCGCTCAGGGTCTCAACAGGGTGAACCGAGAATATGGCAGGCCTGTCGAGCAAGATTATGCCGCTCCTGTGCTCCACCATCGTTCCGATGCTTTCTCTGACTCGATCCGGGACCCTCACCCAGCTCCCGTTTCTCGAGTCGTAGGCGAGCGATGCAACCTCCTCATACGAGCTGTCAAGGACTATCGCAGCACTGATCCCGAGAAGCTTGAACAGCACCGGGTTTTCCAGCCTCCTCCCAACATCCCCGAGGTCGGAGAAGCTCTCTGCGTTCAGGTAGACTGCACACCTCTCGCCGAGCTCGTCAACCTGCCTGTCCATGAACCTCTCTATGCTGCCGGACTCCATCTCGACTACCATCTGCTCGATCTTATCGGAGATCGAAACGACGGAATACGTCACGTAGATGACCGAGAGGATGAGCATGCCGAGAAAGGACACGACTATTACCGCTACGAGCTTGGTCTGCAGCTTCATGCTTTCAAGATCCCCATCTCCGTTAATCTCTCGGGCAGGTAAACATCGGTGACGTAGTCGAGACCGTACTTGGCGAGTGCCTGCTGCTCCGACTTCTTGCCGAGGTCAAGCTGCAGCTTAACCTCGCTCCTCCAGAAGTCAGAATCAAAGCGCGGGTCGGTGAGAATCGCGTTCAAAGCCTTCACATCCTGCTCGTTCAGCTTGTCCGAAGGGAGGTTGTACTTCACGATGTCCGACGGCCTGATCCCCACGAATTTCGCTGCGGGAGTTGCGAGGTACTCGCTGAGGTGGGCTGACTTTATGCTCCCGTAAGCAACGCTGGCGTAGATCCTGTAGCTCCAGGGGTCTCCATCCGTGAAGACCACCACGGGCAGCCCGAGCTCTGTGTTCAGTCTCTTGAGCAGCCTTCTGGTGCTCCTCGCTGGCTGGCCTTTCAGGTGCACGATTATCGCGTCAAACTCCTCGTCAAACCCGTTCTCGACGAGCCTGTCCCTCATACCTCCGGTCTCTATTGCTATGACGAACTTCGCGTCGTGCTCGACAAACTCCAGCCTGTCCACGTTCACGGGAATCTGGTATCCACCCTCTCCAACGTCCTCCTGACAGTGGATCTCCCTAACACCCCTCCTCGTCTCCTCCCTAATCCTGATTGGGCCAATCACCGTAGCGCCATCCTCTTCTGGCCTTATGTGGAAGTGCTCCCTCTGAAAGGCGGTGAGAATCTCGAGATCCTCTATCAGCCTGTCGCTGTCGGCCTGCTCGTTGAACTTGGCCATCCCCCAGTTCTCGGAGATGTAGTAGAGCTCTCTGAGGGTCGAGGACTTGTTCACTTTGAGCTGCTCCTTTATGAAGCCCATCACGTACGCCATCCTGAGCATCATGTACGCTCCCTTAAGCGTCTTCGCAGACCTCGTTGATGTCCTGTCGCCATAAACCCACACCTCGCTCTCCTCATTGAACTCGATGTTGTACTTTGTTCTCGTGGAGATCTCTATCTCCGGTATCTCCCCATTCTTCAGCTGCTCGTAGATGGACTCGGCTATCCTGAGCAGGGCCTTCAACGCTTTCTGCTCAATATCCAAGCTTCACCACCTCTCCACCCGCGAGCATCTCTTCCTCAATCCCCTCAACGAGCGGCTTTCTGTTGATGTGCCTGCCTTTGAACTCGTACTCTATCCTGCACTCCTCCCCCGGCCCAACCTCCACGTCCCACTTGGCAGTCCTGTCCCCGTTTATCCCGCCGTCACACATTTCATAGATTCTGAGTCTCCTCCTCGCGCTGGAGAAGTTGTGAATGACTACGACGGCCCTGCCATCCCTTACCTCCCTCGACACGTACACCTTCCCCATTATCCTCGCTATAACCTTCTCAGCGTCAACCTTCTCCCTCTCGACCACCTCGCTTATCTTCTCCGCCAGCAGCGGGATGATCTTCAGGAGCTCTTCCTCCTTCTTCTTCCTCTTCTGAATGCTCTTCTTCCTCTCAACATACTCCTTCAACCTTCTCCCGCACTCCTGAAGCGCGAGCCTGACCTCCTCGATTATCTCGGGTATAGCTGCAACGGCCTCCTTGGACTCGGAAACGTAGGGAACGTTTGTGGAGGCGACGTGAACGAGTATTACTGCCGGAGCCACAGGCAGCTCGTTTTTGGACTGCTGAAGCCCGTAGTTCTTCCAGTTAACGCTCACCACAGCCTGAGTGAGGGCACAGCCGCTCTGCTGGTAGAGTAGCGGGATCTTGTTGGCAAACCTCAGAAGCGAAACCTTGTCCTCCTTGATCTCTCCCCCGTAGGCTATTCCGGCCTCGACGAGAAACGGATGCCCTGAGTAAACCTTCGGCTTCCTCGTCACAGCATAAACGAATTCTGGGGAGTACTCCTCCATCAGGCTCTTCATTATCAGGCTCTCACCTATCGGCGAGAGGCAGTCTACAGGAGGGGGGAGGAGGTCTGTCAGCCTGAAAGCGTTTATGAGCCTCTCGGCATCCTCCCTCGAGAGGGATGAGGGGCTCATGCTTGCAGGCAGACCGGCCTTTGCGAGGATCTCCTCGCTTATCTTGTCCCCAACTCTCACAAACTCGGTTTTGAGGAAGTTCTTCAGGTCTCTTGCCTTCGTGTTCTTGAGCATGGCCATCAGCGTACCTATCTCGATGCCGTGCGGGTGAGGTTTTATCTCCTTCGGCGGCTCAGGAGGGGTGTCGCTGATCCTCTTGAAATCGTGCACCTCCCCGTCGGGGGTTATGAAGGTGATTCTTGCGTGCGGGTTGACGACGGAGGTTTCCTTCAGGTACTCGTAAACGCTCTGCTTCCTCTCCTTGACGTAGCTGCCCCTTATCTCGAGCTCAATCCTCGTTCCGTGTGGTGAGAACCACTCAACCTCGCGCTCACTCACGATTTCGGGCTCGTTCTTCTTTGTGTCTATGAGGAGCTCGAACCTGTAGGCCTTTCCACCCTCAACCTTTGACGTGACAACCGTGGGCTTTCCGGTGGTGATCTGGGCGTAGAGGACTGCCGACGAGATTCCTATACCCTGCTGACCCCTGCTCTGCTTTATCGCGTGAAACCTCGATCCGTAAAGGAGCTTTCCGAATACCCTCGGTATCTGATCCCTCTCTATGCCCGGGCCGTTGTCCTCCACTACGATCCTGAAAAACCCCTCCCCGGTCTTGGAGATCTTGACCATTATGTCGGGCAGTATCCCCGCCTCCTCGCAGGCATCGAGGCTGTTGTCCACGGCCTCCCTGACACAGGTTATGAGCGCCTTGGATGGGTTGGAGTACCCGAGAATGTGCTTGTTCTTCTCAAAGAACTCGGCTATGCTTATCTCCCTGTGCTTGGAGCTCATAATGATCAGATTTCTGCCCCAACCACCGTTTGAGTCTTGGTGACGCCCTCAATATCCCGGATGGAGTCAACCGTCTTGTTGAGTTCTGAGAGGCTGCCCGCCTCGATGATGACCACGAAGTCGAACTCGCCGAAAACGTGGTAAACCTCCCTGACGTTCTTCATCTCCTTTATGGCCTTGTAAACCGCCTTTTCCCTTCCGGGAGAGACGTTCACCATTGTGACGCCAATAACCATGTTCGATACTTGTCCCGAACGCATAAAACCTTTTCCCTGCCTTTTGCAGGGCATAAGGAATATATCGCGCCCGCGCCAAAAACCCATGACCGATGATGAGCTGATCCGCCGCTGAGGCGGTGATGAGGCCAGTACGGTCTGAGGTCACCAGAACCCGAACTCGTGGAGATACGCGTGGATGTTCAGCAGGAAGTCGTTGAGCTTGACGAAAGGCACTATCACCGCACCCTTGTGCAAGTAAACGCTGTCGTCTATGAGCGGGACAACGACCGGCACAACTTTCCTCCCCTCGAGCCTTTCGAGCCTCTCACACCGCTTAGCGTGCTTCTCCGCCTCCCTTTTTATCGCCGACAGCCTGTACCAGCCGTGAGTGTACCTCTTCGCATCTATCGCCAGCACGAGTCCATACCTCTCCGCCAGCACGTCAATCTCCGCCCTGCCCTGCTCGTCTTTGAATACGTGGCGAAACCTTGTCGTGAATCCGTGGTGCTCGAGGATTTCCCTTATCGCTTCCTCAAACTCCTGCCACGTCGAAAAGTTCATGGCTCCTGAGCAGGCTGACCATTCCCACATTCCCCACGATCATGACATCGCCAACAGGGTTCGCCTCTCTGAAGTCGGAGAGCTGGGCATTGGGGCCAGTCGCAACAAAATCCCTGACCTCCACGACGCTGTCGATGTACGCTCCATGCCCTCCCTGCTCGTAGACAGCATCGTTCGTCAGCTCACCCCTGATGAACTGGCCGACCAGCCTGTTGATGTCCATCCTCCTGACTATGGATGTGTGGTGCTCCATGAGAGCGTAGATTCTGCCGTCCCTGTCCACAATCGCGAAGACCGTGTGGCCGTTGCCGAAGTTCATCACGAGGGCCGGAAACTCCCTTGCATCGAGCATAGCCCCGGCTATTGCTGAAAACACGGTGTCGATGACGTAGAGCTCGAAGTCTCTGCCCACCCTGTCCCCGTAATCTCTTACAGCCTCAGCAACGGCCATCATCCTGTTGTAGTGCTCCGGGATTTTCTCTGCAGGGTAGAGGAAGCTGTCGAGGTACGGGCTCTCCTTCAGAACCCTCTCGAACATTCTGAACCTGAACCTCCTGTTGCTCTCCTCCGGCGAGAAGCCGTGATCCTGAACGGAGATCACGAGCCTGTCTGGCAGATTCATGCCAAACGAGGAGAGCATAGATGAGTAGGCATCGAGATCCACGTCTCCAAGCTCTATTTCTACAAGATTCTCATCCTCGGGTCTCTCATCCACAATCGTCACGCCCTCAGCCCTCACCCTGTCAAGATCGTCGTTTATTGTCAGGGCGGGCTTCTCGTACGCGTAAACCCTGACCTTGCTCGCAGCCTCCCTTATGGCCCTGCTGCTCGGTCCCCCGCCCATTGTGTAGCCGGTGAGCAGGATGTTCCTCCCAGCATCGGCAATCTCTCTGACCCTCTTGGCCACAACCTTCGTCGGAGAGGGCATGACGGACTTGGGGCAGTTCCTGACGTTCTCCCCCTCAATGTAAAGCAGGAAGTCCTGCGTGCCCGTCCCCACATCGAGCGTGAAAATTTCCATGTCCTGAGTCTGAGGGCAAGTTAAAAAGGTTTGGCCGCCTAAGAGGTGAAATCGCCAATCCTCCTCTGAGAGGGATGAAAAGCTGAAGCACGCTTCACGGAAAAACCCGCCCTCTTGAGGGCTGCAAGGTCTGAAGAGCTCGCGATGAGGGACGCGCCCTTCACACCGATCCCGGGAACCTCGATGGGGGACAGCTTTTCTCCCCTCTCAAGCTTCCTCAGCGCCAGCGCGACCTTTGGATCTTCCCTGGGCAGAAAGCCGTCTTCCATAACTTTCTCGATTTCGGATGGGTCGAAGCCGTAGACCCTGATGAGCGCGTCAGCCCTGTAGAGGTTCACGAGCCTCCTCCTGCTCTCAGGCCTTCTGTTCTCGAGGGGCGTTCCGGAGATTGGCCTGAATGCGGAGTAGTAAACGCGCTTCACACCCATTCCGTAAAGCCTGCCCGCAACCCTCAGAATCTGGGAGTCCTTCTCCCCGAGACCCGCGATCAGCTGAGTAGTGAAGCTAACACCCATTTTCCTCGCATACTTCATGACAAACCTCAGCGTTCTGGAGAAATCTGACTTTGACTTCGTCGAGCAAAGCTCCGAGAGCAGAGAACGCGACGGGGACTCGAGGTTCAGGCTCACCCTGTTGGCAAGCTCAACCGCATGCCTTATCTGATCCCTGCTGCAGCCCGGGATGATCTTCAGGTGCATGTAGCCGCGGAAGTTCTCTCTGATCATCTCTCCGGCACGCAGGATGTCGTCCATCGACCTCTCCGGGTCCCTTATGGAGTTGGAGAGGAACGCGCCGTTGACAAGACCCCTCTCCCTCATGAGAAAGAAGAGTCTGGCAATCTCCTCGGGGCTCGAGTTCACCCCCCTATTCCACGCGTTGTGGCAGTAGAGGCAGTCGTACGAGCATGAGGATGAGATGACCGTCTTCAGTAGTCTGAGATTCCCCGAGCGATAGATGTGCCTAAGAGGGTCGTAAACGCACCTCTCGTGGCACACGTCGTAGCTGGAGAGCTGGATGAGACGGTAGAGTTTTCCAAGCTCCACAGACAAAGTCTTTCAGAATAGTATGTAGATTTTTCGGGCCGTGTACAGGTCTGTTCCCAGCATATACCTGAGACCGGCAAGGCAACCCGGCACGGGCTTTAGTGACCGCGGGCTGAACGGCTCGCCCGAAGGCTCGCCGCTTACACCCCGGCCCTATCAAACGGGTCTTCTACCCGCGCCCTTATGGGCGGCTCTTTTCGGGGGCGGTTTCAGGCTTAGATGCTTTCAGCCTTTAACCGCATGGCGCGTAGCTGCCCGGCAGTGCCCTGCCGGACAACCGGTCGACCAGAGGCGCCGGAGGCTCGTTCCTCTCGTACTAGAGCCTCCTTCCCCTCAGCCGCCCAGACACCCCCGTTAGATAGCAACCGACCTGTCTCACGACGGTCTAAACCCAGCTCACGATCCCCTTTAATAGGCGAACAACCTCACCCTTGGCCGCTGCTGCACGGCCAGGATGGGGAGAGCCGACATCGAGGTAGCAAGCCCCCGGGTCGATATGTACTCTCGCCGGGGACAACTCTGTTATCCCTGGGGTAGCTTTTCTGTCGTCACCCGGCCTCACCAAAAGGCCAGGGTGGTTCGCTAGGCCCGCCTTTCGGCTCGTGACTCCTTATTGTGCGGAGTCACGTCAGGCCGGCTTTTGCCCTTGCACTCTACGGCGGAGTTCTGACCCGCCTGAGCCGACCTTTGGGCTCCCCCGATACCTTTTCGGGGGAGTGGCGCCCCACCCAAACTGCCCACCTACCGATGTCCCCGCAGCGCGGGTTAGCCCCACAGCTGAAGGTGGGCGGTGTCTCATCGACGGCTCCACCCGGCCCGGAGACCGGGCTTCGAAGCCTCCCGCCTACCCTGCGCACCCCCAGCTGTGAGGCAACGGCAGGCTGCAGTAAAGCTCCACAGGGTCTTCGCTTCCCAACGGGGGTCCCCAGACTCTTCACTGGGATGTCGGGTTCGCCGGCTTCCGGCCGGGGACAGTGGGGGGGTCGTTAATCCGTTCATGCAAGCCGCCAATTAAGCGGCAAGGTATTACGCTACCTTAAGAGGGTCATAGTTACCCCCGCCGTTTACGGGCCCTTCGCCCGGTTGAACCCGGGTTTCAGGTACCCGCACTGGGCAGGACTCAGGGGCTGTACTAACCCTTCCGGGGTTGCAGCCCCCTGTGTTTTTAGTAAACAGTCGCCCCCCCCCTAGGCACTGCGACCTGCGGTCTGCTAAACCGCAGGCACCCCTTCTAGCGAACATACGGGGCCAACTTGCCGAATTCCCTCGGCCGGAATGTTCCGCCACGCCTTGGCTTGCTCAGCCAGGGCACCTGTGTCGGTTCTCGGTACGGTCCTCCCGTCCCCCTTTTCACGGGCCCCAGGAGTCGGCCGACTTAACGCCATCACGCCTTCACCCCCTTCTCTCCATTACGGAACTCCGGGGGCTTCAGCGCTTGGACGGGCTGGCAGCTCCCGCTCGGCCTATCCCGAGGCGTCGGGGCGGCGAAAGCCACAACCGCAGAGCAGTCGGACGGGGGGTGCAGGAATATTAACCCGCTTCCCTTTTCGGTGGCTGCGAATTACGCGCCACCTTAGGACCGACTAACCCACGGCTGACGAACATTGCCGTGGAACCCTTGCCCTTCCGGCGGCCGGGATTCTCACCCGGCTATGCTGCTACTACCGCCAGGATTCTCGTTACCGACGGCTCCACCCGAGCTCACGCCACGGGCTTCTACGCCATCGGTACGCCCCCCTACCGGATCACCTTTCGGTGCCCCGGGGTATCGGCGGCCGGCTTGAGCCCCGTCCATTTTCGGCGCCCCGAGTCTCGGCGGGTGAGCTGTTACGCACTCCTTAGAGGGTGGCTGCTTCTAAGCCTACCTCCCCGCTGTCTTCGACCCGGGACCTCCTTTATCGTTTACACTTAGCCGGCACTTAGGGGCCTTAACCCCGGTCTGGGTTGTCTCCCTCGCGGACATGGAGCTTAACCCCATGCCCTGACTCCGCCCATCTACGACGGTAGTGGATTCGGAGTTTGACAGGGGGGCGAGGGTTTCACCCCCCGACTCCCCCAATCAGTGCTCTACCCCACTACCAGCCTCCGGGCGGGTCATACTGCGGTATGTTTCGGGGGGAACCAGCTATCCCCGGGCTCGATTGGACTTTCACCCCTAGACGGGGGTCAGAGGAGCGATTTGAACATCAACACCCCTGCGGGCCTCCACGGCTCTTTCGAGCCGCTTCACCCTGCCCCCGCCTAGATCGCCCGGCTTCGGGTCGTACGGCAGAGACTACGGGCGAGCGCACCCCGCCCCTCGCAGAAGCTGCGGGCTGTCGGTTTCCCTTCGGCTCCGGGCTTCAAGCCCTTAGCCTCGCCTCTGCCGTACACTCCCTGGCCCGTTCTTCAACACGTACGCGGTGACTCCGGTGTCCCGGCTCGTACTCGCGCCTCGCGGCGCTTTCCTTCACCGGGCTTACCCTTTCGAGCCACCGCTCACTATCCCCGGCCAGTTTCAGGCTCTTTTCACTCCCCTTCTCGGGGTTCTTTTCAGCTTTCGGTCACCCTACTATTGCGCTATCGGACTCGGGACGTATTTAGCCTTGGGGGTTGATGACCCCCAGCTTCCCGCGAGAATTCCAACCCGCGGTACTCAGGTGACCCCACCTTGTAACCTGAGGGCTTACGCCTACGGGGCTATCACCCTCTACGGCGCCGCGTTCCAGCGGACTTCGGCTTCACCCTCAGGCATTAGGCGGGGACCTGCTACACCACATCCACCCTCCCTTACGGGAGGGTGTTCGGTTTGGGCTGTGCCGCTTTCGGTCGCCCCTACTCACGGCATCGCGTTTGCTTTCTTTTCCTGCGGGTACTCAGATGCTTCCTTTCCCCGCGTTCCCGCTCCCTGATGGGAGCGTCCCCGAAGGGACAGGATATCCCATTCGGGGATCCCGGGTTCTACGGCTCCCTGCGCCTCCCCCGGGCTTTTCGCAGCTTGGCACGCCCTTCGTCGGCGCCCGAGCCCAGCCATCCACTGGCCGGGATAGTTGCCGGAAGAGCCTCACCGGTCCCAGTAAGTACCTGGGAACAGACCTGTACACGGCCTCACAGCCCACGTGGGGCTAGGCCCTTCCCCGACGACTTTTCCATCGCCGGGTGCACCTCAACCGATGAATCTTAATCAATGGACTCGTCGGGATTCGAACCCGAGGCCTCCGCCTCGCAAAGGCGGCGCTCTCCCAGCTGAGCTACGAGCCCATGGGCTTGCCAGCATTTAGGCTCCGGCGGGAGAAAGGCCCGCTACGTTAGGAGGTGATCCAGCCGCAGATTCCCCTACGGCTACCTTGTTACGACTTAGCCCCCCTCGCGGACCCTGGGTTCGAGAGTGCCCTAGGGGCACCCCCTCACCCCTGGCCCACTCGGGTGGCTTGACGGGCGGTGTGTGCAAGGAGCAGGGACGTATTCACCGCGCCATTTTGAGGCGCGATTACTACGGATTCCAGGTTCACGAGGGCGAGTTGCAGCCCTCGATCCCAGGTTAGACCGGGTTTAGGAGATTACCTACCCCTTTCGGGGTCGGTACCCATTGTCCCGGCCATTGTAGCCCGCGTGTAGCCCGGGGGATTCGGGGCATACGGACCTGCCGTTGCCCGCACCTTCCTCCGGCTTAGCGCCGGCAGTCCCCCCAGTGTGCCCGGCATCCCCGAAGGGATCCGCTGGCAACTGGGGGCGCGGGTCTCGCTCGTTGCCTGACTTAACAGGATGCTTCACAGTACGAACTGACGGCGGCCATGCACCACCTCTCAGCTAGTCTGGTAGGGTCTTCAGCCCGACCTTCATCCCGCTGTCTCCCCCGGTAAGCTTCCCGGCGTTGAATCCAATTAAACCGCAGGCTCCACCCGTTGTAGTGCTCCCCCGCCAATTCCTTTAAGTTTCAGCCTTGCGGCCGTACTTCCCAGGCGGCGGGCTTAACGGCTTCCCTCCGGCACCGCGACAGCTCGTGGCTGTCGCGACACCTAGCCCGCATCGTTTACAGCCTGGACTACCCGGGTATCTAATCCGGTTCGCTCCCCAGGCCTTCGTCCCTCACCGTCGGACCCGTTCCAGCCGGGCGCCTTCGCCACAGGTGGTCCTCCCGGGATTACAGGATTTCACCCCTACCCCGGGAATACCCCCGGCCTCTCCCGGTCCCTAGTCTGGCAGTATCCCCCGGCAGCCTGACGGTTAAGCCGCCAGATTTCCCGGGGGACTTGCCAGACCGGCTACGGACGCTTTAGGCCCAATAATAGTGGCCGCCACTCGGGCCGCCGGTATTACCGCGGCGGCTGCCACCGGCCTTGCCCGGCCCTTGCTGTGGGGAGCTTTTTAGGCTCCCCGACAGCCGATGCGAGGCATCGGCACTCCGGCTAGCCCCGTCGCGGTTTCCCGCATTGCGGAGGTTTCGCGCCTGCTGCGCCCCGTAGGGCCTGGACCCGTGTCTCAGGGTCCATCTCCGGGCTCCCACTCTCATGGCCCGTACGGATCTTCGGCTTGGCGGGCCGTTACCCCGCCAACTACCTAATCCGCCGCAGACCCATCCTCGGGCGCTGAGCGCTTTCGGTGATGGGGCATTCCAGCACCCATCACCTATGGGGGATTAGCCCCAGTTTCCCGGGGTTATCCCCCACCCGAGGGCAGGTTGTCCACGTGTTACTGAGCCGTCCGCCGGTGCTTGCACCCCCGAAGGGGTACAAGCCCCTTGACTCGCATGGCTTAGTCCCAGCCGGATAGCAGCGGCCTCTGGCAGGATCAACCAGAATTGGCGGGGGAAAAGGTGAATACGTCCCTTCTCCCGCCGGATTTGCCTTGCTGGCAAGCCCATCTCAGACGTGTCCCCTCTGGACACGTCCTCCCTCGCTATACCGCGGGTGGGAACACCGCCCCTCATCCCGGGCTTTCGCCCTCTCGGGGCCCTTGCCGGACCCGCGGTTTTTGGTAATGTGTTATTGGGACTTTGTGATTTATAAGCTTTATCGTTGCTCTCACGCCCCCAAAGGGCGATTTGAAGCTTGTCAATTCAGGATTTATAAACATTTCCCATGTCTCAGGGGCTTTCCTCCCTCGGAAAACCCCCGCACCTCGTGGAATTAGCTGGTTAGGGCTGGAAATATAAACCTTTTGGATGAGAATTGCTACTGAAAAATTATGGCAAATTAGAAATAAGAGAACTGAGAGTTACGTAACATGGAAGAGTGTTTCGAATGTGTCGAGAGGGTGATTAAGGAGAGAAGATCCCACAGAGTTTACGATGGCAGGCCTGTCGAGAGGGAGAAGCTCGAGAAGATGATAGAGCTCGCGATGTGGGCTCCATCGGCAATGAACAGGCAGCAGTGGTTCTTTGTCGTGGTTTCCGGGAAGAAGCTGGAGGAGCTGAGAGACACGCTGAGGAAGAGCTTCGACCACATCCACGACAGGCTGAAGAGGTTCTACGCGGACAACCCGAAGGTCATACGGTTCACCAAGCAGTTCTTCGAAAGCCTCGGAAACGCACCTGTTGTGATCTTCGCCTACTATATTCCAACCGGAGATGACTACAGCGATGTGCAGAGCGTTTCGGCCGCTATTCAGAACATGCTGCTTGCAGCCCATGCAATGGGCCTCGGAACCTGCTGGATGACTGGGCCTGTGCACGTGGAGGAGGAAATAAACAGGGCGCTCGGAATTGAGGACAAGAAGTTTGTGGCCGCAATAACAGTTGGGTACCCCGCCAAGAACCCGCCGGTTCCGCCGAGAAGGGATGTTGACAAGAAGGTAGTGTGGATGGTTTAGCTACCTCCTCACGAACTCGTCTATCCTGTCCCCAAGCTCTGCGATCCAGTCAATGCCCCCCGGAGGGAGGCTTACCTCCCCTCTGAATATTTTCTCCACCAGATCCGCCACCTCTTCTGGGGTTTTGCCAGTAGTGTCGATCTCGTGAACCTCCTCGCAGACCTCAAGGGCCTCGACAAGGATGTAGTCAATTATCTCGGCCTCAAGATTTTCCGCGATCTTCTCCTCGCTCCATCCCTTGCCCTCCATCCTCCTCCTCAGCTCCACTGGATTGCACCTGAGAACCACACACCTCCTGGCAATGTGGTGGCTGAGGTGCCCCTCAACAAAATCCGCGCTGAAATCATCCTCGCTGAACCTCTCCACGAGCGCCTCAAGGTCGACCAGCTTCTCCTCTCCATCCTCCTCGAGGCAGTCGTAGTGCTCCGCTATCTCGTTCAGGTGCAGAACCCTGTACCCCCTGCTCCTGAGCACCTCGGCAACGCTCGTCTTGCCGACCCCCGGAGTCCCGGTTATCGCGAGCATAGAACCTCCTCCAGAGCTGAGAGGAAGATGTCGTTCTCCTCTCTCCTGCCAATGCTCACCCTGACCGCGTTCTTGCCCGCACCCTCAAAGCCTGAGAGGTTTCTGACTATCACACCCCTCCTCTCCAGCTCACTCACGAGTTTGTCCGAGCTCATCCCGGTCTCGAGGTAGATGAAGTTGGCCTCTGACGGGTAAGGCCTTGCGAGCTTTTCGAGCTCCCTGTAAAGCCTCTCCCTCTCCTCAACAATCCTCCCCACAGCCTCCCTCATCCACTCCAAGTCCTGAAGGGCAGCGATTCCAGCCCTTATTGCAGGAGTTGAGACGGGGAAGGGGGTGTTGAACTTCATGAACTCCTTCCTGACATCCGGGTGCATCACCCCGTAACCAAGCCTGATGTTGGCAAGGCCAAACGCCTTTGAGAACGTCCTGCCGACTATCACGTTCTCGTACTCTGCAAGGCGGATCAATTGCCTCTCTGTGAACTCCGCATAGGCCTCGTCGATGAAAACATAGCCCTTAACACTCTCCACCACATGCCTCACAAACTCAGGATCCTCCACATTCCCAGTGGGGTTGTTGGGTGAGCAGATGATCGTCAGCTTTGCCCCGTCATCAAAATCCCTCATCTCCCAGCCCTCACCCCTCCCAACCTTCACCTCTTTCGCCCTGTAGATCTTGGAGAGGATCGAGTAGTAGGGGAAAGTGGGAACGGCGAAGCACACCCTGTCCCCGGGCTCGAGAAGCATCTTGAAGACGGTCTCGAGAACCCCATCCATTCCGGCAGAGACGGCAACCATGTCGCTCTCAAACCCGATGTAGTCCGAGATTGCCTCTCTCAGCTCTTCCGGATCAGAGGGGGGGTAAACGTTCGGGGAAAACTCACTCCTGAGAGCCTCCAGAACCCTCGGAGAACAGCCGTACGGGTTCTCGTTGGAGGTGAGCTTCACCACCCTTTCGAGCCCGTACTTCCTCTTTATCTCCTCAACGCTCTTCCCCGGAACGTATTCCGGGATTCTGTCTGCGTCACTCCTCATCCTTCTTTATGACAAGTTCCAACTCCTTCCAGTCCTCCGGCACGCCCTTCAGAGTTGAGATCAGGGCGGAGATGACCTTCAGAAACACGTCGCTGACGTACCTGTTCAGCGGAATCTTCTTCCCATCTATTTTCAGCTCAATCACGACATCACCCCCTGTAATAAGGCTCTCTGAGCATTACAGCCTTCTTTATGGCGTTTATTAAGCTTTCCCCCCTCAGCCCGCGGATGTCTATGAGGTTGTCGTTCCTCATCAGACACGGCTTTATCTTCCCATCCGCTGTCACCCTGATCCTATTGCATGCGGAGCAGAACTCCGAGTTGTCCACGGGCTTCACCAGCTCAACCGCATAGTCCTCGAAGACGTACTGTTTCCTCCTCTGCATGCTCCTGACCCTGACCTCCTTGGCGTTCTCCTCGAACTTCCTCGCGAGCTCGTAAACGTCGAAGTGTCCCTCTCCATTGTAGTTCAGGCTCACGAGCTCTATGAGCTGGAGTATCACCTTTCCATTGAACTTCCTAACGAACTCCACCATCCTGTCCACTTCTTCCAGATTGAAGCCCGAGATGAGCACCATGTTGATCTTAACGGGAGTTAGGCCAGCATTGACGGCCTCGTGAATCCCGTCTATAACCCTCTCAATTCTCCCCCCTCTCGTCATTATCCTGTACTTCTCCTCGTCAAGCGTGTCGAGGCTGACGTTCACCCTGTCGAGACCTGCTTCGCTCAGCTCGTGAGCGTATCTGGGCAGCAGGGCGCCGTTCGTTGTCATTGACACCTCATCGAACTCCGGCAGCTTCTCAACTATCTCAACTATGTCCTTCCTGATGAGCGGCTCTCCGCCAGTGATCTTCACCTTCCTTATGCCGAGGCTCTTGAAAGCTCCGGCAATTTCGGAGATCTCGTCGGGCGTGAGCTCCTTGTCAGATGAGTAGCCCTCCTGATGACAGTAAAAGCAGTTCAGATTGCACCTCGAGGTAACGGAGATCCTGAGGTTGGTCACTCTCCTTCCGAAAGCATCAACGAGCATAACTCCTCAGCCCTCTTGAGGTCTTCGGCCGTGTTTATGTTGAAGAATGAGATCAGGTTTTTATCAATTTTCCTGAGGCACTCGACATCGTAGAGAAAGACCCTCTCCGCTCTGAAGACCGGGGCGAGGATCTTTCTCTCGTTCCTTTCGAAGCTTTTCTCTATCTCGGGCATCAATTCTGGAGAGTAAACGGATGCGAGGGGTTCAAACCTCCCGTCCCTCCAGTAGGGCATGAGGACGGACGCATTTATTTTTTCAGAGCTGCGAAAGAGCTCTCCCACAACCTCCTCCCTCAGAAAGGGCATGTCGGTCGCAACAACCGCAACCCTGTCACCGAAGAACTCCAGCGCTGAGTATATCCCGGCGAGGGGGCCGAAGTTCTCCACCCTGTCTACCACGCACTCGACACCCTCAAAAAGCCCCTTCTGCTCCTGATCCCTGCACACGACCACCACATTCCATGAGGAGAACTCCTCGGTGAGGATGTCAATCACCTTCCTCCCGCACAGCCTGAGCTGGGACTTTTCGATCCCTCCAAGCCTCCTGCCCCTCCCTCCAACCAGAATTGCAAGGTTCACAGGAAGAGTGGATTAGCTATTTAAATAAATTGATGGGCTTAGTGCTATGGACATCATCGATGAGCTCAGGATCTACAGGGAGAGGGATATCCCCTACTCCAGAGTTCTGAGTTCCATGTGCACCACTCCCCACCCAGTCGCGCTCGAGGCTCACAGAATGTTCGTGGAGACGAATCTGGGCGACCCCGGGATATTCGTGGGAACGACCGAGCTTGAAAGGAAGGTAATCGAGATGCTTGGAAGCCTGCTCAACCACCCGAAGGCGGCAGGCTACATCTCCTCAGGTGGCACCGAGGCCAACATTCAGGGAATAAGGGCCGCGAGGAACCTGAAGAGGGTAAAGAACCCGAACATTGTGATTCCCAAGTCAGCACACTTCTCATTCGAGAAGATCGGCGACATCCTTGGCGTGGAGATAAGGAGGGCAGCGCTGGACGAGAGCTACAGGGTGGACACCGCAGAGGTCGAGAGGATGGTGGATGAGAACACGGTGGCGATAGTGGGCATAGCCGGCACAACTGAGCTCGGGCAGGTTGACGACATAGAGGAGCTGGGGAGGATCGCGAGGGACATGAACGTGTTCCTGCATGTAGATGCGGCATTCGGCGGACTTGTCCTCCCGTTCATGGACGAAAGAATCCCCTTCGATTTTGGTGTCGAGGGCGTGAGCTCGATAACGGTCGACCCCCACAAGATGGGCATGGCCACCATCCCTGCTGGCGGGATACTGTTCAGGGGCGAGGAGTTCCTCAGAGCTCTTGAGGTCGAGACCCCCTACCTGACCTCAAAGTACCAGTACACCCTCACGGGCACGAGGCCCGGGACGGGGGTGGCGTCAACATACGCGGTTCTGAAGCATCTGGGATTTGAGGGAATGAAGGAGATCGTTGAGAGGTGTCTGAGGAACACGAGAATTCTTGTGGAGGAGATGGAGGGCATCGGCTTCGAGCCAGTAATCAGACCGATCATGAACGTCGTCTCGTTCCACGCGGAGAATGCGGAGAAGATAAAGGACGAGCTCTACAGGAGGAGGTGGGTGATCTCGACTATAAGGGTGCCCAAGGCCGTCAGGATGGTCATAATGCCCCACGTGACAGAGGAGATAATCAAGGAGTTCATATCGGAGCTCAGGCAGGTCGTGAGGGTTGTTTAGGGAAGGCTTAAATTTGTCTGAAGAGACTTCGAGAGATGATAGTGGGAGTGTCGGGAAGCCCGAGGAAGGGAGCAACACACCACGTTCTCTCACTCGCGCTGAAAATGCTTGAGGAGCGCGGGTTTGAAATCGCAATCTTCTCAGCCCACGATAGTAGGATAGAGCTCTGCAGGCACTGCGACTTCTGCAGAAAATCGAAGAGGTGCGTGCATGAGGACGACATGATAAAGCTCTACGAGCTGCTCGAGGCTTCGAAGGGCGTGATCCTCGCCACCCCAGTTCACAACGGTGGTGTGTCTGCTCACATGAAGGCGATGCTTGAAAGAACGAGGGCGCTGCTGTTCAGAAACCCTGAGGCACTCGCGGGAAAGCCGGGAATGGGGATTGCCGTTGGTGGAGACAGGAACGGAGGTCAGGATCTGGCTCTGCTCGAGATAAACGCGTTCTTCACAATGAACCGCATGATTCCTGTGAGTGGCGGGAGCTTTGGAGCAAATCTTGGAGCGGCGTTCTGGAGCAGAGACACCCTTGAGGGTGTGAGGAATGACGGGGAGGGAATGAGGAGCCTCGAAATGACGGTGAAGAGGTTCGCGGAATGGGTTGAGAAATCAGAAAGGATCAGAAAATCATTCTGAGAAAGCGCCTTGTCCTCTCCTCCTTCGGGTTTGAGAAAATCTCCTCCGGAGTCCCCTCCTCCACTATTACCCCGTGATCCATGAAGATGACCCTGTCTCCGACCTCCCTCGCGAAGCCCATCTCGTGCGTCACGACCAGCATCGTCATGCCCTCCCTCGCGAGCCCCCTCATGACCTCGAGCACCTCCTTCACGAGCTCAGGATCGAGAGCTGAGGTGACCTCGTCGAACAGCATCACCTCTGGATTCATGGCCAGAGCCCTTGCTATCGCAACTCTCTGCTGCTGTCCTCCAGAGAGCTGGTGGGGATAGTAGTTGGCCTTGTCCTTCAACCCAACCTTCTCCAGAAGCTTCATGCCGATCCTGTAAGCCTCCTCCCTATCCATCCCCTTGACCTTTATCGGCGCGAGGGTCACGTTCTCTATGGCGGTGAGGTGTGGAAAGAGGTTGAACTGCTGAAAGACCATCCCTATCCTCTGCCGTATCCTGTTTATGTCCACCCTATCAGAGGTGATCTCCTCGTCATCCAGAAAGATTCTGCCGGATGTTGGCTCCTCGAGCCTGTTTATGCACCTCAGCAGGGTGCTCTTCCCGCTGCCAGACGGGCCGATTATGACCACGACCTCCCCCTTCTCCACCTCGAGGTTCACGCCCTTGAGCACATGCAGGTCGCCAAACTTCTTGTGGAGGTTCTCAACTCTTAACAGCATACTTACCAATCCTCCTCTGGTAGTAGTTGACCAGCCTGCTCAGCGGGATTGTCATCATCAGGTAGAACAGTGCCACGCCGATGAAGGGAGTCCATGCGTTGAATGTGGCCGAGACTATCTGCCTGCCAACCCTCGTGAGCTCGACTATTGAGATCACCGACAGCAGCGAGGAGTCCTTCAGCAGGGCTATGAACTCGTTGCCCAAGGCGGGCATTATGTTCCTGAACGCCTGCGGGAAGATCACGTACCTCATGGCCTGAAGGTAGGTCATTCCAAGGGATCTCGCTGCCTCCATCTGGCCGTGGGGCACTGACTCTATCCCCGCTCTAACAATTTCGGCGATGTAAGCTCCGCTGTTTATGCTGAGAGCGATTATGCCCGCAGGCTCGGGGGAGAGGTTCACCCCGATGGCCGGAAGGCCGAAGTAGACGATTAGGATCTGGACGAGGAGAGGAGTTCCTCTTATGACCTCCACGTAAAACGTTGAGAGGTAGTGGAAAACGGGATTGTGGGATACTCTGGCCAAACCGGCAATGGAGCCAATTATCAGGCCGAAGAACGTTGAGATCGTGGTGAGCTTGAGGGTCATGAATGCCCCGAAGGCAAGGTCGGGAAGGATGTTTATGAACAGCTCGGGATCGAACTGGTTTATCCCTACCATGGGCACAAAAAAATTGGGAGATTTTAAACCTTACCCTTTTACTCCCCGAACCACTTCTTGTAGATCTTGTCGTAGGTTCCGTCCTCCTTCATCTCCTTCAGGGCCTTGTTTATGGCCTCGAGGAGTGCTGGATTGTCCTTGTTCACGGCAATTCCGTAGTACTCGGGCTCGAAGGTCTTGTCCTCGATCACCTCGAAGACATCAGGGTTGTTCTTTTGGGCAAGATATGCAACGAAGTTGTCAATTATCGCCGCGTCTATGTCTCCCTTCTCGATTGCCATCAGTGCTGAGGGGGTGTCCTCGTACTTGATCAGCTCGAACTCTATGCCGTTCTCGATGAGCTTCTGGGCTGCAAAGTCTCCCGTCGTGCCGAGCTGCACTCCAACCTTCTTGCCTGCCAGATCCTCCACGCCCTTAATTCCCGAGCCCTTCTTGGCGAGGATGACCTGCTTGGCCTCGAAGTAGGGGTCGCTGAACGAGACCTGCTTCGCCCTCTCCTCGGTTATCGTCATGGCTGAGATTATCACGTCGTACTTGTGGGCCAGCAGACCCGGAATTATTCCATCCCATGCGGTGTTCACAACCTCAAGCTCCAAACCGAGCCTCTTCGCAAGCTCCTTAGCAAGGTCTATGTCGAAGCCCTCGTACTCACCCGTCGTCTGGTTGGTGTACTCAAACGGGGGATACGCAACGTCGCTGCCCACAGTCAGCTTTCCGGGGTTTACAAGCTTCAGCTCGACCTTCTGTTCGGCCGCTTTTTCAGGCGTGGGCGTTGGTGTTGCGGCCTTCTCCTCCTGCTGCGCGCATCCGGCGAGCATCACTCCAAGAATCAGCAATACAATAAGCACCTTCCTCAAGCTACCACCCGTGAGAGCCTTGCGCCAAAAGTTTATAATTTTTCCTGAAAGATCTCACAGACTGCAAGGTGCAGAAAGAATAGCTATTTAAAGACTCGATGCCAAAGGTTCCAGCATGACAAGGAAGGTTCTCGTCTGTCCGGTCTGCAAGTCAACCGACGTCGAGCTTGACACCGGGGGCGTTTCCGGGAAGTACTACTGCAAGAGCTGCGGGTACATAGGCAGCTACGTTCTCGAGATGACGGAGGGAGAGTACGAGGAGATGCTGAAGATGGAGGAGGTCGAGAAGAGGCACGATGAAAAAGAATGAGAAACTTCTCAAAAATTATATACCCATCCAGCCAAGGCAGAGCATGGGCGCAGTGATCCACAACGGCAAGAGAGCAGTGGTGTGCTTCCCCGCCGAGTCCGTTGAATCGAAGGAGATCAACCTCCTGATGAAGAACTGCGACAGGATAATTCTCGCAATGCCCTGGAAGGAGATCGTCTCCCTCAACCTTAACAGGTTCAGGTTCTACAACGGGAGGTACATCCCGATAGACTTCTCAGAGAACGGAAGCGCCGGAAAGAAGGCGGAGTTCATAAGGAGGCTCGTCAGAAAGGAGGTCAAAAGCGGAGAGGTCGTTTACCCCGGCAACATCTTCGTCGAGGAGGCGAAGGAGGGTGGTGTGCTCGAGAGGCCGTTTTTTGGAGAGGCTGCGATGGACTTTGCCAAGCTCAGCAACCACGAGCGCTTCGCAGTCTACGGCTTTCTGATGAACGAGAATGGTGAGTACGCTGACATAGAGTTCGCCGAGAGATTCGCCAAGGAGAACGGACTCGCGTTCCTCTCAATTCAGGAGATCATCTCAAGAAGGCTGAAGGAGGAGAAGCTCGTAAGGAGGGTTGTTGAGGCGACGCTGCCGACAAAGTTCTACGGCACCTTCAGGGCTGTTGGCTATGAAACGCCTCTTGGAGAGATAGTCGCGCTTGTGAGAGGAGAGGATCTGCATGACGTGCCGGTGAGAATCCACTCGGAGTGTTTAACGGGGGACATATTCCACTCCCTCAGGTGCGACTGCGGAGAGCAGCTGGAGAAGGCGCTGAAGAAGATAGACCGCGAGAACAAGGGCGTGCTGATCTACATGCGCGGTCACGAGGGGAGAGGAATAGGGCTGCTGAACAAGCTGATGGCCTACAGGCTGCAGGAGGAGGGCAAGGACACTGTGGAGGCGAACCTCGAACTCGGATTCCCGTCAGACATGAGGAGCTACGGCATAGCCGCGCAGATCCTGCTCGACCTCGGGGTCAGAAGGGTGAGGCTGATGACCAACAACCCAGAGAAGATAGAAGAGCTCAGAGCGTACGGCTTCGAGGTCGTGAGGGAGCCGATAGAGGTCGAGCCGAGCAGGGAGAACTTCATCTACCTGAAAACCAAGAAGGAGAAGATGGGGCACATGATATGCATAAACGACTGATCAGAACTCCTCCTCCCATGTCAGAATCGTGTGGGTGTACGTGCCTTCCTCCTCCCTTATTCCCCTCTTGACCTCAGAAACGTGGGCGTGCTTCGCCCCTATTTTCTCCAGAATGTAGTCCACGGCCTTCTCGGGGTCTGAGTCCCCGCAAGTGTAAACGTCGAGGGCTGCGTAGCCAAACTCGGGCCACGTGTGTATCGAGATGTGGGACTCTGCTACGATCACGGCGCCAGAAACGCCAGCAGGCATGAACTTGAAGAAGTACGAGGCCTTCACGGTCATCTTCGCATGCCTTGCAGCGTCCTTGAAAATCCTCTCAATCTTCTTAGGATCCGAAATCACGTCTGCATCGCAGCCTGAAGCCTCGACTATTATGTGTATTCCCTCAGTTTCGACCACGGGAACCATCGCTCAGAATACGTCGCAGGAATTTTAAACTTATCCCCGATCTGATGGTCAGAGCATCAACCCGAACTGTCCTGTCTTCCCCGTTCCTTCCACTCCAGATAGCTGCAGTAGGGGCAGAACGTCCAGGACTTCCCCTTGGAGGGTCTGATCCTCAGGATGCTCATCCCGTGCTTGTCGCACTTCTTGGCAGTCACCTCAAGCCTGCCCTTCTGGGGCAGGGGCAGGGTGAACCTGCACTCCGGGTAGCCCGTGCACCCGATGAACCTCCCCTTGGCCTTCCTGATCTCCAGCTCCTTGCCGCATTCTGGGCACATGCCTACAACCCTGTCCCTCTTTATCCCCTCTCTTATGACCTTTCCGAGCTCCTCTGCATCCACCTTCTCAAGGACGTTCTCGAGGAACCTCGCGCTCTCCTCAACGACCTCCTTCTGATCGAGCCTGCCCTCCTCGATCCTGTCCATGTCCTGCTCGAGCTTTGCGGTCATGTCCGGCAGGGTTATCACCTCAGCCTCCTTCTTCAGCGCGTCGATTACAGCGAACGCTATTTCGGTGGGAGTTATCGGGTTGCCTCTCACATACCCCCTCGTGTAGAGCTTCTTCAGGATCTCGTGCCTCGTTGACTTCGTGCCGAGGTTGTGCTTCTCCATCAGCTTGATTATCGAGCTCATCGTGTACCTTCCGGGCGGCTTGGTCTTCTTCTCGTGTAGTTTCTTGGAGAGAACCTGAAGCACTTGCCCAACCTCAAGCTTGGGGAGATGGGTCTCCTCGGTCTTCACGTACGTGTAGACCTCCCTCCAGCCCATCCTGACGATCTGTCTGCCTGAAGCCTTGAAGACCTCCCCGTTAGCGTCAATCTCAACCTGCCTGACTGCCCAGATTGCTTCGGGAGAGAGCGTGGCGAGGAACCTCCTGACCACAAGCTCGTAGATCCTCCACTCGTCCTTGGAGAGATCGTTCCTGCTGGCAACTGCGACGGGGTGGATCGGAGGGTGGTCTTTGGTCTCCCTCTTCCCCCTCGAGGGCTTCATGTGGCTCAGGGCTATCTCCGCCTCCTTCCTGAACTCGGAGTTCAGGAACTGCTTGACTATGGCCTTGAGGTTGAGGGATTTGGGGTAGACGGTGTTGTCGGTTCTGGGGTAGGAGATGTAACCGTTCATGTACAGGTTCTCGGCGATGCTCATCGCTCTGTCAGGAGGCATGAACTTCCCCGCCTCTCTGAGAAACTCGGTGGTGTTGAACGGTATCGGCCTCCCCTCCACGACCTCCTTCTCAACGAACTTCCTGACTGTCGCCTCCCTGCCGATCCTCGCAAACGCTTTTTCGGCCTCCTCCTTCTTCAGGAACCTCTTGACGTGCTTTGCCTCAAACTTCTCGGAGTTCTTGAAGACGGCAGTTATTTCCCAGTATGGGGTTGGAACGAACTCCCTGATCTCCTTCTCCCTCTCCACGATGAATCTGAGAGTGGGAGACTGAACCCTCCCGACGCTCAGGAAGTCCTTCCCCATCCTGCCTGAGGAGAGCGAGATGAGCCTCGTCAGAACAGCACCCCACATCAAATCGACAATCTGCCTCGTCTCAGCAGCCTTCGCGAGGTTGTAGTTGACCTCGGTCCTGTTCTTGAAGGCGTTCCTGATCTCAGAAGGGGTTATGGCCGAGTACTTGGCCCTGTCCACCCTGACTTTTGGGTTCACCCTCCTGATTATCTCGAGGGCCTCAAACCCGATCAGCTCACCCTCTCTGTCGTAATCTGTCGCTATCGTCACCCTGTCAGCTTCTTTTGCAAGCTTCTCGAGAGTTTGAGCTATCCTTCTCTCCTTCACCCTCTTTACGAGCCTCGCCCTCAGCAAAGACTTCAGTGGCACCTTGCTCCAGTTGTTGTACTCCTTCGGGTAGTCAAGCTCCACTATGTGCCCCTTTAACCCCACAACCGCGCTGTCTCCGTCTTTTGAATAATAAACGTTTATTCCGTTGATCTTCTTCGTGCTGACGCTGCCAAAGAGGATGCTCGCGATTCTCCTTGCGGTGTTATCCTTTTCCGTCACTATCAGCCACATTCAGAACCATCTCCAAGTATGACGTTCTTATGCTTTTCTCCCTGCTGAGCCCCAGCTTTTCCGCATACTCGAAGAGCCTCTCCTTGGCACCCTCGACGTCGTCGCTCTCAATCTCGAGCTCGACAAAGCTCCCGATCCCCTCAAGCCGATCTATGCATATCACTATGCTTCCATCTCGGTAGATCTTCCTCCTCTTCCTCACCTCCCCGGCAACCCTGAAGCCAAGCTTCCCGAGAATGGCCACCATCCTGTCGAAGTCGTCCAGCCTGACCTTGATCTCCTCTCTCGTCTTCGTTTCCGGATCCACCTTCCTCCCCTTGTAGGTCAGAGTCACGCCCTCAACGTCCCTCCTGACCCTGAGGGCCTCATCGGTTTCGGCAAAATCTCTGCAGGGGTGGTTGAAATAGAGGTCATACTCCTCCTTGTCAATAACGAACTCCGCCATCTCCTCGACAATCCGCTCAATCTCATCCGGGTTCTCGACGGCGAACTTGACCTCAACCTCCATGGCCTGCCTTGAGGTGAGCGGATTTAACCTTAACCATACATTTTTAAATCTGAAGCTCCAGCGGGAAAGAGAGGTGATGACTGTGATCAAAAAGGGCGACTTCGTCAAGATTAGCTACACGGCAAAGCTTGAGGACGGCACCGTAATCGACTCAACGGACGAGAGCGTTGCAAGGGAGCACGGGGTTTACGAGGAGGGCGCGAGGTACGGAGACATAGTCGTCGTTGTTGGAGAGGGGCACGTGCTCAAGGGGCTCGACGAGGATCTTGAGGGCAAGGAGGTTGGCTACAAGGGCACAGTCGAGGTTCCTCCAGAGAAGGCGTTCGGAGAGTACGACCCGGACAACAAGGAGGTCGTGTCGATAACCAAGTTCAGCGAGAGGCCTGTTCCGGGGCAGAGGGTCAGGATCGGCGAGAAAACGGGGATAGTCGAGAAGGTGATCGGAAGGAGGGCGATAGTGGACTTCAACCACCCGCTCGCGGGGAAGAAGATAATTTTCGAGTACGAGATAAAGGAGCTCATTGACAAGCCGGAGGAGAAGGTGAAGTACCTGTTCCTGATCTACACTGGCAGGGAGCTCGTTCCTGAGATAGAGGATGGCAGGGTTGTTGTCGAGGTTCCGAGAGACGCGACGTTCAACCAGTACTTCCTGCTGGGCAAGTTCACGGTGGTCGACCAGATATTCAAGCACCTGCCCGAGGTGAAGGAGGTCGTCTTCACCGAGAAGTTCGAGAGGCCTGAGGAGAAGCAGGAGACTGAGGCAAAGGAGGAGAGCTCCGAAGGCAAAGAGGAGGCTCAGAAGGAAACCGAGGCAAAAGAAGAATAAATCTTTTTGTTCAACCCCTTTCTCACAACTCTTCCCTCAGGTCTATAACCCTCTTGGCCTTCCCCTCGAATCTCTCCAGCGTTCCCTTCTCGACGAGCTCGACGTTGACCCTTATGTTGAGCTCGGTCTGGAGGGCCTTCGAAACTTTGCCCTGAATCCTCCTGAAGTCCTCGAGCTCTCCGGTGAATATCTCGTCCCTCATCTCCACCCTCACGGTAATCTCATCCAGAGAGCCGTTTCTGGTTATCAGCACCTGGAAGTGGTCTCCCACCTCAGGAATGTTCATCAGCACGTGCTCGATCTGGCTCGGGTAGACATTTATCCCTCTCACGACGATCATGTCGTCCACCCTCCCAAGGATCCTGTGTATCTTCGGATGCGTCCTGCCGCAGCTGCACTTCTCGTAGTCCATTATGTATGTAACATCTCCCGTCCTGTACCTTATCAGCGGCATCGCCTCCTTTGTCAAGGGAGTCAAGACGAGTTCGCCCCTCTCCCCCTCAGCCAGCGGCTCCCCGGTTTCCGGATCCACGACCTCGACAAAGTAGTGGTCGTGCCAGATGTGCAGGCCGTTCTGCTCCTCGCACTCGAACGCAACTCCGGGGCCGTTCATCTCGCTCAGACCGTAGCTGTCGAAAGCCTTGATGTCAAAGGCATCCTCCAGCCTCTTCCTCGTGTTGTCGCTCCACGGCTCAGCTCCAAAACAACCAATCCTCAGGGGTAGGGACTTCGGGTCTATTCCCCTCTCCTCCGCGACCTCCTTTATCCTGAGGGCATAGCTGGGGGTCGCGTGGATCACGGTCGTGCCGAAGTCGAGCATGTACTGCAATTGCTTCTCCGTATTCCCAGTACCGCTCGGAACCACCATCGCCCCTATCCTCTCCCCGGCGTAGTGGAAGCCGAGGCCTCCGGTGAAGAGGGTGTAGCTCACCATGTTCTGGAAGACGTCCCCCCTCCTCACGCCAACCATGTACAGGCATCTCGCCACCATGTTTATCCAGTTCTCCAGATCTCTCTCCGTGTACGCCACAACCTTCGGCTTTCCAGATGTCCCGGAGGACATGTGGATCCTCACGAGCTCCGACCTGTCCACTGCCATTAAACCGAATGGATAGTTTGCCCTCAGATCCTCCTTGGTCGTGAAGGGGAGCCTCGCTATATCCTCCCTCCTCCTGATGTCGTCTGGGTGGACTCCCAATTCTCTCATCCTTCTCCTGTAAAAGGGAACGTTATCGTAAGCGTGCCTCACAACCCACCTGAGCCTCTTGAGCTGAAGTTCCTCAAGCTGGTTGAGCGGCATTACCTCCTCACGTTGCCAATAGTTACCAAATGGCATACCCGGAAATTCTTACGGACAGGTTAAAAAGTTTATCAAAACGCCCGGCAGGTTGGATATTCGAACCCGCGCGAGGGCGCAGGTCTGCGCGCTGAAGTAGGATACATGAGATATAAGGTAGCTGAAGACCACAAATCTGCCTCAGTAATTTCTCCGGTGATTTAATGGCCAGTGAAGGCCTTTCATCCCTATCGTGGCAGAGCTCCCGCACCTCGACCTTAATTCCAAAAGTGATTTATACTATGTAAGGAAAAACTGCTATGATGGAAAACGTACCTGTGGAGTTCAACTGCAAGGTGCTCGCGAGGATGCTTGCAAGAGCATACGTCGCAGAGCACACCGAGACCGAGGCGATTTCAGAGGCGATGCTCCAGCTTGGAGATGATGAGGTATCCGAAGCCCTCTTCAAGCTCATACGGGATAACGAGATGCACAAAATGATGATCGAGGCGATAATAGAGCGGCTGAACTTCAGCATAGACGAGTTCAAGGAGTACTCGATAAGAACCATAGGGCTGAGGAGGTTCGACTTCTCAGACGAGTTCACGGTGCAGCAGCTCAACGAGATCCTGAAGTGGGAGAGGTGGGCGAGAGACTACTACAGGGAACTGCTGAAGCAAGACTACTCGAAGATATCCGAGGAGCTCGGAGACAAGGCCGTCGAGTTCATCAAGGACGCCCTTAGAAAACTCGTCCAGTGGGAGGAGGGGCACATAAAACTCGTTGAGAACCTGATGAGCAAGGCCTGACAACAAAAAAATTTGAAGAGATTAGAGCTGGCTCGTCGCGAGCTTGATGTCCTCAACCTTGACCGTTTTTCTGCCAGAGTGCTTTGCGAGCTCAACAGCCTTCTTGCCGACCTGAAGAGCGTACTCCTCAATGGCCTCCGCAAGAGCTTTCTTGGCATCCTCACTAACCCTCTGGGCTCCGGCCTTCCTTATAATCCTCTCAACCGGGGCAAGTGGCAGCTCCATCAAAACACCTCCTTAGCTTTTTTCGAGTAGAAATTAAGTAATTCAATTATATAAATTTTTGGGTTCATCGAAGGCCTCAAAGCTATCCGTTTAGACATTGGCATTACATGCGATGCTGACTGATGCTCACAGTTTCACCCCTACCCCCTCCACATGAAATCAGCAAAGTATATACCACAAAACCCCAAATCAACCACCATGAAGAGAATCTTCGCTCCCTGGAGGATACGGTACATAATGTCCCCGAAGCACGAGGGGTGCATTTTCTGCGACTTTCCGAAGGAGAACAGAGATGAGGAGAGGCTGATAGTCCACAGGGGGGAGACCTGCTTCGTGATCATGAACAACTACCCGTACAACCCGGGTCACGTCATGGTGTCACCTTACAGGCACGTGGGCAGTCTGGAGGATCTCACCGAAGACGAGGCGCTGGAGATGATGACGCTCGCCCAGAAAACGGTGAGAGTGATAAAGCAGGTCATGAGCCCTGACGGGTTCAATCTGGGGATAAACCTCGGGAAGGTGGCCGGGGCCGGAATAGAAGATCACATACACCTGCACATCGTGCCGAGGTGGAATGGAGATACGAACTTCATGCCGGTGATAGCGGACGTGAGGGTGATACCCGAAGCTGTGGAGGAAACCTACAAAAAATTGAGAGAGGGGTTCGAAAAGCTTACCTCCCCTTGAACCCGAAGAGGTTTCTTGCGATTATGAGTTTCTCAACCTCTTTTGCACCCTCGTATATCTCCGTGATCTTCGCGTCCCTGTAGAACTGGTTGATCGGGTACTCGTCTATGTAACCGTATCCTCCGTGGAACTGGAGCGCCCAGTTTGTGGTCTCAACTGCAACCTCTCCAGCATACCACTTGGCCATCGCCGAGAGAGTGTTGTCCGGCTTGCCCTGCTCGACCTGCACCGCGGCAGCCCTGTAGGTAAGGGTCCTCGCAGCCTCGATCTTCGTCGCGAGCTCGGCGATCTTGAACTGTATGTACTGGAAGGCCGCGAGCGGCAGGCCGAACGCCTTCCTCTGCTTGACGTAGTCAATCACGAGCTGCAGCGCACCTCTCGCAATGCCCACTGCCTGCGCGGCAACCCAGACCCTCGTTATGTCGAAGAACTCCATCATGTAGTAGAATCCCTTACCCTCCTCTCCAACAAGGTTGCTCTCAGGAACCCTGACGTTGTTCAGGCTGACCTCGGCTGTGTCTGTGGCCCTTATACCCATCTTGCCCTTGATCTTGTCCGCCTTGTAGCCTTCCCTGTCGGTCTCGACTATGAAGTAGCTGATCCCCCTGTGCCTCTTTTCGAAGCTCTCCATCTCTCTTGTCCTCGCGGTCACGAGGATGAAGTCGGCAATTGAGCCGTTTGATATGAACTGCTTAGTCCCGTTAAGCACCCACTCGTTTCCGTCCTTAACCGCCCTCGTTTTTATGCTCGCGGAGTCGCTTCCCGCATCTGGCTCGGTGTTGGCCATGCCCATTATGGCATCTCCCTTCGCAATCTTCGTCACGTACTGCTCCTTCTGCTCCTCGCTGCCGTGCAGGAGCAGGATCTCAACACCGAAGGTCGGAAGAAGGCATGCAAGCCCGAGTCCCGGGTTTACGGCAGAGAATTCCTCCATCACGATCATCTGCTCTATCGGCCCGTAGCCACCTCCGCCGTACTCCTCCGGAATTGCCACGGCATGGAATCCAAGCTTCGCGCACTTCTTGAAGAGCTCCATCGGGAACTTCTCCTCCCTGTCGCACTCCCTCGCAAGCTCGGGCGTGAACTCCTTCTCCGCGAACTCCCTTGCAGCCCTCCTTATGTCCTCCTGCTCCTCCGTAAACTGAAAGCTGACTGTCATCACACCACCTCACGATTATCTATGACGGAATTGTGTATCCGGAAGTATAAAATTCTTTTGGGAGAAATAAAAAGGCAGAGAGGCTTTGAAAACCTACAAAAAGTTTATAAATGCTCCACCGCAAAATTGGTAAAAATCATGACAGATTTTGGGCAATTAAAACCTTTTCTATTTTTAATCTTGGTTTGGAGGCAGGAAAAGCGAGAAAATCTTATATAATGAAAGAACGTTATAAAAGCGTATGGCAGTAGCAATTATAGGAGCTGGCCAGTCCAAATTCGGGACAAGAAAGGACGTCAACGTGGCAGAGCTTGCATGGGAGGCCGTTAAACCGGCGATGCAGTCTGCCAACGTGGAGCAGAAGGACATTGACTTCATGGTTGTCGGCACGGCGGGAATGTGGAGCAGCGAGGCTGCTGTGCCTGCCCTGATGTACGAGTACGGGAAGTTTGAGGACGTTGGAAGCATGAGGGTCGAGGCCGCATGCGCGACAGGTAATGCGGCGATCAGGGTTGGCTACACGGCAATAGAGAGCGGTGAGGCTGATGTTGTGCTCGTGCTTGGCGTCGAGAAGATGCAGGAGTCACCCAATCCGACGGTAATCGAGCTGATCGGCAGGTTCGGCAGCTACTTCTGGGAGTTCGAGAACTTCGGCCTCACGTTCCCCGGGTACTACGCCCTGCACGCCACAGCATACATGGCCAAGTACGGAGCGACCGAGGAGGACTTTGCGAGGGTCGCGGTTAAGAACCACCACTACGGTGCCAAAAACCCGTACGCCCAGTTCCAGAGGGAGATCAGCCTCGAGAAGGCCCTCAACTCACCGTACGTCGCGTGGCCATTCAAGCTGTTCGATTGCTCACCCATCACCGACGGTTCTGCTGCGGTGATTCTCGCGAGCGAGGAGAAGGTAAAGGAGTGGGGCATCGAGGAGAAGATATGGATACTCGGTCAGGGAGTCGGAACGGGCACGGCAAACCTCAGCAGGAGGGAGAGCTTCACCTCTCTGAGATCCGCAGCCTACGCTGCAGAGGTGGCATACAAGAAGGCGGGAATAGACATGGACGCCCCGTACAAGTATCTGGACGGAGCAGATGTCCACGACTGCTTCACGGCTGCCGAGGTTATCGCCTACGAGGATCTGAGGTTCGCGAAGAGGGGAGAGGGTGTCCAGCTCGTCAGGGAGGAGCAGACGTACATCGGTGGAAGGATCCCCGTGAACGTAGATGGAGGTTTGAAGGCCAAGGGTCACCCGATTGGGGCGACAGGAGTGAGTCAGGCTGTCGAGGCCTGGAAGCAGCTTCTCAGCAAGGCCGAGAACGGAAGGCAGGTTGACGTCAAGAACGGAAGGTATCTGGCCCACAACGTGGGTGGAACGGGTCACTACAGCTACGTGACCATTTACGGTTTGGAGAAGAGGTGATGTGTTATGGACGATTTGAGGAAGGCTGCTGAAACGAATATTAAGGAGTACGGGTTCCCGGTTGCCATAGACGAGAAGAGCGGAGCCCTGCAGTGGGTCGACATGAGAGATCTTCACCTCAAGTACGTCATCTCCATTGAGAACATCCAGAACTTCTACGAGGGTCTGAGAGAGGGCAAGCTCCTCGCCACGAAGTGCAAGAAGTGCGGAGAGCTGTTCTTCCCTCCGCAGAAGGACTGCCCGAAGTGCATGGATGATGACATGGAGTGGGTGGAGCTCAAGAACGAGGGTGTGCTCGAAACCCTGACCGTGATATTCGTCAGGCCGCCAAGCTTCGCCAGCTACGACCCGTACACGGTCGCTATCGCAAGGCTGGACGATGGGGTCAAGATAACCGCATGGCTTAAGGGAGATCCGCAGAAGGTCAGGCCGGGACAGAGGGTGAAGGTTGAGGTGTCGAAGAGAAAGGAAGGGTATTTAATGTATGAAATCGTCCCGGTGGAGGGGTGATGAGATGGAGATAAAGAAGGTTGCCGTTCTCGGCGCGGGAGCGATGGGTTCCGGCATCGCTCAGGTCGTTGCGCAGGCCGGTTATGAGGTCTGGGTGAGGGACATAAAGGAGGAGTTCCTCGAGAGGGGCAAGGCTAACATCGAGAAGAATTTGAGAAAAGCGGTTAACAAGGGCAAGATAAGCCTCCCCAAGTACAAGGAGATCGTCGCGAGGATCCACTACACGACCGACATGAAGGAGGCTGTTGAGGACGCAGACCTCGTCATTGAGGCTGTTCCCGAGGTAATGGACCTGAAGAAGCAGGTATTTCAGGAGGTGTGCCAGTACAACAAGAAGGCCCTCCTCGCCACAAACACCTCGGGGCTGAGCATTACCGAGCTCTCGAAGGCTACTGACAGACCCGACAGGTTCGTGGGAATGCACTTCTTCAACCCCGTGCCCGTGATGGCCCTCGTTGAGGTCATAAGGGGTGAGCAGACCAGCGACGAGACGGTGAACATAGCCGTCGAGTTCGTGAAGAGCATCGGAAAGACGCCCGTTGTTGTCAAGAAGGACGTTGAGGGGTTCATAGTCAACAGGTGCCTCGTGCCCTACCTCGTGCTCGCTATTGACGATGTCGAGAAGGGTATAGCAGAGCCTGAGGAGATCGACGCGACGATGCTCTACGAGTACAAGATGCCGATGGGGCCGCTGGAGCTTGCAGACTTCGTGGGCCTCGACGTGCTCTACTACGCGAGCCAGCAGTGGAGCATCGTTCCGAAGTCCAAGCTCCTCGAGGAGAAGTTCAACAACAAGGAGCTGGGAATGAAGACAGCCAAGGGCTTCTACGACTGGAGGGCTGGCAGGCCCAAGATACCTAAGGAGAAGGCCGGCAAGTACGACGGGCTCAGGATAATCGCTCCGATGGTGAACATCGCAGCCGGGCTCATAGAGATGGGCGTTGCTGATGCGAAGGAGATCGACACCGCGATGAAGCTCGGAACGAACATGCCCAAGGGTCCGCTCGAGATGGCTGACGAGATCGGGCTTGACGTCATACTCGCCAAGGTGGAGGAGCTATACAAGGAGAAGGGCTACGAGATCCTCAAGCCGTCGGAGTACCTCAAGAAGCTTGTGGCAGAGGGCAAGACCGGAAAGAAGGCCTCGGAGGGATTCTACAAGTACGAGGCCGGGACTTACCAGAACATAAGGATCGAGAAGCTTGAGGGAGGGATCGCCAAGATCGTCCTCAACAGGCCGCACAGACTCAACGCCATAACCATCGAGCTGCTCGACGAGCTCAAGAGGGCGTTCGGAGAGCTGGAGTTCGACGACGAGGTGAGGGTGGTCATACTCACCGGAGAGGGCAAGGCGTTCTCGGCTGGCCTCGACCTGCAGGCCGCTGGAACGGACGAGGTTCTCAACCCACCCGTCGCAATGCTGCTTGCAGCCAAGGGACAGGACGTCTTCACCACCATCGAGAAGTTCCCCAAGCCCGTCATAGCAGCCATCAACGGCTACGCGTTTGGCGGTGGCTGCGAGATGGCCCTCGCATGTGACTTCAGAATAATCGCCAAGAACGCGCAGATTGGACTGACAGAAACTGCCCTTGGACTCATACCGGGCTGGGGCGGAACCCAGAGGATGGCGAAGATACTGGGCATCGCCAAGGCCAAGGAGCTGATAATGTTCGCCACGAGGCTTTCCGGAGAGGAGGCCGAGAAGGTCGGGCTTGTCAACAAGGCAGTGGATCCGGAGAAGTTCTGGGACGAGGTCATGGAGTTCGCCAAGAAGCTCGCCGAGGGTGCTCCGATCGCTCTCAGGCTCGCGAAGTACGCCATAAACTTCGGCTACGAGCTGCCTGTGGAGGTCGGGCAGGCTCTGGAGTCAGCTTACTTCGGCCTCGTCACAGGCACAAAGGACGTGAGGGAGGGCTTCGCGGCGTTCTTCGAGAGGAGGAAGCCCAACTTCACAGGAAAATAAATGAAACGATAAATAATTACATTTTTATTTTTTGGAAAGAGTTATCAATAACGTAAAATCACGCAAGATGGGGGTGGTAGATTGAATATTATCGTACTCGCGAAACACGCAGCTGACCCAGAAAGCGAGATCCGCGTGTCAAGTGATGGGAAGAGTGTTGACGAGAAGGGGCTCGTGTTCGACATCAACGACTGGGACAGATACGCTGTTGAGGAGGCCATAAGGCTCAAGGAGGAGCACGGAGGAGAGGTTGTAGTCGTCGGCGTTGGCTATTCCGACGACACCCTGAGGAAGTGCCTGGCCATGGGGGCTGACAGGGCCATAAAGATTCCCCTCGACGCGGGAATGGACTCCTACAGGACGGCTCTGGCCATAAAGGAGGCGATCTCCGGAGAGAGCTTCGACCTGATACTCGCAGGCCTGATGAGCCAGGACTACAACAACGCGCTCGTGGGTGTTCTCCTTGCCGGAATGCTCGACATCCCGTTTGCAACTGCGGTGACAAGCATAAAGGTCGAGGACGGGAAGATAAGGGTCGTCAGGGAGCTTGAGGGAGGATATGGAGAGGAGAACGTCCTTCCGCTGCCAGCGCTCGTTACTGTCCAGAGTGGTATAAACGAGCCGAGGTACGTCTCGATCATGGGCATCAAGAGGGCAAAGAGCAAGGAGCTGAGAGAGGTCGGAGTGGAGGTAGGAGAGGGATTCATAGAGGTCGAGAAGGTCTACACTCCGCCGGTCAAGAAGGCCGAGATGATTGAGGGTGCTCCGGAGGAGATTGCCGAGAAGCTAATCCAGATACTCAAGGACAGGGGGTTGATCTGAAATGAGGGTTTTTGCCGTTGCCGAGATTAATTTTGGAGAGCTCGATCCCGTTAGCGTTGAGCTCCTCAACCTTGCGAACACCATCAAGGGAGACGGCAGTGCTGAGGCAGTCGTGATTGGAAGCAGCATTTCCTCTCACGCTGAGAAGCTTGCCAAGTACGCCGACAAAGTCTGGAAGATTGAGGACGCGAGCCTTGAGAACTACAACCCCGAGCTCTACGTTGACGTCCTTCTGCAGCTCTTCCAGAAGGAGAAGCCTGACGTCGTTCTCATCGCCAACTCCTCCAGAGGCTCGGAATACGCTCCGCTCCTCGCGACGAAGCTGAACGCTCCCATAGTCACGGACATTGTCGGCCTCGACGTCAGCGACGGTGTGAAGGCCACGAGGTACATCTTCCAGGGCAAGCTCCTCGTGGATGTTCTGGTGAAGCAGGCGGACACGTACGTCTTCACGGTCAGGCAGGGAGTGTTCAAGGAAGAGAAGCAGGCCTCCGGAGAGGTAGTCGATGCGGGAATAAAGCCTTCAGTCACTCCAAAGAGAGAGTTCAGCCAGATAATCGAGCCAGAAGCCGGAGAGGTCGACATAACGCAGGCGGACATAATCGTCTCTGTCGGCAGGGGAATTGAGGACGCGTCCAACATAGAGCTTGCCGAGGAGCTCGCCGAGCTGCTTGGCGGAGTTGTGGCCGGAAGCAGGCCCGTGATCGACAACGGCTGGCTGCCGAAGGACAGGCAGGTCGGTATCTCGGGCAAGACCGTGAAGCCCAAGCTCTACCTCGCTCTGGGTATAAGCGGTGCGTTCCAGCACATCATGGGAATGAAGGACAGCGAGCTCATAATCGCAATAAACAAGGATCCAGAGGCACCAATATTCGGCGTTGCTCAGTACGGTGTCGTTGGGGACATATTTGAGGTCGTGCCGGCACTCATAGACAAGCTCAGGGAGATAAAGGGCTAACTCCCTTTTCTTTTTTGAGGTGATGAATTATGAGCGAGGATGCCGTCATAAACACGATGGTAACGCTTGTTGAGAGGCTCTCCGACGACGAGGAGAAGATGAACGCACTCGTGGAGAAGCTGGCGGAGATGGTGGAGAGCAGGAGTGCTGAGAGACTGATTGAGCTCGCCAACACCCTCGCGCCGCTCCTCGAGACGGTCAGCGTGTTCATGGACAGCGAGACTGAGAGTGTGGTGAACAACCTCATCGAGGCCCTTGGAGCTGTGGCACTCAGCATAGACAGCAACACGATTGAGATAGCGGAGAAGATGATGGATGCCCTCAACGCAAGCAGAAATGCTGAGCCGGTAACCCTCATGGGGCTTTTCAGGGCCATGAAGGACGAGAACGTCCAGAAGACCCTCGGGTTCTTCGTGAAGTTCGCGAGGGAATTCGGAAAGAGGCTCTGAATCAAATATTTTTGATTATCAGGTACGCGAGCAGAATCGTCACAACCACTATCGCCAGATCTATGACCCTGATTTTCAGGTCGGGGCCCACCTCGAAAACAACCGCTGTGTGAACGCTCCTGCTCTTTTCACCTCTCTTCCCGGCCCTTTCAACCTCAGGCGTGAGCTCCCTAACAACCTCGAGCTCATCATCCTCCATCAGAATGTCCGCAACCCTCTCCCTCTCCAACTCTACCACCCGAGCAGGTACCTTACTCTTCCAAAGGGACGTATATTAACCTTCTGTCCCGCAACATTCATCGCGAGGTTCACCAGATCCCTCGACACGGCCGATCTTGGGCGGTAGGAGATCACCGGAACGCCAGCATCCCAGCTCCTCGAAATGTCCCTCGACTCCCTGATTATCCCCGCGAGCTCCGAGTCGAGAATCTCTGACACGAGTTCGGCGAAGCTCCTCTCACCCCTGTACCTGTTGAGGATTACCCCTCCAACCTCCACCCCGAGCTCCCTCGCGACCGTCACAACCCTCTTGGCAGAGTTCACAGAACTCCTCTCCGGGTTGACAACCACATAAGCCCTGTCCGCGTTCCCCATCGAAACCAGAGACAGCCTGCTCAGCCCTGCAGAGACGTCGAGGACAACGTAGTCATACGTCTCCGAGAGCTCCTCAACAACCTCACCAAACCTCCGCTCCTCAAACTCCTTGAGCATGCTTAGCGAGGCTAGAGAGGGGATCACGTGGAGGGTGGTCAGGGTTCTGCCAACAGCCATCCTGAGCCTGTAGGTTGCATCCTTTAAACTCGCGTCTCCCCTCAGAACGTCGAAGAGCGACAGCCCGGGGTTCTCTATGGCCAGCAGTATGTGGAGGTTGGGCAGCATGAAGTCGCAGTCCACGACCACAGTTTCCCCGAATGCTGTAAGGGCTGCCGCGAGGTTTGCCGAAACGGTGGTCTTTCCAACGCCACCCTTTCCGGAGCACACGGCGATGACAGGCATGACCCAGCGAATCTAATCCACCATGATATTTAACGGTTGTCTGGCGGCACGGTTTCTGGAGGCCGAAATCTATATATTACAAGCTATTGAAGGGGTGGGGAATGACGGTAATCAGATTCCTCGGAGGGTGCAGGGAGGTAGGCAGGTCTGCGATAATGGTGGACTCCATTATTCTGGACTATGGCCTGAAGCCCTCCGACCCGCCAGAGTTTCCGATAAACGGCGTTGCTCCGAAGAGCGTGTTCATCTCCCATGGGCACCTCGATCATGTCGGGGTGGCTCCGAACCTGATGGACTACGACCCCAAGGTGTACATGACCGCTCCGACAAGGGAGCTCTCCGATATACTCTTAAGAGACTCGATGAACATAATGGAGTACCCACCGTTCGGCAAGAGGGAGTACCTGCAGTTCAACAGTAACACGAGGGAGATAAGCTACGAGGAGCCGCTGATGGTCGACGGCTGGGAGATAACTCTTTTCAACGCGGGTCACATCCCGGGAAGCTCGACGATATACATGTCGAGGGACGTCAACATCCTCTACACGGGCGACATAAGGCTCGAGGACACAAGGCTTCTGGAGGGCGCGGATACATCCTTCCCCGAGACCGACATCCTGATAGTCGAGTCCACCTACTTCGGAGTTGAACACCCTGAGAGGAAGGAGCTTGAGAAGCTGTTCGTCGAGAGCGTCATAGAGACGCTCGACATGGGAGGGCACGCGATAATTCCTGCCTTTGCAGTCGGAAGGACGCAGGAGATAATGATGATCCTGACCAAGCACGGAATAACTCCCTACGTGGACGGAATGGGCAGGGAGGTGTCGAAGATACTCGAGAGGTATCCGGAGTACATCAAGAGCGTCAGGGAGCTGAGGAGGGCGATGAGGAACTCGATAATAGTCGAGAGGGGCAAGAGAGAGAAGGTTCTCGAGGAGCCAGCTGCCGTCATAACGACCGCGGGCATGCTCAACGGCGGGCCGGCGCTCTTCTACATCTCGAGGCTCTACAACGACGAGAAGTCGAAGATAATCCTGACGGGGTATCAGGTTGAGGGCACCAACGGGGACAGGGCGCTGAGAACAAACACGATAGACCTCGGAATGAGGACTGTAAGGCTGAAGATGAAGGTCGAGCAGTACGATTTCTCAGCCCACGCAGACGACTCGCAGCTGAAGGAGCTGGTCAGGAAGGTCGCGGACAGGGGCATGGAGAAGGTATTCACCGTACACGGGGAAGAGACGGAGGCGTTCGCAAGCTGGATAGAGGAAGAGCTCGGGCTCGAGTGCTACGCACCCAAGAACGGCGACATGTACGTTTTATGAGGATTATTGTCTCTTCAGACCTCCACTCCCGTTTTTCGATGCTCGAAAAGCTTGTCGATAAAGCAAGGGCAGATGTCCTTGCGATCTGCGGCGACGTGACGGACTTCAGCCGGAGAGATGTGGAGAGGTTTCTGGAGATAGTCGAGAGGTTTTCGGGGACGTGTCTGGTCGTCCACGGAAACTGCGATTACGAAGATGCCTTCAGCAGCCTGAAGTCCGAGAACGTTGAGTACATACACGGAAGGAGCGTTGAGCTCGACGGAATCACCTTCCACGGGCTCGGGGGCTCGACGTTCACACCTTTCAACACTCCCTCAGAGTATGACGAGAGATACTACCACAGGCTGCTCAGCAGGTTCGAGTATGGAGAGAAGAATGTCCTCGTGTCTCACTCACCACCCTACGGCGTGCTCGACGTTACACATTCCGGAGTGAACGCGGGAAGTGTGGCAATCAGGGAGAACGCTCACCTCTTCGACTTCATCCTGTGCGGGCACATCCACGAGGCGAGGGGGGTTGAGAGGGTTGGCAGCACAGTTGTTGTTAACCCCGGAACCCTCTCGAGGGGAGAGTACGGCGAACTCACCACCGGTAGCTCGGTAACGCTTTTGAAACTTTAATGGCTGTATTCTATAAATTCTCCGAGAACGTTTCGCTTTTAATGGCGAGCATTGGGCGTGTATCTTTCACCGAAGGGGCAAGGTTTTTCTATATGCGATAAAAGTTATCGAGGGGAAGCGAAAGATTTAACTCGCGGTGAGCCTACGCAAGCTTACTTGATAGAAAATCAAATTAGTTTGATGGTGGTAAGATGGAGCTGAATGACACTGCCAAGGTTGTTCTGGAGAAGAGGTACCTGCTCAAGAACGAGAACGGCGAGCCCATAGAGACCCCGGAGGAGATGCTCTGGAGGGTCGCGAGGGCGATAGCCAAGGCCGAGGAGAACTACGGAGGAGATCCGGAGGAGTGGGCGAAGAGGTTCTACGAGGTGATGGACAGGCAGGAGTTCATGCCCAACTCCCCAACGCTGATGAACGCCGGCACGCCCCTCGGACAGCTCTCCGCATGCTTCGTCATCCCGGTTGACGACAGCATAGACGGGATATTCAAGGCGCTGTGGGACATGGCGAGGGTGCAGAAGAGCGGGGGAGGAACGGGGTTCAGCTTCTCGAGGATAAGGCCAAAGGGCGACATCGTAAGGTCAACGATGGGGGTCGCGAGTGGTCCGGTTAGCTTCATGAAGATCTTCGATTCCGCAACGGAGCAGATAAAGCAGGGAGGAAAGAGACGGGGAGCGAACATGGGAGTTCTGAACGTCCACCACCCCGACATAGAGGAGTTCATAACCGCCAAGTGGGAGGAGGGTGTGCTCAGGAACTTCAACATAAGCGTCGCTGTGACCGACAGGTTCATGGAGGCCCTGAAGAGCGACGGGGAGTACGAGCTGATAAACCCGAGGACGGGGGAGGTCGTCAGGAGGATTCCCGCGAGGAAGATCTTCAACCTGATCGTTGAGGGGGCGTGGAGGAACGGAGAGCCGGGAATGATATTCATAGACGAGATAAACAGGCACAACCCCACACCCCACGTCGGAGAGATTGAAGCGACAAACCCGTGCGGTGAGCAGCCCCTCCTGCCCTACGAGTCCTGCAACCTCGGGTCGATAAACCTCTCCAAGTTCGTTGACGAGGGCAGAAAGGACTTCGACTGGGAGAGATTGAGAGAGGTCGTCTGGATTGCCACGAGATTTCTCGACAACGTCATAGACGTGAACAGCTACCCGATCCCCGAGATAGAGGAGATGACGAAGAAGAACAGAAAGGTCGGGCTGGGAGTGATGGGCTGGGCCGACGCGCTGTTCAAGCTCGGGATACCCTATGACAGCAAGGAGGCTGTTGAGCTTGCCGAGAGGGTCATGAAGTTCATACAGGAGGAGAGCCACAAGGCATCGCAGAAGCTCGCCGAGGAGAGGGGGGTGTTCCCCAACTGGGAGGGCAGCGTGTGGGAGAAGATGGGAATAAGGATAAGGAACGCGACCACCACAACCATCGCCCCAACCGGAACCATCAGCATAATCGCCGGATGCAGCAGCGGAATAGAGCCCGTGTTTGCCCTTGCATACAAGAGAGCAAACATTCTCGATGGAGACGAGTTCTTCGAGGTCAACCCGATTTTTGAGAGGACGCTGAGAGCCCTTGACCTCTACAACGACGACATACTGAACAGGGTCGTTGAGGAGGGGAGCATACAGGGAATCGACGAGATCCCCGAAGAGATCAGGAGGGTGTTCAAGTGTGCCCTCGACATCTCCCCCGAGTGGCACGTCAGAATGCAGGCGGCCTTCCAGAAGTACACGGACAATGCGGTCAGCAAGACGATAAACATGCCGAACCACGCCACGAAGGCTGATGTGGAGAAAGCGTTCCTCTTGGCGTACGAGCTCAAGTGCAAGGGGATAACGGTATACAGGGACGGCAGCAGGGAGGAGCAGGTGCTTTCTGTCAAGAAGACCGAGAAGAAGAAGGAAGACGAGAAGGTGAGGCCACCGGCAAGGTACCACAGGCCGAGGCCGAGGCCGAGGATAACCAAGGGCACGACGGTGGAGACGAGGACTGGCTGCGGCTCCCTCTACGTCACGATAAACGAGGACGAGTACGGAATAGCGGAGGTCTTCGTGCAGCTCGGGAAGAGCGGGGGCTGTGCGGCATCGCAGACCGAGGCGATAGGCAGGCTGCTGAGCGTCGCTCTGCGAAGCTGGGTTGATCCGGAAGCTCTGATAAGGCAGCTCAAGGGAATAAGGTGCCCCTCGGTTGGCTTCGACAATGGAGAGATAATAACGAGCTGCGCAGACGGGGTGGCCAAGGTTCTCGAGAAGCACCTCAAGGGAGAGTTCAGGAAGATAAAGCTGGACGTCAAGGGTGTGAAGCCGCTTACGGAATTCACGGGGGAAGAGGAGGAAAAGCAGGAGCAGCCGAGGACGAGGCTCATAGGCGGGATGTGTCCGGAGTGCGGGAACATCTTAGAGTACGGAGAGGGCTGCATGACCTGCAGGATGTGCGGATTCACGAAGTGTGGCTGATCGATTTATTTTTCCACTTTTTACCAATTTTGAAAGGCGAGTGTGCGTAGGCTTTCACTACCGGGCTCTCTTTTTACATTACCGCGAGAACCTGCACAGGTATGGGGCTGATTGACAGAATACTGAGAAAGTCCAGAAAAACAGGGGTCGTGCCTGCCAGCGCTCAGACATTCGACGAGCTGCTGAACTCGAGCAGGTACGTTGTCGTGGACTTCTGGGGGAAGCGCTGCCCGCCGTGCGAGGCTATGGAGCCAATCGTCGAGAGACTTGCAGGCGAATACGATGGCAGGGTTCTCTTCCTCAAGGTCAGCGTGAACTCAAGCCCTGAGCTTGCGGAGAGGTGCAGGGTGCGGAGCGTTCCGGCCTTCCTGTTCTTCGAGAACGCACGCCTCAAGGGGCGAAGGGTTGGCGCGATGAAATACGAGCACTTCAAAAGATGGGTGGACGGGCTGATGGAGGGTTAGGGGTCGATCACCTTTCCCGGGTTCAGGATGTTGTTCGGGTCGAAGACCCTCTTTATCGCCCTCATGAGCGTCAATGCGGTTTCTGGCATCGTCCTCGCCATGTCCTCCTTCTTCACCATCCCTATGCCGTGCTCGGCTGTTATGTATCCGCCAAGCTCCCTCGCAAGCCCGAATGCAAACTCCTTGAACTTCGAGTAGCTCTCAACCCACTCATCCCCTTCAAAGCCCCACCTGAGCACCTGCTGGTGCACGTTCCCGTCTCCGGCATGCCCGAAGTGGAGCACCTTTATCCCGAGCCTCTCGGCCTCGTCCTGACACCGCTCAACGAACTCGGCTATGCTGCCGATGGGCACCGAGACGTCGAGAACCTCGATCGTCTCTTCCTTGAGCCCCTCGTATATCAGGCTCCTGATCTCCAGTATGTCCCTCTGCTCCCTCCTGCCAACCCCCACAAGGACGTCAAGCGCCCCGTGCCTCCTCGCAACCCTCTCAATAACCTCGGACTTGTGCATCAGCTCATCCTCTGTCCCGCCATCCACGATGATCATCAGGTGGGCCTTTCCTCCCGAGTAGGGCCATTTCTTGCCCGTAACCCTTTCACCAGCCCTCACCGCCTCTATGTCCATGTACTCCAGAGCCAGCGGCACAACCCCGCTCCTGAGAATCTCCGGAACCGTGCGAATCGCCTCTGCAGTTGTGTCAAAGGGTATGACGAGGGTGTAGGTTGCCCCGGGCTCCGGAATCAGTCGCAGAATGGCTTTGGTGATCACGCATAACGTCCCTTCACTCCCGATGATGAGGTGCATCAGGTCGTAGCCCGTCACGTTCTTTATCACCTTCCCGCCGAGGCTCAGCACATCCCCGCTCGGCAGAACGACCTCCAGACCGAGCACGTAGTTCCTCATCACGCCGTACTTCACCGCCCTCGCACCGCCGGCATTGTTGGCAACCAGACCACCAATCTGAGCGCTCTCGTCACCGGGGTGTGGCGGGAAGGACAGCCCGGGGACCTTCTCGACTGCCTCAAGCAGCTGCCTCAGCGTGACTCCAGCCTCGCAGACCGCGACAAGGTTCTGCTCGTCTATCTCCACAATCCTGCTCATCCTCTCCATGGACATCACGATTCCGGGCCTGGTCGGTATGGCACCACCGCTGAGCCCCGTGCCACCACCCCTTACAAAGACCGGAATCCCGCGCTCGTTTGCAAGCCTGAGAATCCTCGAGACCTCCTCGGTGCTTGCAGGCCGGACAACCACAACGTTCCTCTCCGCCTCCGGCCTTACAGGCTTGGGGGTTTCGTCGTAGAGGTAGCTTTCGGGGTGCAGGAGGATGTTCCTCTCCCCGACTATCGCCTCCAGCAGCGGAACAATCTCGAGAAGTTTTGGGGAACTGTCGGTCATGGGAATCCCTCTGAGAACTGTAGCAATTAATAATTAAAAGTTTGTTTCCAGTCGTGTGTTCTTCAGTTTTTACCACACAAGCTGAACTCAATGAGCTAAACGCTGTCAATAAGCTCTATGCATTCCTCTTTGCATACCCTTTCAAAATCACCATCAAACGAAATCAGGTATTTTATCCCGTAAAACCTGCAGGTGGCAAGAATCAGAGCATCATTCGGCAGCAAACCGTATTTTTTAACAAACTTATAAGCCAGATTTCTGATTTCCTTATTAATTTCCAGCTCTTCAAAAATTTCGAAGAGCATGAAGAGTTCCTCAAGTTCATCTTTTTCTCCACAATCAGTTCTGGATTATTCTTCAGTTCGTAGCTCTTTTTCCCAGTAATCGCTTTCAGATACACGAGAAAAACCTCGCTGAAAACAATGGCATTTGAGTAAAGGGCATATTTGTTCCTGAGTTCAGACAAATCCAGTTTCCCTTCAAGATGGTTGACAATTACATTGCTATCAATAAATGCCTTCAAATCCCCCATTCCTCGTCTACCTCTTCGAGCAGCCTTTCGAGGTTCTTGTCTTTGAATTTTCCGTGAAGTTTTTTCAGGTTGTACTCGAGCATGATTTCTCTCTCAAGCCTCTCGACTACTCTGTCTAAATCCACCTGCTTCAATATCTCGTCTGGAATTTTGAGCCTGACGGTTATCTCGCCCATACACTACACCTTCAAAGATTGTTGTTATACGATGCTATTTAAGGGTTCTCTGAAAACCCAACACAATTTTAATTCGTTGTGAGATGCCTATATATGTCAAAATCCCTTACTTTCAATAGCATGGTCTGATTTTAACTTGCTTGTGCTGAATTTCTTCTCCCTTGCGTAGATCTTCTTTCAATCCTATCTTAGTCTGATTTTAACTGAACAAAGACCTGAGTCACCGTGAGAGGGAGCTCTCTTTCAATCCTATCTTAGTCTGATTTTAACTACCATCAGCATCCTGCTCAAGTGAATGCATCAATTCACTTTCAATCCTATCTTAGTCTGATTTTAACACGAAGCAGGGTCAGAAGCTATACCATGCGCTTTTCACCTTTCAATCCTATCTTAGTCTGATTTTAACTAGTAGTCTCCTGACGAGTCTAAATTGAAAGCAACAGCCTTTCAATCCTATCTTAGTCTGATTTTAACAAATGAAATGAAGATTAGCAGAGATACATTGACATATACCTTTCAATCCTATCTTAGTCTGATTTTAACTATGCTGTATGTCGCGTAGGCTATGAGGTACGCACCAACTTTCAATCCTATCTTAGTCTGATTTTAACACAAGCTTCCTCTTAATGCTTATCAGGTCCACCTCATCTTTCAATCCTATCTTAGTCTGATTTTAACTCCATACCAGCATACACTCCAGAAATCTCAAAATCCGCTTTCAATCCTATCTTAGTCTGATTTTAACCGCGGACTACATAGCGAACAGAAACGCCGCATTCCAGCCTTTCAATCCTATCTTAGTCTGATTTTAACTCTCTTTTGCCAACACTTCAGCGTCTGGGTCTTCGAACTTTCAATCCTATCTTAGTCTGATTTTAACACCCGTAAAGGAAGGTAACTATCGGTCTATCTCCATCCATCTTTCAATCCTATCTTAGTCTGATTTTAACTCCCCCTCCTCGAGGCAACCTCCGAGGTCGTGGCCACTTTCAATCCTATCTTAGTCTGATTTTAACAAGAGAGGCCGTGCTCAAGCTCACCGAGAAGATGCCGGCTTTCAATCCTATCTTAGTCTGATTTTAACTTATCTCCGTTGAGGAGATCGCCCCACCGAGCGACCTTTCAATCCTATCTTAGTCTGATTTTAACTAATCTCTGACACATCCATCCTGAGCATCTCAGATAGCCTTTCAATCCTATCTTAGTCTGATTTTAACTTGCCCCAAACACTCCAGACAAGTTGGTTAAGTAGAACCTTTCAATCCTATCTTAGTCTGATTTTAACTACCGCTAATATTCCTCTTAATCCCTATAAAACGCTTTCTCCCGCCTTTTTCAGTTTAAATAGTGCAGCGAAAGTTGAGTGGTGTATGAAGTATATAAAGGTGCGCGGAAAACGATTAGACAAGAAATCCCAGACTCGAATCTGTCCAGATTACTGGACTCAATAAACTACAAAACATTTTAAAGCAAGCTGAATGACTGCCATTATGCGTTCCAAGGTTCTGGTAACACTATTTGGCATAACCCTCACCTTGGTCGTCTTTCTCCCCTCGGAGCACAGGCTCGGTGACGTTTACAAGCTCATCTACTTCCACGTTCCGATATCAATCGTGACGATCTCAACAATCCTCCTCTTTCCCCTGTTCCACGCAAGGTTTGCCAGCAGGGTAATGGCTCTTTCCGTGACCACCACAGTCTACGCGCTGGTCCACCTGATTCTCTCGGCAGTCTTCATGTACGCCGCATGGAGCGGTGTGATATTCTCCGAGCCAAAGTTCGTCTTCAGCTCCGTTCTGCTCATCTTTGCCCTCTCCCACACCCTGCTGTGCTTTGTTGACAGAAAGCTGGCCAAGTACTACTCGTTCCTCTCGCTGATCGTCGTCCCTTACTTTTACATGCAGGCGACATTGGCAAGCTTCCAGCTGCACCCGAGGGGAGTGGAGATGCCGGCCATCCTTTACCTGCCGTACCTGTTCTCGGCACCCATGATAGTCCTGCTCTACGTGGAGATTTCAGAGAGGCTGAAAGCACGCTAACCGCTTTTTATATAAATGAGAACTCCCCAACACAGTACATGAACCGCTGGCTCTACCCGGTTCTAGGAATGATTATCCTGACAATGCTCGGTGGAATATACACCTTTAGCCTTTTCTACCATCCCCTGCAGCAACATTATGGGATTTCCAGCGTGGCACCGTTCACCCTCGCCTTCTCACTCATAACCCTCACCTACTCGATATTCATAATTCCAGCAGGCATAATCTACGACAGACTCGGCCCGAGGATACCGCTGATAGCCGGGGCCTTTGTGATCTTCTCCGGATACCTGCTTGCAAGCCAGATGAAGTTGTTTGAGTGGGACGTTGCGAGGATACAGTACTACGTTGGCCTTGGGATCCTCCCCGGGCTTGGAATCGCTCTGGTTGATGCTGTGCCGAGGCCTCTTGCATCGAAGTGGTTCCTCGACAGGCCCGGAACTGCCATCGGGCTTGTGGCGGTCGGATTCGGGATTGGGGCTGCTGTGATGACGCCCGTCATAACATACCTGCTCGAGAGCTACGGAGTCTTCAGGGCGTTTGCCCTGATTGGACTGCTGTACTTCGGAGTTATAGTGCTATGTTCTCTCCCTATGAGGGATCCGCCTGTCAAAAGGGGGGAGGAGTCTCTGGATTTCAGCCTCGGAATGGTCGCAAGAGATATCAGGTTCTACAGGCTCTGGTTCGCGTTTTTCCTCTCCTCATTCGCTGGACTCATGGTGATCGGCAACGCTGCCCCAATACTGAGGAAGGGGGCTGAGAAGGTTCCGGAGCTCGCCGGGCTAGTTGCCCTCTTTCTGATAGTAACATCCCTCGCCAACGCTGGCGGGAGGTTTGCCTGGGGGGTCGTGCTCGACAGGCTCGGCGTCTTCAGGGCCCTGAGACTGAACTTTGTCTTATCCGCTATCGCATCTATCCTCCTTGCATACCTGTACTCGAGCTACCTCGTGTTTCCGCTCGCGTCTGTAGTTTACGCCAACTACGGCGGTGTGCTGGCGATGTTTCCGGCAGCGGTCTCGATATACTTCGGGAAGAAGTACGCAGGGAGAATATACGGAGCAATATTCACTGCTTGGGGATTCTCCGGGCTGCTCGCCCCGTATGTAGGGGGACTGATAAGGGACATGACTGGTGAGTATGTGTACGCGTTTTATCTGGCGCTCACTGCATGCGTTGTGGCGATCTTGACACTCAAAGATACGGGTTGAAACGAAACTACCCAATATCGTCAGGCTAAGGACTTTTGTAAAATATTTAGTCATCCAATTCTTCAAGGATTTTAATTATTTCAGGTTTAAGTCTTGGAATCTCATATTTTATGGCATCCCACACTAACTTGTAATCAACTCCAAAATAAGCGTGGATTAATCTATCCCTCATTCCAGCCATTCTTTTCCAAGGAAGCAAAGGATATCTTTCCCTGATGTCATCCGGAATGTTTTTAGCCGCCTCACCAATAATCTCCAATTTCCTCACAACCGCACTCCTGACAAGATCATTTTTAACAAAACCCTCATAGCCCATATCTCCAACAAAAGATTCTATGGCTTCCATCGCTTCAATTATGTCTTTTAGAAAGAGTCTGTAGTCCCTTCTCATACAATTACAACCTCTTTCAATATCCTATCTTTCAATTCAGGCCTTAATGCTCTTTCCGAGACGATATCCACCCTAACACCGAGCTTTTCCTCAAGGTACTCAGCAAGACCAACCAGATCGAATACAGTCGCTCCCTCCATGAACCTGACGAGGATATCAATGTCACTATCTGGCTTCCCTTCACCACGCGCATATGAACCAAATACCCCAATTATTTCAGCCTTAAATTCTCTTTTTATTTCATCTCTGTGCTTCTTCAGGATGCTTATTATTTCCTCAAGTGTTTTCATAGCTCCCACCTTATTTAAACAGCGTTTCCTTCAGATCACTCAATTAGACTATAAGTAGAAAGTAGACTAATAATAAACTAACCCCACATCAAGTATTTAAGAGTAACAATCAATTGGCCAAAACACTAAAAAGACAACCCTTTCAACTCTGCAAGCATCTCTGAAAAAACGCACGTCATTCAAAGAACCGCAATACCACAAATAATCGAATTTTTAGAAACTAATTCCAAGTGACGTTTCCAGTCGGTTCAGATTCCACATTGAAGGTTATACTTGCTGAATATGTTATTCCGCTTCTAGCGTGGCAGCGATTACAATAATAAATATCCCACCGAGTTCCATATCCGCCACTTCCATGACACCATGAACATTGGCCAAAGTCTACATTCGAGTAATGATTCCCAGCCGCATGGCAGCCCATGCAGATGTTACCCACAAACGAATTGGGGAGCGTGACAGTCTGATTGAGAAAGTTCATGTGATCAGATGTTGTGACCATTGCACTGGAGACTGGATCCATAATTGCTTCTTTGGTTTTTCCGTACCCGTGGCAGGTCAGACACGTCAGTTTTTCAGCCACATGCACTCTCAAGGAGTTCGTGTCAAGTGAGACGTTTTGCAGATCGTAAGTCAGGTCAGCGTCTGGATTAAGATTGCGATACTCCTCAACATTGTGACACTCGAGGCAGTAAGTGGTGTTCACCCAAGAGCTCCTGTAGGTTCCATTTATGTAGTGGTATCTCAAATGTCCCCAGTTGTTGTTATCGCCCCAACCATCCCCTCCAGATGAACTACCGTGTTCATAAGGGTCTATCTCCACCGGAGCATGAATGAGATTCTGCCTTTCAGTCCCAAGAGTCCCGTTTACGAGAGAATCATAGATGTTCTTGTGGCACTTTATGCAGAAGTTCGGATCGTTAAAACTCGCGGCAACCCACTCGTGCTTACCCCCAGATCTCGGCAGGGATACCTCGTACGTTCTCGTCCCGTTGACGTCTGTGAGGGGATCGAAGACGAGGTTCCATCCCGAGTCCTTCGTGTACGTCATGTTCCAGAAGTACCTGTAAGTTATCTGCACGCTGAAGTTCGTGTGGCATGCAAGGCAGGCTTCATTCTCTCCAATAGCTATTCCGCTCTGGTTTGCCCATTCCACGAAGTTCTTGTGAGCAACATAGTCTGGAATGGGTGTGGTGTTGAACGCTCTTGCAACCGGTGCGGTTTTTGTTTGTCCGAGGTAGTCGATGTACTGACCGTTTCCCCCGTGGCAGTCAAGGCATCTTGGCACGTAGGCTGCGTGGGCTTCTTTTCCTGCGACCCAGCTGGTGGAGTCGGCTTCAGCATACGTGATTGTCACACCATACGCTGTCTGCTTGATCCTGTGGCATTCCTCGCATGCAAAGTTGGAGTGAATTTGTGATTTTGCGAGTTCATCTGCAATCTGGGGGTGGCAGGAGGTGCAGTTGATGTCGTTCTGAGAGCCACTGAGATCCACGAAGGTGTGCTGGCTGACGAACAGAGATGGCGTTTCGAGAAGCATGACTACGCTGAGGGCGAAGAATGCGATTGTCACCAAGAGAGTCTTAGTCGGGCTCATCTTACCACCTCGTAAGTGCCCTTCACCGTTCTGTCAGTGGAATTGATCCTGTAGACTGTGGTTGCAACCGAGGAGCTCTCAATCTGCCAGGAGGACTGCGTGGATGTGTAGGTGTTGTTGACGACTATGCTGATCCCGCTTGCGGACGTGTAGTTGAAGAGCAGCCACACCTGAGTGTGGCAGGCGATGCAGGCCTCGTTTACGTCGAACAGCAGATCTGACTTTTTAGATTCGATGGCAAATTCTCTGTGGGCCGCATAAATTCCGGTATCGTAGCTTAAGCCAGTTACACCGAGACCTCCTGCTTCGGGAGGGTGAAAGTTGGGAACGGGGGAGTGGCAAACGTCATTGCTGCATGCGTACTCATAGTGGGAGTGGTTGTAGGCGACCGCGCTGTCACTCTTGTAGCCGCTGTGACAGATTAAGCAGCTCAATACAGAGGCGGCATGGGCACCACTCCCGGGATATACATCCCCACCAAAGTCGGAGGCGTAGGACTTCGCTCCTCCCGGCTGGCCTGAGAGGTTCACCCCCCTGTGGCAGTGCTCGCACGTGAGAGCACTGTGGTGTGGACTGTTTGCCAGCTCATCTCTAACGTCAGCATGACATTTCTCACATGGGATCTGGTTCCCCTGCTCGCTGATGTTGTACCAGTAGTGCTGTCCTGCGAAAAAAGAGATGGTAGAAGGTAAGACGAAAACCCCGAGAGTGAATAGGATGATTGTGATGAGGATAACTCTCATATAATAAAAATTCTGGAAATGATAGTACTTAAAAGTTATGTGACCAAAAACCAATCCCCAATTACCCTGATTTGGAAAATGAAAGTAAAGGTCACCATTTTGAATTGATGCAATATCCACTTGGCTCAGATTCGATATACACAGACCTGGAACCCTTGGAATGGCATGAACCACACTGGCCACTAGAAGGATGAACCGCCGCCTCATGACAGCCCATGCAGAGATCTCCTACAAAAACTCGTTTGAGTCCCCAGTTGGTTATGCTGTCAACGAGCGTCCGGTGACCGGTGTGACAGTCAAAACACACTATTGCCTCCGCCGCATGTACATTCGCGGAGTTTTGACTTCTCGGATTGGCATTTTGAGACACCAGACTGTACTTGTAATCGTTGTGACACTGAATGCAATATGTGGTGTTGACCCACAAGCTTCGTATGTTCTTATCATTGGACAGGGTGTGGTAAAAGGGGTTCCACTCCTCAGTATCAATTATAGCCGGAGCGTGTGTGATGTAGGGCTCATTGGTATCGTAGGGATTTGGTGTCCCGTTCACAAGAGCATCATAGATATTTTTGTGACATTTTATGCAGAAGCTCTGGTTCCATGAGTCCTGAGAGGTAAGACTCACAGCCTTCCACTCGTGCTTACCCTGATCACCACTTTTGTTGAAGTCTATCGTGTATTCCCTCGTCCCATTAACACTGAAACTCTGGAGATTCCAGTTCGACAGTCTGTAAGAGATGTCGTAAAAGTACCTGTAAGTTATCTGCACGCTGAAGTTCGTGTGGCATGCAAGGCAGGCTTCATTCTCTCCAATAGCTATTCCGCTCTGGTTTGCCCATTCCACGAAGTTCTTGTGAGCAACATAGTCTGGAATGGGTGTGGTGTTGAACGCTCTTGCAACCGGTGCGGTTTTTGTTTGTCCGAGGTAGTCGATGTACTGACCGTTTCCCCCGTGGCAGTCAAGGCATCTTGGCACGTAGGCTGCGTGGGCTTCTTCACCAATTGTTCTCGGTCCTGCTTTCTGCTCTGCGTAGGTTATTGTTTTTCCCTCTGCAGTTTGCTTGACCCTGTGGCATTCCTCGCATGCAAAGTTGGAGTGAATTTGTGATTTTGCGAGTTCATCTGCAATCTGGGGGTGGCAGGAGGTGCAGTTGATGTCGTTCTGGTTGCTGTTGAGGTTAACGAAGTAGTGCTGACCCAAGAGTATCGAGGGCGTCTGCTGAATGGCTATCGCCATGACAGAGGCTGCAATGATGAGCACGAGTGCCCCTTTCCAGGCTTTCATCTTACCACCTCATACGTCCCTTTAGCGGTTCGATCTGCGGAGTTTATGGCGTAGGTTATGTTGCTGGCCGGCGAAAACGTCCAGCTCTGCGTAACACCGGTTCCATCACTCGCATAGCTCTCTTCGATGGTAACACCCATGCTCCTCACGGTCGTGTAGTTGTAGTTCAGCTCGATCTGCGTGTGGCAGGCGATGCATGCCTCGTTTTCACCGAGAAGTAGCGTGATGCCTCTGGCCTCGAGCACGAACTCCCTGTGCGCTGCAAGCGCTCCAGTATCGGTTGAGTCGTTAGTCAGACCAAAGCCTCCAGCACGGGGAGCGCCGTAGAGCGAGGGTGCGTGGCAGTACAGGCACTGGATGTTCGTAGCAGCGTGAGCCTCCTTACCCACCCACGTGCCAGCACCATCACCCTTCGCATAGGTTATGCTGCTGTTTACACGGTGACAGAAGGTGCAGTCCTGACCATCTGCAGAGTACGGATCACCTTTCTGCTTTATGTGGTATATCCCCCTGCTCAGCTCCTCAAGAACATCTGCATGACATTTTTCACACGGAATCTGATTCCCCCCCGGATTCACGTCATACCAGTAGTGCTGCCCCGCAAAGAGCGAGATGGTGGAGGGTAAGGCTATTAAACCGACTGCAAACACGCCTATGATGATGAGGAAGATTTTTCCCGCGCTTACCATCCAGTATTAATTTGTTTTCACCGGCTATAAACCTTTTCCACGTAAAAGAGCCGCGAAACTGAAAAGCAATGATAAAAAATTAAAATAAGGTTTACTTGTAGTTCACGCCAGGAACGTTGCCCGGCCAGTTCGTTGAATACGTGGTTGATCCGCTGCCGGTCGTGTTGCCCCAGACGACTGCGGTTGCGGTGCCGTTTATCGTCCAGCTAGTTATGGTCCAGTTGTGCGGTCCGTTAGCAGTGGTTATAGGATTGCCAAATCCAATGTTGAACTCGAGTGCTCTGCTGTGGTTCCAGGTGATCTTGACTGCGACGTGAGTGTGGCAGGCGATGCAGGCCTCGTTCGCCGACAGAAGCAGGTCTCCACCCTTGGCCTCGAGAACAAACTCCCTGTGCGCTGCAAGCGCTCCAGTATCCCCCGTCTCACCGGTAAGACCGAATCCTCCGGCTATGGGAGGATACAGCGATGGAGAGTGGCACTTAGAACATAGCGTCGAATCCGATGTGTTGTACTCCGCGTGTGAGTGGTTTACCTGTTCACTCCACGGAGCAGGCTCGTTTCCGCTGTGGCATATCAGGCAGCTGACAATCGATGCTGCGTGTGCTTCCTTTCCACTGATTATCGTCCCACCGCCCCTGTCAGATGCATAGGTAATGTTAACGCCCCTGTGGCAGAGCTCGCACTCGAAATTCTCGTGATAGGGGTTGTTCCTGAGCTCCTCGTAAACGTCAGCGTGGCACTTCTCGCATGGGATCTGAGAGCCAGCTCCGCTAATGTCGTACCAGTAGTGCTGTCCCGCAAAGAGCGAGACAGTGCTCGGCAGAGCTATAAGCCCAACTGCCGTCAGCACCACAAAGGCAAGTATAACTCTCGCTACCAAATTCATCCCCCCGGAAGAAGGTTGTTTTCAGAACATATAACCTTTTTGTTAAAATTATTTTTCCCATGAAACATTCCATGTGATTCGCTTGCTGTCGGTTGCAACGGTCGCAAATTTGCCATCCTTCTTTTCCACAACATCCACAACCACAACCAGCAGATCTCCCTTCTCCGGAACTTCTTCAGGACTCCTGAACCCAACATAAACCTTTATGCTGCCACCCTCCTTGCTCAATGGAACGTAGGTGACTGGCGTCACGTCTCTCAGGTTCTTGCCGAGTATGTAGGCATAGACGTGAATACCCGGATACGGCGGTTGTTCGTAAATGTTCCTCACATCTTTCTTGTCGACCAGAACTCCCTTGGCCTCATGTATCTCCACAACGTGGTTCCCGGACACATTGTAATGGGAGAAGATCACCTCAATCGCCGGAAGTTTCTCAGGCTGTGATCCCACACATGCACTCAAAATTACAGCCGCTGCCAGCAAAATTAAGCGAACACGCATGTATCAACCTCCTAATGCAAAATAGGCAGCATGCACAAAAAATTTTCGAAAAAGAGTAAAAAGAAAGGTTGGGTTTACTTGTAGTTCACGCCAGGAACGTTGCCCGGCCAGTTCGTTGAATACGTGGTTGATCCGCTGCCGGTCGTGTTGCCCCAGACGACTGCGGTTGCGGTGCCGTTTATCGTCCAGCTAGTTATGGTCCAGTTGTGCGGTCCGTTAGCAGTGGTTATAGGATTGCCAAATCCAATGTTGAACTCGAGTGCTCTGCTGTGGTTCCAGGTGATCTTGACTGCGACGTGAGTGTGGCAGGCGATGCAGGCCTCGTTCGCGTCCTGAAGGGTACCATCCTGAATCGCCCTCGCTATGAACGCGTTATGTGCCTCATAAGTTCCATTCTTCGTACCATAGTTATATGGTGAAGTTACGCCAAAGTCGGAAACATTGAAACCTCCAGCCGGAGGACCATAGTTGTTGGTCTCATCAGGGCTCCACTCGTGGCACAGCATACATGCAACCACGCTCGCTGCGTGTGCCTGCTTTCCAGAGACCCATCCTCCACCAGCAGTACCATCGTCAGCGGCATAAGTTATGCTCGTATTACCCCTGTGACATGCGGCACAGTCGTTCCTATCAGCATAATTGTTGCCACCCCAGTTTACGTGGAACTTGCTCTGATTGAGCTCCTCAAACACATCCGCATGGCACTTCTCACAGGGTATGTCATTTCCACTCTGGTTTACATTGTACCAGTAGTGCTGTCCTGCGAAAAGAGATACCGTGCTTGGCAGAGCAATTACTCCCACCGCAATGATCACGACGGTGGCCAGCAACAACCTACTACTACCTAACATTTCATCCACCCCAAATTATACTCTGTTAATCATTGTTTAAAAATCTTTCTTATCCGGTAAAGACGTCATTGCAATGATGAGATTTTACAGTTCGTCTAACAGCCGGTAACAAAAACCCCAAAAGAGTGTTCACCAGCACGCTGTGAAATCTACATCCAATGAGAAAAATAATAATGTTTATAATTGTTATTATTATGAGAAGATTTCGAGGAAAGATTTAAAACCGATAAGGCAAAGAGAGAACCAATGAGGTTTGCAGAGAACCTTTCGACGGCCAGTGCGGTAATTGTCGGAGGGATTATCCTGCTCGTCTCTCTCTACTCCCTCTACATCGACTATTCTACCGGTAAGGGCATCCTAAACATTGCAATAGACACGGTAATGATCTTCCTCTCCGCAGTCCTCATAGGTGGTGGCCTCAGCACGAGAAAGAGGCTCAGAAGCTACAAAGTCGCAGCAGACAGGGCGTTTGAGGAGGTAGTCTACTCAAAGCTCAAGCCAATACTCGATGAGGTGGCCATGGGGATACTCGAGATCAACACAATGAGGAAAAAGCTTGACAGCGTTGAGGAGAAAATGGCCAAGCTCGAGAACTATGCCACAACGGGCAGGCTGACCCCTGAACACAAGGTCAACTTCTACTTCAAGGCGCTGATAGTCATGCTGTTCTATCTGGGCACGGTGATGTTCATGATGCAGTACACCCTGCCCTACAATCACATCCTCGCAATACTGCTCTTCATCTACTGGTGGCTTTTCATCACCGCGGAGTTCGAGATATTCAGCACCGGTGAGGCTCTCGTCATGCTGATTGCCCCCGTACTGATAGTTCCATCGCTGTACATCCTGTCGAGGGTCTTCCTCGGCGTTGCACTTGCACAGGGAGTCGTCTTCCTCGCATCGGGAGTGTACGCGTACTACTACTACACCGTCGCAAAAAAGGTGTCCACGGGGCAGGAGGTAAAGATTTCCAGAAAGATAAGAGATTTTGTTGGAAAGTTCAGGCAGTGAACTCCCTGACGGTCAGGTACACGTAGGCGGCTATGGATATGACTATTATCGCTATCGCGTACTTCCTGAACAGCTCGATCAGGTTCTTGTAGAACAGGTACTCCTGCCCGAATGGAGTTATGTCCCTAAGCTGGGTCGCATCGAGTATGAAGTACTTTCCGACACCTTTCACGACCACAGGACTGCCGAAAATTGTCACCACCTCTCCAATGATCTTGTCCCTTGGCACAGGTCTCGCGTCCGGGCCTGAAGCGTCTCCACCGGTGTAAACAAGGCCGTCCTCCACCTTCAGAACCCTGTGGGTCACCGGCAGGTTCAGATCGCCCCTCTCGAACATCACGATGTCTCCCTTCTCGGGATTCACGAAAAGCGTTTGCACGAGAACCATGTCTCCCCTCTCGAAGGTTGGCGCCATGCTGTTGGACACCACGACTGCCCAGAAGATCTTCATCGTGAACGCCAGATATATCAGGGCGAAGAAGAGCACGAGCTCAACGACGGAGAGTATCGCCTTCCTCCTGCTGTTCCTCCTTCTTTCAAGTAACTTCTTGACGCTGCTCCTCATTTCAAGGAGCTTCGAACGGAACAGGATCTCCTCTCTCGAGTTGTACAGCACGAAAGAGGCCACGCAGATTGCTGCAATGGCGATCTGGATCGGGTCTACAAGAGCCATGGTACCACCTGCATCGCCAGCAGGATTGCAACGTACACAATCAGTACCTCGACCAGCAGCCTGAGTGTGTCCCGGGTAACGATGCTCCTCCTCTTGCTGCCATAGTGCTCACTGTAACCTTCACCCTCCACCCTCTCAATCGCAGCCCTGACCACAAGTTCAGGCAGTCCTGTCTTGCGGGAAATCCTCTCAGGGTCTGAATTTCCCTTCTTCAGCTCCCTCAGGACCAGTATTTCGTAATCGGACATCATTGTCTCAGGTACAGCCTCACAATAATCAGCAGGGCCAGAACTCCCGCGAGACCCGTTATGAGCGCAGCGTTTCCTCTCCCCTTCTTTTCAGCTTCTGGGGTCTTCGTTGGTGTGACCTGTGGCTTGGTCTCGTTTTTGGCGAAGAACACCTTGGAGAGCGGGCTGTTGTCCAACACCACCTTATAGCTCCCCTCCACCTCAGGCGTGTAATCGAAGGAGAAGTGCCTGACCTCGTTGGGGTAGAAGTTCACGGTCTCGTTAAAGACGACCTCACCATTCACGGTGACAAAAACCCTCTCGGTGCCCGCACCACCCACGTTCCTGACGTCGAATGAAATTGTAACCGGCTTGCCGACGTCAACTATGAAGTCGCTCACCGAGAAGTTGGAGTAAACGAGCTCCGGAGGTAGCTTCAGTTCAGTCTTCAGCTTTATGGAGACTGTCTTGTTTATGCTCCTCAGGTCGTAGAAAGTCGACAAGAGCTCCTCTGACTCCTTCAGCCCGTACTCCTTTATGACGTCCGAGCCTGTAAAGTAAAAGTCAGTCACATCAACGATGACGCTTCCTCCAGACTCGATGTACTCTGAGAGCTGACCGATGTCTGGAGAGTCGGTGACGTAGAACAGCAGATCGGCCTTTCCAAGCTCGTAGTCCTCAAGCGTGCCAACATACTCCACCGGTGCCTTGCTCTTCTTCACCACATACTCGAGCAGCTCCGGGAGCACCTGTTCGGCCCTCTCATCGCTCTTGTAATAAAGACCGACCTTCAAAGAGCTGCCATGCTTGCCGTATTTCCAGACGTAGGCGAGGATGTTCGTGAGCATTTTTGCGGAATTCTCCCTGTTCATCACGTAGTCCTTCGAGGTGCTGAACTTTGGAGGGTTCTCATCCATGCCTGTGACTCCGCCGCTTCCAAGGACGTAGTTGTTGAGAGAGAGGACAAGAAGGCCGTTCCCCACGCTGCCAACCATCACCGGCTTTGAGAAGAGGTACGGCTTGACGAATATTGGAAGGGTCTTTAGCTCCCTTTTGTTGCCCCAGTCCACCACCACCTCAAGCATGTGATCCCCTACCTTGAGCTGAGGTATGCTGAACTCCACCCTATTTGACTCGTAAGGCTCAAGCTCGACCTTCTGCTTTGAGCTCACTTCACCATCTATCAGAAGCTTGGCGTAAAATGTTGCTTTTTTGTCCCCGGCATTGAGCATCGAAACCTGCATGGTGTTGTTCATGCCCTCAGGGAGAACCGTGGCCTTCAGTCCGGAGTCGAAGATGTACACGGGGCTCAGGCTCACGTCAACCAGCTGAAAGCTGACCTCCTCCTTTTCGTAGTCCACCTCGTCCCTCGGCAAGGTGTGCACACTGACCGCAGCACTGCCTCCGCTTATCAGCCTGTCCAGATAGGAGTCGTACTCCTCTTTTGTCGCTGTGCTGTTCAGCACGTCAAAAACATACACTTCCACCCTGTACTTCCCGGTTTTCCAGCTGTCCGGTATTTTCATCTCGAAAACAGCATAAACCTTGTCGGTCCAGTCAGTACCCTCCTTTCGTATAACAGTTCCGGCCACCGGGTAATCCTCGGGGTCGTAGATGACGAAGACGAAGTCTACAGCATAAGCTCTGTAGTGGTTGACGTCCTCGGCCTGCGCGTAAACCCTGAGCATGTCCCCCCTGCCGTAAGGCCCTGTTTTTTCTATAAACCTGCCGTAGCCGTCAACGTGTTCTACGAGTTTTACAGCAAAATTTTCTACGGCAAGACAGGGAGCAATCATGAATAGAAGGATAATACAGACCAGCAAACCGATTATCCCCTTCACGCTCATGCTATCGAACAAAAGAAATAAATAATTTACCTGAAACAGCTATAGCGTGAAAAAGGTGGGGCCCGTTCCGGTAACGGCACTGACTTTAGCCCTCTTGATCGCGTTTATACATCCCGCTCACTCTTCTCAGGTCACCAATCCACTCTACGACAAGTATAAAGGACTTCTCGCCTCGTGGCACGAGGCTCAGATATGCATGCCGTGCCACATAAACACCCTCCCGAGCAAGGAGGTCGACAGATTCGTTTCCTGCACGCCATGCCACAACAAGAACCTGAACCTCAACGATCAGGAGCAGCTGATGAAGATACACGGGGTGAATGTCTGCATAAAGTGTCACGTCGGGAGCGTGTACAACTCCGAAAACCTTGGCTTGAAGGTGCATGTGCCCCACAGCCACCTGCCCTGCAGCACATGCCACGGCGGCGACGGTGCGATCGCGAAGCCTGACTCGGACAAGTGCACGGAGTGTCACGGCTCCAATCCACACAGCGTCCACAGCAGGATCCTCGACACAATATGCTTTGACTGCCACTCGGAGTACATGAAGGACTACCTCCCAGAGGTGGGAGGGAAGGTTCTCGAGGCCGCAGGACTCCAGCCCACGCCAACACCTCCGCCAGAGAAACAGGAGGTGTCCTTCAAAAGTCTCTCAGACCTGATACTCTGGATAGTCAACCTGATACTCTGATTTTGAAAAACTATTTAACCAAAACCTCCCTGCCATTCTTCATGCTCTCCCCCTTCGAGATCAAACTCCTCAGGTCACTTGAAGAGGGTAAGGAGTACACAATAGATGCTGCGGCCGAGATTTCCGGGATGAAGAAGGACGCAGTTATCAAGGCCGCATATCTGCTTGCCGAGAAGGGCTACGTAAAAATCCACGAGAGGGTGTGGAAGGAGTACGAGCTCACCGATGAGGGGCTGAAGTACCTCACCGAGGGGCTTCCAGAGGAGAAGATCGTCTCAGAGCTGAGGGATGGAAAGAGGAGCATAAAGGAGCTTGAGGAGAAGTTCGGGAAAAAGCTCGTTGGCATCGCCCTCGGAAACCTGAGAAAGAAGGGAGCGATAAAGATAGAGGACGGCTACGTTGAGCTCGTTAAGGAGCCGGATTTCCCGGAGAAGGTCGCTCTGGAGAAGATCTATGCTGACAGGAGTGCGAAGGTGGATGAAAGGCTCTTGAAGGAGCTGAAGAAGAGGAAACTCATAAAGGAGGAGGAGTTCAAGGAGATCGCATTCACGATCACGTCAAAGCCGGATGTGGTGCTGAAGGAGAAGATCGCCGACATAACCCCCGAGCTGCTGCTCTCGGGAGACTGGAAGGGGAAGGAGTTTCTTGAATACGATGTCACCATCCCCTCCAAGGAGATTTTCACAGCCAAAGTCCACCCCTACGAGAGGATAATAAGGGAGTGCAGGAAGATATTCCTCGAGATGGGGTTCACCGAGATAAAGGGCCACTACGTGCAGCCAGCGTTCTGGAACTTTGACGCCCTGTTCCAGCCTCAGGATCATCCGGCAAGAGAGATGCAGGACACATTCTACCTCGACAGGTACGTGGATCTTGAAGGAGAGGTTGTCGAGAGGGTGAAGCTGACGCACGAGAACGGATGGAGGACAGGATCCAAGGGGTGGGGAGGAAAGTGGAGCCTCGACAAGGCGAGACAGCTTGTTCTGAGGACTCACACGACAGCAATAACCATTCACTACTTAGCACTCAACCCGGAGCCCCCTGTCAAGGCCTTCTGCATAGACAGGGTCTACAGGAGGGAAACCATAGACGCAACCCATCTGCCAGAGTTCGACCAACTGGAGGGCGTGGTTCTGGACAGGGACGTGGGCTTCGCTGACCTCCTCGGCCTGCTGAGGGAGTTCTTCCACAAGATGGGTTTCGAGGATGTGCGCTTCAGGCCGGGCTACTTCCCCTACACAGAGCCGAGCGTGGAGCCAGAGGTCTACGTCGAGGGGCTGGGATGGGTTGAGCTCGGAGGAGCGGGGATATTCAGGAAAGAGGTCACCGAACCCCTCGGGATAAAGGGAAAGGTTCTGGCCTGGGGACTCGGGATTGGAAGGCTTGCGATGCTCAGGCTCGGAATGAAGGACCTGAGGAGGCTTTACCTGCCCGAGCTCGGATGGCTCAGGAGTCTGCCAGCAATAAAGAGGTAGTCAGTAAACCCTTCTGTACTTTTCCTTATCTCCCTTTGCCGTCGCATCAATCCCCATTTTGGCCGTGATGTTGTCCCTCGCAGAAGGGTCGAGGCTGCTCCCCCTGACGTTCGTTATCACAAGCAGATCGCGATCCGCCTGAAATCTGGTGGCTATCGCGTACTCGACATCCTCCGTGCTGTAGATGTCTATGTCGTCGTCAACTACAACCACATGCTTCAGGCTCGGGTGGGCCGAGAAGGCAGCGAGAATCGCGTTCTTCCCATCACCATCCGTAACCTTCTCTATCTGCACGACCGCATGCAGGTAGTGCCTTCCTCCAGCGGTGAGAACCACGTTTTTCACCCTGCACACCTTCGCCACAGCCCTGTATATCTCAGGCTCGTACGGAATCCCCATCAGAATCTGGTGCTCGTAGCCGGCTGGCGTTATGGAGTAGAAGTAGAAGTCCTCTCTCGCGTAAATCGCATCCACCTCCACGACCGGTGCCTTTCTCACTCTATCGTAGGTGCCGGTAATGTCTATGAACGGCCCCTCGTCCACCATCTCTCCGGTTATCCTCCCCCTGATCACAACCTCTGATTCTGGGACGTGGAGACCGTCAACCTCAACCACCCCAAGCCTCCCCATAAGTGAGGCAGCATAGGCGTACTCCATGCCCTCCCCAACCCTCGTGGCTGCAGCGAACATGAACAGCGGGTGAGGGGCTATGGATATCGCGATTTCCAGATCCTCTCCCCTCTCAACTGCCTCCCTCCACCTCAGGTATGTGTGCCTCGGTGGCACGAGCCTCGCGGCCATCCTCTTGCCATCCAGAATTAACATCCTGTGGAAGCTGGCGTTGTAGCTCGAGTAATCGTTACCGTTTCCAGTAACGACGATGCCTGCGGTGATGTACCTGCCCGCATCGCCCTCGAAGTACTTGGGAACCGGAAGATCGCGGAGGTTGCTAAGTTCCTCATACTCAGCCCTAACCACCTCGATTCTGCCGGGGCTGCTGAGGCTGGCCAGAAATCTGGCGAGATCGTCGACGCAGATGTTGAGGTAGCTGCACAGAAGCTCTCTCGTAGCGAGGAAGTTGGTCGCCACCTTCCTGCCCTCAACGTTCAGAATTGCTGGAGTTCTCTCCAGCCCGTTGTCAGAGATGAACCTCACAACGTCATCGTGAGAGATCTCATCGTCAAAAACCCTGAACTCGACCTTCTCCATCGCGCTCCTGAAGTTCATGGGGAAAATTCAAGGAAAATTTATAATAATTTTATTGCCCACCATTACCCATGCCATCATCGAGGATACCCGGTTTTTACAAGATGAGCGTTCAGGAGAGGCTTGAAAAGGTCGCCGAATTTGCGGGATTGGGTGAGGAAGACAAGAGGCTCCTGCTGGAGAAAGGCCTGTCCCTCGACATAGCGGACAGGATGATCGAGAACGTCATAGGTACCTTCGAGCTCCCTCTGGGCATTGCCACAAACTTCCTGATTGACGGTAAGGACTACCTCATCCCCATGGCAATAGAGGAGGCGAGTGTCGTTGCGGCTGCAAGCAATGCTGCGAAGATGGCGAGGGAGGGAGGAGGATTTGTGACAGACTATTCCGGCAACATAATGATCGGGCAGATTCAGGTTGTCAGGCTAAACGATCCATATTCTGCGAAATTCGAGGTCCTCAGGCACAGGGATGAGATCATCGAGAAGGCCAACGAGCAGGACCCGATCCTCGTGAATCTGGGCGGGGGATGCAAGGATGTCGAGGCGAGGGTGATAGACACTATCAGGGGGAAGATGCTCATCGTCCACCTCATCGTCGATGTCAAGGATGCGATGGGAGCGAATGCAGTAAACACGATGGCGGAGGCTGTTGCACCGCTTATTGAGAGAATCACAGGAGGAAAGGTGTACCTCAGGATCATCTCGAACCTCGCCGTCTATAGAATTGCAAGGGCAAAGGCGGTCTTCAAGAAAGAGGCGATTGGCGGAGAGGAGGTCGTCGAGGGAATAATGAACGCCTACGCTTTTGCCGAAGCTGATCCGTTCAGGTGTGCAACCCACAACAAGGGCATAATGAACGGAATATCCGCGGTTGTCATAGCAACGGGCAACGACTTCAGGGCCGTCGAGGCGGGAGCTCACAGCTACGCGGCAATGAGGGGCTACAAGCCGCTCACAACTTACGAGGTGAACGAGAATGGAGATCTTGTCGGGACAATAGAGCTGCCCATAGCTGTCGGCACCATAGGCGGTGCAACGAAGGTCAATCCGCTTGCAAAGCTCAGCCTGAAGATCCTTGGGGTCAGCACAGCCGAGGAGCTTGCGAGGGTTATGGCCGCTGTTGGCTTGGCCCAAAACTTCGCGGCTCTGAGGGCTCTCGCGACTGAGGGGATTCAGCGCGGCCACATGGAGCTGCATGCGAGGAACATCGCGATAATGGCTGGGGCGAGTGGGGATGAAGTGGACATGGTTGTTGAGGAGCTGCTGAAGATAGGAAAGATCAGGATGGATGTTGCGAAGGAGGTTCTCGAGAAGCTGAGAGCAAGAAGTTGAGAGGCTCAAAAGTTATTACTCCCTTTTCCCACTTTTATCCCGTGAAGGACGTTTTCTACGCAACATGCCCTCCCGGTCTCGAGTTCGTGGCAGCGGGCGAGATTGAGGGAAAAAGGCTTGGAAGAGTCGTTGAGATAAGGGAAGGCAAGGGAAGGGTCTTTTTCAGATCGAGCTGGCAGAACGTTCCTCGCCTCAACTGCCTGCTGAGGAGCGTGGAGAGAATAGTCTTTCTGCTCGGGAGGGAGAGAGCAGAGGGGCTTGAGGACATTTACAGGATTGTCAGGAGCATTGACTTCAGCTTCATAAGACCGGAGTGGAGCTTTGCCGTTAGAGCAACAAGGGTTGGGGAGCACGACTTCACGTCCATAGACATCGGAAGGGTTGCGGGGAAGGCAGTGATAGACAGCTACATAGAGGAGAAGGGCGTGAGGCTGAGGGTGAACCTCGACGAGCCGGATGTGATCGTGAGGTGCGATCTGATAGACGATGACTTCATGGTCGGGATAGAGACAACAGGAGATGAGGGGCTGCACAGGAGGAGGTACAGGGTGTACCAGCACCCCGCCCCCCTGAACCCGGTTCTCGCGGCATCTCTGGTCTACCTGTCTGGATGGAGTTCCACAAAATCCCTGCTCGACCCATTCTGCGGGAGCGGAACGATTCTGTTCGAGGCGGGAATGATCGCGAGGCAAATTCCGATCTGCAGGTTCAGGAAGGACTTCGCGTTCACGAGGTTCTTCGACTCTCTGCCAGAGGTTGAGGAGAAAGACGTTGAGCTGAGGCTCTACGGCATCGAGAGGTTCAGGAAGCATCTGGAGGGGGCGAGGACCATAGCCGATTACACTGGCATCCACCCCGTGTTCCTCGAGGGGCTTGCGGAGAGGATAGAGGAGCATCTGGAGAGGGTGGACTTCATAATCACCAACCCACCCTACGGGCTGAGAATAGGGAAAAAGAAGATAATCGAGGATCTGTACTCCGGATTTTTGCACTCAGCATCAAAGGTTCTCGAGGAGAAAGCGGTGGTGATAACAGCGGAAAGGGAGATCTTCGAGAGGTACGCTGAGGAGTGCTTTCCGGACTTTTTGAGGTACGACGTCAAGTACGGCGGGCTGCTCACAGGGGTTTACGTTCTGAAGGCTTAGGAGGGTGGAGCAGAGCCATGAACGGGATGGAGAGCAGCGCCGCTGGAACTGATGGCAGAAACAATCGCACGGCAAACGCCAGATCCCTCGCCCACCCATACGGAGAAGAGAAGAGCCAGGAGCTGGCCATGTACACCGGCTGCGTGAGGAGAATGGACGAAACTGCAAGAGAGAGCAAAAGAGCCACGTTCACAACACTCGGAGTGAACTCAGGCGTTTCAACCCTCAATTCCAGCAAAGCCCTCAGCACAGCAAGCCCGTGAAAGGAGAAGACCGTCAGGATTGTGAGAGAGATCAGCTGGGGCTCATTCATGTGTTTAAAGGAGAGGAGAGACGCTATCGAGTAGATGACGTAGAGGAGGGGAAGGCACAGGAGCGCTGAGAGGAGAACCGGAATGAACCCCCTTCTAACTGCCATGTGCCAGAAGTTAGAGTACTTCCGCCCATACAAAGGGAGCAGGAGCGTGCTCAGCCCGAAGTAAAGTGTGAAGTTCGTGAGAGGCAGCACAATTACCGAAATGCTCTGAGCGAGCGAAATTCCGAAGAAGATTCCGGCATCCAGTACGAGCTGGAGGGCGAGGAGGGCAACAGCGAGCCCCCTGAGAATGCTGGACATGTGCATCAAACATGCTAAAATACCTGCAAAATATAAGCTTTCGGTAATTCGATAAAAATTGACATTCAAACGATTGCCTGAAAGTGCATTCGAAACAGTCCCAGCGGTCTCAACAAAAAAATTAAATATTTTGCGATAATCTCCGAGAGCAGGTGGTGATAGCATGGGGACGGTCAAGCCAGCTTACATAAAGAACATCGCGATGGAGCTGCTCAGGAAGTATCCCGATGTATTTACGGGTGATTTCGACGAGAACAAGAAGCTCGTGCAGGAGCTGACCAACATAAAGAGCAAGATCGTCAGGAACAGGGTTGCCGGATACATCACGAGAAAGGTGAACAGGGGCTGGAAGAATGTTTGAGGGCATAATTCCGGCCCTCGTTACCCCTTTTAAGGAGAACTTCGATGTCGATTTTGAGGGTATTGCGAAGAATCTCGATTATCTTGAAAAACACGTTGACGCCCTTGTGCCGGCAGGAACGACAGGCGAGGCTGCAACGCTCAGCTACGAGGAGCACATTGAGGTTGTAAGGTACGTCTGCGAGGTCGCGAGCAAGCCGGTGATAGCAGGAGCCGGTTCAAACTCAACGAGAGAGGCCCTTTACCTCGCCAAAGAGGTTGAGAAGGCGGGAGCAAATGCGGCGATGTTCGTTACACCCTACTACAACAAGCCCAACCCTGATGGATTAGTGAAGCACTACAACGAGATAGCGAAGGAGATCTCCATCCCGATACTCGTCTACAACGTTCCGAGCAGGACGGGGATAAACGTAACCCCTGAGACGGCCAAGAAGCTCTCGGAGATTGAGGGAGTTGCAGGGCTAAAGGAGGCGAGCGGAAATCTGAAGCAGGTGGCCGAGATCATCAGGATAACATCCGACGACTTCGCGGTTCTCTCCGGAGACGACTTCCTCACTCTGCCAATTCTCATGCTCGGGGGCAGGGGGGTCATAAGCGTGACAGCAAACGTTGCACCGCACATAATGAAGGAGATGTACGAGGCCTTCAAAAGGGGAGACGTCGAGAAGGCCAGAGAGATTCACTACAGGCTCATGCCCCTCTACGATGCGCTCTTCATAGACACGAACCCGATCCCGGTCAAAAAGGCGCTTGAGCTAATGGGACTTGCCGCAGGCAAGCCAAGGCTTCCACTCGTGGAGCTCAGTGAGGAGAAGACTGAGAAGCTTAAGAAGGTTCTTTCTGAGCTCGAGCTAATTTAAAAACCGATAACAAGTTATTTCAACCTTTTCAACCTCTTTACTGCGGCATCAAATTCTTCGATCAAATAATAAGTTTCAACTCCAGCTTTCTTGCCATTGCTTGCCATCGCTCTATCATTCGTAATCAAGATTGAACCCGAGAATTTGGCTGCCGCGATGAAATAAGCGTCTACAGCCCTGCAGTGAGTCTTAATCGCCACATCTATAGCAATACTGCGAAGAGAGGTTTCACTCACGACCACGACTTTGCTCTTCACATCTCTCAGTAACTCGCGGGTCTTCTTTTCGGTATACACTCTCCGCAATATTCCTGCAAGTTCGACTTCAAACAAGAACGGCTCGTAAATTACGAGGTCGTGTTCGGATAATTCATCAACGAACTTCATAGCTTTTTGATGTCTATTCTCGTTAAATACGACTAAATAATCCGTAAAAACTGACGTGTCTAAAACTATCATCTTCTTTCCTCTATCAACTCCTTAGTTAAATCTACGTCCGATTTAACAATGTATTTCTTAAGCAGCTTTGATATGCCTCTCGACGTCTTCTTTCTTATCTCTATCTCCACTATTTCTCCTTCCCTCAGCCCTACATCCTCAAGAGGTTTGAAAATTCCCTTTTCGTATATCGCTTCGATTACTTTTGCCATTGTAGTTAAATTCGATTCGAAAATTCAAATACCTTTTGTCGAGTTCAGCAAAGCTTTCATCCGCGCCTCAATTACGACCGCTGTTTGGGTTTTATCAGATCCTGAAAGTTGACAAAACATTTTTCTGTTATGCAACCCCATAAAAAATCATGAGGATAGCCGTTCACGGTGCAGCCGGAAGAATGGGCAGGCTTGTGATAAAGAATGCAGTTGAGGAAGGTCTGGAGGTTGTTCAGGCATTTGACGTTTCAAGGGTTGGTGAGGACGCGGGAGAGGTTGCCGGGGTTGGAAAGCTCGATGTTCCCATCTCAAGCAATGTGGAGGAGCTTTCCTGCGACGTTGTTGTGGACTTCTCCGTACCTTCAGCAACCATGAGGCTCCTCGAGGTGTGCTCTGAGAAGGGCATTAAGGCCGTCGTCGGCACCACGGGATTTTCTGATGAGCAGCGGGAGAGGATAGGGGAGCTTGCCAGCAGCACTCCAGTCGTGCTCTCACCCAACTTCAGCGTTGGCGTGAACATATTCTGGAAGGCCCTGGAGATGCTTGCAGAGAAGCTCTCAGACTACGACATGGAGATAGTCGAGATCCACCACCGCTTCAAAAGGGATGCGCCGAGCGGCACAGCTCTGAAGGCAGGAGAGGTTCTTAAGGACGCAGTCGGGAAGGATCTCAGGTTTGTGTTCGGCAGGGAGGGTGAGAGCCTGAGGAGCGATGAGGAAATCGGGATCTTCGCGGTGAGGGGAGGAGATGTTGTGGGAGAGCACACGGTATTCTTCATAGGCTTTGGGGAGAGGATTGAGCTCACCCACAGAGCATGGAACAGGGAGGCTTTCTCGAGAGGAGCAATAAGGGCTGCCAAGTGGATAGCCAAGGTTGACAAACCGGGACTCTACTCCATGAACGACGTCCTCGGCATATAATTTCGAAGCCTTTATCTTTTCCCCTTCAGACCTTTGAAAGGGGATTGAGCATGGTGTCTTTTGATGATGTAGCCTCGACTGTCGTCGAGCTTTTCAGGAAGGCGGAGACAGAGCTGCCAGATGATGTGGTAAGGGCGCTGAAGATGGCGTATGAGAGGGAGGACAACGAGGTGGCAAAGAACACGCTGAAGGCAATAATCCAGAACGTTGAGGCCGCGAGGAATCTGAGGGTGCCGATGTGTCAGGATACGGGCCTGCCAATAATCTTCGCCGAGGTTGGCAGGGAGCTGTGCCTAGATTTCAACTTGAAGGAGGCGATAATCGAGGGTGTCAGAAGGGCGACCAAGGAGGTACCGCTGAGGCCCAACGCTGTTCACCCGCTGACGAGGGAGAACCCGGGCACGAACGTGGGGATGCACGTGCCTATAATAACCACCGAGATTGTTGATGGAGATGGGCTGAAGCTCACCGTGATGCCGAAGGGGGCGGGGAGTGAGAACGTCTCTGCCCTGAGAATGCTCCTTCCGAGTCAGGTGAAAGATGTGGAGAAGTTCATCCTCGAGGTTGTGAGGAACGCGGGTGGAAAGCCCTGCCCACCCATTGTCGTCGGTGTTGGTATAGGCTCAACATTTGACGGTGCTGCAAAGCTCGCCAAGAAGGCATTGCTGAGGGACATAACCGAGATGAATGAGCTTGAGATGAATTTGCTTGAGAAGATCAACGGCCTCGGCATAGGGCCGGGAGGGCTTGGTGGGAGAACCACAGCTTTGGCAGTTCTTGTTGAGGTTGGCTACTGCCACACCGCCTCGTTGCCCGTGGCTGTGAACATACAGTGCTGGGCCAACAGGAGGGCCTCAGCCGTATTGAGGTGATGCCTATGGCGGAATACAGGCTCAGAACCCCGATAGGAAAGGAAGACATCTTCAAGCTGAGCGTTGGAGATGTTGTCTACATAAGCGGCACCATGGTCACCGCGAGAGATGAAGCGCACATGAGGATGCTGGAGTACTTCGAGAGGGGAGAGGAGATCCCCTTCAGAATCGAGGATGTTGTGATCTACCACTGCGGGCCCATAATTGTGGAGGAGAACGGAAAGTTCAGGGCGATCTCAGCCGGCCCAACGACTTCAGCGAGAATGAACCCGCTCACACCAAAAGTTCTCGAGAGGGTTGAGAGAATGGTGATAGTCGGCAAGGGAGGAATGGATGATCGCGTAGCCAAAGCGCTGAAGGGCAAGGGGGTTTACCTCGCCTACACAGGGGGGGCTGGTGCTTTGGCCGCGCAGGCAATAAAAGAGGTGAAGGGAGTATACTGGGAGGACCTGGGAATGCCCGAGGCCGCATGGGTATTCGAGGTCGAGAACTTCGGGCCGTGCATAGTCGGGATAGACGCGAAGGGGAACAGTTTGTACAGAGAGGTGGAGAAAAAGGTCGAGGAGAACTTCAGACGAGTCCTTTCTCAGCTTTGACCTCCTCAACTATTTTCGGGAAGTTCGCGTCCTCGCTCCTCTCCCAGAGGTACCAGAACAGGTACTCGCACCACCTGACGAAGTCCCTGTCGTCCGAGACGTAGAACCTGTCGAGGGTGTCGTTCAGCTGCAGAAGCGCAAACTCCCCGTCGATGATTCCGAGCTGGATGGGAGTGTCGAACACCCTGACCCGAACCTTGCTCGCGATTGTGTCGTACTCCTCGGCCGTGAGGTCCATGTCCATGAGCACCTTCTTGAATGTGTTGGCCCTGCCGTGGATCGTTGCGTGGTTGGAGATCGCCCTCTCCTCCACCCCTGCAAGGTTCCTTTCCGCCATGACCCTGTAGAGGTCGTGGCTTATCACCTTGTCTATGTACAGTCCGTACCTCTTGGAGCTGGCGATCTTCTCCACCCCTACCTCGAACGCCTCCTCGAGGCTCATGACCTTTGCTTTTCTCAAGTTGTGGAAGCCTGCCACGAATCCGGGTGGGAGGATGGCTATGAAGTCCTGAAGGGCCATTATGTCCTCCCTGTACTCGTAGAGGTGCTCTATGACAGAGAGAATCTTCTCGATGGCCACACCAAATCCCGTGAGCCTGCACCTGTGGTCGTCCCTCTCGACGACTCCAAACTCGGAGAGCCTGTTCAGCGCCCTTGAGGCTGTTGATAGTGTGAGGCCATCCATCTTGGAGAGTTCTGAGGGAGATCTCGGAGAACCGCGAAGGTTTCTCAGAATTTCGATTCTTCCCTGCTGGCTCAACTCACGTATCAGGTCCTTCGCATCCATGACAAGACTCTCTGCTGTTGTAAAGTTAAACCTTTCGAGACTGTTCGGATTTTTCGAAATAGTTGCAGTATTGCGCAACTCTGCATTCCGAGCATCGTGGGTTTACAGGTCTGCAGATGGTCTGCCCATATCCAACAAACGCCTTGTTAACCCTCCTCCAAAGCCTTTCCGGGACGATTCTCTTCAGCTCTCGCTCCGTTTCTTCCGGAGTCTTCGTGCTCACCAGCCCCAGCCTGTTGGATATCCTGTGCACGTGCGTGTCAACGGCGATTGTGTTCACGCCGAAGGCCTCTGAAAGCACAATGTTGGCCACCTTCCTTCCAACGCCGGGAAGCTCGAGGAGCTCATCCATCGTCGACGGAATTCTCTCCCCATCAAGCTTTTCTGCGAGGGCCTTCAACATCCTCGCCTTGTTTCTGTAAAACCCGACACCCCTTATCAGCTCCGCAAGCTCTTCCTCAGGGATTCTCCTGAGATCCTCAACACTCTTCACCCTCTCGAAAAGCCTCTTTGCCACCTCCGCAGTCTGCTCGTCCCTCGTTCTCGTTGAGAGTATTGCAGCTACAAGAACCCTGAACGGATCGGTCGTTCTCTCCTTCAGGGCGTAGATCGGAGCGTTTCTCCTCTTTGCTTCTTCCTCCATGATGTCCAGAACCCTATCGAGATCCATTCAGCATCCTCCTCACAATTCCGGAGAGCTCATAAAAGCTCGAGAAGGTGAGGTCAGGTCTGATCGAGAACCTGTCCAGAAAATCCCTGTTCCTCTCGTTTACATGCATCCAGAACTGGATTCCGGCGTTCCTTGCGGTCTGGTAGTCGAAGAGGTAGTCGCCAACCATCGCCGTATCATTTCTGCCAGCATTCACCTCCTCCATCAGGTGGAGGACTGGGAGAGGGGAGGGCTTAACGTCATCCTCCCTCGTGAAAACGTAGTCGAAGGAGAGGCGGTGCTTCTTCAGATTTATCCTTACGCTCTTCCATGAGTTTCTCGTGTAGAGGGCGGTAACCACCCCGTGCTCACCCAGAAGCTCCAGAAACTCCCTCACACCCGGGTAGAGCCTCGAGTTTCTCGCGCTCTCAACCTCATGCCTCTCGAGAATTTGAAGCATCTCCGGGGCGTTTTCGCTCCTCATTATCTCCTCGAGGATCGAGCCCCTTATACCGAGCAGGGATTTTATCCTCTCAACCGGAATGTTGAACTCCACGAGGGTGCCGTCAAGGTCGAAGACTACAAGCCTCACAAAGAAAGGTTTGACGAAGAGGTTAAAAAGCTATGTCAAGTGGGTAGTGGCAGGCAAAGCCATGCTTCTCCTCAGATATTTCCGGCTCCTCCTTCCTGCACTTGTCCCTCGCGAGCGGGCAGCGTGGGTGGAACCTGCATCCCTTCGGAATGTCTATGGGGTTGGCTATATCTCCTCTAATCTCAACACTCTCCCTCCTCTTGACGAAGCTGGGGACTGAGGAGAGGAGAGCGGCGGTGTATGGGTGTCGGGGGTGGTGGATGACCTCATCTATGTCTCCAATCTCCACTATCCTGCCGAGGTACATCACCGCTATCCTGTCGCTGACTATCTTGCCGACGGAAATGTCGTGGGTTATGAAGATCATGCTGAGGTTGTAGTCCCTCTTGAACTCCATCAGGAGCTGCAGGATGGATGCTCTGAGGCTGACGTCTATCATCGAAACAGCCTCGTCCGCAACAACGAACTCTGGCTTCAGGATCATGGCCCTCGCGATCACCACCCTCTGCCTCTGTCCACCCGAGAGCTGATGGGGCATCCTGCCGTAGAACTCCTCCCCTGGCAGTCCGACCCTGTCGAGCATTCTCATCGCGATCTCCTTCGCCTCGTCCTTGTCCGCTATGCCGTGAATGAGCAGCGGGTCTATCAGGTGGTCTCCGATCCTCATCCTCGGGTTGAGGGAGGCGTAGGGATCCTGAAAGATCATCTGTATCTTTCTCCTCATCTCCCTGAACTCCTCACCACTCAGATTCGAGATGTCCTTGCCATTGTAGAGGATCCTACCCTCCGTGGGGTGCTCAAGCCCCACGATCATCCTTCCGGTTGTTGTCTTCCCGCACCCCGACTCGCCGACGAGCGAGAGCACCTCACCCTTCCCGACGCTGAAAGTCACGCCGTCAACTGCCCTTATGTACTCCCTCTTCCTCGAGATCAGCGCCTCTATGGCGGACTTCTGAACCGGGTAGTATTTCTTCAGCCCCTCAACCCTGATCATTCTCCCACCTCGTAGAGCCAGCACTTCACGATCCTGCCGTCAACCTCCACGCTCGGCGGCTCCTTCCTGCAGATGTCACTTGCTCTACTGCACCTCGGCCTGAACCTGCACCCCTCTGGCGGATTTGAGAGGTCGGGGGGTGAGCCGGGTAGGGGTTTGATCTCCCTGTCAATCCAGAGATCCGGGACGGACTGGATCAGTCCCTGAGAGTAGGGGTGGAGGGGTTCGTTGACAAGCTTATCCGCTCTGCCATACTCCACAAGCCATCCCGCGTACATCACCGCTATCCTGTCGCTCCTCTCAGATGCGAGGGCAAAGTCGTGAGTTATGAGCATTATCGCCTTCCCCTCGCCCCTAAGCTCGTCAAGCAGATCCATGATCTTCTCCTGAACTATCACGTCCAGAGCTGTGGTTGGCTCATCGGCTATGAGGAGCTTGGGGTTGAGCATCACGGCCATGGCGATCATCACCCTCTGCCTCTGTCCACCCGAGAGCTGGTGCGGGTAGTAGTTCAGCCTGTTCCTCGGCAGTCCGACCTTCTCGAGCATGTCTCCCGCGAGCTCCCTCGCCTCTTTTTTATCCACATCCCTGTGTTCCAGAATCGTCTCGACCATCTGGTCTCCGATCTTCTCGAGGGGGTCGAGGCTCGTCATGGGATCCTGAAACACCATCCCTATCTCCTTCCCCCTCAGGTCCCTCATCTCCTCCTCGCTCAGCCTGAGGAGGTCTCTGCCGTCAAACCACACCTCTCCTCCAGCCACCTTCCCCGGAGGGGAGATGAGCCTCATTATGGAGTACGCGAGGGTTGACTTGCCACATCCCGACTCCCCAACAACCGAGACGAACTCTCCGGAGTCGAAGGACAGGCTAACCCTGTCAACCGCCCTGACGATCCCTTTCCTCGAGACGAAGTGGGTTTCCAGATTTCTGATGTCGATGAGCATCATCTCTCCCTCCTCGGAGCGTAAACCTCGCTCAGGCCCTCACCTATCAGCGCGAAGCCAAGAGAGAGCAGCATGACCATCAGACCCGGGAACGTGATCATCCACCAGTAGCCTGCTGGCAGGTAGGGTCTTCCGGAGCCGAGCTCAAATCCCCAGTCTGGAGTTGGGGCGCTCACGATGAATCCAAGAAAGCTGAGACCGGCCTCGGTCAGAATCGCATCTGCAATGTTTAAGGAAAAGACGACGACGAGGGTTGGAACGACATTCGGAAGTATGTACTTAGCAAGGATCCTCGCGTCGCTCGCCCCGACTGTCCTCGCCGCCTCCACGAACAGCCTCGTCTTCAGGCTGAGAACCTGCCCCCTGATCATCCTGAAGTATGTCGGAACGTAGACGACTGAGATGGCGATCACGGCGTTTATAACGCTCGGGCCAAGGACAGCAGCAATTGCGATGGCGAGAATGAGGCTGGGGAAAGCATACATCGAGTCCATGACCATTGAAAGGGCCCTGTCGAGCTTCCCACCGTAATAGCCGGAGATCAGGCCGAGAGGAACGCCGATGAGCATGGAGAACAGGCCCGCTGTGAACACGACCATCAGCACTATCCTCGAGCCGAAGATTATCCTCGATAGCACGTCCCTTCCGAGGTTGTCGGTGCCCATGGGGTGCTTGAGGCTCGGAGGCTGCAGCACGTCGTCTGTCATCTCCACAGGGTCGTACGGGGCGATCAGCGGGGCAAAGATGGCCATGAACACTATTGAGAGGACTATGATCAGCCCGGCTATAACCATGTACCTGCCCTCGTACTTGGGTATGAAGGAGAAGATTGATGTGGCGAGGTTTCTCACTTCCATTCCATCACCTCAGTACCTTATCCTCGGGTCGAGCAGCGCGTATATCACGTCCACCACCAGACTTATCAGCGCAACGAAAACCGCGTAGAAAACTATGGCACCCTGAACGGAGTTGTAGTCCCTGTACTCAATCCTCTCAAGCAGGAACGTTCCCATTCCCGGCCATGAGAACGTGGACTCCGTGAGCACGGCCCCTGCGAGAAGTATGGCGAACTGCAGGCCCATGAGAGTTACCACAGGAATGAACGCGTTCTTCATCGCGTGCTTTATAACCTTCCTCTCCCTCACACCCCTCGCCCTGTAAGCGGTTATGAAGTCCTGATTCAGGACGTCAATCAGGTTGTTCCTGAGGATCCTCGTGTAGGCCCCGGAAAGGACGATGCCGAGCGTGAGGGAGGGCAGAAGCAGGTGGAGGAGAGAGGCTTTGAGAGACTCGAGGTTCATCGTGAGGATAGAGTCGAGCACGTAAAGGCCCGTGATGTGCTCCGGAGCAAGCCCAGGAGTTATCCTCCCGCCTATCGGCAGAACCTTCATGTAGACTCCGAAAAGCATCTGGAGAAGCATCCCGAACCATGGTATGAAGAGGGTGTATGCCACGACGCTGTAGATCCTCATCCCGGCATCAACCTTGCTCCCCCTCCTGAAAGCAGCGATTGAGCCGGTGAGGACTCCGAGAAGAACGCTTATGGTGAATCCAAATATCGTGAGCTCGAGCGTGGCCGGGAAACGATCCATTATCTCCTCAACCACTGGCCTTCTGCCCCAGATCATGGAGTTCCCGAGGTCGCCTGTGAATACGCCCTTCAGGTAGTCGATGTACTGCACAGCGAGGGGCTTGTTCAGCCCCGCCTCTTCCCTCATCCTCTCCAGAACCTCTTCCGGCACCTTCTGCCCGACCATCGCAGAAATCGGGTCTCCGGGAAGAATTCTCATGATGAAGAAAACGAGGGTCAGGAGAATCAGAACGGTCGGAATGACCATCAGCGTCCTCGTTATGATGTACGCCTTGAGGGAGGACATGGTTCTGATTCAAAAAGTCAGAATAAAAAGCTATTTGTTAACAAAAAATAATAAAAATTTAGGATATGTCCAGCAGGTAGTACCTGAAGATCATCGTCGGGTCGAGCGTTATGCCCTTGACGTTGTCCTTCGCAACGACCGTGAGCTTGCCCTGCACCAGCGGAATTATTGGCGCATCCTCAGCAAGCTTCTGCTGGATCTGCTTGTAGAGCTCCTCCCTCTCCTGCATCGACGTGGCCTTTGATGCGTCCTCGATCAGCTTGTCCATCTCCTCATCTGCATACGGATATCCGAGCCAGTTGTTGGCGGTGCTCTTCAGGAACGGTGCGGTGTAGTCATCCGGATCGAGGTAGTCGGGGTACCAGCCGAAGAGAGATGCCATCATCGCAGACTTCCTCGCGTAGTCAACGTACGTCGACCACTCAGCACTCTTGAGCTCGACCTCGATCATTCCGGTCTTCTCGAGCTGCGCCTTCAGAACCTGAGCGAGATCCTTCTCGGTGTCACCGTAATGGGTGGGCGTCCACCAGAGTTCGAGCTTGAGCTTGTTGTCCTCGCTGTAGCCAGCCTGTGTGAGGAGCTGCCTTGCGAGGTCTATGTTGCCGTCGCCGTACTTGTCCTTGAACGCATCAATGTGGCTCCACATTCCGTTTGGAACGAGGGAGTAGAGCGGCTCCATCGTGCCCATGTAGACCTTGTTGATTATATCCTGCCTGTCTATGGCTGCGGCTATTGCCTGCCTGACGAGCTTGTTCTTGGTCGGGAAGTCGGTGTTCTCGTTGCCGTTCAGGACGAGGTACCTGATGAAACCACCCGGCGCCTCGATGACCTGCAGTCCCTCCTTGCCCTTCAGCGACTGGATGTCCACAGGCGAGAGAGTTCTCCAGGCGATGTCGACCTCTCCCCTCTCGAGCGCGAGCCTCAAAGTCGTGGCGTCCTTGTAGAACTTCACAACGACCCTGTCCACCTTGGGCTTCTCACCGAAGAAGTTCTCGTTGGTCTCGAGGATCAGCTCCTGATCCCTCACCCACTCAACGATCTTGTACGGCCCGACCCCTCCGGCAGTCTGGTCGGGGTCAATTGCGTCGGGCTTGTAGTCCGGATGCACCGGGAAGTAGGGTGGCGTTGCCGTGAGGGCGAGGAAGTACGACACCGGCTTCTTCAGCGTGAACTTGACCGTGTACTGATCCACAGCCTCCACGTTCTCAACGAAGTCGGTCACGAGCCATGACGGATCTCCCTGAAGCTCCATGACCCTCTTTATGCTCCTGACAACGTCCTCTGCCGTGCATGGAGTTCCATCAGCAAACTTCAGATCCTTCCTCAGGTGGAAGATGTAGACCTTGCCCCCGTCCTGCACCTCGTAGCTCTCAGCCAGGAACGGCTCGAGCTCGGTTGTTCCGGGCTTGTACCTCATCAGTCCGCCCATTATGTTGTTCATCACTTCCCACGTGTAGAAGTCGTAAGCGTTTGCAGGATCGAGGTCGGTGATCTTGTCGGTTACACCTATGGTGATCGTCTTCATCTCAGCCTTCGGAGCCTCTGTGGCCTTTTGCTCTGGAGTGGGCGTGGCAGTCGCCTTCGGGGCCTCCTGCTTCTCTCCGGCACAGCCCGCAAACAGCAGTACCAGAAGCAGAAGACCCACTACCAAAACCTTGTGCCTTGCCATGTCTTAACGTAAACTGAGGAATATATTTAATTTACCCAATTTCGAACCGGCCATTCAAAGGTCTGAAGGCTTTAAATTAAGCGCTGCTCGAAAACTGTGCGGCTGCTGGGATAGAAAAGGTGTTTCAGAGCCTCTTCTTGAACTCGGATGGCAGCTTCAGGATGCTCGCAAGTCCGATGAGGTTCTCCTTGCTTATCAATCCGTCGGCCACCTCTTTAAGCGCGTCCTTGGCGTTGAACGCTATCCCCAGACCTGCTCTCTCTATCATTATCCTGTCGTTTGCCCCGTCACCAACAGCGACTATGTTCTCCCTCCTTATCCCCTCCTTCCTCGCGATCTCCTCGATTATCCTCGCCTTCTCCTCGGCAGTTATGACTTTGCCCTTTATCCTGCCTGTGAGCTTCCCATCCTTTATCTCCAGCTCGTTTCCGAATGCGTAGTCAAGGCCGAGCTCGTTCTTCAGCTTCTCGGTGAAGTACGTGAACCCCCCGCTCACAAGGGCGACCTTGTAACCGGCTTTTTTCAGGCTCTCGATGAGCTCCTTCGCTCCCTCGGTTAGCTTTATCTGGTCGTATATTTTCTCCATGACCTCAACGGGCAGGCCTTCGAGGAGCTTCACCCTCTCCCTCAGCGCTGTCTCAAAGTCTATCTCCCCGTTCATCGCCTTGCTGGTCAGCTCCCTTACCTCGTCCTCCACCCCCGCCATTTTCGCCAGCTCGTCAATGATTTCCGCGTCGATGAGAGTGGAGTCCATGTCGAAGACTATCAGCCTCTTCTCCTCCTTCGCTATGCCGTAGGGCTGGATCACGACGTCAAGCCCTGTCTGCTCGATCTCCTCCTTCAGCCTTCTCTTGACCTCCTCGACGTCTGCATCCCTCATGTCCACCTCGATGGATATTGAGATGAGCTGATCTCTCGCAGTCAGGGTGGTTTTCTCGATGTTCACGCCGTGAGAGTAGAGGATTCTCGAGACGTCCCTGACTATCCCGACCCTGTCCTTGCCTATGACCGTTATGACGTACCTTCTCTTCTCCTTCTGGTCGGTCTTTTCAAAGGGGGAGAGGTGAACGTGAACTCCAATCTCCTCAGCCACCCTCTCCAGCCTCTCGCGGATCTCGTCAACGCTCAGCGTGCAGCCGGAGATGTCGCCGACTATGAACATCGTGAATATTCCCTGAATCACGTTCTGCTCTATGTCCACAATGTTTATGTTCGCCTCCGCTAAGACCTCGGTTATCCTGAAAACTATCCCGGGCCTGTCCACGCCGAAGACGGAGACTGCTAACAGCTCCACAGCATAACTTAAATCCAGGATTTAAGAACGTTTTCTAAGGTCAGCAAGTTTTTGCAGCCAAAATCATAAACAAGAAAGATTAAAAATTCTCGAAATTTAATCTTGACCAATAGCGATAATGGTGTCACCATGAGGGTGGGTGTATTCGTCTGTCACTGCGGTTTAAACATCGCAAGGGTCGTTGACGTTAATGAGGTAACCGAGTACGCAAAAACCCTGCCTGACGTCGCCTACGCGACGGACATAAAGTACAGCTGCTCGGACAGCGGGCAGGAGGAGATAATCCAAGCCATAAAGGATCACAACCTCGATGCGATTGTTGTCGCAGCCTGCAGTCCGAAGCTGCACGAGGTCACGTTCAGGAAGGCCGCGATGAGGGCTGGCCTAAACCCGTACATGGTCGTCATGGCCAACATCAGGGAGCAGTGCTCGTGGGTTCATCAGGAGAGGCCGAAGGCAGCCACTGCAAAGGCAAAGGATCTCGTGAGGATGGCTGTGGCGAGTGCGAGAGCCCTCGAACCCCTCTCGAGAAGGCAGACCGACGTGAAGAGGGCTGTGGCGGTCATAGGAGGAGGAGTTGCAGGAATAGAGGCGGCGCTGAACATAGCCGATGCGGGGATAAAGGTGTACCTCATAGAGAAGGCCCCGACAATCGGCGGGCACATGGCCACCCTGAACGAGGTTTTTCCGACAAACGACTGCTCCATCTGCATCCTCGCCCCGAAGATGAGCGAGGCCCTGAACCACGAGAACATTGAGGTCATCACAAACGCGGAGCTGAAGGACTTCGAGGGGCATGTGGGCAACTTCAGGCTGAAGATCATCAAGCACCCGAGGTATGTTGACGAGAGCAAGTGCAAGGGCTGCATTGACGACTGCAGCTCGGTCTGCCCGGTAGAGGTGCCGAACGAGTTCGACTACACCATAGGCACGAGGAAGGCAATATACCTCCCAATCCCGCAGTCAACCCCGCTCTACGCGGCAATAGACTGGCAGCACTGCATAGGCTGCAGGCTCTGCGAGAAGGCCTGCGAGCCAGAGGCAATAGACTTCGAGCAGAAGCCGGAGGAGATCGAGATAGAGGTTGGGGCCGTCATCGTTGCCACAGGATACAAACCCTTTGACGCGAGAAGGAAGGAGGAGTACGGATACGGGATATACAAGAACGTTATCACGTCTCTCGAGCTTGAAAGGCTACTCTCAGCCAGCGGGCCTACACTCGGGGAGCTTCTCAGGCCTTCAGACTCGTCCGTGCCAAAGAGGATTGCGTTCATCCAGTGCGTTGGCAGCAGAGATGAGAAGACGAACAAGTATTGCTCAAGGGTCTGCTGCATGGCAAGCCTGAAGAACGCGTTTGCGATAAAGGAGAGGTACCCTGATGCGGAGATCACGGTGTTCTACATAGACATCAGGGCATACGGGAGGATGTACGAGGAGTTCTACACGAGAACGCAGGAGAAGGGTATCAGGTTCATCAGGGCGAGGGTGGGGGAGATATACGAGAAGGATGACGGGACGCTTGTTCTGAGCTACGAGAACACCCTCCTCGGAGAGGTGTTTGAGGAGGAGTTCGATCTCGTCGTGCTTTCCATCGGGATGGAGGGGAACACGGAAGTTGCGAAGAAGCTCGGCATCTCCGTTGGAGAGGACGGTTTCTACGAGGTGGCGCATCCAAAGCTCAGGCCGGCTGAGACGGACGTGAAGGGAATATTCCTTGCGGGCACTGCGAGTGGGCCCAAGGACATTCAGGACAGCGTGGCTTCAGCAGGCCTTGCCGCGGCGAAGGCAATGGAGCTGATAGTGAGGGGACAGGCTGAGTTCGACCCTTACAACGCATACGTGGATCAGGACAAGTGCATTGGATGCGGGGTTTGTGTGAGCGTTTGCAACTTCAACGCGGCGTTCATGGAGGGCAAGAAGGCGAAGATTGATCCAAATGCATGCGTGATGTGTGGTGTCTGCGTAGCCTCATGCCCTGCCGATGCAATAGACATGGGGTTCTTCAAGGAGGAGGCAATCGTCTCCGCGATAGATGCTCTCGCTGAGGAAAAGAGCATGGAGCCCCTCGTTCTCGCATTCGCCTGTCACTACTGCAGCTACGGCGCGGCAGATCTTGCAGGTACGACCAAGGTTCAGTACGAACCCAACATCAGGATAATAAGGACCCTCTGCTCCGGGAGGGTTGACCCGGAGTGGATTCTGAGGGCGCTGAAGAAGGGGATTGATGGCGTCATCGTCTCCGGTTGCAGGCTCGGGGAGTGCCACTTCAAGGTCGGCAACTACCACGCAAAGGACAGGGTGGAGGCGATAAAGAAGGCTCTGGAGGAGGTCGGCATAAACCCCGAGAGGGTCACGGCGATCTGGCACTCGGCAGGAGAGGCAAGCGGGATTGCAGAGGACTTCAACAACTTCGTCGAGAAGCTGAGGGAGCTCGGGCCAATAGAGGAAGAGGTGAGGAGAAATGGTTGAGAGAGACGTCGACATGGTTGACGAGACCAAGTTCAAGTACATACAGAGGGCTAAGGGGGAGACGAGAGAACTCATATACGACTACAAGGTCTGCAACGGCTGCGGGATATGCGTTTACGCCTGCCCCGTCAATGCGATAGAGCTCGGGCCAGTGCACGACATAGCTATAGGCCTCGAGATGCCTCCCGTGACGATAGACCACACGAAGTGCGCTTACTGTGGAATCTGCTACGCTCTCTGCCCATTCAACGCCTACGAGTTCTACATAAACGGTGAAAAGGTTGAGAAGGATCAGCTTCCCCTCTCCCCGGTCGGATTCACCGAAATAGACTACGAGAAGTGCACCGACTGTACGCTCTGCTACAAGGCCTGTCCCGAGGATGCGATAACGAGGACCGTGAAGATCACGAGGGATCAGATCCCTGAGAGGAACGAGGGCGCTGAGGGGAAGGTGATCATAGACAGGGAGAAGTGCAACCTCTGCGGGATATGCGCGGAGTTCTGCGAGGTATTCAAGATGGTCGAGCGCGAGCCGGGGCCGACGAACCCAATGCCATACGAGGACATTCTGCTCGACGAGAGCACATGCGACTACTGCAAGCTCTGCGAGGACGTGTGCCCGGAGAAGGCAATAACTGTCGAGGGCGGGAAGAGGCTCGACTTCAAGCTCGAGAAGCTTGCTGACGTTGTTGTTGACAACGAGAAGTGCTCATACTGCGCTTACTGCGAGGCCGTCTGCCCATACGATGCGATCAAGACCACGAAGCCGATGGACGGAGAGCTCTTCCTGTACGAGCCCAGGATGTACCGCTGCGACCCCGTTGGTTGTGGGGCCTGCATAAAGATCTGCAACCACAACAAGGTGTGGTACGTCTCCGAGGATCAGGGGAGGGTGCACTTCAACGCCCAGCACTGCATTTACTGCGGTGCATGCGAGAACGCCTGCCCGTATGACCTGATAGGCGTGGAGAGAAAGGAGTACTACACGAAGGAGAACGTGTCGTGGGAGCCGTGGGTTGAATCATGGCACGAGGCGCTGAAAAGGGTCGTGGAGAAGCGGAGAGCTGAGGAGCCGGAGAGGAAGCTGTACAGAGAAGAGCTGAGAGGAGAGGTGGAAGAGGAGGAGCTCACGCCAAAGAAGGTTGATGCTGAGGCGCTGAGGGAGATAGAGGAGAGGCTGAAGGTTGTGGAGGAGGTTTTGAAGAAGGCCTACGTCAGGAGGGCGATCGAGAAGGGCAACATAGAAGCATTTATAAAAGGCATCAGGAAGGCAGTGGGCGAGAAGGGCAGGTGATGCAATGCACCTCACAAGGATAAGGGGCAGCAGGAGCCTGAAGCTCAGCGGAAAGAAGATTGTTCTCGGAGTTACTGGCAGCATAGCGGCAATCGAAGCCGTGAAGCTTGCGAGAGAGCTTGTGAGGAGAGGGGCTGAAGTGCACGCGGTTATGAGTGAGGCCGCGCAGAAGATAATCCACCCCTACGCCCTTGAGTTCGCCACGGACAACAGAGTGGTCACCGAGATCACGGGCATGATAGAGCACGTGGAGTTTCTCGGCGTTGATGGGAGCGCAGACCTCCTCCTGATCGCCCCGGCAACCGCAAACACCATAGCAAAGATTGCTGCAGGCATAGACGACACGCCCGTAACCACCATGGCCACCACAGCCCTCGGCTCCGGGAAGAGCATCATTATCGCTCCAGCGATGCACGAGAGCATGATAAACAACCCCGCAGTTGTTAAGGCCATTGAAAAGCTGAAGAGGGCGGGAGTGGAGTTCGTTGAGCCGAGGTACGAGGAGGGGAAGGCAAAGTTCCCGGAGATCGAGAAGATCTGCCTTCAGGTCGAGAGAAGGCTTTACGAAAGGGATCTTGAGGGCAGAAAGGTTGTGGTCACCGCAGGCCCAACGATGGAGTTCCTCGACCCGATCAGGTACATCACCAACAGGAGCAGCGGGAAGATGGGGTACGAGATAGCCCTCGAGTTCTGGAGAAGGGGTGCGAGGGTCACGCTCATCACGTCAAAACCACCTGCCTTCGATCTGCCGGATTTTGAGGTTGTGAGAGTCATTTCCGTTAAGGACATGCTTGATGCGAGCCTTAATGCTGTGAGAGATGCCGACGTTTTCGTCTCCTCTGCAGCCGCGGCGGACTTCACCATGGACATGAAGAACAGCAAGATAAAGACCGCCGAAAAGCTTACCCTCGAGCTTGTTGCGGCTCCAAAGGTTCTGAGAGAGGTGAGAAAGGTCTTCGACGGGAAGGTGATAGCCTTCAAGGCTGAGACTGGCGTTAGCGATGAGGAGCTCGAGAGGATTGCAAGGGAGAAGATGCAGACGGACAGGGCGGAGATGATAGTGGCAAACGACGTCCTGAACATTGGGATGGGGACAGAGGATACGAGGGTGCTCATCATCACATCCCAGCGAAAGCTCTGGATTGAGGGCGGGAAGCAGGAGGTGGCAGAGAGAATAGTGGACTACTTCGTCAGAGACTGCCTATGACCTTCGTTTCGGCAAGCATAACCGCCATTTTCTCCACAAAGATCGACAGAGACCCCAAGAAAGCGGGCTCATACGGAGTGGGGTTCACCGTAGACATGGGTGTTGAGGCGAGGGCTTCTGAAAAAAATGGCGTGTTCCTGAACGGAGAGAGGGTGAGCTTTCCGACTGTCGAGCACGTGCTGGAGAGGCTTGGGGGAAAGGGGGTCGACCTAAGAACGCGCCTGCCAGTTTCCTGCGGTTTTGGAGTCAGCGGCGCGTCTGCTCTCGCCACGGCTGTGGAGATAAGCCTGCAGAAGGGGCTGAACCTCCCGTTCTTCAGGCTTGCCGATATAGCTCACGAGGCCGAGGTTGTTAACCGCACGGGGCTTGGAGACGTGGTGACCCAGAGCTTTGGCGGGATTGTGGCGAGGGTCAGACCGGGAAGCCCGTCAAAATCGAGGGTGGAGAGGTTTCTGAGCAGGGCTGAGGTGGACTTCCTCGTTCTCGGCCAGATGCCCACCAAGGAGGTTCTCGGAGACGAGGTCAAGAGGAGGAGCATAAATCAGGCGGGTAAAAAGCGCCTCAAGGAATTCCTCAAAAAGCCGAGCCTCGAAAACCTCTTCGTTCAGGCCAAGAAATTCTCACTCGAGTCGGGGCTTGCAGATGATGAGATAGTGGACGTAATTGAGGCCGTGGAGAGTAGAGGTGGGCTTGCGAGCATGGTGATGCTCGGCAGAAGCGTGTTTGCACTGAACGGAAAGGGGGCCTTCGAGGAGTTTGGTGGAGATTCCTTCAGCGCGAGAATCACAGGCTGCTCCGTCAGGCTCTGACGCCGTTTAATTTATATTCTTCGAACTTCAAACTTCTGGGTGTGAAAATATCCACCGGCATCCTGCTCCTCGACAAGAGGCTTGGCGGGGGAATACCCGCAGGCTCAATGGTTTGCGTTTACGCTAACCCAGTCAGTATGCCGGAGGTTTTCCTCTATCAGTTCGCCTCGGGTGGAATATCCTATTACTTCACAACCTCGAGGCTTCCCAAGTTCATTAAGGAGGACATGGAGAGCCTTGGGATAGAAGTTGAGCATGTCGAGTTTGTTGACGTCTTCAGCCGGTACTACATCTCCGAGTCGGGAGGGTTCATAATAGAGGATCAGTACAGGGACAGAGACATATTCGACTTCATTGACTCGGAGCTCTCGAGGATAGACATGAAGAACGCCGTGATAATATTCGACAACCTCTCGTTCTTCATGAACCTGAACGTCCCCATGGGCCTGAAGGAGTGGCTGGTGAACAAGATATACATCACGGCAAAGAACCTTGAAGGCGTTGCGTACTGCTACCTGATCAAGGGCAGCCACACCAAACAGCTCGAGAACATGGTCATAAACATCTCCGACGTCGTTTTCGACATAGACTCGGAGAAGGCTGGAGACAGGCTCGTCAACAGGCTGGGGATTCCGAAGATGAGGAAGATGAAGCCGATAGACGAGACCTTCAGATACTACATAAGCGACGGTGTGCAGATAGACACGTCGAAGGACATAGCATAACAAAGCTTTTATTGTTTTGCGAGAACTAAGAGCCATGAAAGAGGAGAGGATTATCAAGCAGCTTTCGGTTTTTGCCGAGAACAAGCCCGGAAGGCTTGCAAGCGTCACCGAAAAGCTTTACGAGAACGACATCAACATCCGCGCATTCACGATCGCCGAGGCCGGAGACTTCGGCATCATCAGGATGGTGGTCGACAAGACCGACCTCGCCTACAAGATCCTCAAGGAGGCTGGTTTTACAGTCTCCATTACAGACGTTCTCGCGGTCGAGGTCTCTGACGAGCCGGGCAGCCTGTACAGCATCGCTAAGGCTCTCGGAAACGCAGGGATAAACATAGAGTACGTCTACGCGTTCACGTCCGGGAAGCACAAAGCCCTGATAATCCTCAGGGTGGACAACATAGATGAGGCGATAAGGGTTCTCGAGAACGAGGGGGTTCTGTTCAAGGGCAAGATTGAGTAGACATTACGCTTTCGTTAATTTTATAAATTGCTAAAAATCATGATAGATGAATGATCCCCGAGGAGAACGTCAGAGTCGTTGTTATAGGCGGCGGAGCAGGCGGAATGTCTGCAGCCTCAAGAATTAAGAGGCTCAAGCCCGAGTGGAGCGTTGACGTTTTTGAGAAAACATCTTACGTGAGCCACGCTCCGTGCGGGATCCCCTTCTATCTCTCAGGGGTTGTCAAGTCCGTTTCCGAGCTTTGCGCTTATGATGTGAACTTCTTCAAGGAGAAGAGGGGGATAAACGTCCACCTCAACTCGGAGGTTGTTGAGGTCGGAGAGGGATACGTGGAGGTCATCGAGAGGGGAGAGAGGAAGAGGTACGAGTGGGACAGGCTCGTCTTCGCAACCGGAGCCAAGGGAAAGAGGCTCAACGTGAAATGCATGGAGCTCGAGGGCGTGATGTGCGTGAACAGTATAGAGAAGGCGCCGATGATAAGGGAGATAGCGAGGAAGCACGAGAACGTCGTGATAATAGGGAGCGGGTACATAGGTGTGGAGGTCGCTGACGCGATATCCAGATTCAAGAGGGTCACGGTGATAGAGCAGAACTCACATCCGCTGCCGGAGTACGACGAGGAGATCTCCGACGTTCTGCTGGGAGAGATGAGGCAGAAGCTCGACCTCAGGCTGAGCGAGAAGGTTCTGGCGGTTGAGGGAGATGGAAGGGTGAGGAAGGTCATCACCGACAAGGAAGAGTACAGGGCGGATCTGGTGATTCTGGCAATAGGTGTTGAGCCCAACGTGGAGCTGGCCAGACAGCTCGGAGTGGAGATCGGAGAGACGGGAGCGATCAGGACGGACGAGCACCTGCGAACGAGCATGGAGAACGTCTACGCGGTAGGAGACTGTGCTGAGACCATTAACGTCGTCACCGGGAAAAGGGACTGGATACCCCTTGCAGCCCCGGCGAACAAGATGGGTTACGTGGCTGGCTCAAACATAGCCGGGATGGAGACGGTATTTCCCGGAGCGGTTAAAAGCCAGCTAACCTCATTCTACGACCTCGAGATAGGTAAGGCGGGGCTGAGCGAAAAGGAGGCGCTCGAGCTGGGATACGACGCCGTGTCTGTGACAATTTCGTCAAGAAGCAGGGCGAAGTACATCCCGGACGGAGGGATGATAACCCTGAAGATGGTCGCTGATGCAGAGAGCAAGCAGGTTCTCGGGGTGCAGGCGATAGGCAACGGGGTGGCAAAGAGAATATACGGCTCTGCAGCACTGCTGTACAAGAGGGCGAGCGTTGAGGACTTCTTCTTCGCAGACTTCCCCTTCTACCCGCCCAAGTCTCCCGTGTGGGATCCGCTCGTGATTGCGGCGAGAAACATGTTCAGAAAGCTTGGAATCAGCTGATCATCCTGAGCATGTCCTCGATCTTCTCCAGCTCCTCTCTGATTCTCGCCACCGCCTCTCTGCTGTCGAGGTACTCGAGCATCCCGCCACACTTGGGGCATGCGAAGCCGTACTCCATGGCCTCCTCGTACTTCACCTTTACGCAGCCGTTCATGCAGATGTAGTAGACAGTCTCGTCCTCCATCTGGAGCTTTGCAGACAGCTTGTCCCTCGTCTTCTCGAGCTCCTTCCTCAGCACCTCTCTCTCCTTTTCATAGTTTATTCGCCAGTAGTACTCCATCCAGCCCGTGTCCTCGTCCTTCTTCCTCCTGTAGCTCGCAAGCCCGATTTCGTAAAGGGCAAAAAGAACGCGCCTCACGTCGTTTATCTCGACACCAAGCTCCTCAGCAAGCTGCTCGTCTGTGAACTCTCCTTCAATCCCCATCGAATAGATGACAACCCCAAGCTCACCCGTCACTCTCTCGATCAATTCCACAAGAAGCTCATCTATCTCGCTTACCTCTACCTCCACAAGCTTCTATGTTGTTTTCAACCTTATTTAATTTTGCGGTGGAGGATTTGCTCATTTTCATAATGAGGATGTGCTCCTTTCCGCGTTTTACGCCTGCTGAACAAGAGAAAGTACTGAAGAGCGGTCAGAGTGCTGTTCGGCAACCGCCAGCAAAAACCACACGACCAACACAGAAAAGATCATTCATGGAATATCACAAAAAACAGTGTTGCCATTTGTTGGAATGCCCATGTCTCTCTTATTTAGCCTTCAGAGATGCCAGATTTTATCGAACCACATGCTGTCGCAGAACTGATTTCAATCCTCTTTTCATCGAAAAGGGAGTAAAAAGTCTGTTTTTAAAGTACCCCCGTCAAGGGAACCCCTCCTCATAGCTTGCAAAGCTTCAAAGCTTGGAGGGGCAAGGGCATTATAAACATAGACTCTCGACAATAAAAATTTAATCGTAATGCTCCGGACTCAGGGTAATCTCCTCCCCTCCAAACTCTCTGTAGCCCAGGTGATCCCTTATCACGATGTATGCCATCTCAGGCGGAATTGCCCCAATCTCAGTTATTATCAGGTCTATGTAGTCCCTCGGCGTCACGTCGAAGGCGGGATTTCTCACGGTAACTTTCGGGTGGTCCAGAAGCTCCCCGTCAATGACCTCCCTCGCATCCCTCTCCTCTATCACAACAAGCTCTCCGAGCAGAGTCTTGGGGCTGAACTTGTAGGTCTCAGCGGCAACCATGAACGGCACCCTCGCCTCCTTAGCTGCAAGGGCGATCTGAGAGGTGCCTATCTTGTTTATGAGCGCTCCATTGACTGTGATGGTGTCGGCGCCAACAACAACCACATCCACTTCTTTCATGAAGTATCGCACAGCAGAATCAACGATCAGCGTGACGTCTATGCCGTAGTCTGCAAGCTCTTTTGTTGTCAGATAACCCTGATGCCTCGGTCTCGACTCCGTTGCGATTACCCTGATGTCCTTTCCCTCGTCGAAGGCGTGCTTTATCACCGACAGAGCTGCCGAGGAGTTGCAGTGGGTCATCACCGTCGAGCCGTCCATTATCCTCTTCGCCCCTATCCTGCCTATCTTCTCCCTCGCCGTGTCCACCCACTCGATGAACTCTTCAGCCCTCTTTATCAGGCTCTCCCTCTTCTCCTCGTCACTCTCGCCAGAATAGCTCATCACGTAGTTTATGGCGTTGAAAAGGCTCACAGCCGTGGGCCTTGTGTTCATCAATCTCTCGCTCGCCCTCCTCATCTCCTCATCAAAGTTTGTCTTCACGCTCTTTGCGTACTCCTTGAGGGTTTCTGCGGCAAATCTCGCGATCCTCGCAGCCCCCCTTACCTCCATGCTCTCGATCTTCCTCGCCGCCTCCTCTATCATGTTCATTCTCCACCACCTGCCAGAATCGCCGCTCCTTTAGCAACTGCGAGAGGATCCTTTATAACCCTTATCTCCGGCCTGAACTCCGGAGGGAGAAAATCGTAGATGAGTCTGAAATCCCCGGGCTCGAGCACGGTCGAGATTCGCCCTCCGAAGACGATGGCCTCGGGATCGAGAATTAGGACGGCCTTTGCGACCTCCGCACACAGCACCTTAAAGCCGTCCAGTCTGAGAAGCTCCTCCCTGCTCATCTCCCTGCCGAACCTCCTCTTTATCGCCCACCCGCTGAAAAAGGTTTCGAGGTGTCCGATGCCACCGCAAACACACCTCTCATCCCCACCAACGAACGCATGTCCGATCTCTGATGCAAGCCCCTTGCCCCTGTAGAGCTTCGAGTCCGCGATTATCGCCGAGCCTATGCCGGTGCCGAGCGTAACGGCGAAAATGTTACTGAAGCCAGTAACGTGATGGGCGTAGATTGCAAAGCAGTTGGCATCGTTCTCAACCCTCCTGCCCTCGAAGAGTTTAGCATCGAAGCCGGGGATGTTGGGCGTTCTGATGACTTTACCCTCTCTAATCCACCCGGCTATCGCGAAGACCGCGTCGCGGTATTTCTCAACCATATCTGGGTTTTTCAGAAACTCCGAGGTTTTAAGGGTCTGGACGTGGGTGAAATTCTTTCCATCAAACGAGACGATGTCGGTGAATGTGCCTCCAACGTCTATGCCAACGTTCATCATTCTGCATCCTGCAGGAAGGAGTATTAATGTTTCCACATTCTAGAAGTGCATCGGTTGTTTTCAGGAGATGGCTTTGCCTCTGCACAATCTTGATACCGCGATTTATCACACGCAAAAGCAATCCGGCAGGACTGCAGGGATTTTCAGCATGGGAATGGTAAATTACAACAGCTTTAAAATGTTCCACACCTGATAAACTCCAAACAACGCGGTTGGAATCAGAGCGCAGATGAAAGCTTTGCTAAACCCCACTCCCCTCGCGTGTTTTACCGCCAAACTCCAGATCGCAAGGCTCCACACCGTAACGGCAGCGTTAATTATCAGGTTCGAATACACGAGGCTTTCTGGCAGCAGTGAAACCACCACAGCTTTCACCACGTCTGGATTCTGCTGCAGTTGAGCTAAGCTGATTTTTGGGGTTTCGGCTTTCGAAATGTAATAAGCTGACATCGAAATAGTTATCGCAGATCCAATTAGCGAAGGTAAAAATCCGTAACCAACAAACTCAAAAGTTCTTCTGAAAGAACCTTCCCCGCCGAAGAAAGCTGACAAACCGTGCATGATTGTGGCCAAAATCAACCACACTGCGAAGATCCCAATGAAAGAGCCGATTATTCCGACGTAAGCTCCGACGACGAAAAACTTGGCGAGGTCTTCGGGGAATGCCTGAGACAGCTTCGTGACAAGCAGGTACTGATATGCAGAGATCAGGATTGCTAATGGAATAGCTATTGTCAGTAACGGAATCCTTATTCTTATATCTTTTTGCTTCAGTTCTTCGAAGAAAGCGTTCGGGTTCGCTACCAGTTTCATGTCTCCCGATTTCAACTACATCTAATAAATTTTACTTTTTTGTCAAGAAAAAAAAATATGAAGAGAAAAAGTTATATAGAAGAATGAGTGAGAAATAAATAGGGTTGAGTTGAGGAGGTGGATAGAATGTATGCTGTGAAGAACTGGAATGAGGAAGTAATAAAATGGATGGCTGTGGGGATGGTGTTGGCGATGGTGGGGATGGCTGTGATGCCGGCTGTGAGTATTGCTGAATCCAATGCCAGCTGGTACTTAAGTGAAGTTGGTCTTTTGTACGGAGTGGCCAAACAAGATTGGGTCAGTGTTGGCTTGAGCGCAGCAGGAATGGCTCTAGCTCTAGCAGGCTTGGCTACAGCTACAGGAGGAGTTGGTGTAGCAATTGCCCTCTAACTTCGTAATGAATATAGTATTTTTATTTTGGTGATGTTTATGGAATCGCACAATGTACCTCCAACGAAGCAAAACATCCGGGGGGAAAATATAGTGTATATCGTAATCCTGCTGACTGTGCACTGGACATTGTTTTTCATTTTAACGAATCTTGGTTACATCGACTACAATTGGAGTCGATGGGTCATGTATCCTGCAGTAATCATGGTTCCTCTCTTGTCTTTATTGTATTCTATTGGCACCAAAAAAAGATTCGTAGCAGAGATACCAAAAAACAAAGAAAAAAAGTACGCTCTCTCAGTGATATTAACAATAACAATATCAGCGATGCTGTCTATAGTATCTCTTTTGCTATAGGCTTTTTAGGGGGTTCTGATGAAAAATAAGCTGGTTTTTACCTCAGCGGCAATATATCTGTTCCTATTTATTTTTGGCTTTACTATTACCAATTTTACATCTACTGAAATCAAACCAAAAAATATCTTAGGGGCACCTTTAAGCAATTTACAGCCACCAGAATTTTTATCAATCTTAAATTCTAACCTATTGGTGTGGATATATTTGCATCTAGGCATAGTAACCTTTGGGTCCTCCACGCTGATAAACCTAAGTTACAATGGATTTACTTTTGGATCAATTATAAGCAAATCTTTGCAGATAGGATTAAGAACAAAAGAGATATTATTGTTAACCCTCCCCCACGGCATCTTCGAAATTCCCGCAATAATCATAGCCGGAGCAGCTGGCTTCAAAATCCCCTACGAAATCACAAGGTACTTAGCTGGCAAGAAAGAGCAAATACTTACGAAAGAAGACATCAAAGAATATCTAACGCTTGCATTAATTTCAATCGTCTTGATCGTAATAGCGGCATGGATAGAGGCGAACGTAACACTGAAAATAGCCAAAACAATGTTAAATTCGACAAAAAGTATTTGATTTCGAGTAGAATTCAGCAACATGGCAGAAGTTATCGAAACAATATAACGAAAAGGGGGTTTCAAACTTTTTGGGAAGGTTGATTTAAAGGAAGGACAAATTGAAGATGGAGATCAAGGAGAGCTTGGTAGGTGAATTTAGAGAAAGTAGATACTGATGCTCTGAAAGAATTCTTGGAGGAGGGGAGATAAATGTTTGTGGTGTAAATACATCAATCCTTGTAGATTCGATATTTGAACACGACAAATAAAGAACGAAGATGACTGATGAATTCTTTGAAATCATTCAAAACATATCACTTGAGATTGTAAATCCTGTTTGTTTAAAGTGGAATTAGCCAGAGTTCTTTCGAGGAGATTGTCAAGCACTCAGATGAGGTCGGTAGTTGAAGACCTTTTAGAGGACATAAGACGATGCCAAATTCAGACGATCTGAGTTCGAAGTAGCAATAAAAACAGGTTAAAGAGCTGCTGATGCTTACTTCATAGCCCATGGTCAGACTGCAGTTATGAGATCCGGCTTATCGCTGGCACTGAGATTTTTGTTTCCGGAAAGCTGAAAAGTAAGAAAAACAATAAATCCCATCACCCGGATACTATATTCCAATGAAACTGCTTACTCCCGAAGAGGGTGAGAAAGCCGTCAGACTTGCAAGAAAAGCGATAGAAACCTACCTCTCGAAAAAAGAGGTTATTAAGGATAGGCTTGAAGGTGTCTTCTCTGAGAAGAGGGGAGTTTTCACAACCCTGACGAAGCATGGAGAGCTGAGGGGGTGCATAGGCTTCCCCTACCCGATTAAGAGGCTTGACGAGGCCATAATAGACTCAGCCATCTCTGCAGCTACTCAGGATCCACGCTTTCCCCCCGTGAGGCTTGAGGAGATGGACGAGATCGAGGTTGAGGTCACCGTGCTTACACCTCCTGAGAAGCTCAGCGTTCCGCCAGAGGAGAGGGCAAAGGCGATAGAGGTGGGAAGGCACGGGCTGATGGTCGTCTACGGCCCGTACAGCGGTCTGCTCTTGCCTCAGGTGGCGGTCGAGTACGGGATGGACGAGGAGGAGTTTCTGACGCACACGTGCCTGAAGGCTGGCTTACCTCCGGACTGCTGGCTGATGGAGGGTGTGGAGGTTTACACCTTCGAGGGGCAGATTTTCAAGGAGGTTGAGCCTCGAGGGAAAGTTGTCGAGGTTGACATGAGGTCGTGCAGCATTTAGAAGAATCTGGAGAGGAAGGTTGATGGCTTGGTTTCACAAGATTCCCTGTACTCGCAGAACTCGCACCTCTCGCTCTCCTTCCTCTCTGGAAGAAAGCCCTTCTCAATTCGCCTGAGCTTTTCGAGGAGTCTCAGCAGGTTGTACCTGTCCCTTCTGCTCGCGCTGTAAAACATCAGCTTCCCGTCGTAGGCGTAGTAGGCATAGCCCCCATCCATGCCGGAGATCGCACAAAGAGCAGCGAGCCTCATCCTCTCCCTGAACGTGAATTCCTCGCTGTTCTTGGTCAACATGACCACGAGAAACCTGTCACCCTCAAGAACCTCGTCCACCACGCCCCTGAGGCCAAGCCTTTCCGATTCGAAGTGCACCTCCCATGCAACGGGCTGCAGACCTTCAAGCTCGTCGGACATCCTGAACTTGGATGCTGCCGCTCGAAAAACGTCTTCGGATTCGGGAAACAGTGTGGAGAACCTCTCAAACGCCCACTCATATCCGTACCCTTTCCTGAGGCTCAGGTAGATCTCCCTCGCCGCGTGGTACTCCGTTGCCCTTTCAACCCAGTGGTGGATCCTGAAGTAAGCCAGCCTCGGGCATGTGATGAAGCTCGTGACGTCGCTGACCCTGAGCACAACATGAGATTACTTTTCATGTAAAATGCTTTTCGATTTTCTGGCAGTCGCACGAGGGAGGAAGGTATAAATACATGTTGTTGCATAAGTAATATTATGATTACATATGGTGAGGTGATGAGACATGAGAAAGATATTGGTGGCGGCCTTGCTGGTGCTCGTGGCTGCGATAGGCACGGCATCGGCACTCGGCTTTGGGTATGGCGCAAGTGAGCCCAAGATGGGCGCGGCTGCGGGAGAGTGTGCCGGATACGGGCACGGATACGGAAAGCAGAACATGGGCCTGAGGATGGTCGAAAGAGAGGGAGTCAGTCAGGTAGAGGTCAGCGAGGAGGATGTCAAAGCGGTGCTTGAGAGTGCGAGCTTTGAGACGTTCGTCAACCCGAGAGGGCTGACCATTCAGAGGATAATCGTGGATGGAGAGCCGGCTGGAAAGATAGTGGGCGACTACACGATCGACCAGCTGGAGATCCTGAAGGCCTACGAAACGCTGAACGGCATAAAGGTGTTCCTCGGCGTTGACGGAGAGCCTGTTGGCTTCGTCCTGCTGAGATAATTCCCCTTTATTTTTTGTTTTACGGAAATTTTATATTTTCCCGTGTCACAATTTTAATGCATATGGATGACCGGAGTAGCATCAGCGAACTCGCTACAGTTTGCGAGGCCCTCGGAAACTCTGTGAGGCTTAGAATACTGAAGAAGCTCTGCGAGAGAGAGTGGTACGTGTACGAGCTCGCTAAAGAGCTCGGTATTTCGAGACAGCTCATTTACCTGCACATAAGAAAGCTTGAGAAGGCGGGGCTTGTTGAGGGTGAGATCAGGTTCGATCCCAGCGACCCGAGGGCGAAGAAGTTTTACAGGGCGAGAAAATTCAGAATTGTTGTGGATAACGAAACTCTGAGGAGGATTGAGGAGGAATGAGTATGCCGTACGGGAGTGGTATGACCATAGGGGGCTGGATCTCCGTAATAATGGGGCTCGTGATACTCGCCATAATGGTTTTCGGGTTCTTTCAGGGCGTGAAGCTTTTGAACTCCATCAAGATGGAGGTCGCAGAGCTCAGGCGAGAGGTTGACGAGATCAGGGACGGGGTGGAAGAGGTCAGAAAGAAGCTCGAGGAGGTCTGAGGGAGAGTTGAACATCATACTCCTCGGACCTGCGGGCAGCGGAAAGAGCACAATCGCTGAGAGCTTCTCCAAGTACCTTGAGGATGAAGGATACTCCGCAGGGGTGGTCAACCTCGACTCTGCGTCTCCACCAAGATACAGCCCCATCTCGGACGTCAGGGAGTTTGTCAGGGCAGAGGAGGTGATGGAGAAAGAGGGGCTCGGTATAAACGGGGCGCTGCTGAGGAGCATGGAGCTTGCAGCAGAGCACCTCGACGACCTGATCCCGAAAGACGGCTGGGACTTCGTGATATACGACACCCCCGGCCAGCTCGAACTCTTCATGTACACGAGCTTTGGCAGGGAGCTTGTAAGCAGGCTCGAGTCGTTCACGGTGGGCGTGTTTCTGGCAGACTCGACGAGAGTCACCTCTCCCTCCACATACTCCGCCATGATTGCCCAGTCCGCGATAGTGACCCTGATGCTCGAGATACCGTCGATAACGGCCTTCAACAAGTCCGACAGGGCGAGAGTGAAAGAGTTCGAGCACTACGCGAGGGAGCTCGAAGGGGAGGGCGTGCTGGGGGAGTTCTTCGAAAAGCTTCTGAAGTTCGTAGAGGCAACGAGCGTGATCTACAGGCCGGTGCTCGTCTCCGCTAAGACCGGAGAGGGTTTCGACGAGCTGTTCTCAGCCGTCAACGAGGTCTTCTGTGCCTGCGGAGACCTCAGCTGATGGGCGCAAATGTTTAATAGTTCCGGAGCCATTCAATACCTGATGAAGCTTATTCCCGGCACAAACGGGGAGATTGCGGTAAAAATCGGCAGGTTTCTCGGTGAAAGTCCGGACTTCATACAGATAGAGAAGCTGCCCTACGGGGAGAAGTACGTTCGAATCCCCTTCGACGTTGGTCGCGAGGTTGCCGTGGTCAACACCTTTTTCCCAAATCCTGACGAGATTCTGTTCGAGTCGAGGCTCATAGGGGAGATACTCAGGGAGCGCGGTGCCGAGGAGATTGTGCTCGTAGCACCCTATCTCGCCTACTCGAGGAGAAGGACGGCGATTTATGGAGAAGCCAAATCACTCGAGACCGTGATGGACATTCTGGGTGTCTTCGACAGAATAGTGGCCGTGGACTTTTACGGGCACGTCAGCTCGGTGGAGTGCATATCCGCCATGCCCCTTCTGGCTGAATACATCGAGGAGGAATTCGATCTCAAAGATCCGGTTGTCCTCGGGCCTGATGAGTTCTCCACCAACTGGCTCGACGCATTCTCCGAGAAACTGGGGGCTGAGACAGCGGTGATAAAGAAGATCAGGATCGACGCCAAGAATGTCGTGGTCTCGAAAATAGAGGCGGATGTTAGAGGGAGGGACGTGGTCATAGCGGACGACATAATCGCTACCGGCGCGACTGTAATCCAGTCGGCAAAGAAGCTGAGGAGCATGGGGGCTAAGAGAATATTCGTGGCCGTGACTCATGCTCTGCTCGACAAGGAGGTTTACGCGTCCATCCTCAAGTCCGGGATAGAGGAGGTCATCGCCACAGACACCGTACTGAGCCCAGTTTCAAGGGTGAGCGTCGCGGAGATGATAGCAGGCCTGCTGCGGTGACCCCTTTATTTCCTGTGGAGTAGTAGAATAAAAATCATCAGCGCTTTTTGCTCGCGTAAACCTGATTACTTCATCTTTTCAAGGACTATCGCTGGACAGACTCTCTTAACGCCCTCCATCTTCCCTATGACGTCCGAGATTATCCGGGTGAGCTCGTCCCCGTCCTTCGCCCAGATCTCCACCATGATCATGTGGTCTCCGCTCGTGATGTAGACGCTCCTTGCGAAGTCGTACTCGCAGACCTTTCTCGCCACGTCGAGGAACTTGTCCGGCTCGGTGTCTATTCCCGTGAGCGAAACGCTCCCGTAGCCAAGCATTGTTGGGTTAACAACGGTCGTGTATCCCAGAATTATCCCCTTCTCCTCGAGGTTCTTGAGCCTCTTCCTGACAGCCGCCTCGGTTATCCCGAGTTTCTTAGCTATCTTCGTTAGCGGGGTTCTCGCGTCCTTTGTGAGCATCTCGATGATTACCCTGTCCTTATCGTCCATGTCCCTAATTCTGCACGGGATAGTATAAAATCTTTTCCCAGAAATACAATTCATGCAAAAGTTTTTTTATGCTTTCGAACCAAAGTAATGTGTGGTGGTAACATGGGTGAGATGTCGAGGAGGTTTCTGTCCGAGGCCTTCGCCGGGGAAAGCCAGGCCCACATGAAATATCTAATTTTCGCATCGAGGGCGAGGGAGGAGGGCTTCGAGAACGTTGCGAGGCTCTTCGAGGCGATTGCGTTTGCAGAGCTTGTGCATGCGAGAAATCACCTTGAGGCGCTTGGTGAGGTTGGAGAGACGAAGGAGAACCTTGTCACCGCGATAAACGGGGAGAACTGGGAGGTCGAGGAGATGTACCCTGCATACAACGCTGTTGCAGAGCTTCAGAACGACAACAGGGCCAAGAGGAGCATAAGGTTCGCGATTGAGGCTGAGAAGATACATTCCGCAATGTACACCAAGGCGAAGCAGGCGGTGGAAAACGGAAAGGACATCGAGATTGGCGAGATTTACATCTGCGAGGTTTGCGGATACACGACAGACACAAAGATAGACAGGTGCCCGGTCTGCGGAGCCGGCTTCGACAGGTTCAGAAAGTTCTGAATCACTATTTTTTCTGCATCCCGAAAACTGTTTTAATCAGCAACGGCTCAGATAGGCTATGCTTCACCTGGCGATCATCAGCACCATCATCGTCAGCCTCGTCTCCCTCGTGGGGATCTTCACTCTCGCGATGAGAAGGGAGATGCTCTGGAAGACGATATTCATCCTCGTGAGCTTTGCAGCCGGAGTTCTGCTGGGAGCGTCTTTCTTCCACCTCCTGCCGGAGTCCATAAACGAGGCAGGCATTGAGCTGGCGTTTCAGTTTTTCATAGCTGGCTTCACGTCATTCTACCTTCTCGAGCGAATCATGAGGTGGAGGCACTGCCACGAGAGCGACTGCGAGGTGCACCCGGTCTCCCAGCTCGCCCTCATAGGGGACAGCATCCACAACTTCATTGACGGTGTGGTCATAGCTGTAGCCTACATAACAGACGTCAACCTCGGGATACTCACAACATTTGCGGTCATAACCCACGAAATCCCCCAGGAGCTCGGGGACTTCGGAGTTCTCGTGTACGGCGGGTACTCGGTCAGAAAGGCCCTGCTCTACAACTTCCTAACCGCCCTGACGGCAGTGGCTGGGGCGATTGCTGGATATTTCCTCGTTGCGGAGAGGTTTCTTCCAGTCGTCGTGGCGTTTGCAGCCGGGAACTTCACCTACATAGCGACGAGCGATCTGATCCCCGAACTGCACAAGGAGACGGACTTTGGCAGGTCGCTAATCAGCTTCGTCGTCTTCATCGCCGGCCTTCTGCTCATCTACCACATGGGACACTTCCACGCCCACTGACTCGGGCTTTTTCGCCACCATTATGTCCGTGGCCTTGATTATCGCGAATACCTCATCTCCCTCCTTCAGCCCCATCTCCCTCACAGCCTCCGCGGTAATCAGCGCCTTTATCGTCACCGGCACCTCCACAACCATCTCCACCTTCCCTGCAACACCCTCGACCTCCACCTTCCTGATTCTGGCCTTTATCCTGTTTCTGGCAGATATCTTGACACCCAGCAGCCCCCACTCATCCTCATATGCCATCTCAGCCCTCTCGAGGAACTCACTCATCCTCTCGAACTCCCTGAGAAGCTCCTTCCCGAACTCGGTAAGCCTCGCCTCCCCACCACCCTTCCCACCCTTTCTCGCCTCCACGATTTTTCTTCCCGTGGCCTCCTCCATCCTCTTTATGTATCCCCACACATATCTGTAGGACATTCCAAGGTGCCTAGATGCTGCTGAAATGGAACGATACCTGTCAATGGCCTCGAGTATTTCTGCACCACCTTTCCCGAGTATGTGCATACCATCCTTTTCCAGCCAGACCCTCAGCTTTGGGCTCAGCTCCTCAGTTTCCCTCACAAAATAGATTTTTAGAATGGCAATTGATAAAGGTTGTTTCCTACCCAAATTCATCCACAGATGCCAAAGATTGAAGGTACGCTCCAATATTCGTGGAGACTTAGTCTCACCATCAAAAGAGACTGGGAACTGAATTATTACACAAATGGAAGTTTACGCAGCATACTTTTCTGATAAACCATAACCTCAAAAAATATGGGACAGGCCTAAAAAATCTGAATCAGAGCAGCTTCAAAATACTCCAGACCTGATATGCTCCGAAAATCGCAGTCGGGATCAGAGCACATAAAAAAGCTTCTCTCAACCCAACATCCCTTGCATGCCTTACGGCAAAACTCCAGATCGTCAACGACCATAGCGTGACCGCGAAGTTTACCACAAGGTTCGAGTAAATAGCCTCTTTTGGAATTAAGGAAAGTGCCACCGTTTTCATCACGTCTGGATTTTGTTGCAGAGTAATCAAGCCGATTTCAGGCACTTCTGCATTTGCAATGTAGTAAGCTACCATGGGAACCGTTATTGCTGAACCGATTAGTGAGGGAAAGAACCCGTAACCGACGAACTCGAAGGTTCTTCTGAAAATGCCCCTACCACCGAAGAAGGTAGACAGTCCGTGCATGATTACAGCCAATATCAGCCAGACTGCAAAAATTCCAATAAAGCTGCCTACCATTCCGATGTAAGCTCCGATGACGAAGAACTTATTCAGCTCTTCGGGGAGAGCCTGAGATACTTTCGTTGCGAGTGTGTATTGATATGCTGTCAAGAGTGTCGCCAAAGACGTTAATATTACCACTGGGTACCTCAACCTCACGTCTTTGTATTTCAGTTCCTCGAAAAATCTGTTCGGATCTGTAATTAACTTCATACGAAAAGAGCCATAAAGTCGGTATTTAAATTTTCTATTTTTAAAAAAGTCTAAAATTTTTGGACTAATCCAACATCTTTGGACAACAATAAAATATAAATTCTGCCGACAGTTTTTACCGAGAGATGATGTATTCAGAGGTCTTTAGAGTTCTCGATTTCGCATCAAATGACAGGGTTTTGGAGATTCTCGAAGCAATTGAGAGGGAAGAAATCTCGGACCTGAAAAAATGCTACCCGAAATCGACTCTGCATTATTCAATTCAGAAGCTAAAAAGAGCAAATCTAATTGAAAGAAGAGCAAATAAGTACGAACTCACCCAATTAGGCATAACATACCTGAAAATGATTAGAAAATTTCACAGAAGCCTCGACAAATTACACCATCTTCTGAGCAAATTTCCCGACCACAGAATAGAAATCCCGGAGGATTTCGTTCTCAGGTTAGACGAACTTGGTGAATTCGAGGTTGTAGAGTCGCAAAGTACGGATGTTTTGAGGCCCCACAAAATTGTCATGGGCCAGATCCTGCGCTCGAAGGAGGTCAGGGGAATAGTCTCCATATTTTATCCAGACTATCCAACTGTCTTCAAAGAGGTCATAAAGAAGGTCAACATTCTTGAGATCGTCGTAACGGAGGATGTGTGGGGGCTTGTAGAAGCATATACTCACATCGAAAAAATATTCCGGTAAATTTCGCGTGTATATGGCTGACAAACACCCCCATATAGCTTTCACAGTCACAGACCATTTCTTTTCAGCTGGATTTTATCGAAAATCGGGAGACTACGATTTTTGGAGGTTGTTGATCTCAAAGGACAAATCCGCGATCAGATTCGGGAGGGACCTGTTCGAGTACTACAAGAGTATATCTGAGAAGGTCTTTTAACGGTTCAATATTTCTGGTCTTGTCCAAAATCATTGGAAAAATCCAAATCAATTGAATAAAAGAAAAAATTATATAATAGAAGACTAAAGTATAAGTAGGACTTTAGGAGTTAAGGAGGTGATGGGATGCATGCGGTGAAGAACGGGAATGAGGAAGTAATAAAGTGGCTGGCTGTGGGGATGGTTCTGGCAATGATGGGATTTGCGATGGTGCCGATGACACTTTCGGAATACTACTTGGTCTCCAAATACGCGTTATCAAATAATCCAGACACAAACATCAGAGATGACGGAGTTGCGTCAGCGACAGTAGGTTCTGCACTTTTTGGCGTGGGAGTATATGTGCTTGGCACAGAAGTGGCTAAGACAAGTACACTAATTTACCTTGCTGGTGCAGGTGCGGCCACAGCAGGGGCAGCCTTTATAGCGGTAGGTGTGGGACTACTTGCTTAGATTATAATAAAAAAGTTTGATAAATTCTTTATATTTTTGTTGGAGAGGGTAATATGAAACAAAAAATTATGCTCAGACTAACAATCTCAGGAATACTTGCCACTATTTATGCGCTCATTGCAAAAATTACGGGGCACGGAATGCTCGATGCGTTTGCAAGTGGTACGGCTGCATTTATCGCTTGTTACGTAATGCTCATGCCAAAGCCAAGGAAAGAGAGTGATAGCCAGTACAAGATGGGTACGTTATTTTCTAAACAAAAAATTATTGAAATTATCCTGTTCATTGGACTGACATCTATGCTACTGGGGCTGATAGTTTGATAAACAGAATGTTGGTGTTAACTTCTATAGTATTTTTTGCGAGTGGTGTGATTATTGGGTCTTGCAATTTATTTGAATTTGAAAATAAAATAGAACCTGTACAAGACTTCAACATAAATAATTTTAAATTAAGTTTTTCTAATATTCTGAGAAATAACCTACATGTTTTGCTATTACTTATTGGAGGGTCATTTTTCGCAGGAGTTCCGACATTTTTCGGATTGCTGATCAATGGCATACCCTTAGGTATAATCATACGTCTCGGTAGGGTGGCACTTTTTCTAACCCTCCCCCACAGCATTCTCGAAATTCCCGCAATAATCACGGCGGGAGCAGCAGGATTCAAAATTCCTTACGAGATAATCAGATACTTGGTTGGCAGAAAGGAGCAAGTTCTAACAAGAGAAGATGTAAAGGAATACCTGACCTTAGCTTTAATTTCAGTAGTTTTAATCGTAATTGCAGCGTGGATAGAAGCGAACGTAACGCTAAAAATAGCTGAGCACTTTTTAAGCAAATAACCGCCAAAACATGGGCTGGATTAGAGGGGCAAAGAAAAATGTTGGTCTTCTATGCCCTGAAAATCTGAATACAAGTATATAATGTAGGCCAAAAACGCAACATGCGCGGGCCGGGATTTGAACCCGGGCTAACGCCTCGGAAGGGCGTTGTCCTACCACTAGACTACCCGCGCTGCTGCAAAACCCTTTCTGCGATTTGCTTAAAAAAAGTTTCGGTCTCAGACTCTGCTTTTTGAACACCATAGACCATGGTCGAGAGCTGCTATATATCCTTCATCAAATAACGATTAATAGTGGCAAAAACATAGTTACTGGTTGAAGGCAGTGGGGATGTGATGATGAGCCTAAAGAAGGTAACCCTGAGGCTCTGGCACCCGGAGTGCTGGTCCATCGAGTCCACCAAGGATCATCCCGGCGTGTGCCTCGTAACCAAGGGCGTTTTCAAGCTCGAAAAGGAGGTCAGGGCAAACTTCCACCTGATTGCGGAGAGCTACGACGCTCTTAAGGAGTACATGGACGACATCAGGAACTACGACAGGTATGCAAAGGAGGTGTACATCATAGGGAAGAGTGACCTCGAAGCAGACATACATGCCCGCTTCCCCTCTCACGCCACGTTCTACGACAAGGTATTCTCACTCGAGTTCATGCCCATGCGCGTCTCAATCTCAGGCGGTTACGAGTACTGGACGATCCTGATTGATGAGGAGAAGCTGAGCGACACGCTTAACAGGCTTCTGGAGATTGATGGAATAGACGTGGAGGTTCTCAGCATAGCGAACCTGAAGTCGTTCGAGGATGAGGAGGAAGAGGACGTGGTGAGCCAGATATCGCGGAAGCTCTCGATGAAGCAGAAGAGAGTGCTCATCGAGGCCTACAGGAGGGGATACTTTGAGTGGCCGAGAAAAACGAGCGTGGACGAGCTGGCGAGGAGCTTCGGGATTGCGAAGTCCACATGCCTCCACCACCTCAGAATCGCAGAGTCAAAGATAATGAAGAAGATCATAGAGGAGCTCAAGGACAAGGAACCGCACCTCATGGATATAAAAACCTCCGCGAAATATCTTTTTTAATACAATTTTTAAATAAAATCGAATATTAAAAACTATCATGATTTATTGTTACGTTATATAGGGGGTGGGACATAGTGGTATTTAGTGATGCGAGATGAAGGCCGAAGAGGATGAGGTAGTAGATGGTGTAAGGTGGGAGATCAGGCTTCACGGCAGGGGTGGTCAGGGCACTGTAACCGCTTCCCTCCTGCTGGCCGAGGCCGCGTTTGTCCATGGCTACTATGCCCAGTCCATTCCGTTCTTCGGCGCTGAGAGAAGGGGAGCTCCAGTGCTGGCGTTTACGAGGATATCGAAGAGGGAGATACTCGAGAGAAGCCAGATATACAGCCCTGACTGCGTTATCGTTCTCGATCCCGTTCTTCCGGAGGTCGTGAACATTTTCAGCGGAGTGAGGAGTGGAGGGGCTGTCGTCGTGAACACGGCCAAATCTCCGAGCTCGTTCACGTTCCCGCAGGAGAGGCTGACAGTCGGAACCGTGGACGCGGTGGAGATTGCGATCCAGAACGACCTCGTGATCTCGGGCACTCCGGTAGTTAACGCGGCCATGCTCGGAGCTTTTCTGAAGGTGTTCTCCAGAATACCCCCTGAGGCACTTGAGAGCGTTATCAGGAAAAGGTTCGGGGATGGCTGGAAGGCCAACGTGAGGGCAATGTGGGACGGGTATGAGAGCGTAAGGGTTCAGGAGGTGAGGGGCTCCGGGAGAGGCGAGGAGGCAGGGAGGAAAGAGGTGAAAGTCAGGTTTCCGGTGTCGAGACCCAAGAGGGGCGTGGCTGGGAAAACATGGGTCTGGAGGGACTTCGTGCCGGAGATAGACTACAGCAAGTGCACCGCATGCCTGAGCTGCTGGCTGTACTGTCCCGAGAGCGCGATCATCAGAAACGGGGACGGCGTCGCGATAGACTACGAGTATTGCAAGGGCTGCCTCGTCTGCCATTCTGTGTGCCCGAGAGCTGCGGTGAGGGTTTCGAGGGAGGTGATAGCATGAAGGCCATGATCACCGGAAATCAGGCCGCGGCGATGGCTGCGAGAGATGCGAGGGTCGACGTTGTGGCGGCATATCCAATCACCCCATCCACACCTGTGGTCGAGGAGATTGCCAGAATGGTGGAGACTGGGGAGATGGACGCGAAGCTCATCCTCGTCGAGTCGGAGCACTCCGCCATGGCGGCATGCATAGGTGCCTCAGCATCTGGCTCGCGCACGTTCACCGCCACGTCGAGCCACGGACTCGCGTACATGCACGAGCTGCTGCACTACGCCGTGAACGCGAGAACGCCTGTGGTGATGGCCGTCGCAAACCGCGCAATAGGGCCAGGGTGGAACATATGGGCCGATCTGAGCGATGCAATGTCCCAGAGGGACACGGGCTGGATCCAGCTCTACTGCAGCAGCAATCAGGAGATATATGACACGATACTGATGGCGTATAGAGTTGCGGAAAACAGGGGCGTGATGCTTCCGGCGATGGTGTGCTACGACGGCTTCGTCCTCTCACACACGGCCATGCCCGTGGAAACTGGCGTCGAGGGATTTCTGGACGGCTACGAGTCTCCCTGGAACCTGAACTTCGACGAGCCCGAGACGTTCGGAAACATCCTCCCCCCTGACTACTACATGGAGCTCAGGAAGGACATTGTCGAGTCGCACAGGAGGGCCGTGAAGATCATGAGGGAGGTGGAGGAGGAGTTCGAGGAGCTTACGGGAAGAAGGACGCCCCTTCTGGTCGAGGAGTACAGGACTGACGGGGCAAGTACGGTGCTGGTCACCCTCGGCGCAATCGCATCGGAGGCGAAGATTGTCGTTGATGAGATGAGGAGGAACGGTGAGAGAGCAGGGCTTCTGAGGATCAAGTCCTTCAGACCCTTCCCATACGACGAGGTCACAAGAGCGCTTGAAGGTGCTGAGAGGGTGGTTGTGATCGACAGGTCTGTGAGCCCCGGAGCTGAGGGACAGCTGTTCTCCGAGGTCAAGTCAGCCCTTTACAGCTCGAAAAGTCATCCTGATGTTCTCGGCAGAGTTGCAGGGCTTGGGGGCAGAGATGTGACCTCGAAGGCGATTGAGAGGGCTGTGAGGTTGGGTGGGAGAGAGGAGTGGATTATGGAGGTGATATCATGAAGATTTCGGCCATTCCGGACAGGGAGTTTCTGCTTCCCGGTAATGCAGCATGTCATGGATGTGGCTCGTCCATGTGCCTGCGCACAGTCCTCAAAGCGCTCGGTAAAAATACTGTGCTCGTTGTTCCGGCGAGCTGCACCTCAGTTTATCAGGGGATGTTTCCCGGTTCCGCGATAGACGTGCCCGTCTTCAACACGGTCTTCGCGGCATCCGCCTCAACGGCCTCCGGAATAGCGGCAAGCCTTGAAAGGAAAGGAATTGACGCGACTGTCGTTGTCTGGGCGGGAGACGGGGGGACGTACGACATAGGGCTGCAGGCCCTCTCAGCTGCGGCGGAGAGGAATAAGGACATGATATACATCTGCTACAACAACGAGATGTACTCCAACACGGGAGTTCAGAAGAGCGGCGCCACCCCGTACGGGGCGTGGACAACGACGACGTGGAGCGGGAAGAAGGAGCACAGAAAGGACGTTGCAGAGCTGATGGTGGCTCAGGACGTTGCCTACGTCGCCACAGCTTCGGCAGGCTACCTCACTGACCTCTACAGGAAGGTCAGAAAGGCAAGGAAAAAGGAGGGCTTCAGGTACATCGAGATTCTGACCCCCTGCCCCCCGGGCTGGAAGTACCCGATGGATAGGACGGTCGAGATGGGGAGGCTTGTGGTTGAGACGGGGATGTGGATCCTCTACGAGTATGAAAATGGGGAGATCAGGCTCACCGGAATGAGCAGAGCCATAGCAGGTGGAAGGAGAAAGCTGAGGGATGTTGAGGAGTACCTGCTCCCGCAGGGTAGGTTTGCCCACCTCAGCCGGGAGGACATCGACGTGATCAGGAGCTACGTTGAGAAGAGGTGGGAGAAGCTCGTGAAGCTGGCAGGTGGTGTTCATGCAGCTCCAGCAGAGTTCTACGTTTGAGATGATGGAGAGGGAGGAGTTCGAGGAGATCGTGTTCTTCCACGACTCCTCCACGGGGCTGAAGGCGATAGTTGCCATCCATGATACCACCCTCGGCCCCGCCCTTGGAGGCACGAGGATGTGGAGCTACAGGAGCGAGCTGGACGCTCTGAGAGACGTCATGAGACTCGCGAAGGCCATGACCTACAAGGCCGCCGCTGCCGGGCTCAGCTTCGGTGGTGGCAAGGGAGTGATAATCGGAGACCCGAAGAGGGACAAGAGCGAGGTTTTGCTTAGGAGCTACGGCAGGTACGTGCAGTCCCTTGGCGGGAGGTTCATCACCGCCGAGGACGTGGGAACGACCCTCGAGGACATGAGGGTGCTGATGTCAGAGACACGGCATGTTGCTGGCACGTCCATAGACCCCTCGCCCTTCACGGCCTACGGGGTTTACTGCGGAATAAAGGCGTGTCTTGAGTACGTGTTTGGAGACGAGAGCCTCGATGGTGTGCACGTGGCCGTGCAGGGGGTTGGGAAGGTTGGAGGGGAGCTGGTCAGGCTGCTTCTGGAATCGGGTGCGAGGGTTACGGTAACGGATGTGGACGCGAGCAGGGTGAGGAGGTTTATCGAGCTCGGAGCCAGCTACGTGGAGCCCGGGAAGATCTACTCCGTGCAGTGCGACGTTTTCTCTCCCTGCGCCCTTGGAGGTGTGCTAAACGACAGCACTGTCAAGCGGCTCAGGTGCAGCATAGTGGCAGGAGCCGCGAACAACCAGCTCGAGAGCGAGAGTGTGGCGGAGAGGCTCTCAAACCTCGGAATACTCTACGCCCCGGACTACATAATAAACGCTGGAGGGCTGATAGCCGTGGCCAAGGAGTACGAGTGCGCCAGAAGGGGGAGGGAGCCGAGCACTGAGGAGATCATGAGAGATGTCGAGAGAATCCGTGACAGGCTCGAGGAGGTATTCAGGATGAGCGAGAGCTCGATGGGTGAAGAGATGGTGATCACAACGAGCAGGGCTGCGGAGATGCTGGCAAGGAGGAGGATAGAGGAGGCAAGGAGGCTGAAGGGAATATACCTCCCGGACTGATTGAAGAGACATTTAAAGTTCTCTTCTCACCACTTTTTCGCCGATGCGGGGAGAATTTTCCACGAGTTCGGGCATACTTTTTTAAACTTTGGAAGGATAAAGAGGAGTGGGAGGTGATGAGATGGACAGGGAACAGCTCGAGAGCCTCATAAGGTTCGATTACGAGGTTGTGAATGCTGATGACACCATATCCAAGGTGTTTCCTCTTCTCGACAAGCTCGATCCGGACAAGGCGAGCGCCCTTGTCGTCAAGGAGAACGGAAAGATCATCGGGGTGATCAGGGAGAGAGATTTGATAAGGGGCAGCGCGATGACCAACCCCCACGAGACGAAGGTCAAGAACTTCGTGATAAGGACGGGCATCGTGGACTACTCGGATCTCGACGTCGAGAGGGTCGTCAGGAGGTTCATCGAGGACTCCACGCCCTTCGTCATAGTCAGGAAGGACGGAAACTATGGGGTCATCTACATAAACGACTTCCTGCTCTCACTCAAGCCCGAGCTTGAGGACGTTAGAGTCAGGGAGGTCATGAACCCGGATGTTGTGACGATAAACGCCCACGACTCAGCCGGAAAGGCGCTCTCGCTGATGAGGACTCACGGAGTCGACAGGCTCGTGGTCGTGGACGAGAGGCACAGGGTCGTTGGAGTCATAACGGGCAAGGACATAGTCGACAGGATCATAGCACCAAGGAAGAGGGCAAGGATGGGCGACAGCAAGGGAGAGAAGGAGAAGACCCTCGCGATAATGGTGGAGAGCATCATGAGCTACCCGCCCGTGACATGCGAGAAGGACGACAGAGTCTCGGACGTCATAGACCAGATGGTCGAGCACATGGTCTCGAGCGTTGTTGTTGTGGCTGCTGATGAGACTCCCGAGGGAATAGTGACAAAGAAGGACATTCTGGAGAAGTTCCTTGCTGAGAGGAAGCCGGAGGGTCAGCTCAGGATAGAGCTCATAGTCAGGGGGATGGAGATCGACGAGTTCGATCAGGTGGCAATTCAGAGCGATGTGGAGAAGTTCATGAGGAAGTTCAGCAGCTTCATAAGGGATGCCGTGATGTTCATTTACATCAAGCAGCACAAGGAGAGGTTCAGGGGGCTGCCACTCATACATGTGAGGATAAAGCTCTCATCCGACAGGGGCACGTTCTTTGCAACCGGTGAGGGATGGGGAGTGGAGTTCGCCATACACGCGACCCTCAAGAAGCTCGAGAGGGAGATACTCAAGGAGAAGGAGCTGCTCACCGACGCGAAGATGGTGAAGAGGTTCTACGAGGAGGTTTTCGAGTTTTAATTTTTTGAGGTGGAGTTTATGGAGTACAGGATCGGAGAGGCTCTGGTCGGAACGGGAGATGAGGTCGCCCACATAGACCTCATGATCGGGACGAAGGACAGCCCCGTGGGCGAGGCATTTGCCAACGCCCTTTCCCAGCTCTCTGCAGGCCACACACCCCTGCTCGCGGTTCTGAGGCCAAACCTGATCACCAAGCCTCCCGCCGTGATAATCCCGAAGGTCACGGTCAAGGACATGTTCCAGGCCGAGCTCATCTTCGGGCCGGCACAGATGGCTGTTGCGAAGGCGATAGCTGATGCGGTTGAGGACGGGATAATCCCGAAGGAGAAAGCTGAGGACTACGTCATCGTCGTGAGCGTCTTCATTCACCCCAAGGCTAAGAACAAGGAGAAGGTGTTCTACTACAACTACAGCGCCACCAAGCTCGCAATCAAGAGGGCAATGCAGAGCTTCCCTGACGTAGACACGGTGCTCTACGAGAAGGACAGAAGCTTCCACCCGTTCGCGGGAAGAAAGCTCACCAGACTCTGGGATCCACCCTACCTGCAGGTGGCAATAGACATTCCGAGCCTCGAGGAGGTGCTCAGGGTTCTCAGGTACATCCCGGACAGCGACCACATAATTTACGAGGTCGGCACACCGCTGGCCAAGAGGTATGGGGCCGAGGTGATCCTGAAGCTCAGGGAGGAGAAGCCCGACGCGTTCTTCGTGCTCGATCTCAAGACCCTCGACACGGGCAACCTCGAGGCGAGGATGGCGGTGGATGCAACTGCCAACGCGGTCGTGATCTCCGGACTCGCGCCGATAAACACGATAAAGAAGGCCGTGAACGAGGCTCAGAAGCTCGGGATATACTGCGTCGTGGACATGCTGAACGTCGAGGACCCCGTAAGCAGGCTGGACAAGATCGTCGAGGCTGGTGTGAAGCCCGATGTCGTCGAATTGCACAGGGCCATAGACTCGGAGCATGAAGAGCCTCCGTGGAAGTTCGCAAGGCCGATAAAGGAGAAGCACGACGTCCTTGTGGCCGTGGCAGGAGGAATAAGGCCGGAGAACGTTGAGGACGCAATTTCCGGAGGTGCGGACATGCTCGTGGTTGGAAGGGCGATAACGAGGGCAAGGGACATAGAGGGGGCGGCGAGGAGATTTCTGGCGAATATGAAGCCCGACACGGATCAGTTCCGTGTCATGACAGATTTCTGAGGTGGTTTGTGTGAAGGCCGTAATCATAAACTTTAAGGCGTATGGGGAGGGGAGTGGAGAGAGGGCCTTGGCCCTCGCTAAGGCCGTGAAGGAGATTTCCGAGAAGGTGGACTTCTACATGGCCATCGCCCCGAACTTCCTCGACATTCCCGAGATAGTGAAAAGCGTGGACATAGACGTTTTCGCACAGCACGCAGATGCTGTCAGCTACGGGAGCCACACGGGGAGGATCACCCCTGAGATGCTGAAGGAGAAGGGAGTTAAGGGGAGCCTGATAAACCACAGCGAGAGGAGGCTCAGGCTTGCGGACATAGACTATCTGGTCTCGAAGTTTAAGGAACTCGGGCTCACCTCGGTCGTCTGCACCAACAACGTCTCCACCACAAGGGCTGCTGCCGCGCTTTCTCCAGACTACGTGGCGATAGAGCCTCCTGAGCTGATAGGAAGCGGAATCCCCGTGAGCAAAGCTGAACCAGAGGTGGTCGAGAACTCCGTCAAGGCGGCAAAGGGAATCAACCCGGAGGTAAAGGTGCTCTGCGGCGCAGGAATTGCCACGTATGAGGACGTTGTCGCTGCGATAGACCTCGGAGCAGATGGTGTTCTGCTGGCGAGCGGAGTTGTGAAGGCCAGCGACCAGAAGAGGGCACTTGAGGAACTCGTCGGACTGAGATAGTTATTCAGAAAACTTTATATTTTATCAAACTTACTTGATTCATGGGATGCGTTGAGTGCAAGTTTTACGAGTACGATGGAGTGTACAGGTGTAGGTGGTTTGAGGCGAGAATCTCGAGGGTCTTTCCGAGGTGGGTTGACGACTTCAAGAGGGGAGAGCTGAGGTTCAAGAAGTGTGGGTATTACAGGAGCAAGAGAGAGTAAATAAGGACACATAACAACTTTTTGCAATTTAAAATTGCCCCTTGCAGGAATCGGCTCATGGCCAGTTTCGGAGCATTATTTAAAATCATGGGGTTAACTGCTCACAGGAAAGGTCAGGATCAAATAACTTTTTAAAATTTCATAAAAAATAAAATTGAGGATAGAGCCATGCTCTCCAGAACTGAAATCATGGAAATGATAATCAAACACTGGAACGAAATCGAGAGATTTGGAGTTAAAAGACTCTGGCTTTTCGGCTCCTATGCAAAAGGAGAACAGAGCGAGAAGAGCGATATCGACATTCTCGTGGAATTCGAGAAAGGAAAGAAAACTTTCGACAATTACATGGACCTTAAATTCTTCCTTGAAGACCTGCTTGGAGTAGAAGTTGATCTTATCACAGTTGAGGCTCTGAAGCCAGGAATTAAAGACGCAGTCTGGAAGGAGGCTGTCCCGATTGAGGGATTATAGACTGTATATCGACGACATACTTGAAGCAATACAGAGAATAGAAGAATACACTGCAGGTATGGATTTTGAAGATTTTGCAGAAAACAGGCTTGTGGTTGATGCCGTGGTCAGGAATCTCGAAATAATAGGTGAGTCATGCAGAGCATTGCCACGAGAGATCAGGGAAAAGTATCCGGATATCGAATGGCGTAAAATTGTAGGACTCAGGAACATTCTGATCCATCAGTATTTTGGAGTAGATCTGGAACTTGTGTGGGATATCGTGAAAAACAAACTCCCAGAACTTGAAATAAAGATTAAAGAGATAAAGAGGGATTTGAATGCCTCTTCAGCCTGAGGATCAGGTTCACCGGAACAACATTAAAATTAAAAAATTAAAAACCAAAAATACAAATTATGCTGCTCCAATAACCTAGCTAATGGAAGAAATCAAAGCTAAGAAATCTCTTGGAGAATCATCTGGATTGCGATTGACGCGGATGAAAAAGGAGTTTACCTTATATGGGCTACTGAAAGAAGGTAAAAAGAGATTCAGACCGAATCCAACACAAATTTTTTCATGTGCTCGGGAACAAAGCTCTCAGCATCAACCCCACACGCCTTGCTGAACTGGTAGACCATGACGTAGCCCGCGAGGTGGAATGGAGCCTCCCTGATCTCAGCGTCCCTCTCCATGCTCGCAAGACACGGATAGGCGCACTGGTGCTGGTGTATGTCCTTCCAGAACTCGCCAACGTCTAGGATTTCGTAGCCCCTCATCCTCCTTGCCACGTAGTAGGCGTTGCCGCAGGGGTCGCTCCTCACAACCTCGACCTGCTCAACAACGTTCCCGTCCATCTTCACCCTGAACTCGGGTTTTCCAAACCCCAGATCCGCCAGAGGAGTATTTGACGCGCAAAACGGTTTAGGAGCGTAGAATTCAATCCCTACTTCCTCACATTTTCTCCTCACCTGCTCTCTCAGGCCGACAGAGAGCCATGCCGGATGCTCCACGGGCACTATCAGGCATTTCACGCCCGCAAATTCGGGAAGCTCGGCGATTATGTCAGGATGGAGGTTTATCGCCACGAGCACCTCGCACTCCACCTCTCCAACTATCCTCTCGGGCTCCTCTATGTAAACCCCGTACGTCGAGGGCTCCTCGAGCTCCCTCGCAAAGACGATGGAGGAAGAGAGGTCGTAGCTCTTGCAGTGATCGCACTCATCAATCCCGCAAGCCCCGAAGTGAGGGCAGCTGTCCGGATATGTGAGGTTTGAGACGAATCGCCTTCCGAACTCGCCTGAGTAAATGATCCCGATTTCCATGACTGTCCGCGTTCTACTTACAGGTTTATCTGTCATTCGTTTTTGGTCGAGTGTTGTTCAAAATCCCATTTTCCACCCGAAACCCTTAAAAAACCACCTTTCCAAACATGTGTTCGATGAGGAGTGTGGAGTTTGTAGCCGTGCTCACGGCGATGCTCGTACCGTTTGTGGCGCTGAAGACGAGCGACCTGTCCACATACCTGTACTGGACTGCCGTGGTGTCCGCTTACTTAGCACACATAGCCTACAGGAGGTGGGAGGTTGAATAGCTTCACGATCGCCATATTGCTCTACGCAGTGGCAGGAACCGCAATAGCGATCTACGCGAGGAGGTACGGGCTGAGGGGGGACAAGGACTACTACATAGCCGGCAGGAACGTTGGCGGGCTCGTTTCGGCATTGACCTATGCAGCGACAACATACTCGGCCTTCATGATGGTGGGGCTCGTGGGCCTGAGCTACGCAACAGGCGTTGGGGCTTACGGCTTCGAGATGTTCTACCTCCTCGGCACGCTGATGCTCCTCTCCTACTACGGCCCGAAGATATGGAGGATGTCGAGGGAGAGTGGCGCGATATCTCCGGCAGAGCTCATCGGGAAGAGGTTCGGGACGGGCACGGCGATGGCTGTTGCCCTGATCTCTCTGGTCGCTCTAATCCCCTACACGTCCAGCCAGCTCATCGGAGTCTCGCTTGTCGTGGAGAAGCTCTCCGGAATTGACTTCAGCGTAGCAATAGCCATCTCAGCTCTGCTCATCGCGCTCTGGGCGTTCATAGGAGGACTGAGGGGCGTCGCGTGGACAGATGCCGTGCAGGGCGTGATAATGCTGTCCGCAGCGGTTCTGGCCGTTGCCTACGTCTACAGCATGAACCCGGACTTTGCGGCAGAGACGTCGAAGCTTGGAGAGCTCATGCACGTGCCCAACAGGATATGGACTCCACAGCTTTTCATAAAGCTCACCGTGCCCTGGTTCTTCTTCGCCCTGACAAATCCTCAGGTATTCCAGAGGCTGTTCATCCCTAAAGACGAGAGAGCCTTGAAGAGGATGGTCGTGTACTTCGGCCTGTTCGGGCTGGTATACACGGTGATGGTAACGCTGATCGGCCTGATGCTCAGGGTAATGGCAGAGAACGGGCAGTTCCCGATGATCAATGATAGGGATCTCGTGACTCCAACCCTCCTCTCCCTGCTGCCGTCATGGCTCTCCCTGCTCATCGGAATCAGCATCCTCTCTGCTGCGATAACCACGGCCAACTCCATAATACTGAGCCTCTCCTCGATGGTGTCGAGGGATATAGCAAGGAGCCAGCTCGCCGGCAGGGCTGCGATAGTCGTGCTCACCATAGCGGTTGCCATCTTCGCCTCAACAAGGCCTGCGTACATTGTGGAGCTTGCGGTGATGTCCTCCACGCTTCTGCTCTCCACGCTGCCCCTCGTTCTGGCCATGATCCACACAAAATTCAGCAGAGGTCTGGAGGCTGTGATCGCGGGCTTTGTAACAGCACTGGTGCTGAGCTACATGAAGTACCCGTTCACAGGAGTGGCTGTGCTCGCAGTGGGATTTGCAGTTCTCCTCGCAACGAACCTGATAAAAAGAGAAGAGAAGGCTTAATTTTTTAAATTTTAAATCACGCCGTTCTTCTTGAGCTCCTCGAGCCTCGACTTTCCGTAGCCGAGGTACTTCTTGTAGATGAACTCGTTGTCCTCTCCAACAGGCTTGCAGAGCCACTTTATCCTGCCCGGCGTCTTCTCGTGCTTCGGAGCTATTCCCTGCACGGCGAGCTCTCCATAATAGGGATCCTTGACCTTCATCAGCGCTCCTCTGAGCCACCAGTTCTCGACCTCGAAGCTCTCCTTCGGCGTGAGTAATTCGCCCGCAACAGCTGTACCCTCTCCCTTGTACTCGAGGGTCGCCTGAATCAGCTCCTCGGTCGTCATGTTAACCGTAACCTTCTCAAGCTCCTTCAAAGCTTTGGGCCAGTTCTCGGGCGTGAGCCTCTCCTTTATCGTCGGGTACTTGTCTATCAGATCCTCCCTGCCAAGTATCGTACAGAGAGCCTTCCAGTTGGGGTCGCTGAAACCAGCTATGAACGCCATGCCGTCCTTCACCTTGATGAGTGTGTACGGGAACACCGCCGGATCGAAGTTCGCAACCCTGTTGATGGTGTCCCTGAAGGTGTGATAGTACTGCACGTAGTAGTTCTGCACCTTCGCCATAGCCTCGGCCTCTGAGACGTCAATGAACTGTCCCTTTCCTGAGATCGTCCTCCAGAAGAGGGCGACCATTATTCCGAAGGCCGCGAAACCTCCACCGACGTACCATCCCATCCACGGGCCCATCTTAGTGGGAACCCTCGTGTGCTCTGGATACTCCTCGTATTCCTCGGGAATTCCTGTCGTCCAAGTTATCCCTCCCATCGCCTGATTGATCACGTCGTAGTCCGGCAGGCCCTTCCCCGCCTTGCTGCCGAAGTGGCCGTAAGAGTAGATGGCGGTGTAAATCAACCCCGGATTTATCTTGCTGAGCTGCCTGTAGCCTATGCCGAGGGAGTCCATGTAGCCGGGCTTGAACGTCTCAATGACCACATCAGCCTTCTCGGCCAGCTCCTTGAATATCTCCCTGCCCTCCTCGCTCTCGAGGTTGAGGGTGATGTGGAACTTGTTCCTTCCCTCGACGATGTACGCAAGCCCCGTGTCCTTGATCTTCAAGCCGTAAGGTGTCATCTTCCTCGCTATGTCGCCGCCGGGTGGCTCGATCCTTATGACCTCAGCTCCAAACTCCGCGAGCAGTGATGAGGCGAAAAGACCCGCGAAATTGCCATAGCTCAAATCGAGCACGAGGACGTCGTCAAGCGCCTCGGGCTTATCCTTCGCATTGAGAACGTTGCAGTTCTCCTTTGCCCACTCAACCCAGTCACTCATCAGCCCTCACCTCCGGGAAGAAGAGGCCGGACTTTCCGTCCCAGTCGTCTGGCGGGCAGGTTCTCGGAATCTCCCTGCTGTACTTTCCTATGACCCCCTTCTTGTAGAGCTCCTTGAGCTCGTCTATGCTCAGCCCCAGCAGCCTTACGAACACGTACTCGTTGTCGAAGCCCAGCGGCCTTGCGGTCCACTTTATCCTCCCCGGGCTCTCGCTGAGCTTTGGAACTGGCGCAACCTCAGCCAGCTCGCCCCACAGCGGGTCTTCATACTTCCACACGGCCTTCCTCTCATTCCAGTGCTCGTCCTCATACTGATCCTTGGCGCTCATGACCTTCGCCGCCGCAAACCCGTGCTTCTCTGCAAGCTCCTCGAGCTCCTTGACGGTCTTGTCCTTCGCCCACTCGTGTATGGCTTTGTAGATGACCTCCTGATTCTCCGGCTTCTGCCTCTCCTCTATGTCGGCGAACTTCTCAAAGAGGTCGTAGCGGTGCATCGCCTCGCAGAGCCCTCTGAACTCCTCCTCCTTGAAGGCTGCAATGGCAACGTATCCATCCTTGACCTTGACTATGTCTGAGGGAACAACAGCAACGTCCCTGTTGCCCGTCCTCTCTCTGTTCTTCCCCGTGAGGAAGACGTAAAGCCAGGTCCAGTCCATGTTCCTCACGAGGTTCTCAGCCTGCGAGAGGTCTATGTACTGGCCCTTGCCTGTTTTCTGCCTGTAGTAGAGGCCGACCATCACCGCAAAAGCGCCGATTAGAGCGCCGTAATAGTCACCGATCCAGTCACCCACCTTGAGTGGCATCGCCTCCTTGAAGCCTGTCGTCTCCATCAGCCCAGAGGTGGCCTGCGCAACTGCATCGTAGCTCGGCCTTACAGTGAACGGACCCCACTGGCCGAAGCCGGACATGCTGATGTAAACCAGCCCCGGATTGATCTCGCTCAGCTGCCTGTAGCCGAGGCCCCACCTGTCCGTTGTCCCGGGCCTGAAGTTCTCAACAAGCACGTCAGCCTTCTTTACGAGCTTGTACATCAGCTCCTTGCCCTCGGGTGTTCTGAGGTCTATGGACACGTGGTACTTGCTGTTGTTCGCGGCCTCAAATCCGAGGGCGAGGTTCTTGTAGAACTTCGCGAACGGTGTGAGTGCCCTCATCGTGTCTCCAATACCCGGAAGCTCCACCTTTATGACCTCCGCTCCGAACTCGGCCAGATACGTTGGAAGCATTGGCCCGAGAACAAGAGTTCCGATCTCGATAACTCTGATCCCCTTCAGAGGCTCGGGCTTCTCGAAAGTTTTCTCTGGATTCAGAATTTCCCTGACGTATTCCGTATACGGCAGATCCTCAATATCTCTAACCTCCCTGCTATCAGACATAAAATCACCCCTCAAAGACCTATTTTTCCGTATTTAACATGACAAATGGGTGATATAAAAAACTTACTATTTACGGTAACTTCAACCCGTTATTGCTCTGTTCAGAAAGGATTTTATCAATGGTGCTCAGATCTTCAAGAAAAGGATATTTTCTCCTGCACTCCTCCACTTCACCCAGATCTATCCTCGCAAAGATGAGCTCCTGCAGCTCCCCGGCCTCGTTGAGGACTCTGCCATAGGGATCTATTATCGCAGACTGGCCGTTGTACTTCCCCTCCGGATCAACGCAGTTTGCCGCGAGAACGAAGACCTGATTCTCTATCGCCCTCGCCCTTATGAGCGTCTTCCAGTGCTCTATCCTGCTGGCAGGAAACTCGGCTGGAATGGCGAGTATCTCCGCCCCCTCTTTTACGAGCCTTCTCGCCATCTCGGGAAACCTGACCTCATAGCAGACCAGCACTCCAACCTTCCCGTGGGGGGTGTCAAACACCCTCAGCTCGCTCCCGGGAGTGAAGTGCTTCCTCTCGTCGGTTAGAGGGAAGGGAAGGATCTTCCTGTACTTTCCAATTATCTCTCCCCTGTGCAGCAGGCAGACGCTGTTGTAGAGCTTTCCACCTTCCCTCTCAACCACTCCCGCAATCACGAGGATGTCCTTCCTCTCCGACAGCTTCAGAATCGTGTCGAGCTCCTCCTCAGCACTTCCCACGGACGAGTAGTTTTCCGGGAAGAGACCGGTGTTAGAGGCCTCTGGAAGAACAACGATCTTCGCGTCAACCTGAATTGCCCTCTTGACGAGGCTCAGCGCTTTTGACTTGTTGGTCTCCACGTCCTTCACTACCCTCTGCTGCCCGCAGGCAACAACCATTTCAGTCAAGATAGTCCACCACCAGCCCTTCTTTCGTTATCTCCAGCCTCCCCTCGCTCCTGTCTATGCAGTAGCCCCACTCGAGGATCTTGAGGTGGTATTCTAACTGTTTCTCGTCGAGGCCGAGAATCTCCCCGATCTCCCTCTCGCTTTTCCCCTCCTTGATGAGCCTTAGTATTCTCCTCCTCAGCGGACTGCTCACGGCTATCTGGTACCTCTTGTGATACTCCCTGCTCTTCTCCAAGGTGTCGCTGTGCTTGCTCCAGCTCTCCTTCATAGCTCCACCGGCTCGTACTCCCCCTTCTGAACCGCAAGGATCATGAGGTAGAGCAGGTAGCTCAGCTTGTTGAGCCACTCGACGAGGGTGTAGTCCACAAGCCCGTTCCTGTAAAGGGAGACAACCCTCCTCTCTGCCCTTCTGACAACGCTCCTCGCAACGCTCAGAACGGCAGAAACCTCATCCCTCTCGAGGATTATGAAGCTCCTCGGAAACTCAACCTCGCCCTCCATCCTCCTGACGATCTCGAGCAGCTCTTCGAGGTCTGCCTTCGTTATTTTCTCATCCCCACCAACGACCTGCGAGCCTGCCCGGAACATGTTCACCTGCACGTCGTGCAGGATCTTTCTCAGCCTTTCATCATCAATTTTGGTCTTCGCGAGCCCTATATACGCGTTTGCCTCGTCTATGCTCCCAACAGCCTCTATCCTCAAATCATCTTTGCTGACGAGCTCCAGATTAAAAAGGTGGGTTTTATCGGAGGTCTTCAAGAGCACCCCACCCTGAGAAGCCTCTCCACAATCTCCTCAGCGGATGTGTGCGGGTCCTTCTCACCCTTGACGACCCTCTCCACGTAGTCCCTGAAGTCTATCCTCTCGTTTCTGCTGAGGATCTGCTTTATCTCGTCCATTATGAGGTCGAACAGCTCTCTGCTGAGCCTCCTGACCCTCCTCTCGGTCAGCTTGCCGGACTTCTTCAGGTACTCGAAGTGGTCCTCTATTGCCTTCACCAGCTCATCTATACCCTCCCCCTTGTCGGCCACGGTGGTGATTATGGGGGGCACCCAGTCTTTGGACTTCTTCATCCTCTCGAAGATCTCCCCGCTCTGTACAGCGAGCTCATCGGCATGAGTGGTCTTGCTCAGTATGTCCACCGCCTCCTGATCCATCATGATCATGGACTTCAGCCACTTCACAGTCTTCTCCGCCCCGCCAAGATCTGCCTTGTTCACCACATAGATGTCTCCGATTTCGAGGATACCGGCCTTGTTTATCTGAATCTCATCTCCCATCTCGGGCATCATGACGACTATGCTCGTGTCGGCAACCTCGACAATGTCCACCTCGCTCTGACCCGCCCCAACAGTCTCAACGAGAATCACGTCGAAGCCGAATGCATCGAGGAGCCTTATCACATCCCCCGTCTTGGCCGCAAGCCCTCCGGCCTTTCCACGAGAGCTCATGCTCCTGAAGAACACTCCCGGGTCGAGCCAGAGGTTCCTGTTCACATCCAGCCCTTCCATCCTGAGCCTGTCACCCAGCAGGGCACCGCCTGTGAACGGAGAGCCGGGATCAACGGCAACCACACCAACAGTCTTCCCGACCTCCCTGAACTTCTGGACGAGCTTGCTCACGGTCGTTGACTTCCCCACACCGGGAAAACCGGTTATGCCGACAACGTGCGCCTTTCCTGTTCTGCTGAAGATTCTCTTCATTATCTCCTTGCCCTCAGGGTACTCGTTCTCAACGTACGTTATCGCCCTTGCCAGAGCTCTCCTGTTGCCCTCCTCGATGCCCCTTACTATATCGTCCACGTTCATGCTTCCGCCTTCTCCTTAAGCCCCTTCTTCTCCGGAACCTTCTCCCTTATGAAGTCCACGATCTTCTCTATGGGGGTTCCGGGGATGAACACCTCGTCCACGCCCATCTCCTTGAGCTTCTGGATGTCGTCCTCAGGCACGATTCCGCCCACGATGATGACCATCTCGCTCAGGTCTCCGCCGTACTCCTCGATGTACTTCATGACCTTCGGCACGAGCGTCATGTGGGCCCCGCTGTGCAGGGAAATTCCGACAACATCAACATCCTCCTGCACAGCAGCCATAGCAACTTCCTGCGGGGTGCGGTGAAGGCCGGTGTAGATGACCTCAAAGCCGGCGTCCCTCAAGAACCTCGCAACAACCTTTGCACCCCTGTCGTGACCGTCCAGCCCGACCTTTGCGACGAGAACCCTGATCTTCCTATCCACCTCTACCACCTCCAAAAAATTAGATGATGATTGGCTTCCTGTACGTGCCATAAACCTCCTTCAGGGTGCCCATAATCTCTCCGACCGTGGCGTATGACTTGACGGCCTGAAGGATGGCCGGCATGACGTTCTCGTTGTTCTCTGCTGCACTCCTGAGCCACTCGAGAGCTTCCTTCACTGCATCGTTGTCCCTCTCGGCCTTTATCCTCTTGAGCCTCTCTATCTGCCTCCTCTGCACCTCCTCGTCAACCTTCAGTATCGGGATGTTGAGCTCCTCGTCTATGGTGAACCTGTTAACTCCGACTATGACCCTTCTGCCCTCCTCCACATCCCTCTGGTATTCCGCTGCAGCCCTGCTGATCTCCTTGACGAAGAATCCGTCCTCTATGCCCTTCAGCACTCCCCTGAGCATGCTGCCCTCACCCATCTTCCTGATCTGCTCGATGTACTTCCACGCGAGCTTCTCCATCTTGTCAGTTAGCCATTCAACGTAGTACGATCCCGCAAGCGGGTCAATTGTGTCAGGTATCCCGCTCTCGTAGGCTATAATCTGCTGCGTCCTCAGAGCAACCCTCACAGCCTCCTCGCTCGGTAGAGCCCACGCCTCATCGAAGCTGTTGGTGTGAAGGCTCTGCGTTCCTCCAAGCACAGCCGCCATGGCCTGTATCGTCGTTCTGACTATGTTGTTAAGGGGCTGCTGGGCAGTTAGGGAGCAGCCTGCTGTCTGCGTGTGGAACTTGAGCCACCACGAGCGGGGGTTCTTTGCACCATACTCCTCCCTCATGATCTTGGCCCACATCCTCCTTGCCGCCCTGAACTTCGCTATCTCCTCGAAGAAGTTGTTGTGGGAGTTAAAGAAGAAGCTGAGCTGCGGGGCGAGGCGGTCTATGTCTATTCCCCTCTCGATTGCCGCCTCAACGTATGCCATTCCGTCCGCTATAGTGAAGGCAAGCTCCTGAACCGCGGTTGAGCCAGCCTCTCTGATGTGGTAGCCTGAAATGCTGATCAGGTTGAACTTCGGCACGTTCTCCACACCCCACTCGAAGATGTCGGTGATGATCTTGACGGACGGCTCGGGAGGAAGGACGAGGGTGTTCTGGGCGTGGAATTCCTTGAGCATGTCGTTCTGGATCGTGCCTCTTAGCTGCTCCCTCGGCACACCCTGCAGATCACCGATGGCAGTGTACATGGCCAGAATTATCGCGGCAGGCGGGTTGATCGTGAAAGATGTGGAGACCTTGTCGAGCGGGATTCCGTCGAAGAGGATTTCGAAGTCCTTGAGCGTATCAACGGCAACACCGACCTTCCCCACCTCACCATCTGCAAGAGGATCGTCGCTGTCAATTCCCATGAGCGTCGGGAAGTCGAAGGCCGTGCTCAGCCCTGTCTGCCCCTCCTTCAGGAGCATCTTCCACCTTGCGTTCGTGTCTTCAGCAGTGCCGAATCCCGAGAACTGCCTCATCGTCCAGAGCCTTCCGCGGTACATTGTGGGATAAACTCCCCTCGTGTACGGGTATTCTCCGGGATAGCCGATGTCCCTCACGTAGTCCAGATGAGCGATGTCAGTTGGATCGTAAACCCTCTTGACCTTGATTCCGGAGAGGGTTTCGAACATCTCGTCTCTCTCGCCGAACCTCTCAAGGTACGGGTTGAGGCACGTCCTCTCCCATTCCTCCCTCTTCTTCTTTATCTCCTCAATCTTCTTCTCATCCTCCATAATACCACCCCAGTTATCGTGAAAAAGAAATCAGAACTTGCCTAGAAGGCCTTTAGCTATCGTGTTGAGCTGGATCTCCTTAGTTCCCTCGTATATCTCCGTGATCTTCGCATCCCTGTAGAACCTCTCCACGTCGTTTTCGGCAACGTACCCATACCCGCCGTGCATCTGTATCGCCTCATCACACACGTGAACGGCGAGCTTTCCTGCGAGATACTTGGCCATGCTCGTCAGGGTTGGGTCAATTCCGTGCTTGTCGTAGTTCCATGCGGCCTTGTAAATCAGTAGCCTCGTAGCCTCGATCATGGTGCCAAGGTGAGCTATTCTGTGCTGGAGCGCCTGAAACGCGCCGATTGGCTGCCCGAACTGCTTCCTCTGCTTCACGTAGTCGAGGGTTCTGTCAAACGCGCCCTGAGCAATGCCGAGAGCCTGAGCGGCGATCTCGATCCTGCTCTCGTCGAAGAATTCAAGAACCTGATAGAACCCGCGGTTGAGCTGGCCGATTATGTCGTCCTCGCTCACCCTCACGTTCTTGAACACGACCTCGGCAGTTGGGGATGACCTTATGCCGAACTTCCCGTCTATCTTGTTGGTCTCAAGCCCCTCCGCATCCTTTCTGACGAGGAAGGTCGTGAAGCCGCGGTACCTCGGCTGGGCGTTGGGGTCTGTGACGGCGAGGACGACGTAGTAGTCCGCGATCGTTCCGTTGGTTATGAATGTCTTCGAGCCGTTTATCACCCACTCGTCCCCATCCTTCTCCGCCTTCGTCTTTATGGCCGTGAGATCACTCCCAGCCTCTGGCTCGGTGTAGCAGCCGGCCGTTATGGCCTTTCCGCCAGCAACCTTCGGAAGAACCTCCTCCTTCTGCTCCTCACTGCCGAACCTCATTATTACCTCAGATGAGAAGTCTGAAAGGATTATCGCGCTGCCAATCGTGCTGTCAGCCCTGCAGAACTCCTCAACTATGAGTATGTTCTCCAGAATTCCCATTCCCGCTCCGCCGTACTCCTCGGGGAAGTGCACACCGATGAAGCCGAGCTCGCATGCCTTCTTCCAGAGGTCAAACGGGAACTCCTCATTCTGATCGTAGTACCTGCCCCTCTCAGCCGTGAACTCGTTCTGCGCAAACTCCCTCGCGGCCTTCTGAATGTCTTTCTGATCCTGAGTGAGCTCAAATTCCATTCACAACACCTCCAGTTAATGTCAAGTTTTGCCCGCAATAAGTTTAAATTGTTTTCGTAATTTATCAGAATTAATACTAACCGGAAGATAAAAGCGCGAAAAAGGGAAAAGAATTTTATTTTAGCGGACGAAAAATAAAGTCGCATGAAAGTATTCATCCTCTCCGGCGGCAAGGGTACGAGGCTTTTTCCCATCAGCAGGGAGAAGTACCCGAAGCAGTACCTGAAGATATTCGACTCGAAGTCCCTTTTCCAGATGGCCGTGGAAAGGGCGATGAGGATAGGAGATGAAGTCGCGATCATCACCAACGACGAGCAGAAGTTCATAGTCCGTGATCAGCTGGACGAGATTAGTGCTGAGGCTGAGATACTCGTTGAGCCCGCATCGAAGAACACGTTTCCGGCCATAATCTACGCCTCGCTTCACGCTGATGACACGTTCCTCATCACACCCTCAGACCACTTCATAAAAGGCGATCTGGCCAGATACATCAGGAGAGCTGAGAAACACGCTGGAGAGTTCATAATAACGTTCGGAATAAAACCAACAAAGCCCCACACGGGCTACGGGTACATCAAGCCCGGGGAAAGGGCAGGGGAGGTGTTCAGGGTCGAGAGGTTTACGGAGAAGCCTGACATGGAGACCGCGAAGAGGTTCGTCTCCGAAGGGTACCTCTGGAACAGCGGGATGTTCCTGACGAGCAGAGAGGTGTTGAGAGAGGAGGTCAGGCGCCACTATCCCGGCCTTTACGAGGCTTTCGAGAAAGATGTCGGGGAGGGGTACAGGAGATGCCCGGAGACGAGCTTTGATTACGCGATCATGGAGAGGACGGAGAGGGCAGCGGTGATGGAGCTCGACATCTTCTGGAGCGACCTCGGAAGCTTCGACTCGCTCTACGAGGTGATGGAAAAGGATGAGAATGGAAACGCAGTAAGAGGGGAGCTCATCTCCCTTGACTCAAGGAACAACCTCGTGATGTCGGACAGGCTCGTCTCAGCCATTGGAGTGGAGGATCTGCTGATAGTTGACACGAGGGACGCGCTCCTCATCTCCAAGAAGGGCGTTGCGGAGAGGGTCAGAGAGGTCGTGAGGATTCTGAAGGAGAGGGGAGATGAGAGGGCTGAGGTGCACACGGTCGTCCACAGGCCTTGGGGGAGCTACGTTCTGCTCGAGAGGGGAGAGAACTACTGGATAAAGAGGATCGTCGTGAAGCCGGGTGAGAGGCTGAGCCTCCAGAGGCACATGCACAGGAGCGAGCACTGGATAGTTGTTAGGGGGATGGCCAAGGTCATCAGCGAGGGGAAGGAATACTTTTTAAGGCCCGGCGAGAGCACGTTTGTTCCGTCTGGAGTTAAGCACAGGCTCGTGAATCCCGGCAGGATACCGCTCGAGATGATCGAGGTGGCGATTGGGGACTACCTGAGTGAGGACGACATAGAGAGGTTTGACGATGAGTACGGAAGAGGTTGAGGTTGAGTGTCCGGTCTGCGGGAAGACCCACAGGCTGGAGAGGAAGGTGGATGTTTTTTACTGCAAGAAGAAGCCACTCGTGCTGCTGAACGACCGGCACGGGTGGAGATTGATGGTGGTGAAGGAGATAAGCGAGAGGCAGGACAGGGAGCTTGACAGGTTGTGGGGTAGTGAGGATGAAGGGTGAGGTAGGCAGGATTTTTGGAGAGACCTCTGCCTTCGAGTTTGAGTTTGTGGTTTTCAATCCGAGGGATGTGAGGAGAGGAGACTACGTAAAGGTGTGGAACGACGTGGAGGGCTGGATTGTAGCCTACGTGACGGACGTGATAGCGAAATCTGACGTGAGTGGAGAGGATGTTCTGAAGGGGAGGAACGTTGAGGCTGAGGTCTACATAGCAAAGGCGAGCGTGATTGGGAAGAGGGAGAACGGAGTTTTGAAGGCTCCAAGAACTCCCTTCGTCCCGGGTGAGAAAGTCTTTCTCGCCGAGGAGAGCTTGGTGGCTGAAGTCCTCGGGATGAGCGACGATGGGGTCTACCTCGGCCTGCTGGGCGACACGTCGATAAAGGTGAAGCTTGACGTGAACAGCCTCGTTCAGAAGCACGTCTGCATTCTGGCAAAAACAGGGGGAGGGAAGAGCTACACTGCAGGGGTAATAATAGAGGAACTCATCGAGAAGGGGGTTCCTCTGCTGATCATCGACCCCCACGGAGAGTACGCATCGCTCAAGCAGCCCAACGACGTGAAAGAAGAGATGGAGAGGATGGAGGAGTTCGGAATCAGGCCGAAGGGTTACTCCAACATAAGGGTCTACGTTCCTCCCGGCTCACCATTTGTTGATAGAGCGGATAGTGTGATATATCTGGACGGCAGAAACCTCGATGCAGAGGAGATAATAGAGCTGGGGAACATAACCAGCCCCTCGGCGCAGGCCCTCCTCTATCAGGTGATAAGGGAGCTTGATGACTACACCCTCGAGGACATAATGGACAGGGTTGAAGAGATAAAGAACAGCAGCAAGTCGGTCTTGCTTGGTGCTCTGACCAAGATACAGAAGTCCGGCCTCTTCTCCGACAACCCGACACCCATAGACATCCTCCTGCAGAAGGGGAGAGCCGTGATACTCGACATGCGGGGAGTTGATCCAGCATATCAGGATCTGATCGTCGCAAGGATATGCGGAAAGCTCTTCGAGATGAGGAAGAGAGAGGAGATCCCGCCGGGAATGATCGTGATAGAGGAGGCACACAACTTCATCCCGGAGAGGGGGTTCGGAAAGGCTGTCTCCACCCAGATTTTGAGGACGATTGCAAGCGAGGGCAGGAAGTTCGGTCTGGGTTTGATGGTCATCAGCCAGAGGCCGGCGAGGGTTGACAAGAACGTCATAAGCCAGTGCAACACCCAGATAATTCTCCGCCTGACCAACCCCAACGACATAAACGCGGTCAGGAAGGGTGTTGAGGGTCTGACAGCGGAGATGGTCGAGGACATAAAGCGCCTCCCACCCGGCAATGCGGTGATAGTCAGCCCCGAACTCGAGCGTCCTGTTATAGTCAGGATCAGGGTCAGGAAGAGCAGGCACGGACATGCGGTCGAGATTTTTGGTGAGAAGAGGGGGGGAAGGAAGAAGAGCAAGAGCGGAGGGAAGGTTGAGAGGAAGGAGAAGAAGGACGGTGGTTTTCTGAAGAAGATATTCGGTGGTTAACATGCCGGACTATCTTGTCGTCCTTCAGGGGGCGTGGGTTGTTAGGAAGGCAAGGAGCGTTAGCGATGCGATGAACATAGCTGTTGCCGAGGCTGGAAAGAGGCTGAGCCCCGATCTAGACTTCGTGGACATTGATGTTGGGGACACGGAGTGCCCCAAGTGCCACACACCCCTCAAAAGCGTGTTCATGGTCGCCGGGATGGCGCTGGTTGGCCTCATCTTCGAGATGAAGGTCTTCAACGCGCAGAATGAGGAGCATGCGGCGAAGATAGCGAAGTACGAGATTGGAAAGAGGCTGCAGAGGGTTCCGCTGGAGGTGATCGAGGTCAGAAGGATTTAGCATTAGGGGCTACGGCAGGGCTTTGAGGTCAAAATCTGCACAGCCCTTTTTCAGCTTTTCTGCCACTTCCTCTCCAATACTTCTCTCTATCGCTGCCTCGATCTCCTCTACGGTCAATCCCTCACCTCCCTTCAGGATCGGGAGGGCAGTTTCACGGCTCTTCGAAGCGATTTTATCACCACCGAACGTTTCAAAAAGAATAAAAGTGGACTCGCCGGGATTTGAACCCGGGGCCTCCGCATTGCGAATGCGGCGCTCTGCCTCTGAGCTACGAGCCCCCAGATAATCAGGTATGGTTTGAGATTATATAACTTACGTAAGCACCCTCACCACTATCAGGCTTATCTCGTAAAACAGAACCATGGGCACACCGACCATCAGCTGGGTGAAGACGTCTGGAGGAGTTACTATCGCGGCTACGGTGAAGAAGGCCACGTAAAAGTGCCTCCTGTAGTACTTGAACGTCTCGAGGCTCGTTATTCCGTTCTTCACAAGGATGTACATGAAAAGGGGCATCTGGAAGATCACGCCGAAAACCGCGAGCATCATCACCACGAAGTTGATGAACTCTGCGAGAGAGTAGAAGGCAAGAACGCCCTGACTCTTCGCAGACTCGTACAGAAACTGCAGGAAGAGGGGGAGCATGAGGGTGTAGCCGTAGGCCACGCCGGCAGCGAAGAGGATCACCGAGACGATGCCGTAGATGATGGCCTGACTCCTCGATATCTCGAAGTTGGAGAAAAACTCCGTTCTGTCCCTCAGAGTTCTATAGGCGAGGACGACTATGTAGGGCAGCGCAACGATGAAGCCGAGGATCAGAGAGATCTTGAGCTTGAGAATCATTCCCTCGAGTGGGGCCTGATAGATCAGGTTCGCTCCCTCGGGCAGCAGATCCTCCTTGATCTTCTGGATTATGAAGTCGGAGATGTAGAGGAAAGAGATGGCCCAGACAACGGCAACTATGGCGAGGATTCTGATAAGCCTTACACGTATGGCCACGAGGACTTCGGCAAGCTCCTTTGCCGTGAATTCGGACATTGATGAAAGAAGGCCGAAAACAGTTTAAATATTTGCCTGAAAATTTGAGGAGGTCAGCTCCTGTAGACTTCGCCGAAATCGAAGTCCAACTCCTGACTTATCAGGTCTCCAACCTCTCCGAGAAGGTTGACGAGCTTTGTGTAAGCTTCCATGAAGTTCTTAACGCTATCGAGCTCGTTCAGCCTGTTCTGCAGGCTTGTGAGGCTGTCGAGCAGCGCCTCGTCCATCTCACCCATGAGCTGCTTGGAGATGAACTCCTGCTGCTTCTCCTGAAACTCTATGAGAAGGCTCTGGGCGAGCTCATCCTGCTTCAAAACCTCTTCCGTGCTCACAAACTCCTTATACTCCTCACTCTCGGCTATAGATTTCGCAAGGTCTACAGCCTTCTGCCTGATTACGTCATTCATCCACTTCACCTACCTTTCTCCCCGCCTCTTGCCCGTAACTATTTTAATCTTTCGGTGAGGAGTATTGCAGAGAGGAGAGAGGGACGATATATTTATTAAGCGAATTGAGATAGGCGGTGCAATCACGCTAACGGAGGGTTAAGAATGAAATCCGCTTACGCGTATATTAGAGAGGCATGGAAGAACCCGTGGGAGGGTTACGTCGGACAGCTGATGTGGGAGAGACTGCAGAAGTGGAGGAGAGAGCCAGCGGTGGTAAGGATAGAGAGGCCAACGAGGCTCGACAGGGCAAGGGCTCTCGGCTACAAGGCCAAGAAGGGAGTGATAGTGGTCAGGGTCAGGATCAGGAGAGGGGGCAGAAGGGCAAGCAGGCCCAACAAGGGAAGGAAGACGAAGAACATGATGATCAGCAGGCTCACGCCCAAGAAGAACCTGCAGTGGATCGCCGAGGAGAGAGCTGCGAGGAAGTACCCCAACATGGAGGTGCTGAACTCCTACTGGGTTGGTGAGGACGGAAGGTACAAGTGGTTCGAAGTGATTCTGGTTGACAGATCTCACCCCGCAATCCTGAGCGACCCGCAGCTTTCCGGAATAGCCAAGCAGAGGGGCAGGGTGTTCAGGGGCCTGACCTCTGCTGGCAGGAAGGCGAGGGGGCTGAGAAGGAAGGGCAGAGGAGCAGAGAAGGTCAGACCGAGCTACAGGGCCAACTTCAGGAGGAAGAATTAACTCCACTCCTTTTTATGAAAATTGAGAACGTCACGGTTTCTGCCATAGTTTACTCGACTGAAGACCCCGAGAAGGTAGCTCAGGCTCTCTCGACCCTTTTTCCGTTTGAGTTCGAGATTCTCGCGAGCAACGCCACCGGCCACTACGGAAACCCCATGAAGTTTCTCGAGGTGGAGCTGAAGAGGAAGAGGGAGATCAGGGAGTTCTGGAACCACCTAATGGAGAGGCTCGGGGACCAGAGGGAGGTGCTCCTCGAGTTCGTTGAGGACATAGTGGATGAGGATGGGGTAATGCACATAAGGGTGGACAAGCAGGCTGCATACCTCGGAGATGTTGAGCTCTCCTTCGGCGGGGACTCGATAGTGGTCAGGGCTAAGCTCGTGACGTTTCCTGCGAAGAGGGAGAAGATTTTAGAGTTTGCCCGGAAGATTCTGGCTGAAGGGTATGATTGACTTCATAAGGTTCGACTACAGCGGTGATGAGGACTTCGGCTTCAAGAGCTACGTCGTTTTTGGAGAGGAGACGGAGAGCAACATTCAGGGGTGCGCCATTCACGCTGAATCTAATAAGGAGCTGAGAGAGAAGCTGAGGAGGGCGAGGGGATTTGTTGGAGTCGCGAGTGAAAAGCCGGAGGTCAACAGGTACGCGGTGATGAGGAAGAAGGTTGACGTGCTGCTCGACTTCCCGGGAAGGAGACTGGACTACCCGACATTCAAGCTCGCAAGGGAGAAGGACGTCCTGATCGAGGTGTCGCTCGCGACGCTAATGAAGCTGAGCAGGTCGAGGAGAGTGAAGCACGCGGAAGAGCTCAGGGTGATGTTCAGGGTGATAAACAAGTTCGACACCCCTTTCATACTTACGAGCGGTGCCGCCGATATCTACGGGATGAGGAGGGCGAGCCAGATAAAGGACGTCTTCTCCTACTTCGGCGCCAATACCGAGAGGGCGAGGTACTGGTCTGAGAGGCTCTACAGGAGGTTCTTCGACGATAGCTACATAATGGACGGGCTGGAGGTAATATGAGGTCACTTCCCCCTTCAATGAGGAGGAAAAAAAGATATATCGCGTTCAGAATCATATCGGAAGGAGAGGTCGAGAGAGAAGAGCTCGTCTCCGCGCTGTGGGAGGCTGTGATGAACCTGTTCGGTGAGTTCAGCGGTGTGACCTTCAGGCTCATCGAGTTCGAAGGTGGAAGGGGAATAGTTGTGTGCGGGCGGGAGGATGTGAATAAATTAAAAATAGCATTAACTATGATTGATAAAGCAGGAGAGAAAAAGGTGCTCCCGATAATTCTGGGAGTCGCTGGCACGATAAAAAGCTGCAAGAGGAAGTATCTGGAGGTGTTGAAGAATGCAAATTCCGCAGATGGGATACGACAGGGCGATAACGATATTCAGCCCTGACGGAAGACTTTATCAGGTTGAATACGCGAGAGAGGCCGTAAAAAGAGGTGCAACAGCCATAGGAATAAAGACCAAGGAAGGAGTGGTCGTCCTAGCGGACAGGAGGGTGGGAAGCAAGCTGCTTGAGGCTGACACGATCGAGAAAATTTACAAGATAGATGAGCACATATGCGCCGCAACCTCAGGTCTCGTCGCGGATGCGAGGGTGCTCGTGAGCAGGGCGAGGCTTGAGGCCCAGATAAACAGGCTCACCTACGACGAGCCGATTGGTGTGAAGGAGCTTGCGAGGAAGATCTGCGACTTCAAGCAGCAGTACACCCAGTATGGCGGTGTTAGGCCATTCGGAGTTTCCCTGCTCATAGCGGGTGTTGACAAGGTTCCCAAGCTGTTCGAAACTGATCCGAGTGGAGCGCTTCTCGAGTACAAGGCCACAGCCATCGGCTCTGGAAGGCAGGAGGTAATGGAGTACTTCGAGAAAGAGTACCGCGAGGATCTGAGTCTGGATGACGCGATAGTGATGGGGCTCATTGCAATGGGCAAGGCGATAAACAGCGAGATCTCCATTGAAGGAATAGAGGTTGGCGTTGTCAGGGTTGATGACAGGAAGTTCAGGCTGCTCGACAGCGAGACGCTCAAGCCATACATAGACAGGGCCAACGAGATCATCAGGGAGGAGCTCTCCAAGTGAGGAGGGGAGCTCCATGGTCTCCCTTGACAAGGCAGTGATCGCAAGGCTCAGGAAGGGCGGAGAGACGTTTGAGGTTCTCGTGGATCCATACCTCGCGAGAGACCTCAAGGAGGGCAAGGACGTGAACTTCGAGGACCTCGTGGCCGTGGAGGAGGTGTTCCACGACGCGAAAAAGGGCGACAGGGCGTCAATCGAGGACATAGAGAAGGCGTTCCAGACCAGAGACATAAGGGAAGTTATAAAGAGAATAATTCTGGAAGGAGAGGTTCAGATTACCGCCGAGCAGAGGAAAGAGATGCTCGAGCAGAAGAAGAGGCAGATAATTGAGTACATAAGGAGAAACGCGATTGACCCGAGGACAAATGCCCCCCACACCTACGCGAGGATTGAGGCGGCCATGGAGGAGGCGAGGGTCAACGTGGACATCTTCAGGCCTGTGGAGGCTCAGGCAAAGGAGATAGTCAAGGCGCTGAAGGCCATCCTGCCCCTGAAGTTCGAGGAGATCGAGATTGCAATAAAGATCCCGCCAGAGCACACGGGCAAGGCGATAGGCGCGCTCTACAATTTCGGCACGGTGATAAACGAGGAGTGGCAGAGAGACGGGAGCTGGATATGCGTGATGAGGATACCGGCGGGAATGCAGGGAGACCTGATGGATCTGCTCGGAAAGGTGGCGAAGGGTGAGGCCATGACAAAAATACTCAGGAGGAGGTGAAGCATGGCAAGGGCTATCGTTCTTCCCGGTGAACTTCTCGCAACAAACCCGAAGGTTGCTGGAAGCGGGACGTACGTGGAGAAGGGTAAGGTTTACGCGAAGTTTCTCGGCCTCCTCGACAGGACGGACACGACTGTCAGGGTAATCCCCCTCAAGGGGAGGTACATTCCGTCCGTCGGGGACGTGGTGATCGGGATAGTGAGAGAGGTAACGGCCAACGGCTGGATAGTCGACATAAACTCCCCTTACCAGGGGTTCCTTCCTGTGGCTGAAAACCCGGAGATGAGGCCGAACAAGAAGCCCAACGACGTTCTCGACATAGACGATGTCGTGATAGCCAAGGTGATAAACATAGATCCGAAGATGAAGGTCACGCTCACGATGAAGGACAAGATGTGCAGGGCTGTCAGGTTCGGGAGGATAGTGGCGATAAACCCAGCGAGGGTTCCGAGAGTAATAGGGAAGAAGGGGAGCATGATAAAGCTCTTCAAGACCGAGCTGGGCGTTCAGATAGTCGTCGGCAAGAATGGCCTGATATGGGTTAGCGGCGACAGGAGGAAGGCCAACATAGTTGAGGAGGCCATTTACATTATCGAGTCCGAAGCCCACACAGAGGGGCTCACGGACAGGATAACCGAGTTTGTTAAGAAGAGGAAGGGTGAATTGAATGGTCAGTGAGGATGTTAATAGAGTTGAGAGCGAGATGCAGCTCATAGTTGATGGGAAGAGACTGGACGGCAGGGCCTTTGACGAGCTAAGGCCGATAAAGATAAAGGTGGGAGTTCTCAAGAGGGCTGACGGTTCATGCTACCTTGAGATGGGGAGGAACAAGGTCGTGGCTGCAGTTTACGGGCCGAGGGAGGTGCACCCGAGGCACCTTCAGGACCCGGTGCAGGCTGTGGTGAGGTACAGGTACAACATGGCCCCGTTCAGCGTTGAGGAGAGGAAGAGGCCGGGCCCGGACAGGAGGAGCGTGGAGATCTCCAAGGTGAGCAGAGAAGCCATAGAGGCGGTCGTGATGAAGGAGCTTTTCCCGAGGAGCGGGATAGACGTTTTCGTGGAGGTTCTTCAGGCTGATGCGGGAAGCAGGACTGCCTGTCTAAACGCTGCAAGCGTTGCGCTGGTTGATGCTGGCGTGCCGATGAGGGGCATGATCTCGAGCGTTGCCGTTGCGAAGGTTGACGATGTGCTCGTCCTCGACCCCATGAAGGAGGAGGACAACTACGGGCAGGCAGACATACCGTTCGCGTTCTTCATAAGGAACGACAAGATCGAGTCCATCGCCCTGCTGCAGATGGACGGCAGAGTCTCGACGGATGAGTTCAAACAAGCTCTGGAAATGGCGAAGAAGGGGGCGATGGAGATTTACAAAATGCAGAAGGAGGCCATAAAGGCCAAGTACGTTGTTGAGCAGGAAGAGGAGGTAGATGAAAGTGGATGAAGACATTCTTCTCGACATTCGCAGAGATTACGTTCTCAGCAAGCTGAGAGATGGAGAGAGGGTTGACGGCAGGGCCTTTGATGAGTACAGGCCCATAGAGATAGAGGTAGGGCTGATAGAGAAAGCTGAAGGATCCGCGCTCGTCAGGATCGGGAACACACAGGTTGTTGTTGGAATAAAGATGCAGCCGGGGGAGCCGTTCCCCGACACACCGGACAAGGGCATCATAATAACCAACGCAGAGCTCGTGCCCCTCGCATCCCCAACGTTCGAGCCCGGTCCGCCTGACGAGCACTCAGTAGAGCTCGCAAGGGTCGTTGACAGGGGAATCAGGGAGAGCGAGGCGGTGGATCTGAACAAGCTCTGCATAGAGGAGGGAGAGAAGGTCTGGCTCGTATTCATAGACATACACGCCCTCGATGACGACGGAAACCTCATGGACGCCTCAGCGTTAGCGGCAATAGCGGCGCTCCTCAACACGACGGTTCCTGCAGAGAGGTACGAGGTCGGTGACGACTTCCCGCTGCCCGTAAGAGACTTGCCGGTCGCCGTGACGTCGCAGGTTATCGGAGACTACGTCGTTGTGGATCCGAGCAAGGACGAGGAGAACGCGTCGAAAAACTTTATAACCGTGACCACCGACAGCGAGGACAACATAGTGGCGATGCAGAAGAGCGGCAGTTACCTGCTCGATGAGGACAGGCTCTTCGAGATAATAGAAACGAGCGTTAGGAAGGCGAGGGAGAATAGAAAACTGCTGAAAGAGGTGTGAGGAATGCCCAGAACGAAGAAGGTTAAGATGGCCGGAAGGTTCGGCCCGAGATACGGCATCAGGGTTAGGAGGAGCATTGTAGAGATCGAGAGCCAGCAGAGGAAGAAGTACGTCTGCAAGAAGTGCGGAAAGAAGGCAGTGAAGAGGGTTGGCACCGCCATCTGGGAGTGCAGGAGCTGTGGATACAAGTTCGCAGGTGGCGCGTACATACCCGTCTCACCAGCCGCGAAGATAGTTGAGCAGGCCGTGAGCAAGGGTAAGAGCCTATGAGCGTCTTCATCTGCGTTTTTTGTGGTGCCGAAGTGGATGTTGACCTCGAGAGAAACCTGATCCAGTGCGCAAAGTGCGGCAGCAGGGTTGTGATGAAGCCAAAGCCTCCGGCCCTCAAAAAGAGGGTCAAGGCAATCTGAGAAATTTTTATTTTGCCCTGTACTTTCTAACGAGGGCCGAATTCACCGCCCCGTGGACGAGCCTGCCTCCGTACTCTCCGGTTATCGCGAAGAACAGCAGGGCGAGTGCGAGGGCAATTATGCTCTCGGTGGTGAGATAAGCAATTACGAAGGCGTATCCCACAACCGCCGTGACTATCTTCCTGTCCATTAGCTGGAACCTCTTGAAGTCGTACCTGTACTTCCAGTCCACCACGCCTGCGAGCATCGTGAAGGGAGTTATCAGCCCGACGACGAGCATCATGTAGTAGCTCGCCTCTTTCAGACATGCAATGTCCAGCAGCTGGCTGACAGCGGAGAAGAAGAATGCAGCAGGAGTTAGGCCGTTGCTCATGTGGGTAAGAATTGGGTGTACGTTTCTCAGGGTCACAAGCCGCGCGAGGAGAGGAACCTCCATCGGGGCTCACCAAAAAAGTTAGAGGGAGAGGAAGTCCCTCGCGACGTAGTAAGCTCTCGAATGCCCGCAGCTCGGGCACTCCTCGGGTGGCTCATTGCCCACATGCACGTACCCGCACTCCAGACAGATCCACTCAACCTCCTGATCCCTCCTGAAGAACGTTCCGTTCTCTATCGCCTCAAGCAGCGCTCTGTACCTCCTCTCGTGGTGCTCCTCAGCCTTGGCTATCGCCCTGAGCCTCTCGGCAATGTGCGGATAGCCTTCTTTCTCCGCAACGTCCGCAAACTCCGGGTACATCTTCGTGTGCTCGTAGTTCTCTCCAGAAATTGCCGCCCGGAGGTTGTCCCCGGTTGAGGCCCAGACCAGCGGCGCCTCTGCCTCCTCAACAACTATGCTCTCAGAATCTCCCCTCAGCTCCTGAATGAACTTGAGAAGGTTCTCAGCATGCTCTTTCTCGTTTTCAGCCGTCTCGAGAAAAACCTTCTGGACGAAAACATATCCTTCCTCCTTCGCCACCTTTGCGTAGAAGGTGTAGCGGTTTCTGGCCATGCTCTCCCCCATAAAGGCCTTCACAAGGTTTTTCAAGGTCTCCACAATCTTCACCTCCTGCGAGAGCTAAAACTCTCACAATAAATCAGGTTCTCCGAAAGGACATATTTAATCGTTGTCCCTAACACCTGCGTTATACCTTGCTTGAGCTGCCATCATACTTGTTGTTAAAAATGAAAAGAAATTTATTACCAGATCTCGGGTTTGGGTTGGATGGACGCATACAGAGATGCCACGCTGAAGGAATACCTGAGAGCATACTGGAACAGCCTCTCCTCAAGCTACGAGAAGATGAGGTGCGCGAGGAGCGATGAGGAGAGGAGGGCATGGGCGTCTCTCATGACCAACATCCTCGGAGAGGATAGGAAGAGGGTTCTGGACGTTGGGACTGGAACCGGGTTTCTGGCAAGGGTTCTCGCGGAGATCGGGCATGAGGTAACCGGTGTGGACATCTCGGAGAGGATGATAGAGGTTGCGAGGGAAATTTCCGCGAAAGAAGGGCTGGACATTGAGTTCGAGGTTGGGGATGCCGAGAGACTAAGCTTTGAGGACGAGAGATTCGACGCTGTGGTCTGCAGGTACGTCCTCTGGACACTCCCCAATCCTTGGAGGGCTGTGAGGGAGTGGGTGAGGGTCACAAGGCCAGGAGGGAGAGTTGTTGTGGTGGACGGGGTGTGGTGCGACAGCTCTCTATCATCAAGGCTCAGATCTGCACTGGGGAGGCTCGGAATGCTCGTCCACGAGAGGTGCAACCCGTTCCGCGGGTATGAGGAGAGGGTCTCCATGAGCATACCGTTCATAAATGGAGTTGAGCCGGAGATCGTTGTGGAGATCATGCGGGAGTGCGGGCTTAGAGATGTGAGATTCCAGTGGCTCGATGGTGTCAGGAGGCTGTGGCTCGCGAACCTCCCGCCCCTCTTCAAAATCGCGTGGAACAGGCCGATATACGTTGTTTACGGGGTCAAGCCCTGAAGTTCCTGAAGCTATGGCAATAAAAAATAGAAAAGAGGTCAGATCTGGTCAAATGTCATGATACTGACGTTTGAGGGCACCTTAACAACGCTACCCATCCTCACTCCAACGAGCAGGCTTATGTTCCTCTTAGCGGCCAGATCCACTACCCTCTGGGTTATCACACCGTCGAACACAATTCCCTGGGCCTTAACGTTGTTGGACTTCAGCAGCTTAACCAGATCTCTGACAGGAACCTCCTTGACGACCTCGAAGTTGGCGTCGAGCAGCCTTGCCTTCAGATTGCCCTCGACCTCCTCCTTGTGCTTCTTCAGGAGCGCGGTTATGTTCTTCCTGTCAACGGCCTTGCTCTCCTCCTCCTTCTCCTCAGCCTTGACCTTCTCAGCCTTCTCCTTGGTCTCCTCTACCTTCTCCTTGGCCTCCTTCTTCTCATCCTTGTGCTTGAGCACGTGAACCTGCTCGATCGGGATCTTGTTCCTGAGGGACTTCACGATCTCCTTCTGGGTCAGATCCTCGACTCCCTTGCCCTCCGGTGCCCTCGCAACGTAGTCTATGTCGGCAACCTGCAGGAGCTCCTTGAGGATGAGGTCTCCACCCCTGTCTCCGTCGAGGAAAGCTGTGACGGTCTTCCTCTTGCTGAGCTCAACGATCGTCTTCGGAATGTTTGTGCCCTCCACCGCGATCACGTTCTTGATTCCGTGCTTGAGGAGGTTCAGCACATCAGCCCTGCCCTCGACAACGATTATCGCGTCGCTCTCGTCAATCGCTGGGCCAGCTGGCAGCCTGTCCTCACCGTACTCGATAATCTCCTCAGTCCTTATCGCCTGCCTCACGAGGTCAGCTATCTTCTCGCTCTCGATCTCCGGCTCCTCGAAGAGCTCCCTGAGTATGTCCTTGGCCCTCTCGACGATCTTCTTCCTCTTGCTCGCCCTGACGTCCTCAATCTTGATGACCTTGATCTTCGCAGCGCATGGTCCGACCCTCTCGATCGTCTCGAGCGCTGCAGCGAGTATCGCCGTCTCTATCTTGTCGAGGCTGCTGGGCACCTTTATCTCACCAAAGCTCTTTCCACTCTTGCTCTCTATCTTGACCTCTATCCTGCCAATCCTTCCGGTCTTCTGGAGCTCTCTGAGATCGAGGTCGTCTCCGAGAAGCCCCTCGGTCTGGCCGAAGATTGCTCCAACAACGTCTGGCCGTTCTACAACACCTTCTGCCACTATCTCGGCGTGTATGAGATACTTTGTGGTATCACTCGGTGCTTTCATTGTCATCACCTCTTGTCCACTGCCACCTTTTGGCAAGTTATTTTGATGGAAACCTTATATATACTTTGTTGATACCCGGATATCTGGTGACGATTGAGGGAGAAAAGAGGGGCGGTCTGCTTTTCACGGCCTCTTTGGTGCTCTTCACGCTCACGATAGGCGTTGGAATAATTTCTCCGATCCTTCCAGTCATAGCAGAGAACATGGGTGCAGCCGGAGTTACGATCGGGCTGATATTCTCCGCTTTTTCACTGTCAAGGCTCGCCTTCCTGCCCCTCTTCGGCCACCTGTCTGACAGGTACGGCAGGAGGCCCATGATCGTAACCGGCCTCAGTCTTTATGCCATCCTCGCCCTGCTATACGGAGCGGCCAGAACCCCTGAGCAGCTGATAGCAGTCAGGCTGTTCCATGGCATGTCGTCTGCGATGGTCATGCCGGTGATACTCGCGATGGTCGCTTCTGCATCCCCGCAGGGGCAGGAGGGCAGGTACATGGGCATCGCAAACAGATCGATATTCCTCGGCATGTCGTTTGGCCCGCTAATTGGAGGGGCACTTTCGGATGCGTTCAGCTTCAGGCTCGCCTTCGCCTCCATGAGCCTGATGAGCCTTGTAAGCCTCATCCTCGTCATCCTGAACCTTCCGGAGGTTGGAAGTCCGGAGAGGAGGGAGAGAAGGAGAGGGACGTTCAACAGGAACGTGATCTTCGCCATAATCTACCGGGTGCTGAACTCAACTGGGAGGGGTAGCGTCATGACCTTCCTGCCCGTCTACGGGTACCTCATAGGCCTGAGCTACACCCAGATAGGCCTGCTGATCTTCACGAACCTCCTCGTCTCCGGGATACTCCAGCCGTATGCAGGGGTGTTCTCTGACAGGAGGGGCTTCGTCCTCCCCGTCGTTGCATCCACCGTGATGTCCGCCCTGATTCTCTACGCCATTCCAATGACGGACAAATTCGTCCTGCTCGCCATTCTGACGACGCTGCTGGGGTTCACCTCGGCCTTGGCACTACCAGCGGTGAGCGGGCTGATAGCCGTTGAGGGAAAGGAGTCCGGAAACCTCGGGGGGCTGATGGGCTACTTCTCAGCGTCAAAGAGCCTCGGAAGGGCTGTGGGCCCGCTCATCGCAGGGGCGCTTTACGATCTGGGCGGTGGGGGGCATGAGGGAATATACCTCGCCTTCAGCGTCTCGGCAATCCTTACGGTGCTTGCCGGGCTGCTGTTCTGGGCAGGTGTGAGGGACTCACACCAGATTATCGAGATGGAGTGAAGCTATCTCCAGCGCCCTCCTCATCTCCTCCCTGTTCAGCCTCCTCGCAATCTCCGGGTACTCCTTGGCCCTGAACGCGGGCCAGTACTGGAACATCAGGTTGAACCTCGTATCCCTTCCCAGATTTCGGGAGACCCACCTCACTATCTTTTCGGTGCAGCACTCAACATGGGACGGCATCACGAGGTGCCTTATCAGAAGCTCTCCGTGCTCCTTGGCTCTGAGGAAGTTCCTCGTGACCGTTGCGAAGTAGTTCTTGGCCTTCGAGTACCTCTCGGCACACTCATCGCTGCCGTACTTGAAGTCCCCGAGCCACACGTCAACGACGTCCTCTATAACCTCTGCTAGCAATTCGGAGTGGTACATGTTGGAGTTCCACACAACGGGAACGTTCGACTCAACGTGGAGCAGCGTCTCGAGTATGGTGTGCGCGTGCTGATCGGGATTTCCGCCCACAAAGTTGACGTTTCTGCTGCCCTGTCTCCTGCGTATGTCGATCAGCATGGCCAGCTCCTTTGGATTTGCCAGTCGGTCGTCCTCGTAGACAATGTCGAAGTTCTGGCAGAAGACGCACGCGAAGGTGCAGCGATTGAAGAATATGGTGTGGGAGGGCACAAGCTCCGGCTCCTCTCCGAAGTGCAGGAACTCGCTGCTGTAGTAGCTTTTAACCCCGCACCTGCAGAAGCCCACGGTCTCGTACCTGTTCACCCTGCACTTCCTCTCGCAGAACACGCACTCCCTGAGAATCTCCTTCAGGTAGTCCACCTTCAGGTGAAGGAAAGAGTACTCCGCCGGCTTTTCCTCCAGAATGGAAGCATCGTAGCTCCTCCAGACCTTCAGAAACTCCTTCTTGACCTGCCTGTGGTCGTCCTCGATGCTGTCCCTCCTCTCAGCCTCGATTCTTCTGGCTATCTGGAACTTTGCCGGGGCAAGTCCGGAGTTTATCAGCCCGTACCTCTCAAGGCCCGTGACCACGGAAAATGTTTGAGAGAGGAGGTATTAAAGGTAACCTCCGGTCAGACCTTAATCTCCACGCCCTCCAGCACGATCTCCGGCGTCACCGTGCTGCCAACCTGCCTCACCTTATTTCCAAAGTGGCTGATTCTGTTCAGAAGATCGTAGACGTTGCCGTATATCATCGCCCCCTTGATGCCCTTCCCGTCGATGCTCGCGTTCATGAGCTCGAGGCTGAAGTCCCCGCTGACGAAGTTTGAGGTGTGGGCGCCGATGAACGCGTGAACGTAAACTCCCTCGGCCTCACCCCTTTCGGGGAAGTCGAGGACGACGTTGGTTGGAGATGTTGACGGGTACGAGCTGTAGTCCTCCCTGAAGCCGTTTCCTGTCGGGCTCTCAGGGAGGTGCTTGAAGTCCGAGATGTATCCCCTGACAACCCCTCCATCAACGAGCACCTTTCTCCTGCTCGCAACCCCCTCGTCATCGAACGAGCACGAGTTAACACCCCAGTCGAGGAGCGGGTCGTCTGTGATGCTCAGCCCGCCAAATACCTCCTTCCCCATGAGCTCTCCGATCCTGCTCCTCCCCCTCCTTATGTTCTCGTAGTAGAATGCAGGGTAAAGGGCGTAGCTCAGAAGCTGGTCAACCGCCACGGGGGAGAGGGTTACGGTGTACCTTCCGGGGTCTATCTTCTCGGCCCTGTCGTCAATTCTCGCGAGCTCTAAAGCCCTCTCCGCATAAGATTCCGGCTCGAAGTCCAGCCTCCTCGACTCGTGGTACTCGTAGGCACTGCCGCTGCCAAAGACAGCCTCAACAACCACGCCTGCCAGACTCTCCTCCTCCGCGACCTCAACCCCGTTTGAGTTCACGATCTCCCTTCTGATGTACTCAACCGAGAAGTGGGCTGAGGAGATGTTCCCAACCGACGCTATCGCCTCGCCGTAGTCCTTCAGCTCTTCGGGAGTCGTTTTCATGACCGATGGATCGAACACCTCCACTCTCTCCACCCTGCTCCTCTCAGGAAACTCGCTGAGCCTGTCCTGAGACGTTCTCGCGAGCTTTACCGCCATATCTGCGATCTCGTCGCTCAGCCTCCTGCCTGAGACCATTGCAACCTTTCCGTCCACTATCACCCTCAGCGCCTCTCCATACTCCACCTTCTCCGCGATCATCTTGACCCTGCTGTCCTCAACAACAACGTACCTCGTAACCACCTTCTCCCTGTAGATCTCCCACTCATCTGCGTTTATCCTCATCACTCTCCCCCCACGAACGCCCTGACAAGCGCAAAGGGCCCGCCATCCGAGACAGGGACGAGCTGTCCAGCTTTCCCGCAGAACCCGGGGTCAAAGCTGATCTCCCTGCCGAGCCTGATCTCCCTCAGTATCCGGAGCGTGTGGCCGCTCAGCGAGACGTCCCTCACCATCTCGCCAATCTCCCCGTTCTCAATCCTGAACCCGTACTGGGCGTTGAAGTGGAAGTAGCCGGTGGCGGGGTTTGTTTCCCCGCCCCTCGAGCCGTACAGGATTACTCCCTCGCCCGCCATCTCGAGCAGCTCGTCGAGGCTGTGGTCTCCGGGAGCGATGTATGTGTTGCTCATCCTGACTATGGGCACCTCCAGCCCGTCAGACCTCGCGTTCCCGGCTCTGCCCCCCAGCTTTTTGGCAGTCTCCCTCGAGTTGAGGAAGCCCTTCAGAACTCCATTCTCAATTATGGTCTTCTTCTCGGCCCTGTAACCCTCATCGTCGAACGGGAAGAAGCCGAACTCCTCAAGCGTCGGGTCGTCGTAAACGTTCACGTCCTCAGCGGCCACCACCTCTCCAACCCTGTCCTTCAGGATCGTGGCGTTCTGAAGCACGTGGTCTCCTTCAACAGCATGCCCGAAAGCTTCGTGAATGAAGACGCCTGTTAGAGAGGAGTTCATTATCACGTTCATCTCGCCTGAAGGTGGTGAGGAGGCGTTTGATAGCTCCACGGCGATCTTCGCCACCTCCTCTGCCCTGTCCGCAATGCCCTCCACAACCTCGAACCCACCTACCCTCATCACCCTGTCGGAGTAGAACTGGAGCGTCTTTCCCTTCGCAAACGCCTGCATCACCACGCCGCACCTCGGCACCTCGTAGTAGACCTCCCCGCCCTCTGAGTTGGATACTCTAACCCTCCTGACGGACTCGACGTAAACGACCCTTCTGCTGACCACACCCTCTCTCCTCAGCCTCTCGTCAATGTCCCTCAGCAGCTTTACCTTCTCCTCGATGTCCACGTCCTCAAGTGGCCTCTTGGCCCTGTAAACGTACTTTCCTGTGAAGGGGGCCGGATCCACTTCACTCCCTCCCCTGTGGACAGCGAGCTCCTCAGCCCTCTTCAGCCCCATTCTCTCATCAGCATCTCCCACGTAGTATCCCCAGAACCCGTTCCTGAGCACCCTGAATGACTTTCCCGTGAAGCTTGACAGCTTCGGCTTCTCGAGCCTGCCGTCCTCGAGGCTCACCTGCATTGAGTACGAGTTCAGTTCCCTAATCTCGTAATACAACCTCAAACACCTCCCCTGTACTTCCTCCTCGAAACAACGGCCTTCCCGTCCACCTCGCCCATAAGGCTCCCCGGGATGACCGCCTGACCCACTCCAAAGATTGAGGAGCTGTAATAAACCACCACGTCGTTTGGCCTTATCTTCTCATCGGCCTCGATAACTCCCCTGGAGAAGATCATACCTTTAACGTCGAACTCGTCGATCCTGACCGCGTAGATACCCTGCTCCACCAGAAACTCCGCAAGCTTGCCGTATATGTCGAGGTTGCCGTACCTCACGTCCACCCTCGCCACCCTTTCTCCTCGCGAGAAATACTCGAGGTTGGGGTACCTGCCCCTCACGCCGTCGACCTCAAACTCAACGCCGAACTGGTATGAGAGCATGTGCCTGAAGATCTCGTGATACAGGTCGAACTCCACCTTCCCAGACCTCTCGAGAACCCTCCTGAGCTCCCCGTAATCTTCAACAAACACTATATCCTTGCCAGCAATTTCTCCGGCCTTCTCAGCCACCCTCCTGTACCCCCCGTGCAGAAACGCCACAACGCTCTCAAACCTCGTGAGCATTTCCGCCAGCCTCTCGGCAACGAACTGCACCTCCCATTCGCTCCACATCCCTGTGGTAGGGGTGTCGTAGGAGAGGATTGGATAAGTCAGCTCCAGCTCCCTTGGAGCAACGAAGGGGGAGGAGATTATTATCTCGTTCACGCCCCTTATCGCTCTCCCGAGCCTGCTCCTCAGTTCCCTGTGAGTCTTGGAGAGGGAGTAGGGTTTTCTCGCTGAGCACGGGATGAGCAGGGCTGTTGGAGAGCTGGGGCTATAGATTTCGAGCATCCTTTCGAAGTAGTACGCAATCTCGGGCCTTGCAAACGAGTCCTCGGATGTAGGGTAAACCTTGGATCTCCTGAACCTCGCAAAGGGAAGATCTCTGCCTGACGAGTCAACTATCCTCAGCATGGCCGTCGTCTCCGGGTTCGCTTTTGCCCTCACCTCCACCAGCTCCCTCAGCCTTTCAGCCTTCAGCATCGCCCTCGCAAGCCTCACCTCCCTCTCTATGGCGATGGTGTTGTGGTCTGTGAGGAAGTGGAAGTCCGAGTCGTAGTCATCCCTGCTTTCACATGCCCTGCATCTGCACGGCAGCTCGTTTAGCGAGCTCAGGTTAAAAGACCCTGATTCGGTCAGGTAAACACCCTCCGCAGCGCTCCTCAGCGCTATGGCGTTGTCAACGATGTCCGCGCCGAGGTAGATTAGCAGGGAAGCGTTCTGCGGTGTCGCGAGTGAGGGCAGGTAGAGGGGCGAGGGATCGGACTTTCTGAATGAAACGATCCTCTCCACCAGACTCCTCGGAAGCTGGGAGGTCAGAACAAGCTTCCTCACCTCTCCCTCCCTCACAAGCGCCTCATATGCTTCGGGCATCAGCTCCCTCGCGACCTCTGGAGGGCGTCTTTCAACGAGGTCTGCAAGCTCCCCGGGGCTTCTGAGGTCGATCATGTGGGGCGTTATTGCTCCATTCAGCTCTCCGAGCCTCGCAAGCCCGTCCTGCTTCTCAATCCTGAACATTAACGAACCTCCTCCACCTGTCGTCCAGCACCAGCCTTATCCTCTTGTCCCTGTGCTTCTCCATGAACCTCCTCAGCCCCTCTGCCGCAACCTCATACGCCTCGTCCTCTACATCATCATACATCTCCGCGTGTCCGGCTGGATAGCTCTCCATGAGCTCGGCTGGAACAACACCAAACGCCGGGCGGAGGTAGAAGTCCGCTTTAACGCCGGGATCTGAGGAGATGACTATCTCGTCCTTATCCACCTTAACGTTCAGAACCCTCTCGTGGTGTCTTCTGATCGCTGGCCTGTAGAGGCTCTCCCTCCCGAGGTAGAAGAAGACGCGCTTCATTGAGGGGTCGTGCCTCTCCATGACGTCTATGAAGTTTCTGATCTCCCTCCAAGCCTGAACGAGGTAGGGGTGAGCCCTTATCCTGTTCTCCACGAGCTCGAAAAGCTCGTTGCTCTTTATCGCCTGCTTGACCCTCCTGATCTCCTCGAAGCTCACGTAGAGGTTGTGCTCGGCTATGAGCCTCGCCCTCTCCCCCTTCTCCATCCTCCTGAGCTCCTCGGGTGTGTGCGACAGGCAGACCGGGCATGAGCAGGGGAAGTACTGCAGCTCCTCGAGCTTTAGCGTGCCGCGAGGCGTGAGGTACCTGTCGTCCTTGGCGAACAGTGCGTAGGCAGCGGAGTCGAAAAGATCCACGCCCATCGCCGCGTAGAGGGCGAAGATCATCGGATGCCCCGCGCCGAAAAGGTGCACGGGCCTTGCGGGCGTGAGGACAGACTTGGCAGTCAGGACGATTTTTGCCACATCAGAAAAGCGGTAGGTGTCGAGGAGTGGCACGACAGCCCCAACAGCGAAAACGTCCCCGTTTATGCTGTTCGCAGCCTCCGCAGACCTCTTCCTCAGGTCGAGGTGCGTGGAGCCCTGAATGGGTATAGACAGGAGGTTCTCATGCCCGTAGCTCTCATGAATCTCCTCAGCCTCCCTCTCCCTCCTGATGGTCTCCTCAAGATCCTTTCTCGCCGTCTCATGCTCGGCATCAGGCGGGGTTGGGATGTCGAGAGGGGTGACTATGTCGCTGCCTATCTCGTTCTGGAACCTCACGATCTCCTCGTTTGTCACCTCAACGTCGCCGTAGACCATCAGCTGAAAGCTCCCGCTGTCGGTCATCACTGGCATGTCCACACCAAGCAGGCCGTGCAACCCTTTTTTCAGCGCCCTCTCTCTGAGGTTCCTGCTCCGGTAGATGATGTAGGAGTTCGTGATCATCATCTCCGCCCCGTACTTCCTGAGCTCGTGAGCGGGAATGAAATCGATGTTCGGATTTATGACGGGAAGAAGAGCGGGAGTCTCAACAGTCCCGTGGGGAGTTTGAAGCCTGCCAATTCTCCCCATCGCGTCTTTCGCCACTATCTCAAAGCGCATGGAAAAAATAGCTCAGGGAGTTTAAAAATTATTTGAGGAGCTTCTCGATGTCCATGGCCTTCTTCAGCGTGAGCAGAAACATGGCCAGAACTATCAGCATTACAAGGCTCGACGCGAGAAATACCGCGGTGTAGTCACTCACCCATAACCACCTCCTCAAGCTTGTCCAACCTGTAGTTGACCATGAGGTAAGCGATGAAGAGCAGGATGAAGGATGTTATCGCAATCCCGAGGGGCATGCCTATCTTAACATCAAGCGCCTCGACCTTGGGGTGCAGGGAGAAGAAGATCTGGGAGGAGAGGTAGCTGAGGGGCACGGTGATGTAGGCGAAGATTGAGTAGATGGCAGAGGTTCTGGCCCTGTCTGAGGGAGAGTCTATGCTCTCCCTGAGGGCGAAGTATGCGGCGTAGACGAACCACAGGATGAGGACGGTGGTCTCCCTCGGATCCCAGTTCCAGAACGTGCCCCATGCAACGTTTGCCCACACGCTTCCGCTCACGAGGGCGGCAGTTATCAGAAAGAACCCGCCCTTCGCGGAGTTTTTAGCGATGATGTCGAAGCGGTGGTCGTTCTTCAAAAGGTAGAGGATGGACGATATGAGAGTTACCGTGAAGGCGAAGAAAGATGTGATCGCCGCTGGGAGGTGGAAGAAGATTATGCGGTAGTTGTCCCTAAGAATCGGTGACGGTGAGGACGGGAGCGACATTGCGTTGTATATCGCGAAGACGAACATGGCGACAGCAATAACCGCGAGCACCGCCTCCTTTTGCATGATCTGTGTAGCTCAATCAGGTTTAAAAAACTAACCCGGCAGTTCTTTGCAGGTACTGAAAAATTCACATTCGCTCAAAGGTGTAGCCCCTGCCCCTCAGCTCCTCGAGGATTCTGTCCAGAGTCTCTGAGGATTCGACCTCCACGACTATCTGAAGGGCGGTATGCCACGCAGGTGCTCTGAGGTCCTCCCTGTGGTGGATCACGTCGATTATGTTGCCCCTGTGAGCCGCAATTATTCCTGTTATCTCGCTGAGCTTTCCGGGGGAGTCGGGAACGTAGCCCCTTATAACCGCCAGCCTTCCGGAGTTCGCCAGACCCCTGATTATAAGGCGGTAGATGGCTGTCAGGTCGATGTTGCCGCCCGAGACCACCACAGCCACCCTGCCGTCCACATCCAGCCTGTCGCTCAGAAGAGCCGCAACTCCGGCCGCACCCGCACCCTCAGCGAGAACCTTCTCCCTCTCGAGCAGGAAGTGAATTGCCCCGGCAATCTCGTCCTCGCTAACCGCGATCACAGAGTCAACAAGCCTTCTGACGATCTGAAACGTCGTCTTGCCGGGTCTTTTTGTGACGAGACCGTCGGCAATCGTTGGCCTTATCTCAACCCTCTCGATTCTGCCCGCCTTCAGAGACGTTCTGAACTTTGGGGCATTTTCGGGCTCAACACCGACAATCCTGACGTCAGGGTTGATTTTTTTCAGCACCGCCGAAATTCCGGAGATCAGCCCTCCACCGCCAACAGGCACGACTACAACGTCCACATCTCCAAGCTGCTCGGCAATCTCCAGCCCAACTGTTCCCTGGCCCGCTATGATGTCCGGGTCGTCGAAGGGGTGAACGAACGCGAAGCCCCTCTCCTCGGCTATCTCCCTCGCCCTCCTCTCCGCATCGTCGTAAATTGCCCCGTGGAGCACCACCTCAGCTCCAAGCCTCCTCGCAGCCTCTACTTTAGCTATCGTCGCGAACTCGGGCATGACCACAACGCACTCGAGCCCGAACACCCTCGAAGCGTACGCAACACCGAGCGCGTGGTTTCCGGCAGACGCTGCCACAACCCCCTGCACGTCATTCCTGATCTTGTAGACCTTGTACAGCGCACCCCTTATCTTGAAGCTCCCAGTCTTCTGCAGGTTCTCGAGCTTCAGGAAGACGTCAGCCCCAAGGGCCTCGCTCAGGGCGTCGCTGTAGTCAACTGGAGTCAGATAAACGTGCTCGGAGATTACCCTCCTCGCCTCCTCGGCGCGTGCCGCTATCTCCTCCACCAGATCCATACCCAACACCTCACAGCCTCTTCACCATGTACTCGAACTCCCTTGCGTATCCGTGCCTCCTGTAGTACTCCCTCACCCCCACACCGCTTATGACCGCAATCCTGTCGTACCTCTCCCTCGCAATCTCCTCTGCCAGGCTCAGCAGTCTCTCTCCAAATCCGCGATGCTGAAATGCCCTTTCATCCTTCAGGCCAATTCCAACCGCCTTCCCGTAAACGTGAAGCTCCCTTATCAGTGCCGCATCTTCAAGCACGTCTATGAACGGCCTGTCAGGGAACCTCAGCCTTATGAACCCCACAAGCACCTCCCGGGACGGATCCTCGAAAGATATGAAGAACTCCTTCCCGTCACTGGCCTCATACTCCCTTACGACCTCCTCAAAGTCCTCTTCCACATAACCTCCGAGTTTGTGACCAGCTTCCCTGCACCTTATGCATCTGCACGAGTATCCCATTTCCCTAAGCCTTTCATGCACGAGCTGCCTGATGTTCCCCTTGTCGAGCCCTATGGCCCTGTCAACCGGAATGTCGCGCTGTATTCGCTGAATCCTGACGTACTCGGGTATGTACCTCTTCGCCCTCGCTATAAGCTCCACAACCTCATCAGTTGTGTATGGCCTGTACTCGCCCCTCTCATACATCTCGTAGAGCTTCGTGCCCCTAACGACGAGTGTGGGGTAGATCTTCAGGTAGTCCGGCCTGAAGTCCGGGTTTTCGAAGAGCGTCCTGAACATTTTCAGGTCTCTCCTGAAGTCTGAGCCCGGCAGCCCGGGCATTATGTGGTACCCAACCTTGAACGCAGAGTCCCTCAGCCTCTTCGTCGCATCAACGACGTCCTGAACTCCGTGCCCCCTCTGGATCCCCTCGAGAACGTCGTCGTATATACTCTGAACTCCGAGCTCGACCTTCGTCCCTCCAAACCTGAGCATCTCGATTATGTGCTCCTCTCTTGCATAATCCGGCCTTGTCTCGAACGTCATGCCCACGCATCTCGCCCTTGCCCTCTCGTTGTCCCTCTTCGCCTCCTCGAGGTCGCCATACCTCCTGACCTCGCTTTCAAAGCTGTTCAGGGCCGAGTAGATTCCGAGGATGAAGCGCTCCTTGTACTCCCTCTCCCTCGCCGGAAACGTTCCCCCCATCACGATTATCTCAACCTTGTCCACCTCGTGTCCAATCTCCCTGAGCTCTCTAAGCCTCGCCATGACCTGATCGAAGGCATCGTAGTTGTGCTGCCTCCCTCTCTGAGCGGCAGGCTCAAAGCCGATGTAGCTCTGCGGGGTGTTGAACTCCACGCCTCCCGGGCAGGGAATGCACCTGCCGTGTGGGCATGGGGCTGGAGAGGTCATGACGCTCACAACAGCGACGCCGCTTATCGTTCTGACAGGCTTGATCCTGAGAATATCTCTGAGAAGATCGTAGAGAGGCTCCCCTTTGACCGCTTTTAACACGTCTGCGTCTGATGGGATGCTTCTTAGCCCGTACCTCTTGGCCACACTCTTCTTTATCCTTGCCACCTCACGCTTGTCAGCTCTTCCGAGTTTCGCGATCTCCACCGCCATCTCTCTGAGGGCTTCAGCGGTCATTCCCGGTAAATTGGGTCGGAAGGGTTAAAAATGTGACGGGGGGTTTCAGGATTTCGTGAAATAAAGGGTTCACCTCGCCCCGAACCTCTGCCTCCAGTCCGGTATCTCCCTGTCCCTGTCCCATCCATGATCCTCTCTCCCCCTCTCCTCTTCCTTGAGCTGCCACTTCTTTATCCTGCCGGTGGGAGTGTAGGGGAAAGTCTCCACGAACTCTATGTAGCGGGGGATCTTGAAGTACGCCACCTTTCCCGCCATGTACTCCACAATCTCCTCCGGCTTTATCTCCACACCCTCCTTTGGCCTGATGAACGCCTTGATCTCCTCCCCCCTGAGCTCGTCCAAGACTGGAATGACTGCCACGTCCTGAACCTTTGGATGGCTCTTTATGACATCCTCAATCTCCCAGCTGGCTATATTCTCCCCGCTCCTCCTGACTATGAACTTCTTGCGGTCGACGAAGTACAGGTAGCCGTCCTCGTCCATCGTGACGAAGTCCCCGCTGTAGAGCCACCCGTTTCTGATCGTCTCTGCCGTCCTCTCCTCATCTTTCCAGTACCCCAGCATCTGGGCAGGGCTCTTCCTTATCAGCTCCCCAACCCTTCCCCTCTCCACCTCTTTTCCGGTCTCGTCAACCACCTTCACCTCATGCCCCAGATCCGGGAACACGGGCACTCCAAAGCTCCCTATCTTCTTGTAGGGGTGTGGAGGGTTCAGGCATGGCAGGGGCTCTTCGGTCTGGCTGTACCCCTCGAGCACCTCAACCCCAAACCTCTCCTCGAACTTCAGCCAGATCTCCTTGGGCATCCCGCCTATTATCACGTACTTTGCCGGATTGTCCCTCTCGAACTCTGTAGGAGGTAAAGCGTAGAGTATGTTCGCCATCGACCCAAGAAGGTTGAAGGCGGTTGCTCCATAATTCGACACATCCTCCCAGAACTTTGAAGCTGAAAAAATGCTTCTCAGGGTTATTTTTCCACCCGCAAACATCATGCCGAGGCTTGAGTAGATCTGGGCGTTGATGTGGAAGAGAGGTAAGCCGGTGTAGTCGTTATCCTCCTCGCCAATCATCCACAGGGTGATCGCCTTTGCTGAGAGGGTATATGAGTAGTTGGACAGCACGGCACCCTTTGGCAGCCCCGTTGTGCCCGAGGTGTAGATTATCGCCATCGGGTCATCTTTTGAGACGCTAACTTCAGGATTCCTCGATGAGCCGTCAAGCTGGTCGAGAGTCGTGTACTCCGATGAGTCCCCCCTAACGATTATTCTCTCGAGGTGAGGAAGCTTGTCCTTTATGCTCTCCACGATGGGGAGCAGGTCTTCCTCGACGATGATTGTCGAGGACTCGCTGTTGCCGATTACGTGTCTGGCGTCAAGCTCCCTGTAGAACCAGTTCACCGGGACTTCAATGGCCCCAATTTTGGCACATGCATAAATGCAGCGGAGGTAGTCCAGAGAGTTTCTGAGGTATAGAGCGACCCTGTCCCCCTTTTTAACGCCCAGATCCATCAGCGCGTTCCCGATTCTGCTGGCATCCCTGTTAAGCTCCCCGTAGCTCATCCTCTCTCCGGTATCCGCAAAAATTGCGTAGGTGTCGCTGCCCTTACGCCTCGCCGCAGCCTCAACCGCCTCCTTTACCGTATCTGCTTTTGCCATCTCCTCAGGAAGGTTTCTGACCGCGTAGCTGTATGTCGGCCATCCGGCCAATTTTCCCTCCCCAACGACAAAAGAGATGATACCACCTCCGGTTCAGCTAATGTAACGATTATTTATGAGCAAATACAAATCCTTTGAGCCGGCAATTTGAGCATGCCTTGCTCATGCCTCAAAAACGATTTGTCAGGGCTTCTGGAAAAGGCTGACGGCCAAAAAGCCCCTTCAGTGGTGAAACAAGATGCTTGAGACTCCGAAAATCTTTTGAAGTAAATTGTAAATTAATAATCATGCCAAAAAGACGGCTGCAGACAACTCTCAGTGATAACGCATTCAGGATCATCGAGAAGTACCGCTCGAAGTACGGCGGGATGAATGAGGTGATTGAGGAGGCGCTCAAGCAGATGGACAGCGGTTCCAACAGGCTGAGCGAGGACGACAGGCTTCTGATGGATCTGATAAGGAGCCTCGACTTCACCGCATGCGGGAAAAACCAGTACATGTACCTTGTTCTCGGGGACAGGAAAAGGGCGGTCGAGGAGAGCATGATGGAGACCGCTGTTGAGTGGTACCTGAAAAAGCCACTGAAGGAGGCGACCCTCGAGGAGTTTCTGAGGACCGTGGAGAGGGGCTGGAAGGCGCTTAACCGGGTGGACTACATCGAGATCACGAGGGGCGAGGACTGGATTCAGTGGCTCTGCTACCACACGATGAGGCACAGGGAGGTGAGCGAGTTCCTTGCGAGACACATCACCCTCATCTACGAGAAGTACTTCGCCGACGAGTGGGAGATTGTGGAGAACATAACTCCCAACGGTTTTCTGCTGAAGTTTTACCGGAGGAGCTAATTCGGGCTGTAGGTTCTCGAGTGTTGTTGAATAAATTTAAAGCTCTCCATCACCGCTGCCCATACCATACTCACAAATGCTCACACGTTTTTGACAAACCGTTTTGTATTTGCTCATAAATAATCGTTACAGTAGAGAGGTGTTACCTTTGAGGGTCGGCATTGTTGGCATCGGCATGACCAGTTTTGGCACTCATGAAGAGCCCTTCTACAACGTCGCCTACGAGGCTGCCAGAAAGGCTCTGGAAGATGCTGAGATGGAGAGGCACGAGATAGACAACGTCGTTCTTGGAGGGTATGACGTCTCGGTGGGCAGAACGATCTCAAACATGTACACCGCACCGGCAGCAGGTGGCTACCTGAAGGACGAGATAAGGGTGAGCGACGATGCAGCATACGCTTTGGCCTTAGCGTACATGCGCATAAGATCCGGCATCTTCGACGTTGCGATGGTTCTGGGCTACGGCCACTGCTCTGAGACGCCGATGGAGCTGGTCGAGCTGCTCACTCTCGACCCCTTCTTCCATCGCGACCTCGGCCTTTCGTACCAGATGAGCTACGCAATGCAGAGCTACACCTACAAGGTGAGGTATGACGTTGAGGACGAGGTTTCGGCAGAGGTGGTGGCTGAAGCGAGGAAGAGGGCGTTGAAGTATGAGTACGCACACCTGAAGGAAGAGGTGACGGTCGATGAGGTTCTCAGCTCTGAAATGGCCGTGTTCCCGCTCAGAAAGCTTGAGCTACCACCATGGAGCGATGGATGCATTGCCCTGATTCTGGCCGAGGAGACGGTTGCGAGGAGGATAAACCCCGAGCCCATCTGGATCGAGGGACTGGGCTGGAACACTGGAAACTACTATCTGGGAAGCAGGGATCTGGCAGAGCTCACGTCAACCAGAAGGGCCGCTCAGATGGCATACAGAATGGTCGGGTGTGATGCCAGAGGTGTCGATGCTGCCGAGGTCATGGATCTCACCCCCTACCACCACCTGATGTCCCTCGAGGCACTGGGATTTGCTGAAGACGGCGAGGGAAAGGAGGTTGTGAAGACGGGCATCCCCGTTAACAGATCGGGAGGGGCGCTGTGCACCAACGCCCACGGCACCACAGGCTTATTCCTGACCGCAAGCTTGGCCCTGCAGATCAGGGAGGGAGCTGACAGGGGTGTCACCAGCGCCGTAAGCGGGTACGCTGCCCAGAACTCGATCGTGACTGTTCTCGGAGCGAGGTGAGAGGATGAAGAGGGTAGCTGTCGTGGGAGTTGGACAGACGAGGTTCAGAACCAGAAGGGACGACAAAACCCACCCGGAACTAACGCGAGAGGCGGTCTCAAGGGCATTGGACCACGCGGGCATCTCAATGGAAGACGTTGACGCCTTCGTCTTCGGAACGATGGATCCATTCGACGGGATAAACTGCCCAGATCGGTGGAGCTCCACAGCTGCAGGATTCGGAAAGCCATTCATGAAGATAAGTACAGGCGGAACCACAGGCCTGACGACCGGAATCGCTGCCTACCAGCACGTGGCAAGCGGAATGTTTGATGTTGTCGTTGCGGTTTGCACCCAGCGCGTGGGGGAGAATGTCGATGCCCAGCCTGTCCTGAACACTGCCGTAGACCCGATCTACGAGGGGCACTCCGGGGTTGGGGCCATAAGCGTCGCTGCAATACAGGCCACGGCCCACATGCAGAGGTTCGGCACAACCGAGGAGCAGATGGCGTGGGTTTCCGTGAAGGATCACGAGAGTGCCCTGAAAAACCCTTACGCCCACATCAGGAAGAGGTTGAGCGTCGAGGACGTGCTCTCCAGCCCCGTCATCTCCTCTCCCCTGAAGCTCTACGAGTGCTGTCCGAGGAGCGACGGCAGCGTGGCGATCGTCTTCGCATCCGAGGAGAGGGCGAAGGAGATCAGGGACAACCCGGCGTGGATTCTCGCCGAGTCTTCAATAAGCGACTCCTACTTCGTTGGCGACCGCCCGGATCTTGCGGTCTGGGATTCGCTGAGCATAGCTGGAAGGAGACTGTACAGGCTTGCAGGCGTGGACGATCCAAAGAGGGACATAGACGTTGCCGAGCTCTACTCCCCATTCACGATTCAGGAGATTCTCGAACTCGAGGCTCTGGGCTTCGCTGAAAAAGGAGAGGGTGCGAGGCTCGCTGAGGAGGGGGTTACCTTCGCTGACGGAGACATGCCCACAAATCCTTCAGGCGGGGTGCTCTGCACCAACCCCATAGGGGCCACCGGACTGGTGAGGCTCGGCGAGGCTTCACTTCAGGTTATGGGCGAGGCGAGCAATCAGGTCGACGGGGCTGAGGTTGCCTTAGCCCACGCATGGGGGGAACGCTGCAGTTCCACGCCCTAATGCTCGTTTCGAGCAATAAGAAGCTCGGGAGGTGATGTTATGGTTTTGAAGATCGAGGCGAAGTGGGAGATTCCCTACGTGCATTCCGCTGGTGAGCACGCGACGAGGTTCTTCGAGGCGCTCAAGGAGAAGAGGATTCTGGGGGTGAGGTGCCCCAGATGCGGAAGGGTGCTCGTGCCGCCAAGGGCCTTCTGCGAGCGCTGCTATGTCGATACAGACGAGTGGGTGGAGGTCAAGGACGAGGGGGTGATCGAAACCCTCACCATCAACTACGCCCGCTTTACAGGGCTGCCAGAACCCCCATATGCTGTGGGCATAGTGAAGCTCGACGGAGCGGACACGGGAATGCTGGCCTACCTCGGGGGCGTTGACCTCTCAGACTGGAAGAAGGCCCATGAGAGGCTTAAGATCGGGACGAGGGTCAGGGCGGTCTGGAAGGACGAACCAGAGGGCAGGATCACGGACATCCTCTACTTCAAACCTGTGGAGGAATGACGGGGATGATGGGGGAGGGCTGGTACTTCGAGGACTACGAGGTTGGAAGGGAGATCAAAAGCAGCTCGAGAACCGTAACCGAGGCAGACATCGTCAATTTTGCGGGGATAACCGGGGACTGGAACCCCATCCACACCGACGAGGAGTTCGCCAAGAAAAGCGTTTTCGGGAGGAGGGTGGCCCACGGAACGCTCACCTTCGCGATAATGACCGGACTGTTCGCCAGACTCGGGATCATCGAGAGGACGATCGTCGCATTCTACGGCGTTGACAGGCTTCGCTTTGTGAAGCCGGTCTTCATCGGGGACACGCTCACGGCTGTGGCGAGGATCGTGGACAAGGAAGATAGGGGAAATGCGGGCATGATCGTGATGGAGGCCAGCGTCGTTAACCAGCGCGGTGAGGTTGTCCTCACAGGCACCGTCAGGTTTCTTGTAAAGAAGCGTGGAGAGGTGGGCTGAGCATGGACTTCAGGCTTACGGAAGAGCAGAGGATGATTGCAGACGCGGCGAAGGACATAGCGAGGGACTTTCCTCCAGAGTACTGGAGGGAGAAGGACGAGAAGGGTGAGTTCGCGGAGGAGTTCTGGAAGGCCATAAGCAGGGCTGGTTTTGTCGGCATAGTGATCCCCGAGGAGTACGGCGGAGCAGGAATGGGGATGACTGAACTGCTAATAGCGATGGAGGAGCTCTGCGCAAATGGCTGTGGAGCGGGGGGTGTGTGGTACCTCGTTCTGACAGAGGTCTTCGGTGCCCTGCCCATTGTTAGGTACGGAAACGAGGAGCAGAAGGAGAGGTACCTGCCGGAGATTGCGAAGGGCAGGATGGAGTTCTGCATGGCTCTGACCGAGCCGAACGCCGGCACGAACACGCTCAGGATAGAGACCCACGCAAGGAAGGAGGGGGATGAGTATGTGATCAACGGCACGAAGATGTTCATCAGCGGTGTTGACAGGGCAAAGGGTATGCTCCTCGTGGCAAGGACGATCCCCTACTCTCAGGCTCCGAAGAAGACGCTGGGAATAACTCTCTTTCTCGTCGATCTGCCCAACAAAGCCGTTAAGTGGAACCCCATACCCAAGCACGGAATAAACTTCTCGAAAACCTGCGAGGTCAGTATCTCCGACCTGAGAGTTGGAGAGGACGCGATACTGGGCGAGAAGGACAGGGGATGGTATCAGGTTCTCGACGTCCTCAACCCCGAGAGGATGAGTGCTGCAGCGGGAGCAATTGGCATATCCAGACTCGCCATAGGAAAAGCCGTGGAGTACTCGAGGCAGAGGAGGGTGTTTGAGGATCCCATCGGCAGCTATCAGGGACTGCAGTTTCCCCTCGCCGAGAGCTTCGCCACCATAAAGGCTGCGGAGCTGATGATGTTCAGGGCCGCGTGGCTGTACGACAACAGCGCCAGCTACAAGGAAATCGGAGATGCGGCGAACATGGCAAAGCTCGTTGCAATCGAGAACGCAATAAAAGCAGTCTACTGGGCGATGCAGACCTTCGGCGGTTATGGCTACACGAGGGAGTACGACGTTGAGAGGTGGTGGAGGGAGGTGAACCTGCTCCGTCTCGCCCCAATAACCCAGCAGATGGCTCTGAACTACGTGGCCGAGCACATTCTCGGAATGCCCAGAAGCTACAGGGGCTAAAGCCCTTATTTTTAGTTTTAAAGGCCAAAAAATAAAAAACCATCATAAAAACGCATTAATAAAATACAAAATTTGGAAATATTTGGATAGCAATTTATACAACCTGAGCACAATTTCAGTCATGACCAAAAGAATTCTGAATCTGGGCTACGTGAGGGATGCCTCCGTCGACAATTACGACCCGAACGAAGAGTACAGCCTGATATCCGCCAAGGACAGCAGCATCAGGCCCGATCCGGAAATGGCAGCCACTGGGGTGGACATTGGCCTGATGCGCCTCCACATCCACAATGCCCCGGAGAGGAGGAGGTTTCTCGGCCTGCTGCCCGATAAAAGCTACGAGATAATGGTGACATTCTCCGCAGTCCACATTCACCAGCGCGATGACAGTGGCAGGGACGTGCTGAAGGTGAGGTACTCCAAGTTCTTCAACATAGACAAGGAGGACTCCGCGGGAGGGTTCACATACAAGAAGATGTTTCAGAACCTGAAGTTCAAGAGGAGCCTGAGCCTCGACGTGAAGCTGACGGAGATCGACAACAAGATTGTCGACCCCGACCCTCTTGAGAGTCTGCTCGAGGACACCGGCATAGGTACGGTGCTCGACCTCGCCCCATACAACCCGAAGGAGTACATACTGCTGGCCTCAAACATAATCTCGAAGATTCAGGAGGTTTTCGGTGTGGATAAAGCCGGAGACGACCCGCTGTGGGACGACACATTAGTTCTCGAGCCAAAGCCAACCATCCCCGGAAGCTACAGGCTCCGCGAGGGGTTCTATGCGATTGTAGAGGAGTACCCCGGATTCGACTTTGGAGAGATCGTTTACAAGAACAACGCACTCTACCAGCGTGGAAGCGAGAGGGAGATCCCTACGAACTACCTCGTCTTCTCCATAGGAAAGAGCCTGCCCTCTTGATTTTTTAGACCGACGTGCTGGCATTTCTCATTTTTTAATGCTCACACGTGCTCATAAACGCTGAAAAACGTTATTTATGAGCTCATCATAATTAATCGTTAAATTATTCGGGAGGTGGATGGAGGAATGAACGAGGACTATTTTGGCTGGACTGAAAGGCTGTTCGATCCGGAGCAGACGTTTCTCAAGCCAGAAGCGCTCAGGGGAATCAGGGTTCTGGACCTCTCCCAGGTTCTGATAGGCCCCGAGACCGCGTCGCTCTTTGCAGAGTTCGGGGCAGAGGTCATCAAGATCGAGCCACCGGGGATGGGAGAATTGCTAAGGAGCGTTGACATCTGGTCCAGATTCTGGAAGGGGCACAGTCAGGGGGTGATGTGGGTTCAGAGGAACAAGTACTTCTTCGGGCTGAACCTCAAGCACCCCAAGGGAAAGGCCATCTTCTACGAGCTCGTCAAGCAGAGCGACATAGTTGTGGAGAACTACGTGCCGGGGGTTATGGACGAGCTGGGCGTTGGCTACAGGCAGCTCAGAGAGATCAATCCAGAGATCATCTACATCTCCATAAGCGGGTTCGGACAGTGGGGGGAGAGATGGAACTGGCCGAGCTGGGATGCTACGGCGCAGGCGGCGAGCGGAGCCTCTGCGGTCTCCGGCTATCAGGAGAGGGTTCCCGCAAAGCTCCCGTACTACCCCGGAGACATGCTCGGCGGGGCTGCAGCCTTCATGGTTGGGATGGCAGCACTCTACCACCGGGAGAGGACGGGCGAGGGCCAGTACATAGACGTAACCCAGGCAGAGAACCTCGCAAGGCATCTCAGCTTCATCTGGAGCTACGTGGCAAAGAAGGGAGAGGACTGGAGAAGGCTGGGGAACAGGGACGCGAGCATCTCTCCCGCAAACGCCTTCAAGTCCGCCGATGGAAGGGTTGTCACCATAACAGCCCTGACGGACGGGCAGTTCAGGGGGCTCTGCGAGGCGATGGGTAGAGCGGAGCTTGCAGAGGACGAGCGCTTCGCCACGCTTCCTGCGAGGCTCAGGAACAGGGACGAGCTGGAGAGGATCATCGAGGAGTGGGTGTCCAGAACTAACTCCGAGGAGATCGTCAGGCTCTCAGCAGAGCACGGCTTCTCAGCAGGCGTCGCAAGGAACGGGATGGAGGTGTATCAGGACGAGCATCTCAGGGCAAGGGGAAGCGTGTGGTTCTACGACGACCCGATGTTTGGTGAGATGGTCGCTGCTGGCTCGCCCATGAAGATGAGCGAGACTCCCGGCAGAATAAAGTGGTCAACGCACCCAGTTGGCTACCACAACCGCTACGTCCTGAAGACTCTGCTGGGGTTCAGCGACGACGAGATCGAGGAGCTGGAGAGGGAAGGGGTCATCGGGTACTGGGCCGACTTCATCGGCAGGAAGCCACCCGAGGGAGTTGACCCCGAGAGAGACCCCATCTTCATGTGGTGATGCCTATGGAGTGGCATGAGGTTTCGAAGCAGTATTTCGAGGTTGAGAGGGCCAGATTCAAGAAGGGGCCCCTCGAGGGAGTGGTGGTGTTTGACATAAGCCTTGCGAGCCCCGCTGCCACCTTCGCATCATCCGTGCTGGCGGAGATGGGGGCGGAGGTCATAAAGGTGGAGCCTCCTGATGGCGATCCCCTGAGGAAGCTCACGCCCTTCGGGGAGTACTACTTCGACGGAACCGGACTGCCCTTCGCTGTGGAGGGGAGAAACAAGAAGTACATGACCCTCGATCTGGAGAAAGAGGAGGGAAGGGAGCTTTTCAAACAGCTCGTCCTGCATGCTGACGTCGTCATCGAGTCCTTCCCGCCCGGTTATGCGGATGAGCTCGGCATAGGCTACAGGCAGCTGAGAGAGATAAGGCCGGAAATAGTGTTACCTCGCCTTCTCAGCCTACGGCCATTTCGGGCCAAAGGCAAAGGAGTTCGCCAGCGTGCCGGACTCGAACCTTCTCGGCGTGGCGATGTCGGGCTACATGATGGCCAACCGCGAGCTGCCGGAGGCCGGGGAACCCTACAACCTCCCCACAGCCCCGGGATTCTGGATGGCGACGAACCTTGCAGGCATATACGGCGCTGCGGGAGTCGTTCTCGCCCTGTACCACAGACTGAGGTCCGGAAGGGGGCAGATGATCGACGTGACATCCATAGAGGCCATGAACAAGATATCTCTCCAGCTCATCTGGAGCCACGCGTTCAACGAGCCCCTTAACGTCGGGGTTCTCCCCTTGGACTATGCCGTCTTCCCCTACGCATACTGGAGAACCAAGGACGGTTACGTCTTCGCCGCAGGCTTCACAGACCCCAACTTCACCGCCCTCGTGACCCAGCTTGGAAGGGAGGACTTGCTCGAGAAGTACCCCAACGTGTTCGCCAGAATCAAGCTTGAAAACCAGAAGGAGCTTTACCGGGAGCTGCAGAAGGAGTTCGAGAAGTACACCTTCGAGGAGCTGGTTGAGAAGATGCTCAAGTGGAGGTACGAGGGCAGAGAGGGAGTTGCTGTGTACTCGAGGATTGCAACGCCTAAGGAGGTTCTGGAGGAGAGCTACTGGAGGGAGAGGGAGGTCTTCAGGGAGATGGTCGACAGGAGGTATGGGGAGATTACAGTGATAAACCCGGTCTGGAAGCTCAGCCAGACTCCCTTAAAGCTCAAATGGCTGGCAAAGAAGGCTGGAGAGGACAACTACCACGTATACAAGAGGTTTCTTGGTCTGGGAAGGAAAGAGCTCTCAGACTTAAAGAGCGCGGGGGTGATTTAGCCCACATTTTTTATCATTTTTATAACCTGTTCTCGCCCGAAAAAATAAGTGAAGGGGTTAGAACAGCTCGTTCAGATGGATGAGGTGCTTTCCGAGCTTTCCACCGTAGTTTCCTGCCGTTATCTTCACGACTCCCGGAATCTTTGTCGCCGCCTCAATTCCGACCCTTGTGGCCTCCTTCACGGCCTCAATGCTTATTCCGTTGATGACGATTTCGTAAATCGCCTTGACCCCCTCGGGAACCTGCGTGTCCGGAACCTGCCCCCTTATGCTCGGCGCAAACTTCTCATTTGTCGTGGCGTTGAGGAACTTGTACTTGTTCGCCCCAACCTTGGAGCCCGACGCCACGATTCCTCCCGGGAAGGGCGTTATCGCTCCCTCAACATCGGCGATGGCCTGAACCGCGGCCTTCGCAGCGGCAAGAGCCGAGGGCTGGGTCTCACCCATTATGAAGAAGTTTCCTCCCGCAATGCCGTTCACGTAGCCAATGTCGTTCTCGATCAGGAAGTCACCCTCCATCATTGGAATTGCCCACATCTTCCTTCCGCCAACGTCCACCTGCTTCTCAAACCCGTCAGCGAAGAACCTGAGCTTGTTGCCCGTGTCGAACTTCTCCTCCGCATCGGGCAGACCGTTGAACACGGCCGTTGTTGGTGCGGTGAGGACGCACTGCCCGAGTCTCGCAAGCAGCTGCTGCTCCAGACCTTTTTTGCTCATGTGGCAGATCTGGATGTAGTAGCCCGGCCTGCCGTCCGGGGTTTCCGAGGGCAGAGCTTTCTTCTCGATTCCAGCCTCAGCCGGGCACATGATGACCGATGTTCCAAAGCCGGTTGCCTCATTTGCAGCTACATAGGCCCAGTCGTAGTCGTAGGCCGTGATCAAAACCCTCGCAATCTTTATGTCAAAGGCCTCTGCAAAAGTCTCCTCAACCTCAACGCCGTTTACCTTCATTAAAACCACCCACGGGAGGTTCTGCAAAAAACAATATTAATCTTTTGGAATTTCACGGTCGCGCAGCACCTTTCATCCGTGCCACCTTGACCCGTAATGACATAAGCATTTTTATACTATCCCATGGCTTTTAACCTCAATGAGACCCGTCACAGAGAACCCAGTTCTATACAACATCCTCAAGATTCTCGCCAACTCCGACATGCCGCTCGGGGCAAAGAGCATATCGGAGAAGCTTCAAGAGAGGGGTTTCAGCGTAAAAAAGGAGACCGTCCAGTACTACCTCAGAATGCTCGACGAGCTCGGCCTGACGTACAAGAGGGGTCTCGCCGGGAGAGTGATATCAGAGAAGGGGCTCGAAGAGCTGAAGAGGGGGATGATTCGCGAGAGGATCGGCTCGTTCATAGAGACGAGAGAGGAGTATGCCTACCGGGCAAACTTCGACCCTGCAAGGGGAAGGGGTCTCGTCAGCCTCAACGTGGGGGTTGTGGAGGAAAAAGACCTCAACATATCCCTCGAGCTCATAAAGAGGTGCGTTGAGGTAAAGATGGCGATGAGCCCTCTGGTGAAGATATACGAGAACGGGAATGGGAAGCTGAACGTTCCCGACGGGAAGGTTGGGATAGGGCTGGTAAGCACCTCCGTGATAGACGCAGCACTCATAGGGAGCAGGATAAGCGCCACGCCAACCTTCGCGGGGGTTCTGCAGTACCTCGACTGGAGGCCCATGAGGTTCGTGCACGCGATCTCATACTACGGCTCCACCCTCGATCCGGTAGATCTGTTCATAAAGAGCGGGCTCTGCAGCGTCAGGGATGCGGTCGAAAAGGGGTACGGCACGATTCCCGCGGATGTGAGGGAGATACCGATGATACTCAGGAGAAGGGCGATGGACGTTCTGAAGATGCTCGAGAAGGCCGGGATAAACGGCGCAGTTTACGTGAGCGGTGCTGAGAGCGACGCCCTTGGCATTCCGGTGAGCAACTACCGATCGGGCGTTGTCGTCATCGCAGGATCCACTCCGCTCGCGTACCTGATGGAGAAGGGTATCGAGGTGGACATACGAATCCTCGCCTCATACGAGAGGTTTGAGAGGCTGGAGAGAATTGATGAGCTCGTTTAGGACAGATCCCTCGTGATTTATCATCGCAAATTTTATATACCTTTAACCGACTCAGTATTTTTAAACCCCATCATGGGGGGCGTGTTTTTGCTTGGTAAGGCAGAGGTGATTGGATGAGGTCAAAGGCATATCTGGCCCTGATGTTGGTTCTCGCAGTTGGTGTGGCGCTTGCCGGTTGCGCACAGCAGCAGGAGAAGCCTGCTGCAACGCCCACGCCAACACCGCAGAAGGCCGAGGGAGTAAAGATACCCAAAACCGAGGATGGAAAGTACATCATAACCATATACACCGGCTCAGGCCCCGGAAGCGTTTACTTCGCCGTTGGCTCGATGTACGCAAAGGTTCTGAACAAGAAGAGCGACATGATCGAGGCGAAGGGAGTTACGAGCGGTGCGAGTGTCGCAAACGCCAAGGCAATTGGCAAGGGTGAGGCTCTCGCAGCCATAATCCAGAACGACGTCACCTACTACGCGTGGAACGGAAAGTTCCAGTTCGAAGGAAAGCCGGTGAAGGAGCTGAGGGGAATTGGCACGCTCTATCCAGAGCCCGTGCAGATAGTGGTGAGGGCTGACAGCGACATCTACAGCCTCGAAGACCTGAGGGGCAAGAAGGTTGTGGTTGGTGCTGCAGGCAGCGGTGTCGCGGCAACGGCCGAGAGGGTTCTGAAGGCTGCTGGAATCTGGGACGACATCGAGCCCGTGTATCAGACCTTCAGCGAAGCGGCTCAGAGCCTCGTTCTCGGACAGGTGGATGCCGAGTTCACGGTCATAGCCTATCCAGCTCCGGCCATAGACCAGATCGCTGTTAAGGTTCCCGTAAGACTGCTCCCGATTCCGGATGAGGTCGTTCAGAAGCTCCACGACGAGGGATACCCGTTCTACGTGAAGGTTACAGTCCCTGCAGGCACGTACAACGGGCAGGATGAGGACGTGCAGACGATTGCCGTGAAGGCGACGCTTGCAGTCCACAAGGACGTGCCCGACGAGGTTGTCTACGAGATGACAAAGATCCTGTACGAGAACATAGACGAGCTCGCCAAGGCTCATCAGGTCGCGAAGCAGATAGATATGCACAAGGCGTTCGAGGGGCTCATGATCCCGCTGCACCCCGGAGCGATAAAGTACTACGAGGAGCAGGGGATTACGGTACCAGCGGAGCTCAAGCCGTGAGGTGTCTCTGATTGAATAAACGCCATCCATTTTTATTTTTGTTTTTGGCCCCCTTGGCGGCGGTTCTTGCATTCCGTCCCGTTCACGTTCTCGAAATCACGTTTAACGATTTCAATCTCCTCGTTCCCCTTTCGGGAACATCCACGCTGTCAGTTGAGTACACCCACAGCGTGTCCCTCACCAAGGTTGTTGACGTTTACAGAATCAATGAAAGCGGAATTTACGCGTATGAGGAGAAGTGGCAGGAGTTCCTCGCGGGTCAGCCCCTGAACGGAAGCCCCGAGGGAGAGTTCTTTGTGAAGAGGCTTGACAAAAGCCTCGGAAAGGAGTGGATGTACTGGTTCATAGAGGTTAACCACTTCAGGCTCGTGCTGGACGGAAGGCCCGTCTTCGAGCAACCTGCCGAGGACGGACTTCTGGTGATTAGGGTTAAGGAGGTTTCTGCATTCAAGGCGCATGCGGGGTGGTAGAGTGACGGACGTAATGGACGAGGTTGAGAAGTACGTTGCTCTGGAGAGGACGAGAACCCTCTCGGAGAAGCTGGAGCTTGCTGTGAAGATAGCGGCCGTGCTCATAGGGATTTACGAGATCCTGTTCATCTTCAACTTCACGTACTCGATCTACGACGTAGTTGCAAGGCTCGGGTACAAGATCTCGCTGCTCAGGCTGGACTTTCAGGACAAGCAGGGAGAGGCCTTTGTACTGGCCATGATTTTAGTGATAGCGTTCCTGAGGTACCCGATAAGGGACAAGGAGAAGTACCTGAAGAGCGTGCAGTTCTACGACTGGATACTCATCGCCTTAAGCCTTGCGAGCATGTTCTACATGTTCTACCGCTTTCCGACGTACATGGTCTTCTACGACGTCAACACCTACGACGTGATCTTCGGGCTCATCGCAATTGCTGTTGTGCTCGAGGCGACGAGGAGAACAGTGGGCTGGATTCTTCCGGCAATTGTCCTCGTTTTTCTGGCGTACGGCATAAGGGACACGATGTTCAACTGGAACAGATTCGTCCAGTACCTCTACCTCGATCAGGGAATCTTCGGAATCCCGTTCTACGTCATGACAATCTACGTCTTCGCGTTCGTCTTCTTCGGAGCCTTCCTGCTGAGGATTGGAGTAAGTGATTACATAACCCGATTCATGATCTCCCTCTTCGGACCGAGGCAGGGGGGTCCTGCGAAGGCTGCTGTGGTTTCAAGCGGTTTAATGGGGACTGTCAGCGGGAGTTCTGTTGCAAACGTCCTCACGACTGGAACATTCACGATTCCGCTGATGAAGAAGGCAGGATATCCATCAGAGACCGCCGGAGCCGTTGAGCCTGTCGCGTCAACGGGCGGACAGCTCATGCCGCCGATAATGGGTGCGGCTGCGTTCATCATGGCCCAGTTCCTCGGTGTGCCGTACAACAAGCTGATAATTGCCGCAATTCTGCCAGCGCTCATCTACTATGCGGGAGTTTACATCTTCATAGACCTCGAGACCAAGAGGCTCGGCCTGAAGGGGCTGTCGAGAGATTCGTTCACACAGCTCAGCTACTTCATCAGGAAGCTGTACATCCTTTTGCCGATAGCGGTCATAACCATCGCCCTTGTCTGGGGAATAGCCCCGCACATTGCCGCGATATCCTCTCTCGGAATAGCCATATGGGTCGCATGGATCTCAAAGGACGAGATTCCGGGTGACGAGAAGATATACGTCCCGTTCGTCGTCATGGCGATCCTGCTGATGTTCTCCGGCAGAGAACTATCCCACATCACCGCCCCACTACTTCTGCTGCTCGCGCTCGCCCTAATAGCTCTCGCGTTCACCAAGAGGATAGAGTTCAACGAGAAGCTCTACATCAGCCTTCTGTTCATAGCCTTCGCAGCATTCTGCAAGTTTCTGGGGCTCAGAAAGGAGGCCATACTCCTGATGAGCGGTGTCTTCGGGATAGTGTTCTCAATCCTCATCGGCAGAGTCTCCAAGACGGAAGTGGGGAAGAAGATGTCCTTCGCGACCTACGAGTCCATGATTGATGCCGGCATAACGAGCACGAGCGTCATGCTTGCAGCAGCGAGTGCCGGACTGATACAGGGAGTTCTGACGATGACCGGCCTTGTCACAAGCCTCGGTTACAAGCTCATTGACCTGACAGGCGGCTACCTCATGCTCCTGCTGATCATGGCCATGATATTCAGCCTGATCCTCGGCATGGGTGTGCCCACGACGGCAAACTACGTCATAACCTCCCTCGTCGCAGCCCCGGCAGTATTCAACGCCGTTGCAGGAAATGCTGTTTATGATGCGCTCGTTCCCGGCACGGCAACAGCCACAGCCCTTCTTGCAGCCCACTTCTTCGTCTTCTACTTCGGAATCCTCGCCGACCTGACACCACCTGTCGCCCTCGCGGCCTACGCAGGCTCGGCTTTAGCGGGAAGCGACTTCTGGAAGACGGCAAAGAACTCCGTCAAGTACGCGTTAGCGGGCTACATAGGGCCGTACATCTACTTCACCCACCCGGAGATGTTCCTGATAACCGTGCAGAACTGGGACCTGTTCATGATTCTGAAGGTGCTTTACTACTTCCTCGCAAGCTTGCTGGTGATGTACATGCTTGCCGTTGCGATAACGGGCCACTTTGGAAGACCGCTCAGAAAGGAGTTCAAGGCCATTATCGGCCTTCTTGGGGTTAGCGGGGCCACGCTGCATGTCATCCCAATTGCCCTCGGCGCTGGGGCGCTGCTGGGCCTCAGAATATACAACAGCAGGTTGAGAGGTGAGACGGTTGAGGAGTACTGAAATATACGAGAGGGCGAGCAGAATAATTCCGAAGGCCGCTCAAACAGGTTTGAGGGCTGAAACGCACTACCCCTACCCGTTCGTTCCGGAAAAAGCATATGGATGCAAGATGGTGGATGCTGACGGCAGAGAGTACACGGACTACCACCTGGCCTTCGGCCCCATACTGCTGGGCCACAACCACCCCGAAGTGAATGATGCAGTGAAGGAGCAGATAGTCGAGGGCGTGCTTTACGGCGCAGGAGTTTGCGAGCTTGAGGTTGAGGTGGCTGAGAAGCTTGTAGATCTCATCCCATCGGCAGAGATGGTCAACTTCGTCAACTCGGGAACTGAGGCGACATATCACGCAATAAGGCTGTCGAGGGCTTACACGGAGAGAGAGGTTGTGGTGAAGTTCGAGGGCTGCTACCACGGCTGGCACGACTACGTTGCATTCAACGTCTCCCCGCCCGAGGACATGATGGGCAAGATCTACCCCCAGTCCAAGGGAATACTTAAGGCCGCATACGAGACCACGAAGGTACTGCCGTTCAACGACAGCGAAGCCTTCAAAGAGTTCATGGCGGAGCATGGAGAGGAGGTGGCGGGAGTCATCCTCGAGCCGATTCCCCACAGCGTCGGAGCGATTGTGCCCGAGAAGAAGTTCCTCAAGACCCTAAGAGAGGAGACCAAGAGCTACGGGAGCGTGCTGATATTCGATGAGATAATCACGGCGTTCAGGCACAACATCCACGGGGTTCAGGAGGAGTTTGGGGTCACGCCGGACATAACAACCATCGGAAAGTCCATGGGCAACGGCTTCCCTGTTGCAGCAATAGTCGGGAGGAGAGAGATAATGTCCATGATCCACAACGGAGTCCTCGTCTCTGGCACGTACAGCGGGCACCCTGCCGCTCTCGCTGCAGTAAAGAAGACGATTGAGGTTCTGGAGAGGGACAGCGTGGTGGAGTACATCTCCGATCTGGGAGAGGAGTACAGAAAGGCCCTGAACGACATTATCGAAGATTTGGACATCGAGGCGAGGGTGGTGGGGTACAAGTCCATCTTCGCACTTCAGTTCGCGAGAGGAGAGGTGAGGAGCTACGCGGACATAGTCGGCATAGACAGGGAGAGGTTCAGGAGGTTTGCGGCTGAGATGAGGAAGAGGGGCATATTCTTCACCCCCAACCCGCTGAAGAGGTGCCACCTCTCGGCGAAGCACACCGAAAAGGAGATGGAGGAGTTCGTCCACTCCGCAAGGGAGGTTCTGAAGAGCCTCGCATGATCAAAACCTTTTTGTTTTTCACAATCATTTTTTGCTGAATGGAGTCTGACAGGGTCTTTGACAGGCTCGCGGAGAGATACGACTCGTGGTACGACAGAAACCCGGATCTCTTCGAGGCTGAGGTAAAAACCGTGCCCCCTCCATCCTCCCCTTCCCTCGAGATAGGGTGCGGCACTGGCAGGTTCATGCAGAGGCTCAGGATTGACGTTGGCGTGGACGTCTCGGCCAGAATGCTTGAGATCGCGAGAATGAGGGGGTGTGAGGTCGCTCTTGCAGACGGCAGCTCACTCCCTTTCCGCAGCGAGGCATTCTCATCCGTCTACCTCATCTTCACCCTCTGCTTTCTGGATGAGCCCGGAAAGGTTATGAAGGAGGCGTGGAGGGTGCTCAGACCGGGTGGCTCTCTGGTAACCTGCATTGTACCGCTCGACTCAGGGCTTGGAAAGGAGTATTCCTCCAGAAACAGTCCGTTCTACAGGATTGCGAGGTTCTACAGAGAGCAGGAAGTGAGGAAGATGCTCGAAAGCTCGGGGTTTGAGGTCACCGAAGTCAGAAGAGCAATGCTCAGGCACTCCGAAAACGACTTCGTGTGCTTTAGGGCGAGAAAGAGTTAGTAGTATGCGATCTCCTCTACAAACCTTCTCGTCCTCTCATCCTCGGGGTTTTCGAACAGCCTTTTAGTTTCAGCAATCTCCACAATTTCTCCCTTCTCAATGTACGCGACCCTGTCGGCCAGCCGCTTGGCCTGAAACAGGTTGTGGGTGGCGAGTATGATCGTCTTACCTTCCCCGCGCATCTCTCTTATCGCATCCTCAATCACCCTCGCGTTCTCTGCATCAAGGTTTGCCGTGGGTTCGTCGAAAGCGTAGACGTCAGCGTCCAGAACCAATGCCCTCGCAATCGCGACCCTCTGCTTCTGCCCTCCGCTCAGCTTCCTCGCGTTCTTGCCGGCAAGCTCTTGAATCCCAAGCTTTTCAAGTGTTCGCTCCACCCTCTCCCTGAGCTCTTTCCCGTTTACACCCCTTACCTTCAACCCGTATGCGACGTTGTCGAAAACGTTCGCCCTGAACATCACCGGTGTCTGGAAGACCATGGTCACCCTCCTCCTGATGGTCTCAAGATTCTCCCTGACATCCACGCCGTCGAACGTGTACTCTCCACCAAAGTCGGTCTCGAGGCACGAGATGACCCTGAGGAGCGTCGTCTTCCCAGCACCGCTGCTGCCGATAACGGCAAAGACCTCTCCCCTCCTCACCTCAAGGCTCACGTTTTTCAGGGCCTGAACGTCCCCGTACCTCTTGCTCACACCCCTCAGCTCAATCATGGGCCCATCTCCTCTGCAGGTAGTTGGACAGCGCCGTTACAAGGAAGACTATGGCAAGGAGTACCGTGCCGAGGGCTATCGCAAACTCGATCTCCCCCCTCGCCACGTACATCTGGATGGACGTGGTCAGGACTCTCGTGTTGAGCTCTCCTCCCCTTACAAATATGTTTCCACCGACCATCAGCGCGATCCCGAGCTCGGCTATAGCCCTGTTGAACGCGGCTATGACTGAGAGAGCTATCCCCGACACTGCTTCCTCTATAACCTTGATCATCCCCTGAACCCTGCTCGCCCCGAGCGTCATCACCAGATCCCTTATCTCCCCCTCCACACTCTCTATCGCATTTGCGGTGAAGCTCACGACTATTGGCAGGACGAGGAGCATCTGGCCGAGACTTATCCCCATTTCCGTGTAGAGGAGGCCGAGCATTCCGAGGGGGCCAGCGGGAGCGAGAAAGAGGTAGAGGATGAGCCCCATCACCACCGTTGGAATGCCGAGCATCGCGTTGAAGATCGATTTCAGCAGGCCCTTCCCCCTGAAGCTCGCGAGACCCATCGCAACGCCCACCGGGATGCCTATGAGGGCGGAGAGCATCGCAGCTATGCCCGAAACCTTAACGCTCCTGAAGGCGATGTCCAGCAGCTCAGCATTTCCGCTGAGCACAAGCCTGAACGCGCCTGAGATTCCCTCGATTATGTACTCCCAAGCCATGATCCCTCACTGCTCTGCAAACTCGAAGAAGCTCATCCCCTCCCCGTACCTGAACTTCTTGGGACACTCGGTGATCATGCCATCATCCTCCATCAGCCCGTACTTGACAATCCAGCTGAAGTAAGGCTCCTTCCTCTCCTTCAGCACCTCGACGATGGGGTAGAACAGGGGCTTCCCGAACTTCTCCTTTCCAAACTCACCGATTATCCTCTGCCCCTCCTCGCTCGTGAGCCAGTTCGCGAGTGTCTTTGCACCCTCGAAGTCCTTGTCGAACTTCTCCGGGTTTATCAGAATTATGGCGTAGACGTTTATCAGCTCCTCACCCTTATCCACCAGCGCCTCAAGATCAATGAGCCCTTCCTTCCTGTACTTCAGGAATGTGCCTGTATCTGAGAGCGTGTAGGCCTTCTTCGTATTTGCATAGTTCAGCGTTGCCCCCATTCCCGTGCCGGTGGCAACGAACCAGCTCTCGTTCTTTATCTGCCTATAATCGAATCCCGCCATCCTCCAAAGGGATATCTCCTTCGTGTTCGTTCCCGAGCCATCATCCCTTGAAACCCATATCGCCTTCCCCTCCCTTCCAGCCTGAGCGATCTTCTTTAGTGCTTCCACAGGGCTGAGTCCCCTTATCCCTGCAGGATCGTCCTCTGGCCCGACTATGACGAAGAAGTTGTAGGCGAAGACCTTCCTGTTCACCCCATAACCCTCCTCCATGAACTTCAGCTCCTTGCTCCTCGCGTGAACCATTATCGCATCGCTAACACCGTTCTTCGCATCCTGAATCGCCGCTCCCGTGCCCTTTGGAATGAAGTGCAGCTCTATGCCGTACTTCTCCTTGAAGGCAGGAGCTATGGCCTCCTCAAGCAGACCGGTGTCGTAAAGGCTCGTTGTGGTGGAGATCGTCAGCACCCTGACCTGTGACTGGGCCTGATGCTGGAGAACGAATGCCACCGCGATTATGAGCACGAGAATGCCAACAGCAGCCACAACCCTGTTCATGAGATCACCCCGATATGCACGACAATACATAACGATTTTAAAAAGGTTGTGATGTTGTTCACCAAAAATTCAAAAAGTTTTTAACGCTGACAAACACCTCCGCATTGTGCTTGCAACCGTGCTGACAATCAGCGTCTTCGCACTCTCGATGATGTTCACGATGCTGCTGCTGAACCACTCAAGACCACGCGTCAGTGACGGTTCCCTCTGGTCTTTTGTCACAACCTACCTTCTCCTGAGCTCACTCGTGTTTCTTATCATCTCGATCGTCGAGCTGTTCGAGTTCCTCTCCGACTTCAGGATCCTGACGTTCGAGGTTCCAAATCTCGAGGCGTACCTCTACGTCGTCATGCCCCTGTCATTCGCCATCCACGTCTACGCGATATACCGGCTCTCAACGCTCGTGGAGTTTAGAGTTGAGAACGTCGACCCAAACAGGATTGGCCTTCCCGTGGTCTACGTGTCGATTTTCTGGCTGCTGTCCATAGAACTCCCCGAGTTCGGGAGGGTTGCCTACGACATCGTTCTCCTTTCTGAGTTCGTCTACATCCTCTCCCTGCCAGTCGTCGCGGCCATAATCTACCTGACCCTGAGGGAAAAGAGGATAGAGCACGCGATAATCCAGCTCCCCATGGAGTCCATCGACAGGCTCTCCGGAATCTCGCTCTCCATAGCCCTGTTCTCCCTCGCGGTATTCATGAACGTTCACAGCTACCATCTGGTCTACGACCAGCTTGAGGCGTTCTCGCTGATAGTATTCATAGTGTCCGGGGAGCTCTACAGAAGGAACCTGTTCAGGATGATGAAGATAATAGGCTAAAAGGAGAGCGGGCAGGTCGTCAGGAATGCCATCATCGACACCCCGGTCAAGAGTGCGAGGGCCACGAACAGGACAACCTGAATCACGAAGACGAGTATGAGGGACAGGAACGCCCTCTCCCAGCTCGTGTCGAACATCTCCTTCACGACCCACGCAAACGCGACGAAGTAGCCGAACGGTGCCAGAAGAATTCCGACAACCGGGATTAGCACGAGGAGCTTCGCAACGAAGAATGCTATGACTGTTCCGGCAAGCACGGCAAGCATGGCCTTGAAGAGCGTGGCCCTAATTCCCGCCCACCTCAGGGCGAGGTAAAACACCGCCCCGCCCAGAACCCCCGCGAGCAGGAAGGTGACGAGCATGCCGGAGAGAAAAACACCCGCAAAAACTGGCTCGCCGTGGGGCATGAATAAAAGTGGGCCAGCAAGCTATAAAAAACTTGCCGGGTAAGGATTCTCGATGATTTTCGTCAAAACCCAGAGAGGAATGGAGTACATCGCCATGCAGAACATCAAGGAGCTCATGGGAGACGTTAAGATAGAAGTTAGGCCTGCTGGCTACCTCGGAGTGCTCATAGTCCACTCGGACGACATCGAGAAGGTCAAGGAGGTTCCGGAGGTCGAGAAGGCCATCCCCATTCTGTTCGAGCTGAGAAGCGACCTCGACGAGATTCTCGGAAAGGCCGAGGAGATCGTGGAGGCCATGGGAGACTTCGAGACTTTCGCTGTAAGGACAACGAGGAGGGGGCTCAGGCACGACTTCAACAGCATGGACGTTAACATAAGGCTCGGGAGGAGAATTCAGGAGATCAGCGGAAAGGAGGTCGACCTGAACCAGCCGGACAAGGCCGTTTACGTTGAGATCGTCAACGAGAGGACGTTCATAGGAATTCTGGATGGAGAGGAGGAGAGGAGGAAGTACATGCCAGAAAAGGTCGACAGCCTGAAGTTTTTCGGCAAGGTCTCCTTCGTCCAGATGCCCTACCTCGAGAACCCGAAAGGGGCGAGGGAGATTGGAGAGAGGATTGGCAGGAGCGCCCAGTCGTTCGAGATAAAGGAGCTCATCATCGCTCCCTACGGATACGTGGATGCCGACGAGCTCTACGAGTTCCTGAGGGGGCTCAGGAGGGGGAAGGAGTCCAGGCTCAAGATACAGAGGAGGAGCTACGCCAGAGACGTGAGGGAGGTGAGGGTGCTCGTCCACGACCTGTACCAGACGTTCAGGGACAAGAGGAGAAAGAGGAGCGTCCTGATCTCCACAGATCCGACGGGAAAGCAGCTCTCGGAGATAAGGGAGGAGCTCAAGAGGGCGTTTGAGAGAGCGGATGAGATAGTCATCTTTGCGGGCAGCAGAACCGGGCTGCCCAAGGGAATCCTGAGGCTGTCAGACTTCGTGATAGACCTCACACCATACATAACCTTCCCCACCGAAATAGCGATCCCCGCATCCCTCATAGCCCTGCTCGATGTTTACGAGGAGATGGTTCAGGAAAGGGAGCAGAAGTAGATTGTTAGATTTCCAGCATTTTGGACGATTGTTTTACACAAACTCCATCTCAGCTCCTCAGAAGAGCCTCCTTAAGCCTTCAACCACATCGAAATCCGTATCGTTGCTAATTATTGTTCCATCACAGTATCTCAATGCAAGAGCAGCATGAACCGCATCTCTCGGCAAAAGCTTGTACTTCTCAGCAAATTTCTGGGCATCTTCACAAATCGCGTAATCAACATTCAGAAACTCAAGAAACGGCATTTTGAGCAGGATTTTACCGATTTTAATGCTCTCTTCAACTCCAGAAACTTTCCTCACGACATACACAACTTCATCCCATGTCAGTACTGAGGTAAAAGCATTGAACTCACCATCAGATGCCTTTCTTAGCCACTCCTTTGATTTTTCGGCAACATCTCCAGAATAGAGAGCCGCATAAATGAAAATATTGGAGTCAATATAGACGTTCTTCAATTTGTCCATAATACAACCTCTTCAATTCGACAGCATTCGGTGCCTCAAGCTTTTTCTTAATGACTGAGGTGAACTCTTCCACGTAGTCTTTACCAGCCTTTTCCGGCCTCAGGATAATCTCATCACCTTTAACCTCAAAGATGACTTTTTTACCCTCTTTCAAACCAAATCTGTCTCGTATTTCTTTTGGGATTGTGACCTGCCCCTTTTTACCAACAGTTCTTGTTCTTACCATCAGGTATGAATTTTGATTTTGGGGTTAAAAAATTTGTCCACCTTCCACGAGGAACAGGAATCTCTCCCACCTCTGGTTTTGTCATAAAATCTCCCAATTCTGGAGATATGTTCAAGAGATTTCCTGTTGAGACCCGATAACACCTGCTCTTTTTGTGGTATGGTGCTGTGAGATAATAGATAGTCTTCTTAGAGTACGACGATCCCAAAGTTTTACATTAAACCTGTGTATTGGATTGATTATGGAATTGAACGAAATAACCAGAATTCTGATTGATTTCAGGGATAGAAGAGACTGGAAAAAATACCACACCCCGAAGAACCTCGTGATTTCCGTGGCAGTTGAGATTGGCGAGCTGCTTGAAATTTTCCAGTGGAAGAGCGATGAGGAGATTGCGAGACTTCTGGAAAGTGAGGAGTACAGGGAGAGGATTGGAGAGGAGATCAGCGACGTGATGATCTACCTGCTCACCCTCGCCCACGAGTGCGGGATAGACTTGGAGAAGGCGGTTCTCTCGAAGATCGAGAAGAACGAGAGGAAGTACCCGGTTAAATGAAAGGCTTTTTATTTTTGGGTGAGAACAGCAAGACATGCGCGACGAGATCCTCAGGATACTCTCCTCCTACGACCAGGAAGAGGTCAGGATAGGCACCATAGGCAGCCACTCGGCCCTCAACATTCTGAAGGGGGCGAAGGAGGAAGGGTTCGAGACCGTCTGCATATGCAGGGAGAAGGAGAGGTTCGTTTACGAGAGCTTCGGGGTTGCGGATCACATAATTCAGGTTGACGATTACCGGGAACTGCTGGACGAGGTGATTCAGAGGAGGCTCATAGAGCTCAACACCGTGCTCATCCCCCACGGCAGCTACAACGCGTACATAGGCAGCCTCTACAACCTGAAGGTTCCCGTCTTTGGCAACAGGGTTCTTATGGAGTGGGAAACTGTTAGAGAGAAGCAGAGGGAGTGGCTGGAGAGGGCAGGGCTGAAACTCCCCAGAACGTACTCCTCCCCAGAGGAGATAGACGGGCTCGTCATAGTGAAGTACCCCGGGGCGAGGGGAGGCAAGGGATACTTCATAGCCCGCGACAGGGACGACTTCTACAGGAAAGCAGGAGAGCTCGTCAGGAGAGGAGTAATCTCGGAGAGGGACGTTGACAGCGCCCACATCCAGCAGTACGTTCTCGGTGTGCCGGTCTACTTCTCCTTCTTTTATTCAGTTGTGAACGGCAGGATAGAGCTCATAGCCATAGACAGGCGCTACGAGTCGAACGTGGACGGGATAGGCAGGATTCCGGCCGAGGAGCAGCTGGAGGCTGGAATCATCCCCACATACACGGTTGTGGGCAACATACCGCTTGTAGTCAGGGAGAGCCTGCTCTCCAGAATACTCAGGGACGGGCAGAGGGTCTACGAGTACTCGAAGAGGATAGCGGAGCCGGGAATGGTTGGCCCGTTCTGTCTGGAGAGCATAATAGACGAGAACGGAGAAATCTACTACTTCGAGATCTCAGCGAGGATTGTGGCCGGCTCGACTGTGGGCATACCGGCCTCGCCATACTCCTACGTGCTCTTTGGAGAGAACATGTACATGGGCAGGAGGATAGCGAGGGAGATAAGAATAGGGATTGAAAAGGACATGCTGGGTGAGATGATCTTCTAACTCCTCTTCAGCATGGGATCTTTCTCGGAGAAGTCCACGTAGAAGCCAAGCCCCTCAAGGTACTCGTAGCTCCTCTTCCCCTTCCCGTGTATCATCAGCTCAAGCAGGTCGCTCTCGTCGTCAATGTCCACGCTCGCGTAGAACGAGTCGAAGATCTTATACTTAAGCCCGAGCGACTCGCATATCTGAACGTGCTTGACAAAGCTGCCGTAGTGGTAGGAGGTGCGAAAGCTCCTGCTTCTCGAGAGGAGCATGTTTGTCCCCCCCTTCCTCCCCGGGGCTAGGACAACCTCTCCATCGGAGCTCAGGAACCTCTCCACCACCCTCTCATTAAGCAGTGGGAGATCGGACATTACCACGGCCAGATCCCCTTTCTTTATCCTCGAAGTCACCACCTCGTCGAGGCTCCTGCTGTCCACCTCGTACCTGAGGCCCTCAAGCCTCCTGTCCTCAGCGCTCGATATCACCACCGCCTCACCGCACGCATCAACGACGTCCAGAAGGAGGTTGAACGCGAGCTCCTCCCTCTCCTCCCTTGTTAGAATGCCGGAGAGCCTTGTTTTCGGGTTGACAGGTTTGAACGGGATCACTATTTCCATGCTGGAAGAGGTTTAGCGGCAATTAATAAACTTGCGCAAATGATTTATCCCTGAACCCACAACACCGAAAACATGGATTTAATATGCCGCTTCGTTCGCAAGGATGGTGAGGAGGTCGGGGAGAGCATAGACGTTTTTGAGGGATACCTTATAGTCAAGAGTTCCGACAGGTTCTTCGGCGTTCCCCTCTCGGCGGTGAAGGAGGACGGAGACGCGCTCGTAATACAGGACTACGACGAGGAGGAGGCGAAGAAGGTAGGAGAGAGGTGGGTGGAGGAGAAGTCGAAGCCCGTAAGCCTCGAAGAGCTCGAGCAGTATGGTTTCGGAGAGTGAGTACAAGCAGGTGATCGTGGTCAGGGAGGATCTTAAGCTCTCGAGGGGGAAGCTCGCGGTTCAGGTAGCTCACGCGGCAATAATAGGCTACGAGGCAGCCGATTCGAGTACGAGAGATAAGTGGAAGATGGAGGGGCAGAAGAAGATAGTGCTGAAGGTGAAAAATCTGGAGGAGCTGATGAGGATATTCGAGCAGGCGAGAAAAGCTGGCTTGCCGTCTGGATACGTGAAGGATGCGGGGCTTACGGAGATCCCTCCCGGAACCATCACAGCGGTGGTCATAGGCCCTGAGAAAGAGGAGAAAATAGACAAAATCACGGGAAGCCTTCCTCTTCTAAAATAGGCAGCAGGGGTTCGAAGAATTTTCCCGCCCTCTCCCTCACGCTGAGGTCGGCGATATCCGTTACGGGAGTCACGTCGGGGTTTATCTCGATTACCATGTTTCCGTTTCTCTTCGCGTGGTGAGGGAGGTAGGCTGCGGGGTAAACGACAGCAGATGTTCCTATAACCAGAACGCTGTTCTCCTCGCAAAGGCTCATGGCGAGCTCGAGCTCCCTTTCCGGCAGCGCCTCTCCAAACCACACCACGTTCGGCCTCATCATCTCCCCGCACTCGCAGACGGGCGGAATGGCTTTGGGAGGTTTGGCAACCCTGACGATCCTGTCGCACCCCAAGCACCTCATCTCATCAATCCTGCCGTGCAGGTGAATCACGTTCCTGCTTCCGGCCCTCTCGTGCAGGTTGTCCACGTTCTGAGTTATCACGGCCTTCAGAAGTCCCTTCCTCTCCATGATCGCCAGAGCGAGATGTGCCGGGTTCGGCCTCGCGCTGAAAACCTTCTCCATCCTCCACGCATACCACTCCCAGACGAGTCTTGGGTTCTTCGCAAACGCCTGAGGTGTGGCAAGCTCCTCCGGCCTGTACTTGTTCCACAGTCCGTCCTTTCCCCTGAACGTCGGGATTCCGCTGTCCGCAGATATCCCCGCTCCGGTGAGGGCAACGAGATTCCCGCTACACCTCCTGACCAGCTCGAGGAACTTCGAGATCATTGAAGCATTCTTGAAAGGGGAAGGGATAAGGGTTGCGGAGACAAAGCTTAAAAGGGCAAAATCAAACGAAAAATCATGAGGTTTGGATTCTTTGACTCCGACGGCCTTAAGCTCAGGTACTTTGAGGCCGGAAATGGCAGGCCGCTCATTCTCGTGCACGGCCTTGGAGGCAGCCTTGAGGCGTGGTCTGAGCAGTATGATGAGCTCTCGAGGAGGTTCAATGTTGTCGCCCTCGACCTCAGGGGCTTCGGGATGTCTGACGTGCCGGAGAGCGTTTCGATTGGAGACTTCGCGAGGGACGTGAGCAACCTCATGGAGCACCTTGGCATCCAGAAAGCCAGCATTCTTGGTCACTCAATGGGTGGCCTCGTCTGCATGGAGTTCTACGCCAGATACCCGGAAAAGGTTGAGTCCCTGATCCTCGCGAACACGTTTCACAGGCTGCCGGAGAGCATGAGAGAGGAGTTCGAGAAGAGGCTGGAGATCCTTGAAAGCAGCCCGGACATGAGCCAGATCGCCGCGTTCATCTCCCAGATCTCCCTCTACCAGAACAGACCCGAACACAGGGAGCTCGTGGAGACGATAATAAGAAAGAACGACAAGAGAATCTACACGCTCGCCACTGCCGAGATCTTCCGTGCTGATTATGAAGATCTGCTTCCCAGAATCGAGGTGCCGGTGCTCGTAATCGTCGCTGAGCACGATGCCACTACACCCCCAGCTTTCGGCGAGGCGATCCACAGGCTCGTGCCGAACTCGGTTCTGAAAAGAGTGTCCAGCTCGGCCCACCTGTCCATGCTCGAAAACCCGGAGGAGTTCAACCGGGCAGTGGTTGAGTTTCTGGAGGGGCTGCAACAATAATATTTCTCCGCCGGAACATATCGCCCGGACTGTCATCACAAGAGTTAAATTTTCACTCGCACTACAAGGTAAGATGATTGTAACCCTCGACAGGTTCTTCCCCATTTTCGATGACGATGAAAAAGCTGAGAATGAGCTTGAGGCAAGGCTCTACGAGGAGCTGAGAAGGTATCACGATTCTCTTCTCAAGGAGGTTGAGAGGCACTACGAAATAGCCGAGAAAGCCAGAAAGCTCGGCCTCGATCCCAAGCCGTACGTTGAGATCCCAATAGCAAGGAACATGGCTGAGAGGGTTGAAAAGCTCCTCGGAATTGAGGGGATTGCGGGGAAGATTATAGAGTACGAGTCGCAGGGGATGTCGAGGGTCGAGATATGCTTCAAAATCGCCGAGGACATAGTCACAGGCAAGTTTGGAGAGTTCGAGAAGGAGGAGGCGATAGATAAGGCGATAAGGACTGCCGTGGCCATCCAGACCGAGGGTGTTGTCGCCGCGCCCATTGAGGGAATCGCAAAGGTGAAGCTCTACAGGGACAAGGACGGAGAGTTCATCAAGATCTACTACGCCGGGCCGATAAGGAGCGCTGGTGGAACCGCACAGGTCATGTCGGTTCTCGTCGCAGACTACGTCAGGCAGATACTCAAAATAGACAGGTACAAACCCACAGAGGAGGAAGTGCTGAGGTACTGCGAGGAGATACCGCTCTACAAGAAGGTCGCCAACCTGCAGTACCTGCCATCAGATGAGGAGATCAGGCTGATTGTCGAGAACTGTCCGGTCTGCATAGACGGTGAGCCGACTGAAGACGCGGAGGTCTCGGGATACAGGAACCTGCCGAGGGTCGAGACCAACAGGGTGAGGGGAGGAATGGCCCTCGTCATAGCAGAGGGTATTGCCCTCAAGGCACCAAAGCTGAAGAAGATCGTGGACAAGGTGAAGATAAGCGGCTGGGAGTGGCTCGACAGGCTGATCAACAAGGGAGGAGATGAAAGCGGTGAGAAGGACGAGGAGAGCGAGAAGAAGGAGGCTGTAAAGCCCAAGGACAAGTACCTCTCGGACATCGTTGCAGGAAGGCCTGTTTTCAGCCACCCGTCGAGGAAGGGTGGTTTCAGGCTCAGGTACGGCAGGGCGAGGAACTCGGGCTTCGCGACCATAGGCCTCCACCCAGCCACGATGGTCATAGCGGGAGAGTTCATCGCCATTGGAACCCAGCTAAAGGTGGAGAGGCCGGGGAAAGCGGGAAGTGTTGTCCCCGTTACGAGCATCGAGGGGCCGACGGTGAGGCTGAGGAACGGAGATGTTGTTAGGATAGGCAGCTACGAGGAGGCGCTGAGGCTGAAGGACGCTGTCGAGAGGATAATAGACATGGGGGAGATCCTCGTCAACTTCGGAGACTTCCTCGAGAACAACCACCCGCTCATTCCTGCGAGCTACTGCTATGAATGGTGGGTGCAGGAGGTTGAGGGGAAGATTCCTGAGGGAGACTACAGGAAGATTGGCGAGGAGGAGGCGCTGAAGCTGTGTGACGACTACGGCGTTCCGCTCCACCCAGACCACACGTACCTCTGGCACGATGTCTCGGCCAATGACCTCAGGTACCTGAGGGACAGAATCGTTGAGACGGGAAAGGTGGAGGGCAAGTACGGGAAGAGCGCGCTCGTTATGAAGATGGACTGGAGGGCAAAGGAGGTTCTCGAGAGCCTGCTTGTTGAGCACAAGGTGAGGGACGGGCAGATTGTCATAGAGAGGTGGAGGGTGCTTGTGCGATGCCTCGGACTCGACGAGGATCTGAAGGTTGTCAGGGACGATAAAGAGAGCGAGGATGGACTTGAGTTCGTGAGAAAGGTGTCCGGCCTTGACGTGAGGGCCAAGGCTCCTTCGAGGATCGGCGCGAGGATGGGGAGGCCCGAGAAGTCGAAGGAGAGAATGATGTCTCCCGCTCCCCACATGCTGTTCCCGCTCGGCGAGGCAGGAGGGAAGACGAGAGACCTGAAGAAGGCCATAGAGTACACCAAGAGCTACAACTCGGTCAAGGGAGAGATAGAGGTTGACCTGCCGGTGAGGGTGTGCAGGAGCTGCGGGAAGGAGAGCTTCTACCTGAGGTGCGAGTGCGGAGAGCTGACAGAGCAGGTCTACATATGCCCCAAGTGCGGGATAAGGACGGGAGAGGTGTGCGAGAGGTGCGGGGGAGAGGCGTCTGCGTACAGGAGATGGACGATAAACGTGAGGGAGCTTTACCTGAAGGCCCTCGAGAATCTGGGTGAGAGGGAGCCAAACGGGGCTCTAAAGGGAGTCATAGGCCTTACCTCCAAGAAGAAGTTCGCAGAGCGCATTGAGAAGGGCGTACTGAGGGCGAAAAACAGGGTGTACGTGTTCAAGGATGGAACGATAAGGTACGACATGACGGACATCCCCATAACCCACTTCAGGCCCGCTGAGATTGGTGTGAGCGTGGAAAAGCTGAAGGAGCTCGGATACGAGGTGGACTATGAGGGCAGAGAGCTCAAAGACGAGAACCAGATAGTGGAGCTGAAACCTCAGGACGTGATACTCTCAAAGGCCGCGGGAGAGTACCTGCTCAGGGTCAGCAAGTTCATAGACGACCTCCTCGTAAAGTTCTACGGTCTCGAGCCCTTCTACAACGCCGAAAAGCCCGAAGATCTGATCGGGCAGCTCGTGATCGGTCTTGCCCCCCACACCTCAGCTGGCGTTCTCGGGAGGATCATAGGCTTCGCGGACGTGAATGGTGGGTACGCCCACCCCTACTTCCATGCAGCAAAGAGGAGGAACTGCGACGGGGATGAGGACTGCGTCATGCTTTTAATGGACGGTCTGCTGAACTTCTCGAGGGAGTTCCTGCCGGACAAGAGAGGTGGACAGATGGACGCACCCCTCGTGCTCACGGTCATCCTCGACCCGAAGGAGGTCGACGGAGAGGTGCACAACATGGACGTCTGCGAGAGATACCCGCTGGAGTTCTACGAGGGGACGCTGAGGTGTGCTCATCCAAAGGAGTTTGTTGGAGTGATAGAGAGGGTGGAGGACAGGCTCGGAGATGAGAGGAAGTACTTCGGGCTCAGGTTCACCCACGACACTGAGAACATCGCTCTGGGTGTCAAGAGCAGCGCCTACAAGACGCTGAAGTCCATGCAGGATAAGGTCAAGCACCAGATGGAGCTCGCGAGGAAAATCAGGGCTGTGGACGAGCACGATGTTGCTGAAAGGGTGATAACCTCCCACTTCCTCCCCGACATAATCGGAAACCTGAGGGCGTTTTCGAGGCAGGAGTTCAGGTGTGTCAACTGCAACGAGAAGTACCGCAGAATCCCGCTCTCTGGCAAGTGCAGGAGGTGTGGCGGCTCGCTTACACTCACAGTCCACGAGGGGTCAATAACCAAGTACCTGAACCTCTCCAAGGAGCTTGCCGAAACATACAACGTGAGCAACTACACGAGGCAGAGGATAAAGCTGATAGAAGTGGAGACGCTGTCCCTCTTCGAGAGCGAGCTCAAAAGACAGATAAAGATAGACGAGTTCTTCTGACCATGAAGATCCAGATAATGGGTGCCGGTGCCCTCGGAAGCCTGTTCGGTGCGCTTCTGCTCAAAGCAGGATTCGACGTGGTTTTTGTTGCGAGGGGCGAGCAGCTGAAGGCTCTGCAGAGTAGAGGGCTGGAGGTATCAGGGCTAATGGAGGAGCACTTCGACGTCACAGCCGTCAGCGAACCCGTGGACGCCGATCTGGTGTTTCTGACAGTCAAAGCCTACGACACCGAGAATGCCGCGAGGCAGCTTGAGAAGGTGAGGTTCAGGGCGATCTGCAGCCTCCAGAATGGGGTTGGGAATGAAGATATTCTCGCAAGGCACTTCGACAACGTGGTTGGGGGCGTGACAACCTATGGAGCGAACCTGAGGGAGCCGGGACACGTAATCTACGCCGGGGAGGGCATGACGCTCCTCGGGAACTTCAAGGGCAGCGGAGCAGAGGACTTCGAGCTCGTCCTCAGAGAGGCCGGGGTGAACGTTGAAGTCGTCGAGGACATAGAGCGCAGGATATGGGAGAAGGCATGCATAAACGCGGTCATCAACCCGATCACGGCGGTCTGCAGGGTCAGGAACGGGAAGATCGTCGAGGTGCCGGAGCTGTGGGATGTCGCGAGGAGGATAGCGGGGGAGTGCAGAGAAGTTATGAGCAGGATGGGCTACGACGTTGATGTTGAGAGAGCTGCAAAAGATGTTGCGGTGAGGACGAGCATGAACAGGTCCTCCATGCTCCAGGACATCGAGAAGGGGAGAAGGACTGAGATAGAGTTCATAAACGGGGCGTTCGTGAGGAAGGCGAGGGAGTTCGGGATTGACGCCACGTACAACGAGATCATGGTAAAGCTCGTTAGGGGGATTGAGCTTGGAGTGGATTGACGTTCTGGTAATCTCAATGCTCCCGATCTCTGAGCTGAGGGGCGCGATACCCTACGCGGCGATAAAGGGACTTCCCCCCGCTGAGGCGTACGTGGTCTCCGTAATCGGGAACTTTCTTCCCGTCCCCTTCATCCTTTTCGTCCTCCACAGGGTCGAGGGGCTGATAAGGAGGATTCCCCTGATCGGGAGGCTCTACGAGTACGCTCTAAGCCTTGCTGAAAAGAGGAGGGGTGCTGTCGAGAGGTACGGTTACCCCGGGCTCACACTCTTCGTGGCCATTCCGCTGCCGGTTACAGGAGCGTGGACTGGCAGCCTGATAGCGTTTCTCCTCGGGCTTAACGGCAGGAAGGCGATGCTGTTCATCCTGCTGGGGATAATGGTCGCCGGAGTAATCGTGCTCTCAACAGCATACGGGATTAAGTTCATTATTTTCAGTTAAAAATTATTAGATTTCAATACAAACAGCCTTTTCTGGGTTGAAAAGGGCGATAGGAGAGCTGCAAAAAGCTTTAAAACCTGACGCCATAGCATATATGTCGAGTGGTGATAAAAATGACAGCAGACATCCCAGTCAAGGAGATAATGACACGAGAGGTCTGTACGGTCTCAAAGGAGGACTCTGTGCTCAACGCTTCCAGAAAGATGATAGAGTACGGCGTCGGGAGCGTTGTTGTCGTTGAGGACTCGAAGCCCATTGGAATCGTGACCGAGAGGGACATAATAGTCAAGGTAGTGTCGAGGAACAGGGTTCCGGCAGAGGTGACGGTCGAGGAGGTCATGAACTACCCGCTCATCACCGTCACGCCAGAAACCAGCGCGAGAGAGGCTGGGATGATCATGCTCAGGAAGGGCATAAGGAGGCTCCCTGTCGTTAACGGAGATGCGCTCGTCGGCATCGTGACCGACACTGACCTGCTCTCATACTCCATAGACCTCGGAGAGTACATGGGGCTGATAAGGGAGGAGACCTACGTCAGAGAGGAGGTCGAAGTCGGCAAGTGCGAGAAGTGCGGCAGAATAGCCGAGCTGATAGACGCAGACGGCATGAAGGTCTGCGAGGACTGCTATGAGACGATCTGAGGGTGATCGCATGGTCAAGAACAGCAGGTTCGGATCGGTTATGGATCTCGCCTCGACCAACGTCATCACGATCCCGCCCACATCAACGATAATGACCTCAATGAAGACCATGGTCAAGTACAGCTTCAGGAGGGTGCCCATAGCAGATGCGGGAACGAAGAGGCTTGAGGGCATCGTCACGAGCATGGACATCCTCGACTTCCTTGGAGGAGGGGACAGGCACAGACTCGTCAAGGACAAGTACATGGGCAACCTGATCGCAGCCGTTAACGAGGAGGTCAGGGAGATAATGGAGAAGAACGTCATGAGCGTCCACTACTCAAGCTCATGGGAGGACGCTTTAGAGCTCATGCTCCAGCACAACGTCGGCGGAGCGCCGATAGTTGACGACGAGGACTCGATTGTGGGTATAATAACCGAGAGAGACATAATGGTCTTCCTCGCCTCGAGGGCGAGGTACGATGGCAGGGTTAAGGACTTCATGACGAGGGGTGTCATCACCGCCGAGCCGGAGACGAGCATAGAGGACGCAATAAAGCTCATGGTCAGCAAGAGGTTCAGGAGGCTGCCGGTGGTCAAGGACGGGATTCTGCTCGGCCTGCTCACATCCTCAACACTCGTCCACTACTTCTCGGGCGAGGCGTTCAAGAAGCTGATAACCGGCAACGCTGAGGACGTGCTCTCACAGCCGATAACCACGATACTCAACAACGAGAAGGTGCTGAAGTACAGGGAGCCGCTCGTCGTTCACCCGGAGGACAGCGTAACCGACGTCGTCAGGAAGATGATCGAGAAGAATCAGGCCGCTGCGCTCGTCGTGAAGGACACGCTCGAGGGGATAATCACAGAGAGAGACCTGATGAAGTTCCTATGCACGGTAAAGTGCTGACATGTTCGTCTCAGAAGCCCTCGGACTTTCGAGACACGCCGGGAGAAAGCTCGAGGAGAAGAACATACTGAGGCGTGCTTTCATCCCGCACCCCTTCTTTTCTGATGTTATTGAAGCCCTCAGGTTCGACAGGAAGTTTGGAGAGATTGAGGAGGGCAGCCTTGTAGCCAAAACCGTAAACGGCGTTAGGGTCGTCAGGGGCTTTCCCAAGATCAGAAGAGCGCTGACCCTCAAACCGACCATTAGAAAGCACTTCGAGAAGGAGGTTGCGGTCGAGGAGAAGATGAACGGCTACAACGTGAGAATAGCGAGGTTCGGGAAAAACCTCTACGCGATGACCAGAAGAGGGTACATCTGCCCCTACACCACCGAAAAGGCAAGGGAGCTCGTAAACCCGGATTTCTTCAAAGACCATCCGAACCTCGTCCTGTGCTGCGAGGCTGTGGGCGAGGAGTCGCCCTTCGTCCCCAAGAGCCTGTACGGAATAGAGAGGCTCGACTTCTTCGTTTTCGACATCAGGGAGGAGAGAACGAACACACCGCTCAGCATAGAGGAGAAGATAAGGCTCTGCGAGGAGTACGGGCTGAAATACGCACCCCTCCTCGGGGTCTTCGACGTCAGGACGGCGCATGAAGAGGTGAGGGAGATAATAGAGAGGCTCGGCAGGGAGGGAAGAGAGGGCGTGGTGATGAAGGATCCTGAAATGAGGCTCGAGCCGCTGAAGTACACGACCTCCGAGACGAACGCCGGGGATTTGAGGTACGCCTTCAGGTACTTCAACGACTACGGCAAGGACTTCATGTTCTCGAGAATCGTGAGGGAGGGGTTCCAGAGCTTCGAGTTCAACGAGAGCGAGGAGGAGTTCAGGGAGAGGTGCCTGAGGCTCGGGATGGCGATACTGGAGCCCATGGTCAGGAGCATAAGGGAGGTTGCCGAGGGAGGGAAGGTTGTCGAGAGGGTGAGGCTGAGGTTCAGGGAGTTCGAGGTCATGAACCTCTTTCTGGAGCACATGAGAAGCACAGGGGTCGACTTCGAGGTCGCGGACATAAGGAAGGATGGCGGGGAGATAGTGATCTGGATAGAGAGGATCATGAGGAGCACCACGGACAAGATAAGGAACCATCTGGAGGGTAACCCGTGGTGAGCGTTGGGATTGATGCCGGAACTAAAAGCTACGGGGTTTTCGTTCTTGAGGAGGGAGAGCACTACGAGTTCTCCTCTTCCAAGGTCAAGGAGAGCCCCGAGGACTTCGTGGAGTTCCTCCAGTCGCTCGACTTCGACGTTGCCGCTGGTCTCTCAGGCTACGGACTGCCGGTAAAGAGGCTGTACGAGATTTCCGAAAAGGAGTTTGCGCTGATGACTCTGAACTTCGACAGAGAGCAGTCCCTCGGGATGAGGAGGGTTATAGAGCTTCTGAGGGAGAAAAGGCTCAACATCCACACAATTCCGGCGGTGATACACCTCCCAACCGTTCCGGACTGCAGGAAGGTGAACAGGATAGACATGGGCACGTACGACAAGGTGTGCAGCGTGGCATACGTCCTGCACGAGTTTGGTGTGGACGAGACGTTCATCCTCGCCGAGCTCGGATACGGCTTTAACGCGTTCATTGCGGTGGAGGAGGGCAGAATTGTTGACGGAATTGGAGGGACGTCCGGCTTTCCCGGGTACTCCAGCATTTCTGCAATTGACGGGGAGCTCGCCTACCTGATGGGGAGGATCACCAAGGACGTCATCTTCAGCGGGGGCCTTAAGAGCTACTTCGAGGCGAGAGGTAAGGATTTTGATGCAGACGTCTTTGCGGAGTGGGTCATGAAGGGGATAAGGGCGCTTACGGCAGTTGTTGATGCGAAGAAGGTTTATTTGTCCGGCAGGTTCGCCGGTGCGGTCGCAGAAAGGGTTGGAGAGCACTTTGAAGTTGTTGACCTGAGCCACGCTGGTGGTAAGGTCTCGGCAATTGGCGCAGCGGTTATAGCGAACGGTTATGCGGGCAAAGAGGGGAGAGAGGTCGTCGAAAGGCTCGAGCTCATGAGGGCGAGCGGGACGGTTCTCGACCACCTGACCCCAGACGTGAGGAAGAGGATAAGGTTCGATCACAATTTTTAACTATTACCCGTGCAAAAATTCGTCCGTGATTGTAACCTACTCCCGCAACGTCTTCATCCCCCTCACGAGGGTGTGCCGGAACAAATGCTATTACTGCGGCTTCAGAAAGGACGATGGTCTGGTTATGGAGGCTGATGAGGTGGAGGCTCTTCTGAGGGCAGCTAAGAATTCAACCGAGGCACTATTCACCTTCGGCGAGGGGGCTGACGAGTTCTCCCACGTGAGGGAGTGGCTTAAAGAGAGGGGGTTTAGGGATCTCACGGACTTCGTGGTCTTCCTGAACAGGCTTGCGGTGAGGCACGGCCTACTGCCCCACACGAATGCGGGCGTGATCTCGAGGGAGGAGATGAGGAGGCTGAAGGACTGGAACGCGAGCATGGGCCTGATGCTCGAGCAGGCCGTCGAGCTCGAGTGCCACGCTGAGAGCCCGGGAAAAAAGCCTGAGGAGAGGATAAGGGTTATCAGAGAGGCTGGAAGGCTCGAGATTCCATTCACCACGGGAATCCTCGTGGGGATCGGGGAGAGCAGGGAGGATCGCCTCTACTCTCTCGAGGTTATTGCAGATCTGGCCGACAACTACGGCCACATACAGGAGGTGATCGTGCAAAACTTCTCGCCGAAGAAGGGGACGAGGATGGAGAGCTGGCCGCAGCCGAGCATTGAGGACATGATCGACGCCGTCAGGTACGCAAGGAGGGTTCTGCCAGATGACGTTGCCGTGCAGATCCCGCCAAACCTCGTTGAGGACATAACGCCATTCGTAGATGCCGGAGCGAACGACATAGGCGGGATTTCAGAGGTCACCCCCGACTACATAAACCCGGAGCACCCGTGGCCGACGCTGGAGAAAATCGAAAGGAGTTTAAACGGAAAACATCTCCTAAGGGAGAGGCTACCCATACATCCGAGGTTTGTGGTTGAGGGCTGGTACAGCGAGGCTCTCGCCCCGCTCATCGAGGCGTATTCGGACGAAGAGGGATACAGATGCTGAAGTCGGAGCTTAGGGAGATGGTGAAAAACCCCTACAGAACGATGGAGGTAGCCAACAGGCTCAGGGAGGAGCTCAAGGGAGATGTTGTGACCTTCGTTGTCAACAGGAACATAAACTTCACCGACATATGCGTCAACTCCTGCCTCTTCTGCTCATACAGCAACAGGAAGAGGTTTTTCCTGAGCGAGGAGGAGATAAGGAGGAAGGTCAGAGAAGCGGTGGAGTACGGATGCACGGAGGTGACGATTCAGGGAGGCCTATTTCCAAATGCGGGTGTGGAGCACTACGTCAGCATCCTGAAGGCCGTCAGAAGGGAGTCAAAAGACATCCACATCCACGCATTCTCGCCGATGGAGGTCGTGCATGCGAGCAGGAATGACGGTGTGGACGTGGAGGACGTGCTCAGGGAGTTCAGAAAAGCAGGACTGAACTCGATGCCCGGCACGGCAGCGGAGATCCTCGTCGATAGAGTCAGAAAGGTGATCTGCCCGGACAAGCTGACGACGGACGAGTGGGTGGAGGTTATCACGACCGCACACAGCCTCGGCATCCCCACAACCGCGACCATGATGTACGGGCACGTGGAGAGCTGGGAGGACAGGATGGAGCACCTCAACCTGATAAGGCAGATTCAGGAGGAGACCGGTGGCTTCACAGAGTTCATACCCCTTCCGTTCATGGACAGGAACAACAGGCTCGGAGAGATGGCCAGATCCCCCAACGGCTTCGAGGATCTGCTCGTTATAGCCGTGGCGAGGATCGTTCTTTACCCGCTCATCGAGAACATACAGGCGTCGTGGGTCAAGATGGGGAGGAAGCTCGCTCAGGCTTCACTCTTCACCGGGGCGAATGATGTTGGTGGAACGCTCATGGAGGAGAACATATCCAAATCGGCCGGAGCAACAAGCGGAGAGTTCATGACGGTTGAGGAGCTCAGGGAGCTCATACTGTCCGCAGGGAGGATTCCGGCTGAGAGGGACACCCTTTACAACCTCAGGAGGGTTTATGAGAACCGAAGCTAAGAGCTTCGCCGCCGGAACTGTTGTGAACGCGCTCGCAACCCTCAAGGGGGTCGCCTTTGGCATTAAGCTCGAAACTCGCGTCGTTTTCAGGGAGGAGAACGATCTAAAGGGGTTCTACGTCCTTCAGGATGGCAGGATGGAGAGGAGCGCCATCGCTGAGAAGCTGATGAGGAACTCCGGAGTGGAGGGGGGAGTTTTTGAGGTTGAGAGCGAGATCCCGAGGAGGAGCGGGCTGGGGAGCAGCAGCGCCTTCATGAACGCCATGGTAATGGCTGCGATGAAGGCCATGGAGATGCCGCTGAACGCGGAGAAGATCTTGAGGATCAATGCGAGGATCAGCCTCGAGAGCGGGATGAGCTACACCGGTGCGTTTGATGACGCCTCCGCATCCCTGCTCGGTGGACTCGTGTTCTCCGACAACTCGAGGATGAGGCTCTACAGGAGGGACGAGCTTGAGGGCGAGGCGGTGATCCTCCTGCCGGAGTGGGAGAGGGGGGAGGTCAACCTGAGGGAGATAAGGCGCGGAAGAGAGGAAGTGGACAGGGCTTTCAGGCTTGCCATGAGGGGGGAGCTGAAGGCCGCGATGTACCTGAACTCCATGCACTACTGCACCAAGCTGAACCTCCCCCTCGAGCCCGTAACCGCGGTGCAGCACCTCGACGTGAACGCCGGGCTTTCTGGTAACGGACCGAGCTACGTCGCGTTCGGGAGAGAGGTTGAGGAGGTCGTGAGGGTCTGGGAGAGCTTCGGGAGAGTCATTGTTAGGGAAATAGCCTCAGAGCCTGCGGAGGAGGTTGAGGTTCCGGACAGCCTTTTCACGTACTTTGAGGTTTAGCTACTCGTACCTCAAGGCCTCGATTGGCTCGAGGTTTGCCGCCCTCCACGCTGGATAGAGGCCGCTTATGACGGCTGTGAAGACGCCAAACAGGAACCCCTCGGCTGCAAACACCGCCGTGGTCGCGGTGAGCATGGCGCCAACGTCCCCGACTATCAGCTTCGTTATCGCGTAACCCCCAGCGATGCTCAGAACCGCGCCGACAACGCTCCCCGCGACGCCAAGGATTGCCGCCTCGAGCAGGAATATTCTGAGTATCACCGACTTTCTCGCCCCTATTGCCCTCATTATCCCTATCTCCTTCGTTCTCTCTATCGTTGACATGAGCATTATGTTCAGGATGCTGACTCCAGCCACAAGCAGGGAGATTCCGGCTATCGCCATCAGGAACATGTTTATCTGGTTGAACACCTCGTCTATCCTCTCGAGGATCGACCGCATCTCGAATATCTCCACCCTCTCGTCCTTCAGGTTCACGGTCGAGGAGACGAACTTCTTGAAGGGCTCTATGTCGTCAATGCTCGCCAGCTTGACTATAACCATCGAGTATTCCGCTGGGATGTCCCTTGACGACACTATGATGACGCCGTTCGGGTTTATGTCGAACCTCGCCCCCTCCCTCTCGAGTATCGCGGAAACCCTGTATATCCTCCCTCCCACCGAGATCTTGCTTCCCACCTTCACCTCAAGCTCCTGAGCGAGAGACCACCCAACCACGCATCTGCCGGACTTCAGCGATATCGTGCCCTTCTCCGCCTTGAACATCTCCCTTACAGCGTCCTCATCCATTCCGTAGACCGTGACTATCCTCTTGCTCCCCCTGAAGAGCACCTCCCCCGCGTCGGTCTTCACCGGGATGATATCTGCAGTGAACGGTGCCTTCCGTATTGTCTCCACAACCTTTTCGTCTATGCTCTTGTACCCTTCCCTCGCGTTCGGAATCAGAATCAGCTCGTTCGCAACGTCTCCAAAACCCTCTATCACGCTCTTCTTCAGATTCTCCCCAAAGATCCCGATGGAGGTTATGGCGGTGACTCCGATTATTATCCCGATCACCGCGAGAGCGCTCCTGACCCTCGCCCTTCCGAGGTTCCTAACTGCCAGCTGCAGATACATCCACTATCCTCCCGTCCCTAAGCCTGACGACCCTGTCAGCATAGCCTTTGAGTGACTCATCGTGGGTGACGAGTATGACCGTCACCCCCTCCTCATTCAGCTTTCGCAGGATCTCCATTATCTGCCTCCCCGTCTTCGAGTCGAGGTTTCCTGTTGGCTCATCGCAGAGCAGAATCTCAGGATCGTTTGCGAGGGCTCTCGCTATCGCGACCCTCTGCTGCTGCCCGCCCGACATCTCGAATGGCTTTCTGTCGGCCACATCCTCAAGCCCCACGAGGCTCAGCAGCTTCTCGGCTTTCCTCTTCCTCTCCGCAGCAGGAGTCCCCCGGAAGATCATGGGGAGCTCAATGTTCTCCTCCGCGGAGAGGGTGGGGATCAGGTTGAACTGCTGGAATATAAATCCGATCGTCTCCCTCCTCAGGTCGGTGAGCTCGTTGTCGCTAAGCCCCGAAACGGCTACCCCGTTTATGTAGATCTCCCCCTCCGTGGGCTTGTCCAGGCAGCCGATCAGGTTAAGCATCGTGGACTTGCCGCTCCCGGAGGGGCCCATCACAGCGAGGAACTCCCCTTTCTCCACCTCGAGGTTTATCCGGTCTAATGCCCTCACCTCGTAGTACTTCGTCCGGTAAACCTTGCTGACGTTCTCAAAGACCACGACCGTCATCTTCTTCTCAGAGCGTAAATCGCAATCGCCACGATCACAACAGCTATCGCCCCCGAGGCTATCAGAATCTCGCTTCCACCCTCTGCTGCTTTCACGGTAACCCTCTCCCCTTCGATCTCCTCCGAGATGCTGAGAACATCACCAGATGCTGCCTTCCACGAGATTATGAGGGTGCCGTTGCTCGAGTTGCCCTTTATCGAGAAGACCTCGTAGTCCTCCGGCATTATCGTCCCCACGAAGTACTTCCTGCCCTCAAAGCTCACGACGACATTCTTGACCTCGGTCGAGCCGAAGTTGCACACCTCACCGGTGAGCATGCCCTTGTCGAACTCGTAGCTGCACAGCTGAACCGCACTCGCGTTTATGATGCCTATCTCCCTGCTCTCCGACATGACGTGCTTTATCCCCATCTCGTCAAGGTAGCTGAGCTCCACCCTGAGTATCCGGGTCGCCATCACGTTAAAGTCGAACTTCCACGCCTCTCCCGGGTTAAGGACTGGAATCTTCTTCTCAGATTCGCCCACCCTCACCGTGACGGCGTAAGCCGGGGTGTTTCTGAGGTTGGCCACTCCGACTGAGACCTTGATGGCCTCGTTCTCGTAAGCGTTACGGTTCACCGTAACGTTCATGACGACATCCTTCATCTCGTTCCACGTCACGTTCACCGCCCTGATGATCCTGTGAACGTTCTCCCCGTTCCTGAACTCCACCTCGAACCTCAGATCCTCCTTCTTTTTAGGATAGTAAACGAACTCGAACATCCTTCCGTACGCTTCAGATGGCGTTGCGTTGAACAGCGGCCTGACGGTGACGTTCTCCGGCCACTCCACCCTGACCCTCAGCACGTTCTTCTCGCCGAGCGTTACCTCAGGGTTCTCGACAGTCAGGACAGGGTAAGAGGAGGAGACGGTGAAGGGCATGTAGTATGTTATCGAGCCGTTGTACGTCCTGACCCTGACCTCAACCACATACTTCCCCGGCTCTTCAGCTTTAAACGTGAAAGGGAGCCGGTATGACGTTTTTGCGGGAAGCACTCCAATGTCCGTGATGATTCTGGGAGTTACAAGGTCAGAGTAGAACACTATGCTGCGAATTGTCTCTGAATGAAGGTTGGGGTTCGTGATCACGAGGTAGCAGTCAACCTCGTCTCCGGGCAGGATTTTGCTGAGTCCCACCTCGTAGTCGAGCGTCACCTGTGCGCTCGCCAGTTGCAGGAGCAGGAGCGATCCGATCAATAGGAAAAAAAGTTTTTTCATGAAGCAAAGAACTTGGAGGGTGCATATAACACTTTCGACTACTCCCTGCCAGAACCCTTCAGGATCCAGATTCCTATGAGGATCAGTATCGCGGCGAAGATCTGCTCGTCGCTGAGCCAGAACGGGAACAGATCCTCCATGAAAACGAAGGCGCCGAACAGTATAAGCAGGTACGCGAGGAGCTTTCTCCTCGTCTCACCACCACCCTCGGGCTCCACCGCAGGCCTCTCCTCTTCCTCGCCATCCTCGGGCTCTTCCGGGATGATGAGCGCGAGGATTATGTAGATGAGAATCGTGACCCCCTTGAGGAGGGCTCCAACGACGAATATCAGCCTGATGAGGGTTGCATCCACCCCAAAATACCTCGCAAGGCCACCACACACGCCGGCTATGACCCTGTCCGACCTGCTCCTGAAGAGTTTTTCCATGAGCAATTCCGGCCGTGAAAGTAGTTAAAGGTTGTGAGGTCTGGCATGTCACATGATGATGAGGCACGAGAGTGGTTTAACAGCGATAACGTAATTCTCCAGAGCCCTGATTTCGCCATAGGGATAGCAAATCCCTCCAACGAGAAAAGTTTATAAATGTTCCAGAAAAGATTTACAAAATTGGAAAAGAGGTGCGAATGTGGTCAAAAATTGGTTCGTAGGTTTAACTATTCTGGTTTTGATGATGGCAACAGCAGAAGCGGGAGAGTGGAATCTTGTACGGCTTACCGACAACACCTTCGACGACTACTTCCCAGTCCCCGGAATGTCGAGCGATGGGAGCAAGATAGTGTTCTTATCAGACTCTGACGACAACAGTTACAGCTACTGGGACAGGGAGGTATATATAATGGATCTGGAGACCTTGGAAACGACAAGAGTGACCAACAACATATACCGGGACTATCAGGCCGCTGTCTCCTCTGACGGCAGCAGTATAACATTTATAGAGTCCATACCCGTGAGCGACACAGATACAATCAAAAAGGTGTACGTTGTCAGCAAAGATGACGGATGGAGGCAGGGTGACCCGCTGGTTACCCTGACAGTGGATGGGGCATTCATACCATTCCTCAGCACAAGTGGAGAATACCTCATACTCTTCCAGCGTACAGGAAACGATTACGACAAGATCAAAACATACCGCACCGTCGACGGGAAACTGATGGGCACATACACCCTCACCTACGGTCTCAGCGGATGGCCTTCCCAGTCATCCGACAAGTCAAAGTTCGTGTATGTGGAGAACGTCCCGTATGCAGGAGATCCGGGCAAGAAACGCCAGAGAGTGCATGTAGCCTTAACATCACCCCCATTCACGGACACAATAGTGTACCAAACAGCCAGCAGCACTGATGTTGAAGAAATCTCTTCTGGGCTACCTGCGGTGAGCAATGACGGGAAAGTTGTGTTTTATATGGAGTCCCGCCACCCAGCGGAGGGAGATGCCAAGAAGGGTGTGTTCATCGTGGATGATAAGGGGATAAGGCTGCTGACACCCACAAATGGCTCCGTAGCTGTGGGGATCAGTGGTGACGGATCAAAGGTTTTCTACATGGAAAGAGGCAAGATTTACAAAATCAACTCGGATGGAAGCGGAAAGGAGCTGGTGGCAACCATGAGTGATGTGTTCGGGTTCGGAAATCTCGCTGTGAACGATGACGGCAGCAGGGTCGTCTTTTTGACCTTGCAGGCCAGCGAAGATGATTATGAGATATACATGCTCTCGAGGGAGCCTGCAAAGGCCATACCCAAAATTAAGATAGACCTCCTCCCGGCGTTCCCCTCAACGACGAGCGTTGTTGTGGGATCTGCAAAGGCCACTCACGGCGATACTGTTCAGATTCCGGTGGAGATCAGGAACGCCGACAAGATCGGTAGCATGGACATAGCGCTTGCATATCCGTCTCAAGTCCTCCAGTTTATCGACGTCATTCCGGGATCACTGACACAGAACTCCCTGCTCGAGCACAACGTGGAGGATGGAAGGATACGGGTGGGTATCGTCGAGACCAACGGGATAAGCGGCGATGGTTCTCTCTTCTACATGAGGTTCAGAGTTACCGGAGAACCAAAGCAGGAGAACATGGGAAACGTCATGGGAATGGACACCGGAATAGTTGGAAGGATTTATCCAGACATGACGGAGTATTTCGGTAAAAGCGGGTACAGCCTCGTTCTCGAGGAGTTTTCAGTGTACGACACGGACGGCTCCAAGATTAACGCCATCGGAATAAACGGCACGTTCAGCCTTGTGAGCGAGGAAGAGATGAACAGGGGAGACGTGAATGGAGACGGGAAGATAACGAGCGTCGACGCGCTTATGGCGCTGCAAATGGCCGTGGGTAAGCTCGAGGCCAGAGGCGTGGCAGACATGGACGAGGACGGAAAGGTGACATCCAAGGACGCAATGGAGATCATGAAGGTTGCGAACCAGAGGATGATTGAGTTCGCCCAGAAGTACATGCAACAGGGGGGCAAGATCCCCTCGATCGGTAAGTGAGGTGGTTTGAATGATTAAGGTTGTGCTTTCCCTGCTACTGCTCGCATTTGCCGTCGGCACGGCATCTGCAGAGCTGAGCGTAAAGGTTCCCGACGTCAGCTGCGGTGTTGGAGAGGATGTGAACGTTCCCGTGGTTGTGGAGAACGCCCAGAATCTCGGAAGCATGGACATCGTCATCTCCTTCGACCCTGAGGTTGTGAAGGTCAAGAGCGTTGGCAAGGGTGAGCTGAACAAAGGCATCCTCACGTCCAACGTGGGAGATGGCGTTGTGGCTATCAGCTTTGCCGACTCCAAGGGCATTGACGGAGACGGAGAGGTGGCAGTCATAAGCTTCGAGGCCCTCAAACAGGGAACAAGCGAGCTGAAGTTCGAAAGCGTGCAGGCCTACGATGTGGAAACCCACGTGGACATAAAGGTCACGTCCCAGAACGGAAAGATAACCGTGGAGGAGAGCAGCAAAGAGAAAGAATCCTCTCCGGGATTCGAGATCGTTATTGGGGCCGTGGCCCTGCTGGGCAGCCTCGCCCTGAGGAGGAGGTTGAATTGAGGGGCAAGCTGGTCTCCCTAATTTTTTTAGTAGCCATTCTGTCAGCCACGTCCACCGCGGAGAAGCTAAGGGGAGATGTGAACGGAGATGGAAAGGTCACAAGCGTGGATGCGCTTATGGCTCTTCAGATGGCAGTTGGTAAGCTTCCGGAAGATGTCAGGGCAGACGTTACCGGAGACGGGACGGTCACTGCAGTGGACGCGTTCAGAATTCTTCAGTTCGCGGTTGGAGACCAGGAGGAACTCGTCTCGGAGATGTACGGAGTGATCTCGGGAATAGACGTTGGAAAGGTTGTGAAGGACGAGAGGATGAACTGGTACATCACAAAGGATGATGGCTCCGTCGTTGCCGTGAGCGTAGTCATAAGCGGTGGCACGGTTAAGGACTTCAGGAGGGGCGAGCTTCCGGATCCGACGATGAGGGTGTACACGAGCGAGGATGTCGTTAGGGAGCTCCTGAAAACGAGAGATCCCGAGGTGCTCAAGAGAGACATCGGCAGCGGTAAGATCAGACTCGGAGGGGTGGGGTTCGCCAGCAAGATCAAGGCGGGAATTGCCTCATTCCTGACAAAGTTCACATGAGAGCGAAAGCTTTACAAGAAGTTTCGAAATACTGAATGATATGGTGAGCTATCTCGTGGAGGGTGTCGCGCTCCTCGTAACGTTCTTGGTCAACCTTCCCTTCGGTTACTGGAGGAAGGTTACAAGGAAGCTCTCCAAGGAGTGGTTCCTTGCCGTGCACTCTCCAGTCCCGATCGTCTTCCTGACGAGGTTCCTTGCAGGAGTCTCCCTCACCCACATACCGCTCTTCGTCGCTTCCTTCTTCCTCGGCCAGTTCACGGGAGGGAAGCTGAGGAGCGCCCTTGAGCAGAGGTACGAGGAGCTCGGCCGGTGCCTGATAGTCGACCTCGGCAGGATAATGAGGGGCGTTTTTTGAGAGAAGCAGGGAAAAATAAGAAAACCCGGAAAGGCTACGCGAACGGGTGGACCGCGCCTCCCCTCTTCTCCTCGATCTCGTCAACGGTTGGCAGCGCTTTAACAGCCCTTTCAATGGCAAGCTTGGTCGCCTCATAGTTGTACTGGTAGACCTTTTTCTTGTCCTCAGCAGCTGGGTGGATGAACACGTTCGCGACTATGCACCACTCGTGAACCTTGTCCTTGGGGATTATGCCCTCCTTCACAGCATCTGCAACTGCATCCGCAACCGCCTTCTGGGCGGGCCCGAATATCATCTCTCCCTGCTTCATGTTCTTGATCGTGACTGTCGGAACTATGACCGTTGGAGGCTTGACGGCAAGGTTCGGGGCGATTATGGCTGTCAATCCCCCATGCCCTGCTGAGGGTGCGCCAAGGGCCATTGCAAACGCGTAGCCAACCGGTCCATCCCTCCTGCCAACCAGAACATCCACATGCGCTACCTCATTGCCCTCTCCGACGAGGGCCTCACCAGCCATCAAAACATCGTGGTGGCTCATAACATACAAATAGCATTCAACAACATAAAGCTATTGCCCTCTCAAAAGTGAAAAAGTTTGAGAAAAACGCAGTGGTTCTGCCTCCATTCCTCGCCTGCCTCGGCAAGTGAGTTGGTTTTTCCGGTGGTCAGGAGCTGGCAAACTCGGAGAGAATGTTCTGCACCAGCTCCTCCACAGCTTTTGTAACCGGATGATCCGGGTTCTGCTCGACGAAGAACGGGTAGTTCATGACCACATCGCAACTGCACGGAATCCGGGCAAGAACCGGAAAGTCTATGTTAACATCCGTGTTTGCCCTGTTGAGCACCACGTACTTCGGTTTCTCTATGTTCCTCGATATTTTAAAAAGCATCTCCAGCCCGCCGAGTTCCGCCCTCTCCGGACGGGCTATGAAAAGTATGATGTCGCTCAGGAACATCGAGTTTATGCTCATGTACCCCAGCCCCGGAGAGTTGTCTATGATCACGAACTCGTATCCCATCTCTTTCAGACCGGACATCACGTCCTGCAGCCTGTAAAGCGCCCTTATGCTCTCCACATCCTTTCTGACGAGCTCGTCCCTTATGTCGCTGAACTCCGGTGATGCGACTATCGCGTCGAGGTTCTCCTTGACCTCCACCAAGCAGTCCTCCAGACCGCACCTACCATTGAGCAGCTCGTTAACGTACCTTCTACCGTTGAAGAACGTGTACATGCTCGGTCCCCTCATGTCCATCTCCACTATACACGTCCTGCCCATCTGCGAAAGCATGTAGCCCGCGTTCAGCGCGACGAACGTTTTTCCACTCCCTCCCTTGAAAGAGTGCAGTCCGACTATCATTCCGTCACCTCCTCCCCAACCACCTCACGTAGTCCTCAGGAGAGGTTAAAGGCTCCCTGAGCGTGCCGATCAGAAATGCAGAGAGGGTGAGCAGTATCGCGGAAAGTGCGGTATTGACAGGGTAACCAACGTGTCTGGAGAGCATGAACCCGAAAAAGATTGACGAGGCGATGATTATCATGCCGAGTCCATACTGCCTCGCCTCAGACCCAAAGTTGCTCAGATCAGCCCAGATTATCATGGCAAACACGTCTATGAACGCGTAGGAGAGCTGAATGAGGTAAGCGGATGGTTGCAGGTAAACGGGAAACATGATGAATGAGGCTGTGAGAAACAGGATCCCGAAGATGGATGTCAGCTTCCTCCCGAACCTGTCGTACAGGTATCCCGCAACGAGGATTGCGAATGCGTAGAACAGAACGTGCACGCTGATTCCGTTCTCCCTGAACACGGGCTCCATCACTCCGTACATGATGCCACCGAGCAGGTAAAAGGTGAAGACGGGGACGGTGTAAAAGACGAAGTCCCGGTTCACGTGAGCACTTCGATAAGCAAAATCGAACCTTGGCAGGAGGAGAACGAGCAGGAGCGGGAGAGTGGAGAGGAGGACGAGATGGCCCAATCTTTCCCCGGAAAGGAACAGGAAGTAGTAAAAGTTGGCGAGAGAGGCTCCAATGGCGAACACCTTCCCCCTGTTCCACGGAACCACATGCCTCGCCAGAAAGGATCCGCTGGCAACGACAATTATTCCGGCGAGAAACCCAGAAACGATTGCGGCACGAACGTCAACAGCCGCGGCCAGCACCGTCAGTACGAGCACCACCATCATGATCTTTATCAGCTCCATTCTCCTGACAACCCTGTCGAGAAGCGCTGCTGAAAACGCGATACCGGCAATATGGGACACGTAAATCCAGTTGACGAGCCAGAAGACGTCAACACCTTCAGCGTTCGCAAAATTCACAAGAACAGGACCGAGGTTCTGGAAGGAGAGCAGATAACAGCCGTAAGAAAAAACGAGCACAGCACCGGTAGTCTCAGATTTCATAGATTACCCTCCGCTCCTCTCTTCTTTTCCTCGCATAGCCCATCTTCACAAGTGTGTTCAGGTAGTGGCTCTCTATCGCCCTGCTCCTTCCCGTAATCTCGGCCACGTCAGAAGCGGTGCCGCTGCCGATCTTGATTAGGGCCATGGCCGTGGTTCTTAGGTTGTCCGGGAGCTCGAGCAGCATAAATGGGTCGACCCCAGATAGGTCCCTCCCGGGTCTCCCGTTGAGCTTTTCCTCGATTCTCTCCAGAGTCTGCAGTATCTTTTCCAGCAGCTCGACTATTCGCTCTCTCTCCTCCACGAACAATAGTTAGTCAGCACTCATTAATAAATGGCTCGATCAAAAATGGATTGAGCCAAAAATTGTTCTGGAGATGTGCGCAGCAGTCAGACCTTCCTCGGATCGGTTATCTCTCCGTATATCGCCGTTGCTGCGGCCGTTGCTGGGGAGACGAGGTAAACCCTGCCCTCCGGGCTTCCCTGTCTGCCAATGAAGTTCCTGTTTGAGGTCGAGACGCTGACCTCCCCGCTCGCAATTAGCCCGAAGCTTCCGCCCATGCAGGGTCCGCAGCTGGGGAACTCGACTATCGCCCCCGCCTCGACGAACACGTCTATGAGCCCCTCCCTGAGGGCCTTCATGTACTCCGCCCTTGAAGCCGGGATCACTATCAACCTCGTGCCTCTTGCCACCTTCTCGCCCTTCAGAATCTCCGCAGCGATCTCCAGGTCCTCATACCTGCCGTTGGTGCATGAGCCTATGAAGACCTGATCGGCTTTTGTTCCCTCAACCTCGCTCACGGGCACGACGTTGTCAACCTTGTGGGGAACCGCCACCTGAGGCTCGAGGTCGCTGACATCCATCCCAAGCTTCCTGAAGTACTCGGCATCCTCGTCGCTCCTCAGCCACTCCCACTCCTCGAGGTTTCCTTCAACTCCCGCCTTTTTCAGGTACCTCTCGGTCTCCCTGTCGGGCTCGATTATGCCCGTCTTCGCCCCCATCTCTATCGCCATGTTCGTCATCGTGAAGCGCTGGGACATGCTCATCCTCTCAACCGCAGAGCCTGCAAATTCGGCGGCCTTGTAGTTCGCCCCATCCGCTCCAATTGTGCCTATGATCTTGAGGATCACGTCCTTGCTGTAAACCCTCCTCGGAAGTGAGCCGTTTATCTCGAACCTGATGGTCTCAGGAACCCTGAACCACAGCTTTCCGAGGGCGAAGACCGCACCCATGTCAGTGGAGCCTATTCCCGTTGCAAACGCTCCGAGAGCCCCGTACATGCAGGTGTGGCTGTCAGCCCCGACGACGACCATTCCCGGGAGAACATGGCCCTTCTCTACCATCACCTGATGGGCTATCCCCTCGTAAACATCGTAGTTCAGTATTCCCTGCTCCTCCGCAAACCTCCTGAGCATCTTGTGGTTCTCCGCCGCTATAACGCTGTCAGCCGGAACCTGATGGTCAAAGGCTATGATTATCCTGCTGCTGTCCCAGACTTTGCCGTCCTCACCGGCAATCTCCTTAAACGCCTTAATGGCAAGCGGACCGGTTATGTCGTGAATCATCGCCCTGTCTATTCTGGCGAAGACGTACTCTCCGGCCCTGACATCCTTCCCTGCCGCCTGTGAGAAGATCTTCTCGGAGATGGTTTTACCCATGAAACCAGAACGGGCAGGAGAATTTTTAACCCTATCGGCTCAGCATTTCTTGTGATCGAGCTCGTACCTTTCAGGAGGTATGAGCGCTGGAGGTGCACCCACTGTGGCTTCTGCTGCGAGGAATATGACGTTTCTCTCGGCTATGAAGACGAGAAGAGGCTCAGAAGGTTCGGAAACGTGTTCAGGTATGGAAAGATAGGTGTGTACCTGAGAAAGAAGAACGGGAGGTGCATTTTCCGGAAGGACAAGTGCAGAATTTACAGGTTCAGGCCCATTGCGTGCAGGAAGTACCCGTTCTACTTCAGAGAAGAGGGTGGAGAGGACTCAAAATTTGAGTTTATGGGAAGGACCGTTCACGTGTTCGTTGATCCCAGATGCAGCGGTCTCGGCGATGGGGAGAGAATCGAGGAAGTAATTTCCAGAATTCTCAAACAGGTCAGGTGACCTCCACCCCTTCATTTCATGTGGAGATTGCTGAAATCCCGTTACGTTGCTTTTTTGCTGAGAAATGAAATTCAATCTGGGTTGTTTGACCTAAACTCTGGAGATAACAACGGAATTGCGTAAAAAAGTTATATTAACCACGAATGGTTCGTAACAGGTTTCCGGTTTTGGTCCTCTTCACAACCCCACCCCATCATTTCGTGTGGAGCTTCTGCCGGAGTTCTTGGCCAAACTGAAATTGCGGTGAAAAGCTGGCCCTATACCCTCCGACCCCTTTGTTTCCTGTGGAGCAGATAACAATCCGGGAATAGTATATTCACAGCCTAACCGCGGTCATCCACATAAAACTCGAACAACCAAATGGAAGTTAGAAACGCAACAACTGCGAGCACAAATCCGCCTACCGACTCTGCCACAGTATGTGCGTCTACAACCGGCCTGTTTACAAGCATGACCAGCGGTACCACCATTACTGGCCACCACTTTCTGTCAAGCCACACCAGAAAAAGCGCGGGAGCTGTCGTATAGGCTACATGTCCGGAGATGTTCCAGTAAGGGCTGATTGCAACGTAAGGAATGGACAGGATTGTCAGCATGACCGCTCCTCTAACCACAACTCCGTTGTAGATCCCTTTCATCTGGGCAATTACCGCTATCACTATTGCGAAGAAGAGCCCGATTACCGCAAGTGCATCTTCAACCCACTGCGGAGCTGGCTGTAGGAGATGCCATGTGCTGTAGATCGAGTAAGCTACCAAGTATGCTCCAAAAGTTAACGCAAGCGCTTCTCTCAATCTTCCGGTTTTCTTGACATCATAGTGAATTACAATCACCGCACACATCATCAGAAAGTATACTGGGCTGAACACATCGTCGTAGATTTCCATAAACTGACGAAGACCTATCAAATTCATCTGTCTCCGCATTTTCAGTGCTGAATTTAATTCAATCGCAGCGTTTAATGTCTGGTCGTAACCTTTAATCTTAGTCTGATTTTAACGCGAGAAGCTCAGCCCCGGATCGACAAGGAGCATACACCTTTCAATCCTATCTTAGTCTGATTTTAACTCGATTTGCAGACAATCTATGACATTTATAATGAGATCTTTCAATCCTATCTTAGTCTGATTTTAACTGGCGGGCAACGAGATAAAGCTCGTCAACTTCGGAGAGCTTTCAATCCTATCTTAGTCTGATTTTAACAACACGCTCAGGAAGATGAAGCCCAGCACCAGCAGGACTTTCAATCCTATCTTAGTCTGATTTTAACGGCCACCGAGGTTGCCAAGAAGATTAAGGAAGGAGAGGCTTTCAATCCTATCTTAGTCTGATTTTAACTTATGTAGTAGGCAACGATTGGGTACACAGTTCCAACTTTCAACCGATAATATTCCTCTCAATCCCTATAAAACGCTTTCTCCCGCCTTTTTCAGTTTAAATACTGCAGCGAAAGTTGAGTAATGCATGGAGTATATAAAGGTGCGCGGAAGCACTTTTGCAAGCAATTGGCAAATAACAGCCACGAATAAAATATCACAAAACAACCTCACTCCAGAAAAGATAAACCACGAAAACTCAAACGAAAAGCAGGAAAATCTGTCTACAAAGTCACAGGAAGGAGCCATAACTCAAATACCCCTCACACAGATCCCCTAACCAGAGCCTCGACAATCACAGAAAAATCATGAAAACCTTTAAATCTTACACGGGCGAGTAAAAACCCATGAGCCAGATTATGGAAATGCTCGTCAGAAGGGGCTTTATCTGGCAGTCATTTGAGATTTACGGCGGAATGGCGGGTTTCATCGATTACGCTCCTCTTGGAAACGGTCTGAGAAGGAAGATAGAGAACCTGTGGCGAGAGTTTTTCGTCGTGAATGAGAGGAGTGTGGAGATCGACACGCCTACTGTTGGAATAGAGGAGGTTTTCATAGCTTCGGGACATGCTGAGGGTTTCACGGATGTTGCGATAGAGTGCTCTGAGTGCGGTAGGGTGTTTAGGGCAGATCACTACGTGAAGGAGAAGTTAAACCTCGAGGTTGACCCGACAATAGAGGCTGTAAAGGCCGTAATCGAGGAGTTTGACCTGAGGTGTGAGTGTGGTGGAAAGTTCAAAGAGCCCGAGCACTTCAACCTGATGTTCGAGACGAAGATTGGCCCGGGAAGGGGCAAGAAGGGGTATCTCAGGCCTGAAACCGCTCAGGGCATCTTCATAGCCTTCAAGAGGCTCTCAGATTACTTCAGACACAAGCTCCCGTTCGGAGTGGCGCAGATTGGGAGAGCCTACAGAAACGAGATCAGCCCGAGGCAGGGTGTGATCAGGCTGAGGGAGTTCAATCAGGCCGAACTCGAGTTTTTCTGCCATCCCGGAGAGAAAAAGCACCCGGACTTTCACAAGTATGCCGATGATGTGGTCACTCTCGTTGACAAGTTCGACAAGGAGCACAGGATCACCCTGAGAGAGGCTGTGGAAAGGGGAATAATAGCCCACGAGCTCCTCGCCTATTTTGTCGGAAAGACGAGGAGGTTCCTACTCGCGGCGGGTATAAAGGACGACAAGCTCAGGTTCAGACAGCATAAGGACGACGAAAGGGCCCACTACGCAGTCGACTGCTGGGATGCTGAGGTTCTGCTGAGCTACGGGTGGATAGAGGTTGTGGGAATAGCTGACAGAAGCGACTACGACCTTTCGAGGCACACGAAGTACAGCAAGGAAGATCTGAGCGTGTTCGTTCCATACGACGAGCCCGTGAAAGTGAAGAGAAAGAAAGTTGTTGCCAACATAGCAAAGCTCGGTCCCGTTTTCAAGGAGAAGGCCAAGAAGATTGCCGAGGAGCTTGCCAAGCTCGAGTCTGCTGGAGATGAGGTTAAGGTCGTCGTTGATGGAGAGGAGATCACAGTAACCTCGGAGTTCTATGAGGTCAGGGAGGTTGAGGAGGAAATTCACGGGGAGAAGATAGTCCCGCACGTCATCGAACCGTCATTCGGGCTTGACAGAATAACCTACGCAGTCCTCGAGCATGCCTTTGATGTGGACCATGTGGACGGGGAGGAAAGGAAGGTTCTCAGACTGAAGAGATATCTCGCCCCCGTGCAGGTTGCTGTACTGCCACTCCTGTCTAAGGACAGGTTCGTGGAAGAGGCTGAAAGAATTGCCGAGAGCCTGAGGGAGAGTGGAGTTTACACGGAGCTTGACACTGCTGGGAGCATAGGCAGGAGGTATAGAAGGTACGACGAGATCGGCACTCCATTTTGCGTGACTGTGGACCACCAGACGTTTGAGGATGGAACTGTCACGATCAGGGACAGAGACACGACATCCCAGATAAGGATCCAGAAGGACAGAATAGTCGATGTTATCAAGGAGCTCCTGAGCTCTGAGAAGGATATAAAGGAGTTTGGAGAGGTTTTCAGGCCGTAATTTGTTATTTTTCAGATTTTTTGTTAATTTCAATGCTGTGCGATTCTCACACGGCAGTGATAAAACTTGCAAATGAAAATTCGAGTTATCAGAGCTCGTTTCGAATTATTTCCCCTAGAAAGGTAATCCCGATCATTTTTCTGAAAGGAAATAAAGCATAGTTGAGAATTCCATAGTGTTGCCAAGTAGCTGTCCATTATTTCAAGTGGAAATGACTTTGGGTTGACATCTCCAAAATCTTCTTGGGCAAGATGAAAGTGTGTGAACGTCTAATCCAGAAGTTGACAGAACAATTTCTAAAATATCACATCCAGATTGTGTTTAGCACTCTTCACAGATTGGATCTCCAGAATTCGGTTTTTATCCTTTCCAAGGCTAGAATTTTCATATGTCCTGTCTGCTAAATTCAGACAGTCCAAATTCCACACTGACAGATTAGAAAACTTCCCAACTTTTCCACCTACAGCTCAGAGGTTTTTCAGCATCCTGTAAATTTCCGCAAGCTCTTTCATCACATGGACAATTTCCCGAATTTCAGCAATGCTCTCAGAACCTCTGGCCCTTTCGGCAAGCTCCCTCAACAGGATCTCAACACTCGCGATAGTATCCTCTGCTATTTCGTCTGCAGCCCCTCTACCCTCGGATTTGCTCTCAGCTTCGCTCGTCGCACTCTCGCCATTCTCCTTCTCCCCATTTACGGCGATGATCGTGACTTTTCCACCATCCTCCACGAGCGTGAACTCTCTCTTGCAATGGGGACAGAAAACCCTCTCGTCCTGCTGGAACAGGGGAAGGTAGCAGCTTGGACAGTGATGGCTGAGCATTTTCGCACCTTTCAGGAGAAGACCGACAGCTTCCGAAATTTTTTTATCTTCAGCCATGTCAGAAGGTATAGACTTCCTGTATTTAATTCTGTTCGGGAGGTGGTATATTTGACAGAGGCCTTAGATGAGGTGCTTGAGACTCTTGACAGAATTATCCACGATGACACCGTGCCAAGGAACGTTAGGAGGACGGCAAGTGAGATAAAGGAGGATCTGCTCGCTGGTGGAGATATTGCCCTGAAGGCGGCAAGCGCGATCTCCGTGCTTGAGGAACTCTCCTCAGATCCAAACCTGCCGATGCACGTCAGGACCATGATCTGGAACCTTGTGAGCAACCTTGAGAGACTTTCAGTCCAGTAACTTCTCTTTTAATTTGGTGAAATTTCGGGAAAGGTTTTAACTGAGCTTTGCTCAAATCGGTTTTGTGGAGAGGCAGTTTGTGAGAGGGTTTATAGATGGGGCACTTTCGGTGCTCGGAGTGGTCATAGGCGCATCTGCAGGGCAGATGGACATAATAATCTCCGCGGGAATAGGAGGAGGTGTTGCAAACGGAATCTCCAACATCTTCGGCGCACTCACAGCTGAGAGGGTGGAGGAGGAGAGAGAGTTCAGGAAGATAGAGAAGTCCATGCTCGTGGAGCTCAGAGACACGGAGCTTTACAGGGAGGTGAGGAGGAGGGTTATAGTGAGGGGCATTGTAGACGGGATGTCGACGATTCTAGGAAGCTTGGTTCCCGTGCTACCGTTCATCGTCGCGTTTTTCATGGGGACGGGCGTTCAGGCTGCCCTTATTGCTTCGGTCTCGCTCACGGCTTTATCTCTCGGCGTAATAGGAATTTACTACGGCAGGATCTCGAGGCAGAACCTGATGGTGTCGTCTGCCAAAATGATTCTGATGGGGCTTGTGACGGCCCTGATATCAATAGGGATAGAAAGGGGTGTTCACGTTTTTGTTAGGTGATTATTTTTCATCCTTAATTTCAGCTGGCATGTAGTGCCTGTAGAGCTTCTCCATGAAGTCGTCGAAGTCAATTCTCTCGAGTATGCTCCAGTCGAAAGGCTCCGCCTCCCTCTCCTCTATGTACAGCGAGTTTGTGGGGCACACTGCTATGCAGGAGCCGAATCCGTCGCACAGCTTCTCGTCCACGAGAGTAACCTTTCCGTCCACCATCTGAAGCGCGCCCGTGGGGCAGGACTCCACGCACCTGCCGCAGGATATGCAGGTCTCGTGGTTTATTGCTATGATCATCCTCCTCGTCTTCATTCAGAACCCCCTGTGGGCTCTCCTCTCAGCCTCAATCATCCTCTCGTCCACCACTCCCCTGTACTCCTCGACCTCTCCCGTAACCCTGACTATGAACCTCCTGACGTCCTTGTCCCCCTTCTCCCTCTCGACCATCATGTGGAGGGCCTGACAGCAGGGAACCTCCATCGTGTAGACCTCAACCTCCCCGAACTCTCCGGTCTCCATCAGGAGCTTTATCTTCTCGTATGTCCTCTTCGGGTCTTCGAGCATCGGACATCCTATCAGCACCGGAGTCTCGCCGAATTTCTCGGTTATCTCCTTGTCTATCAGGAGGGAGCAGTCAGATGCTATGATGATCCTGTCTCCCCTGAGGAACTCTGCCTTCGGGTGGACGAGGAGCAGTTTTACAGGCCACTGTCTCATGCCATGAGTAGCACGGAGATCGGCATATAGATTCTCCCTAAGTTCTTAGGTGTGTTCCACATGAAATAAAGGGGTGGGTGTGTCTCAGACTCTCAGGGGGCATGCAGTGGGATTCCACAGGAAATGATGGGGTGGGAGACTCACGGGGGCGTTGGACAGAATAGGACTGGGAAAGAGAAAGGCCTTGTTCTCGCTTATCTGGAATTTTTCCACAGTTTTTTGTGTAAACGCTGATAGCTTTCTCGACATGGGAAAAATAAGGAAGGACATTGGAGATCGTCAGTTTCTACATGAAATGAAGGGGTGGGGGTCTAATACCTGAATTGAGTAACCGTGTTAATTCATGTTACTTTTGAAAAAATTTTTATTACAGCAAGCAGGCTTAGGTGTGATGCAGGCTGGTGAGATTCTGCTGAAAGCCAAGGAGCTTCACGGTCACATATGCCCGAATCTGGCCCTTGGGGTTAAGGCATCGCTTATAGCCATGGAGAAGCTCGGTGTGTCGAGAGCTGAGGACTACACGATCTCCGAAGACGTTATTGCCATTGTCGAGACGAACAACTGCTTTTCTGATGGCGTTCAGGTGGCAACCGGCTGCACGTTTGGAAACAACTCGCTGGTGTACCACGACATAGGGAAGAACGCGTTTACGCTCGTCAGGAGGTCAGGAGGTCAGACTGGAGAGCTGTGAGGGTTTACGTGGACTTTGATGAGGTCACGAGGAGGTACTTTGATGGGAAAGCGATGGAACTGTTTGAGAGGGTCATAGTCAGGAGGGAGGAGGAAGAGGAGCTGATGGAGGAGTTCAGGCGAATGTGGGAAGAAATAGGCTGGAAACTGCTTGAAGCGGACGACGTTTTCAGAGTTCACGAGGTTGAGGTCCCTCGCTTGGAAAAGGCGCCGATTTTTGAGAGCGTGAGGTGCGAGAGGTGCGGGGAGCTCGTAATGGGAACGAGGGTAAAGAACGGGCTGTGCCCGTCCTGCAGGGGAGAGTTCAACGCGGTCATCGGCAGGGGAATCGTGAGGTTCAGCAACGGCAGGTATGAGGAAATGGAGTAGGTGGAATTATGGAGTTCACGCTGAAGCCCGTTGGGGTAGTGAGATCTCCATACAAAAATTTCTCTCAGGCTCCGTATCAGGGCCGGTTTTCAGATGCTGTGAGCGAGATCGAGGTGTTTGAGCAATTCTCCCCGGCGTTGAAGGATCTGGAGACCTGTACTCACCTCATTGTGCTTTACTGGCTCGACAGGGCGAGGAGGGATGTGATGGTCACAAGGACTCCTTACGGGGAGGAGGAGAGGGGAGTTTTCGCCACCCGCTCCCCTCACAGGCCCAACCCGATTGGGTTCTGCGTTGTGGAGCTTCTGGAGGTGAGGGGTAACGTTCTCAGGGTGAGGTGGCTTGATGCCCTCGACGGGAGCCCGGTTGTGGACATCAAGCCCTACTCCTCGGACATAGACTCTGTAGAGAATGCTGTGATAGGCTGGTTCAGGGAGGTGAGCAAATGAGGAGGGTTTTGTCGGTTCTGGCTCTTCTTGCTCTTTCCATACTTCTCGCTGGCTGTGCACAGCAGGCTGAGGAGAATGGAAAAAAGACAGTCACGGTAACAGACGCTGCCGGCAGGACTGTTGAGGTTCCGGAGAACGTTGAGAGGATCGTGGCCATTGGACCGGGAGCACTGAGGCTCGTCGTTTATCTGCAGGCGACCGATATGGTGGTGGGTGTTGAAGATGCCGAGACGATGTGGGGTGAGACGGGCAGGCCCTACAGGATGGCACATCCAGAGCTTGCCGAAAAGCCGGTAATCGGCAGAGGAGGACCGTATCCATCTCCCAACTACGAAAAGATTGCTGAGCTGAAGCCAGACGTTGTCTTCGTCTCCGCATATCCCGAAATCGCCGAGGATGTGCAGCAGAAGACGGGAATTCCGGCGGTTGTCGTGAGCTACGGAAAGCTGGGCAGCTTTGACGACAAAACTCTCCTCGACTCTCTGAGGCTCATGGGCATGATACTCGGAAAGGAGGAGAGGGCCGAGGAAGTGGTCTCGTTCATAGAAAGTGCGGTTGAGGACCTCTCCACCCGTGCCGAAAGGGCAGGAGAAAGCCCTACAGTCTACGTGGGGGCAATCAGCTACAAGGGCGGGCACGGGATAGAGTCCACCCAGTGCAGCTTCGCACCTCTCACAGTTCTGAAGGCCAGAAACGTTGCGTGCGAGGTGAACATGAGCGGGGCAATTTTCATAGACAAGGAGAAGCTCGCAGAATGGGATCCTGATGTGGTCTTTATAGACCTGTCCAACCTCGAGCTTGTGAAGGCTGACTTCCAGAAGAACCCGGACTTCTACAGGGAGCTGAGAGCATTCAGGGAGGGCAGAGTTTACGGAATTCTTCCGTTCAACTACTACTGGACCAATGTGGAGATTGCGATTGCTGATGCGTACTACATGGGGAAGGTGCTGTACCCGGAGCAGTTCTCGGACATCGACCCGGTGAAGAAGGCCGACGAGGTGTTCAGGTTCTTCGTCGGAAAGGAGCTTTACAGCGAGCTCGCGAGCTACTACGGAGGGTTTGGCGAGATCTCCGGAGAGTTCACATGAGCTATCAGGAGCTGGTCAGGAAGAGGCTGGCCTTGGGAGTTGCGGTGAGCTTAGCTCTCCTCATCTCTCTTTTTGCATCCGCACTCCTCGGACCCTACCACATCTCGCTCGAAGATGTGCTGTCGAGAAACGTGGTTTTCTGGAACATCAGGCTCCCGAGGATCGTAACGGCCGTCATAGTGGGTGCAAGCCTTGCCGTGAGCGGTGCCGTGATGCAGTGCATCCTCAGAAACCCGCTTGCATCATCATTCACCCTCGGCATATCCCATGGCGCTGCCTTCGGGGCGAGCTTCGCGATACTCTACCTCGGCGCAGGCTTGACACACCGAGCCGGAGAGGGTGTGACGTTCCTGAACCCCTACCTCGTCACGCTCTTCGCCTTCCTCGGATCTCTTATTGGCGTGGTGGTGATACTGGCTCTCGCAAGGCTGAGGAGCATGAGCCCAGAGGCCATGGTGCTTGCTGGCGTTGCCATGGCGTCCCTCTTCTCAGCATCCACCATGCTGCTCCAGTACTTTGCCGAGAACGAGATCCTCGTCGCTTATGCGGTTTTCTGGACCTTTGGCGACATGGGGCGGACGGGCTGGAACGAGATCTGGCTCATGACAATCTCGTTTCTCGCAATCTTCCCCTACTTCTACCTGCGCAGGTGGGACTACAACGCCCTCCTGCTTGGAGACGAGACAGCAAGATCTCTGGGTACCAATCCGGAGAGGGTGAGGCTCACGGGAATGCTCGCGGCTGCGTTTTTAACCGCAGTCTCCACAGCATTTGCTGGAATAGTGGGTTTCGTCGGCCTCGTCTCCCCGCACATAATCCGGATGCTCATCGGGAGCGACTACCGGTTTCTGATACCACTTAGCGCAATCTTCGGGTCGCTCCTGCTGCTGACTGCAGACACTTTTGGCAGGATTGTCCTCTCTCCAGTCATCCTCCCCGTGGGGATAGTGACGTCCTTCATCGGTGCTCCGCTTTTCATCTACATTCTTGTGAGGGGCGGGGGAAGATGATACGGCTGGAAAACGTCTCCTTCTCCTACAACGGTTTTCCCATCCTCAGAAACGTGGACCTCGTTGTTGGGAGGAGTGAGGTCACATTCATACTGGGCCCCAACGGGAGCGGGAAGACGACGCTCCTGAGGTGCATTGCCGGAATTCTGAGACCTAAGGGGGTGGTTTACGTTGAGGAGCTAAACGTCGCGAAAGCAAACTCAGATGAGGTGGCGAGGAGAGTAGCATACGTTCCTCAGAGGACTGAAGCTCCTCCTCTCACGGTCTTCGACACCATCCTGCTCGGGAGGAAGCCGCACATAAGGGCGGGAGTGAGCGAGAGGGACGTGGGGGTTGTGGAGAAGGTTATGAGGGAGCTGGGGATTGAGAGGCTGGCAGCGAGAAGGCTCACCGAGCTCAGCGGGGGAGAGCTGCAGAAGGTGGCAATAGCCAGAGCGATGGCTCAGGAGCCGAGGGTGCTGCTGCTGGACGAGCCGACGAACAATCTGGACATAAGGAGCCAGCACGAGGTGATGAAGGCCGTTCTCAGACTCGTGAGAGAGAGGGAGATTTCGGCGGTAATCACGACCCACGACCTCTCGATCGCCGGAATGTACGCGGACAGGATAGTGATGGTCAAGGACGGGAGAATCCACGGGGTTGGTGGCAGGGAATTGCTTACGGCCGAGACAATCGGCGAGGTCTACGGAATGGAGGTTGAGGTGCACGAGGTGAACGGGAGGGTTGTGGTGTTTCCGAGGTAGGATACCTTTAAAATCCTGAAAGCTAAGCAGACCTGTGGGGGCGAGGGTGAGGGTTCACGTCACGCCAAAGTCCAAAAGGAGTGAGGTTGCTGGCTACGACGAGTGGAAGAAGGCGATAATTGTCAGAGTGAGAGCTCCGCCGGAAGGCGGGAAGGCGAACAGGGAGGTCGAGCAGCTGCTGTCTGAGTTTTTTGGGACGAGCGTAGAGATAGTCTCCGGACACAGGTCGAGGGACAAGGTTGTTGAGATCAAGGGCATGTCTGAAGAGGAGGTTTATGCTTGGGTTAAGGGAGTTTGAGAGGCTCCTGAGGGTGGTGGAAGAGCTTAAGACGAGGTCGAGCTGCGGGGCAGTTGTGGTTGTGGAGGGCAGGAGGGACGTTGCAGCTCTAAGGAGCCTCGGGGTCGAGGGGGAGATAATCGAAGCCTCTGCCACGCCGATTAGCGCCGTCGTGGATGCCATCGGGGGCAGGGAGGTGATAATCCTCACAGACTGGGACTCGAGGGGCAGGGTGATGAAGGACAGGCTGTCCTCCCTCATCAGAAACGCGAACCTCGAGATATGGAACGAGCTCTCCTCCATAACGGGCAGGTACATCCACTCGGTTGAGGAGCTCCCCGGGCTCATCGAGACTCTTTACGGGCTTCACAGGAAGAGGATGTGACGACACGTATTTATCCCTCCGCGTAAACCAGTTATCTGTGGCCGTTGGCTACTGCGACAACTGCGGGTACTTTGAGGGAATGTGCCCCTGCGGAAAGGGGCGTCTGCTGATGACCTCAGAGGAGAGGAAGAGAGTCAGTAAGTTTCTGAGCGGCCTTCTCAGGCACTACCCAGACAGATTTGGAGTCGAGGTGGACAGGAGCGGGTTCGCAAACCTGAATGACGTGCTGAGGGTGCTTGAAGAGAGGTACGGAGTTGGGGAGGAGCATCTCAGGGCTATAGTGGCCCTTGACGGGAAGAGGAGGTTCGAAATCTGCGACGGGAAGATTAGAGCGAGGTACGGCCACAGCATAGACGTGGACGTGAGGTGGAGCGAGGGAAACGCGCCGCGAAAGCTCTACCACGCAACCGCCCCGGAAAACATCGGCTCGATAATGAGGTATGGCCTTTTACCGATGAGGAGAAGGGAGGTGCACATGACAGAGACTCCGGAGGAGGCTCTGGAGGTTGGACTGAGACACTCCAAGACTCCGGTGCTGCTTGAGATCGACGCTGAAAACATGATCAGGGATGGGCTGGAGATCAGGAAGAAGGGAAGGGTTTTCACAGCCGACTCCGTGCCTCCACGGTACATAAGGGTGGTCGGATGGAAGAGGAGCTGATCCTTGCAGGGATGGCTGCGATAATGAGGAAGTCTGAGGAGTTTGGGGACGACGGAGGTGCGTTCAGGCTTGGAGATGTGTGGGTAGTCGTTACCAACGACATGCTGGTCGAGTCGACTGATGTCGTTCCCTCAATGTCCCCGGAGGACGTGGGCTTCAAGGTTGTGACCATGAACGCAAGCGACCTCGCGGCCATGGGGGCTAAGCCAGGGTTTTTCGCGTTCTCCGCTGGTTTTCGTGAGGGAGATGCTGAGTTTGCGAAGAGGCTGTTCCGCGGCATAAACGAGGGGCTGGAGCGCTACGGGATGAATCTAATTTCAGCGGACACCAACAACGCGAAGGAGCTGGTGGTTGACGGAGTGGCCATAGGCTTTGCAAAAAACCTTCTGAGGAGGAGTAAGGCAAAGCCCGGACAGCTTGTATGCGTAACCGGGGAGCTTGGAAGACCCCTTTCAGCCCTGCTCGTCGAGCTGAAGGGGTTCAGTGCCGCGAAGTCGGTGAGGGAGAGGCTGATGGAGAAGCTCTTAAGGCCCGTGGCGAGGGTCGAGGAGGGTTTGAGGCTGTCTGAGGTTGTGGGCTGCGCCATAGACGTGAGCGACGGTCTGGTGAAGGAGCTGAAGGCCATAGCGAGCGCGAGCGGGGTTGGGATCGTGATTGACCCGGCACGCGTTCCGGTGTGTGACGAGGTCAGGGAATTCTGCGAGGAGAACGGGCTTGACGTCAGCGAGGTGGCAATGAACTCTGGGGAGGAGTATGAGCTCGTGTTCACGATTGATAGGGAAAAGCTCGGTGAGCTGGACTTTGACTTTGCTGTCATCGGCAGGGTTGTGGAGGGAGAGGGCGTCTGGGTTGAGGAAGGTGGAAAGAGGGTGGAGGCGAGGGACTTATCGTGGAGACACTTTTCTGATTGGTTTGCTGGATAAAATGAACCACCCCCTCCCCACTTAAACCATCCTGAACCATCTCCTTCCCCTTCAATGCCTCGTTTTCACCCCATATCCCTATTGCCTCTGAGCGCATACTCTCGCTCAGAGGTGATGTGAGATGAAGAAGAACGTGATGCTGGGTGTGGTGATCGGGCTTGCAGCCCTTGCGATATACACAGCATCAGCCCACATGGGCGGGTTCGGGTTTGGATACGGCATGCCCGGGATGATGGGCTACGGGTTTGGCTACCCGATGATGGGGTATGGCTATGATGCAGATGACGTGCCCGCAAATCAGGTAAAGGTTGAGGTCACCGAGGTGAGCGGGAAAGTTTCAGCACTCTATCCAATGGGAATACTGCTTGACAGCGGGAAGTACGTGACACTTCCGTGGTGGTTTGCAGCGAACCTTGGAATAAAGCAGGGGGATGACGTGAAGGCCAAGGGCTTTGAGTACGGAAACTCGGTAATTCCAGTCTACATTGAGGTGAACGGAGAGAGTTTTGGAGACGAGAACTCTAACACTCCAGTGTGGATGCAGGGAGTCCAGCAGTACGGCTACGGGTATGGATACGAGTATGGTTACGGCTACCACTGCCCCATGATGGGGTGGTAGCATTTCCCAATTTTTTGAAGGAGGTGGATGCGACATGATGGGCTATGGTGGAATGATGGGCTACGGATTTGACGGCATGGGCTATGGCCTTGGTTTCCTCTGGCAGATGGTGTGGCTGGTGCTGATAATAGCCGTGATTTACTTCGTCGTGAACTCGCTCAGCTCCAGCAGGGGACAGGCTCAAACCTCGACAGGTAGTAGGGCGCTCAGGATTCTGGACGAGAGGTTTGCGAGGGGAGAGATTGACGCTGAGGAGTACAGGAGGATGAGGGAGGAGCTTTTGAGGTGATTTACCCGAATATAACGTCAAGCACGTCTCCAATGACTCCCTTCTTCCCCTCCACAACGTCAAGCCTGTAGAACTCGGTGTAGCCGCAGTAGAGGCATGAAACCTCGAGATACTTGTTCATCTGAATGTCGAGAATCTTGCTCAGCCCCGTGCCTGTCATTGCGAGCTTTTTGGCCTGAGCCTTGGTGTTTCCGCATTTTGGGCACCTGAATCGCGACTCAAACTCCCTTTCGAGAGACATGGTCAAAAATGGGTTTTGATTCTAAAAATTTTTTCCACCCTTACTTGCGATTGATTTTTATAATCTGGAGGGGATAACCTATCTGATGGATTTCAAAACCTTGGTTGACGAGGTTGTTGCAGTTGCAAAACCAAAGCTTGTTGCAATTTTTGGTTCACAGGCAAGGGGGGATGCCGGTAAATTCTCGGATATTGATGTGCTCGTTGTGACGGATAGCGATGTGGTTGCTGAGAGGCTGAACACAATACGAAAGGATAATGTCGAGTTTCATGCCCTCTCAATGAGAAGAGCTCTCGAACTTGTTCACAGGAACGATCCGTTTTTCAAAAAGATTTTGAGCGAGGCAATCCCGCTTTACGGCCATTTTTATTTATCATTCCTGAGAGAGGTAGCGGAAAATGTTGGAAAAAGCAAAAATATGGCTTGAAAGAGCAAAGGCGGATTTGAAGTCAGCGGAGGTGCTGATCGGAGTAGTCCCTGCAGATAGTGTATACCACAGCCAGTAAGCTGTTGAAAAGGCCATCAAGGCGGCACTTTCGGTTAAGGGAATAGAGGTTAAGGAGCACAGAGTTTCTGGATTATTTTATGACGAATTCGTTGTCTTGTTCCCCGAGCTTGAGGAAATTTACGGCATCGCTGTAGAGCTTGAAAAACACTGGCTAAAAAGCAGGTATCCAATAGACTATTCTCGCGGTGTTTGGGATCTGTTGCGCGCATATTCCTCTGAAGATGCCGAAAAATTTTTTGAAATGGCAAAAACTTTTGTTTTAAAGCTTGAAGAGTTTTTGGTTAGAGAATTTGGTTTAGAAATGGAGTAGATCACTCTATGAGAAGTTTGAGAAGCTGTTCTCCCTTCTCTGTTAAACGGTAGATCTTTCGTCTCTTGCTGACTTCATGCTCAATAAAGCCACCCTCCTCAAGCTCGGAAAGGTGTGTGTAAACGGAGGAGATAGTAATGTTCAGCTTTTTTGCAAGTGCATAACCGTGCTGGGGACTTTTTGACAACTCTTTTAGGATCTCAAATTTAGCTTTGCTGATAATTGCCATTGTGGTTGAAGTTCAGTATATTTGGTAAAAATTATATAACAGGAAAATCAGTTATATCTGAAAAATCAGATATAATTGAGGTGATGGGCTTTGAGGAGGAGGGTGTGGGTTGTTGCATTGATGATACTGGCAGTAATCTTGGCTGGTTGCTTGGGTGAAGAATCAAAAAATACTGATGTAGATGAATCTAACAGAGGAACATCTGGCCAAACAGAAGTGAAAACAACTGCTACGCCGAGTTATACGCCCACTTACACGCCGCAATACGTACAAAAAACACTATATTCTGGTTCGGTAATATTGCCCAAGGATACAAACATAGTGAGGGATAGTAGGCAGACAATGGCAGTCATACCATTCATTGTGGATAGAGATAACTCCGATATAACAATAGTGCTGAGTTCGAGACCTTATGGGGCATATGCTGTCGTATTAAATGAAGAAGATTATTACAAGTTTAGGGCAGGAGAACAACCGTCGGTGAATCAAGTAGTTATGTTTAATGGTGACTATACGCTCAACTTAAAACTAAATCGTGGCAAATATTATTTATTGCTCGCATACGGAGCATCTGAAAATGCAGAAGAGCAGACCATCCTTTTACACAGTGGAGTAGAGGTCATAAAAGCTGGACATTATTTAGCATTGCCCTTCAAAATTAGCGAGAACACACCCGAAATAGCGGGGAAGGTTATTGGGAAGGAGTACTATAGACTGGAATTAAACCTCAAAATACGAGAGGATTTGGACATAAATATCCTGTTGTTCGACAAATCTGAATTCGATGTATGGGCGAATGGTGGTACGGCAACGCCGCTTTATTTCGTTAAGCGTGGTGAAAGTGGAGATTACTATATTGTTCCTACTGAGCTCCCGAGAGTGAATGAAGAATACGTTTTAGTGCTGGACAATTCCTATTCGATTCTCACAAAAAAGACTGTTGAATATTCGTTGTATGCCTTTGTTGACGTTGTGGAGAGGGAAACAATTGATGTAGAAATCATCGAGAGTTGGTATGAATGAGGCAATTTTCAGATTTTTAGACCAAACTTTTTATTCGTTTTATCAGATATAAATCAGCATTCCGTTGCTAACCCTCGCGTGTCTGCTCAGCCTGTGCCTTCGCACGCTGCTCGCGTCAATTATGTGCAGAACCTCAAAGCCGAGAACAGCGTGAAGGTAATCGGAGAGAAGCATCCTGTGGCATCTCCAGTAGAGCTTCTCGGCGCACATAATCGCGACCTTTTTCTTCAAAGCCAGCTCCGCAAGCTTTTCAGCAGCACGCCTGAACTCTTCGGTTAGCATGTGGTCGGCGTAGTTTCTGAAGCCCTCGCTTTCTATGGCCCTGTTTGGGGAGTTTTCGAGGACTTTCCTTCTGTAACCTCCAAGCTCTTCGAACCACGCGTATTCGATTCCGTTCTCTGGCAATGCCCTTTCGAGATACTCTTTTCTGAAGTGCTCGAACTTTGAGCTTGGGAACCTCCTGACGTCTGCGGGAACAGCTATTTCGAACCTTTTCAAAATTCTGAGAAATTCCTCGAAGCTCCTGCTGGAGTGGCCGAGAGTGTAGATAGTGCATTTTCCTGCCATAATTTAAAAAGTGATAGCCAAAGGGGGTTAAATGTTTTGACGGGTGACAAAGTTGTTTGTTTTTGTTAGAGGTTCTATACTTGAGGAGTAAGATATAACTTTTTTCAGAAAACATAAAGATTAATATGAGGGACGATTCATTTGAACAGTTTGCCAAAAAGTGGAACAAAATTATCGAGTATGTCAATAAAGCGCAGGATGGGTTGGATGAGAGAGGGGCGGAGCAAATTAGGCTTAATTTTAGAGAAGACGTGCTTCTTTTGATAATTGATTCAAAAAGAATGGGTATTAAATTTCGCCAACGTGACGTATCCTTAATTGAATCTGAGCTTGAAGCCGCTCTAAATATTGCTGAAAGCAGATATAAGTTAAAAAACGAAAAACTCAAATTAGAAGAAAGGAAATCGATTATGCAACTGTTAAAAGAGGTTTTAGGTTTTATAAGAGACGTCTTACGGAAATGAGATATTGAATGTACCGTTTGTGGACCCTACAATTGGTTTGTGGAGGTTCTTGTAATTCTTTCGATAAGTTTTGAACCAAAAGTAAAAGAGCCACGGCCGGGATTTGAACCCGGGACCTCGTGCTTACCAAGCACGCGCTCTACCTGCTGAGCTACCGTGGCAGCAGTGGATTGTTGAGGGGCAGTTTTTAATAAATTTACGGTGGTGCAGGTTGGCGTGCAACGGTATCGAAATGTAGATTTTTGACTTTTGCTTTTGTAATTTGATGATGGGAAAATTTTTAATTAACAGGTATGAGGCTTAAGTCGATGCCCGCACTCGAAGTCAACGAAATATCCAAAACGCTCGGGAGCTTTCACCTCTCGAAAACCTCTTTTAGGGCGGAAAAGGGGGAGGTTTTCGGGACACTCGCAACGCTGAAGCTCTCAGCAAGGATGTTCTGCTTCTACGCTCTCGTATACACAAAACCACAGTGGAAAGAGGTGTTCAGAAACGCTATCAGGCCCCGTGGAGCTTGATTTCTTCCAGTTTTTCAAGATTTTTTGTGCGCTTTACGACCAAAATTCTTAAATAACGATCAGGGACAAGGTAGAGATGCCGACGGTCATAGGGACGGGGGAAACACCCGGACCCATTCCGAACCCGGAAGTTAAGCCCTGTCCCGTTCCGCGTTGTACTGCCTTCCGAGAGGGGGCGGGAAGCGCGGAAACTGTCGGCACCTCCTCCCCTCCCTTCTGAACTGATTTTAAGCGCAAACGCGAGTTTTGTTGGGTTTATGTTTTCCGGCATGAATGAAATTTAAAATCGAGAAAATGGACAAAAAAGAGGAGGAAATCAGATTTTTCTCCTGTCTATAACTCTCTTCGCCTTGCCCTCGAACCTCTGCAGGGTTCCGGGGTTGACGACCTCGATCTTTGCCCACACGTTCAGGACGCTCTTGAGCCTCTCCGCAATCTCCCTCTCGAGGTTGAGGATGTCTGTGGTCGTGTCGATCTTGGCGTTCTCGCTCAGTTCAACCTGAATCGTCATCTCGTCCAGCCCGCTCTTGGCTCTGTCGAGGATGATCATGTAGTGCTCCCCTATTTCCGGAATCTGCATGAGGACGTGCTCTATCTGGCTCGGGAACACGTTAACTCCTCTGACGATGATCATGTCGTCTGCCCTGCCGAGGATCCTCATTATCCTCGGATGCGTCCTTCCGCAGGCGCACTTTTCCTCTTCAAGTATCGTTATGTCTCCTGTTCTCCACCTCACGAGCGGAAGAGCCTCCTTGCTCAGCGTCGTCACCACAAGCTCCCCCTTCTCTCCCTCTCCGACCTGCTCTCCAGTCTCAGGGTCAATCACCTCTACCAGAAAGTGGTCTCCCCAGATGTGTATCCCCTGCTTCTCCGTGCACTCGGTGAAGAGGGGCCCACTCAGCTCCGAAGTCCCGTAGACGTCGTACGCATCTATCCCGGTTTTGTTCTCTATCCTCTTCCTCGTCTCCTCGCTCCAAGGCTCGGCGCCGAAAATCCCCATCCTGAGGTGGGTATCGCTTGCTATGTCTACTCCCATCTTCTCGGCCTGTTCGGTCAGGTAGAGCATGTACGACGGGGTGCAGGCTATGACCGTGGTCTTGAGATCCTTCATCAGCTCTATCTGCCTTGCCGTGTTTCCGGCCGAGATCGGGATCACCGCCGCACCTATCCTCTCCCCGGCGTAGTGGAAGCCGAGGCCTCCTGTGAATAGGCCGTATCCGTAGGCTATCTGCATCACGTCCTCCCTACCAACCCCACACGCCACGAGGCTCCTTGCGAGGCTCTCGACCCACACCTCGAGGTCGTTCTGGGTGTATCCGACGACCGTCGGCTTTCCTGTGGTTCCGCTCGATGCGTGAAACCTCACGACGTGTGAGAGGGGGACTGCAAACATTCCGGTTGGGTAGTTGTCCCTCAGATCCTGCTTCTTCGTGAACGGCAGCTTGGACAGGTCTGAGAGCCCTTTGAACTCAGAAGGGTGAATTCCAGCCTCCTTAAACCTTTTCCTGTAAAACGGTGAGTATTCGTAAACGTAATTGACGAGAGCTTTCAGCTTTCTCTCCTGCAGATCCTTCAGATCCTTGGCAGGCATCGTTTCAACGAACGAGTTCCAGTACATGATATTGCCAAATATTAGCACAATTTAAACGTTTTGTTTTCCCACCCGTTCTCTCAAAATCTCCTCTATCTCAGGCGTGCGCGGCAGAACCGCGATTGGAACACCTGAACCGTTCTGGAGAACAACCGAATTTCTGCAGAAGTCAATCTTGCCGATTTTATCCCATCTCGTAAGCGTGTCCCCTACCACGAGACCCTCTCTTGCGATTATGACCTCCCGGCAGAGTCTTGCTACTATTGCAGTGAGAAACGCCGGTAAAGTTGTTAGAAAAACTGGAAGTGACTGTGGACTTCTGCTTAGAATCATCAGGGGGATAGAGATTGTGTATGTGATTGCTACTGCCTGAAACAGCCTGTTTCTGATAATGGCTGCAAAAACTTCTTTCGGTTCGACCCTTGCTGCCTTGATGGGCGTAACTTCGACAAACTCTATCACGGTGGACTTTTTGCTGACAATAATGGTTACTGCCACAAGCACAAGCAGAGAGGAGATGAACAGCGCCATTGGTGGAAGCACCTCAGCCTGTGAGTCTGACAGTGAGGAGAGGATGACTAAAACACCAGTAAAAGTGAAAGTGGAGAATGAAATGAGGAGGGCAATTTTGTGCTTTGTTTCGAGTTTGTATGCAATCTCGCTGACAATCATCAGCTTTTTTACTACGTGAAACATTTAATTGTTTCTGTCAAAACTTTTTGAGCTTTTCCTTCAGACCCTCGGACTCCCTCCAGCTCCTCTCGACCCGCCTGACTATGTCCAGTATCCTCTCAATCTGCTCGTCGATCTTCTCGTACGCGTCCCTGCAGAACATCTCGGAGTACCCCCTTATTATGGACAGGGGGTTCTTTATTCTGTCGACGAGGGCCATCATGTCGCCTATGTTCCTCTCCAGCCTCTCCAGCATCGCGTCCTTCTCGCTCTCCATTTCGATGCTGTGTATTGCGAAGGCTATGTCCTCCGCAAGAACCCGCAGGAGCTTGACCTCTTGACTGAGCAGCCTGAACGCGCTCTGAATGAACAGGATCCCCTTCACGTCATCTCCGTAGGTGAGGGGGAAAACGTAGCTGTGGAGCTCCTTGCCGTCCCTGGAGTGGATGCACTCCTCTGGGTGCGTGCCCGGCGGGAAGTACGTCATCCTTCTCGACTCTACTGCCCTCCTTATGCACCTGTAACCGAGCAGGTCCTCAACACCCCTCACGTTGTGGGGCACGTTTCCCCTGATGATGGCATCACCATTCCGCCTGAATATCGCCACCATCGTGTTGAGGTAGTCTCCGAGCACGCTGGCGGACATCGTGGCGAGCGACTCAAGATCCCTCTCCCTCAGCATGATCTCGTTGATCCTGCTGACTCTCATGAGAAGCGTGTGGGCCCTGTAGAGCTCCTCTTCCTTTCTCCTGAGCTCCCTCTTCAGGTAGAACTCCCTGTAAATCCCGAAAAGGGAGATGATGGCAAGGAGGGCGAGGATGGGGTAGATCCACTTCGGAACCTTTCTCTCCTCCTCCCCAATCCACTTGTCCAGATACGTGTAGTACGCGGAACCCCTGACGCTCTTCGCCTCGGACAGGTACGCGTCTATGGATGCGAGGAGCTCCTCGTTCCCCTTGGGGCTTGCGAACCTCAGCTCAACCGGGGAGAAGACGATTGGTGTGAGCTTCGTGTTGTAGTCCTTGGCGTGCAGCTCACCGTAGAGCCTCGACACGACTCCAGCATCAGCTCTCCCGTCCCTGACGGCGGCAAGCACGTCCCCGTAATCGCCGTCCACCTCCAGAAACGTGCACCTGATGTTGAACGCCACGGCAAGCTCCCGGAGACTCTCGAAGTATATGTCCTCCCTGACCCCAGCCACGGTCAGGCCATCGAGGTCGAGGATGGAGTCCAGCTGGTCTCTCGAGCACACGACCCCCCAGTTTGAGAGCACGGTCTCGTTGTTGAAGCTTATGCTGTCGAGCCTCTCCTCGGAGTATGCGACGTCCAGGAGTATGTCTATCTCTCCCTTCTCGAGGGCGGACATCAGCTCGGGAAAGGGTGCTGCAACGTAGTGCAGCCTCCACCCCTCGATGCGGGCCACATCCTCGAGAATGTCTATGAAGAGCCCCTTTGCCTGACCGTTCTCGTAAAACACAAGGGGGGAGTTGTTGTAGACTCCAACGGTAACGTCCCGTGCGCTCACTGGAAATACCAGAAGCAGCAGTAGCAGCAATGCATAGTATGTTTTTGTCACTAACCCGATGGTACGATACCCGTTTATTTTTAGTTTTCTCTCTGGTGATGGGGCCGAGAAAAGCAAAAGGTTAATTACGTTTACTGCGGGACAACTTTTGTGGACATCATTTTCGGTGGTGGGAGGTACGGCTTGGAAGCGGCAGAGTATCTGGCCTCGCAGGGAAAGAAGTTCGTGGTGATCGACGAGGATGAGAACTGCTTGGTCAGGAGAGAGCTAAACCTTCCTGAGTACAGGGAGGGGGTTGAGGATAGCGCCTTCGTCAGGGGAGGGATAAAGGAGCTCGTGAGGCTGTTCTTCGACCTCCAGCCGGAATACGTCTTCCCCACCGCCCCCATCCACGTTGCCGGGGCGTTTCTCATGGAGCACCTCGGCTTTGAGGTGTGGTACGAGGGGGTGGACCTTGCTCTGGCAGGAATACCGATGAAGGTCGTCGTTTCAGCAGGCAGGGGGAGCGTGGTTGTGAGCTACAACAGGGACAGGGATTGCCTTCCGAAGTGCAGGGCTCCGGACGTCTGTCCTGTTACAGGGATAAAGAAGCCCGCTCCGATGTACGAGCTCGTGAGGTTCGCGATACCCGATGGGTTCGTCATAGAGAGCCACTACCTGCAGCCCGGTCTTGGTGCGATAAGGGGTGAGAGGCTGAGGGAGATGGTGGAGTGGGCAGAGAGGAGGGAGAACGCCCTCGTGGCAACAGCCTGCAGGTGCCATGGCGTTATAACCGCTCTCAGGAGGGCTGAGAGATGAAAATCGTCACCTTCAACGTCAATTCAATCAGAGCAAGGCTGCACATCGTCATTCCATGGCTCAAGGAGAACAGGCCGGACATATTCTGCATGCAGGAGACAAAGGTGGATGACAGGAACTTTCCCGAGAGCGAGTTCTCCAGAGCTGGATATCAGGTTTACTTCTCCGGCATAAAGGGGAGGAACGGTGTCGCCATAGCCACACTTCACGAGCCGGAAGAGATAATCATCGGCATGAACGGGGAGGAGAGGGACAGGGTCATCACCCTGAAGTTCGAGAAGCTTGCAGTAACGAACGTCTACGTTCCGCAGGGGCAGAGCATAGAGTCCGAGAAGTACCAGTACAAGCTCGACTTCCTGAGGAGATTCAGGGACTATTTGAGGGAAATTGTGGACTTCAACGGCTATCATGCCGTCTGCGGTGACATGAACGTTGCACCTGATGAGATAGACGTTCACAGCCCCCAGAGGCTCAGGAACCACGTGTGCTTCCACATTGACGCGAGGAACGCTTACAGGGAGCTGCTGTCTCTGGGTTTCGTCGACCTCCTCAGGAAGTTCCACCCGGAGGAGAGGGTTTACACCTTCTACGACTACAGGGTGAGAAACGCGATAGAGAAGGGCTTGGGGTGGAGGGTTGACGCGATACTCGCGACCCCAAAGCTTGCAGAAAAGTGCAGGGACTGCTACATAGACATCAAGCCGAGGCTGATGGAGAGGCCGAGCGATCACCTGCCCTTAATAGCGGAGTTTGACCTATGAGACTGCTGGAGAACATCTACGCCTACACGTGGGGAAGCGCCTTCTACGACTCATCCAACAGCTACGTTATTGTGGATGGCGAAGCTGTTCTCATCGACCCCGGCACGTACAAGAGCTACACCAACCTGTTCGGCCTGCTGAGGAACGACGGAATCGAGGGGATAGACTACGTGCTCAACACCCACCTCCACAAGGATCACTGCGAGAGCAACCAGATGTTCATGCGGAAGGGAGCGCTCGTGGGCTTTGACGAGAGGGAAAGGGTGGTGAGCCAGTTCAGCTACTCCCCCGACCTCAGGCTCGGAAAGGTGTTCGTTGTTGGCGAGACGGAGATAGAGGTGGTCAGGACACCCGGGCACTCCCCCGGAAGCCTGACGTTCTTCGTTCAGGAGCACGGTGTTGCGATAACCGGTGACCTGATTTTCGAGAACGGAATTCCCGGGAGGTTCGACCTGTACGGCAGCGACAGGCGGGAGTTCATAAGATCGCTCGAGAGGCTTGTCAGTCTGGAGCCTGAATATCTGCTGCCCGGACACAGGAGGGTGATGAAGGGCAGGAAGGGGATAGCCGCGCTTGTTGAGAAGGCGATAGAGATTGTGACCCACTACTGATGTATTACCATTGTAACACAAAAATTAACCTTTTATTCTTTTCCAGCAGACCCTCAAACATGGCCTACAGCTTCATGTACGAGTGCGAGGTTGGCGGGGGACTCACCCACTACGTCATGCCGGGCGAGGAGTCCCCGTTTTAATTTTTTGAGGTGATCTCATGAAGGAGCTGGAGTTCGACGGCTTCAGGGTCATTCTCGATCCCGACACAAACTTCTGGGCGATTTATGAGCGCGAGCTTCCGGAGAACGTTCTGAGGTTCTACGAGGAGAACAGGAGTGTGCTTGAGGAGAGGATGAGGAGGTACAGGTTCGAGGTGGACTTCAACACCGCCTACATAAACCCGACCGAGAGGTGCAACGCCAGCTGCGAGTACTGCTACATCCCTCCTGAGATCCGGAGAAGGGGCAGGGAGATGAGCTATGAAGCGCTCAGAGACATACTCGAGAGGCTCGAGAGCCTTGGAGTGAGGAACGTGATATTCCACGGTGCAGAGCCGCTTCTGGTGAAGGGCGCAATCTTCAGGGTGATGGGTGAGTTTGACTACCGTTACGGCATTCAGACCAACGGATTTCTGCTCGAGGAAGAGGACGTGGACTTCCTGAAAAGCATGAACGCGAACGTTGGCATCTCTTTCGATTCACCCTTCAGGGAGGTTGAGGATTTTCTTAGAGGGAAGGGACATTATGACAAAATCATGCAGATTCTCGACTGGTTTGACGGGTACGCGAACCTGAACGTGATAACAACCATAAACAAACACAACTACACCCAGCTTGAGGAGATGGTTGATCTGCTCGCGGGAAAGGTGAGGCTCGTTCTGATGAACCCCGTGAGGGGGACGAGCGAGGGTGGGAGAAGGCTGAGACCCGATCCAGTGAAGGCCGCGGAGCACTTCTTGAGGGCCGTTGAGAGGGCGATATGGCACACAAAGAACGGAAGGAGAATCGTGATAGGCGATTTTGCCAACATCCTGCTGGGCATAGTTGCCCCCTACTCGAGGGTTCTGCAGTGCGACATCTCTCCATGCGGGGCGGGCAGGAGGTTCATCTCAATAACTCCTGAGGGCATTTTCCCGTGCGGGGAGTTCATAGGATTTGAGGAGTTTGGAATTGGCCTTGACGAGCTCGAGCTTGCGGGCGAGAAGTTCTTCGAGGTAAGGGAGAGGGTCGTGGAGCGCATAGAGGAGTGCAGGGACTGCGAGTACAGAAACATCTGCGGAGCGCCGTGTCCGGCTGAAGTCTACGCGGAGAAGGGAACGATGTTCGAGAAGGCCCCGTTCTGCGAGTTCTACAAGGCAGTCATAGAGAAGGCGTTCGAGGTGATCCACAGAGGGGATCTGGAGCACGTGGTGAACCTGAGGGCCCTGAAACGGGTTTACGAGATCCGGGCGTGATGATGGGTCAGTGAAAGTTTAATATATAGGTGTCTTCAAGGAATTACTGGTGGGTGGAATGATCGGAGAAGTCTCATCGATTCTCGGACTTAGGGTTTACACCGATGAGGGAAGATACGTTGGCAGGATAGCCGACCTCTCCATAGACATAGACACGAGGCAGGTTAAGGGAATAGCGGTTGTTGATGTTAACAGGATGCTGATAGACACGAGGGCGAATGGCGTGATAATTCCCTACAGGCTCGTGAAGGCCGTCGGGGACATCGTGATAATCAAGGACGTGTTCAAGAGGATGGAGAGGAAGAAGGAGCAGACCGAGGAGACCTGACCTCCACTTCTGCCTCCTCAAAACCCTTTTCCCCTGCAAGGTACCACCTGACCTCCCCTCTCGCTATTATAACCCAAACCCCCGGAAACACGCTCGCCCCCATTGCATCCTTCCCGGATGGTTTAGCATAGCCAACTGGATGGGTATGCCACACTCCCACAACATCGAGGCCTGATTGCTCGGCGCGCTCGAAAACTCTAAGCACCTCAACCGGGTTGAGCTCGAATTCTACTGCCGAGGCCTTCACGTTCTCGACCTCATGAGCCTCGACAACCTCGACATCTTTCCCGGCCCTTCCGACGAGCAGGCCGCACCTCTCAACTTCTCCGGGATTTTCTGCAACGCTCTGCAGGAACTTCTCCACATTTTCATCCACGATAACGCGTTTGGCCATAGCATCACCACGGGAGCCTGAGGTTGGGCAGCCCACCAGTTGCGAGAAGAAGTATTCCCACAAACAAGGGCTGGTGTAGTAGGTAGATCTCGAGGGTGTGCCTCCCAATCCCTGCAACTGCGTGGGCGATTCTGGAATTCAGCTGAAGGTTCATCCTTCTTCTACCTTCAGGATAGACGAGTGCTCCAACTCCAAGTCCAAGCAGAAACACCCCGAACCACGGGAATACCGGGAAGTAGTCGAGCGTGAAAAACGGAACAGGAGTTATGCCGAGTGGAAGTAGCAGGAGGTTGTCTGAGTGTACGTTCTCGAGGAGCAGCTTTCCCGCAAAGAAAACTGGAACGAGGAGCAGGTTCTTCCATCCGAGCCTGTAAAACGGGATCACGAGGATGCTCGCAACTCCCAAAAAGTGCAGGACTCCGAAGTATATTGTTCCCTCACTCAGCAGAAGGTAGGTTACGAGGGTTATCAACATTCCGAGACCGAACAGCTTTGCAAACCTGAAGAGGTACCTTCTGTAGTATTTCGTTTTGAAGTGGGCAACCCACATAGAAACTCCAGACACGGCGACGAAGAGCCCGGCGGTCGTGTAGGCAAATGCCCTCCAGAACCACTCGTGCTGATTGAATCCAAGGAAGAACTGCAGGTCTGTTACGAAGTTGGAAACCAGCATCATGAGCAGTGCTGTGCCCCTGACAAGGTCTATCTCCACGTACCTCGGGTGCGTCTGCAAACTCTGCACGTCTCTCTTCAGGCTCACGTTTTCATGTTTTGCGGATGCACTTTTAACGTCTGCGGAGCCATAAGGAAACCCTTAAATACTAACGGTAGTTAGAGCGTCCAAATGTATGAACAAATATGACGTGATTATAATCGGAGCAGGACCCGGTGGGCTGTTCGCGGCTTACAAGCTTGCAGGAAAGCTCAGTGTCGCTGTTTTTGAGATGGGCAGGGCGATAGAGAGGAGAAAGTGTCCGAGCGATCTTTCAGAGAGCTTCTGCCTCAAGTGCGATCCCTGCAACGTCACCGCTGGAGTGGGAGGGGCTGGTGGCCTTTCAGACGGGAAGCTGAACTACGTCCATCCCCAGTTTCCGGAGAGCTTCACGGTTGGTGGAGACTTTCTCGGACTGGTGGATGAGGATTACCTTGTGGAGAAGATGGAGGAGGTTGACAGGATATTCCTCGAGCACGGCGCTCCTGATGAGCTTTACGGGGATAACGTGGACGAGCTTCTGGCTCTGATGAGGAAGGCGAACTCGGCCGGAATAGAGTTTGTGCCGCTCAGGCAGAGGCATGTTGGGAGTGACGAACTTCCGAAGGTCATAGGAAGCATGCAGAACTACCTCACCGGCAACGGGATCGAGATATTCACCAACACAACCGTGGTGGACATAAAGCCGGACGAGAAGAAGGTGGTAACCGAGGACGGGAAGGAGTACTATTACGATTACCTCATCATTGGCGTTGGAAGAGGGGGGGCTGAGTGGCTCGAGAAGTGGGTCAGGGACTACGGCTTTGCGGTGAGCAAGGAGGCGAAGGCAATAGATGTGGGAGTCAGAGTCGAAGTGCCGGCGACGATAATGGACGAGATAACGTCGATAATCTACGATCCAAAGCTCAGGATAACGACGAAGAAGCACGACGACTACATGCGTACCTTCTGCACCTGCCCGAGGGGGTGGGTGATAAGGGAGGACTACGGGGAGTTCAGCCTCGTAAACGGCCATAGCAAGGCGAAGGAGAAGACCAACAACAGCAACTTCGCCCTCCTCGGACACTACGTCTTCACCGAGCCGTTCGACATGCCAAACGAGTGGGGCAGGGATCTTGCTAAGATAACAACGAAGCTCGGCGGAGGAAATCCGCTCGTTCAGAGGCTCAAGGATTTGAGGCTCGGAAGGAGGAGCACGGAGATGAGGATAAAGAACAACAGACTCCTCAAGCCCACGCTCAAGACAGCGGTACCGGGAGACATAAGCTTGGCCTATCCGGGAAGGGTTGTTGACGACATCATTGACGCGCTCGAGCAGCTCGACAAGGTTATTCCTGGAGTTGCGGACGACTCAACCCTCCTCTATGCTCCGGAGATCAAGTTCTACTCGCTCAAGCTCGAGATAAGCCCCGAGATGGAGACAAACATCCCCGGCATTTACGCCATAGGAGACGGAGCGGGGATAAGCAGGGGAATAGTTGGTGCAGCGGTCACAGGGCTGATTGCTGCAGAGAGCATCCTCAGGAGGGTTAAGAAATGATCGACGAGGCGAGGAAGATTGCTGAGAGCTACGAGGACATCACCATAGGCATCTTCGGCTCCCACTCTGCCAAGGAGACGGGAATGGCCGCAAAGGCATTCGGACTGAAGACGGTGGTTGTGGTCCAGAAGGGGAGGGAGAAGCTCTACACAAAGTACAACCGCCACCTGTTCGACGAGGTGATTCTGCTGGACAGCTTCAGGGATCTGGTCAACGAGGAGGTTCAGGAGACTCTCATCGAGATGAACACCGTCTTCATCCCCAACAGGAGCTTTGCGGTTTACGTTGGATATGACGCGATAGAAAAGGAGTTCAGGGTGCCCATTTACGGGAACAGGTACCTGCTGAGGGCTGAGGAGAGGAACTACGAGAGGGGACAGTACTATCTGCTGGAGAAGGCGGGTCTGAGGTATCCAAAGGAGTTCAAAAGCCCGGAGGAGATTGACAGGCTCGTCATAGTCAAGGTTCAGCAGGCCAAGAATCCGCTCGAGAGGGCGTTTTTCTACGCGAACTCTCCCGAAGACTACTACAGGCAGGCGGAGAAGCTCCTGAAGGAAGGCGTTATAGACGAGGAGGGGCTGGAGAAGGCGAGGATCGAGGAGTACGTCCTTGGAGCGAGATTCAACGCCAACTTCCACAGCTACGCTCTCAAGGACGTTTTCGGCAACTTCGACTTCGTTGGTTTCTCTGACAGAAGGCAGGTAAACCTGCAGGGCTTCCTGAATCTGCCAGCCAGAGAGCAGCTCAAGATAGACGTGCCGGTCAAGAACGAGGAGATCGGCCACTTTGGCGTCACGATGAGGGAGAGCAAGCAGGAGATGGTCTACGAGGCTGGAGAGAGGTTCATAGATGCGTGCATGAGGGAGTACCCTCCCGGGATAATCGGCATGTTCGGGCTGCAGGGGGCCATCGCGTACTCTCCTGAAGATGAGACAAGGCTGGAGTTCGTGATCTTCGACGTCTCAATGCGCGTCCCTGGAGATCCGGCAATAGGCCCCACGTCTCCTGAGATGAGGAACCTGAGCCTTAAGCACGGCATCAGGATTGAGGATCCGCTCGACCTGACGATGATGGAGCTTAAGAAAGCCCTCGAAGCGGGACGGCTGAGCGAAACGGTAACCTAACTCCTCCTTTTTATGTGTATCAGGAGCAAGATGAACGAGATGGTTATAAGGGCTACTGCCGCGTAGAACATAACCTCCGCGCCACCCAGAGCCTTAGCAGCTTCAACTGCAGGGGTTTTAGCTGGTGTGGGCATTAAGGCCGGTGTTGGGCTCGGTGTGGCGGTTGGGGTTGGCACCGGCGTGGGAGTGGGCGTCGCCGTTGGAACGGGTGTGGGCGTGGGTGTTGGCGTTGGTGCGGGAGTTGGAGAGATTGTCGGCTGGGGAACAGCCTTCTCGGCCACTTCTGGTGTGGGAGTTCTGACGATCTCGTAGGCTGGAGCCTCCTTCTGTACCCTCGTTCCGCTCATGAACGAAAGCAGCAGCATGACGATTCCAGAAATGAAAGCTGCTATGGAGGCGAAGAGCTCTATTGCCGGCCTCCTTGCCTTTTCCGGCATCACGACCTTCAGACCCTTGGGCGTGATCTCGTAGTATATCCACTTTCTGCCCTCGTCCACCCTCCTTATCAGCCCAGCCCTCTCAAGGCGCTCGAGGTGCTCCTTGACAGACGACTTCGACACCCCGACCTCCTTGGAAAGCTCGCTGAGGGTTTTCCTTCTGTCTGATAACCTTTTCAGAATCTCCACTCTCGTTTCCGACGAAAGCAGGAGAAGCGCCTCTCGATCAAGGCTGATTTTCACCTCAATGCCTCCGCGGGAGAGAATTTAAAGGATTTGAAAACGTTAGTTTTTATAAATTTCTGCCAATATTCAAGCCACGTCATGCTTTTTTGGGACATTTTGTGGAACTAAATGTGCATGTAAATCCATGAATCAAAAACAATGCATACGCCGGTGAATGATATTGCCGTTGCTCGCAAGCCAAACTCTAAACGTTCATACCCTCGTTTTTTTGCGAGGTATATGGCGGGAATTAGCACTGCTGGTATTACTGGCAGTACTGGGCCCAAAATCAGAGAGAGCACCGGGTTCAGGTAGTAATAGTTTCCCAGCACTATCATGGAAAATGGCAGGATGAAGGATAAACCGGCTTTACCCACTCTGGCTGTTACAGTTATTGTGGTAATTGCTGACCATATGAGGAGAACGTACACAATTTCGCTTTTTGAGGGGAGCATCGGGTAGCTTTCGGAAAGCAGGATTCCAACAACTCCAGAAAATATGCCGGAAAAAAGTAGTGCTGAATTTTCAATTATTCCTTTCATGGTTGATCTCCCAGTCCGTTGATGTTTACATTAACGATATCCCAGTGTTCACTGCACCACACATCTGTTCCTGCCCCCAGCATAATAGTAATTCATAATGCATTCGGGATGCTCCCATGGCCACATCCCAGCATCATTGGCGTTAAAGTTGTGTGAGATTTCATGTTGAGCGATGCTGTCATGCTGCCAATCCACTCCGGCTGCCTGTGTTGCACCTATGCTGAAAAAGCCATTTGTTTTTGCCATTCCGTTGCGGTCGGCGTATTTTACCCAACCAATAACTATGTCGTTCACGGGATCTCTGTCGTTGTATTCTCCTCTCCACCAGTCCGTATCCTGTGCAAGGTCGTCTAAAAGGTCTTCGGAAATGTCTGATGAAACATCGCTTGCGTCCCAGTAGTCGGTTATGTGATAGTAATAGAGTGTTCCAGGATTGAACTGGTAGAATCTCGAATAAGCATTGACTGTATCTTGTAAATATGCTTCAATAGGTTTATGTTTTTGATCTATAGCCTCAAAAATCCATAAATAGAGCACATCATTTTTTGCCCATGGTCCTGTGGCAACAGATGTAGCCATTGCCCCACCATCTGATGGTTTTAGTATTCCTCTCTCTACGAGTTTTCTCACATACTCTACTGGAAGTGGTACGCCATCAACAATCTCAACCTTGGGATTTTGCGGGTCGACACCGTATTTTCTCATGTACTCCTCTCTGGCTTTTTCTTCTATTTCAAACCATTTGGTTGCATTTATTATCCTGTATCCATTTTTCAAAGCCCATTTGTAGAGTTCTGGATCAACCCAATCCTCTACAGCAGTTCTTCCGTTCTCCACCTTCACTTTTCCCATGGTAATGACCTTGCCATCAAGAGCAGTTCCGGCGAGGTAATGGGGCAGCTCTCCTTTTGCGAATTTTATGTCGTTTTCTGTTACATTGTACTTGTCGTACAACATTGTCAACTCTTCTTTCGTGAGCTTTTCTGGGGGTTTCAGTTCTTCACCAATGTTTAGTGCTGAAACCGCTATTATGCCTATGAGGACTGCGCTTAAAACTGCTGAGGCAATTGAAGCAGGTTTCATACTTACCACCACTCATAAATTTCTTTACGCTTACATAACGATTCCGACTGTTTCAACCCAAATTGAAGTAATAGAAAGGTTTATTTTGGGTCTTGGTCTGCTAACTTAGATTTCTAAAAGGCATTTATAAAAATGAACTCTAAAGTCTCTCCTCTATAGTAACGGTAAGTTGTCAGGAGTGAACACCATCACGGTGGTGGAATTTTAGAGGGTTTAAACGGAATGAAAACTTCGTAATCAACCGCATCACACTCATTACAGAGCACATACAGCTTGAAAATAGCAATTTCTCCACTTTTCACGTGAACTACAGTGAAACGATCTGGTCTTTCTGGCTGCACAACCATTCCAGTTTTTTCTCCTTCAGAATTGTATAGCACTGCACTGAGGGGGATGTAATAGTCCTCATCGTAATCGTTTCTAATCACCCCGCTGATAATTACGCAGGTGTCGCCTTTCTCCACATACTGCCAGAGGTTTCGATCGTATTTGCCGAATTTGGCACTTACATTAACGAGGTATATCTTACTTTGCTCAGTGTCTGAAATTTTTAGATAATATCCTCCCTTTGACGGGAGCTGGTATTCATGTGTTCGATTTAATTTGTGGGGTTCATCGACTTTCTTACTGAAATCTTTAGATTCGTAAAGTTCTGGTGTGCGATACCAAATAATCAGAGCGGTAATGGACAGAATGATCAAGAGAGTTAGGAAAGTTTTTAACGCTTTCATCTTTACCACCTATAATCTTTTCTAACAGAGCAAAAAATTTAAAAAATTAGGCCAAGTACTGTATATTCACCACTGCCTGCGAAAGACCTCACCATGAAATACACTTTTCCGGACCCCTCAGCTGGTCCAGCAACTTCTTGTGACCAAGAAGAATAGCCGTAGGCGTCGTAATCTGTGGTGGTAGGTTGGGAGTTCCACTTGAGGTAGAGGTCAAAATCGCTATCGTCAGGACCAGAACAGAAGGCGTATCCCTTGCCAAAACTCGGAGTTGTGGAGTACGCTTCTGTGTCTCCTCCACCAGACAGACTACCAGTTTTTCTGCCACTATCCACTTTGGGAAATCCAGATATCGCCCAAGCTTTCCAATGGCCACTACCACTGTATGAACGTACCATTATATACAGTGTTCCAGAACCCTCAAGCGTAAAGTACTCCAAAGACGTTACCGAGTATCCGTGTGCATCGTAATCGCTCGTTGTAGGTGGTGAGCCCCACTTTGCATATAAATCGAAATCAGCGTTTTCATTGCCTGCCATGACAACTGTAACATTCGACTGGGTAGATACGTAAACTGAGAAAGTATAAGTTTCGCCACTGCTGGAAAGTGTACCGCTCTCACTCTTAAGTATAATCCCTGGTTCTGGGTATTTTGTTTCGTGCTCTGTGCGCGTTATCCCATCGCTATTCCACGTTGCGTTAATCTCAACGTACGGTTTCTCTTCCGAGTATTGTTTGAATTCAAAGATTTCAGCAGGACGATACCACTTGTCGCCTACTTTTGTCCAGTCATCTTGTATTTCAGTGAATAGATCGAAAGCCTTACTTAAACTGTCGTAATAAAGCTCTGTTGAGCCCATAAAACAGTTTATGTAACTACTGAAATCGTCTGAATCGTCGTAGTAGTTATACCTCGTTATTTCTCCGTATACCAACCACATGTGGTATTTTCTGCCAGTTTCATCTATGTAAAAATAATACTCGACTGGACCGCTCACGTTCTGGATATACAAAGTGAAATTCGTCATCCACGTATCATTATCGTAGACTGCGACCCATATGTTCCTTTTCCCATCTTGTAAATGGTGGCTTATGAATTCTACAGTATCTCCAGTACCGTAACCAAGATATACTTCTCTTTCGTGGTAGCTTGTAAAACTCTGACCAGTGTTGTAAGGCGGTGCGGGATCAATTTTTCCAGAAATCCAGTATGGTTTTTGAGAGTTATCTTTTCGATAAAAGCTTGCCCACTCGCCGACAAAAGTGCTGGATTTCACGGTTACAGTTGTGACTGGGAGCCCATACGAGTCTAGTTTTTTGGTTTCAATATTTTTTACACCCGACTCTTTTTCTTTGATTTCTCGGAAGGCAGTAAAGAACTTCTTCTGAATATTCATGAAATTTTCTTTACCCAATCTTTCTAAAGTTCCAGCTGGTGTTTGTATAAGTCCATAAGGTGTTTTTACAGTAGTCCATTTTACTGAGGGCAGTCTTTCTATTACAGGTGTTATTAACTTTCCAGAAGTGGAGTTTACTGTGATCTCTATCTTTTCTCCTACTTTCTTCACATATTCCTTCGGAACGGTAACATTGCCATATTCCTCCACACCAACGGTTGTAAAATCGATAGTTTGGGATCCAGCTGTTTTTGCACCTCCAATAACTGTACTCTTTTCACTTTTATTGGATTTGACGACTTTATCACTAGTTTCAGTTACAGTAGATACAGTATTTGCTGCATTTATGGAGTACTCCCCTCTAAGATATTTTTCAACAATTTCTAGTGGAATAACGAGTTCTTCAGCAATTTCTTTAACACTCCGACCCTTTCCGTAAAGTTCAGAAATTTTCCTAAGCGAATCCTTTGGAATCTCATTCCAGTACATATTTTCGTTATTTACGACTGTTGCTGTTGCAGTGCTTCCGAGCATAATCAAAGTTACCAACACTATTATGGCGCTCTTCCACACTTTAAATCACCCCCTCCTTCCTCTAATCAGTTGGATTAGCATTTACTTAAGAATTCTTACTGTTTCAATCCAGATTGAAGTGATCGAAAAATTCATTTAGATCAATTTAGAAACTGAAATATGGATAAACAGATAACTGGAGATTCTAACTTTCCAGAGCGCTTAGACGACGTTTTTTATATTGAGCATCTGCATTCGGAAAAAGCTAAGCTACTCGCCTCGGAAATATGCAACGATACTGCTTGTAGAATACTAAAAGAGTTGTACAGGAATCCGTTGTCCATTACAGATTTGTCAGAGAGACTGAATATGCCCGTGTCAACCGTACAGTATCACGTCAACAAGCTGATGGAGCTTGGCGTGATTAAAATAGCCAGAAAAAGGCTTGGTAGAAGAATGAGGGATGTGAAAATGTATGTTTATGACAAAGAGAGCATAGTGTTTCTCTCATCAATGGAAAAGCACGAATTTGAACGTTTGCTGAAAATGTTTGTAGTGCATTATGTGAAAAGACAACTACCAGCAGTTTTGACGATATCTTCTTTGTTGGGGTTGGTTTTCGGTCTTGCTGGAAGCGTGGCAATCCGCAGGTTTATTGAAAGCAAATTTGCAGTTTTTCGAGACAATGTAGCCGGCGGTGCTGGTGGAGTTGATGTCGGACACATCTTCGTGATCTTTTTTATTGTGTGTTTTATCACTGCCATGGCCAATTTTGTGGTAATCATTTTCATTCTAAAACGGAATTAGCCAGAGTCTTTCTGCCCCAGAGCTTCCCTCTTCCCCTCCTGATACTTCTCGTACAGCAGGACTCCGAAGCCGTAGAGGAAGACGACCATGCCTGCAACCTTTACGGATGGAGAGAACCACAGGATGAGCCCGACGACGATCAGGTCCTTCACCCGGTTTCTCCTGCTCTCCTCAAGGCTCTTTGCGGGATTCAGCACCGACAGCAGCAGGACGATTATGAATACCACGAGCAGAACTATTATCATCTCGTTTGCCCCGAAAGAGACCACTCTAATCACCTCCCACCGGCACAGAAGTCCCCAGAGGAACGGGCTTCACGGGCTGATAGCAGACAACAGCCTTCTTGAGGTCTCCTGCCCTGACCACAAAGACCCTCGTTTCGTTGAGGATGCTGGTGTTAATGTAGCACACCTCCTCGCTGCCCTTGCCAATGCTGTCGAACCTGCAGAGCTCTTCTCCCCTTGCACTCACCACAACGTCTTTCAGGTCTTCTCTCGCGGTGATTATTATCGCGTCCTCAACGCACCTTGCCCAGAGCGGCTCCTGAACTCCACCTCCCCTTTCCATGCTCTTCTTCAGCTCAAGGTAAAAGCCGATTGCAGCTATGCCTATGAGCAGAACTCCGATTGCCAATATCACCGAGCTGAGCTTGAAAAGTTCGGTTTTCCTCTCTGAGGACATACAATCAAAAATCTTGGTTAAATACTTAAAATTTCCGGTACAGATTTATTTTTGTTTTTTATTTCGAGCACATCCCTAAGTCGTCGCGACGTTTATCAGGTACTTCTCTCCCTTGTACACAACACACCTCCCGTAAAGGCCGCTGAGCGCTTTGACCTCGCTGGCGTCAATCTTCACAATCTCCTTTCCAGTCGTTTCCGCCTCCTCAAGTGCCCTTTTGAGGAAAGGCATTCTCGACATGTCCTCCTCCGTCAGCGTGATGCAGTTCGACTCACTCTCCACCTTCTCGACGAAGAGGTACGCGGAGTACTCGGACATGAGGGCGAAACCGAGTATTAGCGTGAACGTTGCAATCGAAATGACAGACACAATTGCAAGCGAGGCGAGAAAGCCAGCTGAAGCGAGTCCTCTGCCGGAGGCGCGGTAGTACAGCGCGGTCAGGATTGCGCAGGTGATGAGCAGCAAGACAATCAGCAGACCCGGGCTCCTGATGCTTTCGAGCCTTTCCATTATCGCCAGATTTGCCGTGCCGACGAGAATTCCCATCACCAGCAGTGAAGCGATGTGCTTCATTTTCGCACTGGCCATTGCTGAAACTTCACTTGCTAAATATTAACTTTTTCTGTCAAATAAATGGAAAGATTTTCGAAATTGGTATGGGCATTTATTGTTGCCATTGAGAATAAATTAAATAGCTCTTTTGCGAAAAATGGTTTGATGGCCTCTATTACTCTCAGGGAGGGCACATTTAGAAAGCTCGAGAAGCTTAGGAGGAATGATGAACCAATAGATGAAGTTATTGAGAGGTTGATTGAGTCATACGAAGAACTCCAAAATTACATTGAAGAAAAATGGGAAAAGGTGGTTAAGGATAGGGGCAAATTCATTACCATAGATGAGTACGAGGGCTCGAGAGGACTCTGAATGTTTTCGGTCTCTCTTCATCCAGATGTTGTGAAGTTTCTCGATAGATTAGCTGAGCCGGATAGAAAAAGGTGTGTGGATGTTTTGAAGAAGCTAAAAGAGGATCCTTTTACTCCCCGCTCTGGCGTAGACATCAAAAAACTGAAAGGAGAGAAGAGGGTGATGTATCGGTTGAGAATTGGAGATTACAGGTTTGAATACTTTGTTGAAGGAAATTCCGTCTACGTTGTTGAAGCATTTAAGAGGAGCAGAGGGTATAGGAAATAAAATCTCCAGACCCTATTTATCAGAGGATCTCAAGCACCTCCACACTCGCCTCTGGCTCGACTGAGTAGTCTATCTCGTTCACTTTCGCCTTGGTAACCGGCCTTTTCGGAAGAAATGGGCAGGAGTACTGCTCCCTGGTTGAAATATCGTACGTGCCAATTCTTCTGGCGATTGCGATGATCTCCTCTTTATCGAACCCGATCAGGGGGCGGATGATGGGGTAGCTGACCGCCTTAGAGATCGCCAGCATGTTGTCGAGCGTCTGGGATGCCACCTGACCGAGGTTGTCGCCCATGACTATCGCCTGCATGTCCTCTCTCTCGCACAGCATCTCCGCAGTTTTGAGCATGAGTATCTTGCAGTACACGCAGTTGTACCTTCCGAAGTCCTTCGGGAAGAGGTCAGAGTGCCTCGCCACATACACTCTCTCAACCCTGCCGTAGTCCTTCAGAACACTGACGAGCTTTTTGAGCTTCTCGAGATCGCTCTCGCTCTTGTAGAAATGGAGGAAGCTGAGTCTGACTCCCTTTCTGAGCATGAGGTAGGAGGCGACGGGGGAGTCGATGCCTCCCGATATCAGCGAGATCGCGGAGTTGTCCGTCAATCCGCCCTCCTCACCTCCACGACCTTCATCGTCCTTCCGTTGGGGCACTCAAACGACTCTCCCACGCTCTCGATTATCACGCTCTCGTTGGGCAGTATCTGAGCCGGGTTGCACAGGTTGAAGAAGCTGCAGTCCACCCTCGCGCACCTGCCGTTCAGGGTGATTTTTGCCCCCTCGACGGCCGTTTTTGCATCAACTGCCAGCAGGATCGGGAGCTCCACCACCTCCACAGCAACTACGCCTTCATCATGTATGGGGCATGGGTGCGTCTCCCCGTTTCTGAGGCCAACAATTTTGTACTTCGAACCAACTCTGAGCTTGAGACACACCTTTCTGAGCTTGCAGGACTCGCATTCCTCTTTACCACCGAGGAAAGTGAATTCGAGGCCAGTAACAGCCCAGTCCTTGCTGCAGAGAGTGATTATCTTGTTAACCTCATCGCTCATAATTTTTCACCTTATTGAATTAATGCATAAACAATATTTAAGCTTTGACTAAGTAATTATCGGATGCTCGAAGAGGAGATTCTCAGGGTTCTGGAGGAGAGGAGGTTCGAGGGAATACTGCAGAGCGATCTCGTCAGACTTCTGAAGGCCTCCAAGTCGAGGGTCTCTGAGGTGCTCAGGGTTCTGGAGAAGAATGGCCTGATAGTGAGGGAAAGGGAGGCAGGGAAGAACCTGAGAATCTGGCTGGCAGAGTACTCGGCGAGGAGGGTCAAGGTGGGGATTCTGAGGGCGAGCGAGTACGCGAAGCTGATAAGTGCTGGAGAGTACAGCTTCATCGTTTACGGAAACGCCATAGACCTGACGAGAGACCTCGCCCTCGGGAAGATAGAGTTCGGGGCGAGCCCGCTTGTCACCCAGATCATGTTCGGGGTGATGATGAAGAACATAAAGATAGTGGGCGTGGTTGCCGAGAACGGGAGCGGTGTTGTTTTTGGGGATGAAAAGAACGGAGTTTTCGCCACAACTGAGATGTCGGCCATGGAGATGAACTTAAGGGCGACAAGGGAGAAGCTGGGAGTGAGATCTTTCAGGTACTGCGACAGCCCAGAGTGCCTGCTCTCCAGCCTTGAAGGGGTGGAGGGCATAGCGATATGGGAGCCGTACTTCACCCAGATCGAGAGGGAGAAGCTTCCGTTCAGCGAAATCGTTGGAGACTTTCCGTGCTGCACGCTCGCAGTAAATGCCGGTTTTCTGAGGGAGAATGAGGGAGAGGTGGAGAACCTCGTCAGGGGGATGAGCAGGGCGAGCGTGGATCTCAACAAGGTGTCGCGCGTCCTCGACTTCGACAGGCAGGTGGTTGAGAGAAGCCTGAGCAGCTACAGGTTCGCTCCCAGCTACACGATCGAGGAGGTTGAGAGGTACCTGAAAAGGGGAGGGGTGGAGATATCGAGGGAGAGCCTCTCAGGTGTTTTTGAGTATCTCTGACAGCTTCAGAAGTGAGATCACCTCGAGATCACTCTCTTCTCTGTCTACAACCGCTATCACTGCCTTGACCTCCCCGCCAAGCTCCTCCACTCTTTCTATGACGCTCCTTGCAGACTTTCCGGTCGTTATGACATCCTCGACAACAACAACCCTCTCTCCCTTCCGAATCTCTCCGATCCTGTCGTCTCCCGTTCCGTACTCCTTCCTCTTCTTCCTGAAAATCACGAGCTCTTTTCCGGTTTTTAGGGAGAGAGCAACAGCTATCGGCACGCCACCGAGCTCTATGCACGCTATCCTGTCAAACTCGACGTTTCTCAGCTTTTCGGCCATCTGGCTGGCTATAGCCTCAAGAACCTCAGGCTTGGTGATCGCCTGCTTGACATCTATGTAAACCCTGCTCCTCTTCCCCGAGGACAGGACGAAGTCCCCGAACTTTATCGCTCCTGCATCTTTCAGCATTTCCAGCAGGCTCATGGTGTCACTCCGGAACGTCGAGACCGATCGTTTTCCTGTACCTCATCCCGGGGAAGGTTATTTTCTCCATCTCGCTGTAGACCTTCTGCTTCGCCTCCTCCACACTCTCTCCAAGGGCAGTCAGGGTGAGGACTCTACCTCCGGTGGTCTCGAAGCCCCCGTCGGTCTTCGCTATTCCGTTTGCGTATATCACCGCGTCCCTGACGCTCTCTATTCCTCTGATCGGCTGGTTGGTGTAGTGGTCTGACGGGTAGCCGGGCTTGAACCCCTCTCTTCCGACCATCGGGCCCGAGACTGCACAGACCGCCACTGCATGCTTTTCGCTGAACCTCACCTCAACCTCGTCGAGGCTCTGCTCCACAACTGCCCATGAGAGCTCGAGAATGTCGCTCTCGAGCCTCGGGAGCTTCGCCTCAGCCCCGGGATCGCAGTCCCTGACGTTTATCTCGAGAACCTTTGGAACGACCTCTCCCTCTTCCTCAACAAGCATTATGACCGGGTATAGCACGCCCTTGAACTCCTTGCCCTCAAGCTCCCTGAACTTCCTGATTATGGGCTCGACGACCATCTCCATTATCCTCTTCTCAATCTCCTCGTTCACGGCCGGGTGGGGTGAGACGGCACCCATCCCTCCTGTGTTCGGGTTGATCAGCATCCCCTTCTCGTAGAGCCTCCTCGCCTCCTCGGGAGTGATGTATTTCCCGAAGTAGCCCATGTAGAACTTCCTCATACCCTCGATGTCATCGGGGTCGAACGCCCTCTTGTAATCCTTTGCATGTCCAAAAGGTACGACGTGCTTCCCATCGCTCAGGGCCGTGAACGCGACCTCGATCCCGTAGAGCCTCTCCTCAATCTCAATCCTGTCTCCAGCCCTGCCGAACCTCTTCTTCACCATTATTTCATCCACTGCCATCAGAGCCTCTTCCACAGAGTCGCAGACGAACACGCCCTTTCCGGCCGCAAGCCCGTCTGCCTTAACGACAAGGTTCTTTCCGGGGTTGCTGGCGTAGTAGTCCCTGACGAATGCCTTAGCTTCATCCGGATCGTCGAAGTTCCAGTAATCCGGAATGGGGACTCCGATCCTCCTCATGAAGTCCTTCGCCCAGCACTTGCTCGCCTCGAGAATCGTGGCCTCCTTCTTCGGCCCAACTGCCGGGATACCTGCCTCCTCGAGCCTGTCCACCAGCCCAAGGCTCAGCGGCTCTTCAGGCCCGATGTAGGCGATGTCCACCTCCTTCTTCACGGCAAACTTGACGATCTCGTCAACAGCCCTTATTGATGGGATTCTCTTCCCGTCCAGCTCAGCGAGCCTGCACTTCTCAAAGAGGAGAGAGCCACCGTTTCCGGGAGCAACGTAAACCTCTTTAACGTTCCTGCTTCTTGAAAAAGCGTGGGCTATCGCATTCCCCCTGCCGCCGGCATCAACAACGAGGACTTTCATCAGGTGTGAGTCTTGCGGGAGTAAATAAATGTTTCATCCCTTGCTGATGGAAGAGAGGTAACGTTTTAATCTCATCCCTCCCTGTGGGAGCATGGGCTATCTCCGGGAGAGGTTTCAGATTCTCTTCGCCTTCACGCTCACCCTTCCATGGCTCATCTCCTACCTGCTCGGCTTTCACTACCCTCCCCACATCGAGGCCCTCCTCTCGGGGCTTGCAGTTCTCGGCTCCGCATTTCTCCTATCGTGGGCCGCTGAGACTGCCGAGATGGACGTGCCGAGGAGCGTGAGCCTCGCAGCAGTCGCCCTGCTTGCCGTGCTGCCGGAGTATGCAGTAGATGCGTACTTCGCGTGGATGGCCGGGAAGGTCGGGGGAGATTACATTCACTACGCCACGGCGAACATGACCGGGGCAAACAGGCTGCTCATAGGCGTCGGCTGGAGCCTTATAATGCTCATCGCGATCTTCAAGAGCAGGAAGAGGGAGGTGGAGCTCGACGAGGGGCTGAGGCTCGAGATGTTCTTCCTGCTGATCGCAACCATCTACGCGTTCATCCTGCCGCTGAAGGGAAGCATCTCGGTCTTTGACAGCCTGATTTTCGTTTCCATGTACGCTGGTTACGCTTACATGATCACCAAAGCCCCACACGAGGATTTCACGCCAGAGGGAGTTCCCGCATACCTCTGCTCCCTCCCAGCTAAGAGGAGGAGGGCTAACGTAGTTGCCTACATGCTGTATGCCGGTGCGATGATCTTCATAAGCGTGGAGGCGTTCAGCGAGGGGTTGCTCGGGACTGCTGAAAACTTCGGGATAGACAGCTTCCTCATGGTTCAGTGGCTCGCCCCGCTTGCCAGCGAGTCTCCGGAGTTCATAGTGGCGATGTATCTGGTCAGGAAGATGAGGGTGTCCGCGGGTCTGAACGCCCTGATCTCCTCGAAGGTCAACCAGTGGACCCTGCTAATAGGGACGATAGCCATAGTCTTCAGCATCGCGGGCATGCACGTGCAGCCCTTGCCACTGGACGCGAGGCAGAGGGAGGAGGTGTTTCTCACAGCCGCCCAGTCCCTCTTTGCAACCGCCATAATCCTTGACAGAAAGGTTGGAGTTGTCGAGGCACTCGCCCTTCTCTCGCTGTTCTGCCTGCAGTTCGTCTTCCCCACAGTTCACGCGAGAAACATCCTGAGCGTCATCTACCTCGCTCTCGCGCTTCCAATGCTCTACAGACACAGAAAAGAGCTGATTGAGACTGTCAGGTACGTCAGAACCTTAGCGAGGCGTTAGACGCGATAAACTCGTTCACCATTTTCGCCGCGAGGGTCTGTGTGACCTTGTTCACATCGGGAATAACCTCGACGACGTCGAATGCAATTATCCTGTCCCCAATCTCGTCAAGGACTCTCAGGAAGTCGTATGGGTGGATGCCTATGGGCTCTGGGGTGGAGACTCCGGGAGCGAAGGCGGGATCGAAGACGTCCATGTCGAGGGAGAGGTAAATCCTGTCTTTCGACTCGAGGGTGTCGAGAAGGTCGTCGAATCCGTACTCGAGCAGATCCCACGAGTAGTGAACCTCTATGCCCGAGTTCTCCGCGAACTCCCTCTCCTCCTTAGTCGCACTTCTCGCTCCCGCTATTATCACCTCATCGGCAATCTCCATGACCCTTCTCGTCGTGCATGCGTGGTTGTAGGGGTTTGAGTCGAAGCCCTCCCTCAGATCGAGATGAGCATCAAAGACCACGTAGACGAAGTCCTCGAGGTTCCTCGCGACCATGTAGCTGATTGAGTGCTCCCCTCCGAGAGCTATGGGGATGCCGTTTATCTCCTCGAAGAGCTTCGACACCCTCTCTGAGACCTCCTCGAAGTTTCCGTCGCAGTTCACGTTGCCAGCATCAGCAATCCTTGCAAAGTCGAGGTTGTAGTCAAAGTAGACAGAGTAGCTCTCGAGGTTCCAGCTCGCCTCCCTTATCGCATTTGGGGCGAACCTCGAGCCCGGCTTGAATGACTGCGTCGCATCATACGGGATTCCAAAAATCACGTAATCGGCATCGCTAACGGCAGAATTGGAGGTTGCAAAAAAATTGTCAATGTGCATGCTTACTTCTCCGCGATCTTCCTCTTGCCGAGAGATTCGATGTAAACGAGCTCGTTACCGGGCTGAACCTTGTCAGCCACCTCATCTCCAAACTCAATCTCAAACGTCTCGTACGTTTCGAGATCCATGAGCTGCGCAACGTTGCCGGTTACGCTGATCACCTGCGCCCTCTTCCTCTCGACTATGGGCACGTATATCTTCGCGGTTACGGGCTGGACGATGCTCCTCTTCTGCTTGTCGAAGATTCCTATGGCGTCAATTCTCGCCTTCGCAGCCCCGTGCTTTCCCGGCTTGCTGACAGAGATGCTCAGAATCTCGCACGGCTCGTCGTCAATTATAACGTATCCTCCCTCTCTCAGCTGCCTCACTTCAACCTGCTGCCTCATGAGCATTACCTCCTTCAGCCCACTCTCCCAAGTGGTCAATATAAGCTTTTCCAAAGTCCAGTAAAGAGTGGGAAAGGAATCAGATGGGCGTAACGGTTCCCCACTTCTCGAGGGCTCTCGCAAGCTCCCTGTGGGACTTGGCGTACTCTTCAAGCGGAACTCCGGACATTATTGCATCTATCGCCTGCCTGACAGCCTTGGCTCCAGCTGCCGGGCCATCCGGGTGACCCACGGTCCCTCCTCCGAGCTGCACCACTATGTCCGTTCCGAGGGCCTCGAAGACCAGCGGGAGGTTTCCCGGGTGCAGACCACCGGAGCTCGTCGGGAAAGCGGGCTTTATCCCGTAGAACTTCTGGGGCAGGTGTATCTCATCTCCCTCATCTGGCACGTACTCCTTCTCCCTCAGAATCCTCGCGTTCTGCACGACCTCCCACTTTCCGCCTTCCAGCTTTCCTGCTCCTGCCGTGCCAACGTGGAGCTGGTCTATCCCTATGAGTCTGTAGAGCTTGGCGAGGACGAACATGCTGATCCCGTGGCTCCTGTTCCTCGTGAACGCAGCGTGCATTGCCCTGTGTCCGTGAATTGCGAGCCCGTAATCCTCTGCGAGATCCCTTATGTACTCGAGTGCTCCCCATCCCGTTATCACGACGTCAACCATCGCATGCTTGAGCCCGAGCTCCGCGAGAATCTCGAGCCTCCTCTCCATCTCTCTCACGTCAGCCGTGATGTTCGCAAACCAGGTCTTCTTCTCGCCCGTCTCGCTCTCGACCCTCTCTATTATCCTGCTGACCGTCTCAGCCCTCTCCTCAAAGCGATTGTACCACGGGCTCGCCAGATTCTCATCGTCCTTGACGAAGTCCGCTCCAGACGACAGCAAGTCATACGCGAGCCTCTCGAACTCCTCGGCCGAGTATCCAACCTTGGGTTTGGGCACGACACCGTAGATCGGCCTGTCCTTTATTTCGAGCATCTTCCTTACTCCGTCTATTCCCTTTGACGGCCCTCCGAACTCCCTTATCAGCTTCTCCGGGAAGTAGAGGTCCTCGAGCCTGAGCCCAGCGACCCTCCTCATCCCGAAGACGTTTCCGGCTATTGACGCGAGCAGAGCCGGCAGGTTAGCCTCCTCAAACGCGTGGAGTGGGTAGGCGATCTTCACAATCCAGGAACCATCCTCGCTCTGGGAGAACTCGTATGCCTTGGCTGAGAGATCCTCCCACCTCTCCCTCTCGTACCATGGGTAGAGTGTCGTCCACGTGCCTGTTGAGCTCTCAGCAGCTACAGCCCCGGCACACTCCTCGATTGTGTAACCCTCAGCGGGAGTTATCCTGAAAACAGCCACGATGTCCCTCTTGAAGTTGGGCTGGTAGCCCTTGTCCACGTAGTAGTCGTAAATCTCTCCAAACTGCTCCGACATGGTGTATTGTAGGCGCTGCTCATTAAAAACCCTTTTGAAAATCAAAAACCAATTATAAAAACGAACGAAACAAAAACCTATTAGTAATAAAGAAAAGAAGTTGAAACATGAAAAAAATCGTGCTGATTCTGAGTTTGATCGCAGTCATGGTGGCGGCGGGATGCATCGATTCGGAGAATCAGGTGAAGCCCACACCAACCCCCGCAGAAACCCCTACACCCCTTCCGGAGAAAAGCCCTGAGGTCGTGGGGGAGAACGTCTCCGGCCTGAGCAACCTCGCCCGCTTCAAGTCGGAGGAGGAGCTTAGGGAATACCTTGCGATGAGGGAGGTTTTCTACGGTTATCCGATGTTCGGCATCGCGGTGCAGAAGGGGATGCCAGAGACTGCGGAGATGCCGCTGCCGGCTCCAACACCCACCCCAACCCCCATACCAACGCCAACGCTGGTAGGAGATCGCGGTATCGTGGAGAAAGCTGCGGAGAGGTATTCCGAGACGAATGTGCAGGTTAAGGGCATAGACGAGCCGGACATAGTCAAGACGGACGGAAAGAACATCTACTACTCAATCGGCATGGCCAGAATCTACATGCCGCGGGTTATAATGCCCGAGTACTACGGGAAGATCCTCTCCGTCCTTGCATTCCCGCCAGACAACATGAGTGTCAGCTTCGAGATACCGAAGGACGGGAACCTGCTCCTCTACAAGGACAGGCTGGTGGTGCTGAGGTACAACGAGATCTCCGGCTACGACAAGGAGAACGGGAAGAACATGTGGAGGATTGATGTCGACGGCAACATTGTGACGGCAAGGCTCTACGGGGATTACATCTTCGTCATCACGAGGAGCTACCTCGACTACTACGACCCCTGCCCGATAGAGCCCGTTAGGGTTAACGGGGAGGCTCTGGAGGTCAAGTGCACGGACATCTACTTCCCGAGGGGCATAAGCTCTGAAGTGCTCTACACGGTGATGAAGGTCAACCCGGAGAGCGGGGAGATCGAGAAGACGTTCAGCTTCATGGGCAGCTACGGTTCGACGGTTTACATGTCGGAGAACGCCATCTACATCGCCTACACCAAGAGGATGGGCGAGGACGAGATCTACTTCAAATTCCTGCAGGAGAACAGAGACCTTCTTCCAGATGACGTGCTGAGCAGGATAGAGAAGGTAATGGGTTACGACATAAGCAATCAGGCCAAGTTCATCGAGATCCAGACCCTGATCTCAAAATACCTGCTCACCCTCGATAAGGAGGAGAGGCTGAAGTTCGAGAACGACTTCTGGAACAGGATGCAGGACTTCAGGAAGGAGCACAAGAGGGAGATTCAGAGGACGTACATCGTCAAGGTCAGCCTGAACCTCGAGCCCCTCGCAGATGGAGAGGTGCCGGGAAGGCTGCTCAACCAGTTCTCGATGGATGAATATAGGGGCTACCTCAGGCTTGCCACGACCTTCGGTGATGAGAACGATCTTTACGTGCTCGACGAAGATCTGAAGGTTGTTGGGAAGATTACAGGCTTTGGCGAGGACGAGAGGATTTACGCGGTCAGGTTCATAGGGGACAGGGGCTACATAGTCACGTTCCGCGAGACAGACCCCTTCTTCGTCATCGACCTGAGCAATCCGAGAAAGCCGGAGATAAAGGGCGAGCTGAAGATACCCGGCTTTTCTTCATACCTGCATCCAGTTGAGGATCACTTAATCCTCGGAGTGGGGAGAGAGGGAAGCTACGTCAAGCTCTCGCTCTTTGACGTGAGTGACGCGGCAAACCCGAAGGAGGTCAGCAAGTACACGCTGAAGGAGTACTGGAGCGAGGTGCTGTACAACCACCACGCCTTCCTGATGGACAGCAAGCACGGGATATTCTTCCTGCCGGCCGGAAACCATGGTTACGTGTTCAGCTACAAGGACGGCCTGAAGCTCGTGAAGGCGATAGACGTGCCTGCGGTCAGGGCAATCTACATAGACGACTTCCTCTACATCCTCGGAGACTCGATCGCAGTTTACGACGAGAACACGTGGGAGAGGGTTGCGGAGCTCAAGTTCGAGTGACAAATTTCCCAGATTTTTCAATTTTTTGAGGTGCTACCATTTCGGCCTTAAAACAACATGAGGCGGGGCAGAACACCCCTCAATCTTGTGAATTGGGAAAAGATCGAGGGGAGTCAGATGCTCATCAGAATCTCCATCAGCCTCAGCCCGTCGACCCTCCCCAGCTTCCCCCTTCTGCACTCCTTCTCCGTGAACCTGCTGACGTCGTCTTTTTTCCCATCCTTGATCACGAACGGCACTTCCTCAGCCACATGTGTCCTCAGCTTCACCGGCGTTGGGTGATCTGGGATGAGCATGATCTTGGTCTCGTCCAAATCCAGCCTGTCCAGCAGGTAGCCAACAATCTTCTCGTCGTACATCAGGATCGCTTCAACCTTCTTCTCCACCTCACCCTCATGCCCGACCTCGTCTATGCCTTCTGTGTGAAGCACGACAGCGCCATGGCTTTTCAGGGCTCTGAGCGTCGCTCTCGCCAGTCCTCGATAATTGGTGTCCACGTACGCAGTGACTCCCGGCACGTCTATAACGTCCATGCCCATCGCCTTCCCCACGCCTTTGAGCAGATCAACCTCGCTGATCATCGCCCCCCTCAGGCCGTACTTCTTTGAAAACTTGGGAAACTCCGGCTTCTTCCCGCCGCTCCACGGCCATATCATGTTCGCCCTGCTCTCAATTTCTGCAAGCACCTCAACGCTCCACTCCATCAGCTCGTTGAGCAGCTTGGCCAAAGGACCGTTCGAGGGAAGGTACTTCTCGTACCTCTCCCCCATGATGTCGTGGGGAGGGTAGGTTTTCGGAATCTCGTCGAAATCTTTGTGAAGCGCGAGTATTCCCCTGAAGCTCACGCCGTGATGGAAGCTGACGAAGTCGTAATTGCAGGCACTGTTGAGGACCTCGAAAGCCCTCTTCGCTTCGCTGTCGCCAATCCTGTTCCCGCTGTAGTCCACCATCACTCCCCTTTCCACGTAAACTAAATTGCACCTGAAGAAGATCTCGCCCTCAACGCCCATCGCCACTGCCTCTATCGGCCCCCTGCCGGTGTAGTACTTCCTCGGATCAACCCCGAGGATCGTCATGTTGGCTATGTCGCTCCCCGGCTCGAAGCCGTCCGGAATGGTTTTCGCCACACCACAAACTCCCTCTCTTGCGAGGTAGTTCATGTTTTCAGGATCCGCGTAGTCCAATGGCGTCCTGTTCCCGAGGCTCTCCACCTCCCAGTCTGCAAGCCCGTCGGGGATGAGGATGAGGTACTTCATCCGCTACCTCCCCAGAATCATCGACCTGAACGCGTCGGCAGCCCTTGCGGTGCTGTTGGCGATCTCTCCCAGCTTGACAACGATCTCATTGAGCAGGACGAGGTCGAGCGGGTTCTCGGGCTGGGAGTTGAATATCCTCTTGTGGATCTTTATCTGGATCTTGTCGCACTGGTGCTCCAGCTCCTCGACAATCGGAACGTGCTCGAGAGCATCCACGATCTCCTTCTTGGAGAATGAGGAGGCAATCAGCCTCTTTATGTGGTCAACCATCTTCTCGTACTCGTTAACGGTCTCCTGAATCTTGGGGAGGAGCTCCATTATCAGGTCCCATATCTCCTGATCCGCCTTTATGGGCCTGTAGGAGATCATGTGGGCCACGTGCTCGCAGTGGTCGATTATGTTGTCCTGCATCTTGAGGAAGTGGAGGAGGTCGTGCCGGTCAACAGGCATCAGAAGGGACTTGGTGACGTGTCCCCTAATCTCGTGCTTGATTATGTCAGCCTGATACTCGAGCGAGTCTATCTCCTTCTCCAGCTTCTTCAGCCTCTCGCAGTCGTTGTCTATGCACGCCTGAAACTGCTCGGTGAGCTTCTCAACGGCCTTTCCGCACAGCTCCGCGTGCCTGTGCAGATCCTCGAAGGGGGAGTATCCGAAAACGTCCGTAACGCTCCTGACGAACTTCATACGAACACCACCATCAGGGTGTAGAGCACTATCGCTATCCCCGCTGCTATCGGTACTGTTAGCAGCCAGGAGGCTAAAATCCTTTTCACCACAGACAGGTCAACGCTCGCAAGACCTCCAGCAAATCCCACTCCTATGACGCTGCCAACGAGCGTGTGGGTGGTGGATATGGGCATTCCGAGCGAGGAGGCGAACAGAACGGTCGTTGCGGTTGCGAACTCTGCAGAAAAGCCCCTTGTTGGTGTTAGCTCCGTGATGCGCTTTCCGACCATCTCTATGACCCTGTACCCCCACGTCGCTATACCAACCGCGATTCCAAGACCGCCTATGACGAGCACCCACGGAGGGGTCTCTGCCCCTATGTACCCCATTGCAGCGGCCATTGGACCTGTAGCGTTTGCGACGTCGTTGCTTCCGTGGGCAAAGGCCATGTAGCATGCGGTGAGGATCTGCAGGTATTTGAAGATGTGCTCTACAGCAGAGACCTCAAACCTCATGAGTATCGCGTACCTGATAACCGTGAAAATCAGGAACGCCAGAATAGCCCCCATTATCGGGGAGAGGATCCAGCTCAGCACGATCTTGTAGAGCACACCCCACTGTATGTCTCCGATGGAGAGGTAGTTCTGGCTCACTGCCGCGAGTCCAAAGCCCACCATTGCGCCGACGATGGAGTGGGTCGTCGAGACGGGAAGCTGGTAGTATGTCGCGACGGTTATCCAGAGGCTTGCCCCGAGAATAGCTGAAAGTGCTCCAAGGGCGACCAGGTGGGGGTCGAGGGACTCTATCGGGACGATCCCCTTCGCTATGGTGTGTGTGACCCTTTTGCCGTAGAGAACCGCTCCGGCGAACTCGAGAACCGAGGCGATGACGATTATCTGCTTGAGGGTGAGGGCTCCACTTCCGTAGGATGTGGCCATGGAGTTTGCAGCATCATTCGCGCCGATGTTCCACGCCATGTAGAGGCCAACGGCGATCGTGAAGAGGATGAATATCTCGATCATTCCTCATCCCTCCTCTCCGCCTCGAGCACCTTCCTCACGTCCTCGGGAATCGGCATCTTCGTGTTGGTCCTGAGATCAACCCACACCTGAACGCTCCTCGCCCTCACGACCTCTCTCCCGCTTGCCTTGTCGGTGATCCTGTACAGGAACTCCCAGCTCGTGTTTCCTATGTTTCCGACCCACATCTCAACAACCGCAGTCTCTCCGAGGAACATCGGGACGAGGAAGTCCATCTCAAGGCGCCTGATCACGAAGGTCGGCTCGAGCTTCCCGAACTTCTCGAGGAAGAACTTCGCTCTTGCGGTTTCAAGAAACCTCGCGTACTTCACGTTGTTCACGTGGCCGAAGGCATCGACATCCCCAAACCAGATCTCTATCTCCAGCCTCATCTCACAGCACCCCTGCTATCAGCCGTGCCACGCTCAGCACGCTCACCTGCCTCTCCACGGTATCTGTTGCGATAACTCTCGAGATTCCGGAAGAGTAGAGTCTGTTCAGCGCGTTTCCTGCAAGGACTGCATGGACGCAGGCCGCCTCAACGCTCTCAGCATCCCCCTTAAGCTGCTTCGCGGCCGTGACGACCGTCCCTCCGGTGCTTATTATGTCGTCCACGATTATCACCTTCCTGCCCGACACGTCGAGGTTCTTGGGCCTGATCTCTACAGTCTCCGCGTCAATCCTTGTCTTCTCGAGGTAGTCGAAGTCGCACCCGGCGGATTCAGCTGCCCTCCTCACCCTCTCCAGTGATCCCCTGTCGGGGGAGAGCATCACCACGTCCTCCCCCCTGTAGTGCTCACCGATGAGGCCCATGGCATCCACCTCAGCCATTTTCCTGAAGTGTCCCTTCGCCTCCTCGCTGTGTATGTTCACCGTAACGACCCTTGAGGCGTAGCTCTCCAGCAGCCTCGCTATGGCCCTGATGCTGACAGCCTCACCGTCAAGAAAAGCCCTGTCCTGCCTCGCGTACCCCATGTAGGGTATGACGAGCGTAACCTCCTTCCCGCTCAGGGCGTCCAGAACGAGCATCGTGAAGACGAGGTCGTCGTTGGAGTTCAGGCTGTTCACGACCACAAACTCGTTATCTTTTGCGTCTTCAACCCTCACGTATATCTCTCCGTCCGGAAATTTCCTGTAGGTTGTTTCTGCGATCGGTATGCCAGAAGCGTCCGAGACTCTCTTGCCGAGCAGAGGTGAAGAAGGCCCGACAATAAGCTTCATGTCCACCGTTCTGCGAGGGGTATTATGACTTTTTCTATATTCTCCCCCTCCTCACAACCTCGACGTCAATCTTGCCCAAATGAAGAGCGGTCGAGATTATGGTACCGCTCAGCCCCATTTCTTTGGCCCTCTCCAGATCCTCGATGCTCCTCATCCCTCCTCCGGTGAGCACGTCGTGGCTCGTGAGCCCCAGAACCCTCTCCACGACACCGAAGTCGAAGCTCATGGTACCAACCTGATGGATTGGCAGAACGAGGATGGCGCGGATTCTGAAGGAGTTGAGGTACTCCACCACGTCCTCTACACTCTCAAACATTCCGCTCCTGTCGAGCAGCCTTTCGCGGATGTCAATGCTGACTATGTACTCTCCATCCTCAAGCTTTCTCAGGTCGAAGGTCTCGGTGCCGAGCACGGGTATGTATCCTGCATTTTCAACCTCTCCAAGCTCCCTGAACCCTCCATCCACGATGGCCTCCTCCACAGCCCTGCAGACCTCCTCGATCTCCTTGGAGTTATCTCCCCTGCCCTCTATCCTGTCGAGGTCGGCGATGTAAACGTTCCTCGGCCCTATTTCCTCGACAAGCTTGGCGGGAACGCTCGTGGATGCGATCCTGCTGCTTCTGTGGATCTCTTCGTACTCGTCCCTCCTACCCGCTTTGCCTGCCACCACTCTCCCGCCCTTAATGTCCATCGCGAGGTACACCTTCATGAGCAATTTTCAACACCTATATATACAGGTTTGCGCAACGCGGTGTGATGAAGGTGCTCGTCTCCCCCATGAGCATTGAGGAAGCCGTGGAATCTCTGAAGGGCGGAGCGGATATTATCGATGTTAAAAATCCTGCCGAGGGCTCGCTCGGGGCAAATTTCCCGTGGGTGATAAGGCAGGTTAAGGAACTTGTGGAGAAGGAGGGTAAGCTCCTCAGCGCGACTGTCGGGGATCTGGACTTCAAGCCCGGAACCGCAAGCCTCGCTGCTCTCGGAGCAGCATATGCCGGAGCGGACTACATAAAGGTCGGGCTTTATGGCGTGAAGACTGCAGAGCAGGTTTACGAGATGATGAGCAAGGTGGTCAGGGCTGTGAAGGACTTCAACCCCTCTGCGATGGTCGTTGCCGCTGCCTATGCCGACCACTCGAGGGTTGGTGCGGTCTCACCTCTCGAGATCGCCGAGCCTGCCTACAGGGCCGGGTGTGACGGGATAATGGTGGACACGGCCATAAAGGACGGGAAGAACCTCTTCGAGTTCATGGATGCCGAGGCGCTTGAGAGGTTCATCTCATCTGCCCATGAGAGGGGGATGTTCTGCGCTCTCGCAGGCTCGCTCTCGTGGAATCACATGGACATCCTGAAGTCCCTCGAGCCGGACATAATAGGCGTTAGAACGATGGTCTGCGAAAACGGAAGAAACTCGATGATCAGGAGCGAGCTCGTGGCTAAGCTAATGGCTTCCGTGCGATAGTGCACATCTTTCTCAGCAGCTTTTCTCCCTCTCTCGTTCCCTTCGCGAAGAGCAGGTCTCCAGCCTGAACCCTCGTCGTCGCCTTCGGCTTGGTTATCCACCTGTTACCCCTCTTGATGGCTATGACGTGCATTCCGGTGTTCGTCTCAACTCTCGCCTCTCCGAGCGTTTTTCCGTCGAGCTCGCACATCTCGCTGACCTCTATCACCGTCAGGATCTCGTCGCTCTCCATCATCGCGCTCCTGAAGACCGGGTGAATCTCGAGCTTCTTTATGACTATCCCTGCCATCTCCTTTGCAGCGTCTGCGATTATCTCGGAGGAATAGGCAATGTCTATGAGGGACATCAGAACCTTGTAGCTCTCATCGTCGCTGACGTTCTTCCCCGCCTGAAGCACCCACTTGACGAGCTCGATCTTCAGGTTGTCTATCTTCTCCTCGAGGTAGTAGACCTCCTGGGCTATGTCCTCGTTGTAGTAGATGATCGACGAGTACCCGAGATCGACTGAAAGCTCCGAGAGATCCTTGATCTCTATCAGGATGTCCACCGACTTCTCAAGCTTCTTGTCCTTTATCTCCGTGCTCTCCATCTTGACCTCCTTGTTGGAAACGATCCTGAAGAACTCCTGAACGCCGGTTATGTCTCCTCTGGCGAAGAGCACGTCATTTCTCAAAATCTTCGTGTCTCTGTCCGGGTCGAATATCCAGTCGAAGCCTCGCTTTATAGCAATCACCCTCATGCCCGTCCTCGTGTGCAGCCTGACCTCTCCGAGCGTCTTGCCCACAATCTCCGAGTCCTCCGCAACCTCCGCCCTGACGAGGGTGACCTCGCTCTCCAGCAGAATCTCGTTCACCATCTCCCTCGGAAGCTTGAAGCCCCTGAGGACGAGCGTGGCTATGTCTCCAGCAGCCTCACCAATCTTCTGTGCAGCGGAGGCAATCTGCAGAATGGAGGATACCATCTCGGCCTCTTCCACCCTCCTTCCGGCGAGAATGGAGACGACTCTGAGCTGCCTTATGAGCTCCTCCGTCTTCTCTTCGAGGTCGAGCACCTCCTCGGCTATATCCTCGTTGTCGAAGAGGATTGCAGAATAGGCGAGATCCACCATCAGCTCAGTCGTATCTTTGATTTCGACGAGCAAATCCTTGACGGTACGAGGCATCTCGTCCATACATTTCTCCGAACATATTTAAGGTTTTTGCGGGATGCAGCTACAAACTCCTCGCTGAAATCGGAGCGTCAGTCTCCGTCATCGTCCCAGTCGAAGTCGTCGTCATCCTCGAAGTACTCCTCCCTCTCACCACTTCCGCTCGTCACCTCGATGTTCCACCCCTGCCCGCTGAGCACCTTTACGCTGACGACCAGCCCCACTGCCAAGAACAGCCAGCCCACGCTGGCGGAATGCTCCGGGGCAATCTTGTCTCCCACAAGCACGCCGGTGGCCCAGAACAGCACCGAGACCATCACGATTACTAGGAGTGCAGATATCACCCTCTTCATGCTCCACCTCTGCGAATCGAAACTCACGTCACACCAGCGCAAAACCATCCGCAAAACAGCGCGACAGCTCTGCAGTTCAGAATCTGTTTGACGGGTATTTGTACCTTTCCCTCTTCAGCTCATCAGCGCCAGAGTGCATGCTCTCCGAATCATTTGAGAAACATTAAATAGACTTAACAACGTAGGATTAAACGGTGCTAATATGAAGTCTCCGTGCGAGGTAATAGCTTCGAAGGTGATCCCTGTAATCAGGGGGGAGATCGCAAGGGAGCTCGTGGCGAGAGGACACTCCAAGAAGGAGGTAGCCGAGATTCTCGGCATAACCGTTGCTGCGGTCAGCCAGTACACTCACGGGAAGAGAGGTGTCAGCGACAACCAGCTCCTTAAAGAGAAGGTCAAGGAGGTCGTGGACGAGATTGAGAGCGGAAAGCTGAAGGACGACGATCTGGTCGCCAAGCTCTGCGAGCTCTGTTCCTTCGTAAGAAGGGAACTGGATGTTAAGCAGATTTAAACTCACAGTCTCTGAACAGCTCGTTCCGGTTACCTCCCTTCTCGGGAAGCTTGGTGTGAGGCCAAACCACGTTACCTTTCTTGCCCTTCTGAGCGGGTTTCTGGCAGCCTACCTGATATCCTCCGGGAGGCCATACGCTGGTGCCCTGTTCCTCGCCGTAAGCGCGGCCTTCGACGCACTCGATGGGGCTCTCGCGAGGAATGAGGGAATGAAGTCCGACTTCGGTGGCTTCCTCGACTCGGTTCTCGACAGGTACGTGGATGTGGCGGTGATTCTTGCAGTCGGCATCTACACCGAAAGCCTGCTGGTCTCCTCGATTGCGATGGCGGGGGCGCTGCTGGTCAGCTACACGAGGGCGAGGGCCGAGCACATAATCGAGAAGTGCGACGTTGGCATAGCCGAGAGGGGCGAGAGAACACTGATCCTGATAGCAGGCCTTCTGAGCGGATACGTCTACTACTCTCTCGTTATCATCGCCGTAATCTCGCACCTCACGGCCCTACACAGGATCTACCACACATACTCTCAGAGCAGGTAGTAGCTCTCAACGCCGGCTATTATCAGAATCGACCCTATGGCTATGTTCCTCGTCACGTTCTCCACGCTTCTGAAGACGAATGCTGTGAGAATCAGCGTGAAGAGGGGGTATATGCTGAGGAACGGCTCCACAACGCTCACAGGGTAGCTTATGAGCGCCCTGTACCTCAGGAAGTGGCCGAGCCCCACGAAGATCCCGGCCGGGATGAAGAACCTCTCCCCACCCTTCCTCTCGTATTTAAAGAAGAGGGGGAAGAGGAGGGTGGAGGTGACGTACCCGATGGCGCTCCCGAAGACAGGGTCTGCGTGAACCTCCATGCCCATCTTCACTACTCCAGAGGACGCCGCGGTGATGAGGCCTGTGAAGAGGGCCAGCACTATGCCCTTCCAGTCACCAGCACCGCTCGGCGATGAGATCAGGTAGATGCCAAGGAAGATGAGCAGGGCCATAACGAGGACGTTTATCCCAACCCTCTCCCCAAGCATGAGGCCTATGATCACGGCAAAGAACACCCTCGTCGCAGATATGCTCCCGGCAGAGTTTGCGCCTATCCTGCTTATGGCGTTGTAGAATGCAGTCCTCGCGAGCAGGAAGTGCATGATTCCGGCGATCACCATCAGCGCGAGAAATTTCGGCTCGAAATGAGCCCTCCCAATCGAGAGGACGGAGAAGATCACGGAGGTGGTCAGCAGGCTAACGAAGGCGCCGTAGTTCGCATCACCGTACTCCACTCCCTTTCTTATGAATATCTGGTGGAGGCTGAAGAAGAGGGCGATCAGAACAAGGTCTATCATTCTTTCATCGCTGTTATCAGCTTGACGTTTATGACTCCCCTCGTCGATGAGATCCTGTCCACCAGCTTCTTTATCACGCTCATCTCCCCCCTTACGAGGATCATCTCCAGACACATCTCCTCGTTCAGGTGGATGTGGAGGGTGGTGGTTATCACGTCGTGGAAGTCGTGCTGCAGGCTTATGATCGCGTCATTTATCCCCTTCACGCTGTGGTTGTAGAGCACGTTGACGACTCCAACCACCTCACCCTCCTCCCTCTCCATCCACTTGTACTCGAGGATGTAGTTCCTGATCGCATCTCTAATTGCCTCGCTCCTTGAAGAGTAACCCCTGTTGAGAATTATCGAGTCGAACTCCTCGAGCAGGTTTTTTGGAAGGCTCACGCCAATTCTGGTGACGTGCTCGTCCATGAAAATAGGATAAAATGGCAATATAAAAAACTAACCGAGCTTTTCTCCTGAGTCTTTTCTCCAGACTTCAGGCTTTTCTGTACGCATCAAGGACGGCGTTCACGATCTTGTCTCTCGCCTCTCTGCTGGTTGGATGGAATATGTCCTGGTAGCTCCCATCCTTTGCCTTCCTGCTCGGCATGCTGACCCAGAGCCCGTTCTCGTTCTCGAGAACCTTAAGGCCCTTCACAACGAACTCACCATCAAGGCTGACAGAAGCATACGCCTTGACGGCACCCTCGCCCTTCGACTTGTATATCCTAACTTCCGTAATTTCTACCAACTTCAACTCCTCCTGTCTGTCTGTTCTCCCGCCTTTGTTCCGGGATTATTTAAAACTTTTGCCCTGCTGTTGACGAGCTCAATCAGGTCTATTACCTCCATCTCCCCCTCGCTGGCCTGCTTGAGGTGGAGCTTGCAGAACGGACAGCATGAGACGAGGTACTTCGCTTTCGTCTCCTTCGCCTCCTCTATCCTCCTCTTTCCCATGTCCATCGCAAGCTCCTTGAACTGGGACTTCACCCCTCCACCTGCACCACAGCACAGCGCGTTCTCTCTGCTGTGCTCCATCTCCACGATCTCCGCTCCCATCTTCTCAAGAACGACCCTCGGCTCCTCGTAAACGCCCATGTGCCTTCCGAGGTGGCACGGGTCGTGGTAGGTCACCCTCTCGCTCCACTCCTCGAACTCGACCTTCCCCTCCTCAACGAGCTGGTGGATCAGCTGGGAGGTGTGCACGACCTCGAAGTCCCACTCGAGGCCGAACTCCTCTGAAATCTCCGGGTAGTCCTTGGCTATCGTCCTGAAGCATCCTGAGCAGGTTGTGAGGATCCTCCTGACCCCTCTCCTCTTCCACTCCTCGTAGTTCTTCAGGAAAAACTTCTTGGCTATGTCCCTCTGCCCTGTCCTCAGGAACGGGGAGCCGCAGCAGTACTCGTCCTCACCGGCGTAGGTGTAGTCTATTCCGGCCTTGTTCAGGAACTCCACGGTGTTTCTGGCGAGCTCGTACATTCTGTAGCTTGCTGTGCATCCCGCGAAGTAGATCGTCTCGGCTTTATCCTTGAACTGGAAGCCCTCGGCCCACCTGCTCCTCTCTCCCCTCTTCTCACCGTACGGATTCCCGTTCTTCTCCGCAACCTCCCTCATCTTCCTGTGGGCCGGCAGCGGTGCCTTCCCGGCCTCAACGAACTCTGCTCTCGCCCTCTCCCACACCTCTATGAGGGGGATGGACGTCTGGCAGACCACCTCGCATGCGCCGCATGTGGTGCACTTGTAAAAGTCCTCAACCGCAATCGAGTCTGGCTCTATCTGGCCCTTGGCTATTCCCTTCAGCAGGTACATCCTGCCCCTCGGCGAAACGCTCTCCCACTTGAGGGACTGGAACGCCGGACAGACCCTGCAGTAGTGGCACTGCACGCACACGAAAGCCTCATCCTCTATGAACTTGCTTGAAAGCTTCATGCGAACACCTCCGCGACGCGCATGAGCCATGGGATGATGCCGGAAGGGAACACCTTCCCGGGGTTCAGGAGGTTGTGGGGGTCAACCTCCCTCTTGAACCTGAGAAGCTCCTCGTAGTTCTCAAGCAGCCTCCTTGACTCCTTGCTCAGGTAGAGGCCGGATGAGTAGCTCCTCCCTCCCAGCCTCTTTGCAAGCTTCAGAGCTTTCATGCTGAGCCTCCATGCGAGGGCGTAGCTGAACCTCCTCTCATCCTGCGGTAGGAAGGAGAGGACTGAGCACTCGTTTCTGGAGAACCAGACCTCACTTCCCATCCCCGTGCCCGACAGCCCCTTCAGGTACTCTGGCAGCACGTCTCTACCCACTACCACCTCTGCGGGCACAATCCCGGGCCCCAGTCTCTTGATCTTCATCGGGTAGAACCTGCTCTCCCAGATCTCCTCTCCGAGAGAATCGTCTCCGTCCAGCCTCTCTGATGTTGCGATGACGAGCGTGTCCTTCTCCGGAATCTGGTGGTCAAAAACTCTGTTCTTCATCTCCACGTAACTCTTGTCTAGGTAGAGTGCGGAGTAGTGGTCTCCGGAGTAGACGAGCTTCACAGCCTTTTCGGGAGAAACGTGGAACGCGTAGTACTTCATCTCCTCAAGCTCCTTCAGCCTGACCCATGCCCTCGTTATTATCCCCGTCGTCCCCTCCATTCCCACGTAGTACCCAACCTCTTCCGTCTCCCTGATGCCAGAAAAGTCCGCAACCCTCAGCCTCTCTACATTGTCTCCTATGCTCCCGTACCTCAGGCTCCCGACCCCGTAGCCCCCCTGAGCGATCCACCCGCCGACGGTTGAGGACGGGGCGCTCGTTGGATACACTCTGAGCGACAGCCCGAGCCTGTTGATCCTCTCCTCCACCTCCCACCAAACTGCCCCCGGCTCAGCTATTAGCACCTTCCTGTCCTCATCCACCTCGAACCCGTCCATCCTCGTGAAGTCAACCACGTACCCTCCCTTGACCGGGATGACACCACCATACCCGGAAGTTGCGGCCCCTCTGGGAATCACGGGCCTCCTTTCCCTCCTCGCGAGCTCAAGGATCTCGAGAACCTGATCCTCACTTTCCGGCTGAAACACTCCGTCTGCGAGCCTGAAGAATCGGGAGATGATGGGGGGCGAGGATATGTCGTGGGAGTACAGAAACCTCTGAACCGGGTCGTCTCTGAAGGGGATGCCCGAGCTCATGGGTGGAATTTGTCCGGAAAAATTATTAAGGGTTTTGAGGTTTCTTCCCACCTCACATCAGCGAGACCGGTATCTCTATGACCGCCTCCCCGTCCTTGAAAATCGTTATGTCCCCACCGCTGCTGGAGACGACGATCGCAACGCTCTTCGTGCTCTTCGTTATTGAGGCGCACGCGATGTGCCTCCCTCCGAGCCCGTACTTGAGCACTATCTCCCCCTCAATGTCCAGATACCTGCCTGCGGAGAGGATGTATCCCTCCGAGTCGAGGATGAACACCCCGTCAAGCTGGGCGAACTCCCTCACGCTCTCCCAGTTGTTGGGATCCTTGATGTCTCTCTTCTCTCTCGGATGCCCCTCGTATGGGTTCAGTATCGCCTGCCTCGATTTTTTAAGCACGTTCTCGGCATCGCCAATAACGAAGGCGGTTCCTATGCTCTTGCCCTCCCTCCCCTTGTAGGCTATGGAGAGCGCGACCGCAAGGGTGGCTCGCAAAGCCTCGGGGTTCACGTACTCCGAGCACTCCTTGAGAACCCTACTCAGCCTGCTCTCACCGTCGATCATGAACACTCCCTTGAGGTTTGGCAGGTAAACGCACACGAGAGCTTTTCCTTCAACTCCAGAAACCTCGAGGTACGCTTCGACAAACTCAGCTATTCCGGGGATCGACATTATGCTCTCTGTGAGCCCGCAGGATCCGGTTATCGCGAAGGTGTTCTTCACAGTCTCTATGTAGTTCCTCGGGGCCTTGATGACCTCGAGGTTGTCGAACTCAAGATCAACGTCAGAGACGAGGATTACCCTCTCTATCCCGTATTTTTCCGCGAGAGTGGTGATAAAATCGATCATGAGGTTTATCATGTTCTCATATATGTTGGAGCGGAATTAAATATTTTAGGTCTGAAGAATAAAATTGTCCGTAAAATGGAAAAGGTGGGAAAGGTAAGGATCACTCAATCCTGTAACCGAGCTTCTCCACCAGCTCTCTCCTTTCCCTCTTCTCCTCCTCGGTCTCTATTCTCTCGACCTTCTGTCCGTCAACAGCTCCGAGAACTGCCCTTCCGAGCTCGGTCTCGGCGACTATTATCTCAATGGGGTTGGCAGAGGCGACGTAAATGCTGCAGACAGCCGGGTGGGACTTTATGGCGTTGAGCACGTTGATCGGGAAGGCGTTCTCCACCATCACAACAAAAACGTGGCTTGCGGCTATGCTGAGGGCGTTTTTGGCAGCGATCTCCTTCAGGTTCTCGTCATTTCCCGTGACCCTCGTGAGCTTTGGTGCCGCCTCGTTCATCGCTACGGCACACTTTATCCCCGGGACTGTGGTCAGAAGCGTTTTGAATATGTCGTCGCACGTGAAAATCGTGAAGTTCGCCTGCCCGACGATCACCTGATATCTGTTCTCCGGGTTCTCGATCTTTACGACCTCCAGCTTCATGCTATTAATGTACGGGGCGAGAAAATAACACTTTCGAATTCGAAAGATTTATTTGATACTAAATGTCAAGCATGGCGGGGGGTAGGATGGAGGAGCTTCTGGTCTACATGAACGGAGAGTTCGTTCCCGAGAGCCAGGCGAAGATAAGCATATTCGATCACGGATTCCTCTACGGCGACGGAGTCTTCGAGGGGATAAGGGCATACAATGGCAGGGTTTTCAAGCTGTACGAGCACATAGACAGGCTCTACGACTGCGCGAAGGTCATCGATCTGGAAATTCCTCTCAGCAAGGAGGAGTTCGCTGAGGCGATTCTCGAGACTCTCAGGAGGAACAGGCTGAGGGATGCTTACATAAGGCCGATAGTCACGAGGGGGATTGGGGATCTGGGCCTCGACCCGAGAAAGTGCTCGAATCCGGCTGTAATCATCATAACCAAGCCCTGGGGCAGGCTTTACGGCGATCTTTACGAGAAGGGCCTCAGGGCGGTCACCGTCACGGTCAGGAGGAACGCGATAGACTCCCTCCCTCCCAACATAAAGTCTCTAAACTACCTGAACAACATTCTGGCCAAGATCGAGGCCAATGCCAAGGGAGGGGACGAGGCGATATTCCTCGACCACAACGGCTACGTCTCCGAGGGCAGCGGGGACAACATCTTCGTCGTCAAGAACGGCGAGATAACGACGCCTCCAACGATAAACAACCTCAAGGGCATCACGAGGGCGGTGGTCATAGACATAATAAGGGAGCTCGGAATCCCGTTCAAAGAGGCGAACATCGGCCTTTTCGACCTGTATTCTGCTGACGAGATCTTTGTCACCGGGACTGCGGCGGAGATTGCCCCCGTCACATACATAGACGGCAGGACTGTTGGAGACGGAAAGCCGGGAGAGGTGACGAAGAGGCTGATTGAGAAGTTCAACGAGATAACCGCAAGGGAGGGCGTGGAGATATACAAGTGATGGCAGATGATCGTAACGCTCGTGGTTGAGCTCGAGGACAAGCCCGGACAGCTTCTGAAGGTCATAGAGCCGATATCCAAAATGGGAGGAAACATCATAAGCGTCGTCCACGACAGGCACAAGACCACGCCGATGAAGAGAATCCCCGTTGAGTTTGTTGTGGACATAGACTCAGAGAAACTCCTTCAGCTTGTTGAGAGGATAAGGGATGCGGGAATCCACATCAGGAGCTACAATGAGGTCAGGCTGCTCGCGACAGCAAGCTTCCTGCTCATCGGCCACATAATCCACACAGATTTGAGCGACACCGTGAACAGGATTGACGAGACCGGGTTTGCTGAGGTGGTCGAGCTCCACATAACCATGCCGAAGCTCAACGAGCCCTCGACAGCTCTCATCACGATCTCCGCAAAAGGAAAGGATGAGCTGAGGAAGGCTGTCGGGATTCTGAGGGAGGTCTGCGAGAAAAAGGACATTCTCGTCATAGAGCCGCTGAACGAGGATCTGCTATGATAAGGATAGCAATTTTCGGGTTCGGCACGGTTGGGATGGGGGTTGCTGAGACTCTCGAGCTCAAGCGACCCCAGATTGAGAGAGAGGTTGGAGAGTACAGGATCGTGGCAGTAGCAGACTCAAGGAGCTCCATTTACGGCGATTTTGATGTTCTGGATGCGATAAGGGAGAAGAGCGAGAGAGGAAGGCTGCCCAGAGATGTGAGAGCGGAGGAGCTCTTCGACGCCGTGGACTTCGACCTTCTGATCGACACAACCCCCACGAACGTCTTCACCGGAGAGCCGGGGCTGGGCAACATCAAAGAGGCGATAAGGAGGGGAATTGACGTCATAACCTCGAACAAGGGCCCGCTCGTGGTTGCTTTCAGGGAGATCATGGAGATGGCGGAGAGGCATGGGGTGAAAGTCGGCTACGAGGCGACTGTGGGCGGAGCGATGCCGGTGATAAAGCTGGTGAGGAAGGATCTCGCAGGAAACAGGGTGAAGAGGGTTAGGGGGATACTGAACGGAACGACCAACTACATCCTCTCGAGGATGGAGAAGGAGAGGATGCCATACTCTCAGATTCTGAGCGAGGCTCAGGAGCTGGGGATTGCGGAAGCTGACCCGAGCTACGACGTGAAGGGCATTGATGTCGGGGCGAAGCTCGTGATTCTGGCCAACTCGGTCTTCGGAATGGACGCGAGGTTCGAGGACGTCAGGATAATGGGCATAGAGGGGATCACCCCTGAAGCCTTCGAGGTGGCCGGTGAGAGGGGGTACACGATAAGGCTGATCGCAGAGGCAGACGAGAACGGAAAGCTCGAGGTATCCCCACGCCTCGTCAAGCTCACCCATCCGCTGGCGATCTACGGAACGCTGAACGCCCTGCTGGTTGAGACTGATCTGGCCGGCGAGGTCTTCGTCATCGGCAGAGGTGCCGGGAGGAGCGAGACGGCGAGCGCCATAATATCGGACTTCGTTGATATCTATGGAGGGGGAAGTAGCGGTAACTAAGTTCCTGATTGGCCTTCTGTTTCTCTTATGGGCCAGCAGGATGGATCTGAGGAGCAGGATCATTCCCAACAGAGTGTGGAAGCTCATGTTTCTCGCGCTTCTTCCCTTCACCTTGGCTGAGCTCCTGCTCTTTCCCCACTCGACCCTCGAACTTTACCTCGCCCTGTTTCAGGCCGTGTTCGTGATATCACTCGCGTTCATCTTCTACTACCTCGGCCTCTACGGTGGGGCTGATGCCAAGGCGCTGATGGTTCTCGCGCTCACGTTCCCCTTCTACCCTTCCTTCCCACCCTTTCCGATCCTCATGAGGGGCTTCTCGTTCGCCTTCTCAACCCTCGCGAATGCGGTCATATTCGCCCCTTTATTCGCGGCCTACTTCTTCCTCACAAACCTCCTGCGGGAGGGGGTGTCGGAGTTCAGGAGATCCAAGCTCTACTTCTTCATCGGCAGGAGGGTTGACGCCTCCTCCATCCCCCCTCACCACTCCCTCCTCGAGTATGTTGACGAGAGGGGCGGCATCGTCAGGCTTAAGAGGGGCGTTGAGCCCGACAGCAAGATGCTGGAAAGGCTGAAAAAGGCGAAGAAGGGGGGAAAGGTCGAGAGGGTCTGGGTGACCCCCCAGATACCCTTCATAGTCTTCATGACTCTTGGCTATGCGATGGCCTTCCTCCTCGGCGACGTGCTGAGCTACGCGGTAACCCTCCTCTTACCTTAAACCGAAAACGCTCTCCCTGCTGAAGTCAAAGAACGTCTCCTCCACCTCATCCATTCTCAGCCTCATCCTCTTGGAACCATCCACCTCCCCTACAACCTCAGCCTCAAGTCCTCTCTCCCTGAACACCTCGAGAACCTCCTCTTCATTGCGCGTCGTCACAGCAAAACCGCAGGCAGGGTACGTTTTGAGCCACTGCACCAGACCAACTCCTTTCGGCCTCGGAACTCTGTTCACGTCCATCCACCCTCCTGCCCCGCTTGTTTCGAGCAGCATAGCCACCGTGCCTGCAATGCCGGCGTTGCTCAGATCCTTTCCCGCACTCAGGATGCCCCTCTCAGCCAGCTCCACCATCGACTCGAACTGGGAGATAAGCTGATCCGGGTCTTTGTTCGTGGAGTCGAAGTTGTGGACAAGCTTCTCATGCGGCCTTCCGTCCGTGTCCACGGCAATGATTATCCTGTCCCCCGGCTTGGCAGTGGACGATCTGATCACCCTCCCCCTGCTCGCTATCCCGACCATCGCCACATCTATGGTGTTTGTGGGGCTGTCGGGGTGGATGTGCCCCTTGACCATCCTAACCCTGAAGAGCCTGAGGGCGTCCTCCATTCCCCTCTTCATCTCTTCAAGCTCCTCAGCGCTCCTTGCAGAGATGACGTTGACCGCCATCAAAGGCCTCGCACCCATCGCGTAAACATCGTGAGCGTTAACGAGGATTGAGACAAAGCCTCCCCAGTAGAGGTCTGCTTCAAGAACCCTGTGCCAAACACCGTCAGAGGTCAGAACGATCTCACAGTCCTGAAGGCTGTGAAAGCCCGCATCCTCACCGAAAAACTCTCCGACAAGATCTCTGAAGATTCCGGCGTACCTCTTCCTCGTCAGGCCGGGATAGCTTTTGAGCTCGGCAACAATGCCTATCAGGTCGGTTTCATCATCTGCCATCAAAACCTCTCTCCCCTTTTATTCAAATAGAGTTTTCGGGCTCTCCATGAAGTACAGGGTCGAGTTTGACGCGAGAAGGTGCGGTGGTGCCGGAGAGTGCATAGATGTCTGCGACAAGGGAGTGTGGGAGTGGAAGATGGTGGAGTTCGAGTTCTTCGGCAGGAGGTTCAGGAGACCGATGCCCTTTCCGACGCATCAGGAGAAGTGCGTTGGCTGCAAGAAGTGCGAGAGGATCTGCCCGACTGGCTGCATAAGTGTGGTGAAGGCGGAGGCGTAACTCTTTTTACCTTCCTTTCCACCCCATCTCGATGAGGTTCGTTTTCCTCGAAGCATCGCTTGAGACAATCCCTCCCGAGATCGCAGACCACGAGGTTGTGAGGAGGGATGCCAAGAGGAGGGGGAAGAGACCGGAGGAGATCCTTCTGGACGACTCTAAACATCACAGGGCAATGGAGGGCCTTGAGAACAGGGAGAAGAGGGGAAGGCCCGACATAGTCCACCAGTGCCTGCTCGCCCTCCTCGACTCCTCCCTCGAGGACTTTGAGGTTTACGTCCACACGGTGGCTGGGAAGGTGATACGCGTTAATAGAAAAACGAGGCTGCCGAGGAACTACAACAGGTTTGTTGGCCTCATGGAGGATCTGTTCAGGAAGGGGAAGATCTCGGCGGGAGGAGATGTGCTGCTGGAGATTGTGGATGTGGGGATTGATGAGCTGATCTCACGAAACGCCGTGGTAATGCACGAGGGGTATGACGTCAGGCCACTGCTCGAAGCTGCAGGGAGTGAGGGTCTCGTGGTCTGCATAGGTGCATTCCCCCACGGGGATTTTGACGACGAGCTCTGGAGAATTTTTGAGGAGAAAGGCGTCAGGTTCGCCGGGTTTGGTGATAGGCCAAGAACAAGCCTTTACGTCACGTATAAAACGGTCTGCATTCTCGAGGGATTCAGTTAGCTTTTTATTTCACCCGAACAAGGTTCCTTCATGAGGTTCATCGCCTTCTCGGACTCGCACGACAATGTTCAGGCGATAAGGGATCTGCTGCAGGAGATCAGCAGGGAGAAGGTGGACTTTTACGTTCACGCTGGCGACGTGATCTCGCCTTTCGCTTTAAAGGAGTTTCTGGAGCTCGACAGCCTTTACCTCGCGTTCGGCAACAACGATGGTGACAGGCAGAAGCTGATGGAGATAGCTGTGTCCAAGGGCTGGGTGTTTGGGGACGTGCTGAGGGTTGAAGGCATAGCAGTTTACCACGGCACGAGTCAGGAGGTGCTCAGGGCTTTGAGCAGCAGGTTCGAGCTTGTCGTGTGCGGGCACACCCACAGGGCTGAGGTCAGAAAAGAGGGGAGGGCAAGGCTGCTCAACCCCGGGGAGGTGTGCGGGTACCTGACAGGCAGGAGAACATACGCGATCTACGAGGATGGTGAGATCAGTATTGTGGAGTTCTGACACAACTCCACTGGTTTTTAATCGCCGTTAACCGAGTTAGGAGTGTGGTGAGTATGGAGGAGGACATGCTGAGGGTTGTGAACCTTGGAGTGAGGGTCGCTGGCAAGAAGGTGCTGGAGAACATCAACCTGTACATCAAGAGGGGCGAAACCCTCGCCCTGTTCGGCCCGAACGGGAGCGGGAAGAGCACGCTGATGAACACACTCATCGGCAACCCGAACTATCAGGTTTACGACGGCAGGATAATCTTCAAGGGGGTTGACATAACCGACAAGGACGCGGACTTCAGGGCAAACCTCGGGATGGGGATAGCCTTTCAGACACCTCCGGCAATAAGCGGGGTGAAGCTGATAGACGTGCTCAGGAAAATCGCGGAGAAGCGTGGCGTTCCGGAGGAGAAGATCTACGAGTACGCGGAGTTCCTGAACATGACCGACTTTCTCGGCAGAGAGATAAACAAGGGCTTCTCGGGTGGAGAGGTGAAGAGGAGCGAGCTCTTGCAGCTGCTCGTCATGAACCCGGACTTCGTCATGCTCGACGAGCCGGACAGCGGAGTGGACATCGAAAACGTGGCTCTGGTGGGCGAGGCGATAAGCAAGCTTCTTGAGAGGGACAGGTCGAAGGAGGAGAGGAGGAAGTCGGGGGTCATAATCACCCACACAGGCAACATTCTGGATTACGTGGATGCAGACTACGGAGTTATCCTCTACAAGGGCAGGCTGGCCTGCATCGGGAATCCGTACGAGATTTTGGAGGATGTTAGGAAATATGGTTATGAGGGGTGTGTTAAGAAATGCCTGAGAGAATTCCAGAATTTGAATCAGAGGAAGTGAGGAAAAGGCTCGAGAGCGTCGGCATAGAGCTGGACGAGAGCAGGAGGAGCGCGACTTTCGTTCAGGTTGATCAGGACGCTGTTGCTGCCGAGAGCTTCTACGAGGGCGTAGAGGTGATGAGCATAAAGCAGGCCCTCGAGAAGTACGACTGGCTTCAGGACTACTTCTGGAAGGCCGTGAAGAAGGAGCAGGACGACTACACGAGGGAAGCGGACTCTCCGGACGTGAACGGGTACTTCATCAGGGCAAAGAAGGGAGCGAAGGTTCAGTTTCCGGTCGAGGCCTGCCTGTATCTGAGAACTCAAGGCCACAGGCAGAGGGTTCACAACATAATCATCGCTGAGGAGGGGAGTGAGCTCAACATAATCTCCGGCTGCACATCCCATCCCGGCGTCGCGGCGGGCATGCACATCGGAATATCAGAGTTCTTCGTGAAGAGGGATGCGAAGCTCACCTTCACCATGATCCACAGCTGGGAGAGCGACATAGAGGTCAGACCGAGGAGCGCTGCGATAGTGGAGGACAACGGCGTCTTCATCAGCAACTATGTCCTCATGAACCCCGTCAAGCTCGTGCAGATGTATCCCACGGCTCACCTGAACGGTAAGAACTCCCGCGCGGTTTTCAGCAGCATAATCGTCGGGCTCGAGGGGAGCAACGTGGATGTCGGCAGCAGGGCGATCCTCAACGGCGAGAACAGCAGTGCTGAGATAGTGTCGAGGACTATAAGCAGGGGTGGAAGGATAGTCGCGAGGGGACATCTTGTCGGCAACGCGCCTGAAGTCAAGGGGCACCTGGAGTGCAGGGGGCTGATGCTCTCCGACAACGGGAGCATAATCGCCGTTCCTGAGCTTGAGGCCAACTACCCCAACGTGGACCTCAGCCACGAGGCCGCGATAGGGAAGATAGCGGAGGAGGAGATATTCTACCTCATGGCGAGGGGCTTCTCGAGGGATGAGGCCACGGCGGCGATCATAAGGGGTTTCCTCGACCTCGAAATAAAGGGCATCCCGGATGTCCTGAAGGCGGAGATAGATAAGGCTATAAGCTTAGTTGAAAAGGACCTGTTATGAGGAAGTGGCTTGCAGTTTTTTTCCTCCTGATCCTTGTCATCTCGCTGTCGGGCTGCACTTTCCTCGACGGGGACAGGGAGATAAAGCAGGCCTACGAGGATGCCCTCAAGACGTTCAACGAGTTCAGAGGTACGGATCTGAACCCGCCTCTCGAGGTGGTTGACACCAAGTGGGTGGTGGAGAGGTGGGGCAGCTACCAGCCAAAGGAGGAGCTTTTCTACAAGGCCATGCTTTTGCTTCCAGCAAACTACACGTTTGAGAAGGCGAAGGAGCACGATCTGGCGAGCTTCGTGGCGTTCACTTGGGAGGGTAAGATCTACGTGGTCAGGGACAACTACGACCCAAAGACCTTCAAGAGGACGATCTACCACGAACTCGAACATTTGTATCAGGAGAGGTTCAACATAACCTCCGATGGCACGTTCGATGGTGAGAAGGCCAAGGCATCAACGATAGAGGGAGATGCGAAGCTGATCTCCAGAATCATCGCGGGTGAGAGTTACGAGAAGGAGAGGCAGAGCGAGGTGAGCGAAGAGAACGCCTACTTCCTTCTGGGCTACGCCCCCTACCTTTACGGCTTCAACCTCGCCATAGAGGTCTACAACAGAACTGGTGACACCAAGGAGATGCTTGAGAACCCTCCGGTGAGCATGGAGCAGGTCATGCACCCGGAGAAGTACTTCGCCCACGAGGGCTTCGAGCAGGTCAGCCTGAACGTTCCGGGAGACAAGAACAGGCTCGGAGAGCTCTTCCTGTTCTTCTTCCTTGCGGCACACGTGGATGACGTCATAGCGAGGGTTGCGGCGGAGGGCTGGAACGGAGATGCCTATGTTCTGAACGAGACGGGGTGGGCGTGGAAGATCGCCTTCGACAGCGAGAAGGATGCAAACGAGTTCACCTACGCCTGCATAAACATGCTCGACAAGCTCGGCGGTAAAGAGGACGGCTATTACGTGCTCGAGGGGAAGTACCTTCCGCAAAAAATAAAGGTTGTGAGGGAAGGGAATACTGTAATGCTCATTTCCCACTTTCTGGAGGTATGAAGATGTGGAGCATCCTTAAGGCATTGAGGGAGAACCCGGAGATTCTCATAGAGTCCCAGAGGAGGAGAGGGGAGGACGTTGAAGTGGTTTACAGAGCCATAGAGCTTGACAAAAGGTGGAGGGAGGAGCTTTTCAAGCTCAACCAGCTCAGGAGAGAGAGAAATCAGCTTTCCGAGATGGTGAAGAAGGCCAAGGGTGAGGAGAAGAGGAAGCTGATAGAAAAGGCCAAGGAGATCTCGGAGATGGTCAAGAAGGGGGAGGAGGAGCTCAGGAAGCTTGAGGAGGAGCTGAACTCAACCCTCCTCTCCATCCCGAACATAATTCACGAGAGCGTGCCTGTCGGTAAGGATGACAGCGAGAACGTCCCGATCAGGTTCTGGGGGAAGGCGAGGGTTTACAAGGAGCACCTCGAGTCTTTTCTGGAGCAGAGTGAGGGCAAGGCGAGTTACGAGGTAATTGACAGGCCGGTTATAGGCCACGCAGATGCCGTTGAGAAGTTCGGGTGGGCCGACATCGAGAGGGCTGCAAAGGTCGCGGGATCGAGGTTCTACTACCTGCTCGACGACCTCGTGTGGCTGGACTTTGCCTTAGCAATGTACGCACTCGATTTCCTGAAAAAGAAGGGCTTCACGATTCTCTCCCCCCCGTACATGATGAACTCGAGGGCCTATTCTGGAGTTACCGCCTTCAGCGACTTTGAGGAGGTTCTCTACAAGATAGAGGACGAGGATCTCTACCTGATCGCAACCTCCGAGCATCCAATAGCCGGAATGCACATGAACGAGACGCTTGGGGAGGATGAGCTCCCATTGCTCTATGCTGGCGTCTCCCCATGCTTCAGGAAGGAGGCAGGAGCACATGGAAAAGATACGAAGGGCATATTCAGGGTTCACCAGTTCAACAAGGTGGAGCAGTTCATCTACTGCCTGCCCGAGGAGAGCTGGGACTGGCATGAAAGACTTATAGCCAACGTGGAGGAGCTGTGGCAGGGCCTCGGCATTCCGTACAGGATCGTGAACATCTGCACGGGAGATCTGGGGATTGTCGCAGCCAAGAAGTACGACCTCGAGGCCTGGATGCCGGCTCAGGGCAGATACAGAGAGATGGTGTCGTGCTCCAACTGCACCGACTGGCAGAGCTACAGGCTGAACATAAGATATGCGGAGAAGAGGGGAATGCCGTCGAAGGGCTTCGTCCACACTCTGAACTCAACAGCAATAGCAACGACCAGAGCGATAACGGCCATAATCGAGAACTTCCAGCTCGAAGATGGCAGGGTGGAGATTCCCAGGGTGCTCAGAAGGTATTTAGAGCCGATAGAGAGCGCGCCCAAGGAGTACATCGAGCCGAGAAAGTAACATTCTTTTTTTTCTGGTAACATCTCTTTTACAAACCGCACGGCTCTGCCCCACAGAGCTTCTTCCGGGTATATATAGCATGAGCCACCAGTCTTTAACATGGAGCAGCCGGAAGAGCTCAGGGAGGTTCTCGAAAGGGTCGAGAGGAAGATCCTTGCCGCCGGAAAGATCTACTCTGCGATGAACTTCGCCTACTGGCTCGCGGTCATGAGCCTGTTCTACACGATACTCGCGTTCTTCGGCCCTTCAGGCCTCGTGTCCATCACCTACTGGATAGGGGCGATGGTGGTGGGCGTTATAGTCTCAGGAGCCCTATTCAGGAAGATAATGGTTATAGCGAGGCTGAGAGGTGAGAAGGAGTGGAGGAAGGGTGTGGGAATCGCAATAGCGGCATCGTGGATCGCCGGAGCGATAATCGGCTTTTACGCGATTCCTGCTCTGCTGACCCAGAACTTCGGCGTGGCCCTGCTCAGCTTCATAGCAGTGTCCATCTTCGGCATGTGGCTCTCGCTCGGATTCTCTGAGAGGTTCGATCTGGAAATGATCCCCGCGTTTGCGATACCTTCCCTTGGATCTCTTGCAGCACTCCAGCTTGAAGATGCAACGGTCTGGGCGGGCTTCGTGATTGCAGCGGCATTCTCGATTACGATACTGCTTTACCTCTACAGCGCGTTCAGAACAATCGGTGATTGAATGGAGCCTCTCAGCAGGCTCAGGCACGAAATCCTCGGAAATCCCGTAAGGTTAGGAGTCATGCTGTACCTCCTCTCGAGGAGGAGGGCAGCCTTCAGCGAGATCCAGAAGGTTCTCGAGCTAACACCCGGAAACCTCGACTCTCACCTCAGGGTGCTTGAAAGGGCCGGAATGGTTAAGGTGGGCAAGGTCATTGCCGACAGGCCGAGGACTGTGGTCGAGATAACTGAGAAGGGCGTGGATGAAACTCGAGATTACGTTAGAAGGCTGAAGGAGGTGTTGGAAGGGTTGTGAGCTTTTATAGGGTTTTTATTTTTTTGGGATATGTCATTTATCTAAAAGTTTTAGAAATTTATTCTTCTATAATATAATAAAAATTCTTTAAATAAATTTATCAAGTGTTATGTCGTGTTTATTCGATTTGGGTTTATTTTTTAAGATTTTTTTGGCAAGTTCGTTTGCTTTCAGTGTAACCTCTTTATTTAATATTTGCTCCTCCAATACTTCCAATTCAGATTTCCATATTTTTTCTGAAATTTGTAAAAATTCTTTATTTAGTGAATAAAAATTATATTGTCTCACATATTTATTAACTGTGCTTTTAACTTCTTTTAGATTTACGTTAAATTCTAAGAACTGTTGAAGCCAATTCTCCAAAAGTAACCTTTTATCTTTTTCGGAAAGGGGATGGTATTTGTAATCTGTATTTTGGAATATTTTGTTTAGGTGATCCCATGTTCTTGGTGAGAATGCCAATTTAATCTTCTTGTTTTTATAAGGTGCCCCTACAGCGTTAAATCCTGATTCGATTAACATTATTTCTTCAGATAATGGTGTTTGTTCACCTTTCTTGTAAGGTTTAACATTAAATCCATATATAAAGTATTTTTCGTTGTTATTTTCTAAAAAATAGCTGTTGATTGTAGGTATTATTCCTATTCTGCTTGGATCGGTTGCTCTTTGGTATGCAAAGTCCACTACTATGAATGTGGGCTCTTTGTTTTCGATTTCATATAATGAAAACAAGCTGTCAAGTCTTCTTCTTGGGTAGTATGATGGTATGGAAATAGCTATTCTGAGGTTCGGGTTTACTGTATTTTTTTCTTTCAGCAATTCTTCCACAAATTTGTTGTATATTTGCACTCGAGTGGGTTTATCTATTTCACCTTCAAATTCGAGTATTGGAACAACATAGATGTCATTTAGTTGATATAATAATAATGAATTGATATACTCCAAATCTTTTTTCTCAATTTTTTCATTCTTTTTAATTATTATTTTTAATAGAAAAATATTAATTAATTTTTTATAATCTAAAAAACGAACATTTCTATAAATAAATTTCTTCTGTTCATCAGGATCGTTGTCTATTTTTCTTAAAGTTTCTAAATCCATTCGAATATGAATTTCGTTAATTAACGAGTCAAACTCACGTAAAGAACATTCTAATGTTTTTTTGTAAGTATATCTGTCGACAGATCTTGTGAAATTTTCTATTTTTTTATCAAAAACTTCAAGTTTAGCTACTTTTAAAAAAACCGGGTCATCTACGATCTCGACTTTCTTAATACTATAACTTCTACTCATTTTTATCACTCCTGTAAATTTCTGCTCCACTATCTAGATCTATTACAATTATTCTTTCGTCTGTTGTATATGCGACTAATAGTATTCTTCTTTTTATTAAACTTCCTCCTTTAACAATCCTTATACTTCCGGGTGTCATATCTTTTTTTATCTTTTCGAATTCTAGATCTATCGTAGATGCTGGATCAAATTTTAGCCTCTTTTTATCTCTTTCAGTCAATACCAATCCTCCTGAATTATTGATTTCAGATGGACGTTATTTTTTCTTTACGTCTTCAATGTATATTTTAAAACTTTTAAACTTTCCACTTTCTAAAATCTTTTCTATCTCTTCTTTAATCAGTGAGTTTTTAGCCAACTCTGGAAAGAGCAAATATGTAAGTGTTACTAAATCTCTGTCATTTAGTTTTTTAAGCGGTGGTGTGATATCCTCCACTATCTCTTTTAATTTTTTGTAGTCATCATCTAATTTTTTTTCTAGATATTCAAGTATTTTTCTACCATATTCTGTTAAAGCATATTCTCCATTTTCAATTTTTATCATACCTGATTCAAGAAGATAATTAAGAGATTCCTCGATATCGTCTGAAAACCCACCATAGAAATACGGACCGTGTGAACTAGGCGTTTTACCTTCTTTGATAGCATTGATAATCAATCCCAATTTCTGGATTCTCGTGGCTCTGCTTTTTCCACCTTCGCTTTTTATTGTTATTAGTGTGAGTTTGTCATAATATGACATCTCTTCAGCATCCTCTTTTATGAAATCCTCGTAGTTGTTCTTTTTGGTTCTCATGTACTCATAGTTATGATAGATTGTAGAATAAATTTATTTCGAGATTTGTTAATGAGCACCATGCTAAATTGCCTTATTAGTCTCATTGCAACCCAAGCATTGGGGGGCATGTATTTTGGTTATATAATTAATTATTATGAATAATAAAGTACTGATATTATCTTCAGCTCCTAAACATGTCGCAGATTGCCGAAAATGCTATTTTAGAGGAGGCAAAAAGGAGAATCGAGGTATTCGAGAAAGCATATCTGTTGGATGAGAGTAGCCCCGCCCGGATTCGAACCGGGGTCGCGGGATCCAGAGTCCCGCAGGATTGACCACTACCCTACGGGGCTTCATGGCTCATTTTGACATTCGATTTATGAAGGTTGCGGTGCTGGACTGGCGCCTCTAACTCACGTCAGGAAACTCTACAGGCAGGTAGCGCTCGAATCCTATCGTCAGGCAGTCCCCCTGCACCTCGGGGCGGAGCAGCGCAGCCCTCACGTCCACACCGCTCTCGTAAGCCTCTCTCAGAACTTTCGCAAATTCTGGGTGTGTCTCGTGATTTGGCATGAATATCCTCGCATCGCTCCTCATGACGAGGAAGAGTATCATTCCTCCTCTCTCAGCAATCTCCCTGACGTGCTTCACTCCCCTCTCTGTCGGAGCGTCCGGAAAGAGGGCGACGCCATCTCGAACAAGCGTGCATCCCTTGACCTCGACGAGCTTTGCAGCACCATCTCTGCTGACAAGAAGGTCTATCCTGCTACTGCCGACCTTCACCTCCCTGCCCTCGATCCTGTAACCCTCTCCTCCAAGTATCTCGGCCGCAATGTCCGAGTGGAGGGAGGAGTTAACAACTACCGGAACGTGGACGTCGTATATCACGAAAACCTCGTGGCTCGTCCTCTCTCTTTTCTTCGGCCTCATGAGCACCCTGTTTCCGGGCTTCATCAGCTCTGTCAGTCTTCCAGAGTCCCTCAGGTGTGCTCTCTCGACTCTCCCGTTCACCTCGACCTCGAGAACGAACCTGTTGAGCCTCCTGACAAGCCTGCCCTCCACCAGATTGCAGATTTCCACCATCAACCTTCTGTCAGGGCTTACTTAACCCTTTGCCCTAAAAACTTCTCGAGGTCATCGAAAAAACCGCCGTCGGACAGAACGTCCTCGACCTCAGACCTTTTCACCAGCCGCATTCCTTCCACTTTTGCCCCTCTTCTCTCCAGCATCTTCGCATAGCCCCTCAGATACTGCTCGCCCCTCCACCCGCCGTAGGTGGTGATCAGGAACACCCTCCTACCCCTCAGCGTGCCGGACTTTATGAGGGATGTAACGGGCGGGCAGTTGAACGTCCACTTCGGGAAGCAGAGAACAACTCTGTCCGACCTCACCTCGACCTCCTTAACCGGAACGCCGAGGTTGGGTATGAACGAGAGGAGGAGCCACGCAGGATATGGCAGACTGAGTTTCGGGACTATCTCCCGGACTTTCAGGTTAAACCTCTCAGCAATAGCATCGGCAATTCGCTTGGAGTTCCCGGTGTACGAGAAAAAGAGAACCTCCGCCATCACAGGACGAACTTCCTTTCCCTCTTCATCTCCGGAACTTCAGCCAGCGCGTTCCTCCTTATGAGCTTCAGGTACTCTCTTCCGAACTCCCTCTCAATCCTTCTCACGTTGACTATGAAGCATCCCGGGATTCTGACGTCCGCAATCTCCCTGAGCCTCTCGGTCACATCGAGAAACTCCACAATGTCCTCAGTCCTCTCCATGTCGAGCCTGTGGCTCTCCATAAGCTCTCTGTCGTAGACTGAAAGGGGCTGGAGGAACATCTCCATGTCCAGCTTGTTAGCGAGATCCGCAAGCTCAAAAACGTCCTTATCGTTGATTCCGGGCATGTAAATCGTCCTGATAACGCCCCTGATCGAGGATCTGCTCAGCGCTCTGAGGTTCTCCATCAGGATGTCGAACCCGTCGAAGCCCGTTATTCTCGCGTACTTCTCTCTTGAGGAGACGTCCAGGCTCACCATCGCAAGCTCGAAGTACTTCTCGAGCCTCTCTATCGCCTTCTCGTTCAGGAAGATTCCGTTGGTCTGCAGATCGAGCCTCGCCTGCGGGAACATGTTCTTCAGCTCTCTCGCTATCCTCTCCACCTCGTCTATTCCCGCAACAAGCGGCTCTCCGTACTGGGAGAGTGTTATCGACCTCACGTCCTCAGTGTCGCCATAGTACCCGGGCAGCGGAGCTTTTCCCTTCTTCAGGGCCACGTTGGAGTAGCAGTAGATGCAGTTCAGGTTGCATCTGGGCGTGACCTCGTAGGTCGGGTGGTGTACCGGGTTGGGTATGCTCTCGTCGCTTCCCTGACAGTGGGTGCAGTGAGTCGCTGGAAACATAAAACGGTGTTAAGATGGGGGGTTTAAAATGGTTGCTGGCTACTGCCTATCAGAAAAGTGATGATTTCCAATAAACTTTCGATTTAATCTTTCTCAGACAGGGCAGCAGAGTTTTTTATAAAAATTTCGAGAACGTCAAACGAATTTTTGACTAAATCGGTGTTTTTAAATTATTTGGCACATTCTCACATACTGGTAGCAACAGTAGTTGATGCGGGGGGTGAGAATCTGATCCTCGATTTAATTTTTTACATTCTGGGCAAGGTTTACGCTTACATGTTCTGGGGAGCAATTCCAACGGCGATTGCCGGATGGGTGCTGAGAAAAAAGAGAGTGGGTAAAGCTCTTTTTTTAATAGGCATGACGATAATAATAGCAACCCTCGTATGGCTCATGATCTTTCAGATTACCAGCCCTGGGATGAGGACGCCGCATTAAATCTCTCTGCGCCACCACAGTGCAAGGAAGTGCATCAAAACTGCAACAGCCAGCATCAGCAGAATTGCTGTGAAAATGATCGAGAAGATGTCATGGCCACCGAGAGGTTTGGGCTCGAGATCATTTTTCAGAGCCTCTTTCAGAAGTACAGTGAATGCTGTGTATGCAGCAAGGAATGAAAGAATTATTCTGATCTTCCATGAAGCCAGAATTTTACGGCTCAGATCGGTTAGTTCGTAATATACCCACTTTCTCCCGTTTTCAACTCTTTTTACCAGTCCAGAGCTTTCCAGTACTTTCATGTGGTAATTGATAAGCTGTTTTTTAACGTCCAAAATCTTGGAGAGCTCCGAAACAGTATATCTCCTGTTTGACAGATTCTTCAGTATCTCAATTCTTGTATCGTTGCTCAGAACCTTTAGATGTTCCACTGAAACTTCGCCCTCTTTTGGGTCACTCATCCTTGAATAAACTTACGTGACAATTATGTTAAATTTTGCTCTTAATTAGATGGCCAAAATCCTCTTGCTTCTAGCCTGTACTGCGGCTAAAAATAAGGGTCAAGTAAAATAATTGCCCTCAAAAGGTAATCAAAAGCAACCCACCGTAAACCACAGCAATCAGGAACAGCAGCATCGTCATCGCATTTACTGCTCTCTCGTTTCTCCCTCCAAAATCCGTGTCCAGCAGTATAGCCCTCAGCCCGTTGAAGGCGTGGAATGATGCTGAGGCCAAGAACAGCCAGTAAAATGCCTTTATCGCCGGGTTGGACAGCCTCTCCACGACCTTAGCATACTCCAAAGCGTCGTGGGACGTGAGGTGGGTGATGTACAGGTGGAATATGACGAAGGCAAAGAGCAAAAGTCCTGTGATCATCTGGAATATCCAGCCGAACGGCTCCAGAACCCTTCTCGTGTGGGACTCACTCATTCTATCACCCCGTGAGGAACACATACATCATGTACGTGCTGTACAGCCAGAACAGCAGCGCAAGCAAGGTCATCAGGTATATCAGCACCTTTCTCGCCTCATACAGCAGTCCGAACTCGTTCAGCACAACCCTCAGGCCGTTGAACGCATGATAGAAGGTCGCCAGAAACAGCAGAGAGTCCAAGGGTAAAGTCTCAGGTCTAACGGTTATGGATATGAATGCCGTGTAAGTCTCTTCTCCAATCCTGAGGCTCGTCAGGAAGCTGAGGTGAGCTATGAGGTAGAGCAAAAGCACTATGCCCGTGAGCCTATGGAATGAGTAAGCTATGCTGTTAACGGACTTTCCCTTCAGCGTAAACCATCCCGAAACTCCCTTCATCTCAATCACCTGAAGATGCTCTTAATCATGTGGATCGCGCTCATCAGCCTCATCTTCTGAATTGCCTTTGCCGGCTCTATGCTCTTCGGACAGACCTCGCTGCACTCCGCGTTGAAGTGACACCTCCACACACCCTCGGAGCCTGAGACGAGAGCAAGTCTGTCCTCCCTGCCCTCATCCCTGCTGTCAGCGCAGAATCTGTAGGCTGCAGTTATTGCAGCAGGCCCGAGGTAGTCGCTCCTCGTCGCACTTGCGGGACAGGCTGAATAGCACGCTCCGCATTTAATGCAGAGCGAGAAGTCGTAGTAAGCGTGCAACTCCTTTGGAGTCTGGAGAAGCTCCTTCGGATTCTCGTAGTCGTCATCCTTCCTGATCAGGTAGGGCTTCACAGCTTCATGCTTCCTGAAGAACCCGTCCATGTCTACGATCAGATCCTTCAGGACGGGCATGTTATCGAGCGGCTCGATTTCAAGAACATCGCCAACATCGAATATCTGCGTCTCGCAGGCAAGCCTCGGTTTGCCGTTGATCTTGACCGCACAGCTCCCGCATATCCCCATTCTGCACGAGGCTCTGAAGGCCAAGGAACCGTCAAGGTTCTCTTTTATGAAGTAGAGTCCCTCCAGCACGGTCATTCCCTTTCTGGCCGTGAAGCGGAAATCCTGCCAGTATTCTTTTTCTCCATCAAACCTCCTTATCCTGAAGAGGACCTCCCTCTCCATGCCCTCACCTCAGTACTTCCTCTCAACAGGCTGCCACTTGGTTATCGTCACCGGAATGTACTCCAGCTTTGGTCCCTCTGGGGTGTAGTACGCGAGGGTGTGCTTCAGCCAGTTCTCGTCGTCCCTCTTCGGATAGTCGAGCCTGTAATGCGCTCCTCTGCTCTCCATCCTCGCGTACGCGCCAACAGCGACAGCTTCGGCCAGATCTAACATGAATCCAATCTCCATGGCCTGCATCAAGTCCGTGTTGAACCCCCTCTTCTTGTCCACGATCTCTATGTTCTCATATCTTCTCTTCAGCTCCTGAATCTTCTTTATTCCTTCCTTCATCTCCTCTCCGGTTCTGAATATCCAGAAGTTCTTGTCCATCGTCTCGTTCAGCTCTTTCTTAATCTCGTACGGGTTCTCATCTCCACTCCTGCCGAGGAACTCGTCGAAGAGCCTCTTCTCCTCTGCGAGCATCTCTTCCTTGGTTATCTCCGAGAAACTCTTCCCCTGCACGAATTCCACGGCCTTCTCTCCAGCAACCCTGCCGAAAACTAAGCATTCTGCTGTAGAGTTGCTTCCGAGCCTGTTTGCTCCGTGGATGCTCACTGCAGCTACCTCTCCTGCCGCGTAAAGGCCCTTTACAGGTGTTTCAGTCCACATGTTTGTGTGAACTCCACCCATCGTGTAGTGCGCCACCGGCTTTACCGGAATCGGCTCCTCGACCGGGTCAATTCCTGCAAACTTCCTTGCAGCATCCCTTATTAAAGGAAGTCTCTCCTCAATCTTCTCCTCTCCGAGGTGGGTTAAGTCCAGAGCAATGTACGGGCCGTAGGGCCCCTCGAAACCTCTCCCTTCGATTATCTCGGTCCACATCGCCCTCGCAACCACATCTCTCGGGGCGAGCTCCATCCTCTCGGGCGCGTATTTCTCCATGAACCTCTCGCCGTTCCTGTTCCTCAGGTAGCCTCCCTCACCCCTGCACGCCTCGGTCATCAGAATTCCCGACGGAATCAGGCCGGTTGGGTGGAACTGGACGAACTCCATGTCCTTCAGGGGCACGCCAGCCCTGTAGGCTATCGCCAGCCCGTCTCCCGTGACCTGATGGCTGTAGGTTGTGAAGCCGTACAGCCTCCCGGCCCCTCCGGTTGCGAGAATAACAGCCTTCGCGTTGAAGAACACAAGGTCTCCGGTCTTGAGGTGGATTGCCGAGACTCCCTTGACCGCGTTGTCCTCGATGAACAGGTTGGTGACGAAGTACTCGTCGTAGCGGACGATGTTTGGATACATCAGGCTCCTCTCGTAGAGGGTATGTACTTCATGGAAGCCTGTTCTGTCTGCTGCAAAGACGGTTCTGTTGAAGCTCTGCCCTCCAAATGCCCTCTGAGCTATCTTCCCATCCTCCCTCCTGCTCCAGGGGCACCCCCAGTTGTCCAGCCTGAGAATCTCCTTCGGAATCTCCCTGACGAAGAACTCCACGGCATCCTGATCTGCGAGAAAGTCAGCCCCCTTTATCGTGTCCCATGCGTGCAGGTCGAAGCTGTCCCCCTCATCCTCTCTGAGCACAGCCGCAGTACCACCCTCAGCGCAGACGGAGTGGCACCTTATTGGGTAGGTTTTGGAGATCAGGGCTATGCTGACCTCCTTGCTTTTCTCAGCCGCGGCTATCGCAGCCCTCAGGCCAGCGAGCCCTGCACCGATTATGACGATATCGTGCCTGATTACCTCCATAATCATCCCTTCAGCTTCTTTTTAACCAGCTCGGCAACCTCCATTGGTGTCCTGCCTACCTCGACTCCAACCTCGTTCAGCGCCTTGATCTTCGACTCTGCAGTGCCCTTTCCGCCCTCGATTATCGCTCCCGCATGCCCCATCCTCTTGCCCGGAGGTGCTGTGATGCCTGCTATGTACCCAACGACGGGCTTTGACATGTGCTTCTCAATGAACTTCGCCGCCTCCTCCTCGTCCGTGCCTCCGATCTCTCCGATGAGCACGACCAAGTCAGTCTGATCGTCCTTCTCGAACATCTCCAGCACTTCAACAAAGCTTGTGCCGATTATCCTGTCCCCTCCGATGCCAACTACCGTTGACTGGCCTATTCCGAGCTTCGTCAGGTTGTATGCCACCTGATACGTCAGGGTTCCGCTCCTCGAGACAATTCCAACATTGCCTTCGCTGAATATCTGGGGCGGCATTATGCCGAGGTGTGATTTCCCAACGCTCATAACTCCGGGGCAGTTGGGGCCGATGAGGATTCTTCCTTCAGCTTTCACCTTCTTGTAGACCTTCAGCTCGTCGTAAACCGGAATTCCCTCAGTTATGGCCACTATCACCTCTATTCCGGCATCAACGGCCTCCATTATCGCGTCTCCCGCAAAGGCTGCGGGAACAAATATCACGCTCGCGTTGGCATCTGTTTCCTCAACAGCCTCCTTCACAGTGTCGAAAACAGGAACTCCAAGAACCTCGCTGCCCCCTTTGCCGGGAGTAACTCCGCCAACAATCTTTGTTCCGTAGGCCATCATCCTCTCTGCGTGAAATCTCCCCTGTGAGCCGGTAATGCCCTGAACTATCGCCTTGGTGTTCTCGTCAATAATTATCGCCATACATCACACCCCCTTTGCAAGTTCAACCGCCTTCTTGGCTCCTTCCTCCATCGTCTCTACCAGAAAGATGCTCTCGATGCCCTTCTCCCTGATGAACTCCTCTATGAGCTTCCTGCCCTCTTCCTCGTTTGTGCCGGCAAGCCTGAGAACCACAGGCACGGGAATCTCCATCTCCGAGAATGCCGTGATCAGGCCTCTCGCAACCTCATCGCACCTCGTTATCCCTCCAAAGATGTTCATGAAGATGACCTTCACGTTCTCATCCATCAGAATGATGCTCACTGCCTCCTTCACAACCTCGCTGCTCGCTCCACCGCCAACGTCGAGGAAGTTGGCCGGCTTCCCGCCTTCCAGGTAGATCAGATCCATCGTTGCCATGCTCATCCCTGCGCCGTTTGCTATCACGCCTATGTTGCCATCAAGCTTGACGAAGTTCAACCCCTTCTCCTCAGCTATTCTCTCAGTCTGATCGACCTCGGTGTAGTCCTTCAGCTCCTTAAGCTCTGGATGCCTGTAGAGGGCGTTGTCGTCTATGTTCAGCCTTGCGTCTGCGGCGATAATCTTGCCATCCTTCGTGACGACAAGTGGGTTGATCTCTGTCAGCTCCGCTTCATTGTGTACGAGGATGCTGTAGAGGGTTTTGATTATTCTCGTGACCTCCCTGTGGTACTCCTTGGGCATGTTGGACTTGTACAGCACCTCCCTTATCTGGTAGTCCCACAGCCCGTAGATGGGGTCGACGGTGACTCTTGCGATCCTGTCCGGGTGCTTTGCGGCTATCTCCTCGATATCCATCCCGCCCACGCTGCTCACGATCAGGGCAAAGCCCTTGCTTGCCCTGTCTATGGTGAAGCCAACGTACATCTCCCTCTCAATCTCAAGCTGCTCCTCGACGTACAGCTTTTCCACTTTATGCCCTTTAATGACCATCCCGAACATCTGCTTCGCAAGCTCGTAGGCTTCGTCAGCACTGTTGGCCAGCTTTATCCCACCGGCCTTCCCTCTCCCACCAACGAGGACCTGCGACTTCAGCACGACCTTTCCTCCGAGCTTTTCTGCGATTTCTTTAACCTGCTCTGGAGTTAGCGCGAGCTCCCCTCTTGCCGTCGGAATCCCGTGCTGCCTGAAAATCTGTTTAGCCTGATACTCGTGCAGCCTCAATCTACCACCTTCCGTAAAATGTTTTTCCAACATTCATTATTATTGATAAAAAAGTTTCCGCTTTTTCGTGCAATGGCCTTATTCAGCCTTAAGAAATGTTATTACCGGTTGTTACTGAAAAAGAGGCGGTGGAGGAGGGTTTGAGCGTGACAGGATTTTTGGTTCTGAGAAAAGGGGAACAGTTTGCCCAAAAAAGACAAAAAATTGGAAAGGTTACATGAACGGGTGTTTTCTCACGTTTCCGAGCACGGACGGAACCTTTCCGGTGAGGGATCTTGCGATGACCTCGAGCTCCACCTCTCGCGTACCCTCGTAGATCTCGAGGATCCTCGCGTCCCTGTACATCCTTGAGATTGCCTGCTCGCCCATGAAGCCATATCCGCCGTATATCTGCAGCGCCTCGTGCACGATCTCCTGAGCCACCCTTGCGGTGTAGTACTTCGCCATTGCCGTGAGCCCGGGGTCGGGCATGCCTACCTTGTCCTGGAAGTATGCGGCCTGATACGCCAGCAGCCTCGCAGCCTCAAGCTCCGTCCTCATCTTTGCAAGCTTCTCCTGCGTGACCTGAAAGTCTATCAGCTTCCTCTCGAAAAGCTCCCTGTTCTTCGCGTAGTTAAACGCGAGCTCAAATGCTCCGGTTGCAAGACCCACGGCCTGAAACGCGACGGGAATTCTGGTGACGTTGAAGAACATCATCGTCTGGTAGAATCCCTGACCCTCCTGACCGATGAGGTTCTCCTTCGGCACCCTCACGTTCTTGAAAACAACTTCAGCAGTATCGCTCGCCCTGATTCCGAGCTTGTTGGTGAGCTTCTTGGCCTCAACTCCCGGAGTGTCCTTCTCCACAAGGAATACGCTCATGCCGAGGTGCCTCTTCGGCGGGTTTGGATCGGTTCTGGCGAGGACTATGTAGTAGTCCGCGATCGTTCCGTTGGTTATGAACATCTTGGTTCCGTTTATCACATACTCGTCCCCATCCCTGTCGGCCCTCGTTCTTATTCCAGCGACGTCACTCCCCGCGTAGGGCTCTGTATAGCACGCAGCGCAAATCGCCTTGCCCTGAGCGAGGGGCGGGAGGTACTTCTTCTTCTGCTCCTCGTTGCCGAACATCAGGATCTGCTCTGAGCCGAAGGTGGAGGCCATTATCATTCCCAGACCGCCGTCTACCCTCCAGAACTCCTCCACGACGAGGCAGGTGTCGAGGATGCCCATCCCCTGTCCGCCGTACTCCTCGGGAATGCTCATTCCGATGAAGCCGAGCTCTGCGGCCTTCTTCCACAGCTCGAAGGGGAACTTCTCCTCCCTGTCGCATTCCTCGGAATAATTGGGAAACTCCTTTTCCGCGAACTCTCTTGCAGCTTCCTTAATTGCCTTCTGTTCGTCAGTTAGAAGATTTTCAGCCAGCATATTTGATTATAGTTAAAAAAATGTATAAACCTTTCGGTTTTCCCGGTAAATTCCATCCTCATCTCCCTGTTCCCAAATAGAAACCGTTATAAGGGATTTTCAAAATTGAAATGTTCAATCGTTATATATTTCTGGCAAAAAATAATTAGAGTTTTCCTGCAAACTTCTTCAGAATGCCGGCAAGCCTCTGCGCCTCCATTATGTTGCCCTCGATCCTGTACTTCTGCATCATGAACCCCATGATGGGGTCCTCCTGCCCTTTGAGCACGGAGACCCAGTATTCCGGAGACGCTATGACTGTGAAGTTTGGAGAGTCGTGCACACCCTCGCCGAACTCACACGACCCGTCCTCCCTGTACACGACGTAGAACTCCTCGTCACCGAGCCTGTACTGAACCACTCCGCTCCAGCCAGCGAGCTCCTTCTTTATGTCCTCCGAGCTGTTCTGGAGCTCGCACATCTTTATTATAAGCTCTTTCGCCTCGCTCACCTTATCACCACTACTCCTCTTGACCCGAAACCTTAAAAATTTTGCAGTTTTGGTCGCTCTTTCTCGCTCAGTCGAGCACACTCCTTTCAGGAGCTTCTCAGGGCAAAAGTATTATAAACTGAATTTAAACTGGCTATGATTAGGCTCCGGTGGTGTAGCCCGGCCAATCATTCCGGCCTTTCGAGCCGGCGACCCGGGTTCAAATCCCGGCCGGAGCATGATTTAACTTTTCTGGGTTTTCGGTTCGGGAAACAAATATATCTCACAACCGCTACCACTTAACGTGAACAGGGTTGGACGGAACGCCCCTCTCGTGGTGTTTGTGTTCCTGCTTGCGGTCATAAGCATCGCTTTCCCGGAGAAGGTCAGGGAGTACCCGGGATTTGTTGACTGGAGAGCAGTTTCCGGTCTTGCTGGACTTCTGGTCATTACGACCGGCCTCAGGGAGAGCGACTATCTGTCCGAGATAGCCGAGAAGCTTGCGAAGAGCTCGGGAACCGAGAGGGGCATAGTGCTGAGGCTGTGCCTTCTTTCAGCACTTCTGGGGGCGACGGTCACAAATGACGCAGCAATCCTCGTCGTTGTCCCGATCACCGTAAGTCTTAGCGGAGTGGTTGATGTCAGAAGGGCGGTTACGCTCGAAGCGATATCTGCCAACGCCGGCTCGACTCTCACACCAATCGGAAACCCTCAGAACCTCCTGCTCTGGCACCAGTGGGGCGTCTCATTTACGGAGTTCGTGGCATCTATGCTCCTGCCGTTTCTGATTCAGATGCTCGTTCTTCTGGCTCTCGTGACCTCTGTGAGCGGGAGGAGTGTTGTGGTCAGGGATGGGGAGTTCACGGTTGACAGACGGCTGGCGGCATCGTCTTTCATCCTCCTGATCCTTTTTGTGGCATCTCTTGAGCTGAGAATGCACCACTCGCTCGCTCTTGTTGTTCTGTTCTACGCCATCTTCTTCAGGCGCGTTCTCAGACCTCCGACTGGCCTCTCATACTCATGTTCGCGGTGATGTTCATCGACTTCAGGGCCATAACGAGCGTGTTCCAGCTCGACGTGAGTGTTTCGGGTGGTGAAGCGTTTCTGGCCTCCGTGCTGCTGTCCCAGATCGTGAACAACGTTCCTGCAGCGATACTGATGTCTGACGTGAGTGGTGACTACGCCGCGATTGCGGCCGGAGTTGACGTTGGAGGGAGCGGTCTGCTCATAGCCTCTTTCGCGAACCTGATCGCATACCGGATGGTTGGTGACGGGAGGTTTCTCAGGGTTTACCACAGCTACTCCATTCCCTTTGTGCTGGTGTCAAGTTTGTTGATCTACCATTTCGTCTTTTAGTGAATGCAGATCTCCTGACATTCTCTTTCAACGTTGTTTATTAGCAATGGTAATTTTTGAAAAGTTTTAAATTATTTCTTTCAGATGTTTTAGTTGTATGGGTGGAGAGGTGAACAGGAAGATGGTAATAAATGAGGAGGTTCTGGCCCACCTTATAGAGAAAGCAATAAAAATTGAGGAGAGCAACGTGAACATGTTGCTGAAACTTTTTATGGCTGAAGACGATGAAAATGGTAGGAGAATTCTGTACGACCTGCTCAGGGATTCCGAGCTGCACAAGACGAAGCTGATTGAGTGTTTGAAGGGGCTCAAGGGCAGCAAGATCCCTGAGCCAGATCTTACAAAGCACTACGATTTTGAGGAGATGTTCTACGCGGAGAAGGCGGCAATTCTCCGCAAGATCAAGGTCGTTCTCAGGGATTACTACAGGTACCTGCTGGAGGATCTGAAGCGTGCGGATGTTGAGAAGGAGATCGATCCAGCAGTGACCAAGAGAGTAATTCCGTGCCTCGAGTTTCTCGTGGAAGAAAAGGAGAGGCACGTCAGGCTCGTATCGGAAGTCTGGAAGGCCTACTAACCGAAAAATCTCGGAACGACTCCCTGAATCATCATCAGGTCGAGCACAGCCATGGCCACCATTGCCTCGCAGACGACAACAGCCCTTGGCACTATGCAGGGGTCGTGCCTCCCCCTCACGCTGATCTCAACGTTTTCCAGCGTTTTCAGGTTTACGGTTCTCTGCTTTTTGGAAATGCTGGGCGTGGGCTTCACAGCAACTCTCACGACTATGTCCTGCCCGGTGGTGATTCCACCCAGAATTCCTCCTGCGTTGTTCGAGTAGAACCCTATCCGACCCTTCTCTGCATACATCTCATCGTTCATTTCGCTGCCCTTCATCCTCGCAGCCTCGAAGCCCGCTCCAACCTCAACACCTTTCACCGCAGGAATGCCCATGAGGGCGTAGGCGAGGTACGCATCGGTCTTCATGAAAACCGGCTCTCCAATCCCGGCCGGAACACCTCTGACAACTACCTCGACAACCCCGCCAACGCTATCTCCCTCTCTGATGGCTGACTCTATCCTCTCTATGACCTCTCCCTCCCTTTCAGTGTCCGGAAACCTCACTTCACTCCTCTCTGCCCTCTCGAACACCTCCTCAATGTCCCCTTCAACCTCAGCCCTTATTCCCGCTATCTCTCTCGCAAACCCGTACACTCTCACTCCGAGCTTGGAGAGCACCTTCTTGGCTATCGCACCTGCGGCAACCCTCGCCACGGTCTCCCTTCCGGAGGCTCTCCCTCCGCCCCTCCAGTCTCTAACCCCAAACTTGGCGAAGTACGTGTAGTCCGCGTGTCCCGGCCTTGCGAGATCCCTTATGCTCTCGTAGGCCTTTGGATTCGCATCCTTATTCTCGACCATCATTGCTATAGGCGTTCCGAGAGTCACTCCCTCAAAGACCCCCGAGAGGATCCTGACCTCGTCCCTCTCCTTTCTTGGAGAAGCGAGCCTCCCTCCCGGTCTCCTTCTCCTGAGTTCTTTGTTTATGTCCTCCTCGCTCAGCTCCACGCCCGCAGGACACCCGTCAACGACGCAGCCAACCGCATACCCGTGACTTTCCCCAAACGTGGTTACCCTGAAGACTCTCCCGAATGTGTTTCCCGTCATAGCACCTCAACCCTCGCCTCTATTCTCATCAAATCCCTAAAGAAGGATGGATATGAGATGCCAACGCACTCCGCGTCTCTGATCACAACCTCCCCCACAAGGCCAAGCAGCGAGAACGCCATCGCGATTCTGTGATCTCCGAAGCTGTCAATGGTGCCGGGTTCAATCCTGCCACCCCTTATGATCATGCCATCTCTCGTTTCCCTCGCATCCACTCCCAACCTCTTCAGGTTCTCCACGACAGTCCGAATTCTGTCGGTCTCCTTTATCCTCAGATGCTCCGCGTTCCTTATCCTCGTCTCCCCTTTCGCCAGCGCAGCAAGCACGGCTATTGTTGGTACGAGATCCGGGGTGTCGCGGGCGTCGAACTCTATGCCCTCAAGCTCCGATTTCCTTGCCACAACCACATCTCCTTTCCAGCTGACCTCGCCCCCCATCTCCCTCACGACATCCAGAAACACCTTGTCTCCCTGTCTGGAGTCCACAACCCCGTTGACCTTCACCTCTCCTGCGATGACTCCCGCCGAGACTATGTAGCTGAGGGACGAGAAGTCAGGCGGCACCTGAAACTCCCTCAGGTCGAACTCGGATGGGTGGATGTGGTACTCTTTCCCGTCAGCCTCTACCTTCATACCACTCCTCTCAAGCACGTCGAGCGTCACGTCTATGTACGGCCGGGACTTCGTCTCCTCAACTATCACCGTGGACTCCTCGTCGAGCAGCGGTAGGGCGAAGAGTAGTGATGTGACGAACTGGGAGCTGCTCGCTGCAATCCTAACAACACCTCCGCGAATTGGGCCTCTGACTGAGAGAGGGGCTGTGAACCTGTCACCACCAGAGATTTTTGCCCCGAGCTTCATTAAAGCCTCTGCGAGCTCCAGATTGGGCCTCTTCCTCAGGGACTCGTCACCATCCACCAGCGACGCCCTCTCGCTGAGGCTCAGCAGCGAGATAAGGATCCTAAGGGTCGTGCCCGAGTTGCCGGCGTAGTAGTACCCCGGCCTTATCTCCTCAGTCCCCCTGAAGTAGAGGTTGCCGGCCTTTCTCGACACTCTCGCCCCCATCCCTATGCATGACCAGAGCGTTGAGAGGGTGTCGTCTGAGATGAGGGGGTTCTTAACCACGCTCTTCTTCGAGAGGGCCGAGGCGAAGAACGCCCTGTGGGTGTAGCTTTTTGAGGGTGGAGCCACCAGCTCTCCTTTGACCTCACTTTTCGATATTCTCACGTCCACATCCCTTTTCTACACTTTCTGGAATATTACAGTTTCCACCGCTGGCAAAAATCACAAAGCTTTTCATGGTTTTCGGGAGAGCTTCTTTATGAACATATACAGGTTCGGGGACGACCTGTATCTCATCGATCTCCCTCAAAAAATAGAGGGGTTCAGGAAGTTCATAAGCTCATGGGTTTACACCGGGGAGTTCACTGCTGTTGTGGATCCGGGGCCGAAAAGTACCATAGAGGTGCTCGTAAACTCCCTCAGGGAGATTGGTGTGCGGAACGTGGACTACGTGCTCCTTACCCACATTCACATAGACCATGCTGGGGGAGTTGGAGAGTTTCTGAAATACTTCGAAGGTGCAAAGCTCGTTGTGAGCGAGAGGGGAAAGGAACACCTTGTTAACCCGGAGAGGCTGTGGAAGGGCAGCCTCAAGGTTCTCGGGGACATCGCGAAGGCGTACGGGGAGATCGTCCCGGTTGACGAGTCGAGGTTCGCTGACGGTGTGGAAGGAGTGGAGGTAATCCCGACCCCGGGACATGCTGTGCACCACCAGAGTTACCTGATTGGAGACTACTTGTTTGTGGGGGAGGCTCTGGGCGTCTTCCACGCGATAAAGGAGGACATCTATCAGAGGCCCGCAACTCCGCCGAGATTCATTTACGAGGTTGCAGATGAGTCCATCAGAAAGCTGAAGAAGCTTGGAAACAAAACCGCCTGCTTCGGACACTTCGGCGTTTACGAGAATTCCGGAGATGTGGCGAAGTATGCGGAGAGGCAGCTCAGAATGTGGGTTGACGCGGTCACGGATGCCATCTGCTGCACGTCCGACGAGAGCTTCGACAGCATCAGGGATAGGGTGGTGAGGGATCTGCTGGAAAGGGATGCGAGGTTCGCGGGCTACCTGAAGCTGGATAGGGACATCAGAAAGAGGGAGGACTACTTCATAGGGAACACGATAAGGGGGATTTACGAGTACGTTAAAGAAAACAGAATTTGATTACTTGCCTCTCCTCTCCTTTGACTTCGGCCTCAGGCCCTTGTAGCCGCACTTCCTGCAGACCTTTGCCTTGATGGGGTTCCTTGCGTTGCACCTCATGCATATCTTGACGTTGAAAAGCCTCGCTTCAGCCTCTGGGAATCTTGCCATAGTGGCTGCAATCAGGTGAGTGTATTTAATACTTGCGATGGTGGTCTGATGAGGATCTGCTTCAGAGTTCGGGAAAACGGAAACCCGCTGAGAGGCTACGTTCTCTCTGGAGGCAGGAAGTTTTACGTCGATGGGTGTGCTGATATCCCTGAGAAGTTTCTCAAAAGCGGTTTCGTATTCGTTGGTGAGTACTTGGGCCATGAGTTCGAGTACAGGTTTGACGAGCCGTTTTCCGAGGTTCTGATATCCGAGGGGGAGCTGCTTTACGACACCTCCTCGCTCGACCTGAAGCTCATCGAGCAGCTTGTTTTTTCCGGGATTAACAGGTTCAGGGAGGAGAAGGGGCTTGAGAGTATTAGGTGGAGCGAGAGGCTGGCAAAAATCGCGAGAGAGAAGAGCGCTCTCCTTGAAAAAGAGTTCAGTCACAACGCAGGCGGAAAGAACGCATACAGGCTGCTCAGGGAGAGAGGTATTTACTTCGTTGCCGTTGGGGAGAACATCTACAGGATTGCAGGGCTTAAGTCGAGCGTTGGAGAGGAGGCGATTGCGGAGAGGTGCGTTGAGGGGTGGAAGCGAAGCAGGGGACACAGAAAGGTTATGCTCTCCGAGTTCACCCACTGCGGGGTTGGAGTTTACGCAAGGCAGAAGGACGTTTACATAACGCTGATTGCAACGCTGAACAGAGTCGTGGTGGAGTCCAAATTCACCAAGGGCCAGACGCTCCTCCTTCAGCCCGTGGACGAGGAGTTTGACGGAAAGGCAAGGATTGCTGTGAGAGCACACCCGGACAGGTGCTTTTCCCTGACGTATCCAGAATACGCCGGTAGGGAGGACTTCGTAGAGGTCAGGGTGCTGGAGAGCTGCAGGGGAAGGGTGGTTATTGAGTATCTGGACGTGTAATTGTGAAAGAAGAGTTTATTTGTTTTTAAACCTGAGTGGTTATAATGGGCATTCTCGAAAAGTTCGAGCAGTTTGAGGGAGAGGGTGCGAGGAGGTACGACAGAGCTGTGAGCAGGTTCTCGTTCATTCTTTACTGGCACGCTCTCAGGGATCTGAAGAGGATCGGCGTTAAGGGGAAATACCTGGAAGCAGGATGCGGGCCCGGGATTCTCGCAGTCAGGGTTGCGAAGGAGCTTGGAGTCGAGGTTGTTGCCTTCGACATCTCGGGGAGCATGGTGGAGATCGCAAGGAAAAGGGCGAGAGATGCGGGCGTGAGTGTTCGGTTCGTGGTTGGGGATGTGGAGAGAGACTACTTTGGCGAGTTTGACGTCGTCTATTCCACGTTCTCACTCCACCACTGGGAAAACCCGGAAAAGGGGCTGGAGAATCTGTGGAGGATGGTGAAAGCGGGAGGGGTGCTTTACATTCTCGATGCGAGAAGGGAGGGTTTTGTGGGGCACGGTCTGAGTTTCTACGAGTTTAAATCGTTTTTTGAAAACCTCGAGAACGCTGGTAAAATTGAGGTCAGGAGGAGGTTCCCACTGATGGTTTCTGGGATTGCTGTGAAGGAGGTTTGAACGTTTTGTTTGTGTGGTTTTTGCGTAATTATCGTATTCTATTGACCTATTCTCTGGAGAATAATTCCGAGGGGAATAGGTAAAATCTATGTACCTGCTCTTTCAGGGACTTCTTGAATCCCGAATTCGTCCGGTTTTGCACGGGTCAGGTTAAACTTAAATACCCTTCCACCACCCTCACCACTATGGCGAGGAGACCAGCGAGGATGTGGAGGAGGCTCGAGAGACCCTACACGAGAAAGGAGTACATTGATGGTGCACCGGGTACAAGGCTCAGGCAGTTCGAGATGGGCAATAAAAAGGCCGAATTCCCCGTCATGCTCACCCTTGTCGCAAAAGAGGCTGTTCAGGTTAGGGATACCGCTCTGGAAGCCGCGAGAATTGCTGCGAACAAGTACATAGCAAGGAGAGCCGGTTCGAGCAACTACTTCCTGAAGGTCAGGATCTACCCGCACCACGTTCTGAGGGAGCACAGGATGGCTACGGGAGCTGGAGCGGACAGAATTTCGCAGGGAATGAGGAAGGCCTTCGGAAAGCCTGTGGGGCTTGCGGCGAGGGTGAAGCCGGGAACGAAGATAATGAGCATCTGGACGAAGCCCGAGCACTTTGAAGTCGCAAAGGAGGCGCTGAAGAGGGCCGGGCAGAAGATGCCGACCCCGGTCAGCATAGTTGTTGAAAAGGGAAGGGAGCTTCTGAAGGGAAAGGTTTAAACCCTTATTTTAAGCTCCTCCGCTCTCTTTTTGTAGTACTCGACCACCTCTCTGCCCTCTACAAACGGAATGTCGTATTCGGCGGCATACTTCATCGCATCCTCCTTCGACAGCGCCCTCCCACTCTTGTCGTCGAGCATCTCGCATATCGCGACAGCTGGTGTGATGCCGGCAAGCTCCGCTATGGCTATGCTCAGCTCGGTCTGCCCGACTCTCTCGTAAACGAGCTTCTGAGACGCTTTCAGAATTGCCACGTGTCCCGGGCTTCTGAACTCCCTGCCGAAGTCGAAGTCCTCACCGCTCAGAACGCTTTTAACAGCTTCACCAACCTTCCTTATTGTCAGGCTCCTGTCCACGTCGGTTATGCCCGTGTACGTGTCGCGGTGGTTGACCCAGAGGCTGAAAGACGAGCGGGAGTCGTAGCTTATGTCGAAGTGAGCGATCCTCTCAAGCTGAGGAAACATTCTGGCCGAGAAGCTCAGGATGTCGTGCATGAACGGCAGTCCGAGCTTTTCCGCGGCGCTGAACGGGATCGACACGCAGATAAGCCCACCGCCATCTATCCTCATCATCGCCACATCTTCGGGCTCAACGCTCAGGGCGGGGATGGCTATGTCCGTCTCCCCTTCCCTGTCGTCGAAATCGTAAATCAGAACGGGCTTGCCCTTCCTGAACGCCTTTATCGCATCTTCAATCATAGCAGCACCTCAACCTCCACCTCATCACCATCTTTAAGGCCCAGCCTGTCCCGCAGGCTGACCGGGGCGATAACCTCGAGCACGTCCTTGCTGTAGTGCGTCCTCTTCGGCATTATGACCGCGCCCTCAACTCCGTCAATCCTGCACCTGAACGCTTTAACTTCTCCGAACGTCCTGTCCTCAGTCTTGAATCCCTCAATCAGAATTCCCTCCTCCTCGTCAAGCATCCTCCTGAAGTACATCTGCTCCTTCGGGATCTTCAGGTTCAGGGTGCCGGGGTAGGGCGTGAAGCCGAGCTTCTCCTCGAACTGCCTCCTGTACCCATCGAGGCTGACGTAGTACTTCCCCTCCCCAACACCGCTGATGACTCTCCCCTTGATGCAGACCTTGTCCTCTCCCTCGAAGATCTTCTTCAGGTCGAGGTACTCCCTGTAGAGCATCTCCTTTCCCTTCTCGGTTATGACTATGTACTGTCCGTCCTTGTCGAGTATCCTCTCGATGAGCCCGTTGTCTTCAAGCTCCTTCAGCTTTCTCGCGGCAGTCTGAAGGCTCTGGTCTATCTTCTCGGCGAACTCCTTTGAGCTGAGCTTGACGACCTTTCTTGTCGCGTTCATCAGTGCGAGCTTCTTGAGCGCATCGATCATCTTCTCAAAAATGAGAAGCTTCTCGTTATAAATCTGTTGGTTTGTTGCGGGGGGTGTGCAAAAATAGTGGGGTCAGGAATGCCTTTTGAAGGCGGAGATAACCTCCTCAAAAACGTCCTCCCTCGATCCGGAGCTGAGGAGAACGATCTTCTTGCCCGGAATTGAGAGGAAGGCCTTTATCATCTCTTCCAGAGCCTCACCATCGAGGTTCCCCTCCGAGTACTCCCTAACATGCAGATCTTGGCCAAGGTACCACACGACAACATCCGGATTTGCCTTGGCTATGCCCTCAACGACCTCCTTGAACCTGCTCAGGTACTTTTCAGGCTCAGAGCTGCGGGAGATCCTGCACTTCATGTCCACAACGTCTTTGCACTTATTCTCCCCGGAGATGCAGAAGAATCTGGCGTCGCAAACCCTGTAGGACTCACTGTGGTGGGTGTCGGTCTCGAGAACGGCAATCTTCTCGAACCCCTTCTCCTTCAGCCTCTCGATGAGTATCGCGAGGTCGTTGAAGAAGCTGTACCCCCTCCACCTGTCCCTTTCCGCGTGATGACCCGTGCCAACCGTCGGGACTATCACGACCTCATGCTCCTCCACCTCATCCGCCGACTTGAGCACGCATTTTATGGACTCGTAGGCTGGCCTGAAGAAGGGGGTGTTCTTAACCCTCTCAAAGTATTCTGGGGTGTGGAATCTGAGAATGTAATCGTCTGGTGTGATTTCCGAGGAAATGTGCCTTTCTCTGAATCCGGAAAACCTTTTTGACGCGCCGAGCCACTCTGACGCCATATCTTTATTATAAATTATTGCAATTCCCATACTATCCTTTTCGGGAAAATTAATAAATAATTTTTGCGGATTTCTCTGATTGATGGTAAAGGTCGTTTTTCTCCCTTCAGGAAAAAGAGCGGAGGCTGAAAAGGGGAAATCCATTCTCGAAATCGCTCAGAGTGTTGGTGAGGGTATAAGGAGTCTGTGCGGTGGCAAGGGAAGCTGCGGGAAGTGCAAGGTCATCGTCAGGAACGGTGAGTACGAGATAAACCCTGAGCCGCACGAGAAGTTCGTCTCCAAGAAGGAGAGGGAGAAGGGTGTCGTTCTGGCGTGTCAGACTTATTTGATGAGCGATGCTGAGATATACATCCCGCTCGAGTCGAGACTTGAAAAGCAGCAGATTCTGAAGGACTTCATCGTGTCGGGGAAGGAGCTTCAGCCCGACGTCAGAAAGGAGTTTTACGCTGACGCGTTCTTGCCTGAAGTTCTCTCGAAGAACGGTTACAGGCTGTCCTGCTCCCCTGAGGTGGAGGACGGGGATCTGACCCTCGTTCTGAGGGGAAATGAGGTTATAGCGGTTGAGGAGGGGGACACGAGGAACGAGTTTTACGGACTGGCGATAGACATAGGCACAACCACACTCGTCACGGCGCTTGTTGATCTCAATACTGGTAACGTGGTGAACATAGCCTCGGACTACAACGGCCAGATCATATACGGCGAGGAGGTGCTCTCGAGAGTTGAGTTCGTCTTCAGCCGGAAGGACGGGCTGGAGATACTGCAGAAGGCAGTTGTGGAGTCGATAAACAAGCTTGTGGACAGGCTTCTTGAGGGTTACTCTTCCCCCGAGAAGATATACGATGTGGTTGCGGCAGGAAACACTCTGATGACCCACTTCTTCCTCGGCATGGACATCAACTACCTCTTCAAGTCGTCGAACGTGAGGGTGGAGAAGAAGGGCTACACCGCCCTTGCCTCACAGCTCGGGCTGAAGGTTAATGAAAACGCTCTCGTCTTCGCTCTACCTCCGGTTGGCAGGTATGTGGGTGGTGACATAGTCGGAGATGTGCTCGCGAGCGGCGTGGTTGACTCTCCATACCTCTCGCTGATGGTCGACCTCGGCACGAACGGAGAGATTGTGCTCGGCAGTGAGGGCTGGGCGATATCCACGAGCGTCGCGAGCGGCCCGGCGTTTGAGGGTTATGAGATAAAGCACGGCAGCAGGGCTGTGGAGGGCGCGATAGATCATGTGGAGATCGTGGATGGGGAGGTGAAGTACACCGTCATAGGCAACAAGAAGCCGAGGAGCATATGCGGCAGCGGGCTCATAGATCTGCTGGCTGAGCTGCTCAAAAACGGCATCGTGGACTTTCAGGGCAACCTCGACACCAAGCACCCGAGGGTCAGGAGGGGTGAGGACGGCTACGAGTTTGTTGTGGTGGAGGGAAGCGAGACGGAAACGGGAGAGGACATCGTCTTCACCCAGAACGACATAGACACGCTGATAAAGTCGAAAGCTGCAGTCTGCGCGGGAATAGCGGTGCTGATAAAGAAGGCCGGCATAACTCCGGCTGATGTTGACAGGTTTTACATCGCTGGCGGCTTCGGCTACTACATAAACTTCGAAAACGCGGTGATCATAGGGCTTTTCCCCGAGCTTCCTAACGCCGAGGTCAGGCAGATAGGAAACGGCTCCCTCGCCGGAGCTTACCTCGCCCTAACGTCCAGGAAGAAGAGGCAGCTCGCGGAGACTATGGCGAAGCTGATGACATACTTCGACCTGAGCACGGATGCGAACTTCATGGAGGAGTACAACGCCGCTCTCGCCCTGCCCGGTAAATACGAGCTTTTCCCGACGATCTACTCAAAGTACGTCTGAAAGACAAAACTTTTTCTATTCTCCTTGTCAACAACCTGCATGGCTGTTGATGTCGTCACATTCAGCAGGCCCGAGAAGCACAACGCTCTCAACCTCGACCACCTGAAGGAGGTTTACAAGCGCTTCAGGTCCTGTGAGAATCCCGTGGTCATATACGGGGAGCCGAGCTTTTGCTCGGGCATAGATGTTGACTATGTGGGTGTTGCAGGCAAGGACGAGATCCTCGAGTTTGCCGAGCTCGCTAACAATTTCATTCTCGACATATGCCGCTATCCAAAGCCAGTCGTGGCGTTCGTCAAGGGCTATGCTCTTGGCGCGGGCTTCAGCATTGCCCTCGCATGCGATGCAATAATAGCTGAGGAGAGTGCGGTGTTCTCAACGGGCTTCGCAAAGCTCGGAATCGCCCCGGATATGGGCGTGTCCTACCTTCTGCCGAGAGCTGTGGGGCTTAAGAGGGCGCTGAAGCTACTCTTTTCCGCGGAGAGATTTGACGCAAGGAAAGCGCTCGAGCTCGGAATCGTGTCAGAGTTCGGAACGCTTGAGGATGCGAAGAGGATGGCGGAAGAGCTTAATGGCCCTTCGGTGAGGTACATAAAGGAGCTCGTCTACAGGGATATGGCCGAGCACGTGGAGCATGAGAAGGAGCTTGCCCTCAGATCCATTATGGAGCTGAGGGGATTCGAGCAGGGGTGAGGTGCATGGTCAGGGTTGGGATAATTGGAGGCACGGGATATACTGGATCTGAGCTCCTCAGAATCCTCGCGAGGCATCCTGAAGCTGAGATTGCGGCCGTTAGTTCAAGAAAGGAGAAGGGGAAGAAGCTGTGGGAGGTGCACCCGCACCTCAAAGGATTTTACGACCTCGAGTTTGTGGAGCCAGACTTTGCGGTATTTTCGGAGTGTGATGTTGTTTTCACGGCCGTTCCCCATGGAGAGGCGATGAAGTATGTTCCCGAGCTGTACGAGGCTGGAGTTAGGGTTGTGGATCTCTCCGCAGACTACAGGCTCTCAAAGGAGAAGTACGAGGAGGTTTACGGGAAGGAGCACGAGGCGTACATAGATGCAGTTTACGGGCTGACCGAGCTCCACAGGGACGAGATAAGGGGTGCAAAGCTCGTCGCAAACCCCGGATGCTATCCCACAGGTGCGATACTCGCCGTCGCACCCCTCGCAGACCTCGAGCTCGTTGAGAGGGTGGTCTTCGACTCAAAGAGCGGAATAACCGGGGCTGGGGCGAGTCCGACGGAGTTCACACACTACCCGAACCTCCACGAGGCCATTGTGCCCTACAAGATTACCGAGCACAGGCACTACCACGAGATGGAGCAGGAGCTCAGGAGGTTTCAGGAGGATATTCGCGTATCCTTCACCCCTCAGGTCTTCCCCGGGTCGAGGGGCATACTGACCAACGCTCACGTCTTCCTCAGGGGGGAGCTCGAGCAGGACGAGCTTGAAGAGATCTACAGGAAATTCTACGACGGCTGCTACTTCATCAGGATGCAGAGGAGTGTGAGACTGAGCTACGTCAGGGGGAGCAACTTCGTGGACATCTCTGTGCATAAGGGCAGGGACAGGGTGGTTGTGGTCTCAGCAATAGACAACCTCGTGAAAGGGGCCAGCGGACAGGCCGTGCAGAACATGAACGTGATGCTCGGACTGGACGAGAGGCTGGGACTGGACTACCCGCCGCTGTTTCCTTAGGTTTTTTAATGGTTTTTTGGCGAGTCTGTCAAATTCTTTTTTAGCTGTTTTATATCCATAATTTTTCGAAGAGTGGCCTGTCAGGCTTGCTGATGTTTACAAGTTTGCATGTCTCTCTCAGGATTTTTCCGCGCACCTTTATATACTCCATGCATCACTTAACTTTCGCTGCAGTATTTAAACTGAAAAAAGCAGGAGAAAGCGTTTTATAGGGATTGGGAGGAATATTATCGGTTGTTAAAATCAGACTAAAATAGGATTGAAAGAAGGTCAGGGTGAAGTACTTCGGGATACCGGACGAGGGCGTTAAAATCAGACTAAAATAGGATTGAAAGGAGTAATAGGACACGTAAAGGGGCACCCTCATATGACGTTAAAATCAGACTAAAATAGGATTGAAAGCGATTCCTCCAGAGCAGAACTCACTCTCCTGAATGTGTTAAAATCAGACTAAAATAGGATTGAAAGGTACCAATCTGGAACCAGTAGTGCTAGTCTTCTGCTGAAGTTAAAATCAGACTAAAATAGGATTGAAAGCTATTATTTAAAACAGCATTTTTAATAATTTTAGCATGTTAAAATCAGACTAAAATAGGATTGAAAGCGAGTTTTTCAATCTCCTCCATACTTGCCGTGGAGAAGTTAAAATCAGACTAAAATAGGATTGAAAGCCTAACAGATAACCTACTAGTAGAAACATACGCTACAGTTAAAATCAGACTAAAATAGGATTGAAAGATAATTGATTTTGGTGGTGCGGCATATCAATTCATACGTTAAAATCAGACTAAAATAGGATTGAAAGATATTCAGTATGGCAAACTCGGAAGAATGCTTGAAAGTTAAAATCAGACTAAAATAGGATTGAAAGTATATCTGTTGCGACGAAGTTCACGTACATGTCCACAGGTTAAAATCAAACTAAAATAGAATTGGAAGATGGTCACGCATATTAGACTGGACTGCCGGGCAAAATTGAACCCCTTCACCGTTCTTTTCATCATATCTCTCGAAAAACAATCGCCCCTCTAAATCTCCAGCACTTATCTCTAACGTAACCATCACTTTTATATACCTCGAACTCCGATACCTCTAAGTAAGAGGTATGTTCGACAAGAAGAGCAAAGCACTGAAGAAGCTCAGGAAGGCCATAAGGTCTGGTATATACTCCTACCTGATCCTTTCCATGCTGAGGGACGGGGAGATGCATGGGTACTTTATCAGAAAGCGGCTCGAGGAGATGGGGTTTGCTCCGAGCGAGGGGGCGATGTACGACATGCTCAAAAGCTTGGAGAAGCTCGGTCTGGTGGAGGGGTTCTGGGTGATGGATAACAGGCCGAGAAAGTGCTACAGGCTCACGGACCTTGGCAGGGAGGTTCTGACTGAGCTTGAGTCTGATGTGCGGTCAATTTTGAGGGTTCTCGGAGGTGGTGAGGGTGGGGATTGAGATGTTCCTTTCTCCGCTGCTGGTTTTTATGGGGATAGTCACGCTGCTTGTGAGGGACAGGCCGAACCCATACGTGGGAGTGAGAATGGGATACACCTACCTCTCGAGGGAGGCGTGGAGGAAAGCCAACACGTTTGCCGGTGTTTACAGCGTGCTCGTCGGAGCGGTCATGCTGCTTGCTGTCCTACTGCTCAACCCCCCTATCCACGTTTTCATCGTCGTCTATTTTCTCTCCTTGTTTCCCCTGGTGTACGTCAGCTACCGGATAGCCAAGAAGACGTACGAGATGGAGGACATGTCCTCGCCTCCAAGGGAAATGAAGCCCTTCACTGCAGGAAGTGTGAGGAAGCCAGTCCTGCTTCAGGCTATCCCGCTGCTCGCATATCTGCTCATCGCGGCCCTCTCCTGGAACTCCCTTCCGGATGTTGTCGCGATTCACTTTGCCATGGATGGAACGCCAGACGGGTTTGCAGGCAAGGTCGTCGGGATTCTGGTGATTCCCACCGCCATGATGCTTGCGATGGTGGTTCTGACAGCATTCTCGGCGAGGGAGCCGCTGATACTCAGACTTCCGGTGGATAGGCCTCAGGTGGCCTTCTTGGCAATGCAGATGCTTCTTGCTGCAGTGTTCACGGTCACCCTCATCTACAACCTTGGGCTCGTTTCTGGAAAGGCCGTGCTCGTGACGGCATTTTCTGGACTTGTCTTCGTCCTGCTGGTTGTGGTGTGGCTCTCAAGAAGCTCCGGCTGATCTCGTGCCTTCAGGGCACATCCTCGCACCGCGCAAAAATTTAAAAAGTATTTGCAACACCTGATGACCATGGATTACGGTCAGATCTTCGAAATAATAGGCAGGCATCACAGGTTTTACGCTGACTCCCTGCCCATGATTGCCAGCGAGAACATAACCAGCAAGTTCGTCAGGAGGTGTTATGTTTCCGACCTCGGTCACAGGTATGCCGAGGGTAAGGTGGGTGAGAGGTACTATCAGGGCTGCACTTTTATTGATGAAATTGAGAGCATAGCAATCTCCCTCACAAAGGAGCTTTTTGAAGCTGAGCACGCCAACGTTCAGCCCATAAGCGGGGTTGTTGCAAACACCGCCGCATTCTTTGCATTAACAAAACCGGGAGACAGGGTGATGGCCCTCTCAGTCCCATGCGGAGGGCACATAAGCCACGATACTGTTTCTTCCGCAGGCATAAGGGGCCTGAGGGTCAGCTACTACCCATTCGACAACGAGGCGTTCGAGATTGACATAGATGAGACGAGAAAGCTGGCCATGAAGGAAAAGCCAAGGCTGTTCATCCTCGGATCGAGCCTGATCCTCTTTCCGCAGCCGGTGGAGGAGATCAGCGAGATTGCGAACGAAATAGGGGCGAGGGTGGTGTACGATGCAAGCCACGTGCTTGGGCTGATAGCCGGCAGGAAATTCCAGCAGCCAATGAGGGAAGGAGCGGATGTGATGACGGGCTCGACCCACAAGACCTTCTTCGGGCCCCAGAGGGCTGTGATACTGTCCACAGGCGAGCTGGCAGACGACATCGACAGAGCGGTCTTCCCGGGAGTTGTGAGCAACCACCACCTCAACACCCTCGCCGGCTATGCGATCTCGGCCATTGAGATGAAGCTCTTTGGCGAGGATTATGCTGATCAGGTCGTCAGAAACGCCAAGAGGCTTGCAGAAAGGCTGAGCGAGCTCGGTGTGAATGTGGTGGGTGAGAACAGAGGGTTTACGGAGTCCCATCAGGTTGCGGCCGACGTCAGGGAGTTCGGCGGCGGTGCGAAGGTTGCGGAGAAGCTTGAGAGCGCCGGGATAGTGCTCAACAAGAACCTCCTGCCCTGGGACACCCTGAAGGACACCGCAAACCCCTCGGGCATAAGAATGGGTGTTCAGGAGCTCACGAGGCTCGGGATGAAGGAGGGGGAGATGGAGGAGATAGCGGGGATAATCCACGGAGTCATGACCGACCGGATCTCCGCTGAAAAAGCGAGGGAGAGAGTTAGAGAGCTGAAGTCGGAGTTCAGCACGATCAAGTACACTTTCGAGGAGCACCCCGCCTACGAGTTCCCAGACCTCTGCTAAACCCGAACCTCCAACATCTGTCACTATTTTTCTCCGAAATCGTTCCTTTGCTGGATCAGGCAAAATCCCGAAACCTTTATATTCATATTTCAGAACTGGACAGCATAAAGTTTAAATTCCCGTCAGCTTTCTGCGTTTAAGCAACCACAAAGCTTGCTGTTGTGAGACCATGATGCTGGAAAAGTTGGTGGAGCGGAAGGAACAGCTCGAAAGGGATCTCAAGGATTTTATCAAGAAGAGGGATGAACTCAACGAGGAGTCCAGAAAGTACGCCGAAAAGAGGAACGAGCTTAACGCCAAGGCCAAGGAGCTTCTGGCCAAGGTAAGGGAGATGAAGAAGACGAGGGACGAGCTTAACGCCAAGGCGAGGGAGATCAGGAACCAGAGGAAGGAACTGCACAAGAAGGTGGACGCGCTTTACAAGGAGCTCGACAAGCTCAGGAGAAACATAGACAGGGGTGGAAGGCCGCTGGGAGAGATCGAGAAGGAGATCAGGAGGCTCGAGTTCAAGCAGCAGACCGCCGTCCTGACCATAGAGAAGGAGAGGGCTCTGGTCGAGAGGATAGCCAAGCTCAAGAAGGAGCTCGAGGAGAGGAAGCAGCAGCTTGAGAAGCACGAGGAGTTCAAGAGGCTGATAGCGGAGATCAAGAAGCTCAAGGAGGAGGTAAGGGTTCTCACCGAGGAACTGAAGAAGTATCAGGACGAGGCGGACAAGGTGCACGCGGAGATCGTGGAGATCCTCAAGCAGGTTGACGAGGTGAGGAAGCAGGCAGACGAGATGCACCAGAAGTTCGTCGAGACGAGGAAGGAGGCGGACAGGTATCACGCGGAGATCATCAAGGCGAGGAAGGACATAAAGGATCTCGACAAGGTCATCAAGGCTCTGAAGGCAAAGCAGAGCAAGAGCAGGGAGCAGAGGGAGAAGGAAGAGCTGATGAGGAGGGCAAGGGAGATCTACGAGATGTTCAAGAAGGGCGAGAAGCTCGAGACGGAAGATATTCTGCTGCTTCAGAGGGCAGGTTTGATTTAATTTTTATTTTGCCTCAGCCTCTTTTCGGCAGCCTTCTCTCAGTACCTCTTCATTGAGTTCTCTATGAGCTTCAGAATCGTGAAAGCCACGGCAGACAGCACGGAGATGTACAGCAGGAACTCCTCAACGGGCGGAAGGCCGCTTTTCACGGCCATCATCACCCCGTTGGATGCGCATACGAAAAGGAAGGTCACGATGCTCGCAACAACAAAGCCGCCTATCAGGTAGTACGGCCTCCCGCTTTCAGACATGCTCCTGTGCTCTATTATCACCGAGGCTGTGACAAACGTCACGGCGAAGACAAGGAGGATGTAGGATATGCTGAGAAAGGTCTTCATCGTCGTTGCTATGCTGTACAGGCCGGTCAGCATGAAGTAGAGGATGAGGCCGAAGATGAACGAGATGGCGAGGCTGATATAAACTCTCCTGAGAACTTCGCTCCCCGAAATCATCGTTTTACTTTCTGATGACAAAAATATAAATTTTTTTAGACGAGAATCCTCATTATCAGGACTGTCTTTCTGTCCCTCAGCAGCTCGACAAACTCCCTGTCCAAGTCCGAGGCTGATAGCTCCGACCTTATCGCGAGGGTTCTGCTGCAGGTGTACGTGCTCTTCCTCACAACCACGTCGCTCTCATGGCTGAGAGTGAGCTTCTCACTCCCGAACGCTTGGAAGGACGTTTTCATCCCGTAGTCGGGAAGCTCGAGCTCTATCGTCATCTCCTTCCCTGCCAGAATGCCCTCCTTCACCTCGTCGTTCAGGTCTCTGACGGACTTGCTCGCCCTCACTCCGATTATGCAGTCGCCCCTCGGCGTAACCTCTTTATCCTTCGTTACCTCGAGGGTCGTTCTATGCCTCGCGGTTATGTTCTCGTGCCCGTAAGCAATAATCTCATCAGTACTTCTTCCACTCCTCATGCTCCTCGCACACGGTCTTCCAGTCACACTCACTGCAGGCGAACTCCTTCCATGTTCTCATGATCTCCGGGAGCTTCTCCTTAACCTCATGCCACGTGGTTCTCTGCCCGGGGTAAGTGCTGAGGAGCCTGTACGCCATCTGATCCAGTTCGGTGACCTCTTCCTCAGCGCTTTCAGAGTAGGAGCACACGCCGTCCTTCAGGTACGGACATCTCTCACAAACATCATCTGCTCCAAAAACGACCTCTATCTCGCTATCGGAAACGACCCTGCGCAGGTTCTCGACAAAATCCTCGCTGTAGCCCTCACCCTTAAAAAAATTTAGGCAGATCAGGTGGTGGCCTCTCAGCCGGGACATTACCTGAACAGCTCTATCTCGAGCTTAACCGGGTCGTACTTCCAGTCCTTGGGGAGCACGCCCTTCTCCTTGTAGTAGCTCGCGAGCCTGTGTATCTTTGCCTCGATGAGCTGCAGCCCCCTTTTGTTGTGCAGATCCTTCCTGTGCACCTCGAGGTGCTTCCTGAGGTTGATGGCCTTCCTTATGAGGGACTTTATGTCCTCCGGCAGCTTCATCTCCGCCCCGTTCTCCTTCAGAATCTGGACGACCTTCTTACCCGTGACCTGCTTGACCGACGGGATTCCGTAGGTGTCCCTGAGGATCATTCCGATCATGCTTGGCTCGTATCCCTCGTTGTAGAGCTTCAGGACGAGCTTTTCAACCTCCTCCGGCTTCATGTCTACCCATTCTGGAGGAGCGTCCCTGTAAACCCTCTTTGATCCTGACTTACCTCTCCTTCTTGCGTGAATCCTTGCCATTTTTATCAACCCCTGCCCTCAACGACTAAGGCTCGGTTAAAAATTTTTTGCCAGCCAGCTGAAAAACTTTTCCGCCGCCCTCCTGCGGTGACTCAGCTCGTTTTTCTTCTCCCCCATCTCGGCAAACGTCCTACCGTCGACCTCGAAGATCGGATCGTAGCCAAATCCATGCTCTCCCCTCTTTTCTCTCGCTATCTGTCCCTCAACCTCGCCCGTGAACGTTCTGACTTGCTCTCCATCGCTGAACGCGATGACGCAGACGAATCTGGCTCTCCTATCCTCAACTCCCTCCATGAGTTTCAGAATACCGTCGTTGCCTATGGTCTTGAACACGAAGGATGAGTAGACTCCGGGGAACCCATGAAGCGCGTCTATGAAGAGACCGCTGTCCTCGATGAAGAATGGCGGCTCTACGGCTCCTGAGAGCATCTCAGCGCTTTTCCTCGCAACGAACTCGAGATCGCTTCCCTGTGGCTCGAGGTACTCCATCTCTACCCACTCGATGTCGACGCCAAAGCCCCTCCCGATCTCTTTAAGCTCCTCGAACTTCCCCCTGTTGGACGTTATGAACCTGACCTTCATGCCCATCCATGAATGCCTCGCTATTTATTTCTCACCGCCTCGTAGATGCCCCTGAAGCCGTGGATCGCCCACTCCCTCATTATCTCGGAGTGGCTGTACAGCTCCATGAACCTCCTGAACCGCTCGTCCCCATTCTCAACAGCACTCACGAATTCATCGAAGCTCCCGGCACTCTCTGCGAGATCTACCCACCTCTCGAGTGTCTCAAGAACGCTTTCGAGCAGCCTGTCGGCATCGTACATCCCGAAGTGGGTGTAGGCTATGTACTGGGGGTCTGCGGACATCATCTTCCTCACAGACTCCCTCCACAGCTCGAGGTCGAAGGGTGGGGGCGTGGTGGGGATAACAACGCCGTCAATGCACATCCCGGCAGAATCTCCGGGAAACAGCATCCTGAAGTCACGCAGGAAGAAGCTCAGGTGGTGGGGCGCGTGACCGGGAGTTTCCATCACCTCTATTTCAACGTCTCCGAGGCTAAAAACATCTCCATCCTTCCCGACCACAACCCTCCCCTCTTCAACGCTCTCCGGCTTCCCGTAGACCTTGGACTTCGGGCTGAACTCGAGCGAGGCCTTCCACAGCTTCTCAGGGTTGATGATGTGCTTTCTGCCCCTCTCGTGGCAGACCACCTTAGCACCGTATCTGTTCGCGAGCCCTCCGGCCCCACCACCGTGGTCGAGGTGAACGTGGGTCACGAAGACGTAATCTAACTCTCTCACCCCAATCTCCTCGAGAGCCTCGATCACGTTCCCTATGGAACTCTGGGGGCCGGGCTCGATGACGGCCTTCCTCTCAAAGTCGAGGATGTATGACGAGATGACCCTCTCCTCCCCGGCGACCATGACGTCCACGCAGTACACGTTGTCAAAAACCTCATTAATTTTCATGCTGGTTTTTAAAAAGCCGGAAGGATAAAAAGCTTTCCTGAGCCATCGGGAAACTTTATAACTTCCCCACTGCCACAATACAGCATGGGCAGAGCTTGGAAGTTTGGAGACGACATTGACACTGACGTTATCATCCAGGGAAAGTATCTGGTCATAAACGATCCCGAGGAGCTTGCGAAGCACGTATTTGAGAACGTCAGGCCCGAATTTGCCGAGAAGGTTAAGGAAGGTGACTTCGTCGTCGCGGGGGAGAACTTTGGCTGTGGCTCGAGCAGGGAGCACGCGCCAATAGCTCTGAAGGCCTGCAGGATTGAGGCGGTCATCGCGAAGAGCTACGCGAGGATATTCTTCAGGAACGCCATAAACATCGGCCTCAGGGCGATTGAGTGCAGAGAAGCGGACAGAATTGAGGAGGGGGATGAGCTGGAGATAGACTACGAGAGGAACGTCATAATCAACAGGACGAAGGGTGAGGAATATGCTTTCACCCCCCTGCCGGATTTCCTGAAGGAGATCCTCGACAGCGGCGGGCTCGTTAGCTACGCGAAGAAGCTCTACGGTGAGTCGAGATGAAGAGAGTGGCCGTGATTCCGGGGGACGGCATAGGGAAGGAGGTCATGGACGCGGCGATGCTCATCCTTGAGAGGCTTGAGATGCCGTTCGAGTATGTCTGGCTTGAGGCGGGGGATGAGGCTGAGAAAAAGTACGGAAAACCCCTGCCTGACGAAACGCTTGAGGAGGTCAGGAAGAGCGATGCAGTGCTCTTCGGTGCGGCTGGCGAAACCGCTGCGGACGTGATAGTCAGGCTGAGGCAGGAGCTGAACACGTTCGCCAACATAAGGCCAGCGAGGACGTTCAGGGGTGTCGAGTCCATCCACAGCGACGTGAACATGGTCATCGTGAGGGAGAACACCGAGTGCCTCTACAAGGGCCTTGAGTTTGAGGTCGCTGATGGTGTAACTGAAGCTGTGAGGGTAATAACGAGGGAGGCGAGCGAGAGGATTGTGAGGTATGCCTTCGAGCTTGCGAAGCGGGAGGGGAGGAAGAGGGTGACGGCCCTGCACAAGGCAAACGTGATGAAGAAGACCTGCGGGCTGTTCAAGCAAGTGTTCTACGAGGTTGCTGGGGAGTATGAGGGGATTGAGGCGAACGACTACTACATTGACGCGGCGTGCATGTACATGGCCATGAGGCCCCAGATGTTCGACGTGATCGTCACGACCAACATGTTCGGCGACATCGTTTCAGACCTCGCAGCGGGGGTGGTTGGCGGACTCGGTCTGGCCCCGTCGGCAAACATTGGAGAGAGGCATGCTATCTTCGAGCCGGTGCATGGAGCAGCCTTCGACATCGCGGGGAAGGGCATAGCCAACCCGACGGCAATGATCCTCACCGCATGCATGATGCTCAGGCACTTCGGCTACCTAAGCGAGGCTGAGAGGGTGGAGAGGGCTGTGGAGAAAGTCATAGCCGAGGGCAGGACGACTCCCGATCTGGGGGGAAGCCTCAAAACAATGGAGATGGCAGAAGAGATAGCAAAGCTTCTCTGATCAGCCGTATATCTCTTTTTTGGCCTTGTCCATCGCATCGAGTATCTTCCTCTCGAGCTCCATAGCCATGTTCAGTATCTCCCTCAGCTCGAGCTCGTCTATCTCCTCAAAGTCCGGGTGAGAGCCCACGAAGTCGGAGAGGTTCGTTATCGTCGTCCTTATGTCTCCAAAACAGTCGTTGAGCACGCCCATTATGAGCATCATCCTCGTCTTCCTATCGAACATGGTCGTAGTTGGGCGTCTAAAATTTAAAAGTTCGGGTTTTGTGCCGTAAAAAGAAAAATAAGAAAATGGGGGTTATCTCCTTCTCGCCCTCCATGTAACGACCGCAGCAGATATTGCAATAAGACCGGCGAGCAATCCGAACCCCGGCGCTGACTCGCTCTGCTTCTCGGTCTTTTCAGCTGTGGGTGTCGGCGTAGCCTTGCTTCCCTCTTCTCCGAGCTTTTCAGCCTTCAGCTTCTCCGCCTCGTACTTTATTTTCACCAGAGCTGCCTTCATCGGTGCCCATCCGTACCAGTGGCTGTAGTCCGGGTTCATGTGGAACGCTCCCTGAAACGTCCTCATCCTGTACTCGAGGAACATCAGGTAGAGCTCCTCCTCTATTGGTGTCTTGACTTCATAGAACTGAAGCAGGTCCGGGGCATACTTCCACCCTTCCGGCTTCTCGAGTATTCCGAGGTCGTACAACTCTTTGACAGTCCTTATGGCCTCTGCAAACACCCTGTCGGCCTCTCTGATCATCTTGTCTCCCGCCTCAAGCTGCTCTCTGGCGAAGTTTTCTGAGTGGCACTGGCTGCAGATCTCGATCATCTTCTCCCTCTCAGCCTGCCACTCCTCCTTGCTCAGCCTCGCGACCTTGCCTGCCTTAACGACCTCGAACCTCTCTGTCGGATTTCCGTTCTCGTCCAGCACTCCGAGGGCCTGCAGTATCGTCACCCTGTCCTTCCACCACTCATCGTCATCCTCGGGAACCCTCAGGGCGAGGAAGCCCCACGCGGTCATGACGCTGTGATTTCCGTTGGCCATGTGGCAGGTCTGGCACTTTGGTGCCCTGCCTGTGTCTCCCTCAATGCTGTAAATGACTCCGTGCTTGCTTGTTGACCACATCTCGTACTGCGGGTGGTCGAAGCCCATGTGGCACGGCAGACATGCCTCAGGCTTCCTCGCCTCCTCCTTGCTGAATTTGTGCCTCGTGTGGCAGGAGTCGCAGGCCGCAGAGCCGTACCTGTAGGCCTCGTCCTTGTCCTGTATGACTCCAATCTTGTGGCACCCGCTGCAGCCCTTGAAGCCCTCGAGATCCTTCAGTGGGGTTGGGATGTGCTGTATGGCCGGCATCGCCTTCATCGCAATCCAGGCATAGTAGTGCTTTCCGCTTGCGTACTGCTCGTACTGCTTCGGATGGCAGGCCTTGCACGTGTCCGGGGTTGGCATCTTGGCGTTCTGCCAGTCGTCCGAGCTTCTGTGCCCAACACCATGACAGGCTTCACACCCTATGTGTTTGCTCATGTTTCCAGAGAGCCACTGGTCGACTATGCCCGGTGTAACCTGTTTGTGGCAGTCTATGCACTCGCTCGCGCTTGCGAGCGAGGTCAGGGCCGCGAGCAGGAGCACCAGCAAAACCGCTCGTCTCATGGCAATTCACCCTAAATCTTCTCACGGGTCTGTAATAATTAATGATTAACCCTAAGATCTTCGGGGTCATGCAAACATTTTTAACGAATAATTTGGAATGGTAGGTTCATGAGGTACATCGGTCTCGACATCGGTACGAATTACACAAAGGCCACGGCTGATGGTGAGAAGGTCACGATTTTCCCCAGTCTTGTTGTTTACGGTGAGGAGAAGGAGTGGAGCCTCAAGGGGTCGGAGGAGAGGGAGGTTTACGTCGGCGATGAGGCAGCATACATGGCGCAGAACATGGAGAACGTTGAGGTGCTGAGGCCACTGCATGAGGGCAGGCTGATGCACAACTCATACATCGAGCTCGCGAAGCATGCGCTCAGCCTTCTGAACGCAGAGGGTGAGAAGTTCGTGGCCACCGGCCTGCCGGTGAAGAGCTCCAAGAAGGAGAGGGCAGAGCTGGTTAGTGAGCTGAAGCAGGCGCTGAACTGCGATGTCCTCCTCCTCCCCCAGCCGGTTGGCTCCATGGCCTACATGGGCGTCAACACAGGTGTGTGCATAGACATAGGCTTTGGAACGACTGACGTGGTTGTGCTCGCGGACATGGAGTACCTGAAGGGAGACACACTTCTTGTGGGGGTTGACAAGATCTACGAGGGCATGGAGATGGCAATCAGGAACAAGTTCGGCATAACGATAACTCCCGAGGAGATGACGAAGCTTCTCGCAGAGGAGGGCTTCGAGGTCGGCAGGGTGAGGGGAGGAAAGAGAGTCTCGGTGAAAAGGGAGGACGTCATGGAAGACTACAACGAGATGATGAGGTCGTGGGTAGAGAGGATAGTCACGAGGGTGAACCTGCTCCTCGAGGGCCTGTCAGTCTCGCTTGTGGAGAACATAATTCTGAGCGGTGGCGGTGCAAGGCTGCCGGGAGTTTACGAGGAGTTCAGGGAGCACTTCAAGGACATAGGCGAGATAAAGGTGCCTGACGATCCTGTAACTGCAAATGCGAGGGGTTTTTACAGGCTCGCAAAGCTGTTTGCCGGGGAGGAGAGTAAAGAGGAAAAGACAGAGGATGTCAGGGAGGAGAAGCCGGAAGGCAGGAAGGGTAAGAAGAAGAGATGAGGGTCGGAGTTGACCTCCCCGCAGACATAGAGAGAGCCCTGCTGAGGAAGTGTGAGGAGCTCGACATCTCCCCATCGGAGTTCATAGTCCAGCTGCTCGAGTGGTACTTCTTCAAGAGGAAGAGAGACATCCCGAAGGAGGTCATAGAGTTCGTCAACTTCGCGAGAAAGAAGGGCGTGGAGAAGGCCAAGGCGTGCAGGTACAGCGATGGCAAGTTCTGTGCGCTGGAAACTTACGCGAGGCTCGACATAGATGCCGAGCCCCAGCCCCTGCATCCCTACAACTGTCTATTCTGCAGCTACTTCTCGGACAGGAGGCTGGAGGAGAAGAAGGATGTTAAGGTAACCGCTCAGGACGCGGAGAAAGCTTACCAAATGGCCAAGCTCGCTGCACAGATAATCGTGAAGGAGTTCGGGGACAAGCTCGGGTACAGGCCGAAGATGAAGATTGAAAAGGAAGAGAGGGAGATAAAGAGGGATGACATCAGGAAGCTCGTTGAGGATTGGTAGGGTAAGCGTCAACATAAACGGGGACTTTGAGGACGACGTCCTGATCGAGAAGGCGAAGAGGGTTGAGGGGCGCGTGGACACGGTATGGGTGGGGGAGTCGGACTTCTTCAGGAGCCCGTTCCATGTGGCAAGGCTGATCCTCGAGAACACGAACCTAAACGTGGGGTTCGGCATTCTCAGGGCTGGAGGGTGTGAAAGGGCTCTTCAAAGCCTGAAGGAGCTTTTGGGCTATGAGGGCAGGGTTTTCGTTGGAATAGCTGCAGGGGATGGGGGGAGAATCTCACACGCCCTTGAGTGCATAAGGCTGCTGAAGGAGAAGCTCCCGTTTCCCGTTCTCGGAGGCGGAACTGGAAGGAGGAGCATTGACAGGCTCTCAAGGGTTGCAGACGGGATGCTGCTCAACCACGTCTCCCCGCAACACGTCAGGTGGGCGGTTGGGATGAGTTCTTCAAGATTCAACGCAGCCTACGGGCCCGCGTTAATCCTGCCCTCAGAGTTCGAGCAGGATCTCCTGCTTGCAGCTGTACTTGTTATGGGGAGCAGCGTGGGCTTCCTCAGAGAGATGGGCTACCTGAGCGTTTACGATGAGCTGAAGAGAATAGACCTCATGTCGCTCATAGAGCGCAGGCAGAAGGGCGAGGATCTGAGCGACGTTCAGGACTACAGGCTGCTGATGAGGTACAAAAGCTTTCTGCTCGACAGGTTCACGCTCTCGGGAGACCTGCAGACCGTGGCCGATAAAATCGCAGAACTCTTAAAAGTCTGCGACCACGTGGTTCTCGGGGATCCGTTCTTCAGGGACGAGAATTTCCACAGAAAGCTTGCAGATCTTTTGAAAGAGTTAAAGAAAAGAATTTAGGGGTTATTCGTCATCCGAGCTTGAGGAGTCGCTGTCGAAGTCCTCTCCGCCCTTGTCCTTGTCCTTCTCGAGTCCCTTGGCGGCGATGACGTCGTCGATTCTCAGGATCATTATCGCCACTTCTGTTGCAGAGCTTATGGCCTGCTTCTTGACCCTAAGCGGCTCGAGGACACCCTTCTCCTTCATGTCCACGACCTTTCCGCTGAACACGTCGACGCCAGCGTAGACGTTGCCGTCCTCGTGGGCCTTCCTGAGCTCCACCAGTATGTCGATCGGGTCAAGTCCGGCGTTCTCGGCCAGAGCCCTCGGTATGACCTCCAGCGCTGCAGCGAAAGCCTCTGCAGCGAGCTGCTCCCTGCCACCAAGGCTCGGTGCCCACTCCTTCAGCCTAAGCGCAAGCTCGATCTCCGGAGCACCACCGCCGGCGACAACCTTGCCGTTCTCGATCGCAGCCTTCGTAACCTTCAGGGAGTCGGTCAGGCTCCTCTCGACCTCATCGACTATGTGCTCAGTCCCTCCTCTAACGAGGATCGTCACGGCCTTCGGGTTCTTGCAGCCCCTGATGAAGACCATCTCCTCGTCGCCGATCTTCTTCTCCTCGACCAGCTCAGCCTCACCGAGGTCCTCGCTGCTCAGATCCCTCAGGTCGGTGATTATCCTCGCTCCTGTTGCCTTTGCGATCTTCTCGATGTCGCTCTGCTTGACCCTTCTGACCGCGAGTATTCCGGCCTTGGCGAGGTAGTACTGGGCCAGGTCATCAATTCCCTTCTGGCAGAAGACCACGTTGGCTCCAGTCTCAGCGATCTTGTCGACCATGTCCTTGATCATCTTCTCCTCCTGCTCGATGAACTTCTGGAGCATCTCAGGGTCGGTGATCCTGATCTCCGCGTCAGTCTCAGTCTCCTTGACCTCGAGGGCGGCCTTCAGCACCACGATCTTGGCGTTCTTCACCTTCTTGGGCATTCCCGGATGGACGACCTCCTTGTCGATGACTATGCCATCGACAAGCTCGGTGTCCTCTACTCCACCGCCCTGCCTCTTCTCGATCTTTATGTTGTCGATGTCGACCGTCCAGGTTCCATTCTCCTGCTCCGCCACCCTCTTTACCGCATCGACCACTATCTTGCTCAGGTGCTCAATCGCATACTCGGCGTGCTTTCCTGTTATCGCGGTAGCGGCAATCTTCCTGAGAGTCTCCTCATCGTTGACGTCAACGCTTATCGCAATCTCATCGAGAACCTCCATCGCCTTCTCGGCCGCAAGCCTGTAACCCTTGGCAATTATCGTCGGGTGAATCTCGTTGTCAAGCAGCTCCTCGGCCTTTCTCAGCAGCTCTCCGGCGATTACAACAGCCGTGGTGGTTCCATCTCCAACCTCGTTCTCCTGGGTCTTCGCGACCTCCACGACCATCTTGGCAGCCGGGTGCTCGATGTCCATCTCCTTGAGGATTGTTACACCATCGTTCGTTATCACAACATCGCCAAGGCTGTCAACCAGCATCTTGTCCATTCCCCTCGGCCCGAGGGTCGTCCTCACAGCCTCGGCAATAACCCTCGCAGCCATTATGTTGAGCCTCTGCGCGTCCCTACCAACTGTCCTCTGGGTACCCTCCTTCAGAATCAGGACAGGCTGGCCCTGCAGCACCGCCATCCCCAGACCACCTCCTCCCGGGGATTTCTGGCATTAGTGGAATGGAACTTCTATATAAGAATTTTGGTAAGCTGAAGGTGGCTCGTCGAACTCCTTTCTTCAAATGCCCCGACGAGATTCCGAAACGGTTATCTAAGTGGATCCGGAGATATTCTGTCATGCATGAGCTCCGCTTCAATCCCGACCTCTGCTTCAGCTGCCAGACCTTCTCCTGCCTGACGGAATGCAGCTATCTGAGCTACGATTTTGACGGTGCGAGGGAGGAGAGACTCAAACTTGCGAGGGGTGAGTACAGCAGGGTGCTCGAGGAGTGCTTCACGTGTTATGGCTGTGAGGAGTACTGCGAGCATGGCAACCATCCTTTCTACAGGATCGTTGAGCTGCAGGAGAGGTTTGGCGTGAAGGTGGCTGATGACACTTTTCTCTCCCACCTGCTTGAACGCTACCGTGCTGACGGAGAGTTCAGGCCGAGGGAGGTTGGAAATAAAGTTGTGCACATCTGCCTGTTCCCTCAGCTAAGGGACGCGATAACCGGGAGGCTCTTTGAGGGGTATGATGTCGTGAGGGGCAGGCACCTGTTCTGCAACCTGATCTACCTGCACTACGGCATGATCTCGGTGATAAAGGAGAGGGCAGCTAAGACGATCGAGAACTTCAGGAAGCTCGGGGTTGATGAGGTGGTGATGTACCACGACGAGTGCTACGGCTTCTACACCTCATTTGCAGAGGCCTACGGAATCGAGGTGCCGTTTAAAGCGGTGCACCTCTTCGACCACCTCTATTCCCGGCTTAAAGAGCTCGAGGATGGTGTTGAGGAGCTTGGTATAAAGGTCGCGTACCAGAGGCCGTGCAGCAACAGGCTCTCGCCGGAAACTGACAGAACTCTGGACAGGATTTTCGAGCTGATCGGCGTTGAGAGGGTGGAGAGGGAGTACGACCGAAGAAACGCCCTCTGCTGCGGCGCGTCATTCGAGTTCAAGGGGGACCTTGAGACCGCGAGAAGGCTGCAGGAGAGAAATCTGAGGGATATGGCAGATTCAGGAGCGAGCCACGTCGCCTTCAACTGCCCGATGTGCTACCTGACCCTCGGAAAGAAGGTCAGGGAGATGGGCCTGACGCCGATAATGGTCAGCGAGCTCTGCAAGATGGCGATAGGGGAGGAGCCGTTTATGATGTTTTAGGTTGTGACTTTCTTTAACATCCATCGAGTAATGCCAGAGTTTCTCCGTCTTCTGTTAGCCTCAAGATAACATTTCTGCCGATTTTCTCATGAGTTATGAGTCCTCTTGACGCGAGCTTAGATACCACTCTCCTGTGCAATTTCGTGAGAACTCTCTGCCTGCTTTCACGCGTCATTACTTCTTCCTTCTTGTACTCGCACCTGTAGTCCTGTGGGAATCGCTTACAGAACTCTTTTGCGAGCTCTTCGAGCTTCATGTATTTTCTTTCACTCAAATACAGTTGGGAAATTGCAAACCTCTCCTCTTCACTTAATCTTACCATCTCTACTCTTGGGACTTCCAACACCCTCGCCTTTTGACACACACTCCTCCCGTACTTCTTTATCTCTTCTTCGTTTTCTGCATACCTGTCGGCCATAACGTAATACATCCTCACTCCGTGATACCACCCCACAAGCGCCGATGCAATTGAAACAAGTCTTCCATGAGATGATAGGTTTATGTAGACTTTACTACCCCTCTCCTTTTCTTTTCTTACGGCTTTTGAAATTTCTCTGAGCGCCTCTCTAAAGTCAAAGAGGTCAGCATAGCTAATGACAACTTCCAGCCCCATTTTCTTCAGATCATGTGTGACCGCAGCCTCGAAAAAAGACTGTATCTCATACAGATCGTATTTCTCTGCATGTTCCTTTCCAATAGTTATTACGTGCGCTCTCACACCACCTAATACTTTGATCGGCTCTGTGACGACACTCCTCTCGAATCCAAGGGGTATGATGTGGACAACTTCTATTGTTCTCATTGTTATCTTTGTTATCATAACAAAGTAAAAATTTTTCGACATACACTCTACAGCTATGATTGCTCAAATTGAAAGTAGGGATTTGAAAAGGCAAGTGGAACTGGAACTGTCTACATACTTCGCCAGCAACGGGATACTTGGATCCACGTTCGATGAATATCTGAAGGTTCATAGACTCGCGCTTTCACAGTGGGATGCGACTACAAGGAAGTATAGGAATGGAAGATTCATATGTGGCAATGCCGAGTACTGCGTGGTTTTTCTGAAAGACGTCGGTTTTTACGTTAGATGGAAGAGAGCAAGCTCTTCTGACTCGAGTGGTGAAATATTGGTGGGTAAACCTCTTTTTGATGGCAAGACTTGGAAGATCTCCTGTTTTGAACCTGACGAATCTCTGTTGGAAGAGATATGTGAAATATGGGATCCGGAAAAGAAGAGATTCGAAAACTCAATTTTCCTCAGGATGGATGGAAAAATGGTCTGGGTATATCTTACAGATCTGAGAATCTGTGTTGGCTGGGTTAAAGGTCTTGGATCGAAAATATTTGGGAGGAGAAAGGAGAGTAAAACGCAGACGGAAACAAAACCATACACCGTCCACCCTTTTGGTCTCGAGCTAAGAAGGAAGATCAACAACTCCTATGGCTGCTGGTAAGCTTAATAGGGAGGGGTGTGGAAATGATGGGCCGTGCACTTGTCTTTTTGGTTTTGGTTGGAGTTATAATGGCTGGTTGCGCGTCGGAAGTTTCCACAAAACCGGCGGAGGTGCAGAAGAGCGTAACGACCCCCACAAAGGAGCCGAAGGGTAGTTATGGAAATCCAGCGTCTATAAAAGAAACAGTCGTCGTCAAAACTCTTGCAGGAACGTTTGAAGTTACGATTTTGGATTACGTGAGGGGAGAAGAAGCTTACGAGGTTATTAAGAGAGGCAACATGTTCAATCCAGATCCAGAGGATGGTTACGAGTACCTACTCGTGAAGGTGAGGTTCAAGTACGCTTCTGGCAGGGTTTCCCAGTTCGTCTCGGCTTACAGCTTTAAAGCTTACGTAGACGGGGTTGGATTTTCACCGAGCTTCGTAATTCTGCCCAATGACTTTCCTGAGTTCAAGGATGTTGACTTAATGCCGGGAGGCGAAACGGAGGGGTGGATAACCTTCCTTGTTCCAAAGGGTAAAGATGTTCTGATAGCCTACGAATATATGTTCGAGCCAGTGTGTTTTATCAAAATTTAAATTTGTGAATTTGAGAATTATATTGGAGGTTTTGAGATATGGTCTGGCCGAATTTAACCAAAAATGAAATTCAAGCTTCAAGGATTTCCCACATCCTTTCCAAAATCCCGCTCGAAGTCTGGAACAGAATAGTCAAAGAGGAGCCGGAGTGGAAACACATACACACATTCCTCGAAAGATATGGCTTTGGAAAGTTTGCGACGTTAATGGTTATGCTGGGCCTAAACGATTATCAGCTAAAGGGGAAAGCCGAGATTGCATACTGGCCGAAGATCAAGGAGCTTCTTGAGAACAAACCGGTGCCAGAAACGCCAGAAGAACTGAAAAACATCTTGAGTGTGTTTTATTCAAGGGAGAGGCTTCCAGACTAGAAATTGAGGAGATTGGACAGGTTTCTGTCAAGTAACCTTGCAAGATGGCTTTGGACATCCACTCCCAATGAAGTTTCGGAGAACTTCGTCCAGATATGGCATGGGCTTGCAGGGACAATGAGGCAGGACGGCGAAGCGAAAACCATCACGTTCGCGATGAAATGCCTTGGAATAGCGCTTTTGATGGCAGGAGAGAGCAAATTCAGTTTCGAGAAAATCTCGATTCCTGTAGACTACAGGGTGAGAGAGTTCACAAAGAGGATTGGAGTGACATTTGATGGCGACGGCGAAGTCAGAAAATTCTGGAGCCATGTTTTGGCAGAACTCAGGAAAAGTGTGGATGTGAACATGATACACCTCGACTCTCTAATCTGGCAGATTGGGGTTTTGGAAAAACACGAGATTGTGGAGTATTTTTCGAGACTCGGTCTGAAAGAGGTTGGAGAAAAGCTTGCGGAGGTGGTAGTGTGAGACTTTGCATCGTTCCGTGCGGGAGTTTCAAAATCTGGGATGTAAAACCTGATGCAGGTCCGACAAAAGCTAAGGATGTTTATATTGGCTCATTCGCGAAAACATGCATTGAATACGCTGAAAAATTCTATCCAAACTCGTACGTCATACTTTCAGCTAAATACGGATTTCTATTCCCCGATGAAATAATTCCGGAAAACTACAACGTGACGTTTAACGACCCGAAAACCAATCCAGTAAGTGTGGAAGAGTTGAGGAAGCAGGCTGAGGAAAAAGGACTGATGAAATACGAGGAAATAGTGGTGGTGGCTGGAAGCAAGTATGTTAGGGTGGTCAAAAGGGTTTTTGCCGGGAAGAAAATCTTGACACCACTTCGTGGACTTGGGGGGATGGGTTCCATGATTTCTGCCATGAAGAAAGCGATAGCCGAGGGGAGGGAGCTCTGATGTCCGTGTTCTGTGAACACGGCAAGCTTGTGACAAGGTGCAGAGTTTGTTCTCCGAAAACTGTGAAACCCTCGTTTCCTGCCTCGCCAAGAGTGTTTGTCGAAGACAGAAATCTTGCTTTCAAGTGCAACTGGCTCGACTCGGACTACGAGGGACCGTGCGGGAGAGCTGGGAGAATGTGGAACATTTACAGAAAGAGATTTCCGTGGTGCACGCAACCGGAAAATCCGTGTTACCAATATGAAAACGGTTTCAGGAATGACATCCCAGAGTTTCCGTGCTACGAAACAATGATCTTCAAAAAATCTGAGTTCGGGGCTGGAGTGGATCACAGTGGACCGAGAAAGGGAACGGGAAGAAAGATAAAGTATGTGGTTCCGGGAAAACTCGCGATCTTCACGACAGTGGAACCGAACAAACCTGAAAGTGAAAGATTGATCTTCGGATTTTTCGTCATTAGAGACCACTACACCGACGAAGAGGGGGCGACAAGGATCGTTGGTTATCCGGAATACACATTGAAAATCCCCAAAGATTCCAGACTTGAATTCTGGGACTTTTACAGAAACTCGGACGGATCAATCTTCTGGGGAACGGGATTGTTTAGGTATTTAAGCGATAAAGTCGTCGTAAACTACTTGAAAAAGCAGCGTGAAGTTTTAATCGAGCGAGGATATGGGGATAAAGCAGAAGTGGTGAGTAAAATCTTATCAAATTTCTTTATCGAACATACAGAAAGTGAGGTGGAATTCTGAATGAAAACCAAAATCTGCAGACTTTTCATAAAAGGGAACTTCAGCAGAAGCTTAGAAGACGCTTGGAGTGTGCTTGAGAACGTTTCGGAGCTGGACATTAATTGCGATTATTTTATGACTCCCGGTGGCTTCATCAACATTCCTTGGAAGTTCAACAGCTTCAGCGAAGCGGTAGAGGAAGCGAAGAGGCGAGCTGAAGAGCTCCTTAGAGGGATTGAAATTGATGCAAACTGTATAACCGTTGGAGTGGATTCGTATAGCAGCTCGAGTTTAAGGAAACCGCACGTTGAACTCGTTGGTGTTTACGACGGGGATTGGCACTTTACCGGAAAAAGCTATCCTACAGTAGGTCAGGAGAGGGGGTTAATCAGGACAAGTTTGGAGTCGCATTTTATGGAGCTTAGCGATAAGGTTATGGTTCTTGGATGTCACGATTTGACAATCTTCAATCCAAGGGCGAAGGCTGCTGCTAAGGGCTGGAGAAGGGAGACCATTGAACGGTTTTTGAGCTTAGCTGAGAGCTTTGAACCTGATGTTGTGCTGCATCATCCACACTTCACAGATTCGAAGTTTACTTGGCTTGCAGCGTGGAAGAATCTTGAGAAGCTGCTGCCATCGGTGAAACACTACGCCTCGTCGAGCGTTTATTTCAGGGAGGATGGCGAGAGGTCGAAATTCGACGACGTTCTTGTTTTTACTAAAAAGGGCGATGTGGGAGATGTTGTTGTGAATACCGCAAAAGTGATGTCTATTACGCAGGAATCCAATCTCTACAGGTTTAAAACGAAATCCAAATCAAATTATCTTGCTACTCAGCCTGATTGTCCCTCTTCTCCTCCAGCAGATTGTAGAAGTCCTTCGGATTTGAAACGCAGCTCAGCTCGTCCTTCATGACTATGACGACGCTGTCGTTCTGAACCTTGACCTTCCTCTCGACTATGTAAGCAGCCATGGTGGAGATTATCCTGCTTATCCTTCCCATCAGGTCGACCCTCTTCTCTATCTCCCTCACCTGCTTTATTCCCGTGAGAACCGGAGCCTCGTCTGGCTTGGAGATCACGTCGAAGGGTGCGTGCTTCACGGGGATGACGTCAACCCCAATGTACTGGAGCTGGGAGATAATCTCGCTCTCCTTCTCCCCGTACCTCACGTTCTCCGCTTCCTCAACCTCCTCGTCGCTGACGAAGTTCAGAACGTCAATCTCCTTCACCACACACTCCCCGAGAATCTCCTCGAGCTTTATCGCGTTCTCGACGTTGGTGTCCACGCCCTCCTCGTAGAGCATCACGGTCCTCCTCGACACACCGAGCATCTTGGCCAGCTCACCGGCGGAGATTCCGAGGCTCTCCCTCGCCCTCTTTATCTTCTCGTTGTCGAGCCTCACGTAATACCCGCCCGGAGCGGAGTAGATCAGGGGCATCTCTCCCTCGACGATCATGTCGTAGAACGTGGCGGTGTTTATCACGGGGATGCCGTACCTCGTGTAGACCACTCCCCTGTCGAGGTAGTCCATCTTGTACCTCTCTCCGACAACCATCGGGCTCGCCTTGAGAGTCTTGGCGATTATCTTCATCTCCCTCGCCATCTCTGGCTTGAAGGAGTCTATGTTGTAGAGCACCTTGAGGAATAGCACGGTCTCTCCTTTCCTCGCAACAACATCAAAGCACCTCGGCTTGGTCTCCGCTAAGTCCGTCACGACATACCCGGCCTTGTCCAGAATCTTGATGACGTTGGTTATCAGCAGTCCCTGCATCTCAGAGAATATCTCCTACAGGAGAGTATATAATCTTTTGCGGTTTATGGGCAAAAAGTGGGGAAAATAGTAATTTCAACTCGCTCAGAGGGTGTATCCGACCACGAACCTCTCGAACTTCTCGTGCTCGAGTAACTCTCTTGCAGTCCCGCTGAAAGCCACCTTCCCGCTTATAAGCATGAAGGCGTTGTCGCTGATCTCGAGGGCCTTTATCACGTTCTGCTCCACCAGAACGATCGTCAGCTTCAGCTCGTCCCTCAGGTTCACTATCCTCTCGAATATCTGCGATGCAAACTTCGGCGAGAGCATCGCCGTGGGCTCGTCAAGCATCAGAACCTTGGCCTTCCTTATCAACGCGGTGGCTATGCCTAGGAACTGCCTCTCTCCTCCGCTCAGCATCCCGGCCTTTCTGTCCATCTTGTCCCTGAGCTCTGGAAACACGCTCAGCGCAAGCTCCAGCCTGTCCTGATACTCGCTCTCGTCGAGTATATAGCCTGCTATGACGAGATTCTCCCTGACCGTCAGCTCGGTGAAGACGTTGTCCGTCTGCGGCAGGTAGGCTATTCCGAGCCTCGTCTTCTCATGGGGCGGGAGCTTGGTGATGTCCCTGTCCTCGAGGACGACCTGTCCGTCGTATATCGTGGTAAAACCGAAAATGGATTTCAGCAGCGTGCTCTTCCCGCTGCCGTTTGGCCCGACAACTGCCGTGATCTTGTTCCTCTCCGCTTTAAAGTCCACGTCGAAGAGTATGTGCAGCTCCTTGTATCCAGCGTAAAGCCCCCTCGTCTCAAGCACCAAGGTACACCTCCACGACCTCTGGCTTTTCTATGACCTCCTTTCCTCCCTCCGCGATCACCTTTCCGTTGCCCATCACGTACACCTTGTCAGCGTATTCAAGGATTATGTCCAGCCTGTGCTCGACGATTAAAAACGTTTTTCCAGCGTCGCAGAGCTCCTTGACCTTCCTGAGGATCTCGTGTGCAAGTGCCGGTGCCACGCCGGCGAGAGGCTCGTCCATGACTATGAGCTTCGCATCAGTCATCAGGGCCTTGCCTATCTCGAGGAGCCTCAGCTGCCCGCCGCTCAGGTTCTCTGACTTCTCGAACGTTAGGTGATCGATGTTCAGGAACTCCAGTATCTCGTACGCCTTCTCAACAGCTTCGCTCTCAAAGTCAACCCAGTTCTTCATAATCGCGTTCCTTATCTGCTCTCCGGGGTTGTCGAGGGGCATTAACAGGTTCTCTATGACGGTCAGCTTCTTGAAGGGTCTCGGTATCTGGAATGTCCTGACTATTCCCTCCCTGAATATTTTGTGCGGTGGCAGGTTGGTTATGTCCTTCCCCTCGTACTCCACTCTCCCTCCATCGGCCTTGTAGAATCCCGTGACCGTGTTGATGAATGTACTCTTCCCGCTGCCGTTGGGGCCGATAATAAGAGTCAGTGACTCTCTGGGCACAGAAATGCTGACACCGTCAAGCGCTCGAAGACCCTCAAAAAATTTGGAAAGGTTGTAGGTTTTCAGAATCATGCTCTTCTTCTCAGACCAACTGCAAGCGCCACTCCCGCAAGGGCAAGCACTACCTCAAACCCGGGCGTTCCCTTTGCCTCCTCTTTGGTCTCCTCCTTGGCTGGCGTTGCAGTCTCCTTGGCCTCCTCCTTCGTCTCAGTGGTCACGGGCTTCGGTGGCACGGGCTTGTGGTACCACTCCACGCTCTGGGTTGCGAACTTCCAGATACCAGCGGTCTCCCACTTGCCCTTGTCGCTCACGTAGTAGATGGCATAGTCACCGCTCGCTCTGTCATTCCACTCGTTCAGCACGATCTTTCCGCTGACTGGCTCGACTCCGTAGTCACCGTTGCTGTACTTCTCGGTCACGACAGGAATCTTCTCCGCCATTGCGTCGGCATCATAGCTGCCCTTCTCCTCGACAACCTCTGCATAAGCCAAAGCGAGGACCCATGCAGCATCGTAAGCATTCATCGCGTACTGGTACGGTGCATCACCGAATCCCTTCTCCTCATACTTCTTCTTCAGCTCGTCGTATGCCGGACCCTTTGACTCGAAGAGGGTCGAGTAGGTGCCAACCCTCTCCACCTTGTCGAGGGCGTTGGTTATCTTCCCGCTCAGCGCGTTTCCGTCACATCCGAACCAGATCACGTTCAGGAGCGGTGAGTCCTCTGGCGTCTGGGCAATCATCGTGTAGACTTCCTCGTAGGAGAACGTCACAACTCCAACCTTGTCGTAGCCGTACTTGTCTGCGAGCTGCTTGACACCGTCCTCAAGGTTGGCTATGTACGGTGAGAAGTCTGCCGGGGTCTGCTCGGGGTACTCAACGACCTTGGCGACCTCGATGCCCATCTCCTTGAGCTGCGGCTCTATTGCCTCGTAAAGCCCCTTGCCCCACGCGTTTCCGATGTACGTGATCACGACGCCCTTGATGCCCGCATCTCTGAGCATGCTGGCAATCGCCTTGCTCTGCAGGTCGTCGGTTCCGACAAACCTGAATATGAACTTCTTGTCCTCGGGCTTGGCAAAACCGATGATTGACGGCAGGGCGGTTGAGGATGGCGAGACAATTATTATCTTGTTGGAAGTCACGTAGTCCTTAATGTTGGCGACCTCACCACTACCCATTGGGCCGATAATGAGCCTGATCCCCTGACCGTAGAGGGACTGAACCTTCTGCAGCGCGACGTTTGGGTCAACCTTCGTGTCCTCAACGTAGAACTTTACCGTGAAGTCCTTGCCCTGGCTGGCGAAGTAGTTGTTGATGTCCTCCTCTGCGATGCTCAGGGTATTCTTTATGTCTGTCCCGTATGTCGTCAGTGGTCCGGATAGATCCACAAGAACTCCGATTTTTATCTCCTCCGCAGAGACTGCCGGGATCAGCAGCAGCCCTGCGACCATCAGAGCTATGACAAAGCTTCTCAAGGTCATGATGGATAATGACCATTAATTTTTTATAAAGTTTACTGTAACTTCCCCCATGGGTGTGCTGGAAGGGGCTGTAACATACGCTAATCTGCTAACTCTGCTCGCTCTCGGGCTTACGCTCACGTACATCACGACTTCTGTCCCCAATTTCGCTCAGGGGAGTTTTGCTGTGTTTTCATCTTATCTCGCGTACTTCATATACAAAATTTTTAACGCCACACCTTATCTCTCCGTTCCCTTCGCCGTTCTGTTTGGCGGGCTGATTGGAGTGGTCACGTATGTTGCGGTCCTCAGGCCCCTGATAAAGAGGGAGGCGTCGATTCTGATCCTCATGATCGCCACCCTCGCCTGGGATCTCATCCTGCTCGGCCTCATCGGAATATTCTCCGAGACGATGTCCAAGCTTCTCGGCACATATGCCTCGAAGTTCATCTTCCCCTACTACCTCGACTACAAGCTCTTCGGAATTCAGGGCATCTTCTTCTCCTCAACCCTTGCGATCATTGTATCCCTCGCGATCCTGCTCTTCCTGCTTTACAGAACGAAGTTCGGCATCGCCATGAGGGCGGCGATGGAAAACCCGTCCCTCGCTGAGATCATGGGTGTGAACGTTGAGACGACAAGGCTCTTCTCGTGGTTCCTTTCCGGTGCGTTTGCAGGCCTTGCAGGTGCGCTGCTGCCGTTCAAGCAGGAGATCGTTCAGGCGACCGGGCAGATAATCATAGTCTCGATATTTGCCGCGAGCATTGTTGGCGGGCTCTCCACCCTGTACGGGGCGATAGTCGGAGGCTACCTTGTTGGCCTCTCCGAGAGCCTCGTGACGTTCTGGCTGAGCAAGTTCTTCGGCACGTCCATTCTCGTCTACAGCAAGGCGATCTCCCTCGCGATCCTGATCGTGACCCTGCTCGTCATACCTCAGGGCCTCGCTACAATTAACTGGAGGAGGTACATATGGCGCTCGAAACCCTGATAAGCTCGATACTGCTCTGGTTCGGGCTGTACTCGATACTCTCCCTCAGCCTGAACATTGAGTACGGGTACGGAGGAATACCCAACTTCGGAAAGGCCTTGGCGGTTCTTGTTGGAGCCTTCACGACTGGAGCGATAGTCAACAGGATACTGATCGCGGTGTACTCGGTCGAGGGGAGGACGATAACTCAGGCGAGCGGATTCATGAAGAGCACGGTCGACCAGATCATCGCCAGCAACCCGGCGTACGGAATAGCCCTTTTGCTCTTCTCACTCGCGGTTGCGGCGGTGTTTGGGGGGTGATAGGCGCCCTCTACATTCTCCCGAGCGCCAAGCTCGAGAGCGACTACCTCGCCATAACTCTCCTCGCGATCGCGGAGATAATGTTCATGGTCGCGTACTACGACACCAAGCTCGTTGGAGGATACTACGGCGCTCCCGTGCCCAACGTCCTCGCGTTCGTTCCGGGAGAGTACAGGGAATGGGCGTTCGTCGCGCTGATCCTCTTCTTCGCCCTCCTCACATACGTCTTCCTCGAAAGAACCCTCAACTCTCCATACGGCAGGGTTCTGAGGGCGATGAGGGAGGATCCGACAGCGCTCCAGTTCTCAGGAAAGGACGTGATGTGGCTCAGGATCAAGACACTCGCCTTCAGCTCGGCCATAGCCTCAATGGTCGGCGTCCTTTACTCCTACTATGCCGGAAACGTCGTCGGAATCGTCAACCTCTTCGCGAGGGTCAACTGGACGTTCTTCCCGTTCCTCATGGTTCTGCTTGGGGGCATGGCGAACAACAGGGGCGTTCTTGCCGGTGTCTTCTCGTTCGTGGTGATATGGAGACTGATTGATGGCTATAAACACCAGATCATGGGCCTGTTCAACCTGCCGTTCGACGTCAACTGGCTCCAGTACATAATCTTCGGCGTGCTGATGATCGCAATACTGTACTACAAGCCCGAGGGTATACTCAGGGAGAAGCCAATTGAGACCCCGCCGATAAAGGAGTTGAGGGCCAAAAAATCTAAACAGTCAGAGAAAGCCTGAAGGCGTGCTTCGAGATTCCGTAGTAGTGCCTTATTGTTTCCTCTATTTCAAAACCGTTGCTCATGTAGAACTCGAGGGCGTCGCTGCTCACCGAAACATCTGCATACACCTTCGGAAATCCGAGCTTGTAGGCCTCTCTGCTCGCCCTCTCTATGAGCATTCTTCCAACCCCCCTGTTCCTGAACTCGACCTTCACTATCAGGCTCCCTATGTGGAAGTTCTCGTCGTCCCAGTATAGCACAGCGAAGCCCGCTATTTTTCCGTCCTCCTCACAAACGACAACCTTCTTCCTGTAGTCGCTCGTGGAAAGGTCGGCAAAAACGCTGTAGCCGAAGTGTTCGTACTCGGTCAGTATAATCTCCTCGACCTCGTCGTCTCTCATCTCTCTAACGAGGTAGCCCGAAAGCACATTCCACCATGCAGGATGGAGTATTTATACTTTTTCGTGTTTTCAGTAGTTTGTGTAAAAGCACTCGCCCGAGATAACCTTCCTCCTGCCCTCTCCGCTCACCACTATCAGCCCACCGTCCGCATCAACGTCCACGGCCTTCCCCACCACCTCCTCCCCGTACAGGCTGACCCTCACCTCCCTGCCGATCGTGTCGCTGAGCCTCTTCCACTCCTCCAGAATCTCGCCCCATTTCTGCGGGAACGCGCTCAGAAGATTTGAGAGCTGCTCGCAGATTCGGGTGAATATCTCCGTTATTCTCACGTTCTCATCAACCTCGTGCAGCGAGATCGCCCTGTCCCTCAAAGCATCGGGCACCCTGTTCCTGACGTTCACGCCTATTCCCACAACGACCTTCGCGGCCATCTCCTCGCCGACGAACTCGCTCAGAATCCCGGAAACCTTCTTCCCGCCAACAAGCACGTCGTTGGGCCACTTTATCCTCGCCCCATAGTCCTCGAGAGCCCTGCACACCGCAAGTCCAGAGAGGAGGGTTACCTTCGGGATCTCGCTAACGGGGATGGTCATGTTCAGGGACAGCGACATGTACACTCCCCCTCTCTCACTCTCCCACCTCCTGCCGAGCCTCCCCCTCCCGGAGCTCTGGGATTCGGAGAAAACCACTGCGTTGCTAACCTCCTTGGCGAACCTGTTCGTGGAGTCGACCTCATCAAAATGGTAGTACCTCTCGACCCCGGGTATTTTCAGGGCTGCGAGGGCCATGTGGAACGGGGAGGGGTCGGGGGAGCTGACGAGCCTGTAGCCACTCTTCCTGTCAACCTCCACCTCGTATCCGAGCTCCTCGAGCCTTCTGACGAACTTCCAGACAGCCGTCCTGCTCACGCCAGCCTTCTCGGCAATCTCCTCTCCGCTACCGCCTTTCTCGATTTCCTGAAACATGAGGAGCCTCCTGTCTCCCCTCTCGACCTTCATTCAGATTCAGGAGGGGCAAAGCTTTATTTAAAGGTTGAGGGAAGGAGTTTCATGGGTCTTCCTGACTTCCTGTACGAGTCATGCTCCCTCAAGAACGTGCCAAGATCCGGGTGGTTCAAGGTGGGGATCGAAAACCCCGAGAGCGTGGCGGAGCACTCCTTTCTCACGGCCGTGATTGCGTTCTTCCTCGGAATGAGGAGGTTTGGCAGCGTGGAGGAGGCGTGTAAGTGCGCCACCGCAGCCCTTTTCCACGACTTGCATGAGGTGAGGACGCTCGACCTCCACAGGCTCGCGAAGAGGTACGCGGATGTGGACGAGGAAAGGGCGAGGGAGGATCAGCTTGACTTCCCGGAGGGCGAGGCTGTGAGGGAACTCCTCGATAGGTACGGAGATCTGGTTCGCGACGCAGACAGGCTCGAGCTCTTCATCCAGAGCAGGGTTTACGGCAGGAGGTGTGAGGACGCCATGCTCTACGGGGACAGCATAAGCCTTGAGAGCGAGGAGGCCAAGGCGCTTCTTGAGGAGCTGAAGAAGACCGATCCAAGGTGGTGGCTCAGGTTTGAGGTTCATCGCTGACAGGATGCTGGGGAAGCTTGCAATATGGCTGCGAATTTTCGGTTACGATACCCTCTACATAGGGGACTTCGACGTTGAAGACGAGGACACGTTTCTGCTCGAGAACTTCACCGACAGAGTCCTGCTCACGAGGGACAAGGAGCTATACGAAAGATGCGTTAGGAGGGGCAGGAAGGCAATCTTCGTGAACAGCGACAGCGTGCTCGAGCAGATAGCAGAGATGAGGAGGATTGGAGTAAGGACGGAGATCAGGATGGACAGGTGCAGCGTCTGCAACATGCCGCTCAGAAAGCCGAGCGAGGAGGAGGCGAGGAGGGTTATGGAGAAAGAGGGGATCGAGGAGAACCTCATGGAGAGGTACGAGCTCTGGTACTGTGAGAGGTGCGAGAAGCTGTACTGGCTCGGAAGCCATTACAGGAACATGGTGAAGTTTCTGGAGGGGCTGAAGGGATGATGGTCGCGTGCCTCGTGAACACATACGACAAGCTGAAGCTCCACGAGATCCACCTCAGAACAATAGCCCGTGCCGCTCCTCTCTGCTATGCCTACGACTTCCACCTCGCCCTCCTCGACTTCAACTTCTGGGAAAGCAGGGAGGAGATGGTTGAGGAGGTGGCAGGTTACACGACCATAGGCGAGGGGGGCAGGTATCTGAGGATGCTGGACGAGATGAATCGCCTGCATCTCATCGACCGAATACCATCCCATTTCGGCGAGATAATCGCCACCACCTCCAAACCGGAGAAGAAACCGCTCACAATGGACGAGCTCAGGAGGATGAGGTCCGCTTGTTTTTTAATAGGCCTCGGCAGGAAGGGGCTCCCAAAAGATTTAATAAAGAAAGCGAGACACAACCTTGACATCACGTTCAAGGGTGTCAGCTTGGAGACCTGCAGTGCAATGGGCGCCATAATGTCGTTGGTGTGGGTGGTAAGGTATGGAGGACGTCAGAATATGCCCTGAACACGGCTTCTACAGGGGTGAGAGTTGCGACACCTGCGGGTATGTTGGAGAGGTCGTGATACCAAAGGACAGGGTTGAGAGGCTTGGAAAGTTCATCTCCGGAGTTCTCAGACACTTTCCCGACAAGTTTGGTCTTGAGATGGACGAGAACGGGTGGGTTGACTTCGAAAGGCTCCTTAGAATCGTGAGCAGGAGGTACAGGTGGGCGAACAGGTGGGTGGTCAAGGCCCTCATCTACAGCGACAGGAAGGGGAGGTACGAGCTGAAGGACGACAGGATAAGGGCGAGGTACGGCCACAGCGTTCCCGTGGAGCTGAACGACATGCCTGAAGCCGAGGAGGATCTGCTTTACTACGGGACGAGCGAGGAGGAGTCGGTGAGGCTGCTTGAGCTCGGAATAAAGCCGGTCAACCAGACTTTCGTTCACCTCTCCACGACGCTCGAGAAGAGCGAGGAGGTTGCGAGGCTCAGGACGGACGAGCCGATCATCCTTGAGGTGGACGCGAGAAAGGCGCGGGATGACGGGATCAGGCTGATAAAGGTTAACGAGCACATAGTTCTCGCAAAGGAGATTCCTCCGGAGTACATCCTGAGGGAAATCAGACTTTAGCCCAGCCCGTGTGGTTGCCCGGGAAGAAGATGGTAACGTTCTGCAGGACGAGTGTCTCGTTCATCCCCTCCACGATTACGTCCACGGGCTCCCTGAACGTCACGCTGCCGTTTACCCTGATGTAGGAGCAGTCGTATCCCGCGTAAACGAACGAGTAGTTTCCTTCCAGAAGATCCTCCACCAGCGTCTTTGTGTAGTCTCCACCAACGAAGAACGAGATGAGCCTCTCAATCGGGCTCAGCTCGAGGCACACCTTGAGAACGTCTGTTGTGGCGTTGTATCTTACCTCCTCCACGCTCCATGCGGAAGCTGTTCCAATTAGCGTCAGCGTAATCACTGCCACTATGGCAATCCTGAGCATTGGCTAAGATGCGCACTGAAAGAATTTAAACTTTTTCCGAAAAAAATGGTGGGGCCGGTTCAGTCCTCTATGGTTATTGCCCCCACAGGACAGCTATCCGCTGCCTCGGTGCAGCAGTCTGCAAACTCTCCACAGTCTCCAACGACGTGAGCGATACCGTCATCTCCGAGCTCGAAAACCTCGGGACAGATGTCCGCGCATGTCCCACAGCCGGTGCAAACATCTTCATCTACCACAGCCTTCATAGCATCACCAGCTAATACAAAGAATTTCGACAAAGTTAAACTTTTTCCCTGAATTTATCGAGCATCACAGTCGAGTAGAGGTGGATGTGCGCATAGCCCGCGAGAGTCCTGTAGGCCATGGCGCCATCCCACCCATCCACCATCCCCTTTCCGTCAGTCTTGAACGCGAACCTGACGTCCTGATCCGGGTACGCTCTGCTGTAGTGGAACTCATGGCCCTTGAAGGAGCCGTGGAAAAACGGGTTGTCTCTAACGACTTCTCCCCTCACATACCCGAGGGCCTGCAGCCTTGGCGTGAACTCCACATCCACGTCAAGCACGCCCGCCATCCTTCTCTCCTTCCCGTTGACGACTATCTTCCTCGAGAGCACCATCATCCCGCCGCACTCCCCGTAGATTGGCTTCTCATCCACTGCCTCCCTCCCAATGAACCTCGCGAACTTTGAGAGGTCGTGGAGCTCAGGATATCCTCCACCAATGTAGTAGGCGTCGCACTCAACTGCTTCACCCTTGAGGGGTGAGAAGAAGACGAGCTCCCCGTACTTGGAGAGGATCGAGAGGTTGTCCCGGTAGTAGAAGGAGAACGCCTCGTCGAAGGGAATCCCGATCCTGAACCCCCTGCCCTCCTCCTTTGGCTCCTCCTCAAAACCTTCGAACTCGACCTCCGAGACCTCAAGGAGGCCGTCTATGTCGATGTGCTGCTCGGCAAACTCAGCTATCTTCCTCCAGTCCCTCTCTACCTCCATGCCGAGGTGAAGGCCGAGGTGCCTGCTCTCAACCCTGAGCATATCGTTTTTTGGCAAAACCCCGAACACCCTGTATCCCTTATCCTCAAACACCCTCGCGAGCCTCTCGTGGAATGGTGTGGCGTTGTTGAAGACCACACCCACCACCTTCACCCTCGGGTCGAAGTTCTTGAAGCCCTCAAAGAGCGCGAGTGCGGAGAGGGACATCGCCCTAACGTCCATGACGAGCACGACGGGAACGTCGAGAATTCTGGCGACGTGGGCGGTTGAGGAGAAGTCGCTTAGCTTATATCCATCAAAGAGCCCCATCACTCCCTCAATGATAGCAGCGTCCTTGCCTGCAGTCCATTTGAGAAAAGATTTTTTCACCCCATCCTCTCCCATCATGAACGCGTCGAGGTTCACCGCCCACTCGCAGAACGAGTAGTGTGAGGGGTCTATGAAGTCCGAGCCGACCTTGAACGGCTGAACCCTCAGCCCCCTCTTCATGAGGGCCGCGGTGATGGCGATGGATACGGACGTCTTACCCGTGCCGCTGTGGGTTCCGGCAACGACGAACGCGTGCATCTCTCGCCTCTACTGCATGCGGGTTTATAACCCTGCCCTTCTGGCTCGCACGAAAAACGCAAAACAACGTAAAGCTTAAAAACATATGTGGCCTCATTCTTCTTGGCCACTGGCTTTTCTGAAGAATAAACAAAAAGGAGATGTTACGGTGTCAGAAATGCTGCAGGATAAGGTGTATAAGGGAACCACAACGGTGGGGATAGTCTGTAAGGACGGAGTAGTGATGGCCACCGAGAAGAGGGCGACGATGGGCAACTTCATAGCCAGCAGGAGGGCTAAGAAGATCTACAGGATCTCGGACAGGGTTGCGATGACGACTGCAGGAAGCGTTGGAGATGCACAGTTCCTCGTGAGGCTCATAAAGGTTGAGATGAACCTCTACGAGATAAAGAAGGAGGAGAGGCCGAGCGTGAAGGCCATAGCGACAATGACGTCAAACCTGCTCAACTCCGTCAGGTACTTCCCGTACCTCGTTCAGCTGCTGATCGGCGGTGTGGATGACAGGGGAGCGAGCATATACTCCATAGACCCCATAGGAGGGGCTATTGAGGAGACGGACATAGTAGCCACCGGATCTGGATCGCCCATGGCCTACGGAGTGCTCGAAGATGCTTACAAGGAGGGCATAACCACAGATGAGGCTGTGGAGCTTGCCGTAAGGGCAATACACTCCGCCATGCGCAGGGATTCTGCAAGTGGAGACGGTATTGATGTTGTGAAGATAACCGAGGACGAGTACCGCGAGCTCAGCAGAGATGAGGTTGAGGAGATTATCTCGAAGTTCAGAAAATAATCCCTTTTTCGGAATCTGGTAGTTATGTCAAGCAAGGAGTATATCAAGCAGCTCAAGGAGAAGATCGTTGAGCTCGTTCCGGAGAACATCAAGATCAAGAACATCGAGTTTGAGGGCCCGCTCCTCGTAATCTACGTGGAGAACCCTCAGGAGTTTGCGGATAGCGGAGACATCATCAGGAAGCTGGCCAAGGATCTCAGGAAAAGGATAATCGTCAGGCCTGACCCGAAAAGCCTCAAGCCGCCTGAAGAGGCCAAGGAGATAATCAAGAAGATCGTTCCAGAGGAGGCCCAGATAACCGGCTTCTTCTTTGACGAGGAGAACGGTGAGGTCATCATAGAGGCAGAGAAGCCGGGGGTGGTCATAGGGAAGAACGGGGTCACACTGAGAGAGATAATGAAGGCCGTGGGGTGGAGCCCCCGCCCCGTGAGGACGGCGCCGATAAAGTCGAAGACCATAGAGAATGTCAGGAACTTCCTGCTCGCCTCAAGGGAGGAGAGGAAGGAGATACTCAAGAGGATTGGGGAGAGGATTCACAGGGGCACAATCTACGAGGACAAGTGGGTAAGGGTGACCTTCCTCGGAGGATCGAGGGAGGTCGGGAGGAGCTGCTACCTGCTCCAGACCCCGGAGAGCAAGATCCTGATAGACTGCGGTGTGAACGTTGGGAACATCCACCAGTCCCCCTACCTGTACGTTCCCGAGATCCAGCCCCTCGACAGCATAGACGCTGTCGTGATAACCCACGCTCACCTCGACCACTGCGGACTGCTGCCTGTCCTCTTCAAGTACGGCTATAGAGGCCCGGTTTACCTCACACCCCCCACAAGAGACCTGATGGTTCTGCTCCAGCTCGACTTCATCGAGGTTGCCGGAAGGGAGGGGAACCCGACACCCTACGAGTCCCAGCACGTGAGGGAGGCGCTGAAGCACACGATAACCCTCGACTATGGGGTTGTGACTGACATCTCCCCGGACATAAGGCTCACTTTCTACAATGCCGGCCACATCCTCGGCTCGGCCATAGCCCACTTCCACATAGGCGAGGGGCTGTACAACATAGCCTTCACGGGAGACTTCAAGTTCGAGAAGACGAGGCTGTTCGACCGAGCCCACACGCACTTCCCGAGGCTCGAGGGGCTGATAATGGAGGCGACTTACGGTGGCTCCGAAGATTTCCAGCCGTCAAGAAAGGAGGCCGAGGAGAAGCTGCTCGAGGTGATCAGGAGCACCATAGAGAGGGGTGGGAAGGTTCTGATACCGACGTTTGCTGTTGGAAGGAGTCAGGAGGTCATGATTGTTCTCGAGGAGGCGATAAGGAACAAGCGCATCGAGGAGATTCCCGTCTACCTCGACGGGATGATTTACGAGGCCACGGCTATACACACCGCCTATCCCGAATACCTGAACTCCAACCTCAGGGATCTGATCTTCCATCAGGGCATAAACCCGTTCATAAGCGAGAGCTTCGTGAGGGTGGACTCGTCGAGCAAGAGGCAGGAGGTAATCGAGGACGACTCTCCATCAGTCATCCTCGCGACATCAGGAATGCTGAACGGCGGGCCTGTGATGGAGTACTTCAAGGCCCTCGCGCCTGATGAGCGGAACACGATAGTCTTCGTCGGCTATCAGGCTGAGGGCACGCTGGGAAGGAGGATACAGAAGGGCTGGAAGGAGGTTCCACTCCCATCTGCTGGCGGGAAGAGGGATGTGGTGGAGGTCAACATGCAGGTTGAGACTGTCGACGGTTTCTCTGGTCACTCCGACAGGAGGCAGCTTTTGAACTACGTTAGATCCCTCAAGCAGAGGCCCGAGAAGATAATAACCATCCACGGAGACGAGAACAAGTGCATCGAGCTCGCCTCAGCCCTTTACAAGACCTACAGGGTTGAGACGAGGGCACCGATGAATCTCGAGACGGTGAGGTTCCTATGACGGTTCTGATAAGCTTCGTGGGCACATCGGACAGTGGCAAGACGACCATACTCACCAAGGTCATCCCGATCCTCGTAGAGAGGGGCTTGAGGGTTGCTGTGGTCAAACATCATGCCCACGGGGACTTCGAGATAGACAAGGAGGGCAAAGACTCGTGGAAGCTGTACAACAGCGGCGCTGACGTGCTCATCTCATCGCCAGTAAAAATGGCGTTCATAAGGAGGGCGAGCGAGGACAGCCTGGACTACGTTTACGAGCGCTACCTCAAGGGCGATTACGACCTTGTAATAACCGAGGGCTACAGCAGGGCAGGGAAGGACAGGATAGTCGTCCTCGACAGGCCCGAGAAGCTGGAGTACTTCAAGCACGGCAAAATTCTGGCCGTTGTGTGCGACGAGCCGGTTGAGGGATATCCAAACTTCAGGAGAGATGAGGTGGAAAGGATAGCGGATTTCATCTACTCTCTGGTGAAGGAATGAGGGTAGCGATTTTCAGGCCTGATGAGTACGCCAGAGAGACTGCGAAGCTGCTCGAGCGGGAGGGCTTTCAGGTTCTTCACGCCCCCATGATCGAGGTTGAGGAGCAGGACGTTGAGGTTGAGGACGCTGATTTTACAATCATCACGAGCCAGACATCGGCGAGGATCGCGCTGAGAAGGGGACTGGTGAGGGGGAAAGTTGTGGCCATAGGCCCCAAAACGGCTGAGCCGCTAAGGGAAAGGTACGAGGTGGCGATGCCATCAAAGTACGACTCCTCCACGCTTTACAGGGAGTTCAGGGACGTTCTTGCCGGAAAGAGGGTGAACCTGCTGAGGAGCGACAAAGGAGACTCGGTTCTGCTGAAGCTCTCTGAAGTTTGCGATCTCAGGGAGTACGTGCTCTACAGGATCGTCCCTGCGTTTGGGGAGAGGCAGAGGAAAGCCGTGGAGGAGGTGGCCTCCGGGAGGGTTGATGCTGCCGTGTTCTCGAGCAGGATGATCGTCAGGGCGTTCATGGAGAATGCAAAGCGGGCAGGGCTGCTGGAAAAAGTTGTGGAGAGGCTGAACGAAATTGTTAGCGTTGCCATTGGCCCCCCAACCGCAGACGAACTCTCGAAGTACGGCATTTCAGCTGAATTGCCTGAGGAATACACGTTTGAGGGCGTCCTTGTCCTTCTCAGAAGTCTGCGCAGCCCTTAAATATAACCTCCTCAATCAGTAATTGATGTCGAGAATAAGGCATCTCATCTCGATTGACGATCTGTCAAAGTCTGACATTGAGTATCTTCTCGACAGGGCTGACGATTTTCTTGACGTTGCGAGGGGGAAGAGGAGGCTCAGGACTCTTGAGGGAAAAATCCTTGCCAACCTGTTCTTCGAGCCGTCCACGAGGACGAGGATGAGCTTCGAGTCAGCGATGAAGAGGCTGGGAGGGGAGGTGATCAACCTCGGAACCCTCGAGGCGACGAGTGTAGCTAAAGGGGAAAGCCTCGCAGACACTCTCAGGGTTGTGGAGCAGTATGCGGACTGCATAGTTTTGAGGCACTACAGGGAAGGTTCGGCCAGATTCGCGAGCCAGATATGTGATGTGCCGGTGATAAACGCTGGAGATGGGGCGGGTCAGCATCCGACCCAGACCCTGCTCGACCTCTACACGATAAGGAAGGAGGCAAGGCTGAACAATCTGAAAATCGCCCTTATTGGCGACTTAAAGTACTCAAGGACTGTGCACTCCCTGATAAAGGCCCTCGCCCTTTTCAACGCCGAGATATATCTCGTCTCTCCAGAGACTCTCAGGCTTCCCGAGGAGATAATGGATGTTGACGTGACCTTTGTCGAGTGCGACCTGAAGGAGGCAATAGAGAATGCGGATGTGCTTTACGTCACGAGGATTCAGAGGGAGAGGTTCCCGGACGAGGAGGAGTACAGAAAGGTAGCGGGAAGCTACAGGCTGACGGCCGAGATGCTTGAGAACAGCGATGCGATAGTTATGCACCCCCTCCCGAGGGTTGACGAGATCTCCTACGACGTTGACGGGCTGAAGAACGCCGTCTACTTCAGACAGGCGTTTTACGGGGTTCCGGTCAGAATGGCGATTCTGAGCGAGGTGATGTCATGAACGTGCTCACCATAAGCAAGATTAGGGACGGGACCGTGATAGACCACATTCCAGCGGGAAAGGCTCTGGAGGTTCTCAAGATCCTCGGCATAAAGAGCGGGAGCAGGGAGAGGGTGAGCATGGCGATGAACGTTGAGAGCAAGAAGATGGGGCGGAAGGACATAGTCAAGGTAGAGGGGAAGTTCATAAGCGACGAGGAGCTGAACAGGATTGCCCTAATTGCCCCAAAGGCCACAATAAACATCGTCAAGGACTTCGAGATCTCGAGGAAGTTCAGGGTCTCGATTCCGCAGAGGGTCGAGGGGATACTCAGGTGCCCCAACCAGAACTGCATATCCAACGATCCGAAGGAGCCGGCGACCTCCGAGTTCAGGGTGGAGGAGCTGAATGGGGATGTAGTCGCGTGGTGCGTGTTCTGCGGGAAGAAGGTTTATGATGTTGAGAAGTATCTGGTGTGAGTATGTGGGGTAAGATTCAGGAGAAGTTCGAGAAGTATCCCTCCCAGATAGCAGTTGCGAAGGAGTTCCTGAAGCTCGGCATTGCGGTGAGGAACGGCAAGACCTACTGCGGGGACATAGAGCTCGTGCCGACGAAGATTGCCGAGGCCGTGGGGGTGGACAGGAAGGTTGTGGTGATGGCGATCCAGAACATAGAGAGCGACGAGGAGCTCAAGAGGGTTTTCTCCTCGCTAAGGCCGGTGGCCTACATAGCCGATGTGGCAAGGATTCTCGGCTTCGGGGTGCTGGAGGTCTACGCGGAGAGCCAGAAGCCCGGGATAGTGGCGAGCATAACGGGAATTCTGGCGAGGGAGGGGATATCGATAAGGTACATGCTCGCCGAAGACCCTGAGCTTAGCGTTGAGAGCAAGCTTACCATAGTGACGGAGACCAAGATACCGGGAAGGCTTGTGGACGAATTCCTGAACGTTCCCGGGGTGGAGAAGATAGTCATCAGCTGATTACCACCTCTCCCTCCAGAACGATGGGATGAAGAGGGAGAGGACCGTGAAAAGCTCAAGCCTGCCGATCCACATGTTGAACGCGAGTATGAGCTTTGCTGTAGCGGAGAGGGAGGAGTAGCTCTCCGCCGCACCCACCGCTCCCAGCCCCGGACCGACGTTGTTTATTGTTGCCGAGACAGCCGAGATTGAGGAGATCATGTCGAGCCCCGTCAGGGACACGAGGAACGTGGAGAGGACGAATATGAGCACGTAAAGGGTGAAAAACGCGGTTATGTTGTGGAGTGTCTCCTTGTCAACGACCTCATCATTCAGCCTGACTATTCTGGCAGTCCTCGGCTCGGCGCTCTTGAGAATCTGCCCGAGGGAGTAGACTGTCAGCAGGTATATCCTGACAACCTTTATTCCTCCACCTGTAGAGCCAGTCGAGCCGCCAACGAACATGAGCATAAGGAGCAGGAGTCTGGCGGAGTCGCTCCACGTGTCGAAGTCGAAGGTCGTGTAGCCCGTGGTGGTCATTATGCTCGCCACCTGAAAGAAGGAGTACCTGAGAGACTCGCCCAGCTCGAACCTCTCGAGGTTTATCGCGGTCATTATTGCCCCTGCCAGAAGCAGGATTGCCATGTAGAACCTGAACTCTGTATCTCTCAGAAACTTGGTCTGCCCCTTGAGCAGGAGGTATATCAGCACGAAGTTCATGCCTCCGAGGATCATGAAGATGAAGATGACGAACTCTATCGCCGGGCTGTTGAAGTACGCAATGCTCTCGGTGTGGGTGGAGAAACCTCCGGTGGAGAGGGTGGTGAAGGTGTGGTTCACAGCATCGTAGAGGCTCATCCCGAGGATGTACAGCAGGACGATCTCGAGCACGGTGAGAAGCATGTACGTGGCGTACAGCCTGAGGGCAGTGTCCTTCAGCCTCGGCTTGATCTTCTCCACCTTCAAGCCCGGAACCTCGGCCTGAAGGAGGGTCTCGCTCTTCTTCGCGAGGGTGGGGAATATGGCGACGAACAGCACCACTATCCCCATCCCGCCCAGCCACTGGGTGAGGCTCCTCCACAGCAGGAGGGACTTGGGAAGGTCCTCTATGCGGTCTATTATCGTGGCCCCAGTGGTCGTGAACCCGGACATGGCCTCGAAGAACGCATCCACAGGAGAGATGCTGTAGTACACGTAGGGGATGCTCCCCGCGATGGCAATAAGGAGCCAGCCGATGCCGACTATGGCGTAGCCCTCCTTGTACTTCGCCACATCGCTCTCGGGCTTGGAGATCACGTAGACAATGCTTCCCAGAAAGGCGCACACCGCCATTGGGATTGCGAACGCGTAGACATCTTCATGGTAGCGTATCGCAGCTGCGAGCGGGATTGTAAAGACGAGCGAGAAGTAGAGCACTATCTGGGACAGGTAGTTCACAACGAGCCTTGTGTTCATGCTCTCAGCCTTTTCTCCACCTCGTCAACGTTCTCCCACGTTGTGAGAACGTAAAGCAGGTCTCCCCTGTGGATCACCGTGTCCCCCTTCACGACCTCGATCTCCCCATCCCTCTTCACTGCGGCTATGATGGTGTTCTCCGGGAGCTTGATGCTCGCAACCCTCTTCCTGTCAATTCCGCTCTCTATCTCGATGACCACTATTCCCTCCTTTATCTCGCCGACCGCCCTTATCTTCATCATCCGGAGGATCTTCATTACCTCAAGGTACGTGGACTTTCTTGGAGAGAGTGCAGCATCCACACCGACCTTCTCGAACAGCGGGGCGTACTCCTTCTTGTCCACCCTGACGAACGCCTTCTTCGCCCCAAGGCTCTTTCCGAGGAGGGCGACCAGCAGGTTCTTCTCGTCGCTGTCCGTCGTGGCTATTATGACGTCCGCCTTTCCAACCTCCTCCTCCATCATCAGGTTCATGTCAGTTCCATCCCCAATGATCACCTTCGTCCTCCTGAGAACCTTCAGCGCCTTCTCAGCCGTCTTCTCGTCCCTCTCTATCAGCTTTATGTGGAGGTTGGCCTTCTCGAGGAGCTTGGCCGTGTAAATGCCGACAGTCCCCGCCCCCACTATGACCACGTTCCTCACGACCTGCTCCCCTATCAGGTTCCTGATAGCCTGTATCCCCTCCACCTTTCCGAAGACCGCGAGCTTGTCGCCCGGCTCTATTGTCGCATCCCCCCTCGGCACAATTATCTTGTCCCCTCTGTGTATCGCGGCCACTATCACGTTCTTCGGGAAGCCCACCTCTGCTATTCTCTTCCCCGCCACTGGAGAGGTCTCCTTGACCACCATCTCGACCAGCATTATGTCTTCAAGCTCGGCAAACTCTATGGAGCCGGGAATCGTGACGAGCTTGGCGAAGTCTGATGCAAGAACGAGTTCGGGGCAGACGAGAACGTCATACCCAATGGGGTGGTTCCTTATGACCGGCCTGTCAGCATACTCCGGGTTACCCACCCTCGCTATGACCGTCCTCACCCCCAGCTTCTTCGCGGCAAGGGCTGAAAGCAGGTTGACCTCATCATTGCCGGTGACGGCTATGAACATGTCCGCCCTGTCTATCCCCGCCTTTCTGAGAATCTGAACGTTTGCCGCATTGCCCCGGATAACCTCAACGTTCAGCTTGTCCATCTCATTCGCTTTGCCCTCGTCGACCTCTATCACTGTGACGTCATACCTCTCAGCGAGTTCCTTCGCGATGCTGTAGCCAACCTCTCCGGAGCCGGCGACGATTATCCTCATTTCGCTCCACCCTCGAACAACTTTGCTATTAAAATACTTATCTCGTACATCACAACGACAGCCGACAGCACGATGATCTGGGTGATCCCCGTTATGTCCAAGGACACGTTTGTGGCGAGGATGAAGACCGCTATGTAGATTATCAGCCTCTTGTCCCTCAGCCACTTGGACGTGATGAGGCCGAGCTTCGCAGCTATGGCCGCAACAACAGGGATCTGGAAGGCAAGCCCAACTGAGAGGGCAAGCTTAACGGAGTTCTGCAGGGACTTCCTGACGGACAGGTAGGGCTCTGCCCCGAAGTACTCCACCACCGTCGTGCTGTAGAGCTTGGGCAGGATCACGAAGTAGGAGAACGCCACTCCAAGCACGAAGACGAGGTATGAGAAGGGGAGGAAGATTTTGAGAAACCTCCTCTCGTGGGGGTAGAGGCCGGGCTTCATGAACAGGTATATCTGGTAGATGATCCAGGGGTAGGTTACGAAGAATGAGAGAAACGCTGAGGCGAGGATCCTCGTTATCATGTACTCCGTGGGCGAGTAAACAACCATCTCCTTTCCCGGAAACAGGTCGTTCCAGATGTAGGTGATCACCTGATCCGACTTCAGGAATATCAGGCCGAGGACGAGGAAAAAGGGGGCGAACCCCTTGATAACCCTGTCTCTCAGCTCGGCTATGTGCTCCCTGAGTTCCATGTCCCTGTCCTCGGGGGGTTGCACAGCCCGGATTTGTGCACGGGAAATAAAACTGTTCCGTAGCTTGCAAGGAAAATGATTTATCCTGCCCTGACAACTCACCTTCGATGCATCTCACCAAGGAGGAGGAGAGACTTCTCGAGAGCGACAACGAGACCGTCAGAAAGTGCATGGAGATCCTTGTGGCTCTTGGGGAGATATACGGGGCTGAGAGGCTTGTTGAGATCAGGTCGGCCCAGATATCCGGGATATCCTATGACAACATTGGAGATGCGGGCCTTGAGTGGCTCGAGAGCCTGAAGGCTAAGGTCGTCGTCAGGGCGTATGCCAACCCCGCAGGGCTCGACACTGTCAGGTGGAGGGAGATGGGCATCGACAGCGAGTTTTACGAGAAGCAGATGAGGATCATAAGAGCCCTTGACGGGCTGGGCGTTGAGATCACGCTCACTTGCACCCCCTACTACCTCGACACCCCTTCTTTCGGAGACCATCTGGCCTGGGCGGAGAGCTCTGCTGTCGTTTACGCCAACTCGGTTATCGGTGCGAGGACGAACAGGGAGAGCGGGATATCCGCCCTCGCTGCGGCGATAATCGGGAAGACCCCGATGTACGGGCTTCACCTGAAAGAGAACAGGGCACCTCAGATCAGGGTCATCGTCGAGGAGGGCGTGAACCCTGCGATGGCGGGATATCATGCGGGAAAGCTGATTGGAGGTAAGATTCCGCTCGTGGAGTTTCCGGAGAGGCTGAGCAGGGACGAGCTGAAGTGGTTTGGAGCAAGTCTTGCGGCGAGCGGTGGGGCGGGGATGTTCCACGCAAAGGAGCTCACCCCCGAGTGGGACAGCTTCGAGATCCCAGAGGAGAGCGTTGTGGTGGAAAAGGGGGACGTGGACTCGGGCTGCGAGCCGGACTTGGTGGCAATAGGCTGTCCCCACACGTCCGCAGAGGAGCTCCGAACAGTCTACAGCCTTCTGCGGAAGTACGGTAAGGTGAGGAGGGAGATGTGGATTTTCAGCTCGAGGAGGGTTATAGAGCAGAACAGGGAGCTCGTCGAGAAAATAGAGGAGATGGGGGCCAAGGTGTTTGCGGACACGTGCATGGTCGTCTCTCCAGCCTCTTCGAGGTTCGAGTGCGTCATGGTGAACAGCGGGAAGGCTTTTGAGTACCTGCCGAAGCTGAGGGGAGTAAATGCGAGGTTCGGCGATCTTGAGGAGTGCGTGAGGTGGGCGACGAGATGAGGTTCAGGGCGAGAGTGATCTCGAGGGGCTATGCTGAGGGAGAGGCGATAGTCTCGAGGAAGCCCGTCTCGTTCCTTGGTGACGTTGATCCCGAGAGCGGGGTGATCAGGGACAGGGAGAGCGACATCTTTGGAGAGAGTGTTGCGGGCAAAATCTTCGTGTTTCCGGAGGGGAGGGGCTCGACCGTTGGAACCTACACCCTCCTCAGGATGAAGAAGGCCGGTTGTGCTCCGGCAGGGATAGTTATGGTGAGGAGCGAGGCAATCGTGGCAGTCGGGGCGATAATCGCCGGAATTCCGCTGGTCGATATGCCTGAAGCTGACGTGCTCGAAGTGATTGAGAGTGGAGACCACGTCAGGGTGTTTGCCGAGAGGGAAGGGTGGGTTGAAGTTGAGAAGCGTTGATGAGAGCACACTCTCCAGATTCTTCCACGTGTACTACAAGGAGGCTCAGGGGGACGTGGTTAGGTACTACGTGATGCCCCTCGTAAGCCTGAACGACCCGAACCTGCAGCTCTTCCTTCAGGAGCTCTCCGCTGACTACGACGTCAGGGTGTACAGCAGGTACGGGGAAATCGTCCTCGAGGTCAAGCCGAGGAGGGAGAGCCACAGGCTCAACGTCATCCTATTCATCCTGACTTTCCTGAGCGTGACGTTCACCGGGAGCATGTTCTACGGCTCGTTCGATCTCTTCCTCGGCCTGCAGTTTGCCGTGGCGGTCATGTTCGTCCTCGGCAGCCACGAGATGGGGCACTTCCTCGCGTCGAAGAGGTGGGGGATGAAGGCCTCGCTCCCCTACTTCATCCCCTTTCCAACGATAATCGGCACGCTCGGTGCGATAATCAAGCAGAGGGGGGTGATAAAGAACCGAAAGGCCCTCATGGAGATCGGCGCGTCCGGGCCTCTCGCTGGCATAGTGGCCTCCATCTTCGTCACCTATCTCGGGCTGAGGATGAGCGTGCCCGTCGCCCCTGAGAGGGTTGAGGGTGCGATCCTCCTCGGAGAGCCGCTGCTCTTCAGGTTTGTTGCAAGTCTTGCAGGCTTTGACGGTCAGTTCATCCATCCTGTTGCATTCGCCGGCTGGGTCGGGATGTTCATCACCGCCCTCAACCTCATACCGGTTGGCCAGCTTGATGGAGGGCACGTGATGAGGGCAATGATCGGTGAGAGGGCCGAGGTTGTTTCGAGAATCTTCCCGTTCGTGCTCCTCGGCATAGGGTTTGTTTTCAGGGAGTCGGGAGTGTGGTTCTTCTGGGGACTCCTCACCCTGTTCTTCTCCATGCAGAGGCATCCAAAGCCTGCAGACGACTCTCCGCTGCCTGCGAGCCACGTTTTGCTTGGGGTGCTGACATTTGCAATTGGCGTGCTGTGCTTTACGCCGGTACCCTTCACGATCGCGGAAAGTTTATAACATCACAATTAAATATGGTGAAACCGGTGAGGTGGCAGGAGAAGTTTGTTGCCGTGCTGGACTCAACGCTCGAGTACATAAGGAACGAGAGGATCGCTGCGGTCCTTGTCCCGATCGTCCTCTCAGATGAGCCGGAGATCGTCATGATAAAGAGGAAGAAGACCCTCAGCAGGAGCGCGGGCCACATAGCCTTTCCCGGTGGTATGAGGGATGAGGACGAGACGCCACTCGAAACGGCTCTGAGAGAGGCGGAAGAGGAGATCGGCGTCAGGGCAGAGGATGTTGAGGTTCTCGGGTTTCTGACGCCCAAGGAGGTTGTGGAGCACAGGATAAAGATTCACCCGGTTGTGGGTGTGATATTCTCCAAGGACTTCGTCAGGAACGATTACGAGGTTGAGAGGATACTGGTGGACAGGCTGGAGTTCGTGCTGAAGTCGAGGAGAATCGCGGACTGGGGGCCCAACTTCGAGTGTGCGGGAGAGCTGGTGTGGGGGGCGTCGAGCAGGATAATCGACGACCTGTACATGAGGATTCTGGACAGGTTCGGGAGCATAGATTCCTTTTTTCAGCGGTAGACTTGCGTTTGGAAAGTGATTTAAATAACCGTTCAGAAGTCAAATCGAATGAAGCTCCTTACCATAGGCACAGGGAGGGCGAGCAGGATAGCTGACATCTTTGCCAGCAAGGGGGCGAGGGTGAACAACGTCAACCTCTTCAAGACCTTCGCGATCGTCCAGTCCATTGATTCCCTCAAGAGTTTGAGGCACGTTGAGGACAAGAGGAGGTTTTACGCGGTTTACAGGGACGGTGAGGTGGACGTAAGGAGCGCGTTCAACAACATCCTCTCCTTTAACGAGCTCTTCGAAGCTTCCTTCATAATCTGCGACCTTCAGGACGACTTCTCCTACTACACGACCCTGAGGCTTGCGGAGGAACTCTACAGGACGACCGAGGAGCCAAAGCTGTGCCTCGCCCTCGCACCCCCCCTCGAGAGCGCTGAAAACGTGAACCTGACGTTCATGCGCGTCAAGTCTCTCCTCAAAGCGTATGACAGCCTGTTCCTCTTCGAGACAAGGGACGGCTTCGAGGATGTGCTCGTCAAGGCGTTCAACGTCCTGTCGCTGGTGGGAGAGATCGACGTGAGGAGGAGGGTGAGCGGGGAGGTTGTTGTCGACACAAGCGACTTCCTGAACTCCCTGTCGAGGGAGGGCGTAACGGTGGTTGCGTTCAACAGGGAGGTTCTGCCCCTCAAGATCCTCAGGAGGCTGAAGAGGAAGAGCTACAGCGAAACGGTGGCTGAGAGGACTGAGAGGATGGTGAGGATGTTCGACTCCTCTCTCCTCAACACGAGCGCGAGGGGGGAGCTGAAGTCGGCAAAGAAGGCCCTGATCGTCTTCTCGGGCGACCCGGACGAGATAACGATGGATGGGATATTCGAGTGCATAAAGGCTGTGGAGAGGATGAATCCCGACATACTGGTGAGGTATGGCGACTATCCTGTTCCAAATGCAAGGGAGCTGAACGTGGTGGTGCTGTTCTCTGGAATAAAGAAGTTCAGGTTATGATCTCCGCTCCGCTCTCCCTAACCACCACTGTATGCTCTGCCTGACTCACAAGTCCCTTCTTGACCTCCGTGAGCACCGGGTATGCCCTGAGCACACCATCCCTCACGAGCTTTGAGATTATGATTTCCCTCGGGTTGGAGAGCCACCTCTTGGCGAACGGAAGGGTTCTGTACTTCTCAACCTCTGCCAGAAGCTCCCTCGCCATCTTCATCCTCACCGGCCTTGCGGAGACGACGGAGTATATCTCCACCTCCCTCCTGTCCGTGACCTTCCCGGCCCCGTTGGTTATGAAAGGCTCTATCGCGAACACCATCCCCTCCTCGATCCTTACACCCTTCTCAACCCTGTAGTTGTAGATTGTGGGTGGCGCGTGGGCTATGTAGGGCAGAAATCCGTGGCCAGTGAGGTTGTAGACGGGCTTGAAGCCGAACTCCTTCGCCGTGCTCTCTATCGCCTCTCCGATCTCTGCGGTCGAGATTCCGGGCTCTATCACCTCTATCGCCCTCTCGAGCGCAATCTCCGCGCATTTAACGAGGTCCTCGTTGTCGCCCAAGTCCACCGTAATGGCGGTGTCGGCTATGTAGCCGTCAATGTGCGCCCCAATGTCGATTTTCACCACATCTCCTTCCCTGAACACCCTCTCGTCGTTCTTTGAGGGGGTGCAGTGTGCGGCATCTGCGTTCAGGGATATGTTGCAGGGGAACGCTGGCTGGGCTCCGAGCTCCACTATCCTGCTCTCAACGAATTCTGCGACCTCGAGCATCTTCACTCCCGGCTTCACGAGCTTTACCGCCTCCTCCTTAACCTGTCTGAGAATCCTTCCAGCCTCGATATGCTTCTCGATCATCTTACCAGCCTCACCCAGTCGTCGTACTTGGTCAGAATCTCGCAGCCACCCTTCTTAACCACTACGGTGTCCTCCACCCTCACCCCACCAACGTCCTCGTAGTACAGTCCCGGCTCTATGGTTATGACCATCCCGGCTTTGAGCTCATCTCCACCCTCGTAGACTCTCGGCTTCTCGTGCACCTCGAGGCCAACGCCGTGGCCGGTGGAGTGTATGAACCCCTCCCTTGCCTTCTGCCTGAGTGTCGAGTACCCGTATGACTCAATCACATCGCACACGGCATTGTGAACGTCTCCGGCTGACACACCCTCCCTGACCATTTCTATGGCCTTGCTCTTGGCCTCTATGCACGTGCTGAGCATCTCCTTCACCTCCTGACTCTCCTCGATGATCACAGTCCTCGTGAAGTCGGAGTAGTAGCCGGTCGTCCTGTTCTTCGGGAAGAGGTCGAATATGACGTGCCCCTTGATCTCCCCGTGTCCTATGTAGTGGGGGTCAGCACTCCTCTTTCCGCCGGCTATTATCGTGTCCTCCGCGAGATACCCCTTTCCGTAGAGGTAGCTCTCAACCGCCATCCTCAGGGAGTCGGAGTCCCTGTCCTTCCTGAGGAGCTTTAGGAAGTGCTCGAACGCCTCTATTATCGCCCTGCTCGTTTCTGCTATGTGCTCTATCTCCTTCCCGGTCTTCACGGCCCTCATGTCTGAGTAGGGGTTCTCCACAACCTCAACGCTAATGTGCTCCGCTATCCTCTCGTACAGGAATGCTGGGAACTCTTCCGGAACGAGAACCTTTCTGGCGTGGTGGGTTTTGAGGAGTTCGATCACGGTCTCAACAAGAGCCTCCTTCGGCTTCACGCCCTCCCTGATCTTCTCGTAGTATCCGAGATCATTGAGCGAGGCGATCTCCCTGACCCTGCTCTCCCTCTCGGCCCTCTTCTTCTCCATCTCGTGGACGACGAGCAGCTCTGTGCCATCGTCTCCGATCATGTAGAACGCTGGGTCTGGAATCCTGAACCTTGTGGCGTAGTAAAAGTTGGGGTCTCTTGAGCTTGCGTACATTATGAAGAACTGAGCGCCTTTATCTGAAAGCAGTGACTGGATCATGCTCAGGAATAGGTGAGGAGGGTTATAAACTTTCGGTAGGTTGATTTTAGGCGCTCATCTCCCAGATAACCGAAAGGAGTGCGGTGGAAGGTGGAATGAGCGGTAATTCTCCTCTCACCTCTCTCCGCCTCACAACACCACCAAAAAATTGATAAACAGGGTAATGTGCTTAAAGGGTTGAGGGCCGGTAGCTTAGCCAGGCAGAGCACGGGACTCTTAATCCCGGTGTCGGGGGTTCAAATCCCCTCCGGCCCGTGCTAATACACTTTCGCTCATAAGTGTTTTCAGATTTTTTGTGGGAGGAGATTTCTGAAAATTTGTTAAAAAACTGACTCTATGTCACAAAACAATGACTTCTGAATGCCTCCTTGAAGAAACAAGCTCAAAGACAAGATGTCACTCAAATTGTTTCAGCTGAGATTATCACAAAATTTCGAACCATGAAAAACTTAGCAAAAAATCTATCAAACTCTTTCTATCTGGAAAATCAGTAAGTTTTCGAGAGAATTTCCGTTAAATACTTTTCAAGTATGTAAATCCTCTCAATTGTGTTTATTTCTGGAGATTTTTTCTTTGGATCTTTAAAATTGAACAGCTTGAAGTAATCTCTTGCATGCGCAATCAATCTTGTTCTCTTCAAGCTTTTGAGAATTCTGTCAAGGGTTTTGCTTAGCGATCTTTTATATATTCCTACATCCGTATGGGGCCCATCAAGCTCATGCTCGTATCGTTCGCGTTCAATCCTGAATGATGATTTCGGAGGATTTTTGCTAAGCTCTCTAACCTTCAGGATATGGTATTGTAAAGCTCAAGCTTCTCTTTTATAGTTTTTGTCTTATTGTTTCTAATTATTTTTCCTGTTAACAATTGTCTCACTTTTCTCCAATTTTTCTTTTGGTCATCTTCGAGGATTTCTGATTGGCATTTATAATTTGAATAGTTTGTAATAAAGGTAACAAGAATTTTTGATCATAAAGGAAAAGTTATCAAAAATCTTTTATACCAGAGCAAAAATAGCGAGAGATTTGAAATATTATAAAGAGATCTTGAACCAGAGATTAATACACTAGATCGTAGAAGCTGGACTTGTTGAGGAAATTCTCAAAGGTACAGATTAATCCAAGAGGAAAGAAATTAGTAAGACTTCTTAATGCAACTGAAAAATACACTTCTACAACCATATCACAAAACGTATTTTGAATTTTTTGGCAAAAAAGAAGTGAGTGTGATTGATGAGGTTTCTGGGGAAACCAAGCACGGTGATTGATCTTTATCATAAGCAATGTAGTCAGATCGCTGGGTATTGATGTGGACACCCGTAAAGACAGACATGTAAATGCTGCAAAGCCTGAGATCGATCTTGCAAAGGTCTTTATCAGGAATCCGAGTAAAATGCTGCAAGAAAGGCAAAACGGGCTCGTTCATTTCTTCCTTATCTTTGTCTTGTTATCTTCTTGGTTATTTAGTGTTTGTAGAGTGTCAGGAAGATTCAGGGGAATATTTCGAGCTGGGGAGCTTTTATGATATTACCTGTCATTCTCTGAACGACTGTGAGCAGGGCAAGGAGCAAACAGAAAGCTGAATAAACCGCTGTTTCTGCGCTCATTTTTTCAAGAGCACCAAAGGGAAAGGGTTTTTTCCTTCATGCTGTGTTTTTATGTTGTGTAGATAGAAAAAGCAGAAGAGAGAAGAGTGCAGAAGTTTTTTTGTATATTTATTGCTATGCTATCTCGTACTATAAACTTTATATTCACCAAAGCACCGTATTATTTTGTTGAGAATTGAATTAGTTTAGAAATTAGTTAGAGGTGTTTAAAGTATGAGGCATGACGACCCTAAAGATAACAAAGTCAAAAACTTAGAAAAGTCCTTGCTTGAATTTCACCTGAAGGGAAAAATAGATGATATTAAGGGAGGTGCATACGGGATTGTGTATATAGTAGACAAGGAGAGGGGATATCCAAGATGTGTTGCCTACAAAACTACAAAGGATGTTTATGATGAAGAAAAACTAAAAGCCTTTGTAAGGGAGGCAAAAATCTGGTTTGAGGTAAAAGGACATTCACTAATTCTAACACCATTTTATATAACATATTTCAAGAATCGGCCATTAATTTGTATGCCTTACTGTGAAAAGAGTTTGAGAGATTATTTGGAAGAAAGAGGAAAGTTAGATCCAATAGAAGCTTTAGTAATTGTCGCCCAATTACTTAAAGGACTAATTTTTGCCAAAAGTAAAGGTATTGAAGCTCATCAAGATTTGAAGCCAGAAAACATCTTACTGGAAGATTTAAGCAAAAAATTTGTTGATTGGCCACCGGAAGGTCTGGAGCCACTTAAATGGAAAGTTAGAATTGCCGATTTTGGATCAGCCAATGCATGGAGAGAACTTGGTAAACCAGGAGGAACAAAACCATATATGGCTCCGGAACAATGGAATGCAAAAAAAGAATATGATAAATATAAGCGAATAATTAATAGAAGTAAAAACTTTTCAAAAGTAGATGTATTTGCAGTAGGTATTATTTTGTATGAGTTACTTACAGGCAAACATCCAGTAGGTGTAAGGATATCTGATGTTTGGCCTGAACCTAGGGAAGGTTTCTCGAAGCGATGGAAAAAAGATGATAAATGGAAAAAATGGGCTAAATCTCCTGATAAGGATATTAAGGTTGGGGATAATGAGCTAAGTATAGAATTAGAAGAATTTATCAAACAGATGTTATGTGAGAACAGTAATGAACGAATCTCTATTGAGCAAGCTTTTGATAAAACTATGTATATTTTACGTAAAATAAATAAGCCTATAGCTAATCAACTCGAACTGCTATTTGAATACTATGACAGCTTGGCAAGATACTGCGAAGATAGGGATTGGTTACGTTCTCTTGCTCAAATTACTCAACTTCCAGAACAGTTAGACGTTGTAATCGAACAACTTTTGGAGGAAATATCTAAAGTAGAAAAACACATAGATTCGTCAAGTAAAGCAGTATACTTTTGTGAACTTTGTTATATAACTTCCAATTTACTTTTAAAGCGACAAAAGCTAGGTGATGATGTAAAGGTCAAAGATTTAGCCGAGAAGATAATATTAACTGCTGTTAAATGGAAAACAGAGATTAAAACCTATCACAAATACCCAGAATTAAAGTTTAAGGGATTTCCCATAATCACTACACCATCTTTTAGAGACTTTGAAATTTATGCTGAACTAATAGGTTACAGTAGAAAACTTTTAGAAAAAGTGCAAGGAGAAAAAGAAACTAAAAAAATTTTTGAAAAATTAGATAACTACACAAAATCAGCATATTTCTATAGTATAGCATCTGAATACCATTTTAGAGGATTACATGAAGAAGCCATAAAGACATTAGATAAATGTATTGAACTAAATCCCAAAGAAGCAGTATTCTACTACATGAAAGCATTATGGACTGATCAATATCTTCGTATGATGGATCTTTTAGAAAAAGAATTAAATGGTGAGAAAAGGAGAATTATAGAGAAATCTATACTTGAAAACGTTAAGATGGCTATTCAAATTGCGCCCGATTGGAAAGAGCCTAAAGAATTTTATATTAAATTTCAAGAATTTCAGAAGAGTCACCGATAGCAAAAACTTATTTTTAAGAATTTTTAAGACTTGACTCTAGAATAGTGTAAGTAACCGGAATTATTTGCTCTGCTGAAAAATAAAAGGTTGAGGGTTTTAATCCCCGGTAGATTGATAAAACTGGGTGCAGATAAGTTCAACAGTTGTTATCCGGATTCGTAGAGAACAGAAACAATTGCTTTATCTCTTGCATTCTGGGCAGAGTTTATTACCTTCTTTATGTCCTCTTCTGTGAGAACTACTTCAGGCAGCTTTCTGTTTCTCGGTCCTGTACACTTTATCTAGGAAACGAGCTCTTCCTTTCCAAGCCACTTGAAGAATTCCTTGATCGAACGCTTGTAATCGTGCTTTGCCCATTCGGTAAACGGAGAGGTGTTTATCATCGCGATAACTCTCTTAAGATCATCCTCATTCGCTTTATCAAATCCTTTCCCAGCCATTCTGCTATTTTTCTCAGGATATAAGTGTACTTCTACTCTCTCCCGGCTTTAGGGTTATGTGCATGACCTGTGCGTGCTCGTTGTCGTACAGCTTTCTCACATCAACTCCGTGGGGGTTATCCTTAACCTCCTCGTCCTTCCAGTAGGTTATCCTCACGGCAAACACCTCAGCAGATCCTTCCTGCCTTCAGAACATCACGATTTTCCCTAAGATGTTCAGCCCAACAAATTTATGCAGGTGCGCCTGAATTCCAACGTGCATGTGATAGACACCTCGGTGATACTGCTGAGGAAGGCGGTGTACGAGGACATGGTGACAGTGCCGGAGGTGCTGGAGGAGGTCAGGGACGAGAGCTCCCGCCTGTATTTAGAGGTAATAGACCTCAGGGTGGAGGAGGCGAGGGAGGAGTTCATCAAAAGAGTCAGAAGAGCTGCAGAAGCCACGGGGGATGTTTACAAGCTGAGCGAGACGGACATGAAGCTCATCGCCAAGGCTTTGGAGCTCGGTGCTGTGATCGTCACGGACGACTACGCGATTCAGAACGTGGCCAAAAAGCTCGGACTGCGCTTTGAGGAAATAATTCAGCGCGGCATAGAAAAAGAATTTAAATGGATTCGTGTATGTAGGGGTTGTGGTAGAAAAACCCGCTACGAGATTTGTGAGGTTTGCGGGAGTGAGACGAGGCTGAAAAGGGTGGTGAAAAGATGAGCAAGATTGACGACCTGATGGAGAGGGCGAGGCAGCTCAAGGAGAAGGGGTTGACAACAGGGGAAATTGCTGACGAGCTCAACGTCTCGAGAGAGACCGCTCTCTGGCTCCTCACCAAGGCCAAGACCGAGAGGCCACCCTCAGACGTTTACGTCGAGATGAAGAGCGTTTCATCCTCATCCATGAGGCTCAGGGGGATGGCGAGGATTCTCGCGGACATGATAATCGAGCACGGCGATCCTGATGTGATCGTCGGCGTTGCAACCTCCGGAATCCCGGTCGCCACGATGGTTGCCGAGGAGCTCGGCTGCGAGCTCGCGATCTACTACCCAAGAAAGCTGAAGTGGGACGGGGAGGAGAGCCACGTAAGGGGGACCTTCAGCGAGAACTTCGCCAGCGTTGCGGGAAAGGCCTGCGTCATTGTTGATGACATAATCACGACGGGGAACACTGTTCTGGAAGTTGCCGAAAGCATCAGGAAGAGAGGAGGCAACGTTCTCGCCTCGGCCGTCCTCGTGGACAAGCGTAGTCAGGAGGATCTGAGTGGAATTCCCGTTCTCAGCGTTCTAAGGGTTTTCAGGCTGTAAAATGAAGGTTAGAATCCTCATCCCGGCCCTCAACGAGGAGGAGAGCATAGGCGACGTGATAGACGGATTCAGGAAGCTCGGCTACGACAACATTCTGGTGATAGACGGACACAGCACTGACAGGACGAGGGAGATTGCGAGGGAAAAAGGGGCCGAGGTGGTGGTTCAGAGCGGGAAGGGGAAGGGACAGGCGGTTCGCGAGGCCTTCGAGATTCTGGATGACGATGTTGTCGTGATGATCGACGCTGACGGAACGTATCTGCCTGAAGATGTTGAGCTCCTCCTCGAGCCGATCAGGAGGGGTGTGGCAGACCACGTTGTTGGGAACAGGCTGGTGAACTTTGAAAAAGGCGCTTTCACAAGGCTCAACCTTCTGGGGAACAGGATCATCAACTTCATTTTCCGCTTCTTTTACGGGGTGGAGCTCCACGACATACTTTCCGGCTACAGAGCTTTAACGAAGGAGGTTTACAAAACAGTAGAGCTCCAGAAAAGCGGGTTTGAGGTTGAAACGGAGCTAACTGTTGAGACGATAGCCAATGGGTTCAGGATGCTTGAGGTGCCCGTCAGGTACAGGAGGAGGGCCGGAAGAACCAAGCTCAGGCCGTTCTCGGATGGATACAGGATAATCTCAACCATCTACAGCCTCCTCGGCAGGTACAGCCCCGGGAGGTACTTCTACCTCCTCGGGACGATTATGGTCGCGCTTGGCTTTGTGGGAGGGCTATACGTCGTCTACGAGTGGTTCAGGAGGGTCTCCCACTTCCTGCTCGTCAACCTCGTCACCATGCTGATTGTGTCGGGGCTGCTCATAATCGCGGTTGGGCTATTAAGCGACTCCCTCTTCAGGATAAACGTTCAGCTCAAGAGAGAGCTCAGAGAAATCCGAAGGAGGTTAGAGGAGATTGAACGTAAGGGAGATTGAGGCGCTATTTGAGGAGAACCTGCACGAGCTGGGAAAGCGGGCCGACAGTCTGAATCGTGGCATCGCTACGTTCTCCATCAACAAGCACATCAACTACACCAATGTCTGCGTTTCCAAATGCCCGATCTGCGCGTACTACAGGACGGAAGGCTACGTGATGAGCGTGGATGAGGTTGTTGATTCCGCTCTGTCAGCGGTTTCGCTGGGGGCAAAGGAGCTCCACATAGTGGGCAGCCACAACCCGGAGATAGGGGTGGAGTACTTCGAGGAGATCTTCAGGAGGATAAAGGAGCGGGCTGGAAACGGGGTGGTGATAAAGGCGTTAACGGCCACGGAGGTCAGCTACTACGCCAGAAAGGAAGGGATGAGCGTAAGGGAGTTTCTCAGCAGGCTGAGGGATGCAGGGCTCGACATGATGCCCGGGGGAGGTGCGGAGATCCTCGTGGAGCGGGTGAGGAAAAGGATCTCCCCCCACAAGGCCGACTCGAGGGAGTGGCTCAGGGTAATGGAGATCGCTCACAGCCTCGGCATAAGGAGCAACGCCACCATGCTCTTCGGGCATGTGGAGTCCTACAGGGACAGGGCGGTGCACCTCTACAGGATCTGGAGGCTTCAGGAGAAGACTGGGGGCTTTCTGTCCTTCATTCCCTTAGTGTTTCATCCCGAGAACACCTCGTTCAGCCATCTAAGCAAAGCCAGTCCTCAGGACGTGCTGAAGACCATAGCCGTGTCGAGGATAGTGCTGTCGAACTTCAGGGGGATAAAGGCCTACTGGGTGATGCTCGGGGAGAAGCTGGCTCAGGTGGCCCTCAACTATGGAGCGAATGACGTGGACGGCACAGTCATGGGCGAGAGGATCGCCCACTCTGCAGGAGCGAAGACGCCGCTCGAGATGGCCAAGGAGAGGCTCGTGGAGCTCCTCAGGGGTGCTGGGAAGACTCCAGCTGAGAGGGATGCGTACTTCAACGTTCTGGAGGTTTACGAATGAGGGTCGGCAAGTTCGGGCTGGTGAACAACTTCCTCCCCTACTACCACCTCGAAAAGGAGGGGAGGTACGAGATCGTCGAGGACTCTCCCAAGAACCTCGCCAGAATGCTCCAGAGCGGTGAGATCGACTACGCTCCAGTCCCCTCATTCTTCTACCTCGCGAACCGGGACAGGCTTGAGGCCCACTCATTCTGCGTAGCTTCGGATGGAGAGGTGTACAGCGTCGTCGTGGTGTCGAAAAGGAAGAGGCTCGACGACTCCCCCATTGCCGTGACGACGAAGTCCGTCACCTCGGCGAGAATGCTGGAGATAATCGTGAGGGAGAAGGGGATGATAAACAGGCTCGTCCCCGCTGATGGCAGCTTTTTTGAAATGCTTGAGAGCTACGACCACGCCCTCGTAATCGGGGATGAGGCGATAAAGGCGAGGATGGTGTTCCGGGTTGTGATGGATATAGGAGAGGAGTGGAGGGAGATAACCGGCCTTCCGGCAGTTTTCGGGATCTCTGCATCTCAGAGGGGGAGAGGTGACGCGAGGTCTGTGGATGACGATCTGGTGAGCTCCTACAGAAAGGGAATGGAGACCCTCGACGAGGTAGTCGAGATTGCGAGCATGAAGTTCAGGATGCCTGCAGAGTTCCTGAGGGTTTACTTCTCCGAGCTCGTCCACGTTGCGGGAAAGAGGGAGTTGAGGAGCCTCGATGTCTTCGAGGAGATGTGTCATGAGCACGGACTACTTTGAAAAGAATTTGAGCGGAGAGGATCTCACGTTTAAAGAAGCCCTGCAGCTGTTTGAGCTGCCCCTGCAGGACGTGGGGCTGATAGCAGACAGGATAAGGAGGGAGAGGTGCGGAGACGTTGTTGGCTTTGTGATCGACAGGAACATAAACTACACCAACGTCTGCGTGTCCAAGTGCAAGTTCTGCGCCTTTTATGCCAGAGGTGAGGGGGATGCGTACCTCCTCAGCTATGAGGAGATACTGGACAAGGTGGGGGAAGCGGTCGAGCTCGGTGCCACCCAGATAATGCTTCAGGGCGGGATGAACCCGGAGCTCGGGATAGAGTGGTTCGAGGGGCTGTTCAGGGAGATAAAGAGGAGGTTCCGCGTTGATGTGCATAGCCTTTCCCCTCCGGAGATAATCTACCTCGCCAAGAAGGAGAGGGTCAGCGTCAGGGAGGTCATCTCAAGGCTCAGGAGCGCGGGCCTCGACTCCATCCCGGGGGGAGGGGCGGAGATACTCTCGGATGAGGTCAGGCTGAGGATAAGCAGCAAGGGAACGAGCGACGACTGGATAAGGGTGATGAGAACCGCCCACGAGCTTGGCATGAAAACCACGGCAACAATGATGTTCGGGCATGTGGAGGAGGACAGGCACATTGTGGAGCACCTCTTCAGGATAAGGGATCTGCAGAGGGAAACTGGAGGGTTCACGGCATTCATCCCTTGGAGCTTCCAGCCCGGAAACACGGAGCTCTACAGGGCTGTTAAGGAGCCGGCACCACCTGTAAGGTACCTGCAGATAGTCGCGATCTCCAGAATAGTTCTGCACAACATCAGGAACCTTCAGGTCTCGTGGCTCACTCAGGGAATGGACATCGCCACGCTCGCCCTCGACTTCGGTGCAAACGACTTTGGCGGTGTCATGCTGGAGGAAAACGTCGTCAGGGCGACGGGCAAACCCTTCACCCCGGCGAGGGTGGAGGAGATCGTGGGGAGGATAAGGTCTGCGGGCAGGGTTCCCGTGAGAAGGGACACGTACTACAACATCTTGGAGTACTACTGACCCCTCCTCTCCACAATTTTCTCCAGCTTCTCAGCTATTGCGAACGAGTGCTTCGACATTATGGCACCGGTAACGGAGGTGATGAGCACGGCTGTGGTTATCGCAGACACTATCCTCTCGTCTCCAAACGCGAACGCGAGGAACACAGAGAACTCTCCCCTCGCGATCGTGTCTATTCCTATCTCTATCCCGGACTTCCACGAGCCGAATACCCTCATCCCAGTGATGATCCCCGAGGTGACCTTTCCCACTATTGCCAAAGCGGAAAGGATGATGCCGAGAGTTACCGCCTCACCCGAGATCTCCGCCGTAACTCCGAAGAAGAAAAAGAATAGTATCAGGAACACATCCTTGAACGGAAGGATTATCTCCTCAACCCTCCTTATGCCTGAGAGCATCATTCCGAGCATGAGTGCGGCATAGGCAGCAGGAATGTGGAAGAACTCCTCGAACGCAAGCCCGAGCATCGCGAGCGAGAACGCGAGGAGGGCCGGAACCTCATCGTCCCGGCTGAAAACTCCAGCGGCATACTTGGGCGTGTAGTTGGAGAGGATGTAGATCGCGGCCGTGAAGACGGAGAGCTTTACCGCAAAGAGCAGCAGCGTGGATGGGTCGAGGCTGTTCAGGATGATCAGGATGGCTATGACTATGTCCTCGAAGACCATTATCCACACGACCGTCTCAGCTTCCCTCATTATGAGCTTCCTGTTCTCGATGAGGGACTGTATGACAATGGCCGAGCTGGAGATGTAGATTGCTGAGGCGAGCAGGAAGGACTGCTGGAACGAAAAGCCGGCAAGCATCGCGAAGATGAACGTTAGCGAGAAGTTCACGACGAAGTCGTATATTCCTGCCGAGACAATGGTTCTTCTCTTCTCTGAGATCTCCTTGGGGTTTATGTGAAGGCCTATGTAGAACAGGAGGAAGATGACCCCGATCTCGGCTATGCTCCTCGAGACCTCGTCTCCCCTAATCACCCCGAGCCCAGAGCTGCCGAGTAGAATTCCGACGATGATGTACGCGGGTATGGCTGGAAAGGAGATTCTCTTGGCTATCAGCGCAAGTACGGAGCAGATTATCCCAGCTATGACAAGATCCATGCTATATCCCCAGAATTTCCTCCTCGAACTTCTTTATCTGATCCTTATCGCCTATGACCACGATCATGTCTCCCTCCTCGAATATGAAGTGGGGTGGCGGGCTGATGATCGTATGACCTTTCCTCGAAACGGCGACTATGTTAACCCCCGTTCTCTTCCTTATCGCGAGCTCCTCTATGGTCTTTCCAGCCAAGTTCTTGCCCACAGTGTAGGTGTGCATAGCAACGGTCAGATCGGGGATGCCCATGAAGTCGACCTCTATGCTCTCCTTCTCCTTCTCAACCGGGGCTCCGGAGAGAACGGTCGCGAGCCTCTTCGCCTCGCTGTCGGTCAGCTCGACCGAACAGGGCTTCCCGCACGACTTCTCCTGAATGTAGAGCTGAACCCTCTTGTTGAGCAGGAATATGACGGCTATCTTATCTCCACTGGCAGTCTCGAGTTCGTACTTTGTGCCTATCCCCTCCATGCCGATGAATCTGACCATGCGTATTGTTTTCCCTTTGCAGTAAAAACCTTTCCGGGAGTTTGAGAAACCTTATATTTTAGTTTCTACAAGAAAGGCGCGATGGAGATCGACGGTTTGATTCTCGACATAGACGGCGTGATATCGAGGGGCAGGAAGCCCATAGAGAGGGCCATAGAGGGCTACAGGATGCTGAAGGATGCGGGGATAAAGGTCGTCTTCGTCTCCAACAACTCGACGAGGAGCAGGAGGATAATGTTCGAGAGGTTCGCGAGCTTCGGCATAGATGCTGAGGAAGAGGACCTGATAATCGCCACCCACGCAACCGCCGTTTACATCGCGAGAGAACACGGGAAGGCCAGAATATACACAACCGGGGAGCCGGGGCTTCAGGAAGAGCTGCAGAACCTTGGACACGAGCTCGTTGATTACAGAGAGGCGGAGTTCCTCGTTGTTGGGTCAAACAGGGGAATAAACTTCGAGATCTTCACCAAAGCACTAAGGCTCGCCCTTAACGAGAACATCAGGTACGTTGCAGTCAACCCGGACAAGGTTTTTCCGGCTGAGGACGGGCCGATCCCCGGAACAGGGCTGATAATCGGCGCTCTCTACTGGATGACGGGCAGGATGCCAGATGCTATAGTCGGGAAGCCATCGAAGATCATAATGGAGCAGGCCATAGAGAGGCTCGGGCTGGACAGGGATAGGGTGGCCATAGTTGGGGATCAGATAGACGTTGACGTGCTCGCGGGCAAGAATGCGGGGATAAAGACGATCCTCGTCCTCTCGGGAGTTACGGACGAGTCGAACTACAGGAAAAAGGTAGAGGAGGTAGGAGTGGAGCCGGATTACGTCTTCAGAGACCTGTACGAGGTGGCTCAGAGGCTGACGTCCTCGAAGTAGTCCCTTTCATAGCTCTCTATTTCTCCCACATCCGAAAGCTCTGCCAGCTCGGGATCAACGGGAATCTCTGCAATCACTTTCAGCCCGTACTTCTCGGCAAGCCTCTTCGCCTTGTCCCTGCCAAAGATGTACGAGATCTCTCCACAGTGGGGGCAGCGGAAGTAGCTCATGTTCTCCACGATTCCGCTCACCTCCGTGTTCATCATCCTGGCCATGTTAAGCGCCTTCTCCACGATCAGCGACGTGAGCTCTGTTGGCGAGGCCACCATCACAACCCCATCGAGCTTAACCGTCTGCATGAGTGTGAGGGGTGCGTCGCCGGTTCCGGGTGGGAGATCGAAGAGCAGGTAGTCCAGCTCGCCCCAGTCTGTTTTCCCGAGCAGATCCTTCATCACTCCTGTAATCATCGGCCCCCTCCAGATAACGGGCGTGGAGGAGTCCGGGAGCAGGAACTGGATGGAGAGAACCTTTATGCCGTACTTCTTGGTCACGGGCGGCTCTATCCCCTTATCGGTGAAGCCGACGTTGGCGGAATCAAGGCCGAAGAGCTTGGGTATGCTCGGCCCGAGAAAGTCGGTGTCAAGAATTGCCACCCTGTTCCCCTTCTTGGCGAGATGGATCGCGAGAAGGGCGGTGACGGTGGACTTTCCAACCCCACCCTTTCCGCTCATTATTGCAATCTTCTTCTTCACGCTGCTCAGCTTTTCCTCAATCTCCTGATCGCTAACGGTCTGGTGCATGAACCCATCTTGCGGTTATGAATAAATATTCTTTACGCGGTCATGTGCCAGTCCATACTATGCATCTCTATCTCTCTCTTCTTCCTCTCCATGAACCTCTGGACTGTAGAGTGCTGGGCCCCGTCTATGAGCATCATTATCGCCTCCCTCGCCGCCGAAACGTTCTCCACATTGCCGATGATTGAGACGTACTTGTCGTAGATCGAGACGTGCACGTTGAGGGTCTCCTCTATTAGCCTCCTCATCTTGCCCTCCTTGCCTATTATCCTGCCCTTTATCCTCTCCATCGCCTTTGGGGAGATGTACTGGCTGAGGTCTATGCTCTCGAGGATCGTGAAGTCATCGTCAAGAATCCTCATCGCAACATCGGGGTTGAAACCCCTCGCGATTGCGTTTACAACATCCTTCGCCTTTAAAAATCCAACCGCATCCTCTCCCCTCGTTATCTCCACGACACCGTTCTTGCTGTCTATTCTTATCCTGCAACCCGTCTTCTCCTCGAGCCTCTTCTTCACCTCGCCTTCCTTCCCGATCAGCACGCCCACCCTGTCGGGCGGAATCCTGATCTCTATGCTCTCCATAACAATCACCCCTTTATCTCCGTCACAACCTCTTCAGGCCTCTCCTTCACGCCGTACTTCGAGAAGAACCTGAGCAGGTTCCTGACATCCCTCTCGAGGTACTCGCTGGCGAGCGGATGGTCTGCGAGCACCGACTGGCCCATGTCTATGAAGTACGGCTCATCATTTTTCAGCACTATGTTGTACTCGCTCAGGTCTGCATGAACGAGCTCGGCCTTCCGGTAGAGTCTGATCAGGTTCTCCTTAACCTTCGCGTACAGATCCTCGACATTCACGACTTCCGGGAGCTCTCTTTTCAGCTCAAACAGCGTCGGGTAGGGCCTCTCATCCTCTCCGAGAAACTCCATGAGCAGCACGTTCTTCAGGTACTCGTAGGGCTCGGGCACGTTCACTCCCGCATTGTGTGCTCTTTCAAGGTTCCTGAACTCCTTCTCCACCCAGATGAAGATTAGCTCCTTCCTCGATATCCTCCTCATGTCGAACCTCTTGTCGCCGAAGAGGTACTCGTCCATCTTGAAGAACTCGGTGGTCTCGATTCTGTATATCTTCACGGCCAGCGGCCTGTCATCCCCATCAATTCTGCCGTCGGCGTAGAACACGTTCGCCTCCTTGCCCGTGCTCACGACCCCTCCGAGAGCCTGAATGAGGCCCTTTGCAGAGAGCTTGTACAAGGTCTTCAGAGTCCTCTCGTCGAATACCTCCGCGTAAATCTTCCTCGCCTCGCTGTCCTTCTCCTTGATCCTCAGCCTGTCCAGCAGGCGCTCTATTCTCTCGACGTCTCTCTTCATTTCAGAACTTCAGGTAGCCCCTCGACTCAAGCCACTCAACCTGCGGGTTGGTGTATCTCCAGATAACGTCTGCCCTCTCGTCCTGAAACTGCCAGGGAACGATGATAACGACGTCTCCCTCTCGTATCCAGATCTTCTTCCTCATCTTGCCCGGAATTCTCGCGAGCCTCTCCTTTCCGTCCTCGCACCTCACCTTTATGTGGCCCGCTCCGAGCATTGACGTGACGATCGCGAACATCTCCCCCTTGTTCCTGTCGGGGAGCCTTACCCTTACTACCTCCTCACCCTCACTCAAGTCACCACCCCATTTTTTCAAGCTTCTTTCTTGCATTATCGAGAAGGATGTTTAAATACCTTGCAGCGTTGAATTTCAGGTCGAGGGGGTGGATCTTGCCCTCGGCAAAGTCCTTGGCGAGCTCCTCGAAGCTGCTGTACTCCACATCCCCGCCAAACTTCTCGTCCCTCTCTATCACGACCTTCTCGAACCTCGGGAAGATGTGGTACCTCATTATGTCGATAACCGGGTTGTTCTCGACCTGCCTCTCCGGGCAGAACGCCTTCCTGAGCTTCCTCTTCACGGTCTCCTCGTCATCCCTGACGGATATGTAGTTGCCCTTGGACGAGCTCATCTTCTCCCCGTCTAAGCCAAGCAGGATTGGTGTGTGCATGCAGACGGGCACCTTATAGCCGAGCTTCGGCAGATTCTCTCTCGCGAGCATGTGGATCTTCCTCTGATCCATTCCTCCCACTGCCACTGTAACGCCGAGGTGGGCTATGTCGAGGGCCTGCATCAGCGGGTAGATCATCTGGGACACCATCGGATCCTCCTTCCTCCTGCTGACCTCGTCCATGCTCCTCCTCGCCCTGTTTATCGTCGTCATCCTCGCCATCTTCAGGACGTCGAGCATGTAGTCTCTCTCGAGCTGGTACTCGCTGCCAAGAACGAATTTTGCCCTGCTCTCATCAAGCCCGAGGGCGATGAAGGCGGCCCTGTTGTATTCAGCGGTTTTCCTTATCTCCTCGAAATCACCCTTCTCGTTCAGATAAGCGTGAACATCCGCAAGGAGAACCACAATCTCAAAACCAATCTCCTGAAGATCCATCAGCTTGTTCACGGTCATCATGTGGCCGAGGTGGATCTCTCCGCTCGGTTCGTAGCCCACGTATGCCCTCAGCTCCTCTCCGCTCTCAAGGAGCGACCTGAGCTCCTCTACGGTCACCACTTCCTCCACGTTCCTCGTTGCAAGTCTAAGCCTATCCTCAATGTCCATGGAGGATTGTGGTCGGGGCTATTTTTAAGGTTAATGCAGGTGACGAGGGGCTACTTGTCCTCAACGCCCCTCTCGGTTATCCTGAATATGGCCTCACTCTCCGGCAGATGCGGGGAGTCAATGAGCCTCGCGACCCTCAGCTCTCCCTTGCTCTTCCTCAGGTACACTCTGAAAGTTGCGGTGTGGGCGACGATGTGCCCTCCAACGGGCTTTGTCGGGTCTCCAAAGAACTGGTCGGGTTTCGCCATCACCTGATTGGTCACCACGATCGCGGCGTTGAATATCTCTCCGAACCTGAGCAGGTCGTGGAGGTGCTTGTTCAGCTTCTGCTGCCTGTCTGCCAGCGTGCCCCTGCCAACATACTCTGCTCTAAAGTGGGCCGTGAGGCTGTCAACGACGAGGAGCCTGACGTTTATCCCCTCCCTCTTCAGCTTGTTGGCCAGCTCCTTTGCGTTGTCCACGAGCAGCATCTGGTGGTTTGAGTTGTAGGCCTGAGCGACGTATATGTTCTTCAGAACCTTGTCCGGGTCGAGCCCCTTCGCCTCGGCCATCTGGATTATCCTCTCGGGCCTGAAAGTCCCCTCCGTGTCTATGACTATGACCGCGCCCTCAAGGCCTCCCTGATCCCTCGGCATCTGAACGTTTACCGCGAGCTGGTGGCAGATCTGCGTCTTTCCGCTGCCGAACTCACCGAAGAGCTCGGTTATCGCCTGAGTTTCCACACCTCCGCCCAGAAGGTCGTCGAGGGCCTTGCTTCCAGTCGTGATCTTACCGATCTTCTTCCTCCTCTCGTAGACGACATCTCCCGTCTCAAACCCTCCGACGTTCGCGAGCTTTCTCGCGGCCGCGATTATCTTCGACGCGGTTGCCTCACCGATCTCGGCAACGCTGCTCAGCTCCTGCGGAGACGCGACCGCTATAGCCTCTATGGAGTAGTACCCCGCGTCTCTGAGCTTCTCAGCAGTGGCTGGCCCGACAAACGGGAGATCCTCGATGTCAACAATCTTCTCCTCCACCTCTTCAGCCTGAGGCTGGCTGGCTTCCTTGCTCTCCTCTTTCTTCTCCTCACTCTTCTTCTTCGCCATCGGGGGTAGCATTGAATGAGCACTTTAATATGTTTTGCCCGTCCAGAATGTAAGCAAAAAAGTTTGCGTGAAAAGTTATTCTATCAGCTCGCTCAGGTCGATCATGTGGGTCTCCTTCACGACATTCAGGACGAGCATCGTGTACGTTTTCTCCACGAACTCGAGCTTTCCTATGTTCTTTACGAACTCGTTCAGGCTGTCCCTGTCCCTGAATTTCGAGACCGCGATGACGTCGAACTCCCCGGTCACGTCGTAAACCGCGGTTACGTTGGGCATCTCGGCAAGCAGCTTCTCCACCTCAACAACCTTTCCGCCCTTCGCCGTGATCCCTATGACGGCTATCAGGTCGTAGCCGAGCTTTGAGTAGTTTATGACAGGAATGAACCTCTCTATGACTCCAAGCTTCTTCAGCTTGTTTATTCTGTTGTAGATCGTCGCTTCTGTAACTCCGAGCTTTTCGGCAATCTCCCTGAGGCTCTTTCTTGCATCTTCCTGAAGTTCCGAAAGAATCTTTAGGTCCATCTTGTCAATCTTTTCCATTGCTTAAAATAAAACGGAGTTATTTAAAAAATTTTTCAAACATTGCAAAAACTGTGGCTGAGGCAATCAGACCCGGGACGACCGGGTAGATCCAGTAAACCCTGTAGTACAGCATGTACCACGCGACCGAGACTATAAGCGCGGCAATCATCGAGGCGAGAACGCTCTTCTTGGACGGATCTCCGTAGAGCATCGCCAGAAGTGGGATCAGGAACACGGACGTTATCACTGAGAAGCTCACACCAACGATCGCAACAATCACGTCAGGCGGGTTAACTGCGACAGCAAGAGGGATTGCCGCGAACACCACCACGAGCGCCCTTGTCAGCCCAACACTCTCGCTCCGCAGAACGTCTCTTGCAAATGAGGTGGCCATCATGTGCAGCAGTGAGTTTATCGTTGACATCGCGGCGGCAATTATCGCCGTGAGCAGGAGCGCGTTTATGCCTTCGGGCAGAACCTTCATGGCTATGAACGGCACCACCAGATCCACATCCTTCAGGTACTTGATGGGATCGTCGTACTTGGGGATTATCAGCCATCCGAAGGGGCCGATGCTGAACACGCAGATGGCGAAGATGCCGATGATGAGCGGGGTGAGCAGCATCCCCCTCCTTATCACCCTCTCATCCCTCGCAGCGACGAACCTGATTATGAGCTGGGGTGATGAGAGCTGGGCGATGCTTATTGCAAACGTCAGGCTCAGGATGAACGGCACGACGAGGCCGGCCTTCATGACTGGCGGGGGCCCGAGCTTGCCTATCTCGAAAAGCAGCTCTCCACTTCCGGCGAATATCTTCGTGTTCGCCAGCTGTTCGAACGCCTGAAGGCCTCCGAGGTAGTAGAGCAGGGCCGTGAACAGCAGAACACCTCCGAAGAACGTGAGCACCCCCTGAATTAGGTCTGTGTACACCACCGCTCTGAACCCGCCTATTGCCGTGTAGAGCATGACGATAACGGCCGTTATCAGCAACCCCTCCCTGTATGAGATGCTCATCATCACCTGCAGGAGGTTTCCGGCCCCCTTGTAGATGGAGACCATGTAGAACGCGAAGAAGAACACTATCACGAGGGATGAAATCAGTCGAACCTCCCTGCCGAACCTCTCGCCGAACATCTCGGGTATCGTAAGTGCCCCGGTCTCATCTGCAACCCTCTTCAGCCTCGGGGCTATCAGCATCCAGGCCATTATGGCAAACAGGATGTGGAAGAATGTCAGGAAAGCGGACCACTGGAACCCGGCAAGGAATCCGAAACCCCCACCTCCGAGAAACGCGGACGTGCTGAAGTACGTTGCGAAGAATGAGAAGCTCACGAGAGTTGCGCTGAGCCTCTTGCCTGCAAGGTAGTAGTCGAGCAGTCCCCCTGACCTCCTGTACTCCAGAATGCCTATCAGGAGCATCAGTATTATGTAAATTGCAAAAACCGTCTGGATTATCATATCTCAACCTTCCTGTAGGCCATTATTGCCCCGGCAACCATCATCAAAACACTCACCGCGTAGATAACGGCTATCGCACCCATCTCAACCACCTCACACCCTGAATAGCCTTCTTGCCTTACCCTCAAACCTCTCAATCTCACCAGCCCTCACGGCCCTTACCCTCGGCCTTATTCCGACAAACTCGGCCAGATCCTTGGAGATCTTTGGAACAAGCCCCTCATCGCCCTCGAACAGGACCTCGAGCAACCCGTTGGAGAGCACGATCTTGTAGTGCCTCACCCCGTGTTCTGCCAAAATGCTCTCCACGTCTGAGGGGTAGAACTTCGCCCCCTTGTAGATCACCATGTCGTCAGTCCTTCCCCTGATCCTCCTGATGGTCAGGTGCTCTATTCCGCACTCGCACTTCTCCCTGCTCTCTATCCTGCTGATCTCACCGCTCCTGTACCTTATCAAGGGCATGCCCTCCCTGTTCAGGGCGGTGTAGACGACCTCTCCCTCTTCCCCGTCCTCGAGAACCTCTCCTGTTTCAGGGTCAATTATCTCCACCACGTAGTTGTCCTCCCAGATGTGGAGGCCGTTCCTTTCAGGGCACTCAAAACCGACCGTTCCGACGCCCCCCATCTCCGTTAGACCGGGTATGTCGTATGCCCTCGCTGAGAATGTCTTCTCTATCTGCCTTCTCATCTCGTCGCTCCAGGGCTCAGCCCCAAGGATCAGCTTTTCAACGCTCAGCTCGGCAACGTCAATCCCCATCTCCTCGGCAACCTCGGCAATCCTCAGTGGGTAGCTGGCAGTTCCCGCGAGAACAGTCGTGCCGAAGTCCTTCATGAACCTGACCTGATTCCTCGTGTTTCCGGGGCCGATGGGTATGACGAACGCGTTTATTGCGTCTGCCGCAAAGTGGAATCCGAAGCCTCCGTTCCACAGGCCGAAGGCCGGAGTAATCTGGATGACGTCCTCGCTCGTTATTCCTGCGAGGTAAAATGCCCTGAGCATCATCTCTTTCCACTGCTCCACGTCGTGCCTCGTGTAGGGGATTATGACTGGCTGGCCTGTCGTGCCTCCAGACATCTGGATCCTAACTATCCTCTCTCTGGGCACGCACGCAGCCTTGAGAGGGTAGCTCTCCCTCAGCTCCTGCTTTGTTGTGATTGGAAGCTTAGACAGATCCTCAACTCCCCTCACCCTCTCGACATCAACTCCAGCATCTCTGAACTTTCTTCTGTAAAGCGGGGAGTTCTCGTAAACGTACCTGACGATTCTTCTCAGCCTCTCGCCCCTCTGCTCCTCGATCTCCCTCCTTGACAGGTAAATGCCCTTCCTTGCCACATCGTAGACATCGCTCATTGGAGAAGGGAGTGTGCATTAGGTATATAAACTTTTCCTGTTTTCGAGGTTTATGCTCAAAAAATGGGATTACAATCCTCTGAGGTGCTCAGGCCTCAGAATTTCCGGGTGCTCCATCGCGTAGTCTATGAGCTTCAGAACCTCCTCCCTGTCCTCCGGCAGGTTTGCCCTGATTGGCAGGTAGTTGGACGCGTGATTTGCCCTGAAAACCGTCCTGTATCTCAGATCCTCTATTACCCACCTCAGCTCCCTTAAAATTTCGAGGTGGTTGAGCGGGGTGAACTCGCCCCTCCTCAGCTTCAGGTAGAGGAGTGTGTTCTCGACTATCATGAGGGTCAGGAACGCGGTGTAGTGGGGCTTCATCTCGTTCAAAACTCTCGCGGTGTTCTTCGCGTGATCGAAGCTCCTCTCCTTCCCTCCGAGCCCGGTTATCGCCGTGATGCTGAGAGTCATTCCTGCCCTTATCGCCTTTCTTCCCGCCTCGATCATTTCCCTGCTGTCCACGCCCTTCCTTATCTCCTTCAGAATTTCGTCGTCACCACTTTCCACCCCAAGGTAAACGAGGCTCAACCCCTCCTCTCTGAGCCACCTGAGCTCATCCACGCTCTTCTCAAGCAAATCCATTGGAGTTGCGTAGGTGGAGACCCTTTCGAGGGATGGAAACAGCTTTTTCGCGTATCTGACGATCTCGACGAGATCCTCGGTCTTCATGCACATCGCGTTTCCGTCTGCAAGGAACAGCCTCCTGACGTCTCCGTAGTATTTCTTGAAGATCTCGAGCTCCCTCTTCACCTCCTCAACTGGCTTTACGCGAAACTTCTTCATCTTGTACATTCCGCAGAACGTGCACTTATTGTGTGAGCATCCTATGGTCGCCTGAACGATGAGGCTGTTGGCCTCGCTGGGAGGCCTGAAAAGGGGCATGTCGTAGAGTTCGAACATAAAAGAAGGCTCTGGAGCAGGAAATATCAATCTTTTGAAAAGCCCACCTCTCTCAGGAACTTCTCCAGATCCTCCCTCTTCTCGAAGTAGAGGGTTTTCCTGACCTTACCCTCCAGCTCAACCACGAGGTTCTCGAAGTCCGGGTTGTAGCTGACCTCGTCCTTCCTTATCTTCTTCCCTCCGACGTAGATGTGCATGACGTCGGTGTAGCAGTACCTCGGCTTCCTGAGGATCAGCGCCGAGAAGAACGTTACGGTTAGCAGTAACGCCAGCGACGGGATGAGAAACTCTGACGTGAACCCGAACTGGACGTACCTGTAGGCTATGAGGGTCAAGCTTATGGCATACAGAACGGCCGCAGTCCTGAGGTACCTCCTCCTTGCCACGGGGTTTCTGTAGGGCCTGTAGATCCAGATCACGTTCCCTCCCTCCAGTCGGAAAGGTACCTCTTCTGTTCCTCCGTGAGCTCGTCTATCCTCACCCCCATCGTCTCGAGCTTGAGCTTCGCAACCAGCCTGTCGAGCTCCTCTGGCATCCTGTAGACCTTCTTCTCAAGCCTGTCCGCGTTCTTGGCGATGTACTCGACGGCAAGGGCCTGATTCGAGAAGCTCATGTCCATCACCTCTATCGGGTGCCCGTCTCCAGCAACGAGGTTGACGAGCCTCCCGTCTGCAAGGAGGTACAGCTTCTTGTTTCCGAGGTCGTACTCTCTGAGGTTCGGCCTCAGCTCCCTAACGCTAACGGCCATGTCCTCCAGCTCGTTAACCGCAATCTCAACGTTGAAGTGCCCGGCATTTGCCAGAATCGCCCCGTCCTTCATCAATGCAAAGTGCCCCCTCGTGATCACGTCCCTGTTGCCGGTTGCGGTGATGAATATGTCCCCTACCTTGCTGGCCTCGTCCATGCTCATCACCTCGAAGCCGTCCATTATTGCCTCGAGCGCCCTGATCTCGTCCACCTCTGTGACTATCACCTTCGCTCCCAGCCCCCTCGCCCTCATCGCTATTCCCCTTCCGCACCACCCGTAGCCGGCAACGACTACCTTCTTGCCAGCAACGAGAACGTTTGTTGCCCTGAATATTCCGTCCCACGTTGACTGCCCCGTCCCGTACCTGTTGTCGAACAGGTACTTTGTGTACGCGTCGTTTACCGCAATCACCGGGAACTTCAGAACTCCGTCCCTCTCCATAGCCCTGAGCCTCTGAACGCCGGTTGTGGTCTCCTCGCACGCCCCAAGAATCCTGTCGGCTATCACCTTCCTCTTCTCGTGTATCAGGTAGATGAGGTCGGCCCCGTCGTCTATGATTATGTCGGGCTCGAAGTCCAGAACAGCGTTTAAGGCGTAGTAGTACTCCTCCTTGCTCATCCCCCTCCTCGCGAAGCACCTCACGCCCTCCTCCCTCAAAGCCTCCGCCACATCATCCTGAGTGGTGAGGGGATTGCATCCGGTTATCGCGACCTCAGCACCTCCGGCAATCAGGGTTTTGACGAGAACAGCTGTTTTTGCCTCAACGTGAAGGGCCATTCCGACCTTCAGACCCTCCAACGGCTTCTCGCTCTCAAACCTCTCGCGAATTTTGGCGAGAACGCGCATGTTCTTCTCGGCCCAGGCTATCTTGCCTTTACCATGCATGAATGCTCTTCTGACAACTCTGGTTTAAATTATTGTCTGGAGTGGCAGGGTCTGAAAAGCGTTAGATAAAATTTTTATTCACAGGTTCATCTGTTCTGTTCATGAACGGGGAAATTCCAGTAAGAAGGGCTGGAAAGAGGAGGGGCAGGCTGCTGGCAGCTGCAGTGTTTATTGCGGTGCTCCTGCTGATAACCCTTGCCTCCTCAGTTGTGGTGGTGGATCAGACGGAGGTTGGCGTTGTTAAGGTTCTCGGAAAGGTTCAGGACGAGCCCCTCCAGCCCGGACTGCACTTCGTGACACCGTTCATAACTGAAGTCGTGAGGATGCCGACCTATGAGAAGACGATGGAGATGGTTGGGGAGAGGCACATAAAGGCTCTCACCTCCGAAGGTCTGCCGGTCTTCTTCGACATGGCCGTGCAGTACAAGATAGACCCGATGAAGGCCCCGCAGGTCTACTCCACCCTGAAGAACTACGAGGTGTGGATGGAGAGCAGGATAAGGGCACATGCGAGGGACATCGTGGCTCAATACAAGGCCGAGGATCTCTACACCGAGAAGAGGGAGTTCATCCAGAGCGACTTCGAGAGGAGGCTGGACGAGGAGTTCAGGCCGTACGGGATTCTGATAACCGCAGTCCTGATAAGGAACATAGATCTTCCGGAGAGCGTGGAGAGGGCGATACAGGCGAAGATAGAGGCAAAGCAGGAGGCTGAGAGGATGCAGTTCATAGTTCAGAAGGAGGAGCTCGAGGCGAAGAGGAAGGAGGTCGAGGCTCAGGGAATAGCGAGGGCGAACCAGATAATCGGCGAGTCCCTGAGGAACAACCCTGAGTACGTGCAGTGGTACTACCTGCAAGTCCTCGACGAGTTTGCGAAATCGAACAACAACGCCGTAATAGTCGTGCCGGTGCCGTCAGCATTCTACCCGGGAGTTGACAGGAACGCGAGCGCGAACATCCCGCTGATACTGCCGGCACAGAAGTGACCTATTTTATTTTTCTGCAAAATAAAAAATTTGAAAAAAGTTTACATGCTGAGAGCGAGCTTGATGTCCTCGGCCTTGACCGTCTTCCTGTTTGCGTGCTTCGCAATCTCGACAGCCTTCTTGGCGACCTGAAGTGCGTACTCCTCGAGGACCTCAGCCATCTTCTCGACAGCATCCTCACTTACTCTCTCAGCACCTGCCTTCCTTATCAATCTGTCAATTGGTGCAAGTGGCAACTCCGCCATTTTATCACCTCACTTCTTCTTTCACTGATTGGAGGTATATAAATTTTATTCTGTTGTGAAGCCTCCTCAGCACGAAACTTGGGCAATTCTGGATACTCTGGATATTTCTGGGGGTGATATCATCATGGGATAAAATTAGCGTCCCACATATCATGTGGAGGTGGTGGGTATGGGCCATGCGTCATATGATGTGATGCTGTTTTTGGTTTGGGTTGTGCTGGATGAGTCTACACACTCCCGGCCCACTCCAGACACTTTTTACACCCTCTGACGGGAAAGGGGTGTGAAAGCTCGAAAACGTTTTATCGTTTCTCTTTCTCTTACTACCATGGAGTGCCTTGAGGCAATTCTCACGAGGAGGTCGGTCAGAAAGTTTCAGAAGAGGGATGTCGATGACGAGACGATCCTCAGGCTAATTGAGGCTGGAAATGCTGCACCCTCGGCAGGCAACCTGCAGGCGAGGGACTTCATAGTCGTCAGGGACGAGGAGACGAAGCTCAGGCTCGCGGTCGCATCTCTCAGGCAAATGTTCATCGCCGAGGCTCCGGTCATAATCGTGGTGGTGGCAAACTACCCGCGGAGCATGAAGGTCTACGGAGATAGGGGGAGAATTTACGCGGAGCAGGATGCAGCCGCAGCGGTGCAGAACATCCTGCTTGCCGCGCACTGCATGGGCCTCGCCTCTGTGTGGATCGGCGCTTACGATGACGAGCAGGTTTCCGAGATTCTAAACATCCCGAGCTATGCAAGACCGGCGGCGATACTCCCAATAGGCTACCCGGCAGAAACGCCGAGGCCGAGGCGGAGGTTCGATCTGGAGGAGATAACCCACTGGGAGACATGGTGATAGCGCTACTCACCGACTTCGGGGACTACTACCCGGGAGTGATGAAGGGAGTGATCAGGAGGATCAGCGGAGCGGAGGTAGTTGACATCACCCACTCCGTCAAACCGCAGAACGTTCTGGAAGGGGCGTTTCTGCTGTACAACGCCTACAGGTTCTTTCCGAGGGACACGGTCTTTGTTGCCGTTGTGGATCCGGGGGTGGGTGGCAGGAGGAAGGCGCTGGCCATAAAGACTGAAAACTACTGGTTTGTGTGCCCCGACAACGGAATAGCCTACCCCTCAGCCTCTGGAGATGGGGTGGTTGAGGTTTACCGGATAAACGAGGCTGTTAGCGAGCTCGTCGGAGAGCTGTCGTCCACGTTCCATGGCAGGGACATCTTCGCCCCTGCCGGAGCACTCCTCAAGGAGGGACGGCTGGAGGAGAGGTACTTCTCCCCTCTCACCGATGCCATTGTCGAGCTCGACCTCTTTGACCTCACCATTTCCAAAAGCGGAGTAAGGGCGATGGTCGTGCACATAGACAGGTTCGGGAACGTTGTGACGAACGTCAGGAGGGAACTCGTGGAGAGAGCGTCCCCTGAGGGAGTGATCTTCAACGGCCTTGAGATTCCGCTTGTTGAGAGGTACGAGGACGTTGAGGTGGGTGAACCCCTCGCGCTGATAGGAAGCTTTAACACCCTTGAGCTCAGCATCAGGGAGGGGGACTTCGCATCTGAGTTTGGCGTTGGGTTCGGCCCGGTCAGCCTGAGGTGGATACGATGAGGGATCGCTTCAGCGATAGAGCGCTCGCGAAGCTTGTGGAGTCCATAAACAGGCACCTTCCGCAGCGCAGGGTCAGCCTGAAGACTCTGCTGGAAATGGATAGCCCCGCGATCAGGGCGAGGGACGGGGAGGAGTACGACATAGAGAGGGACGAGCTGGAGTTCATAGCGAGGTACGTTGATGAGTACGAGTGGGATCGCTTCTCCATACCGATAATTCTGGAGATGAGAAACCTCGGGAGCGAGTACGTGATTTACGTGAGGGACAGGAGGCATGCGGAGTTCATAGAGAAGGCCTTCGGCTTTGACAGGTATGTTGACGATGTAATGCTCCTCTACGTTTACGAGATGCAGAGAATACGCAGGAGGCTGAAAACTGCCAGTCAGGTTATGTTCAGGGTGTGAGTAACTGCCGGGTAGCGATTGATTTTTATAATATTTGATTCTTTATTTTCGAACATGGCGTACGATCCCTACTCTCTGAGCGGCATATTCTGGCTGCTGATCTTCCTGTACCTGATTTTCATGCCGCAGATGAAGCACCAGATGCTCGTCTCGGCGAGAAGGAAGCTCATGGAGAAGATCGGAGAAAAGAGAGGCAGCAACGTCATAACAATGATCCACAGGCAGGAGAGCGTTGGATTCCTCGGAATTCCGATTTACAGGTTCATAGACATTGACGACTCCGAGAAGGTGCTCAGGGCGATAAGGAGCACACCCAAGGACAAGCCCATAGACCTGATAATCCACACCCCCGGCGGGCTTGTGCTTGCAGCAACCCAGATCGCCAAGGCCCTCCACGATCACCCGGCGAAGACGACGGTTATAGTTCCCCACTACGCCATGAGTGGCGGAACGCTGATAGCTCTCGCAGCAGACGAGATAATAATGGACCCTCATGCAGTCCTCGGGCCCGTTGACCCGCAGCTCATGAACTACCCCGCTCCATCAATCCTGAGGGCAGTTGAGAGGAAGGATCCGAAGGACATAGACGACCAGACGCTGATAATGGCGGACATAGCTGAGAAGGCCATAAATCAGGTCAGGGATTTTGTGGTCTCGCTGCTCAGGGACAAGCTTGGTGAAGAGAGGGCGAAGGAGGTCGCGAAGACTCTCACCGAGGGGAGGTGGACCCACGACTACCCCCTGACCGTCGAGACTGTGAAGGAGTTCGGTTTGAACGTCTCCACAGACGTCCCTCCGGAGGTCTACGAGCTCATGGATCTCTATCCGCAGCCCATAATGCAGAGGCACCCCGGAGTGGAGTTCGTCCCGAGCCACGGGGACAGGGGAAGGGCTGGAAAGTAGAAAACAACTTTTTTAAAGGCTCTTTCCACTCTTCTTTATGGGTCTGTTCGACAAGCTCAGAAATGTTAAGGATGCTGTTGGAGAGGCAATCGAGAGCGCTGCCGCTTACGCTAAGGCCGATGACTTTCTGATTGAGAGGATAGACGAGATGCTCTCCAAGAGCTGGGAGAAGGTGAGGGAGAGGAGGCCCGTGACGGTTGCTGGGATAAGCCTCGAGAGCGAGTCGGAGTACAACTTCGTTTACAGGGCTGAGTGCGGCCTCGTTCATGTTGAGATGGAGCACGAGTTCCCGTTCCTCGAGATCGAGATGAGGAGGGGGATGAAGAAGCTGGAAAAGAGGCTGAAGGTTGCTGATTTCGTTGAGGTGCAGGGGAAGGACTTCATGCTGAAAAACCGCGAAACACTTGAAAGCATCTTGGCTGAGATGATGCGGGCCATATGCTCGTAGGTGATGTTGGGTGGTGAGGGTAAAGCTTTTCGCAAACTTCCGGGAGATCGCGGGCACGAGAGAGCTTGAAATTGATGCGGAGAGCGTTGAGGAGCTCCTGAAAAAGCTCGAAGAGTCCTACCCGGAGTTTTCGAGGCTTTACGAGTACGCGATAGTGATGGTGAACGGCAGGAGCGTAGATGACTTCAGCGTCAGGCTTGAGAAGAACGACGTGGTGGCTCTGCTCCCACCAGTGAGCGGTGGTTGAGATGCTGTTCACGAACCTGATGAGTGTTGACGAGGCGAGAGAGAGGTTGCTTTCGAGGGTCAGGCAGTTTGGCAGAGATGATGTCGAGAGCGTTCCGCTTGAGCTTGCCCACGGAAGGGTTCTCGCAGAAGATATTAGCTCGGAGATCGACATCCCGCACTACAGCAGGGCGGCCATGGATGGCTATGCTGTCAGAAGTGCGGACGTTTCAGGGGCAAGCAGAACGAACCCCGTCATTCTGAGGCTGGGAGAGCAGGCGAGGTGGGTTCACACTGGAGATGCTGTGCCGGAAGGCTTCGACGCGGTTGTGAAGGTGGAGGACACCGAGGAGTTCGACGGCCTTGTGGCAGTCTACAAGCCCGTGAGGAAGTACGAGAACATTGGCCTTGCCGGAGAGGACTTGAGGGCAGGGGACAGGATTGCCGAGAAGGGAACGCTCCTCAGAGCCCATCACCTCGCCCTCCTGAGGTCAGCCGGGGTGGAGGAGGTTGAGGTATTCAGAAGGCCGAGAGTCCTCGTGATCCCAACGGGAGACGAGCTCGTAAGGCCGGGGGAGAGGCTCGTCCCGGGGAAGGTTTACGAGAGCAACGGGATCATGATCTCCTCCTACCTGAAGGAGTGGGGTGCGAGCCCGGAAGTAACGGACATAGTGCCGGATAGCAGGGACGAGCTTGAGAGCATTCTAAATCTCGCTGACAGCTACGACCTCGTTGTAACCACAGGCGGGACGTCGGTAGGGAAGAGGGACATCATCTACCCCGTTCTCGGGGACATTGGTGAGGTGCTCTTCAGGGGGATCTCCCTCAGGCCGGGAAAGCCGACAGTGGGGGCGGTTGTTGGCTCAACCCCGGTTCTCGCACTTCCCGGATTTCCGGCGGCATGCGTGGCCTCGGCGTACCTCCTTCTAAGGCCCGCGATACGCAGGATGCTCCACGTGAATGGGGATGTTTCGTTTTTCGCGAAGCTCTCGGACAGCGTTTACTCAAAGCCGGGCTTCACGAGCTTTGTTAGGCTCTCGGTTGACTTCGAAACGATGCTCGCCCGTCCGGTGTCATCCTACGGCTCTGGCATACTCAGCAGCATCACAAAGGCGAATTGCTATACGATAATTGACGAGAACACCGAAGTCGTGGAAGCGGGCGAAATGGTCAGAGTTTATCCTCTTTAGCAAACACATCAATCGTTAAAAAAGAAAATCCTTAAATATCACTTCACTCACGAGTGGTTGAGTTCCTTAGTATCATCTTTTATGGGGTGAAACGGCATGGAGAAAACAGAGATCCTTAGGAAAATAAAGGAGACCGAGCAGAAAATCGAGGAAGAGATAAAGCAGGCTGAAGAGGAGAAAAAGAGGAAGATTTTCGCCGCCAAGGAGGAGGCAAGGAAGATCATCGAGGATGCGAACAAAGAGGCCGAGAAGATAAAGCAGGAGATCATAGAGAAGGCCAAGGCAGAGGTTGAGAAGGAGAAGGAGAAGATCAGGGAGCAGAAACTCGCAGAGATCAACGAGATGGTGAGAAAGGGAGAGTCGAGGATTGGAGAGGTCGTTGAGGAGCTCTACAACGAGTTTGTGAGGATGATCGAAAATGCTTGAGCCTGTAAGGATGGTTAAGGTTTCCGTAGTGGGGCCGAAGGAGTACCTCGAGGTTACTTCAGACATCCTTTACAGGCTCAACAAGCTTCACATTGAGGATTACGGGGAGGAGGACGAGTACTTCAAAATAGGGGAGCCGCTCGAGAAAGCTTCGAAACTCTCCAAGTTCCTCGTTTCTGTAAGGTCTCTTCTAGCTCATGCCGGGGTTAAGGACGGCTACGAGCCGAAGAAGGTGTTCAGCGTAAAGGAGCTTGACAGGGAGCTCGACACGAAGGTATCGGAGCTTGAGGAGCTGATAAACTCGAGAGTGAGCAGGATCAAGGAGATCGAGGACAGACTCAGGAAAATTGGAGATGAGAGGAGGAGCATCCTCCCCCTGAAGGCTCTCGGAGTTCCGGCCAACCTCCTCAGGGGCTACAAGACCCTCGAGGTCTATGTGGGCTTCGCCAAGGCGAACCCGTTTGAGAAGATAATGGAGGTCACCAAGGAGTTCGAGATATTCACCGCCGAGTATGAGGGCGAGCTGGTTGTAGCCGTCCTCGTGAAGAAGGATTACGCTGAGGAGGTCTTCAAGGTTCTTCAGGAGTTCGCCTTCAGGGAGATTTCCGTTCCCGAGATTGACGTTGACTACGACACGAGGCTCAGGGAGCTTGACGAGGAAGAGGAGAGGCTGAGGTCTGAGCTGGAGAAACTCAATCAGGAGATTGAGAGGTATGAGAGCGAGAACCTCGACCTCCTGCTTGCGCTCGAGGAGCACCTGAGCATAGAGCTCGAGAAAAGTGAGCTTCCGCTCAGGGCTGCCACATCCAAATACGCGTTCGTGCTCGTAGGCTACGTGCCCGAGGAGTCTTACGAGGAGTTTGAGAGCACGGTAAAGGCCAAGACCAACGGGAAGGTTGTTGCCGTGAAGATCAAGGACGAGAAGTTCGAGCCACCAACCGCAATGAAGAATCCCGCGTTTGCAAAGCCATTCGAGCTGCTGACAACTTCCTACGCAGTCCCCAAGTACACGGAGATCGACCCGACGCTCATCATGTCCATCTTCTTCCCGATATTCTTCGGCTTCATGCTCGGAGACATTGGTTACGGTATCGTCATTCTCGCCCTCGGGCTCTGGCTTTCGACCAAGTTCAAGACCGAGGGCTGGCAGGCACTCCTCAGAGTCCTCAACTACTCTGCAATCTCCACGATAGTGTTTGGCCTGGTGTATGGCGAGTTCTTCGGGTTCGAGCTGTTCGGTCACGAAACGCTGTTCGCCAAGCTCTTCGGTCACGAGAGTGCGATAGCCCACATGTTTGCCGAGATGCCCCACGTCAACAGGCTTGAGAAAGCGCCGGCAATTCTCGTGCTGACGATTGCCATAGGTGTCTTCCACATGGCCATGGCCTACGTGATTGGAATCAGGAACGTGGCGAAGGAGCACGGGTGGAGGCACGCGATTGAGGAGAAGTTCAACTGGCTGATGGCTCTGATCAGCATCGCGCTGATAATCACCGGCTTCATCCTGAACAACATGGCCGGAAAGACAGCCTTTGAGCTCAACTTAGCATACATCGCGGCAGTGCCGTTCATAATCATCTGGGCTGTGCTGACGATAATCGGCGAGGGTCCGATGTTCCTCATCGAGTACCTGACGCTGCTCAGCAACACGATCAGCTACGCTCGATTGCTCGCTGTGGGTCTCGCCAGTGTCGGCTTTGCCGTTGCCTTCAACTACATGGCGTTCGAGATGCTCTGGCCCTCCGGGCCTGTGGGGATAATAGCGGCAATCATCGTCTTCGCGCTCGGGCACGTGATTAACATTCTCCTCGGAATCCTTGATCCGGGGTTGCAGAGTCTCCGATTGCACTATGTGGAGTTTTTTGTGAAGTTCTTTGAGGGTGGGGGCAGGCTTTACAGCCCCTTTGGTAGGAAGAGGAAATACACAAAGGAGGATTAAAAAAGGAGGTGTTGAAAATGGTGGATGGGTTTGTGGCGATTGGTGCTGGTCTGGCTGTCGGATTGGCTGGAATTGGTGCTGGTCTTGGTGAGCAGGGAATTGGTGCTGCGGCAGTAGGAGCGATGGCTGAGGATCCGAGCTTCTTCGGTAGGGGCCTGCTGATGACCGTTATTCCGGAAACAATCGTCATCTTCGGACTGGTCGTGTCGTTCCTGCTGATGTTCATGTGAAAACCACCATTCCTTTTTTTACGAGGGATCCAAAATGCCACTGGAGCCAATAATCGAGGAGATCGTCAGGAAGGGACATCAGCAGGTAGCCGAGATTAAGAGCTCTGCTGAGGAGGAAGCGGAGAAGATAATTCTCGAGGCCAAGGAGAACGCCAAGGAGATTCTCAAGAGGGCGAGGGAGGAGGCCGAGAAAGAAGCGGAGAGGCTCAGGAGACAGGAGATATCGAGCATAAACCTCGAGATGAAGAAGGAGGAGCTCAACAGGAAGAGAGAGGTTGTGGAGAATGTCTACCAGATGCTCGTGGAGAAGGTCGCGAACCTCGACGGAAAGGAGAGGGAGGAGCTCCTCAAGAAGCTCCTGTCCAAGTATGAGGGGCAGGACTACGTGGTTTACTCCAACAAGAAGGACGAGGAGCTCGTGAAGAAGCTGACGAAGCTCGAGTATGCGGGCAATGTGGACTGCATCGGCGGTGTGGTGCTGGAGAGCAAGGATGGTGAGTTCAGGATAAACCTCACGTTTGACACACTTCTCCAGGAAGTTTACGAGTCCAAGATGAAGGACATTTACGAGAAGCTCTTTGGGTGAGGGCTGATGATCTCCAAGATAATTAGGAAGACAAAGATCTCCGAGTGGGCGTACATAGTCGCCAGAGTACGAGTGATGAAGAGAAAGCTCATCCCGAAGGAGGAGTACGCGAAGCTCCTCAACATGGACCTCAACGAGATAATCAGGTACCTCGAGGAGACAGAGTACAAGAAGGAGATTGATGAGCTCGCGTACAAGTACTCGGGGATGGACCTCATAGATCACGCCCTCTCCCTGAACCTCTCGAGAACCTACACGAAGCTGATAAACATATCCAAGGGCCTTCCGAGGGAGCTCATAGTCCTCTACCTCAGGAAGTGGGACTTCTGGAACATCAAGAACATAATCAGGGGCAAGATGTTCGGGTTCAGCAACGAGGAGATCGAGGCGACGCTCGTTCCTGCCGGAGAGCTGGACGAGGAGTTCCTGAAGTCCCTGCTTGCAAGGGACACCGTTGATGAGATCGTCGATGCCTTTAAGGGCAAGCCCTTCCATGCGATCCTCGAGAAGCTTCTCCACGGGGCAAAGCTCTCCGAGGTTGAGGACGAGCTTGACAAGTTCTACTACACCTCCATAGCCAGCCTGTCCGCTGAAAGCCTTGACACGAAGTACTTCATCGACTTCATAAGGATGGAGATCGACATAGTGAACATAAAGACGATCATAAGGCTCAAGAGGGAGGGCGTGCCGGCGGACGAGATAATGTCGAGGATCGTGCCGTACGGCTACCAGCTAACCGAGGACGAGGCGAGAAAACTTGCTGCGATGGACCTCGAGGAGCTGTACAAGGCGCTCGAGAACTACTGGTTCATCGACGATCTCAGGGAAGCCATCGCCACCCACCTGATGTCAAAGGTTGAGAACGCCCTCATGGGAGTCTGGGCTCAGAGAACCATAAGGAAGTCCAACTACTACCCGCTCTCGGTTCTGCCGGTTCTCGCGTACATGCTCCTCAAGAGGATTGAGGTGGACAACCTGAGGCTCATCGCAAGGGGCAAGGCGAGCGGAATGGATGTTGAGGAGATTAAGGAGCAGCTGGTGATAGTATGAAGAGGCTGGCTGTGATTGGCGACCCGGACTTCAACCTCGGCTTCAGGCTGGCCGGGGTCAGGGACATATTCGACGTTACGAGCGACGATGAGCTGATCAGCGTGGTTGAGAAGGTTCTCGAGAGTGACGAGATCGGTGTTGCGGTCATCAAGTATGAATTTTTGAAGAAGCTCCCCCTCGCCCTGAAGAGGGCGGTTGACGAGAGCGTGGAGCCAACGTTCGTTGCCGTGGGCGAGGAGGGTGGAGTTGAGGAGATTAGAGAAAAGATAAGAAAGGCGATAGGTGTTGACTTATGGAAGTGAAGGAGTTAATTGGGAAGGTTTATCGTGTATCAGGGCCACTGGTGGTTGCCGAGGGATTGAAAGCGAGGATGTACGACGTGTGCAAGGTCGGAGAAGAGGGCCTGATGGGTGAGGTCGTAGGTCTCGTGGGAGAGAAGGCACTGATTCAGGTTTACGAGGACACATCCGGAATAAAGCCGGGAGACAAGATTGAGAACACGGGAATGCCGCTGAGCGTCGAGCTCGGGCCGGGACTGCTCAAGTCCATCTACGACGGAGTTCAGAGACCGCTGCCAGCTTTGAAGGAGGCGAGCGGAGACTTCATAGGGAGGGGCATTGATGCACCGGCTCTCGACAGGAGCAAGAAGTGGGAGTTCAAGCCCCTCGTGAAGAAGGGGGACAAGGTTAACGGCGGAGACATCCTCGGAAGCGTTCAGGAGACGGAGTTCATAGAGCACAAGATCCTCGTACCTCCGAACGTTTCGGGCGTTGTGAGCGAGATATACGAGGGAAGCTTCACGGTCGAGGACACGATTGCCGTTCTCGAGGACGGCACGGAGCTCAGGCTCGCTCACAAGTGGCCGGTCAGAATTCCGAGGCCGTACAAGGAGAAGCTCCCGCCGACGATACCCCTCATAACCGGACAGAGGATTCTCGACACGATGTTCCCCGTAGCGAAGGGTGGTACGGCTGCCATTCCGGGGCCGTTCGGTTCTGGAAAGACTGTCACCCAGCACCAGCTTGCCAAGTGGAGTGACACGCACGTCGTCGTCTACATCGGCTGCGGTGAGAGGGGCAACGAGATGACAGAGGTTCTCGAGGAGTTCCCGGAGCTCGAGGATCCGAGAACCGGAAAGCCGCTCATGGAGAGGACCGTGCTCATAGCCAACACCTCAAACATGCCCGTCGCTGCGAGAGAGGCGAGCGTTTACACAGGTATAACCATAGCCGAGTACTTCAGAGACATGGGCTACGACGTGAGCATCATGGCCGACTCGACGAGCAGGTGGGCAGAGGCAATGAGAGAGATTTCGGGAAGACTTGAGGAGATGCCCGGTGAGGAGGGCTATCCTGCTTACCTCGCATCAAGGCTTGCAGAGTTCTACGAGAGAGCTGGGAGAGTGAGGACGCTGAACGGAAACATCGGAAGCGTTACTGTTGTCGGTGCTGTTTCGCCACCAGGCGGTGACTTCTCCGAGCCAGTTACTCAGAACACGCTCAGAATTGTGAAGGTCTTCTGGGCGCTCGATGCTAAGCTCGCTGCGAGGAGGCACTTCCCGGCCATCAACTGGCTCCAGAGCTACAGCCTCTACGCAGACACGCTCGCCGAGTGGTTCAACGAGAACGTTGCTCCGGACTGGGGCGAGCTCAGGAAGTGGGCCATGACCGTTCTGCAGGAGGAGGCCAACCTCCAGGAGATCGTGCAGCTCGTTGGTAGCGATGCCCTGCCCGAGAGCCAGAGGCTGCTCCTCGAGGTCGCGAGGCTGGTGAGAGAGGTCTTCCTCCAGCAGTACGCATACCACCCGGTTGACACCTACTGTGACCTGAAGAAGCAGTACGATCTGCTCAAGGGAATCAAGGAGATCAACGACATATTCTTCAGGGCTCTTGAGTCAGGAAAGCTCGTCGAGGAGATCATCGGCGTCGAGGGCATCGACGAGTTTGCGAGGGCGAAGTTCGAGGAGGACTACAAGACTGCCCTTGAGAACGCCATCAAGAAGATTAAGCAGAATCTGGGGGTGGAGTGAATGAAGGAGTACAAGACGATCACCCAAGTTTCCGGTCCCCTTGTTTTTGTTGAGAAGACCGAGCCCGTTGGCTACGGAGAGCTCGTCACGATAACCCTGCCCGACGGCTCAACGAGGAGAGGACAGGTGCTCGACACGTCCAAGGACGTTGTGGTCGTGCAGGTCTTCGAGGGAACGAGGGGTATTGACACCTCCTCGACCGTGAGGTTCACCGGAGACATCATCAGGCTCAACGTCAGCTACGACATGCTCGGAAGAATTCTCAGCGGATCTGGAGACCCGATTGACGGCGGACCAAAGATCGTTCCTGAGGAGAGGAGGGAGATCATTGGTGCGGCCATAAACCCCTACGCGAGGGAGTACCCGAGGGAGTTTATCCAGACCGGTATCTCGGCCATTGACGGAATGAACACGCTCGTCAGGGGACAGAAGCTGCCCATATTCTCTGGCTCAGGTCTCCCGCACAACGACATAGCCCTGCAGGTTGCGAGGCAGGCCAAGGTCAGGGGAGAGGGAGAGGAGTTCGCTGTCGTGTTCGCGGCCATGGGTATCACCCACGAGGAGGCTCACCAGTTCATGAAGGACTTTGAGAGGACGGGAGCTCTTGAGAGGGCCGTGGTTTTCCTGAACCTCGCAAATGATCCGGCTATTGAGAGGCTGCTCACTCCGAGAATGGCCCTCACCGCGGCAGAGTTCCTCGCCTACGAGTACGACCTGCACGTCCTCGTCATCCTGACTGACATGACCAACTACTGTGAGGCTCTCAGAGAGATCTCCGCGGCGAGAGAGGAGGTTCCCGGAAGGAGAGGCTATCCGGGTTACATGTACACAGACCTCGCCACGATCTACGAGAGGGCAGGGAGAATCAGGGGCAGGAAGGGTACGATCACCCAGATGCCCATCCTTACGATGCCCGGCGACGACATAACCCACCCGATTCCCGACCTCACGGGCTACATCACCGAGGGTCAGATCGTGCTCAGCAGGGAGCTCCACGCCAAGGGTATTTACCCGCCCATCAATGTCCTGCCATCGCTCAGCAGGCTGATGAAGGAGGGTATCGGTGAGGGCAGAACGAGGGACGACCACGTGCAGTGGAACGACCAGATGTATGCAGCATACGCAGAGGGTGTCGACCTGAGAGGTCTCGTTGCCATCGTCGGTGAGGAGGCACTGTCGGAGAGGGACAGGAGGTACCTGAAGTTCGCGGACGAGTTCGAGAGGAGGTTCATCCAGCAGGGCAAGTACGAGGACAGAGACATCGAGACGACCCTCGACATCGGCTGGGAACTGCTCTCGATGCTCCCGGAGAGCGAGCTGACGAAGATCGAGAGGAAGTTCATCGAGAAGTACCACCCGGCCTACAAGAAGAAGGCCGAGTAATTCCCCTCATTTTTTGAACGGGTGATACAATGGACGTACAGCCAACCAGAATGGAGCTGATAAAGCTCAGAAGAAGGATAGCGATGGCCAAAAAGGGTCACGCGCTCCTCAAGATGAAGAGAGACGGCCTCATCATGGAGTTCAGAACGATCCTCGAGGATGCAAAGAAGGTCATAGACGAGATGGTTCAGAGGTACAAGGAGGCTCAGGAGAAGCTGGCCCTCGCCATGGCCGCAGACGGTGTCATCGCGGTGAAGTCCATTGCCCTGTCTGTTGAGAAGAGCCCAACCTTCACGCTTAAGAGGAAGAACATAATGGGCGTGGTTGTGCCGGTGATCAAAAGGGAGGTCGTGAGGAAGTCTCTTGCCGAGAGGAACTATGGAATAATCGGCACGAGCGCGAGGGTGGATGAGGCAGTTGAGGCATACGAGGCGCTGATTGACGCAATCCTTGAGGTGGCAGAGATAGAAACGACGCTGAAGAAGCTCATAGACGAGATAGAGAGGACGAAGAGGAGGGTTAACGCCCTCGAGTTCAAGGTCATTCCGGAGATGGAGGAGGCCGCGAGGTACATCACCTTCAAGCTCGAGGAGATGGACAGAGAGAACATCATCAGGCTGAAGAAGATCAAGAGCAAGAAAGAGCAGGCCGAGGCATGATCTCCGAGAGGATATTCCGCTGGCTGACGGACGAAGAGAATCTGGTGAGGATACTCAAGTACTGGTGGGTGATAAGCACCCTGAGGGTGGCGATAGGAACAATTCTATTTTTCATTATCGTTTTTGGGGTCTACGACCTTGCCGGACTGAGGTGAAGGATGTACTTCGAGATTTGGATCGACCTCTCGAGGAAAGAGGAGGTTGAGAAAGCCTTAAGGGAGCGCTTCATTGAGGTTTACGAGGCCTTCTACGACTACCACTACATAGTCAACGCCAACAGCGAGAGTGAGCTGATGAGCATAGATGGCGTAAAGCTTGTGAGGCGCCACTACGACTGCTGAAGATGAAACAGCTCAGGTTTTTGGGGATAGACGACAGCTTCTCGGGAGAGAGGGCGATAGTTGCCGGTGTTGTCACCGAGGGCAACTGCTACGTTGAGGGAGTGATGGTTGAGGAGATAACAGTAGACGGCCTCGACGTGACAGAGAAGATCGTAGGCATGGTTCGCAGGTCGAAGTTCAGGGAGCAGGTGAGGTGCATATTCCTCAACGGCGTAACTTTCGGCGGGTTCAACGTCGCTGACATCGAGGTGATCTCCTCATCCCTTTCAGTCCCGGTAATTGCCGTGATGCGGAAGAGGCCTGACTTTCTGGCCATTCAGGACGCGCTGAAAAACGTGGGTGATGCTGAAAGGAGGATGGAGGTGATAAGGAAGGCAGGTGAGGTTCACGAGGTTGACGGAGTATTCATTCAGTTCAAGGGGTGCGGTTACGAAGAGGCCGCATCGCTCCTCAAATCAGCCACGCTTAAGGGAAACGTTCCTGAGTGTCTTAGGCTTGCTCATCTGGTTGCCTCGGCTGTGATACACGGGGAAAGCAGGGGAAGGGTGTGAAATAAAAAATCAGGTTAGGAACTCCCACCTCTTTCCATCCTTGGTGAACACGTGCACCGTGCATGCGAGGCATAGGTCGAAGCTGTGAATGACTCTCACAACGTTCCACTGGTCTCCGTTCTCCATCGGAGTTCCGACGAGGGCCTCCTCAAGTGGCCCCGGATTTCCTTTAGAATCCCTCGGTGACACGTTCCACGTGGTTGGCGCTATAACCTGATAGTTCTCCACCCTTCCTGCACTTGCCCTCATCCAGTGGCCGAGGGCTCCTCGCGGAGCCTCTCGCAGCCCCACACCCTCACCGGTCACGTTGTCGGGGAACTCTATGTACGTCTTCCTACCGGCATATTCCTTGAGCTGCAGCAGCAGGCTCTCGAGGTAGTCTATCGTGAGCAGCTCCTCCTGAATTCTCGCTATGTTCCTCGCGAGTGCATTGCTTGCAGTCCTTCCTCCGGCGAGGCTCTTTCGGAGGTCGAGCGGATCGCCGTACTCCCATCCGTCCCTGAAGCCCTTGGCCACCATCCTTGCAAGGGGCCCCACCTCTGCTGGCTTGCCGTCATACCTGGGAGCCTTTGCCCACGTGTAGGCTCCGCTTTTTCCGTACTTCGGAACGAGCTTTCTGGTGTCCTCGTTCCCCACGTACTCTCCACCAGCGTCGTCCGAGTAGTAGGAGTGGGTGACGTCCTCGCCTATCTTCCTGTAGTCGAACTTCTCGAGGTCGCTTCCGTTGAAGAAGCCCGACGGGAAGAAGAGCTCTCCGTTCGCGTCACTCAGGAACCCGTAGGCGAGCATAGTTGCCGTCCTCTCTCCCATGTCCGCCAGCCCCATTCTGGCCATTACGACTATCAGCGACACGAGGTCGTAAAGCCCTCTACCAATCTCCGGATCGCTTGGAGGGGCAATCTCCTTACCTTCCTCAAGTTTCCTCGAAACGTCGTCGATTATGTACCCCGCCACGTCTGCCGTGTGCTCGAGCGTGCCCTTGCTCAGCCCGACACCTATCGCCCACTTTTTGACGTCGAGGACAATGCTTATCAGCCTGCTTATCACCTTCTCGTCTATCTCAAGGGTGACTCCGCCGGGCACGGGCGTCATTATGTGCGGAACCTTCCCTCCTATGTAGGCCATGGCCTGATGGAGCCTGCGCTGGGCAAAGACTGCCTCCTTCACCCCCTGACCCACCAGCGGGTCAAACCTCTTGAGCCCGGTCCTGTGGATCTGGTCGCAGAAGTCCGGCCCTGTCAGCGCGTAGGCCCACACCGGGTGGTCGAACACGAACTGGAGGCTCGCTATCACGTTCCTCATAAGCAGCGCAGCCTCCGGTATCCCGTGACCCCACTCGTTTCCGAGCCCTGCAGCGTTCTCTATGGCGAACAGGCTCGCGAGCCTGTGGTCGTTGTGGCACACTCCGCAGATCCTCTGCAGTATTATCGGCGCGTCTCTTATGTCCCTCCCAACGACAATCCTCTCAAAGCCCCTGAACATGGTTGCCAGAGCCTTCGCCTCTCTGACAACCCCACCCTCCACGTTCAGCCTGACTCCGTGGTGACCCTCAAGCCTTGTAACGGGATCAATTACCACTTCCATTCCTCACCACCTCCTCAACCCAGAGCGGATGCTCATCTTTCGCCTTCTCAAGCTCCATCCTGCCCGTGAAGATGACCTTGTTGAACGGGAAGAACTTCTTGCGGAGATGGCTGAAGTACATGTGCCAGCTCGCTATGAACACCACCGCAAGAATCGCCTCCTCCCAGTGGGCAACTCTGAAAGCAGCGAACCACTCGCCTGATGGGGAGAATATCTCCGGGTAGCTCAGCACGAGACCTGTTGAGATCATGATGACCATCCCCCAGAAGGCCCCCCAGTACTCAAACTTCTGGACGTAGCTGAACTTGTGGTACTTCGGCACCTCGCTCGACATTCCGAGAACGAACTTTACGTCGGCTACAAAGTCCTGAAAGTCCTTCTTTCTCGGGATCATTGTAGTCGGCCTTTTGGCGAGCGCCCAGAGCACGTGGTAAACTCCTGCTCCAATCATGACGAAGCTCGCCAGCCTGTGCCAGCCCCTGACCTCCTCCACGCCCCCCATCGCGTTTATCATCCACATTCCCCAGTCCGTGTACCTGTAGAGGAGCGGCAGGCCGGTTACGGCGAGAATTATGAAGCTCGTCAGAAGCAGAAGGTGCTGGAGCCTCTGATGGACATCAAACCTCTCCACGTACCTCATTCTTCCTTCCTCCTCTCCTTCTCAACCTTGCTCTCCCTTATGGCGTGTGTGACTATGTACGCGCCAGCACCAATCAGAACCGCGCCGGTCAGCGTTGTGAAGACTGTCTTGGTGAGGTCGATCTCAAGCCTGCTCTGGGCCTTGAAGAATGGTGAGGTCTCGTCCGGGAAGTTGGGGTGCATGCAGCCTATGCACGGCGCTCCGGCGTTCATGCACACATTTATGCCACCATTCCACTTCGTCTCGCTGCAGGCAGAGAAAGTCATTGGCCCCCTGCATCCGAGCTTGAACAGGCACTTGTTGTGCCTCATGTCGCTCTCGTGAAAGCTCTCGGCAAACCAGCCCTCGTCGTAGAACCCCCTCCTTGCGCAGTTGTCGTGAATGAGGCTGGAGAAGAAGACCTCTGGTCTCCAGTAGTCATCAAGCTTTGGTACTATCCCGAGCAGAACGCTCGCAAGCGTGACCATCAGCCAGTCAGGGTGGCCGGGGCACCCGGGAAGGAGCACAACCGGAACCGGTGGATTTCTCCCCTTCAGGAACTGGTAGAGACCTACAGCGTTCGTTGGACTTTTTCCATCGAAGTCCTTTCCCGACGGGATTCCACCGTAAGCTGCGCAGCTTCCGAATCCCACTATTGCAACCTTGGTCCTCGGAATCAGCTCATTCAGCCACTCGACCAGCGTGATCTCCTTTCCGTTCCTCTCTCCAAATGTGCACGCGCTCTCCATCTTGCCAGTAGGAATTGACCCCTCGAGGACGAGAACGTCCGGATCCTCCTCTTCGAGAACCCTTATCGCCTCATCACCGAAGGACGGCATGATGGTCGGGTGGAACGAGATCCCGACGCTCAGCTCCTCCACCGCATCATACAGATCGGGATCGCTGGCCTGCAGGAGCGAAACTGTGCAGGCCGAGTCACTCTGCCCCTGCAGCCAGAACAGCTTTACACCGGAGCTCTTTGCCTCTTCAAAGGCCTTGACGACATCTGTCTTGTACCTCATCAGAAACCCGGTCGCTCCGAGCGCTGCGAGGGCTTTGTTAAACTCCCTCCTGCTCAACCGCATCAAAACCCCTCCAGTTTTCAACAATTAATCATTTATATTTTTTGACATGATTAATAAATACAATCCAAATATTTAAAGTTTTCGCTGTTAATTCTGAGAAAAAATAAAATTTCTTTATTCAGTCCCTCGTGCCCCTTATCCTGAGCCTGTTGCCATCTATCTCAACCGAGTCAGGGAAAAAGCTGTTTATCACGTACGCGTTGCTCCTCGTGTGCATCGTCACCTCTGTGGTCGTGTACTCTGTCGTCCCCCTCGCTATTGCGCCGGCTATCATAACCTGATCCGCGAGGTGCCTGTCGAACGCACCACTCATTCCGAGCTCCCTCAGAAGCTCGAGGGCTGCCTCTTCTCCAACCTTCTCTGCCCTCTTTCCCTTCTCTCCGAGCGACACAGTTCCCTTGTACCCGCAGTAGATGGTTATCCCCGAGCCGGTAGAGTAGTCCCTCCTGACCTCTGTTTCTATCTCTGCCCTGTAGTTGCTGCTTTCGAGCAGCCTCCTTGCAGCTCTCGCCTGCCTCTCCGCTACGTGGGCCGGGAGGTTGGAACAGTGGCTCACGCCCCTGACAGCCTCGCATCTAACCTCCTCAAACCTCCTGCCCTCCAGCTCGCTCTCTCTGATGTGCACAACGACCTTTCCTCTTCCCTTGGGGTAGTATCCCCTCCTGATCACGTCAATGTCCAGATCTGCCCCAAGCTCCCTCAGTGCAGAGGAAGTGACGAACCTGAAGTAGTCTATGCTCGGGCTCCAGCTCACGTCAGTCCCACCTGTGATCTCGAGCCTGCATTCCTTTCCGGCGTGGAGGAGGGGCGGGAGAATCGTCTGGAGGAGCAGGGTTATGCTTCCGGCCGTGCCTATGTCTATCCTCAGATCCCTCACCCTCACCTCCCCGGGTCTGAAAATCACCCTCGTTGAGCCCGGCCTGAGCCCCTCCACTTCTGCGTTGCACAAAAGCTTTGCAGCCTCGATGCCCTTCATGTGCTGCGCCTTCAGCCCCGGCTTCGGCCTGTTCGCCCTTATGTTGTATATCTCCACCGCCTCACCCGTAACGCACGACAGAGCTATGGCGCTCCTCAGAATCTGGCCACCACCCTCCCCGTAGCTGCCATCTACCCGTATCATGATCCTCACCCCGTGATCGCTCTCCCCCGTATTTGACACTGCAGGTAAACTATAAAAGGTGACAGGTCATCAGCAACCTCGTGATATTCTGGTTCGCGGTGTTCGCGGTGAGCCTCGCCGTGCTGGTGAAGTCCTCGGACCACTTCACCCGCTCAGCTGAGAAGCTCGGGATTCGTCTCGGGCTGCCCCACTTCATCGTCGGAGTGACCATTGTTGCCGTCGGAACATCCCTCCCTGAGCTCGCGTCCTCCATCGCGGCCGTCTTTGCGGACTCGTCTGAGATCGTCGCTGGAAACGTGGTGGGGTCGAACATAACCAACATCTTCCTGATCATCGGCCTTGTGGGCATCGCGGGCAGGAGGATAGACATAAGCTACGACCTGCTGAAGGTGGATCTCCCCCTCCTGATGGCCTCCGCCTTCATGCTCCTGATCCTCGCCTACGATGGATCGTTCACAATCTTTGACGGGCTGATAGCCCTTGTCGGGCTTGTCATATATCTGGGCTATGCAGCAACATCCTCGAAAGACGTGCATGGCGAGAGGGGGACGTTCGGGGTGGTTGATGGTGCGGTGCTTGCCGGAAGCGCGATCCTGATCTACCTGAGTGCCGAGTACACTGTGAGGTCGGTTGTGGAGATCTCGCAGGCCCTCGGAGTGGGGACAGAGATTGTCGCCGCCACGGTTGTTGCGTTCGGCACGTCCCTTCCAGAGCTCTCGGTGAGCATGGTGGCAGCGAGAAGGAGGAAGGCTGAAATTGCCATCGGGAACGTGCTCGGCTCAAACGTGTTCAACTCCTTTGGCGTGATAGGCATCCCTGCCCTGTTTGGCACGGTCATATTCCCCGAAACGATAACGTCCTTCGCCCTGCCCTTCATGGTGGTCGCCACCCTCCTGTACTTCTTCATGACTCAGGATCGCCAGCTAACCTGCTGGGAGGGCGGAATGCTGCTGACCTTTTACGCCTTCTACCTCGGCAGGATGGTGGGAGTTCTTTAGCTAAAACAGGCTGATCTCTCCGTTCTCCTTTATTCCGACGGTTATCTGCCTCGTAACCTCTCTGTTCCTGAGCTTGTGACCGCACCTCTCAACGAGCAGCTTTATCAGCTCGGGGCCGCTGTACCTGATCTTTATTCCCATCTCGTCACCCTTCCTGTAGATTATCCCCGGTATCTCGTAGAGATCAATTCCCGGCGGTATGGACACTATCTGCGCGTCAACGAGCTGCTCCACAAGCCTGACGGTGTTGTACGCGAGCTCTATCTTCCTCTTCGCCTTCTTCTCTATCGCCGAGATGTTGCTCTTGGTCGTGCCGAGGTCTCTCGCTATCTCCTCGAGCTTCTCGCCCCTCAACCTCCTGAGGTACACCTCGAGCTGCCTCTCCGTCAGCAGTGAGTCAACCACTTTCATTTAACCAAACGTTAAAATACAACTGAATTGTTAAACCTTTCGATGCTCAGGAGGGACTTCATCAGGCTCTCCCTCGCGTGTGCGATCGCACTTGCCGGGTGCTCATCGAAAAGGCAGATCGAGGTAATGTACGCGGGCAGTCTGGTGAGGGAAATGGAGGAGCTGATAATCCCTGAGTTCGAGAGGAGATATGGCTATGGGGTGTCGTCAGAGGCGAGGGGGTCTGTTGCCATAGTGGAGATGGTAAAGGACGGGCTGAGGAGGCCTGACGTGGTGATCTCGGCCGATTACACCCTCCTGAACGAGCTCGCTCCCAAGTTCCTCGACAGGTACTACATCTTCGCCTCCAACAGTCTGGTGGTTGCCGGAAAAAGGGGCGTTCCGGAAAACTGGATAGACGCGATCCTGAGCGGAGAGGTGTCTGCGGGGATGAGCGATCCGGCCGTTGACCCGCTCGGCTACAGAACGCTGCTCATGTTCAGGCTCGCTGAGAAGTACTACGGGGAGAGTTTCTACGACGAGCTCGTGAGTAAGGTGAAGGTGTTCGCCCTCGAAACCGACCTGTCGGCAAACCTCTCTGCCGGAACGGTTGACATTGGATTTCTCTACAGGAACATGGCCGTCAATCACGGCCTGAACTTCCTCGAGCTGCCGGAGGAGATCGATCTCAGCAACCCGGATTTTGAGAGCCTGTACTCGACCGTCTCTGTCAGGGTAGGGGAGAGGGTCTACAGGGGGAAGGCGATCGCTTACGGGATCGCAGGGCTGAAGGGGATGAGGGGGAAGGAGTTCGTTGACTTTGTGCTCAGCGACGGCCTGCCTTTGCTCAGGAAGTCCGGACTGAAGACGTTTGTGAGGGAAGTGCGAGCATGAGAGTCGTTTATGCCCTATCTCTGCTGCTCCTCCTATACCTCTCTCTTCCAGCGATCTCAGCCCTTATGAGCCTCTCGCCTGCCGAAATCTCCACGATTGACCCCTCGCCCGTGCTCACCTCTCTTCTGTCCGCCACGCTGACGACCGCCATAGCCACAGTCCTCGGGGTTCCGCTGGCCTACAGGCTTTCGAGGATGGAGGGGAAGTTCAGGCCCATATTCGAGGCCGTCGTTCTGACCCCCATAGTCCTCCCGCCGATAGCATCCGGTTTGCTCATGCTGAAGCTCCTCTCTCCCTCTGGGCTCATAGGCTCGGTATCAGATCTTGCAGGGCTCAAGCTGACGAGGAGCTTCGCCGGAGTGGTTCTCGCACAGCTAATCGTTGCCTCCCCTTTCCTCGTGATCTCGTCCAAGGCCGGATTCGATGCGGTGGACAGGAGGCTCGAGTACGCGAGCAGGCTGATGGGCAAGAGCGAGTTTCAGACCTTTCTGAGGGTCTCGGTTCCACTCGCGAGGAGGAGCATAATCGCCGGAGTGATGATGTGCTTTGTGAGGAGCTTCGGGGAGTTTGGCGCCACGTTCATGCTCGCCTACCACCCGAAGACGCTCCCAATAGAGCTCTACACCTACTTCCTCTCCGGCGGAGTGGAGAAGGCCTCTGCGGTCGCGGTTGTGTTCTGGTTCGTCTCGCTCCTCTTCGTACTGATGCTTCGCAGGGAGGGTGGTAGAGTTGCTTGAGCTCAGGGGCATTGAGAAGAGGCTCGGAGAGTTCACAGTAAGCGTGGATGAGGTGTTTGACGGGATCACCGCCCTCATAGGACCCAGCGGCTCCGGAAAGACGACGCTCCTCAACATCATCGCCGGACTCGTCAGGCCCGAGAAGGGCAGGGTAATCCTCAACGGAAGGGACATAACCGGCCTTCCGCCGGAGAAGAGGAGAGTCGGGTACGTCTTTCAGGACTACGCCCTCTTCCCGCACATGACCGTAAGGGAGAACATACTCTACGCCGGGGACAATCTGGAGGTCGCGGAGATGCTGGGGATAGACCACCTCCTCGACAGAAAGGTTCACGAGCTCAGCGGCGGGGAGAAGCAGCGAACGGCCCTCGCAAGAGCACTCGCCGGAAACCCTGAAGTTCTCCTTCTGGACGAGCCCATGAGCAGCGTGGACGAGTTCCTCAGAAAGAGGCTCACTCTTGAGCTGTCGGCGGTGCTGAGAACCCTCGACGTCCCTGTGATCTACGTCACCCACAGCATCAGGGAGGCGCTTGTGGTGGCGGACGAAATAGCCGTCATGAGATCTGGGGAGGTAGTTCAGAAGGGAAGGACGGAGGAGGTCTACGAGTATCCGAGAAACAGGTTTGTTGCGGAGTTCACGGGCTTCGAAAACGTTTTCAGAGGGAAGATTGCCGAGAAGGGGAGCGATGGGACGGTCATAGAGTGGAGCGAGGGCGTGGTGCATGCTGGAAAGTGTGAGTTCGAGGAGGGGGAGGAGGTGTTCTTCGCTGTACGACCCGAATACGTGATGGTGATCAGGGAGGGCAAGGAGCTCGGGAGAAACCTCGAGGGCAACGTGTTCCCGGGGAGGATAGTCTCGAGGATGAAGGTGGGCCCGGCCCACGAGGTTCTCGTGAGCCTGGGGAAGGAGAGGGTTGTCGTGGTGATCCCCGATCACGCCTATCACAGGCTCGAAATCGAGAGGAGGGAGGAGATAAAAATAGGGTTCAAGAGGAACAGGATCAGGGTGTTCAGGCCTTAGCTCGACGTCCTTATCCTCCTCAGAACATCATCCGGCAGGAACTCCATTATGAAGTCGTAAACGTTGGGCGAGACCCACCTGACCTTCTCCCATCCGCCATCTCCCTTCAGAAAGCTCTTGGACTTCATGTAGGCGAAGCTCACACCAACGAACCCCTCCACCTGCTGCCCCACTATCAGCTTTTCCATCTCGTCGAACGTCAGGCCTATGGGCGTCTTCTTTTTATACCCGCGGTCAACGATTCCGAAGCCGTTCTCCTCCGGGATGTAGAAGACTATCGCCTCGGCGTAGTTGCCAGTTGACGGCGGGTTCTCAAGGGCAGAGTGGAGTTTCACCCTCTCTATCCTGAAGTCGCTCTTCTCCTGAACGGTTCTGTTCACGCCCTCGTATTCTCCCTTCTCCCCGTCTATCTCCTCGCCTTTCTCCACCGGGAAGTAGTAGTGGACGAGCTTGAGTTCCTCAGCAGACTTCGCCTCATTGTAGAGCGTGCCGCACGGCGAAGGTCTTTCGGGCGTGATTATGCAGACGTGGTTCGGAAGGTAGACCTGACACGAGATGCAGCCGTAGAACGTGTCCACGTCCCTTTCTCTCAGCCTGCTCGCCCTCTCCTCCCTTTCTGCATGCACTCTCGAGCTCCTGCTCAAGACGCGCTCGAACTCCTCCTCGTCGCACACTATCCTTACCCTCACCCTCTCCACGGCGGGTATTGCCTTTACCGCGTCGAATACAACCTTGCCCACGCAGTCGGGGGTGAACCTGCCTTCCGCATCCCTCGAAACAATGATCCTCACGTTCTCCTTCCTGAACCTGTACTCCACACCCTTCATTCTGTTTATTACCTCGGAGAATATGCTCTCTATCGCCTGAGCCGCGTCATCGCTAACCCCAGAGACGATCACGTGGATGCCGAGGAGATCGCTGCACTCCCCGACGACCTCTATCCCCTCGCTCTCAACCTCTCCTACCTCCACGAGCTCAAACCCCTTCAGCTCCCTGCCTTCCCTGACTCTCTCTCCTGAGAACAGCTCATCCATCTCGATGCAGTCAGCGTGAACGTCAATCTTGTCCGGATCCACAAACCTCTCGATCATATCATTTAAGTTGTGTCAGCCCGATAAATATCTGACCGGGTTTTTGCACAGCCCGTCAGAGGTGGTGTCATGCAGGTTGGCGTTATCGGCAGCGGTTCGTGCTATGACGACGTCTGCGAGTTTGCGTTCCGGCTGGGACAGCTGCTCGCGGAGAGAGGGTGTGTTGTGATCAACGGAGGGCTCGGAGGTGTGATGGAGGCGGTCAGCAGGGGGGTGTCGAGCAGGGGAGGTGTTGCAATCGGCATCGTTCCCGGAAAGGACAGGAGGGACGCTAACCCGTACTGCAAGTACGTGATAGCCACCAACATGGGCCACGCGAGGAACATGATAATCGTCCACTCCAGCGACGTTCTGGTGGCTGTGGGCGGGGGGTACGGTACGGTATCCGAGATGGCGATAGCCCTCAAGGAGGGGAAGAGGGTCGTGGCCTACAAACCTGCGGTAAAGCTTGAAGGCCTGATTGTGGTGAAAACTCCGGAGGAGGCGGTAAGCAAGGCTCTGGAGGGTCTGGAATGAAGGTGCTCGAGTTCGAGATGGACAGGGATGAGGTGCTCGACCTGACACCTCACGTGCAGAGGTTCGTGGAGGAGAGCGGTGAAAGGGAGGGAGCGGTCCTCGTCTTCTCAGTCGGCTCTACCGGTGCCGTGACCACCCTGGAGTACGAGCCGGGGCTGAAAAAGGATCTTCCCAGAATCATGGACAGGATCGCCCCCTACTCCGACCACTACGACCACCACCTCACGTGGAACGACGACAACGGCTCCTCCCACGTCAAGGCTGCGATAATCGGCCCCAGTGTTGTGGTTCCCTTCAGGGACGGAAGGCTGCTGCTCGGAACGTGGCAGCAGATCGTTCTGATAAACTTTGACACGAGAAGGAGGAAGAGGAAGGTGGTTTTGCAGGTTCTTTAGCAAACTTTAAATTTCACGCTTCGTTTTTTTAACCATGTCAAGGAAACTGCTCATTCTCGTCATCACGCTGCTCACTCTCATCGGAATCTCCCATGCTGCTCAGACGGTGACCAAGGACAACTACGCGGAACCCGTCATAGAGCCCAAGCTCAAGGACTACTACCTGCCCGGCGAAAGCCTGTCAGTCAACATGACCATAGAGCCCAAGACGAGTGACGATGCGGAAATCATCGATGGCAGGGTGTACGAGTTCAACACGTCTCTTGACGATCCCTCCATGCTCGTTACGGTGGAGTACGCCGGCTTCGGTGGAGGAGGCATCGTCACACCCGGAAAGGACTATGTGAAGGTGGACGTCAAGGACTGGGAGGGCGGGCTGAGCAGGATCGTGGTGGAAGTGAGCGGAAAGGTTCCGGAGGTCAGCCAGAGGATTGCAAGGATCGTCGTGATCGGTGTCGATATTCAGGATGCCGAGGGCGACGCAATCAGCCCCGTTGTCATAAATGTGGTCAACACCGCTCTGTTTTCTGAGTACATCTCCTCGCTGGAGAAGAGGTACGACAACCTCAGCGCAAAGGCCACCGAGCTGGAGAGCAAGGGTGTGGCGGTTGCGGACATAATAGTCAAACTCAACTCTGCGAAAACGAGGATAGACGACGGGAAGACCTACTTCAACGAGGGCAAGTACGGAGAGGCGAACACGTCCCTTGCACAGGCTGAGGAATACCTCAACGAGGCTGAGAACCTGATTCGAAAGACTGAGGTTGAGTTGCTCATCGAAACTGCGAAGGATAAGCTTGACATAATGTTCAACAAAATGACTGAGCTTGAGCTGCTCATTCAGAAGCTCAAGTCAAAGGACAAGAGCACGCTGAACTACGAGGTAAAGCTTGAGGAGTTCAAGCAGAGCTACTCTGAAATAGCCAAGAAGATCTCGCAGGCGGAGGACTACCTCAACAACGGCCTTTACGATGACGCAGAAAACACCGTAAACGATGCGATAAAGCAGATTGACGAGAGAACCTCGGAAATAAATAGCCTGATAGATGAGGTGGCCCCACAGGTCGAGGAGACTCCCACACCTCAGGAAACCGAGACACCTCAGGGCCCGGGCATAGGTGAGAGGGTATCGGAGTTCTTCTCCGGAATAGCCAGCTGGCTTTCTGAGAACAGGGACAGGATACTGCTGTACGGGGGAGGGGTTGTCGTCCTCGCGCTGCTCGGCTTCGTCGGTTACAGGGGTGTTAAGGCCTACATGAGGAGGAGGAAGTGGGACGAACTCAAGTAGCCTCAACGAGCCTCGCAAAGAACCTGTTGACCTCGTACAGGGGAGAACCGTAAATTTTTTCGAGCTTTGAGGCAGCTCTGCCACATCCCGCGTAGGGGCTTATTATCCCCGCCCCCTTCAGCTCTGCTATCACGACCCCTCCATCCCTCCCGTACCTCTCGCATATCTCGACGATCTCGTCTCCTGAGATCAGGAACTTGTGTCTTCTCTTCACAATCTCCCTCGCGATCTCAACGAAATCCTCGACCCTCTCCTCGCCGATCGCGGTGAAGTACTCTCTCACCGCCACCTGCCAGTCGCACCCGCTTTTGAACAGAACCCTTATTATGTAGGGAATCTCGAGATCCTGAACGCCTATCAGCCGGGTTCCCCAGGATAGCGAATCTCTGCTTGATGATACAGGAAAGGCGAGCTTTTCGGAGTCAAAAAACAGAACGAGCTCCTCGTCGAGCTCCTCCTTCGGGATGATACCGCTATCTGCATACCTCTCGAGGAGCGAGAAAGCTCGCTGAGCAACCTCGTCCTCGAACAAATCCTTCAGTCCATCTTGATGAGCGCACCGTACGGACATACCTCAACGCACTTGTAGCACTCGAGGCACTTGCTCGCATCCACCCTGACGACCTTGCCCCCCTCGGTTATCAGGGCTCCGGTGGGGCAGACCTGTATGCACCTTCCACACCCCTGACAGCCGAGAACTGCCGGCGGCATGACATCACCTCCTCACAACCTCACCATACTTGCTTCTGAACTCCTCAATCGTGTTTCTGACCTTGACACACCACTCTCTCAGGATTCTCTCCATGTCGTCAGCCACTTCAGGTGGAGAGAGGGCCTTGTAGGTGTAGTAGTACCCCCCGCCTCTGATGACCTTCTTGTCCCTCAGCACTATTCCTGCTATCATGAGCTTCTGAAGGGACTTGTACACGGTGTTCTCGCTCTTCCCAGATTCCCTGCTTATCTCCTCTATCCTCAGCTCCCCTCTGCTTATCAGGAGCTTGTAGGTCTGAATGTCACTCTCGTTGAGTCCATAGAAGCACTCGAGGATGTTCTCGCAGCTTAGGTTGGATATCGACTCCTTGAGGCCCCTCACAGCTCCTCCCTCCTCTCTCCCACCATTATGACCCTGTCGGCATACTCCCTCGCTATCTCTCCAAGTCTCCTCACGAACTCGTAGCTCGGCATCTCTGCATCGTCAAAGGGCTTGTCCCACTCTGGTTTCGACAGGAACTGGTAAACGAGAACCTCGTCCACCTTCCCTATCCTGCCCATCATCTTCCTGAACCTGTTCTCGTCAATGTACTCCGGTATGGCCCTGAACCAGATTCTGATCTTCTTCCCTGCACTCCTTGCGATCTCGATGCTCTTCATCAGGCTCTCCACGTATCTCCTTGCCCTCTCCTCGCTCAGCCCGGACAGCAGCGCCACTGACCTCACGTCGTCAAAGTCTCCCTTGAGCTCGAACACGTACCTGTCCACGAATGGCAACGTCTCCTCCACTCTCCTCGGCAGGAGGCCGTTCGTCTTGAGCGTAACTTCAGAGCCGTTCTCCTTGAGCAGCCTGAGCAGATCCACGAGGTCTCCGTGGACTGTTGGCTCGGCCCCACCAACGTAAACGTGCCTGCAGCCTTTCAGGGCTCTGGCTATCCTCTCAACGTCAACTTCCTCGGTCTCCTCGCTCAGGTGGACGCAGTAGGGGCACCGGAGGTTGCAGAGCCCCACATCAACCCTGCAACCCCCGTAGCTGATGACCCTCATGCCTTAATCTTCTCAATGGCCTTCTCTATTTCTCTCCTGACCACGCTTTCCGGCATAGCCCCGACGAAGCTGTTGACGACCTCGCCCTTGTAGAACATCAGCACGGTCGGTATGCTGAATATCCCGTACTTGAACGCCACGTTCGGGTTCTCGTCGGTGTTGAGCTTCGCGAACTCAACATCCGTGAACTCCTTCTCCAGCTTCTCGAGTATCGGGGTGAGCATCCTGCAGGGCATGCACCACTCGGCCCAGAAGTCCACGATCACGAGCTTGTCCTTGTTTATCTCCTCATCGAACGTGTTCTCATTCAGCACCTTCACACACAACACCTCCTCAGTTGTATTTGTACCTGCTAACGAGCCTTCTCAGCTCGGAGATGCTCGGGACTCCAAGGAGCACGTCCCTGTCGTTTATTATCAGGGCTGGCACTCCCGAGATCCCGAACCTCATCGCCTCTCTCAATCCCTCATCTGTCGTGACGCTCAGCTCGAGCGCCATGACGTCCTTTTCCTCCTCAACAAACCTCCTGACGACTTCCCTCGCTCTCGGGCAGTACGGACAGGTTGGGGACGTGAGGAGCTTTATCGTGATCACACCACATCACCTCCAGTACTCCTTTATCTCCAATGTGGTATTTAAGCTGAGAGTGGTTTTGACAAATGTGGTAAAAACCAAATGATTATTCGTTAGCTTTTATCTCCCTCATTATCCTGAGCTCCCTGATCAGCCTGTGGAGCTCTCCCGTATTGGCAGTTCTGTGGATTACGTAGGAGAACGGCAGGTTTGCGAGGAGCAAAAGTGCCGGAACAATCCAGTAAGATCCGACCCCGTACAGGAAGACGGCGTGAATGAGCATCACAAGATGCTCGAGGACTATTGCCCCGGAGTACAGCAGAACCCTCCTCTCCTGGGTGGCCTTCAGGTAGCTCAGGTAGTCCACCTTGACTCCAAACTCCAGCGGGGAGTACCTGTAGAACCCCTCCACCTTTATGCCCGCGAGAAGCGCGGAGATGCACCTGCCCACGAGGAAGGTGAAGTACAGCGTTAGAAGTTCTGCAACAACAATCCCCGCGAGCTTCAGACCTTCAGACACGGGGCTGGTCGCAATGGTGTAGAGCAGGATGTTTGAGAGGGTGAAGAGGAACAGGAACGCGAGAAATCCGGGCCAGAATCCAATTATAATTCTCCTTCCAAAGATCCTGTCTCTTATCTCAGCAGCTTTGCGGAGCACCTCCTCATCCCTAACGCTTTCTCGTTTTATCCTGCCGACAACTCTCCAGAATTCTCTCCTGACCTCTTTTCCCTCCTTCAGCTCAGTCTCGATGCGCTCCAGCTCGTTCAGCAGGTTCACGTTCATCTTCTGTGTAGATCTCAATAAGCGTTTCCATTCGAAACGTTTTTAAATCAAATTTATTTGACTTTTTGTCAATGAAGTCGAATTTAATGTTGGTGCTGGTTATCGCTGCTGCGCTCCTCCTCACGGGTTGCGCGCAGCAGGAAGAGAAACCCGCGCTGCAGACGACCGTGAAGTACGCCAAGAACTTCCAGCTCGAGTACCACGACGGGTACAAGATACTGAAGGTGAAGCAGGGGAACGAATGGGTGACGTACGTTCTGTACAGGGACAAAAAGCCGGACGTTGAGGGAATTCCGGTGAAAATCCCAGTGAAGCGACTGGTTGTGATGTCCTCCACCCACATCGCCCAGCTTGAGGCGATAAACGCCACAGACAGCATTGTGGGGTTCATGTGGGGTGGCAGGTACAGCATCTACTTCGAGGATGTGAAGAGGGCCCTCGAGGACGGCAGGATCGTGGACGTGGGCTCTTCAAGGGCGCCGGACTACGAGAAGATCCTCGAGCTGAAGCCAGATCTGGTTGTGATATACGTGACCCCGTACAACGAGGAGGTCAAAAAGAAGCTTGACGAGCTTGGCACTCCGTATGTCATAGACAGCGAGTGGCTCGAGAACGACCCCCTCGGGAGGGCAGAGTGGGTGAAGTTCTTTGCAGCCCTCATGGATAAGGAGGGGCAGGCCGACAGGTACTTTGACAGGGTGGAGGAGAACGTCCTGAGTGTTAAGAAGGCTGTAGAGGGTCTCGACAGTCCTAAGCTCCTCTGGTGCTCGATTTACAAGGGCAAGGTGTACGTTCCCAAGGGTGAGAGCTATGTGGCCAGGATGGCAGAGTACGCAAACGCCGATTACCTCTTCAAGGACGTCTCTGGGACTGGGAGTGCAACGGTAACTCTCGAGGAGCTGCTGCTGAGGGGAAGTGAGGCGGACCTCATGGTTTACTCCTCGTACAGGGTGAAGAGCATCGATGACCTGCTCGGCGTGGACAGCAGGCTCTCGGAAATAAAGGCCGTGAAGAACGGAAACGTTTACAGGATCTCCGATGACTACTGGCAGCTTGGCCTGCTGTACACCGACGTTGTGGTTAAAGACCTCGCGGCGATAGCTCATCCGGAGAAGTTCCCGGACTACGAGCCGAGGTTCTTTGTAAAGCTCGAGTAGGTATGAGATCAGCGCTGTTGCTCTTCCTATTTTTTGCCTCTCTCGCCTCAGTGCTCGCGGGCTTCATGCTCGGGTCGGTTGCCGCGTCACTTGAGGATCTCCTCGATGCCATCAGCGGGAAAGACAACATAAAGGGCTACATAATTCTCAACGTCAGAGTTCCGAGGACGCTTGGGGCTTACATTGGAGGTGCGGCCCTCGCTCTGAGTGGTCTGATGCTCCAGACGTACTTCAGAAACCCCCTTGCCGGCCCATATGTGCTCGGGATATCCTCTGCAGCATCTCTCGGCGTCGCGCTTTACGTGCTCGCGGGGGTGGGCTGGAGCTACTACGGCCTTGTGGGTTCTTCGATGCTCGGCTCTCTCGTCGCGATACTCTTCGTCCTCGTCCTTGCGAGCAGGGTCAGGAGCGCGGTAACCCTGCTCATAGCCGGACTGATGTTCGGGTACGTCTTCGGGGCGGTGGAGAGGATACTGATAACCTTTGCCGAGAGCCGGCAGGTTCACGAGTTCGTTCTCTGGACTTTTGGCAGCTTTTCCGGGGTGACGTGGGACGATCTGAGGATATTCTCGGCACTCGTTCTCGTCTCCCTAATGCTCTCTGTGGCTCTCGCAAAGCCGCTCAATGCCATGCTTCTCGGGGAGGAATACGCGAGGAGCATGGGTGTTGACGTTAGGGCCGTGAGGGTGGCTGTTGTCACCATGTCGAGCTTTCTGGCCGCTCTGGTTACGGCATTTGCAGGAATAGTCGCGTTCATAGGGCTTGCAGTTCCCCACATCGTCCGCATGCTCTTCAGGACTTCAGACCACAGGGTTTTAATTCCCGCAGTTTCCGTGTGCGGTGCCCTGATAACCGTAATCTGTGACATCGTGGCGAGGACAATTGCATCTCCCGTGGAACTTCCAATAAGCGTTGTGACCTCCCTCTTCGGAGCACCGATAGTCGTGCTGCTGATAATGAAACGAAGACGTGTTGGCTGATTCACACAGCCCTTCTCACATCATTTACCACTCTGGCAATGCTCTCGGCATCGAGATCCCTGAGCCTGTGGTGAACGGCGCCGGTTATCGCGGCTATCTCTCTCGCGAATCCGAGGGAGACGTGATCGTCAGCGTCCACCAAGACGGTTGAGATGTCCTCTCTGGCTATCGCCTCGCAGATGCTCACAACCTCCTCCTTGATGTCTCCACCGGAAAGGGACACGTTTGCCCTTCCGTCGCTGATCAGAACGAGAATGGGGACGTAGCCCCTTCTCTTTTCCATCTTGAGCAGCTCGTATGCCCTGTACAGCCCTGCGGACAGTGGAGTCTTCCCGCCGGCCGGCATCTCATCCACTTTGCTGGCTGCAAGCTGCGGAGAAGTCGTGGGAGGGACAACGAGTTCGGCCGAGCCGTTCCGAAACACGATTAGGGAGACCCTGTCCCTCCTGACGTAGGAGTCTCGAAGGAGGCTCATCAGCACGCCCTTTGCTATCTGCATCCTCCTGAGCGCTGCCATCGACCCGCTCGCGTCAACGACGAGAGCTATGCTGGCCACCGACTTACCGGAGCACCTCCAGTACCTGAAGTCGTGGGGGAGCACCGCACGTCTCCCCCTTGAGAATGCGGCTCTGAGGGTTGGGATAATCGCCAGGCTCTCGCCAACAAGGCCAAACCTCACGTACCTGCCGCTCGGTGACGGCGACTTCACCCTCTTTCCCTTCCAGCCCGCTCTCCTGCTTCTGACCTCGAACTTCGGGATGCTCGCGTTCGAGGCGTCGAATCTCCTCTCGCTCCTCCCGGGTACCTCGCGGTCTGAGTCCCCCTCACCCCCGTCATCCTCTCCATCAAGGAACTCGTTCAGGAGCTCCTCAACCCTGTCGAACTCGATCCGGGGGCTCTCGAAGGGCTTCGACTTGACCCTGTGGGGAAGTGTGAGCTCTGCCGCCTCAACAACGTCCCTGACCTCCACCCTCCTCCGCCCGTTGTAGGCTGCGATGGCCTTGGCGGCTCTGAGGGTTGTTATGTCGGCCCTGTGGGTCTCTATGCCGAGCTCACCGCAGAGCTTAGATATGGCCATGACGATCTCGTCTCCAGCCTCGACCTCCCTGAGTAGCTCTCTGGCCATCTGTATCCTTCTCCTGAGTGCCTCCTGCTCCCCCTCGAACTTTCTCCTGAACCCCTCCGGATCCTCAGAGAACTCCTCGGCCCTTTTTACAACCTCCGCCCTGAGCTCGGGATCGGTTATTGCCCTGACATCCACCACCATGCCGAACCTGTCCAGCAGCTGGGGCCTGAGCTCGCCCTCCTCCGGGTTCATTGTGCCCACGAGGATGAACCTTGACGGGTGGCGCACCGAAACTCCTTCCCTCTCCACAACGTTCCACCCGCTCGCGGCAACGTCAAGCAGCGTGTCAACAAGGTGGTCGTCGAGCAGGTTGACCTCGTCTATGTAGAGTATGCTGTTGTTGGCCTCGGCCAGAATCCCGGGGCGGAAGGAGACCACACCCTCCTTCAGGGCCGACTCCACGTCAACTGTCCCGACCACCATGTCCTCGGTGGCCGAGAGAGGGAGCTCCACCACCCGCATCCTCCTCTTCGTGAAGCTCAGCTCCCCTTTCCTGGCTTTCTCAGTACATTCCTGGCACAGCCTGTCCGGGGTGCAGCTGAACGCACAGCCGGATACCTCGATCTCGGGCAGAACCTCTGCGAGGGCCCTGACCGCTGTCGACTTCCCCGTGCCCTTGTCACCCCTGAGCAGCACACCGCCAATCTGCGGGTTTATTGCGTTGAGGATCAGGGCCTTCTTCATCTTTTCCTGCCCGACTATCGCGGAGAACGGATACACGTGATTCAGAAAACCACCTCCAGAATCTCGGAAAGGCTTCTCACAGATGTGGATCTTATCCCAAGTTTCTGAAGCTCCTCACGACTTCTGAAGCTGATGACCTCTTCTGCAAGCCTCAGAATCTCCAGATTTCTCCGGTTGATCTCCCCAATCGGAAACCCGGAGTCGATCACGGCTTTGCCTTCAATGAGCCTCAGCGCAGCTTCAAGGCTCTCATCTGATATGCTCCTGTATGCAGCCTCACCCACCACCCCGCATGAGGTGCTCCGCGCAACGACGTAGTCAACGTCGTTCTTGTGCACGACTCCGGCTGTGAACGGCACGCCCTTCTTTGCCAGAAACCTCATTATGTTCGCTCCCGTCCCTCCACCGCAGACAACGTGCACCTTGGCCTCAGCGCTCCTGCCCATGACCTCGAAGGATCCGAGCTCCGACTCGAACCTCGCGTTCTCCACCTCATACACTTCAGACAGCACGTCTGGAGTCAGAACCTCCTCGGGAATCCCCTCGGCAACGATTCTGCCCTCCTTGACGAGCACGACCCTGTCGCAGATTCGGAGGGCGAGCTCTATGTCGTGGGTTGTCAGTATTATCGCCACGTTCTTCTCGTTCGCGATTCTCCTCAGCAGGAGCATTATCTCTATCTTGTGCCTGGCGTCGAGGAAACTCGTCGGCTCGTCCATCAGTATCACCTCGGGCTCCTGAGCGAGGGCCCTCGCTATCAGAATCTTCTGCTTCTCCCCGTCGCTCATCTCGGAGAACAGCTTGCTGGCAAGGTACTCTGCGTTTACCATCCTAAGACACTCCATCACAACTCGCTCGTCCTCCTCCCTCAGCCGTCCGAATGCATCGACGTACGGGTACCTCCCGAGCCCCGCGATCTCGAACCCCGTCAGGAATCCGGCGTCGCTCCTCTCGGTCAGCATGACCGACATCTTCTTTGCGAGCTCACCGGGCTTCAGCGAGAACACGTCGAGCGAGTCTATGTAGGCAGCGCCGTCAATCGGCTTAAGCGCCCCCATGAGCGTTTTCAGCAGCGTACTCTTCCCGCTGCCGTTGGGCCCGAGTATGCCCAGTATCTCTCCCCTCTGCACCTCTAAAGTGATGTCACTCAGAATCGGGAAGGAGTAGCCGACACTCAGGTTTCTGGTCTTCAGAGGAACGCTATCACCCCCGCAATTACGATTATATCGAGCACAAGCGATGCCAGCGCGTTCAGCGCGACTATTTTCACTCCGAGCCTCCCGAAAAGGGAAACGTGGAATGGAAGGGAGTGTTTCACATAACTCGTGGAGAGGGTTATGACGTTTCCGAGCATGAGCGCTATCAGGAGCCACTTTGCGCTGATCTCCCCGCTCTCCAGCATTCCCGCCCCCATGGCGATTGCTGCTTTCGTGCTTATCATTTCAGTCGCGGTTACCGCAATGACGGACGAGCTGACCGGCAGAAACGAGAGGAGATCAGACACCACTCTGAACACGCCGAGCTGAGATGCTATCTGAACGAGAAAGTATGTGACGGCCATAATCAGCGCAACCCTCCACAGGAGTGACCCGGACGAGTGCAGAACGGGCTCAATCGCTTCTGGCTCTTCGGAAATCTCAGTCCTCCACGCTCTGGCCATCGCCACACCCATCGCCGACTTGACGACTGCCACCAGCATGCGAAGTGAGGTGTAGATAACCCCTGTCCAGCCGAGAACAGGTATGACGTAGGGAATGAAGAATCTGTAGGTGTGCGAGATCGCGGACGGGAAGGAATTCACGAACGATGCGGCTATAACCTCCCTCTCGTCCACAATTCCGTCTCTGTGTGCCTGGGCGAGCATGGAGTACGATGCGGTCGCGCTCACAAAGCAAACCGCAACTGAGGTTGCCGTCACCTCACTCAGGCTGAGCCTCCTGAGAACAGGCCTTGCTGCCCTAGAGATCCTGCTCATGATTCCCTTTCTGATCATGAGCGAGGTGGCTATGCTCGCCGCTGCCACCACTGGCAGGGTGTGGATGAGGAACCTTGCTGTTGACATCACCGCAGCGTCAATGTTCAAATCCATCTTACTTTTTGTCCAATTTACTTGATTATAAACCTTGCGATCTGAACGGACAGCTTTCCGGATTTTCGATCTCCGCTGATGCAAGGGTGGCGCATGCAGACATCTCCCTTCCGTCCGGGAAAACGAATACACTCTTTCCCTCGAGAGCGGCGCACCTGAGGTTGAGGGTCTGCTGAAGGACATTCCTGAACCTGATAGGGTATCCCATCCTCTCGGCGTAGAGTACTGCATCTCTAACGCTCGACGGGTCTGGCGGGCTGAGGTATCTGCCCCTTCCCACCCTCTTCAGCAGGTCGAAGCTGATGCTCCTCGCCCCGAAAGCGCAGGCAATGTCGACGAGATCCCTCAGTCTGCTCTGGTTCACTCTCGTGACGACGCACGTTATGCCGTAAGGTATCCCCAGACTCTTCAGCACCATCATCGCCCTAAGCACGTCTCTCGTCGACCCTCTGCCGCTCGGGTATGGCCTAAGCACATCGTTCACTTCTGGTGGGCCGTCTATGCTGATCCCGATCCTCACTCCGAGATCGTGCAGCTCCTCTGCCTTCTCGTGATCCAGGAGCGTGCCGTTCGTCTGGATGGAGAACTTCACATCATACCTCCCGGCAACCCTCCTCACCACCTTGTAGTTGAGCAGCGGCTCTCCGCCGGTTAACTGAACCTTCATGCCGGGGTGGTAGTGCCTCTCGATGGCCCTCTTGGCGGTGGAGTAGCTCATGTACCTCTTCCTCTCCCCTCCGCGTGCGTAGCAGTATACGCACCTGAGGTTGCAGTCCTCGGTGAGGGCGAGAATCAGCAGCCTCACTCCAGCTCGGCCTCCATTTCGAGGTATATCCTCCTCAGCCTCTCCCTCGTCTCCTCGCTGGCGTTCCACATTCCGCGCTCCGCAGCCTCCATAAGCCTTTCCGCGATGTTCATGAGGGCGTAGGGGTTGTTCTTCCTGAAGAACTCCCTCATCTCCTCGTCGAACACGTATCTTTCCGCTATTCCCTCGTACATCCAGTCCTCTATAATGTCGGACGTCGCGTCCCACTGGTAGATGTGGTCGACATACTTGGAGAAGTACTCGCCTCCCTTGTACCCGTGCCTCTTCATGCCCTCTATCCACTTCGGGTTCATCACCTTGGCCCGGTATATCCTCTTCCCCTCCTCCTCGAGGCTTCTTACCTTCAGGTTATCAGGGTCTGAGGAGTCACCAACGTAGGACTTGGGATTGCCGCCGAGTGACCTTATCGTGGCTATGAGGCCGCCGTGGTAGTTGTTGAAGTCATCCCCCTCGAAAATGTCCCACTCCTGACTGTCCTCGTTCTTCACCGTAACCTCTACCATCCGCAGCACCCTCTTGAACTCCTCCTCAGCCTCCACACCGTACTTCCCACGTCCGTAAGCGTAGCCGCCCCACTTTACGTAGGCTCTTGCCAAATCGTCTATGCTTTCCCAGTTCCCGTTCTCCAGCACGTGGCTCACTCCCGCCCCATGCGCTCCGGGCATGTCTCCGAACACCCTGAGCACCTCCCCGTCGCCTGAGTGCTTTCTGACGTAGTTCATGTCTTCGGGTTCGTCGAGAGATGAGACGAGCCTCACGGCATCGTCCATCAGCTCCACGAGGTTGTAGAAGGAGTCCCTGAACATCCCGCTGATCCTGACCACCACATCTATCCTCGGTCTTCCCAGCTCCTCCAGCGGGATCACCTCGAGCCCGGAAACGCGGCCTATTGAGTCGTACTTCGGCCTCACCCCGAGCAGATAAAGGAACTGCGCAACATCTTCTCCATGAGTTCTCATGGTCGGTGAGGCCCAGATGACCATCGCCACGGTCTCCGGAAACTTCCCCTCCTCCCTGACGTACCTGTCGAGCAGCTCTTCAGCGAGCCTCTTCCCCGTCTCGTAGGCCTGTGGCGTCGGGATTTCCCACGGGTTGCAGGAGTAGAAGTTCTTGCCCGTCGGCAGTGCTCTGGGGTTCCTCGTAATGGCCCCGCTCATTCCCGGTATCACGTACCTCCCGCTAAGGGCTTTCATCAGCCAGTCCATCTCCTCGCTGATCTCAAGCTTCTCCTTCAGGTCGAGAATCCTGTCTTCGAGCTCACCTCCTCCCTCACCGTTTATTGCGCTCCTCACGAACTCTCTGCAGGCGTCCATCACCTCCTCCACGATCCGCGACCTCGTCTTTCCGTACACCTCCACGCACCGCTCGTTGTCGAGGCTCAAATCATACCCGAGCCTTTCCGCAGCAACTTCGAGAATCGACCTGCTGTCTCCATGCCTTATCCTGAGTATGGAGACTATCGTTTCCACGAGTTCATCACCGCTGAGACCCTCTCCGAAGACGTGGAGTCCAAGGTTTATCATGGACGTCTTGAGCTCAAGCAGGGCGTTGTGTATCTCCTCCACATCCTCATTACCCTTCGACAGCCTGAGCTCTTTCGCAAGCCTCAGGATCTCCTTCCTGTACTGCTCTCCCCTGCCGTACCTCGTGGCCTCGTAGTACTCGTCTATCAGCTTCTCGAGCCTGAGATAGTCCTCGTACAGGTCGGAGGTGGTGAAGGTGGGAGGCAGGTGGTCGATGATGCAGGAATAGCTCCTCCTCTTGGCCTGCGTCCCCTCTCCCGGGTTGTTGACTATGTATATGTAGAAGTGAGGAACGTCCATGCATATGTCCGGAAAGCAGTTCTCCGAGAGCCCGAATCCCTTTCCGGGAAGCCACTCCAGCGTTCCGTGCTTTCCGACGTGAATTATCGCGTCAGCTCTAAAGACCTCGGAAATGTACCTGTAGAATGCTATGTACTGGTATGTGGGTGGCAGATCCGGGCTGTGGTAAGCGCTGTCCACGTTCTCGCCAAACCCTCTCGCCGGCTGCAGGCCGATCAGGACGTTGCCGTTCTGCACAACCGGAAGGAGGTAGCTGCCGTCCAGTACGTACGCATTCCCGGGCTCCTCTCCCCAGTGCCTCAGCATCTCCTCCCTCGCCTTCTCCGGAATGTTGAGCTCGACCTCCTTCCTCATCCTCTCCGCATGCCTGAGTGTCATGTGCCTCTGGTCGTTCGTTACCTCAGACAGAATCCTGTCTATCAGCTCGTTCCCATTCTCAGGAACCCAGTCGATCGCATATCCCTCTTCTCTCATCCTCCTCAGAATTCTCGCCACGCTCTCTGCAGAATCGAGGCCGAATGCCGATGCCACTCTGTCGTTTCTGGGCGGGTAGTTGTGGAGGACTATCGCCACCCTCTTCTCATCGTTCTTCTTCCTCCTGAGCTCGGCGTACCTCGCTGCCACTCTCGCGAGCTTGGCGACCCTGTCGGGTATTGGCTCTATGACAGTAATCTCTGTCTCGCCTACCCTGACTCTTTTCTTGCACGCTATGGGGAAGTGTATGATGGCCGAATCAAATTCGGGCATCGCGGCGCTGATTATCACATCAACCGGACTCAGCCCCTGCTTCGATTTCTCCCATTCCTCGACCTCCACGAGGCCGACTATCGCCTGAAGCACGGGAACGTCCAGCCACCTGAGGAAGCTCTCCCTGTTTTTTCCGAGGGGGCCCGAGGTTATCGAGAACATCGTCATGTTGACGAGGACGTCTATCACCACCTCGCCGTCTCTCGCGAAAAACTCCTTCACGCTCCTCTCCACTCCCCACGATCCGAGGTCATTGGGGTTTCTCTCGGTGAATACAGGTATGACATTGGCGTACCTCTCCACCTCCTCAACAAAGGCATCCACGTGTCTGATGTCTCCGCTCACCCACCAGTTCCTGTAGAACAGCACGCCCACAGTTGGTCTTTCCGGGTTCAGCCTGCTCAGATACTCCCTGCCATAAACCTTCCCGCGGTGATATATTCCCTGCCACGGAACGGGTTTTGGGGGCTCAAAGCGCACATCTTCTCCACCGAACCTGTTCGCCAGAAACAGCAGCAGGTTTCTGTAGTTCTCCACACCCTCGAACGCGAGGTACCTCGATATGATCTCTCTGTCCTCTCTGCTGACCGTGGAGTACTCCTCCAGTTCACTGCGCTCCTCGTAGAGCGTGGGGAATGGGCAGAAGTGCACACCATTCTCTACAAGAAACCTGTGAAACTCCTCAACAGGAAACACGTCCTTTCCACCCATGAGCTTGGCCACAACGATGTCAGCGTTGGCGCAGAACTCCCTGAGCTCGTCCACCTCGCTCTTCAGATCGTAAATGAACAGACCTATGTTTTTCAGGGGCTCTCTGGCCTTCTCGAGCATCAGCACATCTGCAGACACGTTCGTGATGAATCCTATTCGAGCCATTGTAGTCAAATAATCTTGATGAAATTTAAAGTTAACTTTAAATTCTTTGAAGCTGAGCGTAACTCATGCGGATCGCCCTTTACCAGATAGAGGATAGGGGAAGTGTGGGTGGCAACATAGAGGCTGCCAGAGTGGCCATAAGGAGTGTAAATGCGGACTTCATATGCTTCCCGGAGTTTTTCACGATACCTGCGGATTACAAGAGGTTCGGTAAAACCGTCGAGGACGCGTGGAGGGAGATCAGCCTGCCCACGCTGAGCATGATTGCCGAGGAGTCCCTGTTTTTCGACGGCTACGTGATAGGCGGCTCGGTCGTGGAGAGGGGGCCGGATGGGTACTACAACACCTGCTACATATTCAGGAAGGGGAGCGTTGTTGGCAAATATCGAAAAATCAGCCCTGTTGAGGAGGAGCTGGAGATGGGCATACGCCCGAGAAGGGAGATCACCGTTCTGAAAACCGAATTCGGAAATATTGGAGTCATAATATGTGCGGACTGCCTCAGCGAGAGCGTGGTTGACAGGGTCGCCAGAAAGTGCGACGTGCTGTTCCTGCCCATATCCCTCACGGATCCGTCTCACCCGAAGGTGGAGGGTCACCCGGTCTCGGAAAGGATTGCAAGAGAATACGGTGTCTTCGTCGTCAAGGTGTCCAGAGTTGCGAGGAATCTGGGCGTGAAGAGTGTGGTCATGTCACCTGAGGGGATAGTCCGGGAGGCGTCAAGCTGCTGCCGGGAAGAGCTCTTCGTCGTCGAAATCTGAACCCAGCGAAAGGGATATATTACCCGACCCACTACTTTGGTGAGGGTGCGGTCGTAGTCTAGCGGTAGGACACGGGCCTCCCGAGCCCGTTGCCCGGGTTCGAATCCCGGCGGCCGCACTGACATTTTTTCTTGTGAAAATATGTAGTGTATTAAATTTAAATTATGGTTTAGTTGCTATCAAAAATTATTGTATAAAGCAGTGCGTTGTAGTCTTTAGAATATTTGTATGCGTCATAGATTCCATATATCCATGGTATAATTAGCCATGAAAACAGAAGTATTAATATTCCTTTTCCAACTTTTCCCAGATACATTTGACCTAATTCTGGAATTAAAATACTAAGCGCTACTGCCATCCCAACACTTTTTCTTTTTTGCTCAAAATACATTACTTTTTGATTTTTATCCATGTCTCTTACAAATTCTTTAATTTGCGTCATCTCTGCTCTATCCATTGTATCACCCTATCTTTATTCTAAATTAGCCTTTATTTAAAGTATTTGTTGATTCAAATATATTTTTCCGAAAGCTCTCCCACAAATGGTATTTTAAATTTTTCACCATTATATGCTTTGATTATTAGAACTATCCACAACGCAATGCTGAATATCCATAAAAGCCATGAGAGTATCCAACCAAGAAATGGAATGAACATCAGCACTCCTTGGATTATTGTAATTGAAAAAAATACGACTATTGACTGCATCGCGTGAAACCTTACGAACTCGCTGTCTTTTTCAAGCAGGTAAAACACGATTCCGGTTAGAAATCCGAGAACGTAGCTCAAAGCGGCCTCTACATTCTCCTCAAGACCAAGGGATGTTTTCGTCATAACTTCCTACTCTCCCGGGCAGATAAATAGTTTTTGCCGCGGGGACAAATTTTTATTAAGCCACGAAAATCTCCTGCCATGATCACTCCCTGGGAGGTAAGCGGAGAGGTTGATTACGACAGGCTCATTCAGGAATTCGGGATTGAGCCGTTCAAACCCCTTCTCGATCAGATTGACAATCCCATGCACCTCATGAAAAGGGGCATAATCTTCGGGCATCGCGATTACCACAGGATTGTCGAGGCGATGAGGAATGGCGATAAATTCGCAGTCATGTCCGGCTTCATGCCCTCCGGCTTACCTCACTTTGGCCACAAGATGACCATGGATGAGATCGTGTGGCACAACCGCATGGGGGGCATGGCGTTCGTTGGCATAGCAGATATGGAGGCTCATGCCGTAAGGCGGTTGAGCTGGAAGAAGACGAGGGAGATTGGAATGGAGTACATCAAGGCAATAATCGCCCTCGGTCTCGACGAGAACTCTGTCATCTACTTCCAGAGCGCCAACGAGAGGGTTAAGAACCTCGCCTTCGAGCTGGCCGAGGAGGTCAACTGGAGCGAGCTGAAGGCCATCTACGGGTTTGATGGAGAAACAACTCTCGCAAAGATGTTCGTCACATCTGTTCAGGCGGGCGACATTCTCCTCCCTCAGCTGGCGTTTTATGGTGGCCCCAAGCCTACTGTTGTCCCCGTCGGAGCAGATCAGGATCCCCACATCAGGCTGACGAGGGATCTGGCGGCGAGGGTGTCCATATTCGCTTTCGAGAGGCTGGATAACGGGGTCAGGATAAGGAGCAGGAAGGGGAGGGAGTATCTGGAGAGGCTGAAAGATCTGGACTTTGAGATGAAGTTCTACGAGGAGCATGTGGACGTGTTTGCCCCTCCGGATGAGGTCGAGAGCAGGGTGAGGGAGCTGGAGGTCAGCATCGGTGGCTATGCGTTCGTTCCTCCCTCCTCCACATACCACCGCTTCATCACCGGCCTGCAGGGCGGGAAGATGAGCTCGTCAAAGCCTGAGAGCTTCATATCTCTTCTCGACCCTCCGGAAGTCGCTGGCGAGAAGGTTAAGCGCGCTCTGACTGGTGGAAGGGCAACGGCCGAGGAGCAGAGGAGGCTTGGTGGACAGCCGGAGAAGTGCGTGATCTTCGAGCTCTACACGATACACCTGCTGGACGACAGGGAGCTCGAGGAGGTTGAGGGGGACTGCAGGGAGGGCAGGCTCCTCTGCGGGAAGTGCAAGAAGATGGCAGTGGAGAGGGTAGAGAGCTTCCTCAGAGAGCTTCAGGAGAGAATGGACGAGGTGGAGGGCAGGCTGGATATGTACAATATAATCTCGTAGTTTGTATTTTTCTTTCGTCAATCTGCAGAACCTGTGAGGTTTGTTTACGGTCTTTGCAGATGGATTTGCAGGGCTGTGGTGTTTTATTTTCTGACATTGTCTCTTCTCAGGTTATGGTGGGTCTCCGCGCACCTTTATATACTCCATGCATTACTCAACTTTCGCTGCAGTATTTAAACTGAAAAAGGCGGGAGAAAGCGTTTTATAGGGATTGGGAGGAATATTAGTGGTAGTTAAAATCAGACTAAAATAGGATTGAAAGCCGTAATAGAGCTCGTCTGGGAGGCTGAGAGATTTGGTAGTTAAAATCAGACTAAAATAGGATTGAAAGCGGGGAGTACCTCTACAGCGGATGGAATCCGTACAAGTTAAAATCAGACTAAAATAGGATTGAAAGATATTATTGAGATTGCAGAAGAGTATTTGAAGTGGTGTTAAAATCAGACTAAAATAGGATTGAAAGAGCCTCTATGACGTACGGTGTGATTGACTTGGCAATATCGTTAAAATCAGACTAAAATAGGATTGAAAGTTTGAGTCGTTGCTCTTGTTCAGCGCTGCGTGCACAACGCGTTAAAATCAGACTAAAATAGGATTGAAAGATGATAAGACGATGACGATTCTCGCAGAGAGCATGAGTTAAAATCAGACTAAAATAGGATTGAAAGTGCACTCCGGATTGTCACAGACCCTCTCCTGACAGAGTTAAAATCAGACTAAAATAGGATTGAAAGTGTGTGTTACTCTACGTCGGCGGTTAAAACCATTGCCGGTTAAAATCAGACTAAAATAGGATTGAAAGGTTTACTTCGACAGGTACTACTTGAACGTCGAGCCGGGTTAAAATCAGACTAAAATAGGATTGAAAGTCTCCTCATTATCTCTTTTGCCAACACTTCAGCGTCGTTAAAATCAGACTAAAATAGGATTGAAAGCGTCATGTCACAGGAGGCTGACAGCTTCATGGCAGCAGTTAAAATCAGACTAAAATAGGATTGAAAGGATGAATGTCAGGGGCTTCCTGCTCAACGTCAAGGACGTTAAAATCAGACTAAAATAGGATTGAAAGAAGAGACGGTGATGACGTGCACTACGACTTGCTACTCGTTAAAATCAGACTAAAATAGGATTGAAAGTGACGATGTCGAGGAGGGCGATTGCGAAGGCTATGCCGGTTAAAATCAGACTAAAATAGGATTGAAAGCAGAAAGAGCTGAGGTATTCGGAGATGAGAGAAGAGTTGTTAAAATCAGACTAAAATAGGATTGAAAGCAGCTTGTTTTTTATCTCGTCAGGAGCGTAGAGGTCGAGTTAAAATCAGACTAAAATAGGATTGAAAGATAGTAATGGAAATCTGGGACTTCATATCAATGAAGGAGTTAAAATCAGACTAAAATAGGATTGAAAGTCCCCATCTTGGCTCGTCCCTGCTGTACTCAGCGTAGTGTTAAAATCAGACTAAAATAGGATTGAAAGAGATAAACGGTGCTTCGGCTACGTTCAACGTCGAGAGGTTAAAATCAGACTAAAATAGGATTGAAAGCCGGTATCATCGTTCATGGCAAGGTAAACGAAGACTGGGTTAAAATCAGACTAAAATAGGATTGAAAGGCAAGTGGTGCTGCAATAACTGCTGATTACAAGTTTGTTAAAATCAGACTAAAATAGGATTGAAAGAGGAAGCTGAGGAGGAGAAGCAAAAGCAGATTGAACAGGTTAAAATCAGACTAAGGTGTTGCATCCTCAATTGTAAAGATTCGACCCTCAAAGTACGGACTTCACCCCTAAAACTCATGACAAAACCTTTATCACCCTCGTTCTCTTTACAAACTTCCTAATCTGAACTTGAACAGGAATTGTTGTCACTGGCCGCTTGGCTCTATGGAGTGGGTGGATGTGGTGCTGGTAGACACGTTTCCGGCATTTCTGGAGCGCTGGAATGGCGATGAAGAAAGCTGGCTCGAGTACATCAGGGACTTTCCCGAGCTTTTCGAGAAAATCAGGATGGATTACGAAAAATACGGGAACGACTGGAGGGATTACCTCAGGCTTCTAAGCAAGAGGGAGTTGCCAGAGCTGAAAAGGGCACACGAACGTCTTGTGGAGGCCATTCCGGAAGTTGGGGTGAGGATTGAGGAGCTTTTTTGTGTTGAGCAGGAGGATTACAATATTGTGATTTACGTGGGTCTCGAAAACGGAGCTGGCTGGGTAACCGAGTTCATGGGGAAGCCCTCGATCCTCTTCGGCCTCGAGGCCATAGCTGAGCTCGGCTGGCATGATAACGTGAGAGGGCTGGTAGCTCACGAATTCGGCCACCTCGTTCACTGGGTCGTAAGGGGTGGGAGCATAGAGGAACTTGAGAATGAGGAGATCATGTGGCTATACACAGAGGGCTTTGCCCAGAGGATCGAGGACATCGTAACCGGAAGGCCGTGGCACCTCGAATCAGAGGGCTGGTTTGAGTGGTGCGTGGAAAACGAGAGGCTCATAAAGAAGGAGTTCCTCAGGAGGCTCAGGGCGAACGAGCCACTGAATCGCTTCTTCGGTTCGTGGTACCGGGTTTTTGGAAGGCGGTTTTTGGGGTACTACCTTGGCTACCGATTCGTTGAGTGGCTCGAGACGGAATTCAGCCTCAGGGGGATCGCCCTGATGGATAGGGAGCTGGTCAGGGACAGGATCCTCGAATTCCTTGAGCTTTAGCAGGTCACGTGAGATTCACTTTCTGCTCTCTCACAGCGAAATGGTTAAATTGTTCCCTCTGGCAGCAGGTCTGAATGACGCTGACGTTTGTCGGCCTCGGCCTGTGGGATGAGAAGGACATCACACTCAGGGGGATTGAGGCTGTCAGGAATGCAGATGTCGTTTACGCCGAGTTCTACACCTCCAGACTCTCCACCAGCGTTGAGAGGCTTGAACGGGTTCTCGGGAAGGAAATCCGGGTTCTGGAGAGGAAGCACCTTGAGGAGGAGAGCAGAAGGCTGGTGGAGGAGGCCAAGGAAAAGAACATTGTGGTCCTTGTTGCCGGAGATCCAATGATCGCAACAACACACTCCAGCATAATGGTCGAGGCCAAGGCGAGGGGTGTTGAGGTTGAGATTGTCCACAACGCCAGCATCGTCTCGGCAATCGCTGGAGTTACTGGCCTCCACATCTACAGGTTCGGGAAGATAGCGACGGTCAGCTACCCCTACGGAAATGTAGTCTCGAGAACGCCCCTAGATGTCATCAAGCAGAACCTCTCAATAAACGCTCACACCCTCCTCTTGCTCGACCTGAACCCAGAGCCCATGACGATTGGCTACGCTGTGGAGCTGCTTGAGAGGGTTGATGACGGCACCCTCGACCACTTCGCCGTTGGAGTTGCGAGGGTCGGAGGAGATTCGGTCACAATCTGTGACAAATTTTACAGGCTGAAACATCACGACTTTGGTGACCCGCTTCACTCCATCGTGTTTCTGGCCAAAACCATCCACATAACCGAGTACGAGTTCCTGAGGGAGTTTGCTAACGCTCCCGAGGAGCTTTACGAGATCGTGGAGTGAAGATGTAAAAGCTCGACCCCTTCCAGCTGACAAGCCTCCCTCCCTCCACGATCTCACCCTTCAGGGGCAAAATTATTGCATCGCACCCAACAGCCTCTGCAACCCTCAGGATGCAGATCTGAACCTCGTAAGGGGGGCGGATGGAGTATATGAGCGAAGCGCCGCTGTACACCTCAAGCCTCGGGTTGCATATGTCGTCCACAAGAACATCCTCTCTCGTTCTCCTGACATCAGTTCTCACGACCTCCAGACTCCTCGCCTCGAGCTCGTCAGAAGTCGAGAAGTTCCAGCCAACTCCCACCTCTACGACCTTTCCCGAGTAGTTTCTGGCTATGTAGTCCGTGAGCCCCTCCACAGTTTTCTTTATAAACAAGCTTGGTTATAAGCCTTCTGTGTATTCAGTGCTGATAAGGCCCTTCGAGCCACGGGACTCCTCAGACATAATACGGATAGACGCCGAGTCGTTCAGCACCCAGAACCCCACCTACGACCTCTTCGTCTACCTGGCCTACGGAAGCGAGATATTTGTGGCCGACATCGGTGCAATGGTCGTGGGCTACGTGGTGCTCGTTTACCGGGAGGACGAGGCCAAGATCATGTCCATAGCTGTCAAGAAGGAGTTCAGGAGGAAGGGAATAGGCTCGATGCTCCTCAGAGAGGCGATAAAGAGGGCAAAGGAGAAGGGGACAAAGAGACTCCTCCTCGAGGTGAGGGTCTCGAACGTTGCCGCACAGGAGCTGTACAAAAAATTTGGGTTCAGTGTGGTAGGAGTCCTTGACTCCTACTACAGCGACGGGGAGTCCGCGTATTTAATGAGCCTGGACCTCAACCAAGCTGATGACTTCTCTTAGCCTGGGGTTTGCAAGCAGGTCTCCGTGATCCTTCTCACTAAGCAACTCGTTGAGCCCCCTGCAGAGGAGGAATATTGCCTTCTTGTGGTCGTTCTTGCTTTTATGTATGTGTACAGGCTGCACGCCAAGGTCCTCATACTCCTTGAAATAACCGTTGGTCAATCCAGCTTCTTCGAGAAATCTCTTGACGTGAAACAGGGTTAAATGCAGAAAGACCAGCTCTTCTTTGTGCATTCAGCACCACCAATTATTTCTCATCATCATACACTATAAAAGTTTTATTTATCATTAATAAAGCTGGATTCGTATCAATACAAACTGGCAGATTTTCAACGATTAGATAAAACAAATCTTGAATGATCAGCGATTTCGGGCAAATTTTTAATACTTTTCAGGAGATTTAGGTGGGATGAAAGTGCTCCTGAGCAGGAAAGATACCGTGAAGCTATTAATTCTTTCCGAGCTCATGAGGAATCCCGAGTGCAACCAGCGGGACATAGCGAGAAAGCTCAAGATAACCCCGCAGGCAGTTTCGGAGCATTTCAAGGAGCTCATAGCTGAAGAATACGTCAGGGTTCTTCACAAGGGGTTCTACGAGGTTACCGAGAAGGGCAGGGAGTGGCTGAACCAGAACCTGCTTGACCTGCACCTGTTTACCGAGGAGCTTCTTAGCAAGATCTACTCCTCATCGATAGTTGTGATAGCCAAGGGCAGAATCTCGGAGGGCAGCGAGGTGGAGTACTGGTTCGAGGACGGCTACATATTCGCGAGGGAGAAGGAGGGTGGGAACGGAGTGGCTCTGACATCTGCAGAGGATGGCGAGGACGTGCTGGTGAAGCCGACGGGCATGTTCAACCCTCCGGGCAAAGGGGAGATCGTGATATTCAGGGTGCCGATGATCGAGAGGGGTGGCAGCAGAAGCACAGACATAGAGCTTCTGAAGAGGCTCCTGAAGGAGAAGAGGAGGCACATAGTCGTGGCCCTTGGCATCGAAGCTTTAGTGTCGTGCAGAAAGGCAGGTGTCGAGCCGATATTCTTCGGAGCCAAGAACGTCTGCGTCGAGGCAGCCCATCACGGGAGCGGGGTAATAGCTGTGGTTACTGAAACCCTCTCAGAGGATCTGATCAGAACTCTCGTTGACGAGGGCCTGAGCTTCGACGTGATAGAGGGAATAATCCAAAAAAGTTAAAAATCTTCTCCGCCGAAGGGTAGGGATTGTGAGGTGTTGCCGATGATTGCCAAGGTAGTCGAGCTCCTGCTTACCGCAGAGATATTCAACAGAAACGAGAACCTCACAGAGGACGACATCCCCAAGGAGATCAGGAAGATTTTCTACACCAATGGGGGGATAAGGAGGCCACTCGTCGTCAGGGAGAACCTGCTGAAGGCTGCGGTCAACTATGACGACAGGGAACTCAAGAAGCTCCCGTTCGTCGATATAAACAACTTCAACAGGCAGATCAAGATCACCTCGTTTGACCTCGCCGTCAAGTGGATGGCGAAAAACGGGGTGGAGCTGATAAGGAGAAATCCCGTTCTCGCTTACTTTTACGAGAATTACGATTCTCTCGGCGTCTCATACAGCGAGGCGAGGAAGTACAACAAACCGAAGCACAGCGATGCCGAATGGCTGAAGAGCATGATCGAGGAGCTGAGGAAGGACGAGAGCACGGCGGAGATGCTCGACCTCGTCAGGATCTTCTCTCCTGAGGAGATAGAGGATAACTTCAGTCAGGTGGTGCTCGAGGAGTACCAGCTCAACGAGATAAGGAAGATTGAGACCGCGATAGAGGAGAGGGAGTGGCTGAGGAAGGTCGGGCTGAGGGAGGTGGGCAAGCTCCTCTTCATAGGCCCTCCAGGGACCGGCAAGACCACGACGGCGAGGGCGCTCAGCAAGAAGCTGTCCATGCCGCTTGTGGAGGTCAAGCTGTCCATGATAACCAGCCAGTTTCTCGGCGAGACATCCAAGAACATCGAGAAGGTGTTCGAAATAGCGAAGAAGCTCACTCCGTGCATACTGTTCATAGACGAGTTCGACTACGTCGCTAAGACGAGAACGAGTGATGAGCACGCTGCGGTTAAGAGGGCGGTGAACACCCTCCTGAAGTCCATAGACGAGATCAACCTCGTTGATGATGGTGTGCTTCTCATAGCCGCCACAAATCACCCGAGCCTTCTCGACTCGGCCGTGTGGAGGAGGTTCGACAAGATCGTTGAGTTCCCCGAGCCCTCTGAGAGCGTGAGGAGGAGGATATTCGAGATCACCCTGAGCAAGATTCCGGGGAACTACGACATAGACAGGCTTGTCGAGATGACGTCCGGCTTCACCGGTGCTGAGGTAAAGCTCGTTGTGAGGGAGGCCGTGCTCTCCGCTCTGGTTGAGGGCAGGAAGGAGCTGACGATGGACGATCTCGTGAAGGCCGTGCAGGATGTGAAGGGCAGGCTCGACCTTAAGAACTCCTACTGAGCATGAGGGTGACCATACTCGGCACAGGGGACTCTCCCGGCACCCCGGTGATCGGATGCCACTGCAGGACGTGTGAGAACGCGAGGAAGAACGGGTGGGAGAGGCTCAGGTTCTCGATTCTCGTCCAGAATGAGGGCAAGAACATACTGATAGACACCTCACCGGACATGAGGAGGCAGCTTCTCAGAGCCGGGGTTGACAGGGTGGATGCGGTTATATGGACTCACGCTCACTACGACCACTTCGCGGGCTTCGGGGACTTCTACAGGGTGCAGAGCGGGGTTAACGTTTACAGCTCCGGCGAGGTGCTTGAGGACGTTGGGCGCTTCATGTACTTCATGAAGTACAGGGAGAGGCAGGTCGAACCCTACGAGCCCTTCAAGCTCTTCGGGGTGGAGATAACGCTGGTTGACGTCACCCACCCTCCGATGAGGAGGGCGCATGGCGTTGTGCTTAAATATGGTGGCTCCAAGGTCGTGATAACCGGAGACACGAACCCAAGAATTCCGGAAAGGAGCGTTGACGAGATGCTTCGCCCGGATCTGCTGCTCGTGGATGCCATAGCCCCCGAGGGCTACAGGCTGAGGAAGCACATGAACGCTGGGGACGCGCTTAGCTTCGCGAGGAAGGTTAACGCGAGGAAGACGCTGTTCGTGCACGTGGGCCACTTCTACCAGCCAAGCTCCAAGTATCCCCTTGCGAAGGATTTCGAGAGCTTTGAGTTCAGGGGTGTGAGCCTTGAGGACTTCATATAGCGGGGTTGACGTTGGCGGGGCGAACGTGAAGGTCTACAGGGGAGACTCTGGAGAGGTTGAGATACACTACTTTCCCATGTGGAGAAGGTGGAGGGAGCTGGAGGGCTTCCTCTCCAGCCTTGGGATAGGTGGCAGGGTGGGCGTGGTTCTTACGGCCGAGCTTGCAGACTCCTTCTCTTCAAAAGCAGAGGGAGTTGAATACGTGGCAAACGCTGCGAAGAGGGCTTTTGGGGATGTGGTGTTCATAGACGTTGACGGAAACTTGAGGAGGGATGTGGACGAGCCTGAGAGGTTTGCGGCAAACAACTGGGTTGCCAGCGTGAAGCTCCTCTCGGAGTCCTACGAAAGCTTCATATTCGCCGACATGGGCTCGACAACAACAGACATCGTTCCAGTGGTGGACGGGCAGATCATGGCCGGAAGGACGGACTACGAGAGGCTAAGGAGAAACGAGCTGCTCTACTTCGGAATGCTCAGAACGCCCACGTTCTTCCTTCTTAAGGATAACTGCTCCTCCGAGCTTTTTTCGATAACCGCTGATGTAACGCTTGTTGCGGGCCTGATAAGGGAGAGTGATTACACCTGTGACACGCCCGACGGGAGGGGGAGGAGCGAGAGGGAGTGCATGCAGAGGATCGCAAGGCAGTTCTGCGCAGATCTGGAGGAGCTTGGTGAGGATTTTGTGAGGCAGAAGACTGGAGAGGTTGTAGAGGAGATGGTCAGGAGGGTTTCAGCAGCTTTCGAGGAGAAGAGCTCAGAGTACGGCGTTGATCTGGTTGTGGGCTGCGGGATTGGTGAGGCGGTTCTCGAGATGGCAGCAGAAAGAGCCGGGCTGGATTACGTCTCTGTCTCAAAGGAATTCGGGGAGGTCTCAAAGGCGTTTCCGGCTTACGCGATAGCCAGGCTGGTAGAGAGGTATGATAGTGGTTAAGCTCGGAGGCAGCGTTGCCTTCTCTGCTGGCAGAGTAATCGCGGAGCTCAAGGAGACGGGGAAAGACGTGCTCATCGTCCCCGGAGGCTGGAGGTTCGCCGATGCGGTCAGGGAGCTGTCTCTCGACGGGGATGAGGCGCACTGGATGGCGGTTCTCGGGATGAACATGTACGGGTTCTACCTCTCGAGGTTCGCACAGGTTATAGAGCCGGAGAGCTTTGACTTCGAGGTCGATGGGGTGAGGATACTCCTCCCTTATCTGCTTATGAGAAGAAACGACGAGCTGCCCCACTCTTGGGACGTTACGTCAGACAGCATTGCTATCTGGGTTGCGGAGAGAACCGGAGCGGAGGAGATTGTGAAGGTCACGGACGTTGACGGGATATTCGTCAACGGGAGGCTTGTGGAGAGGATAAGGGCGAGCGAGATTGAGGGTCAGACGTGCCTTGACCCCTACGCCCCAAGGCTCCTTCAGGATTATGGCAGGGACATGTTTATATGCAACGGGCTGGCAGAGGGAAGGGTAAAAGATTATATAATGAAAGGCCGAGCTAAGGGCACCGCAGTAATCGGGAGGTGATGAAATGGAGATCTACAGGTGCATCACGTGCAACGCAAATCTGATCGGTACGAATTACGTCGCGTTCCCGTGTCCGTCATGTGGGGAGACGATCTACAGGTGTAAGAAGTGCAGGAAGCTCGGTAACCCGTACGTATGTGAGAACTGCGGGTTTGAGGGACCATGAGGTGGTTGAGATGGGTAAGGTGTACATGAGGCTCAGGGTGATGCCGAAGGATGTTGAGGTCGATCTGGAGGCATTGAAAGAGAAGGTTAAAGAGGCTGCACCTGAGAAGGTTGAGATCGCCGATTTCGGAATTCAGCCGATCGCCTTTGGCCTTAAGGCACTCCTTGTCGCAGCGGTGATGCCCGACGAGGAGGGTATTGGCGACAGGCTTGTTGAGGCAATTCAGGGCCTCGAGGACGTTGAGAGTGTGGAGATCGAGGCTCAGGAGCTTGTATGATTGAGAGGATTGTTACCCCGCCCCTCGGGGCGAACGCATACCTTATTTTGGATAAAAAGACGGCGCTGATTGATGTTGGCGGGGATTTTAGGTTCATTTACGACGCAATCTCGAGGCACGCAGACCCTGAGAGTCTGGACTACATAATCCTGACCCACACCCACTTCGACCACGCCTCCGCGACGGCAGATCTGAAGAAGGTGACGGGTGCAGAGGTTGTTATCCATTCGAGGGAGTACGAGTTCGCGAGGGAGCAGAACTTTTCTGCGAGCTTCTTCGGAATACACTTCCCTCCATTCGAGCCGGATGTGCTCGTCGAGGAGGGAGATGTTTTAAAGCTCGGAAAGCTCGAGCTCAGGGTCATCCACACTCCCGGCCACACGCCGGGGAGCATCTGCCTGTACGACAGGCAGGAGAGCTTAATCTTCACCGGAGACACAGTCTTTCCCAACGGCGGTTTTGGGAGGGTTGACTTTCCTGGAGGTAACGCGATACAGCTCCTGAACTCCCTCAGGAGGCTCACCGAGATCGAGGTCGAGTGGATGTACCCCGGGCATGATGAACCGGTGAGGAACGCGAGAGACCACATAAGCACCGCATACAGGCTCGCGAGAATGTTCTTATGATTGATGTGGTTCTTGTCGAGCTCAAGATACCCGAGAACATAGGCTTCATAGCGAGGGTAATGAAGAACTTCGGCTTCAGAAACCTCGTTCTCTACAACTGCAACGTTGGAAGGGTGAGCCTCATAACCGCCTCTCACGCGAGGGATCTAATCGAGAACGCGAGAATCATCGACTCCCTCGAGGACTATCTGGGGGAGAAGAGCCTCGTAATCGGGACGACCGGAATAAGGAGCAGGAACGTGGGCAGCTACATTCGAAAGACGGTCACTCCTGAGGAGCTCAGGAAAATCATGCGAAGCAACGCGGCCATACTCTTCGGGAGGGAGGACTTCGGGCTCTTTGACGAGGAGCTCAGGCTGTGCAACGTGGTTGTCAGCATACCGACAAGCGAGGAGTACCCGGTGATGAACGTGAGCCACGCAGCGGCGGTAATCCTGTACGAGCTGTCGAAGACCGAGCCCGAGAGAGGTGACTGGGCAACCCAGAGGGATGTCGACGTGCTTGTGGACTACTTTGACCAGCTGATGCACGAGGTCTGGTATCCGAGGCACAGGATACAGAAATCGAGGGTGCTGCTCAAACGGGCCTTTGGAAGGGCCGGAATGAGCAAATACGAGATGAACCACATCGCTGGCATTATAAGGAAAACAGTATTATACATAAAGCACCTGAAAGAGGAGCATGGAGCGAAGTAAGTTGCTGCTGTTCGCAGTGGTAATCACGCTCATCTTCACGTTCCTCTACCTGCTCTCACCGCTCCTTGACGGCATAATACTCGGGATTGTTCTTGCCTACGTCGCGAGGCCAATTCACTCCCGGCTCAAAACCCGTATCGGAGATGCACCCTCGGCCTTCCTCTCGACGATGATAATTGCCATACCCCTCTTCTTCTTCCTCTTCTACGGAATATTTCAGGGAATAACCCAGCTGATCTTCCTTCTCAGGAACTATCAGGGGTACATGAGCCAGATACACACCTTCATCTCGAGCCTTGATCCTGAAACCGCGAGCATCGTCCGCTCCATCCTGACACAGTTCACGGACTTCGTGAATACGAGCATAGGGGATATGGCCATCAACGTGACGACCAAGTTCGTGTTCTTCATAATGAACTTCTTCATCTCGTCGATCGTCTGCTTCTACGCGATTCTCGACGGCAAGAGGGTGGCCGACAGGATAATAGACGCCGTATTCTCCAGCAGGGATGCGAGGGGCTTCTTCGATGAGCTGGACAGAACATTCACCGGGCTCTGGTTCGGAAACTTCGTGGCGGCGCTGCTCATAGGCATGGCAAGCATACCCTACTTCCTGTACTTCGAGATCCCCTATGCCCCCCTCCTCAGCGGGCTAATGTTCCTTGCAGCGCTGATTCCTGTTTTTGCAGAGTGGATGGTCATCCTACCAGTCGCGGTTTATCTCTTCTTCATAGACGGGATAAAGGCCGCGTGGTTCCTGGCAATAGGGGCGTTCTTCCTCTACATAATCCCTGAGCTGATTCTAAGGCCATACTTTGTTGGCTACACCTCCAAGGTTCACCCCCTCGTCCTGATGCTCTCCTTCATAGGTGGGGGTCTTGTTGCAGGTGTTAGCGGCTTCTTCCTCACGCCGATGCTTGCTGCGGTGCTGACTGCTCTCTACAACTACTACGCAGGGGAGAGAAAAGAGACAGAGGATGGAGCTTAGTGCTCCATCTTTATGTGCTCGGGTGCGAGCAGCTTCAAAATCTTCTGATCCGTTATGACTCCAACAGGCTTTCCTGAGTCCTTTACAACGAGAATCCTCACGTCCTCATCGTTCATTATCCTCAGCGCTTCGCCGAGAGAGATGTCCTTCTCTACCGAGACGATCTTCGGCCTCATGACGTCGCTCACTTTGGCTTTCAGCTTCCCCTCTTCCACAGCCTTTGCAACGTGATCGAGGGTGAATATCCCGACGAACTCATCTCCCTTCACGACGGGCATGCAGTAAATTCCCCTCTTCGCAAGCTCTTTGGCAGCGTTCTCAACGACCTCGTCAGCATCAACGGTTATTATGGGGCTCGACATGTGCTCCCCAACCTTGTCCTTCGGCAGGGCCACGATCTTCTCGATGTCTATGACGACCATGTTGTCCGTGTCGTCCCTCCCCACGACCTTTCCGTAAACCAGCAGCTCGTTAACGGGCGTGGGGCCAACAATTATCCTGTCGTTTGGTGAGATCTTCTTTATGTTTCCGAGAATCCTGATTCTGGCCTGACAGACCTTCGGGTGGGAAAGAGTCGGGAAAACTATCTCCTCAGCTGAGAGATCCTCCTGAATCTCCCCATTAACGATTACGGGAACCTTAACGGCCTCATCATACTTGGTGATCGCGAGGAGTTCGTACGCCTTTGAAGTCGGCCTGTATCCTCCCTTCGGCCCCGGCACACCCTCAACGAGGCCCAGTGATCTTAGAGCCTGCATCTGATTCCTGACGGTTCCCGGATTCCTGTTTATCAGCTCGGCAATCTCCTCTCCCTTGACCGAGCCTCCTCCCTTGTTCTTGTAGATTGTTATCAGCGCGTACAGGATGTCTTTCTGGATCTGTGTGAGTTCAAGTTCCATTTTTCACCCCTCCTTTTTAAATTCTCGCCTTGCTTAGTTTATATATTTTTCCTACATTTAAATTGCAAAATCCACCAGATTAGTCCGTAGGCAGGTAGATTTTAAAAACTTTGGCATCCAACTTCCGGGATGACGTTTGATGCCAGAAGACTCCCGACCGTCCTGACCGCAGAGGAGCTGATTGAGAAGGCCTTCAGGAGGGCCTCCAAGGTCACCGGGAGAAACAGAAGGGAGAAGGCGCTGAACAAGCTTTCCACGATGTCCAACGTCCTGAGGGATTACTTCACGAGGATCATAACCTCTCACCCGTCTTACGACAACCTCGACGACTTCTACAGGGAGATGGTTGACATAGTCGTCGGGCTGAGGAGAATCAAGAAGAGCCTCGCAGCTCTGTCGTGGGCGGACTCGATGACCCAGAGGGTCATAACTCAAGGGATCAGGAGGATAAAGGGTGGAAGGGATCCTGAGAGGACGCTTAAGGAGGTTTATGGAAGGGTTGCCTCGATTATCGAGCAGATAGATGATGAGCTGAGGTTCTTGAATGAGGCCAAGATGAGGCTGAGGGAGATCCCGTCCCTCACAAACGATTTCACGGTTGTTTTCGCAGGCTATCCGAATGTTGGCAAATCAAGCATAATCTCGAGAATCTCGACCGTCAAGCCGGAGGTGGCGAGCTACCCGTTCACGACCAAGAAGATATTCGTGGGGTACCTTGACTCTCCAGCTGGGAGAATTCAGGTCATAGACACCCCCGGTCTCCTTGACAGGCCGTTCGAGAAGAGGAACAAGATAGAGAGGAGGGCTGTGCTTGCCCTCAGGCATCTGGCGGATGTTGTGGTGTTCGTGATAGATCCGACGGAGTCATGTGGCTTCGAGCTCGAAAAGCAGCTTTCCCTGCTTGAGGAGGTGAGAGAGGAATTCGATCTGCCAGTAATCGAGATTTACAGCAAGGCAGATCTCCACAGCTTCAGGGACAGGCGTGCGGTCTCGGTTGTTACAGGAGAGGGGATCGAGGAGCTTGTAGATACAATAAAATCACTTGCAGAGCAGAAGTCCGGCGAGAAATCCGGCAATGGCGAGTGAATTGAGTATCGGCAGGCCCGGATGTGCCCCCTTCTTTTTCTCGACCATCCTGAGCAGGATTAGCAGGCCAATATAGCCGGCAGCAAAAGTCAGGGCAGCTTGGTAAATGCAGCCGTTGAAGGTTAGAGCTGAGACGGCGAGTATGTTGGGCATCACCGCATCTCCAACCCCCATGACCGCATCCCTCTCCTTCCCGGGTATGATGAAGACCACAGGTATGTTCATCTCCGAGACGCTGTCTGCGAGGGTGACCATGTGGCCGGTTTTGTAGACTGCTATGTAGTCGTAAACGGCCAGAGCGACGAGGAGCACGATGACAGGCAGGGGCTCCATGCTTATCCCGAATATCGCGGTTATGGCAGCGCCAACGAGAATCGCGGAAATGTTCACGACGATCCAGTGTCTGCTCTTCACGAGTGCTGCGAGCAGGATTAGTGAAGGGATGGCTGAAAGAATTCCGAGGAACGGGAGAAACGCGTAGAAGTACGTGACTGCGAGTAAGGCGTAGAAGATGAACTTCAGGAGATTCTTCCTCATCTTTGCCAGCACGAGCACAACAGCGGTAAACCCGAGGATCATGCCCATGTAGTAGACCGAGTTGGAGACGCTGCCCGTGTCCTCGAAGGCCTGCATCCCGGCGCTCGCGTAGTATGGTGCGAGAGCGAGGGCGAGAACGCCGGTCAGCAGGTAAAATATTGAGAGCAGGTATCTGCTTTTCATCAGTATCTCAACCTTATTCTCTCTCCCTTTGCCAGCGCGAGCTTTATCTCCTTTCCAGCATCTCTGTCCTTCCTGACCCTTATGACGCCCTTCCTGCCCACTTCAGCCGTGAAGAGGTACTTACTGCCAGCGTACACATCCACCTTCTTGCCCTCAAGCCCTTCCGCGTGTATCACGTAGTGCTTGCCCTTCTCCTCCACGTACGTCTCCACCTCGCTTCCTTTCTCAACCTTCAGCGGCTCGACCTCTATGCTCACTCCCAGCTCCTCTTCAATCAGCTTTATCCTCTTCCCCTTCCTTCCTATCAGGTACGGGATCTCGTCCTCAGCCACTCTGACGATTGCCTTCCTGTCGCTCACCGGGACTATCTCGTAGACAGAGACGAGGTCCTTTATCTTGCTCTCTATGGCATAGACGAGCAGCTTGTTCTCTGACGTCTCCTCAACGGGCATCACGACTACCTGCTCACCGTAGGTGTATATCTCGTACTCAAGCTTCTTTGTCTCGAAGTCCACGACCTCAATCACAGGCCTCGCCAGATCCGCCTCGGTCATTCCGTATGGGACTTTGACCGTGAAGCTCAGCTCGTAGACCTTCTCGACCCTTCCGGCGTCTATGAATATCACCGTGTCCACTACCTGCGGTATAACTCCAAGCTCCACTCTGCCTATCATCCTCTGTATCGCATCTATCGGCCTTGTCGCGTGAGTGACGCCGATCATCCCCACTCCTGCCAGCCTCATGTCGGCGAACACCTGAAAGTCAGAGGTCTTCCTGACCTCGTCGTAGATCGTGTAGTCTGGCCTGACGAGCAGCAGCACGTCAGCAGTCAGCCCCATGTCCCCTTCGAGGGGAGCGTACTGCGTGATCTCGTCCCTGACCATCAGGTCTCTCGGGCTCTCCATCGTCTTGACCATATACCCGTTCTCCATCAGGTAGTTGGCAACACTCGCCGCGAATGTGGACTTACCGGCTCCGGGAGGCCCGGATATCAGAATCCCTCTCTGCCTCTCTATGAACCTCTTCTTCAGCTCCTCGCTTATCCCGTAGTCGTCGAGCGTGGCCTTCGCTATCGGCCTCACCGCAGTGATCTCCATCCTGTCGGCGAATGGCCTCTCTGCTATGGCTATCCTCAGATCTCTCATCTGAACGACTGTTACGCCCTTCCTCTCGATCTCTATGCTGCTCTCCTCGTCCTGACTTGCGGCCTCTAAGATCTCGTGGGCTATTTCCTTCAACTCCTCGAGGCTCAGGGGCTCTTCCGTGATCTTCACGAGTTCAAGCTGGCCTATCTTGCCCCTCTTTGCGTAAGCTGGAACGCCCTCTCTCAGGTGGACGCTGGCAGTGTCTTCAGTGAAGAACTTCACTATCCTCGTCTCCTCGGGCCTTATGGTCTCCTTCCTGACGTATATCGCCTCTATTCCCTTCGATACCGCCACGGTGTATTGAACCCTGTCCCCGGTTATGAGCACGGCCCTCTCCTCTTCAGCGACCTTGCGGATGAGGTTATCTATCTCTCCACCCCTCGCAAGTCTCACGTGCTCGAGGCTCGGCCTCTCTCCGAGAAACAGCACGTCGAACCCAGCCCTCTCGGCAAGCTCCCTTATTCTTCTGACCTCTTCGAGGCCCTGAAATCCGGTCATCCTGCCGAAGTTGGCCTGAGCCTCCAGCTCTGCCAGAACGGCCTCGGGTATTATTATCGTGCCCTTTATCTCTCCACTCTCAATCATCTTCGAAACTCTTCCGTCAATTATGACGCTTGTATCAACAACGTACTTCATTCATAACCCTCCAGTTTTCTGAAGAAGCATGAGTAGTTCCCGGTGTGGCAGGCAACACCATTCTGCCTCACAACATACAGGAGCGCATCCCCGTCGCAGTCAACCCTGATCTCAACTACCTCTTGAACGTTTCCGCTCTCCTCCCCCTTCATCCACAGCCTCTTTCTGCTCCTGCTGTAATAGTGAGCTCTCCCTGTCTCAAGGGTCTTTCTCACGGCCTCTGCATTTGCGTAGGCCAGCATGAGCACCTCCTTTGTTTCCGCGTCCTGAGCTATCACGGGAATGAGCCCCCTTTCGTCGAACTTCAGCTCCATCACCCACTTTTAACAGGAAATGTTTATAAATTTAGTTGGACATTAATCTTCAGGTGGGAGTTATGGAGAGAGTTTCCACGGGCATACTCAACCTTGATTCTCAGCTCGGCGGCGGTTTTCCTGCGGGAAGCGTCATACTCATTCTCGAAGATCCCGGTGCGGGAGCGGAGGTGTTCTCGTACCACTTCATTCACGAGGGGATAAAGAGGGGTGAGAAGTCCCTCTACATCTCCACGAACGACACCAGCGACGAGGTAAAGGAGAGCATGAAGCTGTACCTGAACCTGACCGACGAGGATCTGGAGAAGGTCAAGTTCATCGACTTCATGGGGGCGAGGGTCGGAACTCTTGGCCTGAGGGAGAGCATCACCCTCTCCGGCGACCCGTACAACAGGGTAATCACCGAGTGCTCGAAGGACTACAAGAGGGTGGTTCTCAACAACCTCTGGTACTTTGCCGAGGATTACGACAGGAAGGCAGTAATCGGGATGCTCGAGTCAATGGCGGTGAGCGCGAGAAAGAACAGCTCCGTTATCCTCGTCCTCTTCACGAAGGGAATGTTCGAATCGACATTTGAGACTGCTGTGAAGCAGGTTGTTGATGGCGTGATTGAGCTGAGCATAAGGGAGGCCGAGACGGAGATTCAGAGGAGGATGAAGATTATAAAGCTGAAGAGAACCCTCGTGCCGAAGGCTGTGTTCAGGTACGACATAACCGACAGGGGAATCAGGATGGAGTCGGTGACGAGAGTCCTATGAGGGTCTATCAGGGCAGGGTGAAAGTCGAGAACGTGAGGGAATTCCTATCAAAGCTCCCGGACGGGTGCGTGCTGGTAAACGCTGACTACGTTGTCGACCTCGACTCAGTCAGGTTTGCTGCGGAAAAGGCGCTGAAGATGTGGGAGGCTGGAAAGAGGGTCGCCAAGACGCTCTCAATGGAGATTCTCCTCCACGTTGCGGCCACGAGGCAGATAAATCAGGCCCTCGAACTCGGGCTGAGGGAGGGAGAGAACAGGGTCGTGGTCGTGGACGTTTCCGGGTGCAGGGCATCTCTTGAGGGGCTTGGCTTTAGAGAGGAGGACGTTCTCGAGCTTGACGAGGAGAAGGTCAGGAGAGTATGCGAGTTCTACGACATTGGCGATGAGGAGCTTGAGATAGCCGGAGTGGAGAAACTCGGGCTGCTGGTGAGGGAGAGGATGGCGCTTTTCGCAATTTCGAAGTAATCTTTTCTTTTGAGGTGATCTCAATGGAGGACTCCATCAGGAGGGCCGCGGAGCTCCTTGCGAGGGCAAAGCATGCGGTCGTGTTCACAGGAGCTGGAGTGAGTGCTGAAAGCGGGATTCCGACGTTCCGGGGGAGCGACGGGCTCTGGTCGAGGTACGATTCGGAAGAGGTCGCGTCAATCTACGGCTTCAAGAGGAACCCCAAGGCGTTCTGGGACTTTGCAAGGGAGCTGATGGTTAAGGTGAAGGCTGAGCCGAATCCAGCTCACCACGCTATAGCTGAGCTGGAGAGGATGGGCATTGTGAAGGCTGTTATAACCCAGAACATAGACATGCTCCACCAGAGGGCTGGAAGCAGCAGGGTGTACGAGCTTCACGGCTCGATGGAGCTTGTTGACTGCCTCGACTGCGGGAGAGTTTACAGGTGGGACGACATCGAGGGGATGCTCGTCGAGGGAGAGGTGAGGTGCGAGTGCGGCAGCCTCTATCTCAAGCCGAGGGTTGTGCTGTTCGGGGAGCAGCTTCCGGCAGCCACTCTAAGCGCTGCAATAGAGGAGAGCAAGAGGAGCGACGTTTTCGTGGTCGTGGGCTCCTCCCTCGTGGTCTATCCTGCGGCACACCTCCCTGTCTACGCTAAGAGCAGCGGCGCTAGGCTCATCATTATTAATGCTGAGGAAACCCACGCTGACCACCTCTTCGACGTGGTCATACACGGCATGGCTGGCAAAATCCTGCCGAAGGTGGTGGAGGAGGTCAGGAGGCTGAGGGGATTAAATGGGGATTAGAAATAGATTGAGAAAAATTAAAGTTTTTTAAAAATTTATCACTCTGCAATCACAAAGTTCATAAATTATGCTCTCAAACTTGAAACACTTCTGTTTCAAGAGGTGTGCCTATGATTGACAGTAATATTTTCGAGAAGATGCTCAGAAAAACGAGGATTTTCAAAAACAGGGATGTGCTGAGGCACTCTTACACCCCCGAGTATCTGCCCCACAGGAAGGAGCAGATAGAGGCGATAGCTTCCATTCTTCTCCCGGCCCTTCACGGCGAAACACCCTCAAACATTCTGATTTACGGTAAGACCGGAACCGGAAAGACCGCGACTGTAAAGTTTGTGGGGAGGCAGCTGGAGGAAGCGAGCAGGAAGATGAATGTGCACTGCTACGTGCACTACCTCAACTGCGAGATCATTGACACGCAGTACCGAGTCCTCGCCACACTCGCGAAGGTTCTCGGTAAGAGCGTGCCCATGACCGGATGGCCGACGGATCAAGTTTACGAGGAGCTCAAGGAGGCGATAGACGCGAGGGATCAGACCATCATCATTGTGCTGGACGAGATAGACAAGCTCGTGAAGAAGGGCGATGACGTTCTCTACAACCTGTCGAGGATAAACTCAGAGCTCGAGAACGCGAGGGTAAGTCTGATAGGCATATCAAACGACCTGAAGTTCAAGAACTTTCTGGATCCGAGAGTTCTGAGCTCCCTCAGCGAGGAGGAGATCGTTTTTCCACCATACAACGCCACCCAGCTTGAGGACATACTTGCCCAGAGGGCAGAGCTTGCTTTTCACGAGGGTGTTCTTGATGAAGGAGTCATCCCATACTGCGCCGCTCTTGCCGCGCAGGAGCATGGAGACGCGAGGAAAGCCCTCGACCTGCTAAGGATAAGCGGAGAGATCGCTGAAGCGAACAACGACAGCGTGGTGACCAAGGAGCACGTCAAGGAGGCAGTCAGGAAGATGGAGTGTGACCACATAATCGAGGCGGTCAAGACCCTCCCCAACCAGAGCAAGCTCGTCCTCTACGCCATGATAGTCCTGCACACGAGCGGAAAGAGGAAGTTCACGACGGGAGAGGTCTACGCGGTTTACAAGTCTCTCTGCAGAAAGATCGGGATGGACGTGCTGACCCAGAGGAGGGTGAGCGACCTCATATCTGAGCTTGACATGCTCGGCATAATAAACTCCATAATAATCTCAAAGGGGAGGTACGGCAGGACGAGGGAGATAAAGCTCGACATCCCCATCGACGCGGTCAGGGAGGTAATTCTGGACGACTACAGGTTTGAGGTGCTTAGGAGGTACGAGGGGGCGTTCGCGAACTCCTCCCTCGACTACTTCGGGTAGCTCTCAATGAATTCATCCAGATCCTCTTTTTTTGGGAAGTTCCTCGCCCCCAGCCTCTGTATGTTGTGGCAGGCCGTGAAGTTCCCCGCTGCAAGGCAGACTTCCAGCCCGTGCCCGGACATCATGGCGTAGAGAAATCCGGCTGCAAACGCATCCCCAGCCCCTGTTGTGTCCACGACCTCACACTCGAGCGCTGGAACCCTTGTTCTCTCACCATTGCGAATCGCCATGCTTCCCTCCTTGCCGAGCGTTATGACCGTTAGCTCAACCATCTGCTCTATCCCTCTGAGCATCTCGTACTCGTCCCTTGAGAGGAAGACGATGTCCGTGTTTTTCAGGAGAGGTGAGAGCGCCTCAAGCCCGAGCTTTGAGTAGGGGTAGCCCGGGTTCAGCACAACAGTCTTCCCGTGCTCCTTTGCCCTCTCAGCTATTGTGATGTGCGCGTTTAGGCTACCCTCGAACGGGAACGGGTCGAGGTAGAAGTACTCACCCCAGCTGTAGTGCTCGTCCCTTAGGTAGGGATAAAACCTCCCGGCTGCATTTGGGAAGACGAAGAACGTCCTCTCTCCATGCCTGTCAACGTACACGTCCACCCTGCCGGTCTCGCACTCCAGAACCTCGAAAACGCACTCAACCCCAGCCCTCTCCATCTCCGTCCTGTAGAACTCTCCGTCCTCGTCATCCCCTATGGTCGAGAAAAATCTGGTTCTGACACCAAAGAGGGACAGGCCGTAGATCACGTTCCCTGCAGCGCCCCCTGCGTGCTTCTCAGACCTCCTCACTATCGCCTGCCCACCTCTCGGGGGAAAATCGTCTATCAGGCATATCCTGTCCACGAGGGCTGGCCCAACGCCGGAGATCATCGCGGAACTCTTGCTTCAGACCTTTAAAACTTTTTATCACCTCACGCTTCTGCCCATCAAAATCCTTATATTTCGAAAGCTTGTCTGAGCAGATACTTTTAAATAACCTTGCTCTCACGCTGAAAAGCTGGCAGTAATGGTGATAGAAGATGAGCAGGATTAGGAGATTGCAGAGGAGGAAGAGCAACCCGAATCTCGTCAGGCTGATAGACGACCTGCTGAAGACATCGGCAGAAAAGGAGGCCAAGGTGTGGAAGGACATCGCAGAGAGGCTTGCGAAGCCACTCAGGAACTACGCTGAGGTGAACGTGGGCAAGCTCGAGAGGTATGCGAGGGAGGACGAGATGGTCATCATTCCCGGCAAGGTGCTCGGAGGCGGAGAGATCAGCAAGGCTCTGACTGTTGCTGCCTGGAGGTTCAGCGAGTCTGCGAGGAGGAAGATAGAGGCCGCTGGTGGCAGGTGCATATCCCTTCACGAGGCTTTAAAGGAAAATCCTGAGGGTAAGAAGGTCAGGATAATGGTGTGAGGTGAACCTTAATGAGCGTTAATGTGGAGAGGGTTCTCAGAACTCTTGGTGATGATTACAGGGTTATAGATGCCTCGGGGCACATTCTCGGCAGGCTTTCCAGCTACATAGCCAAGAGGCTTCTTGAGGGTGAGAGAATAGTGGTGGTGAACGCGGAGAAGGCGATAATCACGGGCAGCCCGGAGAACGTGTTCGAGAGGTACAAGGAGAAGTACGACAGGGGCAGCAAGGAGAAGGGCCCGTACTTCCCGAGGCACCCGGAGAAGATCTTCAAGAGAACCGTCAGGGGGATGCTCCCCTGGAAGAGCAGGAGGGGTAGAGAGGCTTACAGAAGGCTCAGGGTGTTCATGGGCGTGCCCGAGCAGCTCAAGGACAGGGAGTTCGAGAAGGTTGATGTCGCGCTGTATGAGAAGGTTTCAAAAACCGAGAAGTACGTATACCTTGAGGACGTCAGCAGGTATCTGGGCTACGAGGTGAGAGCGTGAAGGTAGTGGTTACGAGCGGAAAGAGGAAGACAGCAATAGCGAGGGCAACTGCAAGGCCCGGAAAGGGCAGGATAAGAATAAACAAGGTTCCTGTGGAGATAATTCAGCCCGAGATGATCAGACTCAAGATAATGGAGCCCATCATGATCGCCAAGGATCTCGTCAATCAGGTTGACATCGATGTCAAGGTTGAGGGCGGCGGAGTGATGGGGCAGGCAGAGGCAGCGAGAACAGCAATCGCAAGGGCTCTGCTCGAGTTCTCTGGAGATCCGGAGCTCAAGAGGGCATTCCTCGAGTACGACAGAACCCTGCTCGTCAACGACGTTAGAAGGAAGGAGCCGAAGAAACAGGGAGGCAGGGGAGCGAGAAAGAGGAGGCAGACCTCATACAGGTGATTTTTTCATGTTTCCCGTAAGATGCTTCACCTGCGGGGCCGTTATAGCCCACAGGTATGAGGAGTACAAGGCCCTCCTCGACGAGGGCAAGACGCCGAAGGAGGCTCTGGACGAGCTTGGGATAAACAGGTACTGCTGCAGGAGGATGTTTCTGACGTACAAGTCCGTGATTAAGGAGTTTGCCAGGTACCATGGGGCCGTGGGGTAGCCTGGTCATCCTGCGGCGTTCGGGACGCCGTGACCCGAGTTCAAATCTCGGCGGCCCCATTTTAAAGGGGTGATGGCGTTTGAAAAAAGTGTTCCCGTTCGAGTACACGAGATTTGAGAAGGCGAGAATTATCGGGGCGAGGGCGCTCCAGATCGCCATGGGCGCCCCCGTCCTTATTGACACTCAGAGTAAAAACCCCCTCGACATAGCAAAGGAGGAGTTTGAGAGGGGCGTCATTCCGATAACCGTTAAGAGGAGGAGCAACGCGTTTGTCTGGCTCAGGAGGTATGACCTCTTCTGAGGTGGTGTCATGATAATCGAGGATGTTCAGTACAGGATAGTCTTCGACAGCAGGGGCAGGGAGACTGTGGAGTGTGAGGTGGTAACTGAGGAAAGCGTAGGCAGGGCGATGGCTCCGAGCGGAGCCTCGACCGGCAGTGAGGAAGCTGTTGCCGTGGATCCATTCAAAATAGAGGAGATCGAGGACAGGGTCTCGAGAGCGCTCATAGGAATCAGCGTCTTCGACCAGAGGGAGGTTGACCGCGCCCTCAGGGAGGAGGACGGGACGGAGAACTTCTCGAGCATAGGCGGAAACTTCGCCATCACGGCAAGCATAGCCACCGCAAAGGCAGCTGCCAACGCCCTCGGCATACCCCTCTTCCAGTACCTCGCTGGCGCGCTCGCGGAAACTCTTCCCTATCCTCTCGGCAACGTCATAGGCGGTGGAGCTCACGCTGAGGGATCCACGAGCATTCAGGAGTTCCTGATAATTCCTGTTGGTGCAGAGTCCTTCTTCGAGGCCCAGTACATCAACACGAGGGTTCACATGCAGCTGAAGAAGATCTTCAAGGAGAGAGGGATTTTCGCTGCCAAGGGTGATGAGGGTGCCTGGGCGGCGCAGATAACAGACGAGCAGGCCTTCGAGATACTCAGCGAGGCCATTTCAAGGGTGGAGGACGAGCACGGAGTTAAGGTGAGGATGGGCGTGGATGTTGCCGCGACCGAGCTCTGGGACGGGGAGCGATACGTCTACAAGGACAGGAAGCTCACGAAGGAGGAGCAGATAAGCTATATAGCCGAGCTGGTGGACAGGTACGAGCTACTCTACGTGGAGGATCCCCTTCAGGAGAACGACTTTGAGGGCTTCGCCGAGCTGACGAAGCAGGTTAGGGCAATGGTGTGCGGGGATGATCTGCTTGTAACAAACGTCAGGAGGATTGAGAGGGCGATAGAGCTCTCGTCCGTCAACACCGTTTTGATAAAGCCGAACCAGATCGGAACGCTCTCCGACACAGCAGATGCGGTCAGGCTGGCCAAGTCGAGGAACTGGGACGTCGTCGTCTCCCACAGGAGCGGGGAGACGGAGGACGAGGGGCTTGCCCATCTTTCAGTGGCGTTCAACGCAACATTAATAAAGACGGGCGTTGTTGGTGGGGAGAGAATTGCCAAGCTCAACGAGCTAATCAGGATTGAAGAGATGATTGACGCCAAAATGGCTGAAATAAGGTGGTAAAGATGATAAAGGAAAAAGAGGGCATGATGAGGGAAGCAGAGGAGGGGTACGAGTACCTCGTACCTCCGGACGAGTACCTCGCGGCAGGAGTGCACATTGGAACACAGATAAAGACGGGCGACATGAAGAAGTTCATCTACAAGGTCAGGCCGGATGGACTTTATGTCCTTGACATAAGGATTCTCGACGAGAGGCTGAAGCTCGCAGGGAAGCTCCTTGCACGCTACAACCCATCAAAGATTCTTGTGGTGGCTGCGAGGCAGTACGGCCAGAAGCCCGTGACGATGTTTGCAAAGGTTACTGGGGCTGACTACGTCATAGAGCGCTTCGTCCCCGGCACGCTCACCAATCCTGCCATCAAGGAGTACAGGGAGCCAGACATTGTGGTTGTCACCGACCCTGCCATAGACTCGCAGGCAGTTGATGAGGCCACCGACATAGGTATCCCTGTGGTGGCTCTGTGCGACTCCAACAACAGCGTCGCAAACGTGGACTTCGTCATTCCTACGAACAACAAGGGAAGGAAGGCTCTGGCGCTGGTTTACTGGATTCTGGCGAGAGAGGTGCTCAAGAACCGCGGTTTTACCGAGTTTCCGTACAGCGTCGAGGACTTTGAGGCTGAAATTTAATCCTTTCACAAACAATTTTGATATTATATTTTGGGCAGGCGAAAGTGTAAATACCTGCTCGACCCTCTTTTCCATGTGAGATTTGCTCACCTCGCAGATGTTCATCTTGGCTACAGGCAGTACGGCAGTGAGGAGAGGGCTCTCGACTTCGCTCAGGCCTTCAAGAAGGCGGTGGAGTTTGCTGAAGAGCAGAACGTCGATTTCATGCTCATAGCCGGTGATCTGTTTCACAAGAAGAGCGAGATGGATCCCGTGACCCTCGCGCAGGCAACCGTGGTTCTCGAGAGGACTGGGTGTCAGGTCATTGCGGTCGAGGGGAACCACGACTCAACGTACTTCAGGGAGAGGTTCACGTGGATGGACTACCTGAGCTCTCAGGGGCTCGTGGTCAACCTGAAACCCTCTTTTGCAGGTGGAGAGATGGAGGTTGAGGAGTGGGACGGAAGGAGCGGGGCGTACATCGACGTTGGGGATGCGAGGGTGTACGGGCTGAAGTACTATGGGATGCTCACCGAGAAAATTCTCGACTCCTACCTGCCTCACGTTGTGGGCGATGGATTTACGATCTTCATGTCCCACTTCGGCGTTGAGGGCTACATGAACATCTACGGCTGCATAAACTCCGAGAGACTCCACGTCCACAGGGAGAGGATAGATTATGTTGCCCTCGGGCACATCCACAAGAAGTACGTGGAGGACGACTTCATATTCAACCCCGGAAGCTTGGAGAGCTGCGACCTCAACGAGTATCGCTTTGAGAAGGGCATTTTTCTGGTTGAATACGACGGCGAGCTGAGCTACAGGCACGTCAGCTCCTTCTACAGGCCGAGGGTTTTCAGGGTGATCGAGCTAAACTTTGAAGACTACTCGAGCCTCAGGGAGAGGCTGCTGAGGGAGAGGGGGGAGGGAAAAGAGGTGGTGCACCTCAGGATAAGCACTGACAGGAACATCGACAGGGAGAAGATTGAGGGGATCGCGAGGGAGACTCTGAATCCGCTCGTTCTGAGGGTTGAGGTTGATTACTCACGAGGAGTTCTGCAGGCCACGAACCTCTCTGTCTCATCCAGAAAGGAGATAGAGAGGAGCGTCATCTCCGCTATACTGAAGGGATTCGGGTATGAGGACATAGCCGAGGAGGTGCTCAGGCTCAAGGAGCTGTTCGTGGAAGGGAGGATTGAGGCTGTGGATGATATAGTCACGGCCATAATCTCCGAGAAGGTTGAGGAGGCAAGGGAGGAGCTTAAGAGGGAGGAAAGGGAGTTCGAAACTGCTGAAGACGGCGAAGAAGAGTGGAGGTGGTGGGAGGCGGGATGATCCACGAGGTCTACCTCGAGAACATAAAGAGCTACAGGAGGCAGAGAATAAGGCTCACGAGGGGTCTGAACGCGATCATAGGTGAAAATGGAGCCGGAAAATCCACGATTCTGGAGGCCATAGGCTTCGCCCTCTTCAACTCCCTCCCCTACAACATCTCAGAGTTCCTTCGAAGAGGTGAGGTCAGGGGAGAGGTGGCGGTAAGGCTCGAGAGCCCCCTCGACGGGAGGGTTTACAGGGTGGTCAGGAGGATAGAGAGGGACAGAACAGCCGAGTACTACGTTGAGGACGAGGAGCTCGGGAGGGTGGCTGAAGGAGTGAGGGATGTGAAAGGCTGGGTCAAGACCCACTTCAGCCTTGACGTCGAGCCAGAAGTTGTCTTCGAGAACGCGATAGGGGTGAATCAGGGCAACATCACGGCACACTTCCTCCTGAGCCCGAGCCAGAGGAAGGGGATATTCTCTCCTCTTCTCGGGATAGAGATGTACGACAGGGCATTCGAGAGGAGCAGGGAGTACGAGAGGATGCTTGAGGAGAAAATCTCCAGCCTGAGGGTGGAGCTCTCGAGACTCGAGGAGAGAAAGAGGGTGCTCGAGAGGAGGAAAGAGGAGCTTGAGAAGGCCGAGAAAAGGCTCAAAGAGCTAGGAAGAAGGCTCGAAGAGAGTGTAGAAAGGCTCACGTCTCTCCAGAAGTCCTTCGAAGAGCTCAGGAGTTTGAGGGACGAGCTGGAGAGGCTCAGGGCTGAGGTGAAGAGAGTCGAGCAGATCGTGGACATTGAGAGAGAGGAGCTGCAGAGGATTGAGAGAGATCTTAGGGAGATCCGGGAGTTCGAGAAGTCCCTTGAGAGGCTTGAGGCCCCGTACAGAAAATACCTGAGCCTCGAGAAGGAGCACGAGAGGATGAAAGCCCGTGTCAGAGAGCTTGAGGCTCAGGTGGAGAAGCTCAGGGCTTTGAGGCAGAGGATTGCCGTACTGAGGGACAGGATAGCCTCAACTGTCGAGAGTGTGAGAAAGAAGAGGGAGAGCCTCGGGGACACCGAGGAGCTCGAGAGACTGGCTGAGGAGGAACGGGCTCTGAGAAAGAGGCTGGAGAGGATAGAGGGTGCAATTGCGGAGAAGAAGGGGCTTGAGAGCGTTATTGCCGAGCTTGAGAGCAGAGTTGGGGAGATCAGGAGGGAGCTTTCCGGCCTGAGGAAGAAGAGGGGGGAGCTGGACAGGCTGGTCGAAAAGGCTCGCAGGCTTGAGAAAGTTGAGGAGAAGAGGGACGGCCTGAAGAGCATAATCTCCAAGCTCGAGCACCAGATCAGGCAGCTTGAGAGAACCGTTGAGAGGATAGGGGAGGGCAGGTGCCCCCTCATCGACGTGGACTGCGAGAGGGTCAGGGAGGAAAAGATGAGGTACGAGGAGGATCTGGAGAAGCTGAGGGAAAAGCTGAAAAGGTACCTTGAGATGCTGGGCAAGGCCGAGAAGGCTGTGAACCTGAAGAAGGAGCTGGACAAGAAGGTTTTCTCCCTCAGCAGGGAGCTCGAGAGGGAAAAAGATCTCGAAAGGGAGCTTGAGGAAAAGGTGGCGAGACTGGGGGAGCTTAGAAAGAGGGCTGAGGAGCTCGAGAACACAATTTCGGCGAGAGATGAGGTCGTGAAGGCACTCGAGAGGGTTGAGGGGAGTGAGAAGAAGCTCGAGGTTGTCAGGAGCGTTCTCAGGGAGATAGAGGAGCTCGAGAGGAGGATCGAGGAGAACAGGTCGGAGCTGAAGGCTATCGAGAAAGAAGAGGAGCAGCTGAGAGGCTCTGAGGAGGAGCACAATCGCCTGATCTCTGAGCTGAGCAGGGTGGAGGAGGAGATGAAAGCTCTCAGGGGAGACTACGAGAAATACATCGCCACGGTTGAAAGGCTGAAGGTCAGGGAGAGCCTTGAAGAGAGAAAGAGGGATGTTGAGGGAAACGTGAAAGAGAACGAGAGAAGGCTTGAGGAGCTGAGAAGGAGGATGGACGAGCTGGAAGGGAGGTTCAGCGAGGAGGACTTCAGGAGGCTCGAGAGCGAGGTGGAAAAGGCGAGGTCTGAGGTAGCCTCCATAAAGGGGGAGATGTCCGCGGTGGAGAGGGGGGTCAGGAGGCTAAGGGGCGAGGTTGAGGAGCTTGAGGCAGATGCAGAGAGGTTTGAGAGGGTTGCAGCAGAAGTCGAGGTTCTTGAGAGGAAGCTCGAGTTCGTCAGGGATTTAAGGGAGGTGTTCAAGAAAGCCGTTCCGGAGCTGGCGAGGATATATGCAGAGCTCGTCAGTGTGGAGGCTAACAGGATATTCTGCGAGATCATGGACGACTATTCCTGGCAGATCGAGTGGACGGAGGACTACGGGATAAGGGCGAGGTACATGGGGAGGGAGATCGACTTCAGGCAGATGAGCGGTGGGGAGCAGATGGTCGCAGCTCTCTCCGTCAGGCTCGCTCTCCTCAAGGCCACGTCCTCCTCTCCAGTGGTGTTCTTCGACGAGCCTACCCAGAACATGGACTCGGAGAGGAGGAGGAACTTCGCCCAGCAGATCTCGAGGATCTCGGACTTCAGGCAGATAGTCGTCATAAGCCACGACGACACGTTCGAGGAGATGGTGGAGAACGCGATCAGAGTTAGGAAGGAGAACGGGGTGAGTGTGGCATGAGCATGGAGGGCAGACTGTTCGACAACATACACGAATTCGTCAGGAGGGTTGAGGAGATCAGAAGCAGGAAGTTTGACGTGTGGGTTGAGAAGAGGAGGATATCCCGCTCAGACGAGTTCGAGATCCTCGACGGTCTGAGGGTTCTCGGAGTTGACGGGAGCCAGATCGCTCCGCTGAAGGACTTCGGAATTCCGTTTGGCGGGGTTCAGTCTGCTGGAATCCTCGTGCACCACGGCAGCGGGAGGTATGATGTCCGGTTCAGAAGCAGGTTGATCTCCGACACCAACCTCGAGTTCGAGAGGTTCAGGCTTGAGATCGAGATGGTGAAGGAGAACCTTGGGGAGGTGGACTACGCGTTCTACGACGGAAGCCTCGGGGCGCCCTACATGTACGAGCTCAACGAGGCGCTGAAAAGGGCTTACAGGATGGAGATAGACGAGCTCCTCAGACTTTCCGAGAGGCTCGGCGTTCCGGTCATCGGCTATGTGGACAGGAGCTACATGAAGGATCTCCGCATGGGCGTCTATGATACCTACGTTCTCTCAGATCACCTCTCGCTCTACGAGTACACATCTCCGATCCAGACAGGCTCGCCCATGCTTGCTGTCTACTTCCGGCCCAACCCCTCCCTGCCGGTCAGGGTTGAGATTCCCGCGTGGTGCGAGGAGATGGTGGATGAGATAATGGAAGTTGTCTACGCCGAGTGCAGGCTCGGGTCGACTTCAGGCTACCCCTACATCCTTGAGAGGGCGCATAAGAACGCCAGAATAAGCGAGAAGGAGAAGAAAGCCTTCGTGAGTGTTTTGAAGAGCGCGGGGATATCCTTCAAGTACATGAGCAAGGTGATCGAATGAGGGTTGTTAGGGTTAACTCCAGAAGGGAGTTCGAGGTTGACGGAGAGGTGGAGATAGGAACGTTCGTCAGGGTTGGAGATCTCGTGGCTGTAAGTGCCGAGGTGTTCCAGCAGGAGGATGAGATATCGAAGTACCTCAGCAAGGGTGATGTTGAGAGGATAAGGGCGTTTCTCCCAGATCTCGCGGAGCCAAACGTCTTTACGAGGTTCGTGGTGCTGATGGACTCGCGATCCCGTGCACCGAGGACGATGCCAAAGGTTGGTGATGAGGTCGAGATCATGGACGATGCTGGAGTCATAGAGGCTCACACGAGTAGCGGGGAGCTGTCTGTCCCCTACCTCCCATACCTGATGAGGAGGGACAGGGAGCTGGCGAGGATAGTCGTCGAGAGGCTGTCGAGCCTGCTCCCGGAGTACAGGGATGTGCTTGACATAGTTCTGGCGGAGATAGAGTACAGCCTTCTCAGGGAGGTGGACCTGTGAAGCCGGTGGGTCTGGTCAAGGGGCCTGCAGAGAGCCCTCACGAGTTCAGGTTCATAACACCCGACAACACAAGGCTGAAGGTCGGGGAGTTCGTTTACTACAACTTCAACGGCAGGAAGGTCCTCTGCAGGGTCTCGAAGAGGCTACCGCTGAGACAGTACCCGGACATATACCTCTCCAATCCCTCCGTGGAGCCAGAGAGGATTCTGAGGGTAATCGGGGTGAGCACGAGGGAGTTCGACCTCTATGAGATGAGGGCGACAATCCTCGGCTACTACGACAGGCAGCTCGGGTTCATAAACCCGCGAATCCCACCCAAGCCCGGGATGCCGGTGTATCTCGCTGAGAGGGAGATCATAGAGTCCGCGCTGCTGAAGAAGAGGGCTGGAGAGGTTGGGAGCATTCATCTTGGCTACCTGCTCAACAGGGAGGAGGACATACCTGTGGTCATAGACACATCCCTGACTGTGAGCGAGCACCTTGCGATTCTTGCAGGAACGGGAAGTGGCAAGAGCTACCTTGCTGGCGTCATAGTGGAGGAGCTTCTGAAGCCCTACAACAGGGCGAGCGTCCTCGTTTTCGACCCTCACGGTGAGTACCACACCCTTCGGGAGGTGGAGGGACTCGAGGAGTTCAGGGATGGCGATTACTCCCCGAGAGTCAGGATCTACGGCAGGGAGGACATAAAGCTGAGGCTCAGCGAGCTCGACTACGATGAGCTTGTGAACCTGCTGCCCAACCTCACCGACAAGATGGAGGCGATGCTCAGCAGGATCTACAGGGAGCTTTCAGAGCAGGGACACTTCACGGTTGACGACCTCATTGCGAGGCTCGAGGAGCTCAGGGAGAGGGAGGAAACGACGGCGAACGGCCTTATATGGAGGGTCAGGAGGTACCTGAGGGACATGGACCTGATAGACGACTACAGGCACATGGACCTGAAGAACCTCCTCAGGCCGGGGCAGGCAAGCATTCTGCAGCTCACCGAGATGAGCGACATGGAACAGGAACTCCTCGTCTCGGCCCTCATGAAGAGGATACTGAAGGCGAGGATAAACGCTGAAAAGGGTAGTGACGGGGAGAAGCTGGAGTATCCGGTCTTCGTGATCATAGAGGAGGCTCACCGCTTCGCCTCCCGTGACTCAAGGAGCTTTGACGTTCTGAGAACAATACTGAGCGAGGGTAGGAAGTTCGGCGTTGGCGTGTGCCTGATAAGCCAGAGGCCGTCAAAGATCGACAGCGACATCCTCAGCCAGTGCATGACTCAGGTGGTCATGAGGATGGTCAACCCGGCTGATCAGGACAACGTGAGGAAGAGCGTGGAGAGCATAGGGAGGGAGATGATAGAGGAGCTGCCGGGACTGACAAAGGGTCAGGCCGTGGTTTCAGGGGTGGCCATAAACACCCCCGTCCTGATCAGGGTCAGGAAGAGACTGACATCCCATGGAGGAGCGAGCAAGAACGCGCCGGAGGAGTGGATAAGATGGAGCGAGAAGGGTGAGGAGAGGGCCAGGGTTGTGGAGAGAAAGGCGAGGCTCTTCTGGGATGACGAATGAGGCTGGACGTGTGGCTTCACGCTAACGGCTACTTCGAAAGCAGGAGCAGGGCAAAGCTTGCTGTGAGGAAGGGGCTCGTGCTCGTGAATGGCAGGAGGGTAAAGCCTTCCTACGGGATGAGGGGCGACGAGAGGATAGAGGTTCTCGCGGACGACAGGCCAGCGGGCTACTACAAGCTGTTGGAGCTGGACGAGGAGTGGGGGATCTTCTCTGGGGGCGAGACGGTTCTCGATCTCGGGAGCAGTGCCGGGGGGTTCCTGCTTTACGCGAGCGAAAAGGCAGGGTTTGTGATCGGCATCGAGTACAGCAGGGAGTTCGAGGATCAGCTCGAGAGGATAGCGAGGGAAAAGGAGAACGTCAGGGTAATTTTCGGTGACGCGTTCACCCTCGACACCTCCACAATCCCTGCCTTGGATTTAATCCTCTGCGACCTCACCCTTGAGCCCGCGCACTCGATGGAAGCCCTAAAGCGCTTCCTTCCCAGACTCAAGCTGGGAGGCAGGGTCGTGTTCGTCTCGAAGGGGGAAAAGGTGAATGTTCCAGATGAACTCAGAGTTCTCAGGGAAAAGAAAGCTGAAGAAAAGAGGGAGTGGTACCTCTTGCTCGAGTACAGGGGCTAAGGTATGGCCTTCTTCCTGTAAAGTATCTCTCTCAGCAAGTCCTTCGCAGCCCTCGACACCTCAAGCTCATTGATCCTGTCCTCGACCTCCTTTATGTTGTAGCTGAAGCTCTCGAAAGAGACCGCGAGTGTGCTCGTGTCAACGAGGGCAAAAGCTGGACTTTTCCCGACTCCGAGGGTTCCGGGGCAGACGATCTTCCCTATCTTGGTGTTGACTGCATAGTGCCTCCTTCCGGCAACGCTGATGACCTCGTACTTCTTCAGCTCGGCGAACCTGCTCTCGTAGTAGCTCGGAGTCTCGTTCTCTGCGGGCATATCGTCCGGACTGTCTATCAGCCCGTACGTGAAGTAGAACTCGTTGGAGTCAAATTTGTCCGTCAGGAAGCTTTCCGGCTCGGTCCTGAGCCACTTTCTTCCGTCGTGTCCGAGCATGTCCCAGTACACGTCCAAGACCTCAGCGAGCTCCCTCCCAACCGCTTCTTCCTTCTCCTTCTCGTCCATCTCTCCCCATCTGGCGATCAGCCTGTCGTACTTCCCCGAGATGACCCTTATGTATCCCTCAGGCCTTTCGGAGAGCAGCCTTACGGTCTCACTCGGATAGGGCATGAGCCCGATGGCCGATATGATGTATATCCTCTCAACCTCCTTGCCCTCCTCCTTCAGCCTCTCGACCCTCGACAGAAACTCGGCGAGGGCAGGGAGGTTGGAGTGGACGTTCGAAACAATCGCTATCATGTTTCTCCCTCTGTCCCTCCCGGAATATAAACCTCTTCCCGGAAAGGCTTTAAACAACCCCGCAGATCCTTGCCGTGTGCTGCTTGCCTACGTGGCCATAGGGGGAATGCTCGGAGCGGTGGCGAGGTACGTGCTTTCGGGGGTGGTTCAGGACGGACACACCTTCCCCGTGGGAACGCTGAGCGTTAACATGATCGGGAGCTTCCTTCTCGGGTTCTTCATGTTCTCGGCCGAGTACTTCGGCCTCTTCTCTCAGGAGATAAGGGCTCTGATTGCGGTCGGCTTTCTCGGCTCCTTCACGACAATGTCCACGTTCAGCTACGAGTCATTCAGGATGCTCATGGAGGTCAACTATTTAGGGTTCGTGCAGAACGTCATCCTCAACCTCGTCACGTGTATACTCGCGGTTTATGCTGGGAGAGTTCTGGCTCTCGCAGTCTGGAGGTTGCACCCATGAGGGACGGAATCCTCCTCAGGATATACCTGGGTGAGAGCGACAGGTATGAGGGAAAGCCCCTCTACAGGTACATCGTTGAGTTTCTCAGGAAAGAAGGCATAGCCGGGGCAACCGTTCTGAGGGGCATGCTCGGCTACGGGAAGTCGAGCGTGATCCACAACTCGTCTGTTCTCAGGCTTTCATCCGACCTCCCGGTTGTTGTGGAGGTTGTGGACACAGTCGAAAACATAGAGAGGGTGAAGCGCAGGCTCGTTGAAATAGTGAGGGAGGGTCTGATAACGGAGGAAAGGGTTAAGATAATTTCCTACTCCGGAAGGGAGCCTAAATAGAGTCGATAACCCTCTTCAGGCTCTCCTCAACCTCCCCGGCAGTTTCGGTTATCCTCTCGTCCCCGAACTGCTGTGCGAGCGCGAGCGGTGTTATGGCCGAGATGTGAACTCCATCGTCAAGGCTGTAGACGACCACGTTGCACGGCATGAGCAGTCCGAACTCTCTGTTCGCCGAGAGGACGTTGAAGGAGTGGTGAGGGTTGCAGGCACCGAGGATCACGTACCTTCCAATCTCCTTTCCGATCTTCTCCCTTATCGTCTTTCCCACGTCTATCTCGCACACGACGCTGAAGCCCTCCTCAGCCAGCCTCTCCTTCACCCTCTCCACAGCCTCGTCAAAGCCGAGGTCAACAACCTTTCCGTAACCCACCATGACCAGTAGTTTTGCGCCTGTTAGTTAACACTTCTCGGGTTTTGTCTGTAACCCTCAAAAGGGAACGGAAATGATTTAATACATCACAAGCGAAAGTCTGGATGGGATGGTGAGATGAAGCGCCTCAGAATTTACGTCAGTGGTGTAGTGCAGGGCGTGGGTTACAGGTACTTCACAAGGAGGAAGGCTCAGGAGATGGGTGTGAAGGGGTACGTGATGAACCTTCCCGACGGCAGGGTTCTGGTTGTTGCGGAGGGCGAGGAGCAGAAGCTCGACAAGTTCATCTCATCGCTCAAGGAGGGCCCGAAGTTCGCAAACGTCAAGGGGCTCGAGATAATCGAGGAGGAGTACACGGGAGAGTTTGACGGGTTTGAGATAAGATATTAGTGGTGTGTATGCTGACCAAGAGGATCATCCCCTGCCTCGACGTAACTCTGGATGAGAAGGGGGCGACGGTTGTCAAGGGCGTCGAGTTCGTCAACCTGAGGAGAGCTGGCGATCCGGTGGAGATGGCAAAAAGGTACGATGAGGAAGGAGCAGATGAACTCGTTTTTCTGGACATAACCGCGTCCGCTCACGGCAGGGAGACGATGGTGGATGTGGTCGAGAGGACGGCTGAGGAGGTCTTCATACCCTTCACGGTGGGCGGGGGAATAAGGAGCGTAGACGACATAAACGTGATGCTGAGGGCGGGAGCGGACAAGGTCTCGATAAACACCTCGGCTGTTAAGAATCCCGAGCTCGTCAGGGAGGGTGCGAGGATCTTCGGCTCCCAGTGCATTGTCGTGGCAATAGACTGCAGGAGGAACTTCGACCTGAGCAGGGGGAAGCACTTCGTGGAGCTCGAGGATGGGAGGAAGGCATGGTACGAGGTTGTTATTTATGGGGGAAGGAAGCCAACAGGAATTGACGCGGTGGAGTGGGCAAAGAGGGTTGAGGAGCTCGGGGCAGGCGAGATACTGCTGACGTCGATGAACAGGGATGGGACAAAGGATGGCTACGACCTTCCGATAACGAGGAAGATAAGCGAGGAGGTCAGCATCCCGGTGATAGCATCAGGTGGGGCGGGGAGAATGGAGCACTTCTACGAGGCGTTCGAGCTCGGGAAGGCGGATGCTGCCCTTGCGGCAAGCGTCTTCCACTTCGGTGAGATCGACATCCTCGAGCTGAAAAATTATCTGAGGGAAAAAGGTGTGCCAGTCAGGATTTAGCGTAAGCTATTACTTCAATCTCAACGTCAGCATTCTTCGGCAGGTTCGAGACCTCAACCACAGCCCTCGCGGGCTTGTGGGTGAAATACCGGGCGTAGACCTCGTTGAACTCCTCGAACCTTGATATGTCCCTCAGGTACACGGTCACCTTGACCACATTTCTGAGGTCAAGCCCACAGGCTCTGAGTATGGCTCTGACGTTCTCTATTGCCCTTTTGACCCTCTCCTCAAAGCTTTCCGGAACTCTGCCTTCCTTGTCGAGCGGTATCTGACCGGAGACGAAGACGAAGTCTCCAGCCATGACGGCATGGCTGTACGGTCCAACTGGCCTTGGCGCGTCCGGAGAGTTTACGAACTCCATGTTCATTCTCTGCTCTAAAGGGTAAAAGCTTTCGCCTGCCCACTGCTCGCGGGCGACTCCAATCCCCAAAGGGTTTAATAACACCGGGTTCAATTTTCAGCCGTGAGAATCTCCGAGTTCCAGAACATGATCCGGGAGCTCTACTTCGAGAAGGACGAGAGGAGGGGAGTGGAGCGGACGTTCCTGTGGCTCGTGGAGGAAGTGGGTGAGCTCGCCGAGGCCGTAAGGACTGGGGAAAACGCGGGGGAGGAGTTCGCCGACGTTTTCGCATGGCTGGTGAGCCTCGCCAACCTCTGCGGTGTGGACTTGGAGGAGGAGGTTGGGAGGAAGTACCCCGGATACTGCATTAGGTGTGGCTCAAAACCCTGCAGGTGTGAAGAGGTGGTTTGATGTTCCTCGTTGTTAGGGATGAAGACATCAAGAAGGGGCTGACAACTGACAAGTACTTCATCTGGACCGAGAAGATCCTGAGGGAGAAGAGGGTCAACCCCTACGTTGTTGCCGAGTTCACGGCTTCGAGGTGGGGAATCTTCTCGGGCTTAAACGACGTGCTCAGGCTGATGGAGGGGATCAACGTCGACATATACGCAATGCCCGAGGGCACGCTCTTCTTCCCGCACGAGCCCGTGATGGTCGTGACGGGCCATTACCTCGACTTCGCGAGGTTTGAGACCGCGATGCTCGGGTTCATATGCCACTCCTCCGGCGTTTCAACGAAGGCCTTCAGGGCCAAGCTCGCTGCCGGGGATAAGCGGGTCTTGTCGTTTGGGACGAGGAGGCAGCACCCTGCAATAGCCGCGATGATTGAGAGGGCAGCCTGGATAGGTGGAGTTGACGGGGTGAGCAACGTTGCCGCGGAGAAGTACCTGGGCATAGAGAGCGTTGGAACCATGCCCCACGCGCTCATAATCTCTTTCGGAGATCAGGTGGCTGCTTGGAGGGCATACGACGAGGTTGTTGACGAGAGCGTTCCGAGAACTATGCTGGTGGACACGTACTGCGACGAGAAGAGTGAGGCGATAAGGGCTGTGGAGAACGTTGAGAGGGTGGATGCGGTCAGGCTCGACACGCCCAGCAGCAGAAGGGGCAACATAAGGAAGATAATCGAAGAGATCAGGTGGGAGCTGGACATAAGGGGCAGGCGTGACGTGAGAATAGTGCTGAGCGGCGGGCTGGACATAGAGGACATACTCTCTCTCAGAGACGTAGTGGATGCGTTCGGTGTGGGGACGAGCATAGCCGGTGCAGGGCCGATAGACTTCTCCATGGACATAGTCGAGAGGAACGGCGAGTTCTGTGCCAAGAGGGGTAAGAGGAGCGGAATGAAGCAGGTTTACAGGGACTGGGAGACCCTCGAGGATGAGGTGAGGCTTTTCTCTCAGGATGGGCCGGAGGGCAAGGAGCCCCTCCTCGAGAAGGTCATGGAGGGCGGGAGGATTCTTAAAGAGACGGACTTAAACTTCGCGAGGGATCTCGCCCTCAGGCAGATGGAGATAATAAGGAGGATTGGCAGGGCTGAGGAGTTTGTGAGGGACGAGGTTTAGTCAGGAGCTCTCTATTCTCTCCTCAACTTTCTTGAGCTGGAGAATCACGTAAGTGAGGATCGTGGTGAAGAGGGCCAGCAGGTACTCTCCCATTCCGACGGCCATCCCTATCGCCGCTGTAACCCAGAGGCTTGCTGCAGTGGTTATGCCGACAACCTTTGTTTTCTCCCTTCTCTCCGCGATTATCGTACCTGCACCTATGAAACCTATTCCGGAAACAACTCCAGCGGCAATCCTCGCCGGATCGTCGAAGAACTTGACCGAGAGGATCATGAACAGACAGGAGCCAAGTGAGACGAGTATGTGGGTTCTAAGGCCAGCGGGCTTGTGAACCTTCGATCGCTCGTATCCTATGACCCCTCCAAGCGCCGCGGAAAGCAGAAGGGCAAGGAGCTCTTCCATGCCCCATCTTCGCCTTCATTGTATTTAACCCTGATGCGACCTCCAGAAGTATAGCTTTTCAGAGAGAAGGACTGAGGCTGCACAGAGGACAGAGCCTATGATGGGGTATGCAAGGAACTCAATCGCGGAGAACTGACTTCCTGCAGAAACCCTCGCGACTACTCCAGCCATCATCGACGGAGTGGTGAAGGATGCTGTGACTAAGGAGATGGCAATAAGTGAGAACACGAGCTGACTCCTCTCCCTGTCCTTCAGGATCGAGGTAACGGCCACTCCGAGCGACGCGAAGATCATGGAGAACGAGAGGGAGGGGAGCAGTATGAGCAGGGGGTTGCTGAGCCCGATGTTCACCCAGAGCAGGATCATCCACACGAGCGTTAGCGTGGCCGAGACTGTGAGGCTGACAACCACCTTGGCGGAGATGAACTCCGTGAAGGACATAGGCGTGGAGAGCACGACTTCAAGCGTCCTCGTCTCGTGCTCCTCGCTGATCAGGTCAACTACGAGCCCGCCGGAGATTATGGCGGTCGTGATCACGAGCAGGGGTATGAGGACGGCGTATATGAACCTGAATGTTATTGAAGACCCCTCCTTCACCTCCACCCTCCTGAAGTCCGGGCTGACGAACCTGAACCCGTCGTCACCCGGAAGCCCGCGGATCTCCCTCATCTTCCGCTGGTAGTCCTTGAGCGTGTCCTTTACCTTCGAGCTCGCCACTATGCCAGTGATCTCATCCTTTGGCAGGAACACGGTGACGAAGTTCGTTGCAGAGAGGTTCTCGTTTGGCAGGTAAATTATCGCGCCTATCTCGCCCGCGTAGAAGTCCTTCAGCGCATCGTCGAGGGTCCTGTAATTTTTCCCGTCAGCGACGGTCTTCAGGATGGGGCAGTCTCCGGCGATGCCTATCTCCACCCCAGAGACCGTCACGAAGTCTGGCTTGTAGAGCACGAGCAGGCCGAAGGTGATTATGGACGAGAAGGAGGCTATGAAGACGAGTATGGCCATCGCAGACATTATCGTCCTCTCCCTTCCTATCAGCCTGAGATCCTTCAGGATCATTGACCTCACAGCATCACCACCGTCCCGTAGTTGTACGCGAAGTGTATGGCCACCGCAGCGAGGTAGCCGAGCCTCCAGTCTCTCCTCGAAACGATTGCGAAGGTGAGAGAGCTTGTGACGTGGAGGAGGAGCGGGAAGATGAAGAGCTCTCCAGGCAGGACGATGCTGTAGTCCTTGAAGACGCTCAACAGCAGCCCCTTCTCAGCCACGAAAAACCCGAGGGCAACGGTAATGGCTCTCCTGACACTTTTCACCGGGTAGATGAGGCTGGACTTCAGGAACTCCTCGATCACAGCAACCCCAAGCATGATCACGGCGTAGGACGTCACGAGAGGCACGGAGAGCCCGAAGAACAGGAGGAAGAACTCGAGGAAGAGGGCGATGAAGACTGACGCCATGGCCATAACGAAAGCTCTCAGGTCTGTGGACGCACTTTCAGTTAGAGTTTTCACGAACCTCTCGAGCGGTGATGTGGGGCTGTAGAGGTTCTCTATCTTGAGCGACCTTGCGGTCAAGTAGAATAGTGTGGCGGAGATTGTGGCGAGCGGGATGGATGAGAACGCGAGGTCTGTAATGGAAACCTCCTCTCCGGACAGACTCCGGAGCAGGAACGTCACGGGCGAGACATCTGAGAGCGGCAGGCCAGAGAACACCGAAGGTAGGACGAGGTAGACCATGACCAGCAGGTTCGTTACGAGAATCAGAAACGTCAGTTCTCTGTAGGATCTGGAGTTCACGGCTATGAATGCCTGGGCTGTGAAGAGCAGCAGGAGGGGTGAGGCCATGTAGAGGACACCGTTCACTCCGAAGATCAGCGATGGGATGGCCGTAATGAGGAACGCGAGCAGCAGGTACGGCAGCATCTTCTGGAACAGTATGCCCTCCTGAGTGAGGGGGGTCGAGAGCAGAACCTCCATCCTCCTCATCCTCACGTCCTCTGCGAGGGAGGAGGAGAAGACCTGCATGACGAAGAACGACGGGATTATGAAGAGGAACGCAACCACCATCTTGGATATGAGGGACGGAGGGGAGAAGCTGTCGGGAGTCGAGTACTCCGTTTTAACCCTCTTCAGCGTAACCGGACTCTCCTCACCCCCCTGAACGCTCTTTATGACGCTCTCCTCCACCTTTTCCTGAACGTTTTCCTCTCTCCCTTCCCTCTCCCTGACCTGCTCGCTTATCTGCCTGATCCTCTCCTCGCTCACGGGCTGGGGGGTGAATGAGGGTGCTATCTCCCTCTTAAGATACTCTGCCCTGATCATCACTGGAAATGCGTACATCCCGTACTTCTCGTACATCCACCTCTCGAACTCTCCCTTTATGTAGTTCTTCATCTCCTCTCCGGCAGCGCTGGACTTGAGCGTGTCTGTGACGACGATGCTCAGGCCGGTCAGGAAAACGTCTATCTTCCCCTCCCTGAGGAGGTTCAGCCCCTCCTCCTTTTCCACAATAACGTGCTGGAAGAGCCTGTTCTCGATCACGTATCTGTCGCTCCCCGACGTGAATATCCCCGCATCTGAGTTGAATCCGTAGCTGAATGAGAGGTAGGAGATTAACAGGGCGAGAACGGATATTACGGCGAGGAGGAGCTTGAATCCCCGCGTGTACTTCTTCCCGGACTTCCTGAACTCGGCCTTTATCAGCGGAAGCACACGGAATGTCGGGTAAAGGTTAATATATTGTTTGCCCAAAGCCAGAGCGATGCTTAAGGCTATCGGACTCAGGAAGAGCTACGGCGACTTCGTCGCGGTTCACGAGATCAGCTTCGAGGTTGAGAGGGGCCATGTTCTCGGGATCATAGGGGAGAACGGGGCGGGGAAGTCCACGACACTGAAGATGCTCACCGGCCTGCTCGTGCCTGACGCCGGGACTGTTGAGTACGACGGCCAGAACCTCTTCGACAGCCTGAAGGAGGTCAGGAAGAGGATAGGTTACCTCCCCGAATACGACGCTCTCTACGACAACCTGAACGCCGCTGAATACCTGAGGGTGTTCGCGGAGATCTATGGTGTGGAGAGGGAAGTTGCCGAGGAGAGGATTGCCCGTCTCCTCAGCTCCCTCAACCTGCCGGACGACAGGCCGGTTGGTGGGTTCTCGAAGGGAATGAAGAGAAAGCTGTCTATCGCGAGAACCCTCGTCCACGATCCCGATTACCTCATCTACGACGAGCCCACAAGCGGCCTCGATCCCTCGACCTCGCTCTTCGTCACGAGGTTCATAAGGGATCTCAGCAGGGAGGGCAAGACTGTCGTCTTCTCGGCCCACAACATGTATTACGTGGAGGCAGCCTGCGACCTGCTTCTCATAATAAAGGGCGGCAGGGTGCTGTACTTCGGAGAGCTCGAGAACCTCAGGGAGGCGATGAAGAGGTACGTGGTGGTTTACGAGGAGAGCGGAGTGGAAAGGGAGCTCGTCACCGACAGCGTTGAGGAGGTTAACAGGGTGATAAGGGAGGTCGCTGAGGCTGGCGGGAAGGTGATCAGCATCGAGACTCAGGTTCCGAGACTCGAGGAGATGTACTTCGCGCTGACTGAGGGAAAAAGTATTATCAAGGAGGAGTGAACCTTAGTTAATGAGAGAGCTCAGGGGTCTTCACTGCGCGAGGTGCGGTAGCGAGTTCGACCTCATAGTCGTAAAGGCCACAGGCTACAGTGGCCCCATGCACCTGCCAAACCTCTTCTGCCCCTTCTGCGGGAGCAGGAGGATCATGAGGAAGAGAGGCCTCTTCTTCGGTGAGTTTTGATGGAGAGGGTCGAGGAGTATCTGGAAACGATATACGACATCCAGAAGTCCGGAAAGGTGGCGAAGACGAAGGACATAGCCGGGAAGCTGAACGTGAAGCCGTCCAGCGTTACGGAGATGCTCAACAAGCTCAGCGAGATGGGTTACATAGAGTACCAGCCGTACAGGGGGGCGGTGCTCACAAGGAAGGGGCTCGAGGTGGCTGAAAGGATAAAGAAGAACTACAAGGTCTTCAAGCGGTTCTTCGAGGACTTTCTGGGTGTTGAGAGCGAGATAGCTGACAGGCTCAGCTGCACACTCGAGCATGTTGCAGATGAGAGGGTAATCTCGAGGCTCTGCTCGATAATTGCGAGGAACTGCGAGGTGTGCGAGGTCTGCGCGGAGGAGCTGCTGACACTGAGCGAGGCTGATGATGGGGAGTACGTGGTGTTCGCGTCTCCGAGATCGCTGAAAAAGGCTGGAGTTGAGCCGGAGAAGGAGGTTGAGGTCAGGGATGGAGTTCTGGTCGTGGACGGGGTGGAGCTTGAGGTTGCGGAGAGCCTGAAGAGGTTCGTCCTCCTCAGGCGTCTGTAGCAATCGCCCCGGAATTCACCGCAATACCGCTCGCGAATGAGATCGCTGAAAGTCCGTACCTCTCGCAGAGCTCTATTGCGGAGTTCAGTATCGCGGCCTTAGACACCACGAGCGGGATGCCCATCCTGATGGCCTTCTTCGCAATTCCCGCCGTTATTCTGCCGGAAAGCATCAGGAATGATCTGCTGAAGTCCACTCCATCCCTGTAGGCCGCACCTATCGCCTTGTCGACTGCGTTGTGCCTGCCGACATCGTACCCCTTGGCGATTTTTCCATCAGACACGATAAGGGCTGTGTGGTATGCCCTCGTCCTCCTGTAGTAGTCTGCCTCCAGCTCGGTCAGGTACTCTCTGACGGAGCTCAGGCTGAACCTGACCTTTGGCTCAAGCTTCTGCAGGGGTTCGTCCACGTAGATGCCAGCACACCCCGAGGAGTTTATGGAGGTCGAGAACCCCTTGTCAACCATCGCAACCGCCACGTCCCCCTCGACTATAACCTTTGGCTCTGCCGACAGACCCTCGGACAGCAGAAACCCTGTGACGAGTTCCTCAAGCTGGACGGGTGTGCAGAATATCCTGATGACGTTTCCCCCCAGAATCACCTTGAGCTCCATCTCCTCGCCGATCTCAAGAGGTCTGTCGATCTCGATGATTTCCATTGGAAAGGGTTTAATGCCATGGAGGTATAAGGGTTGCGATGAGGATTGTCAATCTGAGGCTCGATGAGAGGATAGTCGAGAGGATAGATGAGATCTCCTCGAAGCTCCTCATATCGAGGAGCGAGGTGATCAGGCAGGCACTCACCCTTTACATCTCATTAATCGAGAACATAGGGTTTTACTTCAAGCCCTCCGTTTTCTCACCCAAGCTCGACATATACGAGGAGAGGAATGGGATATACGTGGACTTGGGCAACAACCTCTCCCTGTCCGTTTTCAACATCGTTTACGGAGGGATCGGGGAGAAGGAGGGGGACTGGCTGAAAGCTGGTGTTGAGCGGGTTGCGGAGATAATGGCCTATCAGATTGAGGTGGAGAGCATCTGCAGGTTCATCCAGCCCCTCGCGGTGGAGCTCTCAACGGGGAACGAGCTGGACTACGGCATGCGGTTCTACCGCAGGTTCCGCGAGCTCTTCAGCGGGAGGGTCGTTTTCGCGGACAGCGAGGACGTCGCCAAGACTGATCAGAGCTTCTTCAGCGCCGTGGTTGTTGGAGTGAGAGACATGAGGGTGAAGAACATTCCCAAGAGGGGGGAGAAGATCTTTCTCTACGGCAGGGTGATGAGGGGGGAGGAGCTGCTGAGAGACAACCCGCCGGACTTGTCGGTGTTCAGGAGGCTGGCCGAGATGGTGAAGGAGGGGAAAGCGAGTTCAATAATGCCCGTCAAGGGAGATGGAATCAGAAACGCGTGCATATACGCCGCCTCAATCGCTGGAGGGAGGCTCAGGATGAGGGCGGAGATTGACGGTGGATGTCCCGCAACGGCCGTAATTGTGAGCGCCGAGGAGATGCCCTTAGAGGGCGGCGTCGAGGTTGGAGAGATACTCTGACTTTATCTCCTTCGAAAGCCTGTCCGCAATCCTCACTGGCTCGGGGAGCTTGTATCCCTTGAGGCAGTTCCTGACAACTTCGAGAGCCTTCTCGGGCGTGAACCTGTGGCCGACAGAGATGTAAATGGGCCTGCATCTCCGACATGTTTTCAGTTCATATCCCACGACCATTCCGTGTGCATGCAGCTCCCTGACGTCTCCCTCCCCCCTGACCTCGCCGTACAGCCTCTTCTTCGTTATCCCGATTGTGGGGATGTCGAGAACCACGCCTATGTATGTCGCAAGTCCGCACTTCCTTGGGTGGGCGAGTCCGCTTCCGTCAACCATCACGACCGCGTTCTCCCTCATAACCGCCCTGACAGCCTTGATCGCGGGTTTGCTTTCTCTGTACATGAGGAACGTTGGGATGTAGGGAAACTTCACCTCTTCAATCAGGTGATGCTGCTCAGCAATCTCCATCTCGGGGTACTTCATCAGCACGGACGCTGAGACCACGTACTCCTCCCTTCCCACCCTGAAAAAGGCCTGATCCACTCCTATTACGTACTCAATCCGCCCCGGATCTGAGAGAATCGCCTTGTTTCCTATCTCTATCTGCTCTTCCTCAAGCCTTTTCAGGTTCATCTCACCCTGAACCTCACGGCTAGGAATAATGGTCCGCGGACGTCCACTTCCTTTCCATTCGAGATCAGGTAGTTCATGAGGCTTTCATGCACCCTGAGGTTCACGTCCGAAAGCCCCTCCACAACTCTGACCCTGACCTCTCCCTCTTCCCGTCCCGTCATCAGGGCTTCCTCAATCCTCCTCGCGGCCATGTACGAGAAGGAGTCCACGTATCTCACTCCAGTCGCTACGCCGTTCTCGAAGTATCTGGCGAACCTCTCGCTCCTCGGAACTCCGTAAATGTTTCCGTCATGCACGACGATCTCGTTCGCATAGGCAGGACCGCAGAGCTTGACGTTTTCCCTCTCAAAAACGTAAACCTCCAATTCCCTTCCAAACACCTCTCCCTTAAAGGCAAGGAACTCGCACGGGCCTTGGGCTGAGGCGTTCTCCTCGAACGCTCTTATTATGGCGCTGGCGATTTCGAGGCCTTTGGCCGTTAGGGGAACCTCCCTCATCTCGATCTTCCTTGCTATGTCCACGTCGCTCAGCTGGATGTGCCTGAAGCCGTAGACCATCTCCCTCACGTCCGAGTAGTCATGGATGATCATCGCAAGCCTTTCCACGCCAAGCCCGAGGTTCATCACCGGGTACTCTATGTCGTACTCCGCGAGGGCTGTGGGGGAGTAGATTCCGAACGTCGCCACCTCTATCCAGCCGTCCCTGTACTTCCTGTTGTTCTCGAGGTGCGGATGGTATGCGAACACCTCAGTTTGGGTTCCGGGGATGTAGTACTTGCTCCTCTTGTCGTCCTCCTTGAATCTGAACTTCTCGAACCCGAACTGTCTGAGCAGAGCCTCTGCAACGGCCTTTCCATCCTCCACACTCACGTCCTCATCCATTATGACGCAGCTTGCCGAGTGGTAGGTGTAGAGCCTCGTGGCATCCTCCCCCTGCTCCCTCCTGAAGCACCTGTCTATGGAGAACAGCTTTACCGGCAGGGGGTATTTGTCCGCGAGCCTTGAGAGGGTTATGAACCACCCCGTGGTCATGTGGCTCCTCAGGGTAAGGGTCGTTGGCTCCGACCTCAGCTCCTTGAACTCCGGGAACACCTCGTCTATCACCTTCAGCGCCGTGTGATCCTCAACGCTCAGGGCTTTGGCTATCTCCGAGGACAGGTCGTCTCCGTCTATAACCCCCTTCTTGTACAGGTGCAGAACCTTCCTGAGTTCGTCCACGCTGAAGTTCTTGCCAATAATTTTCTCAATCTTCCTTATCCTGTCTTCAGATATCCCTACATTCGGCCTCGGAAGCCCGGCGAGGTAGAAGCATCTGTCGAGAACTGCAAGCGCTTCTTTGGAGAACTGCTTCCTTATGTGCACGTCCTCGACTATCAGCGGATTCACAACCTCGCTGAAGCCGATCCTCAGGTAGGCCTGCCTGAGCCTCTGTATCGTCTCGTAGACCGGATGGGGTTTCCCGAGCTCGTAGCCTATGAATGGATACCTCCTGAAATGGGGAACGTCGCTCAGAACCTCTCTTCCCTCAACCCACGCTTTCTCAAAGTCCTTCTCAGCTCTCCTTTTCCACTCCTCGGCGTTAAACCTCATGCTCCTCTACCTGCTTCGCAAACCCCAGAATCGTGTTCTCCTCGAAGTGATTTCCTATAACCTGCAGCCCGACGGGGAGACCGTCCAGCTCTCTAACTGGCATTGAGAGCGCTGGAAGTCCGGCAAGGTTTATGGGTGTTGTATTGACGTCCGCCTTGTACATGGTGACCGGATCTGTGAGCTCCCCGATTTTGAAGGCAGTTGAGGGCATGGTGGGCGAGATTAGCACGTCGAACTTCTCGAAAGCCCTTCTGAAGTCGTTTATGACGAGCGTTCTGACCTTGAGGGCTTTCAGGTAGTACTTTCCGTAGTACCCTGCTGAGAGAGCATAGCTCCCCATCATGATCCTCCTCTTAACCTCAGCTCCAAACCCTTCCGCCCTTACCCTTGAGAAGTAGCGGTTCCAGCTGTCGAGGTTCTCGAGGGCGTAGCCGTACCTGACTCCATCGTATCTCGCGAGGTTTGAAGATGCCTCGCTCATGGCTATGACGTAGTAGGCTGGTAGAGCGTACTTCAATGAGGGGAGGCTGACCGTCTCAACGTCAGCAATCTTCCTGAGCCTCTCCACGAACTCCTCGAAGACCTGCTGAACCTCTGGGTTAGCCTGCATCTCCTCCACCACTCCTACCCTGAACCTCTTGCTCACCGGCCTGTAGGAGAACTCTCTGCCGGAGTTCGTCGAGTCCCTGTCGTCCCTGCCGGCTATTATCTCAAGAAGGAAGCCGAGATCGTCTATGGACGCTGCCATCGGGCCTATCTGCTCGAGGCTGTTGGCGTAGGCTATGAGCCCGAACCTCGAGACGAGCCCGTAGGTCGGTTTCAACCCGTAAACTCCCGTGAAGCTCGATGGACACCTTATGCTCCCGCCCGTATCTGTTCCGAGGGAAAGGACAGTCTCGTCACCAGCTATCGCGGCTGCGCTCCCTCCACTGCTCCCACCCGCGACCCTCTTCAAGTCGTGGGGGTTTCTGACAACTCCGAAGTAGGATGTCTCAGTAGTAGTCCCCATTCCGAACTCGTCCATGTTAGTCTTTCCGATTATTATCGCCCCCTCCTGCTTCAGCCTCTCCACAACGTGGGCGTCGTAGGGCGGGATGTAGTTCTCGAGCATCCTCGAACCGCAGGTGGTTCTTATCCCCTCGGTTGAGATGTTGTCCTTGATTGCAACTGGAATTCCCGCAAGCCTTCCGTCCCTCCTGCCCCTGTCGTACTCCTCTGCCTTCTTTAGCGCCTCCTCCTTGGTTACGGTTACGTAGGCGTTGAGCCTGCTCTTCTCTATTTTCTCTATGAGCTCCGAGACGAGGTCGTAGGCCTTCTCCTCTTCCAGCCTCTCCTTCCACTCCCTTACCGTTATCATTCCACAACCCTCGGCCCCTTGAAATAGCCCTCCTCCTTGTGCTTGGCGTTCATGAGGGCCTTCTCCCTTTCAAGCCCCTTCTTCGGCTCGTCCTCTCTGAAAACGTTCTTGAGCGGGAGAACGTGGTATGTCGGCTCGACATCAGCATCAACTTCGTCAAGCTGGTTGAAGAACTCGATAATCCTCTCAAAGTCAGCCTTAAACCTCTCCACCTCTTCCTCCCTCAGCTCAATCTTCGAGAGGTTCGCGACGTGCCTGACAACGTTCTCGTCTATCATTCCTGCTGGAATTGTCGGGGTGAATTAATAAATTTTCCACATACTCCAGAACCCTAAACCCTTATCCTCGGGGTGTAGGCTTTCTCGACATCTCTGAACTTCTTCCTGCACACAGGGTGGATGTTGATCCTGTCATCATCGGTGAGCGTCCTGACGAACTCCACATACCACTCAAAGCTGAACCTCTCGGGTATTCTGTCGGAGACGATCAGTATGTCCAGATCTGATGAGAGAGTGTGTTCTCCCCTCGCGTAGCTTCCCACAATGAAGACCTCGCAGTCTCCGAGAATCTTCTCTGCCCTCTCCTTTATTTCTGCCGCAATCCTTTTGGCGTTCCTGAAGAAGTCCTCGTTTTTTCTGAGCATCTCGTAGTATTTGGCCATTCCCTCATTCAATCCCAGACACCTCCATGAATTTTCTGACCGTCTCAACCCCCTTTCTGGCAACGTCCTCAGAGTAGTCCACGTCGAAGTACCTCGATGCCACGTAGGAAAGCTCGAGTTCCCTTAAAATAACTATGCTGTGCATTCTGGACTGGATGGAAAATATCTTTCGCCGGAGGGGTTATTAAGTAGCTCGTCTATTCCAGAGTGATGCAGGATCCCGTAATCCTCGCGCTGATGGCAGGAATGTTCACCCTCGCCCTCACGGCCGTGGGATCTTCAGCGTCACTGTTCTTCAGGGGAGAATCGCAGAAATTGCTCGACGCCATGCTTGGGTTTGCGGCAGGGATAATGATCTCCGCCAGCTTCTTTTCCCTGCTAATGCCGGCCATAGAGCACTCCTCCCACCTGCCTCACCCCTGGTTTCCTGCGGTTGCCGGCTTCCTCGCTGGAGGGGTATTTCTGAAGCTCATAGACTCTGCTGTGCCTCACGTTCACTTTGAAACAGGAAAGGCTGAAGGGCCGAAGAGCGGGCTCAGCAAGCTAACTCTCTTCGCCCTCGCCGTTGCGATTCACAACATCCCCGAGGGCATGGCGGTGGGAGTTGCCTTTGGGGGAGAGTCTTTGAGCGCGGCGCTTGCCCTCACACTCGGAATCGGGATTCAGAACATACCCGAGGGATTCGCGATCTCAGTGCCCCTGAGGTTCGCCGGGTACGGCAGGTGGAGGAGCTTCCTGTACGGCACGCTCTCTGCAGTCGTTGAGCCGGTATTCGCGGTGTTCGGAGCTTATGCTGTCACCCACATCTCGCCGATCCTCCCCTACGCCCTCTCATTTGCTGCCGGGGCGATGATCTACGTGGTGATTGAGGACGTGATACCCGAGGCCGAGAGCCACGGAAACGAGGACGTTGCCACGATGTGCGCGATAGCAGGGTTTGCGGTCATGATGCTGCTTGATCTGGGGCTGGGCTAAGCCATTGTGATTAAATCGTATCTGGATCTAAAAGAATAATGTGGTTGCTTGGTTGTAACAGCTGAATTCTCGACCTGCTGATTCTGAGTTGGGTGGGGTAAACGTTAAATTCTCTGAGTTAATGTTTACTTAATATGTCTACAACAACATATAGTGTGCGAATACCGAAAGAAGTGAAAGAAACTATGGAGAAAATAAAGGATGTGAACTGGCAGGAGGAAATAAGGAGAATGATAATCGAGAGGGTTAGAGAGGAGGCAAAGAGGAGACTGCTTGAAGATGCAAGGGAGCTAAGGAGCAGAATGAAAAGCTCTGGGGTTACGGAGATGATACGGGAGGATAGAGATGCCAGATAGGGTTGTGTTCGATTCCAGTGTTATTGCAGCAATCTTCTTCGGGGAGGAGGGGGTTGCTGAGGTTGCAGAGAAAATTGTGGAGGAGAGCGGAAGAATATACACCGTGGATTTTGCTGTGGCAGAGATAACAAACGTCGCTTGGAAAAAGGTTGTTTTTGAGAAAGAAAATAGAGAGCTTGTTAAACTTGCGCTTGAGAAGAGCATCGAGTTCATAGATTCTGTCTGTGAGGTTCTCAGCTCTGAGGAACTCTACGAGTCCGCCTTCAGGATTTCCGTGGAAAAGGGTCTGACGGCTTACGATTCCTTTTTCATCGCTGCCTCGGAAAAGCTTGCCGCACCGCTTGCAACAGCGGACAGGAGACTGTATGAAAAAGCCGAGAACGCAATTCTCGTCTCCAATCAGGGTTAAATTATTGCTTCACAACCCTGCACAGGTCTGCGGGAGTCAGGCTATGCGATTGCCAACCCGATCTCCGGAATAAAAAAGAGTCTGTGAATTTTGCCCTCTATTCTCTCAGCAACCTCCTGCACTCAACGCACAGGCCGTGGTGGAAGTGGCACCTCTGGCATATGGCTTTTCCGCACCTCCTGCACCTCTGGTTTGCTATTCTTACTCTGCAGATCTGGCACTTCATTTCTTCAGGTCGAACATTATCTGCTCAGCCACCTTTCTCCCTGAAAGCAGCATTCCGCCAAATATCGGCCCCATTCTCGGCAGCCCGTGGACTGCAGAGACGGCCATGCCAGCTGCGTACAATCCCTCTGCAACCTTGCCGGTCTTCTCCACAACCAGCTTCTCGCTCATCTCGCTGTAAGCTGACTTCTCGCCGTGAATGAATATGTCAAGTTCGGGTATCTTGCGAGCGGCAACGCTTATGACCTCGGCATCATGTCCTGTGGCATCAACGACCGCTTTGCTCTCAATCATGAGCGGATCAACGTGAAGGCCCGAGATTTGAACCGCACTCCACTGAACGAGCACTCCCGAAACCCTCAGCGGGTCTGGCCTGAAGACGACATCATCAACCGTGACTCCGAGGATAACCTTTGCTCCGCTCTCTATAGCGTAGTATGAGAGCTTTGCGAGGAACTCTGCTGAATCAACAGCGTAAAGTCCGCTTTCAACCTCCTCAAGCTTCATTCCGAACTCCTCTGCTATCTCCTTGGCATCCTCCTCTATGACGATCTTGTGGAAGAGCATGCCACCTCCGCCTATGCCACCTCCAAAGCTGAGCCTCCTCTCAAAAACCACAACGTCGAAGCCGAAGTCCCTCAGGTAGTGGGCTGCGGTAAGGCCGGCAGGCCCGGCTCCGACAACAACGACGTCAGTCTCGCTGATTTTCTCCCAGTCCTTGGCAGCCTCCTTGACAATAATCCTCGTTATGTTCTTCTCGCTGAATGCCATGGTATAGCAAGTGATCTCAGAGATATAAATGTAGCGTGCTGATTGATGTGACTATGAAGTAGGCCCCGAAGACGATCAGGATCGCTGACGACACGTAACTCAGCACCCTCTCAAATCCGCCAAGCTCGGAAAGCCTGCCCGAGAAGTATGAGACGAATCCGAGCCAGCCGAAGTCGCAGGCCTCGTGCAGGATTATGAAGGCGATGAGCCCGAGCATGCCGAACTCCATTGAGAGCAGCACGAGTGTTAGCCCCACAGTTAGCCACCATATTATGAAATACGGGTTCAGGGCGCTCATCAGCACGCCAGAAAGCACGCCCCTCATCTTCACCTCTCCTCCCCCACCCCTCAGCTCCCTGTACGCCAAGTACAGCATCACCACTCCACCGGCGAAGGAAATCGCGCTTTTCCATGCTCCGAGCTCCACAAACCTCCCGAAGGCGTAGAGGGCGAGTATTATCGGAATTTCGATCATCGCGTGTCCGAGCGAAACTTCAAGTCCTGCGAACCTGTTTCTCTTGCCCTCCGCAATTGTGACAGCAAGTAAAGGCCCGGGGGCAAGAACCCCGCTCAGCGATATGCTCACGACGGTGAGGGCGAAGAGGGGGAAGTCCATGGATGCCGGTGGTCAAAATTTAAATAAAGATTCCCCTTCCATGCGAACATGCTCTCGAACGAGGTGCTGTGGTTCATACTGCTCATCGTCAGCTTCGCTGCCATTACGCTGATGTACAGGCTCTTCGGCAGGGCCGGGCTATACGTGTGGATAGGGATGGCGATTATACTCGCAAACGTGCAGGTTGCCAAGATGATTGAGTTCTTCGGCCTCATAACGGCGATGGGCAATATAATCTACGGAACAACATTCCTTGCAACCGACATTCTCGCAGAAAAGTATGGCAAAAGCGCTGCAAGGAGAGGGGTGTTCGTCGGGTTCTTCGTTCTGATCGCGACGACGGTGATAATGCAGATAACCCTCGCATTCACTCCCGCTCCAGAGGACACTCTCGATCCAGCTCTCAGGCAGATCTTCGGCTTCATGCCAAGCGTCACGGTCTCAAGCCTCACGGCCTACCTGATCTCCCAGCTTCACGATGTCTGGGCGTTCCACATGTGGAAGGAGAAAACGAAGGGTAGGTTCCTCTGGCTGAGGAACAACGCCTCAACTCTCGTCTCGCAGCTCATAGACAACGCCACCTTCACGCTGCTGTTCTTTGTCGTATTCAACCCGCAGCTGTTCGCCGATCTCGGGTGGCAGGGTGTCTGGGAGATCTTCATAACTTCGTACGTGATGAAGTTCATCGTCGCAATCCTCGACACACCCTTCATCTACCTTGCCACGAGAATGAATCCGGACGAGAGTTAGGTTTTTTAGCAGTCCCTCCAACTCTTTCCATGAGCCTTACATTCATCGTTTTTCTGCTCGGGCTGGTGTACGGCTTTGCAAATCCGGGGAGGGAGGACAGGCTCAGGCTGATCAGGAACTCACTGATTGTCGGAGTAATCTTCGGAGCTCTCATAGCTCTGGCGTTCTTCATTTTCACAATCCCAGCGGCCTTTGCCATGCCCGTGCTTCCGCTGCTGGGAGGGGTTGCAGGCATACTCGCCGGGATCTTCGCGGCCCTTTACTTCGGTGTGGTCTTTGCCGTGGGCACGATCATCGGGGACATGCTCGAGTCCCTGATAAAACGCTAACTTTTTAAAGCTGAGTTCCCGCCCTTAAGAGCATGTTAAAGGATGTCATACTTGACGAGCCGGGGAAAAGGGTGTTTCTTCTCGGCAACGAGGCGATTGCGAGGGGTGCAATCGAGGCGGGAATAGATGTTTTTTCCGCTTATCCCGGCACACCATCATCCGAAATAACCGACACGCTCAATTCTGCCTGCAAGCACCTGAGAGGAAGGATGGAGTACAGGATGGAGTACGCTGTGAACGAGAAGGTGGCCTTTGAGGTGGCGATAGGTGCGTCGCTTGCGGGCAAGAGGGGAATGACCGCGATGAAGCATGTCGGGTTGAATGTTGCGGCAGACTCGCTCTTCAGCTTCGCTTATGTCGGGGCAAGGGGTGGCTTCGTCTGCGTCTCGGCAGACGACCCCTCAATGCACTCCAGCCAGAACGAGCAGGACAACAGGTGGTACGGGATAGCCGCGAAGGTGCCGGTCGTCGAGCCATCAAGCGTGGGAGAGGCCAAGGAGATGGTCAAGCTCGCTTTCGACCTATCGGAGCGCTTTGGACTCCCCTTCATACTCAGAAGCTACACGAGGCTGAGCCACTCGAGTGGTATCGTGGAGCTGGGCGAGATTCCGGAGAAGAGGCTTAAGAAAGTCAGGTGGGAGAGGCACCCTGACACCGACGTCGTGCTTCCAGCACACGCGAGAAGGCTGAAGCCAATCCTGCAGAAGAAACTCGCAGACCTCGAGGACTTCTTCACGAGCTCAGACATTAACTGGGTGGACGAGGCAGATGGGAAGAGGGGAATAATCGCGTGCGGAATGAGCTACAACTATGCCGTCGAGGCACTGGAAAACCTTGGCGTTGAGATGCCTGTCCTCAAGCTCTCGTCGATGAACCCATTGCCGAGGAAGCTCATCGCCGACTTCCTCGCTAACCTCGACGAGGTGCTGGTGGTTGAGGAGGTTGACCCGGTGGTGGAGCTTCAGGTGAGGGCGATGGCTAAGGAGCTTGACGTGGAGGTTCACGGGAAGATGGACGGCTACCTGCCAGAGAACTTCGAGTACAACGTCTCGATCGTCCAGAAGGGAATTGCGAGGCTTGGAGGAAAGAGCTACGATTATGCTCACCTCCTCGAAACGGCCAAGAGCATGGCCGAGATTGCCCCTCCGAGACCTCCTGTTCTCTGCCCCGGCTGTCCCCACACCGCGACGTTTTACGCGATCAGGAAGGTGGTGAACGAGCTCGGCAACGCATCACTCCCCAGCGACATCGGCTGCTACACGCTCGGGATAAACAAGCCGCTCGAGGCTGTGGACATAACCATCTGCATGGGAGCAAGCGTTGGAACGTCCAACGGCCTGAGCTACGTGCTTGATGATGCGATAATCGCCACCATCGGCGACTCAACGTTCTTCCACACCGGCATCCCGCCGCTCGTCAATGCTGTTTACAACGGCAACAGGTTCGTGCTCGTGGTTCTGGACAACTCCACGACCGGCATGACGGGACACCAGCCCCACCCGGGAGTTGATGCAAGAGGTTGCGGGGAGAAGGGGCACGCGGTGAGGATTGAGGACGTTTGCAGGGCGATAGGGGTCAGGTTCGTGGAGGTGGTCAAGTCCTACAACATCAGGGCGATGGAGGACGCGCTGAGGAGGGCGCTGAAGCACGACGGGCCCGCGGTGATAGTGTCCAAGCAGCCGTGCGCGATCCTCTGGAACAGGGAGAGGAAGGCCAAGGGCATAAGGATAACCCCGTTCGAGGTGGGCGAGGGTTGCATGGAGTGCATGAAGTGTGTCAGGGAGTTCACGTGTCCGGCCATATACATTCAGGACGGAAGGCCCGTGATAGACCCAGCACTCTGCGCCGGATGCGGTGTCTGTGCTGCGGTGTGTCCTTACAGAGCAATAAAGCCTGCGAGGTGATATCGTGAAGGTGAATGTCCTCATTGTAGGGGTTGGCGGGCAGGGTGTGCTCACGACCTCCGGACTTCTGGCGAGAGCGGGCATGTACGAGGGGCTGAATGTTGTTTCGGCAGAGACGCACGGAATGGCCCAGCGTGGGGGGAGCGTGGAGGTGCACCTGAGGTTTGGCGATGTAAGGGCTCCGCTCATCCCCTACGGACATGCTGACTTCATAGCATCTCTTGAGCCCGTCGAGGTGCTCAGGTACGGGCAGTACATGAACGAAAATACTGTCGTGCTGATGAACACCCGCCCCATATCTCCACCTTCCGTCTCGACAGGAGATGCGAGGTACCCCTCGATGGATGAGATCCTCGAGAGGGTTGAGGGGGTCACGGAGAACATCCACCTCATAAATGCCTCTGAGATCGCGGAAAGGCTCGGGAACATTCAGGCCGCAAACGTGGTGATGGCAGGCGCTTTGATAGGGCTCGGCCTGCCGCTCAGCATTGAATCCGTCGAAATGGCAATAGCTGATGTCATGCCGGAAAAGATAAGGGATCTCAACGTTAAAGCACTCAGGGAGGGGTTCGCAGCGGGGCAAAGGCTCAGGAAGTGAACTTCTCCTTTATCTTCTCCACCTTGTCTGTCACTTTTTCCTCGTCAATGGTGAGCACAACCCTGTCCTCCATCACGATCTCTCCGTTGACAATCAGGTGCTGCACCTCCTCTCCGCTGGCCGAGTACACGAGGCTGTAGAGGGGGTTGTAGCTCGGGTAGAACTGGGGCGACTTTGACAGGATCGCAAGGTCTGCGAGGTATCCTTCCTCAATCCTCCCACCCTCGATTCCATACGCAGCATATCCGTTGGCGGTGGCCATATCCATAACATCCCTCGCCTTGACCGCATCGGCCCTCATGTATTTCACCTTCTGGAGAAGTGAGGCGAACTTCATCTCCTGAAAGAAGTTGAAGCTGTTGTTGCTCGCCACGCCATCGCTCCCGAGCGCCACGTTGATTCCGCGCTCGAGCATGTCCCTCACCCGTGCGATTCCCGAGGAGAGCTTCAGGTTGCTTACCGGGTTGTGGACGACGCTCACACCCCTCCTCCTCAGTATCTCTATCTCCTCGTCATCCAGCCACACTCCGTGGGCTATGACCACGTTGCTGTCCAGAAATCCAATCCTGTCGAGAAGCCTGACCGGAGTTGTCCCGTACCTGCTCTTTATCTCCTCAACCTCCCATTGTGTTTCGGAGACGTGAATGTGAATTCTCGTCCCTATCTTATCTGCCCTCTCCTTAACTGTTCTGAGAAAGTCTGGAGTGCAGGTGTACGGGGCGTGCGGGCCGTAAATTGCTGTGATTCTTCCATCGAAGGAGTTGTTCCAGTCCCTGATGAACTTCTCCCCGATTTCGAGCTCTCTTCTCGCCTTCTCCTCGTCTCCCCTATCCGCCATTCCGTAGCAGAGGACAGCTCTGACTCCGCTCTCTCCAACAGCCTTGGCAACCTCGTCCATGAAGATGTACAGGTCGCTGAAGCCTGCTATTCCACTCCTTATCATCTCAACGATCGCGAGCATTGTTCCCCAGTAAATGTCGCTGGCAGTCATCTTCCTCTCAAGCCTCCAGACGTTTCTCAGCCACTCGCTGAGCTCAAGGTCTTCAGCAGCACCCCTCAGCAGGGTCATGGCAGCATGAGTGTGGGCGTTGAAGAATGCGGGGATGACGATCATGTTTTTCCCAGTGAAGGTAATCTTTCCCTTCAGCTCCTGCTTTGAGACCTTGGATATCCTCTTTCCGTCGATACCAATTGATGCTCTTGTAAATTCACCGTTTATGTAGCAGAGCGCATCGTTTATTGCGATGGAGTGCATGGGGTGTGTTCTTACGGGGGGTTGATTAAGGTTTGGGATAGTAGCTAGGAGGTGTTGTATACACTTTTCAATTTTTCCTCAGATCTGAAAAAATTGATTACGACACACTGATTGAACATCTTGACAGAAAGCGACCGCGATACAACAATTTTAACAGATACGTTGCGAAATTCGCTCTGAAAAGCTGGGAGAAGTACAGAGACCCGTACCACGTTTTCGAAGAAGTGTCAAAGATGCTTAGAGAGCTCATGGAATTTGACAGAATCATCAATTTCATAGCCAAGAAAATGGATGAACTCGACATTGTAATTGACTCCGAAGTGTACAAAATAAACAGAAGCGACGACAGAGACTTAGAGCTCTTCGAAAAAATCTTGGATGCGCTAAAATCCAGCAGTATCAGGTTCAGGGACAACTTTGATCAAGAGATATTTATTGAGACTGCAGTTTACAGTGCTAAAACCTAGGAACCAATCGTTTTTGTTACAGACGATAGAGAATTCCTCAGAAAAAGTAACAGAGCCATAGAGGCCATAGATTTCCTTGATCTCGAAAATTTGAGATTTTGTTTGTTAGATGAGGTCCTGCAGGTTCTGTTAAAATGAAATGATGAAATGTTGTACTCTATTTGAACCCCATTACACTTGGTTGTAATGGTTAAGATGAGAAATGGGTGTAAGGTGAAAGTAGAATGGTGAATTTAACGTGAGCCTACTGAAAAGCTCTAATTATGCCGTAAATTAATTTTGCAATAAACAATACTGGAATCATATAGATTGCAATTTGGAGGAGTACCAAGCCAATTTTGGTAGACAGGTCCCCTATAAAAGTAGAAATTCCCACAAGAGCTGATCCCAACAGGTTAAATCCAACCGCTTGTAAAAATATACCAATTACGAGAGAGGTAATTAAAATTCCACTTGGCAAAATGAGGGAGAGTGGCCAATCCACAATTTTCTCAGGTGCGTCTATCAGAGTTTCTATTAAATTCTGCAAAGTTCCAAGCAGGGATTTAAATAGACTATCCATTGCAATATATATTACAAAAGTAATATTTAAAATTTATCCCCAAATTTCATTCGCAGACGTCAAACCACCTTACCACTCATAGTTATCCACCAGCTCCCCTTCGCTGTTGTAGAGGTAGGCAGTATCGTGATCGTTGTTCCATATAGCCCTTCCAGAATTCCAGAAGATGTCCGTTGAGTTGTCCAAACCCTTGCCGGTGTGCAGAATCACCTGCTCTCCGGGATCGAGAACAACGTCAGGAAAGATGTAATACTTGCCAGATTCATCCTGTATTTTCCAGCCGTAAAGCGATACGGAAGTGCTGCCGGTATTGGCTATAACCACATACTCGTCGTTCAGGCACTCTCTGTCATCCACCTCACCACATGCATCGTAATTGACTGAGAGAATCTCGACCACGGGTGGAGAGTAGTTCCACAATCCGATTTTATTCTGCTTAGCTTCTTCTTCAAGCTGCCTGTAAAGATCTCTCTTCGAGAACTCCGCTTCATAGTAACATCTTGCATAGCCTTCCTTTATCATCACAGCCCCGAAGTCCACACCATTAACGTAAACATAGGCCAGGAGTCTTCCATAAACGTCCCTGGGTTCTGCTTTATCGTCTGTCTGGACAACAACCTGCTTTCCGTCGAGCAACTCTTTCGCCCTTTCTTCAGCCTTTCTGCCCCAGACTGCGAGATACTGCGTGTCAGCTATGCCATCATATTCGCCTTTCCTGTTTCTGCTTGCGTCAGTTTCAGGGCAGTCTATTCCAAGGATTCTGATTCTTTCTTTTGTTCCATCCTGAAAGAGAACATCAATCGTATCGCCATCAACAACGTAAACAACTCTTGCGGTATAGTTTTTGCCGGGTAGAATTGAGAGTTTTTCAGCAGTTGGTGTAGGAATGGGTGTCTGTTCCGGGGATGGAGGTTGTGATGGAGTAGAGAGCGGAGTGGGTGATGTGGTAGTAGGAGTTGGAGTTGCAGTGAGTTGGGGGCTTTCCTCGGTTTGAGAGCACCCGAGAAGTGTCAGGGCGAGTAATGTCAAGAATGTGATCAGTAGTTTCCCGTAGAAACCCATGTTGAATATTTTCAGCTGACAGCTTTAAGATTACTGATTCTTGAGCTGTGCAATAGAAAAGGTATCATTATCCTGAAGTATAACTCCACTCAAGTGCCCCCATATGTTAACAACATTGTCACCTGATACAATACTGATTGGGAACATTAATGTAAGGAAAAACAGGTAAAACATTGCCAGAACGTAGGCAACTACTATTCTCTTAATTTTTTCTTTTTCTCTTGCATGTCTCCAAGCGACCATTGTTAAAGGTAAGGCAGTTATGAATAGCAGTATAAGAATTACAGCTATTGTATTCACATACATGGAAACAAAAAAGTATAGTGTTGCGAAAATCAGGAAAAGATAAGACAATATGTTGTCTTTTTTATCGAACGAGATTAACAGAGCCACAGCATATCCAAACATGCCAATCGCTGCACCTGTAATGCCTGAGAAGCCGTATATGTTCCCACTCCCACCGAAACTGGAAAGTATATACATTGAATACGCAGAACTGAATATTGGTACAACGATTAGAATTGCCAACAAAGAGTATCTGAAAATTTTATCATGATCAAGATGGTTGTAGAGTAGCATTGAGACAAATCCGAATAATGCATAATAAAACAGATTCCTGAGCAAATGTCCCGGCTCGTAGTGAACAAAATTCGTGGTGTAGAGGGTTAGAATGGAGTAGTCTTCAGTGTTGAGTGTCAGGGCTTTTTTAATTTCTGGGTCCAGATAAAAGATTATTAGACACAAAAAAGCTGGAATCAGTAAAATAAAAAGACCATCTACGTATTTTTTATAGTTCATAACTCATTCTCTCAAATACTGCCCTCCAACCGGCACAAACCTCTTTGGCTTTACTGGTTTATCGTATTTCCTAATATCTTCAAGCTCAATAGCCATCCATAGCTTCCTCTTCTTCTTTCCATGCCCCCATCTCTCCTGAGATTTGATGTACTCTCTCAGCTCCTCTTTAGTTAAGAAAATTCTATCTCCAAAAGTCTCAAAGAACTTCATCGGATCTTCCTGCAGGAGGATCATTTTGATCTTCGCTTCTCCAACAAACCCAGTATCCTCGTGAGACTGATAGAATACGAACTTCATTCCCGGCTTTAGCTGCTTCCAGACTGTAGCGGGCTTAACGAAAACGTCCTTGCCTTCCTTGAAGAAGCGATCCATGAACCGCTTTGGGATTGGGTAGGTTACGCCTACAATTTCACCCATCAAACCACCTTGGCTTTGATATTCTCCATGACCTCCTTGAGCAACTCCTTCCCCATCGGCTTGGGTATCTCTCTGCCTTCTTTCTTCGCAGCTTCGATCCACAGCTCAATGGCAGTTTTAATCTCCTTCAAAGCCTTTTCTTCAGTTTCACCGAAGGCAGAGCAGCCCGGCAGCTCGGGAACTACAGCGATATAGCCCTCATCCTCCTCGCTGTAGAATATCTCAATCGTGTACTTGTGCATGATCACTCCTCCTCAAGTAGATTATACTTCTCAATCACTTTTAAAAATTGCCTTACTTGGTAAGGTTTTGCCTTGCCTTTTACATTCTGAAAATTCAGAATCTCTCTAACTCCTTCTCTGACGTACACTCTGTGGCTGCCTTTGCCACCCCTGAATTTGAAGCCGAAGAGTTCAGCAGCCTTGCAAAGCTCCTCAAATCTGACATTCTTTGGGTTGTTCTTCAGTTTCTCGTAAATCTCCTTTTTCTTCGTCATGCCGAACTCATGATTAGCTTGTAATCCTCCTCAGGAATCTCTCTCATCGCCTTGCCCATCAAATGCCCGCTCCACTTCTTCTTGTTGGTGATGAACTTCAGCTTGGGGATCAGTGGTTTGAATTCCACAGGTTTATCGAAGATCTTAACAGGCTTAAGTTTGATTCTCAGAGGGAAAGTTTCGTTTCCCATGCCTTTTGGAGATTTGAAAATCTTGCTTGAATCCCTGAAAACTTCGGAAAATGCCTCATAAACTGCAACAATTCTCGGTTCTTTGATTTTGTCTTTGATTCTTTCCTGTTTGAGATAGATGAGGAGTTTGTCTCCGGGTTTTACCTTTGCGATGGTGTTTCTGTGCCTCTCCGGCACTCCCCAGATGTTTTTCTCTTTTATAACCTTCCAGTTCTCTTCGTTGGTTATGCAGAGCCAGTAGGCCATGTTGTATTTTTGTTTTGAGCTTTTATAATAATTGCTCTTTCCAAAAGACAAAAAGTGTGCTACATCCATATAAATGTCCGGACAACACTACTTCCGGAGACATTTGGGAGATAATCTTTCAGTTTAGAGTACTTTGACGTTCCAAAACACCCATCTTGATATTTCTAATGGGATTTCTTTTCTATGGGTTTAAGTTTGTTTATCTTTTTATCTGTACACCCTCATCTACCGTCCCGTTACCAAAAAATCGAAAATACTGTTTCCTGTTTATGCGTCACAATCCAATTTAGTGTCAGCATTCTGCGATTCAAATATTTGTTTAACCAACTTTACCCTATCTTTTGAGAAGAAACTAGAGTTTTCAATTTTCTTGTTAAATCCGTCTATTACTTTTATGCCCCGCTCCTCGAAAAATTTCGTCCTCTCAGCAGGTAATGGAAAATACGTTACAAGGATTGGGATGATAGAGCATTCAGGATATTCGCTTCTTAAGACCAATATTTTTCTACTTATTTGATTTAATGTCTTGATTATTTCATCTTTATGAACCGCTACCTTACATTCATAAAGATATATTTTATTGCCTTTTTTGGAAAAAACATCTATTTCCTCCTTATCTGCTATGTAGTTGTGTTTTACTTCCTCAAAATATTCTTGCTCCTGAACCCATTTGTACACCATTAGTTCGAAAAGAAGCCCCTTTACATTTTCCTGAAATTTTCTCCTTTCATTTTCTATTTGGTTTATATCGATGATAACACTTTTACCAAATGGACTTTCGGTAATAACTCTATCAAAAACGGATGATACAGACCTATCCTTAAGATATTCTTTAAATAGGTTTATCTCAATTTCTACCTCCTCGACTTCAATAAGATCCTTTTCTCTGAATATATCGATATATCTCTTCGCTTGCCTGTATAGGTTTCCTCCAAATCCAGAATAGTCAGTAGCGCTATCAAAGAAAATTAGCCATCCGGAATAATCTGTAATTCCGATCGAACCATATGCTGGAATCAAAATCCCATAACTATAACTGTTCATATTCCCTCCTTCAGGATGTCTAAAAATCCTGATGAGGACTTTGTCACGACCTAAGTTAACCAATCCAACCAAAACAGATAAAAAAGCTGGAACGCCGCTAAAAATCGATCCTGTAGAACTTAACACTTCTACACCATACCATAAAAGGTTATAATCTAACCACTTTTTAATGTCATCTACAGTTTTCCTTCTAAAGTAATCCGGCTCTCGCAAATTTTCTTTAGACAGTAAAGGTTTAAGAATTGACTTGCCAATAGCCTCAATTACTAGCAATGGCTCAAGACCTAAAGCTAAACCAAGGCCATTCTCTAAAGGTCCTATAATTTCTTTACGTATTTTGTCAAAAAACGAATCCAAAATAAGCCATTCTTTATTCAATTTCCCAATGTCGCCTTCATGGCTTTCAAAATTTGTATTGGTGATTTTGTGAAGGTCTTTTATGCAAGATTTTCTGAAATCATTTTCTCCAAGCAGTTTAGACCAAAGATATTGAAGTGTAAGAACATACCCTTTAAAGACCAATTGGAGGTATTTAGGCGATAAGTTTGTCCCAATTGTTGCAGGCGAAATATAACCAAGTGGGACCCCACTCCGTACATCATTTAAATATACAAAAGCATAAAATTTTGTTGCAATATTTAGGGCTAAATCCTTGTCTATTCCAATAGTTGGTTTAGCAAACCTGTATAGTTCCTCAAATAGTCTAATTAATGGATCTAAACTCGTAATGGATACTCTAATTTCATCCCAATTTTTAGCTTTCCTTAAACGCCTGGATAACAACCATATGTTCTTGATGATCACAGTTTTTTCAGAAGTATTCGGTATATCTTCAATTGGTATTCCTTTAAATCTGGCTCTGAAAAAAATGAAATCTTCCTCAAGCCCCAAAGAATAGTCCAATTCTATTAGGTTAATTATAAGTCTAATTGTAGACACAACAAAGAATTTGTACCCTTCAGCAAGGATTCTGTCCATATTTTTGTTGTGGTGAGTTTTTAACCAACTTTCGAATTCAGATGTGTTAGTGGCTATCCTTAAAATGTTTAAAGCTGCCAATATATCATCAATAGGGTTCAACGAGCTTTTTTCAAGAGAATTATCACTTTCAGCTTCTCCCTTCAATCACCCTCACCCACTCATGCTGTTTAATTTTCTCAATCAGCCCCATTATTTCCTCATCAGCCCTAATCTCCCCGACAACTTCTTTTATCGGTTTAATTCTTTTTTAATTTTTATTCCCAACTTTTCAACAACACCTATAGCAAATTCTACCTCTCGTAGATATTTTGGTCTTGGATCGTAATGCACAGATGGATTTAACAAAATGGATCGATAAGTTTCTACTCTCTTAATCAGTGTTTTCGCCCGATTCAATTGTGCTTTTACTTCATTCCAGATGTCACTTATATTTGATGATTCATAAGGAACTTTTAATTTTTTCTTTTTTGCAAAATTTTTTACAATTCTTTCGAATTCAAGCCTTACATAGAGCGCTGCTGCTGGAATATCTCCTTTATTAAGATGTTGTTTTGCTTTATCTAAATAATCTTGCTGTTCAACACCGACGATAAATGGAAGATCTGTGCTATCTGTTTTTCTTACAACGAGCCTTAAAAATTCCCATTTGCTCCCGTCTAAATACTGTTTCATTAGATTAAACCAATTTTCATCAAAAGTAGTTATAACAATCTGATACTCGTCTTCAAAATCTTCTCGAAGTATGTCCAGCAATGGGATTCTTAGATTCATGTCCAATCCTATGACAACATCGTCCAGCAAGAGCATCTTGTATTTAGAAACATTAAATCTCTTGTAGTATGCCAAAAAGAGCCCCAACGATATCGCATTCAGTCTGCCTTCATTTAGGTACGTCAAAATATCGCTTACATCCTTACTATTCCATTTAACGTTGAAATTGAGCTTGCCAAGTTCTTCAATTGAGCATTCAATTTCTATATTGTCTCCTGTTAATCTTCGAACATAATTATTCCATATTTCATGTATTTCAGCGAAAATTTTGTTGATTTCACTCTTAATTGATTCTTCTTTGTCTAATATTCTCTTTTTGGCTCTGGGACTTTTTTCTTTTAACTCTTCCAGTTCTTGAAGTTCTTCAATTAATGTTTTTTCACCTCTTGGCGGGATAAGGTAGTGGGCCATTACATTCTTAACAAAAAGTTCATAAAAGTCTTCAGGAGTGCTCAAATCGTAGATTTTCATAAGTTGTCTATAACTCAAAATGCTTGTAGATCTCGAAAGCGCATCAAGAAAAGTCTTTTCATCAGAATCATAGCTATCCGGATCTGTAACAATAACTGATCTTTCATTTCCTTTATCGTCAACCTTCTTTTTAAGTTTAGTCTTTAACGATATGGTTTTTCCGTCAGTTGTTTCAATAGAGATTTCTACTGGCTCTTTAGTGAACACATTTTCATAACTTTCCAATTCTATTTCGCTTGATGCCGAGTCAAAAGGGAGTTTTAACGCTTCTACCAGCGAAGTCTTCCCGGAACCATTTTCGCCATAAACGACAAGATTCTTCCCTCTGAGATTGATCTCTATTTCATTTGCAAATCCTTTGAAGTTATTTAACCTCAAAGTCTTTATTTTCATCTTTACCCTCCAAGGGAGGTGTAGATCTGCTTAATCCAGGGGTGTAATTTCATCAAGTAGAGGTTCTCGTTTAGCTCTTTGTCCTTTTCAAGAGTGTTGAAGACTTCTTTTATTTCATTAAGTGTTTTTTCGATTTTGTTTTTATCCTCTTCAAGCAAGTTGTCAGGCAACTCGATATCTCTTAGCTTATCTTTAACAAGAGGCTTAATCGGAATCTTGACGACATCTCCGAGATACAGCTCGTAAACGAGGCAGTCTATCAGGTTGTCAAAGTAATCGATGATATACTGAAAGTGCCTGTCATCTTTTGCGAAATAGTTGTAATACTGCTTCAGGAAAAGCATGTATTTTGCGAGGATTATGAATGGTTTCTGGTCTTCCAGTGGGATTCTTGGGATTGGGAGTGCTTCAACTTCGTAATTGTTTACGCGATTCTGAAATGAAAACAACTCAAACCTCCAATTTAAGATCTTAGAATTTAATAGTGCAATCAAATAGAACTTGTAAATATTTTTATCTTTAAGAATTATGAATTTTACATTATTTGTTATCACGTATCCTGGTTTAAGAATTGCAAATCTCAATCTCGGTTTTGAAGCTTTGTTTATTGTATTTCGCCCAATAATTCTCTCAAATTTAATATTCTCTTTAGCTTCAGGCTTCTTTCTGAAAAACTCCTCTTTGTTCTTTATCCACCTCGGCTTTGGTCCATTTGGATCCAGATTCACGAAATACCTGTCGAGGTGAATCCCCTTAATCAGCAAATCATCTCCTGGCTCGTCGCTCATGAACTCTTTGTCGAAAGTTTCATCTAAATGTCCTACTCCAACATCACCTATCGGTGGATTATTCTCATCGCCCTTAAACGGTGGATATTTCGAGATGTGTTTTAGAATCTCCCACTCGATCTTGGGATTCGTGAACAGCGGGATTCTGTATTCATCTCCAGTTAACGCTTTCAGATCGTCCCTTGAGATGTTAACAAAATCAGAAAGAGTGGCTACCATATCCCTGTTTTCGATATTCGTTCTCAGCATGAACTCGTAATCTTGGTCAGCAATTTCTTTCTTGTAAACGAGAATCGTAACTGCCTGCGTAATTCCCTCAAAGACTCTCGCCCTTTCCGGAAACTCCAGTATTTTCTTAACCATTGCTTTCTCAAAGAACAGCTTCCTGAGTTCTTTTGAATCGTTCTCTCCAAGGAAAGATGACGGAAATATCATTGAGAAGTATCCGCCTTTACTGACAAGGAAGTAGGATCTTTCGAGGAACAGCTTGTATTGGTTCAAGTTTCCTACCTGATAACTGTAAAGCTTTCCATAGATTTTCGACATGAAGTCCTTTTCTTTTTTATCTTCTATGATCTGTTTTAATCTCCCATACGGAGGATTTCCGATTACTACATCGAATCCCTTCTTCTCTAAAAACACTTCTGGAAACTCGAAAACCCAGTGAAACATCTTTCTTTCCCAAGGGATGTCCTTCAATTTTTTTAGTTTGTCCAGATCAATCCCATACTCCTCAGCAAACTTCTCATCCAGCTTCCTGTTGAACAGCTTCGTTATTTCTCTCAGCAGATTGTTCAGCTTGACCGCATACTTCGAATTGAGTGAGGCAACCAAAACTCTGATGATCTTCTCTTTTGTCTTAAGAACTTTCTCAAACTCACTCCACTTGATTTTCTTTGATGCGAGAATGCGGTTCATCTCCTCGACTTCTCTGACCAGATCACCTTCAATCCTGAGAGATCTGGCAATTGCTGGCAGATACTCCTTCAACTCATCATCAACCTTAATCATTTCCCGAATGTATTGAATTTCATGGTCTTCAAAGTTGAAATCGAGGGTTACCTGCGTAGTCTCTTTTCGTCCTCTCGGAACGTCCACATAGCCGATGAGCGAATTTCCTTCCCTTAAATTGAAGTGAACATTTGGGAATCTGATGAAAACGCCGGCACTGACGTTGAAGTGCCTTGCTAGTGTCAGGAATAATCTTGCTCTCGCAACCTTTAATGCCGAAGGGTTGATATCAACACCATATATGTTCCTTGAGAGGATTATGAAGAACTTCACATAAACCTCAAACAGCCCCTCCTTCTCAGGAATCTCAAGCAAATTCAGTGGCTTAATTTTTCCATCCTCATCCGCAACAAGGATTTCAAGTTTTTCAATTCCAACCTCTTTTGCTCTATCTCTCAGTTTCCTATAAATATCAACAAGCACATTTATTGCACTCTCAAGGAAGTGAGCTGAGCCAACAGCGGGGTCGAGAATCTTGATGTTCTGCAGCAGATTAAAAAGAGTCGTCAGCCCTTCCTTGTCTCCTGCATTAATCAGCTCGTCTATGCTCCCGTAATCTTTCCCAAATTCCTCGTTTATTCTGTCAACCAGATAGGGCTCAATTGTGTTCTTGCAGATATATGACGTAATTTCTTCAGGAGTGTAATATGCCCCAGTCTTTTTCCTTTTATCTTCAGTCATCAGTTTCTCGTAAAGAGAGCCAAGAACATATTCATCAATGTCTCCATCAACCCAGTCCCTGCTTTCAAAGAGATTCAGCAAGGGAATGTCAAAATCAATATCATCTTCAGATATTGTTCTCCTTCTACCTTTAGGTGTGAGATTCACCAGCTTCTCAGTAACACCCTCTTGGTAGAAGCACTTGTCAGGGATGGCTATAACTGGATTATCTTCACCATTCAGAAATACTGCTGGTCCAATAACGACGCATTTGCCTATACTCTCATCCTCAACATAAGGTTCATCAGAGTACCCACTTATCTGCTTGAAGAAGTGCCTGAGAAAAGCATAGTAGCTTTCAAATCCTCCAAAAAGCTTTTTTTGCTTCAAATCCATGAATTTTGTTATGAAATATCTCTTATCTCTATTAAAGAAGCCTTTCTCCTGCAGATACCATAATGTGAGCATCTGCATCATGAAATTGTCCACAAACTCCTTCCTTTTCGCCTCTTCAGAAATTCCATTGATGTTGTCGAGTAAAAACTCTTTGCTCTTCTTGTAAAGGACATAAAACTCCTCAATAACATCAGATCTGCTGAATAGAGCAGAGAAGTTCTCGCTCTTTGGTTCTTCAAGGACTTTTCTGAGTTTTTTAAGGAAAAGTTCATTTAGCTTGGAAATCGTTTTCCTGATCTGTTTGTTCGTTCTGTAGTCCTTGATGTATATCTCGTGATCTTTATAGATTATTATCCCAATTCTCCCGGCATAACCGCTAACAGGTGGTTTGTAATTGGAAAGAAGCGAGAATTCTTCCTTAGTATTCACATTCGCATACAAAAACCCCTCAAACAGGTTGATGTCTTCATCCTTATCAAAAACGTAGAGCGGATACGTTTTTTCGCCCACTGTTACTTCATCCATCTCAAATTTGCTGAGTTTCTTTTCAATCTCTTTTCTCAGCTCTTCCACCTTACTGGGCATAGAACCACCCTATGTGCTTTTTCTCAACTTTCAGAGAGGGTACTCGAGATAGATTCCACTGGAGGAAACGGCTGTAAAGTGTATCCACAACACCTTTAAGGTTCAGGATTTTCACGTTATTGTTTTTGTCCACTTCAATTAGCTTATTTTCAACGAGCAACGATTTAATGGGGCTTGAATATTGTCGATAATCAAGTAGTTTTAGCGTATTGACCACTGACTTGTAGTTTTCGAGTCCTCTGCCTTTTTCTTTCTCACTTATAAGGGCATTATAAAGACCGTATAGAAATCCCTTTTGATCAGGCTGATAATCTCTCTTCAATTTTTCAACAACTTTCTCAGCCTGTTTATCTATTTCCTTCAGTTTTTCAGCACTCTCATCAAGCTTGAACGGTGTAATTTTTCTACCTCTCACGAGTTCGAGGAGTGCTAAAGGAGATTCCTGCTTTATGCCCTCTTTACCAATGCTTATGATTTTCCTGTCAATCCTGAAATCTCCACGGTAAAATTCGTAGATGCTGAAAATCTTTCCATTTCCGGACTGGATATAGGTATAATAGGGTCCATCTCCCAGATTTTTAACCTCTTCAAAATCTTTATCCGTATATCCAAGCTCATACTGGATGATGTTCCAGAGCTTGTATTCATCCACCTGCTCCTGAGGAATGCCGCCTTCGACAACATCCTTGAATTCATCAGAAATGCCAAATTCCTCTAAATCTGTCATTGAAAGCTCTGACAGGCTTTTAATTCTCTCTCCAAATGTCTCAACACTTATATCTTCCTCTTGACTGAGAATCTTCGACTCCTTTCCGACTACAAGAGTTATGTCCTCTATTTTCTGTTTAAGCTTGCTTAAAATTCCAACAATGATCTCAATCTCCCTCGAAGGAGTGAAGTTGAGAACGTAGACATCCTTGTCATTTCCGATTCTGTTAACTCTACCAACTCTCTGAACTATTATCATTGGGTTCCAAGGCAGGTCAAAATTGACTACTGCATCGGCATCCTGCAGATTAACTCCCTCGCTTAATGCGTCAGTGGAAATCAGTATCTCAATCTCGCCATATCTCCTCACTTCTTCATCGCCTGAATTTGCTTTGGGAGCGAATCTCTTTATGTAGTTCATTTTGGTTTCGGTGTCTGTGTCTCCGGTGACAAGCCCTATTTTAATCCTATCTGCCTTATCCTTGAGCCATGGGTGCAGATCTATTTCCCGTTCAATCCATTCTCTTAAATTGTGGTACAGGTAGTAGGCGGTATCCTTGTACTGGGTGAAGATGATGAATTTCTTCTTGTAGAGGTTTTCCTCAATACCGAGCTTTTCCGACATGTATTTCGGTTTAACCATGAGCTGTTTCAGAGCCTCAAGCTTTGGATCGTTCTCGTAAACGTAAATTCTGGTATCGATGATTTCATCTTCGTCCTTTGGGACTGTTCCGAGAACTTTGAAATCGCCGTTCTCCCCAACCTTGAGGGCATCGAGGGCGTCAAATATCTCATCCATTAGCTTCAAATCCTGCTCCATGTTGTGAAGCGCAATCTTCAGGCCTACTTTGACTTTTTCAACACCGGAATATCCTTCAAGGTTGTAGTTCTCAACATATTCTACCAGAAGTTTAACGACCTTATCGAACCAGCTCTCCTCTTCCTGAGCTTCTGCTTCAAATTCTTCTGCAACATCCTCCAATTCCTTATTTATCTTCGCCTCTTCAACGGCCTTAACGATTAAATTCCTGAGATCATCCAGACTTGTTATTCTCTCTACAGATTTTTTGAATAATGTGTAAAACACCTTTTCCTTCTCGTATATTTTTCTCAATGTGGTTTCGAATGGAAATACTCCGCTCTCAAGTCTCTTGCCCAGTAAAAGCTTGAATAAATCAGATATTTCAATTATCTTATATTCTTCCTCCTCATCATCTGCAAACACAATATATCTGACTCCATAAAGCTTTGTATGTTCGAAATTTATCCTATCGATGTTTCGTGAAATTTTTCTCACCAACTCATTGAATTTGGGTGTATAGAAGGGGGAGTAGTCTATACTGTATGGTTTGGGATCCTTGAAAACTATGTTTAGGCCCCTGAACTGCTCGGTTATGTATTTCCTTGTCCTTAGGATCATAACTTCGTCCAGAACCTTTCTTTTAATCTCCGCAGCCTTCTCCTTGAGTTTCTTCTTTATCCCCTCATCGTCTGTTTTTTCATATTCTTTTTTCAATTTCTTGTATTCTCTGATTAGATCAGGCACTGATACGCTATATTTGTTATTCTGGAAACTCTGGAAAGTATCATCCGTAAACAGCCTGATCAGATTATACAGGTCATCTATGGTATTGTTGAGAGGCGTAGCCGTTAGAAGCAAGAATTTGTTCGAGAAGCCATTTGATTTCTTCTGCAACGCTCTTACAGCTTTCCATCTGTTTGTGTTTTTATTTCTATATTTGTGAGCTTCATCTATCACAAATAAGTCATACTCTTCCCGCATCTTTAGCAATTCCTCGTCAATTTCGCCCTTCTTTAAATCAGCCTTGTATCTCTGGAAAAGCCCCAAAGACAGGAAAGCAATTTTGCCGATGAGTTTTGTTCCGCTCTCATCATATATCTCGTAGATTTTGTGATTGTAACTCCCCTTAACGAGCTTCTTGAACATATTTTGCAGGAAATATTCCGAATTGACTCTGACAAGCTCCCCTCTCTCGAGCTTCTCCATCATTCTTTCATCTGCCCGTCCAACAAGCAAATCTTCCCACTGGGATATCAAGGACGGAGGAAGAATCAGCATAACTGCCGGATACTCTTTATCTGACGGTTTCCAGTGAGGATACTTTCCAACCAAAAATTCCTGAATTATTGCAGATGCCATGAAACTTTTACCCAACCCGACAGAGTCGGCAAGAATTACTCCATCATAATGATTCAGGATTGGGATAGCATTCATAACTCCTACAAGCTGGAATTCGAGGAGTATGTCCTTTTTCGTGAGGTTGAGAACTCTTCCTTCAGTCCATTTGTATACAAGATACTTGAATAGGGTTTCAGGATCTAGATATTTCCCGATTTTCGGATATTTGAGCCCGGGAATTGCGCCTGAGACTTCTATGACTCTGATTAAATCCTCATTGAAGTCTATAGCCTCCTCCCAGAGCTCATCAAACCAATTATTGAGATATAGAACGTCTTCTCTCTCAGTTAGAATCACATTCAATTCTTTATTCTGTATTAATCCCTCGGCAGTGAAATTTGACGAGCCAACGATTGCCACCCCCGGAGAACCATATTTGTCCTCCAAATCTTTTAAAAACAGGTAAAGTTTGGCGTGGAGCCTCGATTTGTCAAAAAGCTTCACCTCTATTAAATTGTTCGCAATATAGTCTCTCAACCTCTTTAACTGGTTGATTTGCTGCTCTGTTAATTCTTTGGATTGTAATTCCTCTATCATTTTTTGCTTGAATAATTCCCTTAAACTGTAGCCAGACACCAGTTCCTCTTTTGTGGGCAGCGTGGTTTCGTTGCCCATAATAAGTTTCAAAAACGGTCTTCTGTCCACATCTTTGGGAAAATCTTCATCAACAAGATCAAAACCACTCAGGAAAAAGTAGCCAACAGCAAATTTAGCCTCTTTACAGTTTTTCAGTCTGTCTTTTATAACGTCTTTGAGAAGCTTGCCAGGAGTGTTGTCTATAATTTTGGTTGAATCGTACCCAGACATCCAATCAATAGTTGTTTCGGCCCTATTAAAAGCTTTTCAAAAATTAATTTCATGAGATATGATAAAACTAAATTCAAAATAAATTGTTGTTTTAAATGACACATTATCGTAATGCTATATCCAAATACTAAGATGGGTGAGCATGATTAATCTGGTAGAGGATTGAATAAAGCCTTAACAGAAGAAAACGAATCTGCAAATCTGAAAAAACAGAATACAGAACAAACAGAATGCAAAAGAGTTAAACAAGCGAGGACATCATGATCTTAACTCACTTCCCTGTTTCATCAGGCACCGCACTGGCATCCTCTCTCGCATTGTCCTCGCTGTAGTCAATCTGCAGAGGTTCGTAAGCATCCTTCAGCTCTTCAAATCTGAGCACGTCGAACATCTGGAGTTCTTCAGCTGTGAAGCAGTGACAGTATAACTCAACGTATTGATCATCTTGGCTAAACTGCGGTCACGATCTAGCTAAATCTTTGGGGAAAAGTTAGAAACATTAAAAGCTCTTAATTTCTGTAAAGGAGAGATCTGGGGGTTATAGATGTTAAAAAACCATAGCCCCGCGGGGATTCGAACCCCGGTCCCGGGCTCCAAAGGCCCGGATGATTGGCCGCTACACCACGGGGCTCCGGTAAAAAATTGGTTGGGTGTTTTAAATTTTTACCGACGAGGCAATCGCCGTCTCGAACTGAGTCTCCTGAGAGATCTGTATCGGGTACTCAGCACCCATGAAGCTCACGTATATCTTCGCGTTCACCTTAACCGTCGTCTTTTCTCCGTTCTTGACGTGCGTCACCCACCACTCCGGAAGCTTCGTGTTGTCCAAGTAGATGGGCACCCTGACCTTCTCCTTTTCTCCGGGCTTGAGGTTCAGGTTTATCTCCTCAACGCCCTTGCCCATAGTGATTCCGTTCATCTCTATGGAGTACTCTATCTTGCTGATGTCTATGCTCACGGGGGCGTTGTTCTCCGCGGTACCGCTCACCACCAGCTCCGTCCTGAGGTTGTCCACCTTGCCGAGTTCGAGCCTTATGTCTCTGAATGCGAATATGTCCACTCCACCAACAGACACCACCTGATCCTCGAAGCCCATCCCCAACATGTTCGTCGTCAGCTGCTGGCTCACCTCGATCGGGTACCTGTAGTCGAAAACCAGCAGGTTTATGACAGGGACTATCTTTATCATCATCTCGCTATTTTCCCCATGCTGAAGGTGGCTGACCCACATGTCCTTTATCCTCTGGTTCTCTATCTTTATGCTCAGGACGACCCTGTCCTTCTCTATGTCTATCGCATTCCCATGGGCTATCTGTATTCCGTTGATGTAGACGTAGGACTCAACGTCCTTCAGCGGAAGGAAGGGCAGGGGGTTGTTTATATCCACGTTCGCCACCAGTTCGCTGTACTGATCGTTTACCTCCCCCCAGTGGGCCTGCACGTCCTTTATCCCCGGCTGGACGCAGCCTGCAGTCAGCGTCACTGCAAGAGCGATGAGCAGGATGTGCCAGACTCTCATAATTATCATTTTGATAACCAACAGTTTAAAGCGTTTCGGTAATACCTGAAGATTACGTAAAGTTTTATAAACTCCCCACTCAGCTACAACCATGGCCTTGGAGGACTATTTTGAGTTTAGCCGGTACAACACAAACATGAGGACAGAGGTGCTCGCAGGTCTGACGACATTCATGACGATGTCATACATAATATTCGTGAACCCGCTGATTCTCAGCGATGCCATTGGTAAAGATGCTATTCCGAGCCTTGTAACCGCCACAGCCCTCTCCGCGGGGATTGCCACGATAATAATGGGCCTGTACGCGAGGAAGCCATTTGCCCTCGCTCCGGGAATGGGGCTGAATGCTTACTTCACCTACGGTGTAGTGCTCGGAATGGGGTATTCGTGGGAGGTAGCTCTTGCCGCGGTGTTCGTTGAGGGACTCCTGTTCATAGTGCTCTCAGTATCAGGGCTAAGGACTGCGGTGATCAACGCCATTCCGCCATCCCAGAAGTACGCGATCGGTGCGGGTATAGGCCTCTTCCTCACGCTGATCGGCATGAAGGCCGCCGGAATCGTTGTTGACAGCCAGGCAACGCTCATAACCCTCGGAACCGAGAACTTCGCAAAGCCAGAGTTCTGGGTGGCGATGATTGGGCTTGTGGTGGCATTCCTGCTGATGGTCAGGAACATTCCCGGGGCGCTGCTTTTCTCGATCGTGGTTGCGACCATCTCGGCCATCATTCTCGGAGTTTCTCCGGCCCCGGAGAGCCTGTTCGCTCTGCCGACTCTCGACAAGACTCTGTTCAAGCTCGATCTCGCAGGACTGATGAGCGTTGGTGCCATAGGTGTCGTCTTCGCCTTCTTCATGGTCGACTTCTTCGACACCCTTGGAACAGTCGCAGGTCTCAGCGCGAAGGCGGGATTCATGGAGGAGGACGGGAGCATCCCAGACAGCGAGAAGATACTGCTGACCGACGCCATCGGCACGTCACTGGGAGCACTCCTCGGAACCTCAACGGTAACGACGTACATAGAGAGCGCAGCGGGTATCGAGGAGGGAGGCAGGACTGGAATGGTCGCCCTCGTTGTGGGCCTACTGTTCCTCGCGGTTGGACTGTTCGTCTCGCCCATAGCCCAGATAATACCCGCACAGGCGACCGCTCCGGCGCTAATGATCGTCGGATTCTACATGCTTACTGTTGTGAGGGACATTGACTTCGACGACCTCACCGAAGCTCTTCCAGCGTTCTTCGTCCTCGTCACGATCCCCTACACGTACTCGATCGCGGACGGTATTGGCGCAGGGTTCATAAGCTACGTGGTGCTCAAGATAGTCGCAGGGAGGCACAGGGAGGTTCACCCGCTGATGTACTTCCTTGCCCTGATATTCGTGGCCTACTTCATGTACCTCGGCGGGATAATCATGTTCTGACGCCCTTCCCTTTTTCCCTCCTTTTTTAGTATTTCTTTGTAGTTATTATTATATACTCAAAGACCGAGCTTGGAGTATGGACAGAATTAGGCTTGGTCTGGTCGTCGCCGAGTTCAACAGGGACATCACGTACATGATGGAGGTTCTCGCCAAGGAGCATGCCGAGTTCCTAGGGGCAGAGGTTGCCGAAGTCATTCGCGTTCCGGGTGTTTTCGACATACCCATCGCGCTCAAGAAGATGCTCGAGAAGGGGAATGTCGACGCCATCGCTACCTTGGGCTGCGTGATTGAGGGTGAGACCGAGCACGACGAGGTTGTGGCCCAGCATGCTGCGAGAAAGATTATGGATCTGAGCCTCGAGTATGGCGTACCGGTTTCTCTGGGAATAAGCGGGCCGGGAATGGGCAGGATAGCCGCACAGCAGAGGATTGACTACGCCAAACGCGCGGTTGAGGCTGCCGTGAAGCTTGCGAGGAGGCTCAAGGAGTATGAGCAGGGCTGACCTCATACAGCCTTCGGCCACGATGAAAATTTCCGAGAGGGCGAGACAGCTTAGGAGAGAGGGTAAGGACGTCATAGACATGGGTCTCGGAGAGCCGGACTTCTCCACGCCACCTCACATAGTCGAGGCGGCATGCAAGGCTCTCGAGGAGGGAAAGACCACCTACGCCCCCGCACAGGGGATACCTGAGCTGAGGGAAGCGATAGCCGAGAAGGTCAGGAATGAGAACGGAATTCCGGCAAACCCCGAGAATGTGATTGTCACGGCAGGGGCGAAGTACGCGATATACGAGGCGATGCAGGCCATAATCGAGCCGGGAGACGAGGTGATTCTGCTCGAGCCTGCCTGGGTGAGTTACGAGGCCTGCGTGCTGCTTGCAGGTGGAAAGCCGGTGTTCGTCAAGCACGACGAGACGTTCAAGTCCGCTGAGATAGAGGAGCACATCACGCCCAAAACGAAGATGGTTGTTGTAAACAGTCCTAACAATCCGATTGGAGTTGTCTATCCGAAGGAGTTTCTGAAGAAGGTGGCTGACCTCGCATCCGACCACGGCTTCTACGTCATGGCGGATGAGGTTTACGAGAAGATAATATTCGATGGCACCCACCACAGCATCGCGAGCTTTGACGGCATGTTTGAGAGAACCATCACGATCAACGCGTTCTCCAAAACATATGCGATGACAGGGTGGAGGCTCGGTTATGCTGTTGCAGAGGAGGAGGTAATAAAAAGGATGAGGAAGATCCAGTCCCACTCCATAAGCTCACCCACCACGTTCGTTCAGTACGCTGGAATAGCTGCGCTGAAGGGCGATCAGAGCTTTGTTGAGAGGATGGTCTCCGAGTTCAGGAGGAGGAGGGACGTGCTCGTTAAGGGGCTCGACGACCTTGGCATTGAATACGCCCCACCTGACGGGGCGTTTTACGTGTTCATGAACACCGGGATGGACAGCGATGAGTTCTCTCAGAGGTTCCTTGAGGAGTACTACGTTGCCGTCACACCTGGCTCTGGGTTCGGCAGGAGCTACGGCACGTGGGTCAGGCTGAGCTACGCGACGAGTGTTGAGAGCATAAGGGAGATGCTGGAGCGGCTTGAGAAGTTTTTAGAAAGGATGGCGTGAATATATTATTTATCATTTGATAGTCTGAAATCGATAAAAAATTTTTTAAATCTAAAATTCATGAGGGTGGTAGGATGGGTTCGATACTGCTAATGGGCTCGCCCGGTACCGGGAAAACAAGACTCATACTCAAGTACCTCAGCTATTATGATAAGGCCCTCTGGGTCTCCACCACGGAGAGCGCACCTGACGTCAGGAGGAAGCTCGTCGACTTTGACGGTGAGCTGTGGGTCGTGGACACCCACACGTGGGATCAGAAGGTTGAGGTAGAGAGGAGAGACATAATCGTGAGCAACCCGATGAACCTGAACGAGGTGAGCATCGCCATCGGCAAGGCGCTCGACAGCCTCGGCGATGAGTACTTCATCGCGTTCGACTCGATATCGGGTTTGCTCCTCTACCACACACCGCAGAAGGTTATACATTTTCTCAGGAACATCGTGGTCAGGATGAACACCGACAATGGGGCCGGCATATTCACCCTCGTGAAGAACGCTCACGACGTGCACATCGAGACCTCCATAAGCCTGGTATTCCACAACATAATCGAGCTGGAGAGGGTTTTCAACGGAGAGAATGTCAAGAGGTTCATAAAGATCATCCGCGCCTCCCAGTACGTGGAGAAGGAGGTGGCCGAGATTCACATCGTGGAGAACGATGTTGCGGTTCCGAAGGTTTTTGACCGCTTTATAAAGCAGCAGCTCAACATAGGGAGATGATCACACTCTTAGCGCTGTCGTTTCTCGCTGGACTGGTCTCAATCATATCCCCATGCGTCCTTCCCATGGTTCCAGTCGTTTTCGCCGGGGCTCAGGGTGACTGGAGGAGGGGAGTCTCAATAGTCATGGGGATGGTCGTGTTTTTCGTCCTCATGGGCTTCCTCGTCTCCCTTGTCGGAAAGCTCTGGATCTTCAGGGCAGTCGCGTATGCCGGGCTTGCGGCTTTCGGGGTTGTGATGGTCTCCGACAGCCTCTACTCAAGATACTCTGTTTTCTCATCAAGGATCGTTGGAAGTATTAGGCTTCCAGCCGACTCGTTCCTCTTCGGAGCGCTGCTTGGATTGGTATGGACGCCATGCATCGGCCCGATAGTCGGTGCACTTCTGAGCTACAACGCAATAAGCTCGACGAGCGTTGAGGGAGCAGTCTCGATGCTGTTCTTTGGATTCGGAATTGCAACAGGAATCGGCCTGATACTCAGGTACGGGGAGAAGAGGAGGATCTTCGCGGAGTACGGGGAGAGGCTGAGGAGAGTCTCGGGCTGGATAATCCTGATCTTCGTCTTTTTGCTTGTCACCGGGATATACACTCAGATCGAGATCATGCTATCGAGGCTTGTCCCTGTGTAGCTCGAGCGACATGAAGTCCTCCGCTACCTCGACGTTAGGGAACACCTTTTTCGCCTCGGAGAGGAGTGGTGCTGCGTCCTTCGAATACCTCGCACTTATGTGGGTTAGTACGAGCCTCCTGACCCCTGCCTTCTTGGCCACCTCCGCAGCCTCTCTTGCTGTTGAGTGCTTCGTGTACTCAGCCCACTCCTGAAGGTCCGAGGTGAACGAGGAGTCGTGAATGAGGAGGTCCGCGTTCATCGCAGCGTTCACGACCTTCTCGCTCGGTCTCGTGTCTCCAGTGTAAACCAGCTTCCTCCCTCTGACGATCCCGTCGGTCACCATCTCGGGGGTGATGAGCCTCTCGTTCCACTCCACGCTCTGCCCGCTCGCGAGCTTCTTGTATGCCGGCCCGGGGGGAATCCCTATCTCCCTCGCCTTCTCCGGAGAGAAGCGGTAGAAGTCGTCTTCGACGACTATGTATCCGACGCTCCTCACTATGTGATCTGTCTCAAACGCAACCACGCTGAAGTTCTGGAACCTCACGACATCCCCATCATCGAGCCTCGTCACGCTTATGCTGAAGTCGAGGCTGTCGTATCCAAACTCGGAGAAGAGCCCCCTCAGAAATCGGGGCTCCGGGCAGTAAATGTACAGGGGCTTCTCCCTCCCGTTGAGCGACATGCTCTCTATGAGCCCGAAGAGACCTATGAAGTGGTCAGTGTGCATGTGGGTTATGAAAACCGAGCTAACACCAAAACCTGTCTTGGCCACCATCATCTGCCTCTGCGTGCCCTCTCCGCAGTCCAGAAGGATCTTCTCTCCACCAAAAGAAACGAAAATTGAGGATGGATTCCTCTCAACAGTCGGAACTGTGCCAGAAGTTCCGAGAAAGGTGATTTTGAATTGCATAAAAAATTAGCTTTCGAGGACGATCTCGATGTTGACGTCCTTAGGAACCTGAATTCTCATTATCTGCCTGAGAGCCCTCTCATCCGCGGCTATGTCTATGAGCCTCTTGTGAATCCTCATCTCCCAGTGGTCCCACGTCTCGCTGCCCTCACCGTCCGGCGACTTCCTCGTTGGAACGACAAGTCTCTTCGTCGGCAGAGGAATCGGGCCGCTGATCTCAACCCCCGTTTTCAGCGCTATCTCCTTTATCTGGTTGCAGATTCTGTCGAGGTCCTGCGGGTTAAGTCCGGAGAGCCTGATCCTCGCCTTGTAACCCTTTATTGCCATAACAGTTCACCCTAAAAAGAAAAATGGAGGGTTAACCTCTTGGCGTGACTTCGAGAACCATTCCGGCTGCGACGGTCATGCCCATGTCTCTCACTGCGAACCTGCCGAGCGGCGGGATGTCCTTGACCTTCTCGATGACCATCGGCCTGGTTGGCTGGAGCTTCACCACTGCTGCATCTCCAGTCTTCAGGAACTGCGGGTTCTCCTCCTTGACCTGTCCGGTCCTCGGGTCGATCTTCTTCTGGAGCTCAACGAACTGGCATGCAACCTGCGCGGTGTGGGCGTGTACGACTGGGGTGTAGCCGACGGTGATTGCCGTGGGGTGCTGCAGCACGACGATCTGGGCGGTGAAGTCCCTGACCACTGTGGGCGGGTTGTCCGGGTGACCAGCGACGTCTCCTCTCCTGATGTCGTTCTTGCTGACACCTCTCACGTTGAAACCGATGTTGTCACCCGGCTCGGCCTGCTGGATCGGTTCGTGGTGCATCTCGATGCTCTTGACCTCTCCGGTAACGCCGGCGGGGTTGAAGATGACCTTGTCACCGACCTTCAGGACACCGCTCTCAACTCTGCCGACAGGAACGGTACCGACACCGCTGATCGAGTACACGTCCTGAATCGGGATCCTGAGCGGCTTGTCAACGAGCTTCTCTGGCGGCTTGAGCTGGTCGATAGCCTCGAAGATCGTCGGGCCGTTGTACCACGGGGTCTTGTCGCTCTTCTTGAGCACGTTGTCTCCGTTGTAAGCTGAGACAGGTATGAACGGAACCTCGCTCGGCTTGTAGCCGACGAGCTGGATGAGCTTGGCGACTGCCTCCTTACACTTCTCGTAGGCCTGCTGGTCGTAGTTGACCCTGTCCATCTTGTTGATGGCGACGATGAGCTGGTTGATACCGAGGGTTCTTGAGAGGAACACGTGCTCCTTGGTCTGGGCCTGCACACAGTCAACGACGTCTACGACGAGGATGGCAGCGTCAGCCTGCGAAGCACCGGTGATCATGTTCTTGATGAAGTCCCTGTGCCCGGGGCAGTCAACGATCGTGACCTCGTACTTCTGGGTGTTGAACTTCCTGTGAGCCACATCGATCGTGATACCTCTCTCCCTCTCCTCCTTGAGCCTGTCCATGACCCACGCGAACTCGAAGGTCGCCTTACCCTTCTCCTGAGCTTCCTTCCTGTACTTCTCGATTATGTGCTCCGGGATCTCTCCAGCGTCGTACAGCAGCCTTCCAATCAGGGTCGACTTCCCGTGGTCGACGTGTCCGATCATTGCAATGTTAATATGCTCCTTCTCCTTTGCCATATTCTTTCACCTCCTTCTCAGACTTAAGAAATTAGAGGGTTTATAAAATTTTCACCCGAGGAAGTCCTCGGGCTTCGGAAACTCGAGCTTCAAGCCCTTTCTCTGTCTTACCTCCATCACAAACTGCTCGAACAGATTCTGCGGGACGAGCTCGAAGCCTGCGAACTCTACGCTCCAGATAGCCTTTCCTGAGGTTGCACTTCTTATTGCTCCTGCAAAGCCGAACATCTCCTTGACCGGAGCCTTGGCAACCACCGTGATCATGTCTCCCTCAGAGTTTATCTCCAGCACCTGACCTCTCCTGCCCTGAATCTCCCTCGTCACGGCGCCCATCATCTCCTGCGGGACGGTTATGTAGACCTTCTGGTATGGCTCGAGGAACGCAGGATTCGCCTGCAGCATCGCGGCGAATATCGCAGACCTCACGGCAGGAATGACCTGTGCAGGACCTCTGTGGACAGCATCCTCGTGGAGCTTACAGTCCACGAGCTTCACCTTCAAGCCGTACACGGGCTCCCTCGCAATGGGCCCGGCCTGCATGGCCTCCCTGAACCCCTCGAGGATGAGCTCCATGGTCTCGTTCAGGTACTGGATACCCTTCGTCACGTCCACGAATATGTTGCCCTCGAAGTACTCCTGAATGCCCGCGGCCTCCTCTCCCGAGAGCCCAGCCTCCTCGAGCTTCCTTCTCCTCTCCTTCTTGTCCATCTTCATATCGACCTCGCCTTCCTTGAACAGCCTTATGACCTCCTCGGGGCATGGCTCAACGACAATGTAGAACCTGTTGTGCTTGTTGGGTGACTTGCCCTCCACGACAGGAGAGGTGCCGGTTACAGTCTCCCTGAACACCACTATGGGCGGTGAGGTCTTGACCTCGAGTCCGAAGTCCCTCCTAATCCTCTCCACCTTAACTTCAAGGTGGAGCTCACCCATTCCGCTTATCAGGTGCTCGCCCGTCTCCTCATTGAGCGTGACCTGAAGGGTCGGATCCTCCTTGGCGAGCTTTCTGAGCACCTCGATGAGCTTCGGCAGGTCTCTCGGGTTCTTGGCCTCAATTGCCATTGTAACGACCGGCTCGCTGAAGTGCTTGATGCTCTCGAACGGCTCCATGTCCTCGACGGTGGAGCATGTTGAACCGGCAGATGCGTCCTTCAGCCCAACGAGCGCTACGATGTTACCGGCCGGAATCTCGTCAACCTCAACCCTTCTCGGCCCCATGAACAGGCCGACCGTCTGCGCCCTGTTCTTGGCCTTCTTGTCGAGTATGTACAGCTCGGTTCCGGGCTTGAGCGTTCCGCTGAACAGCCTTCCTACCGCGATCTCACCCGCGTGCGGATCAGTGACTATCTTGGTGATCATCAAAGCGACAGGCCCCTTGGGGTCGCAGTTGAGCATCGCCTGACCAACCGGGGAGTTGATGTCTCCCTTCCAGATGGTCGGAATCCTCTTCTTCTGGGCCTCTATCGGGGATGGCAGGTGCCTGATGACCATGTCGAGGACAACCTTGTAGAGCGGGCTCTTCTTTGCGAGGGTCTTGGAGTCGTCTGCCTTGAGGTACTCGTAAACCTCCTTGAAGCCAATGCCGGTCTCCTTCATCGATGGAACGCTCACCGCCCAGTTGTAGAGGGCTGAGCCGAAGGCAACGCTTCCATTCGTAACATCAAGCTTCCACTCGTCGTACTTCTCAGGCTTCACGGACTTTATGAACTTGTTAACATCGGCAATGACCTTCACGAACCTCTTCTGCATCTCCTCCGGAGAGACCTCCAGCTCCCTGATGAGCCTGTCCACCTTGTTCACGAACAGCACGGGCTTGACGTTCTCCCTCAGGGCCTGCCTCAGAACAGTCTCGGTCTGGGGCATTATCCCCTCAACGGCATCCACGACCACGATGACGCCGTCAACCGCCCTCATCGCCCTAGTGACCTCTCCTCCAAAGTCAACGTGACCGGGAGTGTCGATGAGGTTGATCAGGTAGTCCTCTCCACCGTATTCATGAACCATCGAGACGCTCGCCGAGTTGATCGTGATACCCCTCTCCTGCTCCTGCGAGTCGAAGTCGAGGTAAAGCTGTCTTCCAGCAAGCTCCTCGCTGATCATTCCCGCACCGGCCAGAAGGTTATCTGAAAGCGTGGTCTTTCCGTGGTCGATGTGAGCAACGATACCCATGTTCCTGATCTTCTCCGGCTTGTACATCAGCTCCTTGATCTTGTCAACCATCTTCTTGGCTCTCGTCATCTCTCATCACCTTGCCGACTTGGCGACCCTCTCAACCTCCTCCTTCTTGGCAACAGCATAGCTCCTGCTCTCGTTGTTTGCGGCGGCAATAATCTCGTCCGCGAGGCATGCAGCTATGCTCCTCTTGGACTTGAAGGCCGCCCTTCTCGCACCTTCAGCGATGTTTCTGAGCGCTATGTCAACCCTCCTCGAGCTTGACGTGTCAACAGACTTGGGAACGGCAATACCACCGTACTTGAGCCTGACGACCTCCTCTCTCGGGCCCGCGTTTATGATCGCGTCGACAAGAACCTGAATCGGGTTCTTCTTCGTCTTCTTCTCGATTATCTCGAACGCCTCCTTGACTATGCTGTATGCGAGCATCTTCTTGCCCGTGTTGTGCTCCTTCCTCATCACCTTGTTTATGAGCCTCTCCACGATGAACACGTTCTGCTTGGCAAATGGAGTGTTCGCATGCCTTCCATGGGTGTGCGGAACGACTCTCGGGTTCAGGTTTATGTAGTTCCTAAGCGCCGGATCGCTGACCTCCACCTCGCTCGCGTCGTACTTCCCGAATACGAGCAGCTCCTCCTTCGTAAGGCCATACTTCATGAGATCACCTCAGCCTCTTCTCCTTCTTGCCCTTCCAGAGCTCCTTGAGGCTCGTGTTGTTCACCTTTATTACCTTGAACCTCACACCGGGGATGTCACCCATACTCCTTCCCATTCTTCCTCCAATCCTCTCGATAATGACCTCGTCGTGCTCGTCAATGAAGTTTATCGCCCCATCTCCCGGCGTGAAGGCCGTGACCTGCTTTCCGTTCTTTATGAGCTGCACCCTCACGGCCTTTCTGATGGCCGAGTTGGGCTGCCTCGCCTCGATACCTATCTTCTCCAGCACTATCCCTCTCGCCATTGGCGCACCTTCGAGCGGGTCAGCCTTCACGTTCAGCTCGAGGATCCTCCTTACGTACCTCTTATCGCTCCACCTGAACTTCTTCCTGTTTTCGATGAGCTTTCTCGCCGCAAATAACCCTCTGCCCATTCACACCACCTCATTTGACTATTACATTCTCGATATCGTGATGTCTTCTCACAAGCTCCTTGACTTTGTTTATATTTTTTCCGCCCTTCCCGATAACGAGCCCCTTGTACTGGAGAGGAGCCTGAACGTAAGCTATTTTCTTGCCCTCCTTCTCCACGATGTTCACCTTGACCTTTACGGGGCGGAAGAGGTTCTGGATAAATTCCTGCGGGTCGTCGCTGTGCTCGAGAACCTCCACCTTTTTGCCGATAATCTCCCTCGCCTTCTCCACGTTTATTCCGCCCTTTCCGATTGCGAGACCCATGTCACCCTTTCTGACGAGGAAAACGACCTTGTCATCGTATATCAAACAGTCCTTGACGTTCGCCCCGGTAAGGCTTTCAAAAAGAGCGATATATCTTATGCTTTCAGTTGACAGCTTAACTCCCATAAATATCCCCTCAAAAATATTAAATTTGGTTGAGTGGTTCAGCCTGCATTGAGTATCTCTGACTCTCCCTCGTTAACTATCGCGAGTGCTGCTACGCTGAAAGGCTTACCGCAAATGGCTCCGAGCTCCATGTTCGTGCCGTCGTATGTGATGACCCTGACGTCGTACTGCTTCAGCTTCTCCAGAACCTCCTCCGGACAGTTCTTTGCGACTATAACAAGCTTTGCCTTTCCGTCCCTCACTGCCTTTATTGTCCTCTTACTCCCCACATAAACCTCTCCTGTCTTGAGAGCCCTTCTCAATGCCTTACTCAAATCCACCTTCATTCATCTCCCCCCGTGAACAGCTTTACTCTCAACTCCACATCTCCCGTTCCCAGCTTTATGGGCTGGCCCACTATTATGTTCTCGGTTATTCCGTTCAACCTGTCCACCTCTCCCCTAACCGCGGCATCGAGCAGGTTGTTCACCGTCATCTCGAATGCCGCTCTGGCGAGTATGCTCTGCTTCTCTCCGGCAATTCCGTGCCTTCCGATCTGCTTCAGCTCCCCATCGGCCGTCATCACGTCCGCGACGAGCATTATGTGCCTCCTGTCCACCTCGAGACCCTGCTCCTCAAGGGTTGATATGGCCTCGTTGATTACCGCGTTCCTCGCGGCCTCAATCCCCAGCACCTCATATATCTCGTATATATTATTTGTGATCGTTCTCGTGAAGTCAACGCCCTTCTCCTTCATCACCCTCTTGAGGTTCGATCCCTCGGTGTAGAGCACGTACTCGTCGCCCTCCTTCCTTATTATGACCCTCCTTATCTCCTTGATTCCGGAGACCACGAGCCTCTTGAGCTTCTCGAACGTGTCCATGAGCAGCTTGTAGGACGGCTCCTCTATCTGGATTATAAATTCTCCATTCTCCTCCTGAACCTCCATCTTGAGGCTCTTCTCGATCTTCTTCCTGAGCTTCTCCCTGTCCAGCCCTTTTCTCTCCAGAGCCTTCTCGTCCGGTCTCACGACGATCCTCATGTACCTGAGGTCGGTGACGATCTCAGCGACGTCGGTGACGTACGTTGCCTCAATCCTGTTCGCAACCTCCCTCGCCTTCTCCCTGTCCTTGGCATACTCGGGCAGGAGCTTTATGGTCATCATGGGCGTTGACGGGTTCTTTCTCACATCCAGAATCTCAATCAGCCTTGGCAGACCAAGGGTGACGTTGATCTCGGCAACACCTGCGTAGTGGAAAGTTCTCATCGTCATCTGCGTACCCGGCTCGCCTATGGACTGCGCGGCAACGATTCCCGCAGCCTCTCCGGGCTCGACGAGGTTCCTGAGGTAAACCTCATAGCACCTCTCGATGACCTTCCTTGCCGTCTCCTCATCAGCATCTATCTTCTCAAGCTCCTCTACTATCTCCTTCTTCAGGTTCTCGGGGAACGGATACCCCTCAAGCAGCTTGAAGTAATCAGCACCCATAACCATCACTCTCCAACAACCTCGCGGATAATCCTCCTAACGTCCACCGCTTTACCCCTGAAGCTCTTCATCGGGTCAACTCCGTCCTGACCGTATCTGAACTGAACAAGCAGGCCGCTGGTCTGCTCCTTAACAGTGCCATCGTAGTCCACCTTCAGATCCTGCAGGGCGTTTATGAGTCTCCTCTGGAGGTAACCGGACTGGGACGTCCTGACGGCAGTGTCGACGAGACCCTCCCTACCTCCGACGGCGTGGAAGAAGAACTCTATGGGGTTGAGCCCCTCCTTGTAGCTGCTCCTGACAAAGCCCCTCGCCTCTGGCCCGAGGTCTCCGGGCTTGAAGTGAGGCAGGGTTCTGTTGGTGTAGGTGTATCCCCTCTTTATCCTTTCACCTCTCACGGACTGCTGGCCGATGCACGCGGCCATCTGGGTGAGGTTGAGCATCGAACCCCTCGCACCGCTCACGGCCATGATTACCGCAGCGTTGTCCATACCGAGGTACTTTCCTGCTATCTTACCGGCCATGTCTCTCGCCCTTCCGAGCTCCTGCATGATCTTCATCTCGAGCGTCTCCTCAATGCTCCTTCCCGGCATCGGCTCGAGGTTGCCCTGTTTGTAGGCCTCTATGAGCTTCCACACCCTGTCTTCAGCCTCCCTTATCACCTGATCTATCTGCTCCCTCGCCTCCTTCGGAATGTCCACGTCATCAATTCCGACTGTGAAGCCCGTGTACATTATGGCCCTTATGGCCAGCTTGGTCATGTTGTCTATGAACCTCCTCGCCTCCTCCGTTCCGTACTTCCTGATGATCTCGTCGATGACTATGCCCTTGAAGGCTCCAACCGCCTTCTCGTCTATGGTTCCCGCAACAAGCTCTCCGTCCTTTATGTAAACGTAGGCATCGTTCTCGCACTCAATCCCCTTGCACGTCTCGCACCCCTGGCAGATCTCGGCCTTGAACTCTATGGTGATGTCGGGCAGAATCATGCTGAATATCTGCTTCCCAGTCCACCTGCCGTCGTACTTGGGCTCGGGAAGCTTCGTTATCTCGAGCGGCCTTATTATCTCCATAACCTCGCTCTTGCTGAACAGCTTCTCCCCCCTCGTGAGCAGGTATAGGCCGGAGATGTGGTCGTGTATGCCTCCAATAATCGGGCCTCCAAATCTTGGCGAGAGTATGTGCTCCTGAACTGCCATGAGTATCTTCGCCTCAGCCTGAGCCTCGAGGCTCTGGGGGACGTGGAGGTTCATCTCGTCTCCGTCGAAGTCAGCGTTATAGGGCGGGCAGACTGCAGGGTTGAGCCTGAACGTCTTGTAGGGCAGAACCCTCACGTAGTGGGCCATGATGCTCATCCTGTGAAGCGAGGGCTGCCTGTTGAACAGCACTATGTCCCCATCCATCAGCTGCCTCTCCACGATCCAGCCCGGAGCGAGCTTCTCTGCAAGCTCCTCCTTGTTGGTCTCTATGACCCTGATCCTCCTTCCGTCCTCCCTTATGACGTAGTTCGCCCTCGGATGCTCGTCCCTGAGAATGAACTCCCTCGCCTCGTCAATGTTCTTCTCAGTCACATAGATCGGAACGGTAAGCTCCTCGGCTATCTCCTGCGGAACCCCAACCTCGTTTATGCTGAGGTTTGGATCAGGGCTTATGACAGTCCTCGCGGAGAAGTTGACCCTCTTACCTGACAGGCTGCCCCTGAACCTTCCCTCCTTACCCTTGAGCCTCTGGGCGAGCGTTTTGAGCGGCCTCCCGCTCCTGTGCCTCGCAGGAGGTATCCCTGAGACCTCGTTGTCGAGGTAGGTTGTGACGTGGTACTGGAGAAGCTCCCAGAGGTCTTCAAGAATGAGCTGCGGTGCTCCAGCCTCCTTGTTCTCCATGAACCTCTGGTTGATCCTGATTATGTCGACGAGCTTGTGTGTGAGGTCGTCCTCACTCCTCTGACCGGTCTCGAGGATGATTGATGGCCTAACAGTGACGGGAGGTACTGGAAGGACTGTGAGCACCATCCACTCGGGCCTAACAGCCTTCGGATCCATCCCGAACGCAGGCAGATCCTCGTCCGGTATCCTCTCCAGCCTCTCCCTGACGTCTCTCGGCGTGAGCCTGTGGTCGTTTTCGTAGTAGAACGTGGGCTTCTCGAACTTCACCTCAATCTGCTCAGCCCCGCAGTGGGGGCACTTCTTGGTGGCCTTGGTCAGCCTGAATACCTCTTTCACAACATCGTCATACTCCTGACCGAGCTTCCTCTTCTCCTCTATCGCCTGTATGAACTTGTCCCTCCTGTCGTCCTTGAGCAGAATCCTGCCGCACTCCCTGCAGGTTGCGTTGAGGAGCCTCGCTATCAGCTTCGCGTAGCCCACATGGATTACAGGAGCAGCAAGCTCTATGTGGCCGAAGTGCCCTGGGCACTCCCCAGCCTTACCCCCGCACGTTCTGCACTTCAGTCCCGGATCTATTACTCCCAGTCTCGGATCCATCAGCCCGAACTCAATTGGAAAGCCGTCGTCATCGTACGTCTCGGGAGTGATGATCTTGACAACACTCATCTTCCTGATTTCCTTTGGACTGAGAACCTCAAACCTGATTCCGGCAATTCTCTTCGGTATCATGATTTCACCTCACGCCTTATCTCCGAGTATCAGCCTCGGCACAACGAACATGGACTTCATCTCATCGAGCAGAAGCTTGAACGCGTAGCTCATCTCCACCTTGTGTATGTCGCTGTCGTCATCGCAGATGTTGCAGTAGGGCATCCTCCTCCTGTAGTCGTATGTTGCCACATGCCCGCACTTGTTGCACACCCACACCTCTACCTTGTCTGACTCGTCGAGCAGCCTGTCCTTGAGCAGCAGGGCAGCACCATGACCGATAAGCACGTCCCTCTCCATCTCTCCGAACCTGAGCCCTCCCTTCCTCGCCCTTCCCTCGGTGGGCTGTCTGGTGAGTATCTGCACCGGCCCCCTGCTCCTCGCGTGTATCTTGCTTGATACCATGTGGTAGAGCTTCTGGTAGTAGATCACGCCGACGAAGATATCCGCAACTATCTTCTTGCCCGTAATCCCGTCGTACATTACCTCCTTGCCCGTGTAGCTGAACCCGTACTTTATGAGGGCCTTTCTGAGGTCCTCCTCCCTCTCACCGTGGAATGGAGTGCCGTCCACCCTTCTCGCCTCGAGGCTCCCCACCTTGCCTCCGATCATCTCGAGCACGTGCCCGACGGTCATTCTCGATGGAATCGCGTGCGGGTTGATGATCATGTCCGGAACTATGCCCGACTCGCTGAAGGGCATGTCCTCCTCCGGCACTATAAGGCCTATAACTCCCTTCTGCCCGTGCCTTGAAGCGAACTTGTCTCCAAGCTCGGGAATCCTCTGATCCCTCACCCTCACCTTCGCCAGCTTCGAGCCATTCTCCGAGATCGTCAGAAACACGGCATCGACGATGCCCTTCTCGTTGCTCCTCATCGTGACCGACGTCTCCCTCCTCTTCTGTGGGGAGATGCCGAACTCTGTCGGCTCCTCGAGGAACCTCGGCGGAGAGGTCTTTCCTATGAGCACATCGTCCGGCCCGACCTCAGTCTCTGGGAAGACGAGCCCGTCCTCGTCGAGGTGCATGTACGCCTCAGCGCCCCTGTAGCCGTTAACATCAGACGGCGGGATCTCGAACCTGTCCTCCTGACCTCCGGGGTACCTCATCTCCTCGCTCTCGTATGTCCTGAAGAAGTGTGATCTCCCCAACCCCCTCTCTATGCTGGCCTTGTTGAAGATGAGCGCATCCTCAATGTTGTACCCCTCGTAGCTTATGACCGCCACCACGAAGTTCTGGCCTGCAGGCCTCTCATCGAACTTGATCTCCCTCTGCGTGTCAGTAACGACTATCGGCTTCTGGGGGTAGTGGAGCAGATGGCCCCTCGTGTCTGCCCTGAACCTGAGGTTGGAGTATGGCAGACCGAGGCTCTGTTTGATCATCGCCGCGCCCATCGTGTTCCTCGGGCTCGCGTTGTGCTCCGGATATGGAAGGCTTCCGGTGCATATGCCCACGATCAGAGCTGGATCGACCTCGAGGTGGGTGTGCTCTGGGGTGAGGGACTTCTCGTCTATGGCGATGTACGCGTTCTCCTCCTCTTCTGCATCAAGATACTCGATCTTCCCCTGCCTCACGAGGTCGTCGAACGTTATCTCTCCGTTCCTGAGCTTCTCTATGTCCTCCTCCGTGACGAGCGGCTTTCCGTCCTTGACCACTATCAGCGGCCTCCTCGCCCTGCCAGCGTCGGTGTTTATCCTCACCTCATTGGAGTCTGGGTAGTAGACGACGTTAACCTGAGTGCTTACCTTCCCCTTCCTCCTCATCTCCCTTATCTGGTTCGCGAGCTTCTCGCCATCATCAACAAACCCGACAAGAGCACCGTTAACGTAAACCCTGCACTTTCTCATTCTCAAATCACCCCTTTATGGGCTCGATGCCCAGACCGAGCAGAATCCTCCTGATCTCGGCCTCATCCGTTCCAACGCTGACCTCAGCATACTCTGCAAAGTTCTTGACCAGACCACAGTTCGGCCCTTCAGGAGTCTCGCTCGGGCATATCCTTCCAAACTGGGTTGGGTGCAGATCTCTCGCCTCGAAGTGGGGCTGGGATCTTGACAGCGGAGAAATAACCCTCCTGAGCTGGGACAGGATCGAGATGTAGTTGTGCCTGTCTATGAGCTGGGAAACTCCCGTCCTACCTCCAACCCAGTTTCCTGTTGCCATCGGGTGCATAATCCTGTCGGTGAGCACGTCACTTCTAACAGCAGTGGACATCTTCATTGACCTTCCCCTGACCTTGGCCCTCTCAAGCTGGTACTTCACGTCCTTGATCAGCCTGAGGAACGCGACCCTGAATATTTCTTCCATCAGGTCGCCCGCGAGCTTCAGCCTCTTGTTTGCGTAGTGGTCCTTGTCATCCTCACCCCTGTAGCCGAGGTAGAACTCCAGCACAGCCTCGGCCATCCTCGCGAGGAAGAAGGCCTTGGCCCTCCTCGACTCCTTGTCTATGCCTATGTGCGGGAGGAAGTACTGGTCGATCACCTGCTCTGCCCTCTGCAGCCTGTACTCCTTGCTCTGCCCCGGAGCAACCCTCTTGCCTATGTAGTCTATGGCCTCCTCCTGCGTTTCCACCTCAGCAACCTCTACATTCTCGAGCATGAACTTCATGATCTCGGGGTCGCTGCTGACCATCTCGACGATCTCCTGATCGCTCTCAACCCCGAGCGCCCTCATCATAACGACGAACTGCACGGGCTTGGGTATCTGCGGGAAGGTCACCTCGAGGATGTTGTTCTTGTTCCTCTCAACCACGATGAGAGCCCTGTAGCCGCTCCTCTGGCTGAAGCACTTGGCCATCTCTATCTGCTCACCATACCTCTCCTCCCTCTCGAGGAGAATCTTGTTGGGCGCCAGATCCTCGAGGGTCATCAGTGCTCTCTCAGTTCCGTTTATTATGAAGTAGCCACCCGGATCGAGCGGATCCTCGCCAACGGAAACCGGATCGACCTCGTTGAGGTTGCAGATCTTGGACTTAACCATCACCGGCAGCATTCCAATCCTTACCCACTCCTCCTCAAGCTCCTTTCCGTTGTCAACCACCCAGCACTGCAGGTACAGGGGAGCCGCGTAGGTCAAGTTCCTGAGCCTCGCTATGGAGGGGTAGAGGATCGTCTCAGTCCCGTCAGCCTCCTTTATAACCGGCCTCCCAACCCTGATCTGCCCGAGCTTTACGTACGTGTTCTCTATGTCCAGCTCGATGACCTTCTGCTCGTCTATCACCCTCTGGAGCCCCTCATCGATGAACCTGTTGTACGAGTCTATCTGATGCTTGACAAGCCTCTCATGCGTGAAATACGCCCTCGCAAGAACCCTACTATCTATCATACACACCACCCACTAACTGCAAAATTTTCCTCCGGAGTTCCGAATCCCGGATACAAAATTCATATCACAAGCCTGTATGCTACGCTCCTTCCCACAAGCTCATCCTCTCTGATGATCCTCACGATGTCTCCCGGCTTCGCTCCGATCTCCTTGGCTATCGGGTCGTCTGCCCTTATCTTTGGCAGATCCTCCTTTCTGATGCCGAGAGTCTCAAGAACTTCCTTAGCCTCCTCCTCGCTCAAAAGCTCGTGCTTCGGAACCAGTATGTGATCCTGCAGCCTGATTTTCATATCCATCCTCCTTAAATGGATAGTACGGGCTCGACGGGATTTGAACCCGCGACCGACGGGTTAAAAGCCCGTCGCTCTGCCTGGCTGAGCTACGAGCCCTCTTCACTTCTCCAGCGGTTTGCGGTTTAAATTTTTTTCGTGGAGTGAGGAAAGTAGCCCCTCCGGTTAATTAAGTTTATGCTGGGTGGCAAAAAAAGAGGATCATGACTTCAGGGAGCTCAGGAACTCCTCAACCTCCACAGCCGGCATCGTTATCGTTCTTATTGTCCCCCTGCTCGCCAGCTCGACCATCGCCTTCATGACCGCCATGTTGCTCTCGGCCTCAACTATGTTGACGAAGTCGTACTCCCCGAAGACAACGTACTGCTTCACAACCTTCACGCCCATCCTTTCAAGCTCCTGATTTACCTCCTTAACCCTTTCAGGGTTCTTCTTGAGCGTTTTCGCTCCATCGTCTGTCAGCTTTGACAGAATAACATACACGCCCATACTTCCACCACACTCATTTTATGATGATGAAACTGTAAATATTTTTCGTTACGTTTTTCGGGTTTGGTGGGAGATTACGTAAAAATCCTAAAAATGTTTTTAACCAGCGTGGACAGGAGAGAAGTGATGGAAGAGTCGAGAGTAAGGGTAACTCTCAGCAGGGACCTCTCCCTTTTCGACATAACCATGATAGGCATCGCGGGGATGATTGGTGCGGGAATCTTCGCCCTCACCGGCATAGCTTCAGGAATTGCCGGCCCTGCTATTCTGCTTGCCTTCTTTCTGAACGGAATAATCGCGACGCTTACAGGGATGGCCTACGCGGAGCTCGGCTCTGCAATCCCGCAGGCAGGAGGGGGCTACCTGTGGATCAGGGAGGCCATGGGAAACTACGCTGGCTTCATAACCGGCTGGATTGACTGGGCGGCACACACAATAGCGTGCGCTTTGTATGCGGTAACCTTCGGAGCCTTTCTGTCCGAATTCCTCGTGAGGTTCGTAGGCCTTGACGTCTCCCAGGCACTCGTGGCGAAAGTTTCGGCGTTCCTGATAGTCACGTTTCTGGCCTACGTGAACTATGTTGGAGTCAAGGAGAGCGGGAGGCTTGGGGGGATAGTCACCCTGCTGAAGATAGCCATCCTCCTCGTATTCGCGTCATTCGGGATCTACAAGACATTCACATATCCCGACTGGACTCAGGCCTTCACACCCTTCATGCCCACCGGCGTTGCGGGCGTGCTCACTGCAATGGGTCTGACGTTCATAGCATTCGAGGGATTCGAGATAATCGTGCAGAGCGGTGAGGAGGTGAAGAACCCCGAGAGGAACATCCCCCTCGCGATAGTGGTGTCTCTCTGGACGGCTGTGGCGATATACATCCTCGTTGCATTTTCGCTGCTCGGAGCTGTGAGGGTTGACGTTCCCAGCTGGCAGTACCTCGGCAAGCTCGGGGAGTTCAGCCTCATAAGGGTTGCAGACTCCTTTATGCCGTTCGGCGGGATAATGATCATTGCCGGAGGTCTGATCTCAACGATAAGCGCCATGAACGCCACGATCTACTCGTCTTCGAGGGTTGTCTTCGCGCTCAGCAGAACCGGGTACCTGAACAGGAAGCTCTCTGAGGTGAATGAGAAGACCAAGACTCCCCACTACGCGATATTCTTCAGCTACATAATCATAGCCTTCTCGTCTCTCGCGCCAATTGAGGCAGTGGCTGGGGCGTCGAGCCTGATGTTCATCCTCCTCTTCATGACCGTGAACATCGCGCTCGTCGTTCTCAGGCTTAGGAGGCCCGACCTCAAGAGATCATTCAAGGTGCCCCTTGTTCCCGTCTTGCCGGCAATCGCCGTGCTCTTTCAGGTCGTTATTACATACTACCTCGTCACCCACATAGAGAACGGGATGATGGTGTTCTTCGCGGTTGTGGCGTGGATATTCATGGGATCGCTAATGTACTACGCCTACTCCGAGAAGGAGCTGGCAAAGAGGACGGAGGAGGAGATAAAGACGGTCTACAAGGAGATTCCGCCTGTGGAGAAGAGGTACAGAATCCTCGTTCCCGTTGCGAATCCGGCGATAGCGAGGAAGCTCGTGAGGTTCGCTGAAAGGATTGCAAGGAGCAGGGACGGAGACATAATCGTCATGAACACCGTCAGAATGCCCCTCCAGACGCCAATAACCGCAAAGCTGAAGGAGATAGACTCGGCCAAGGAGTTTGTGTCGGAGATAGTCTCCGAGATGAGCGTTCCTGCCGGGGGAATCGTCAAGGTCGGTCACTATGTGCACGAGGCCATACTGAACGTTGTTGAGGAGGTTCAGCCCGACCTGCTGATCATGGGCTGGAGGGGCAGGACGTTCAGAAGGGATGTTGTGCTGGGAAGCACCATAGACCCTGTGATCGTCAAGGCGAGGTGTGACGTGCTTGTTGTGAGGTTCCAGCCGGGGAAGGAGCTCAACGAGTTCAGGAGGATCCTCATACCGACGTCAGGCGGCCCGCACGCGAGGCTCGCCTGCAGGATAGCGAGAGACATCGTGAGGGGAGACCACGAGATCAAGCTCCTCTACGTCGGAAAGCTTGAGGAGGAGAAGGTCAAGGCTGAGAGGGCGTTTGAGGAGGCGATGGAGGTCCTTGAAGGGATGAACGTCACCTCTGAGTTCGTGGTGTCCCAGAACCCGGCCGAGAGGATTGCGGAAGAGGCGGAGAAGTACGACGCGGTTCTCATAGGTGCGAGCGAGAGGCCGTTCATAGAGAACTTCCTGCTCGGCCTGTTCCCGGAGAAGATCGTCAGCAGAACCTCCAGAACGGTTGTGATGACGAGGAAGTGGGTCAGGCTCGTAAAGTAGCCATGAGGGAGATATACGTAAGGAAGAGGGACGGAAGGGTTGAGAAGTTCAGCCCGGAGAAGGTAAGGAGAACGCTCCTGAAGGCAGGGGCCAGCAGGGATGTGACTGAGAGGATCATCAGAGAGCTTGAGAGGAGAATCTACAGCGGAATAACGACTGACGAGATCCTCTCAATAGTCCTCGACCTGCTCTACCGCTACGAGACCGGGAGCGGGGCGAGGTATGATCTGAAGAGGTCAATGTTCCGCCTCGGGCCAGCGGGCTTCGAGTTTGAGAAGTTCGTCGCGAGGTTGCTGGAGGAGTACGGCTTCAGGACGAGGACAAACGTAATCGTCGAGGGGGAGTGCGTTGAACACGAGATAGACGTCATAGCGGAAAAGGATGGGAAGAGCTACCTGATAGAGTGCAAGTTCCACAGCTTTCCGGCCTACACGGGCCTCAAGGAGGTCATGTACACCTACGCGAGGTTTCTGGATGTCGGGAGGTTTGACGCGGTCTGGTTGATCACGAACACCAAGTTCTCGGATGAGGCAAAGAGGTACGGGGAGTGCAGGGGGGTGAGGCTGACCGGGTGGAAGTATCCAGAGGGTGAGGGGATAGAGAGGATGCTCGAGAGGAAGAACCTCTACCCCGTGACCCTGCTGAGGATAGAGAAGGAGACCCTCGACAGGCTCGTGAACGCCCGCGTGGTCTTCTGCAGGGACGTCGTTGCCTCCGGGGTTAGGGGGCTTAAAAAGATAGGTCTTAGCGAAAGAGAGGCGAGGAGGGTTCTCAAGGAGGCAAGAGAGATTTTGAGGAACACATCATGAGGTTGTCAGAATTTGGAAACCACGGAAGAAATGAAATTATGCTCCGGCCGGGATTTGAACCCGGGTCACGGGATCGAGAGTCCCGTATGATTGGCCGGGCTACACCACCGGAGCACCTTAATGCTCTCAGGTTGGTTCTCAGTTTATAACACTTTTGCATGGGCGCTATTGTCACTATTTATCGGGCAAAAAACAGTAAAGTCTATAAATAGAATGCTATTTGTATTGGTTCGTATGCCACCAAAAAATAAAGACTACTACACCATCTCCGAGCTCGCGGAAGAACTCGACATAAGCACGAGGACGATCAGGTACTACGAGGAAATCGGACTTCTGAGCCCGCAGAGGACACCCGGGAACCACAGGATATTCACCAAGAAGGACAGGGCGAGGCTGAAGATAATACTCAGGGGGAAGAGGCTCGGCTTCACCCTCGAGGAGATAAAGCAGATCCTCGACATGTATGAGGTGAGCGAGCCCGAGCAGATCAGGCTCACCCTGAAGCTGGCAGACGAGAAGCTGAAGCAGATAGAGGACAGGCTCCACGACCTCAAGATACTCAAGGAGGAGCTGCTCGACCTGATTGAAAGACTTTCGAGGAGGCTCAACGAGCTCGAGAGCACCAAGGGGGACAGCGGAGTCAGGAGTGAGACCTGAAGGCATCCCATTCTATTTTCCGGCTTTTTTAGAGGCTGAAGGCCTTGCAACCACAACCCGGGTAGTTTTTTAAACACGCTTCCAGAATCGCAGAGCCAGATGAGGGTATGGGTTGGCATGGACGACACCGACTCGAGGAAGGGGATGTGCACAACGTATCTGGCAAAAGTTCTCATGGAAAGGCTTGAGGAGTCGGGATGCAGGGTTATCGGCCTACCAAGGCTGATAAGGCTCAACCCCAACGTCCCGTTCAAGACGAGGGGCAACGGGGCGGTCTCCTTCCTGATAGAGTGCGAGGATGTGGGGGAAGTTGTGGACGTAGCCAACGAGACGGTTCTGGAGATGGCGGAGCTTGACGACGAGAACACAGACCCGGGAGTCGTGTTTGTCAACGCCGAGAACGACGAGCTCATGAACGTCCTCTACAAGTTCTCGGAGAGGGTGATAAGGGACATCGTCAGCGTTGACGAGGCGCTGTTCATAGTGGGCAAGTACCTGATCCCCCACCTCAAGTACAAGAGGGGCAGGGGGCTCATCGGAGCCCTCGCCTCGGTTGGAGCGGAGTGCAGCGAGTACACCCTCGAGCTACTCGCCTACAGGAAGCCGGAGAGGTTCGGAACGAAGCGTGTTTACGACAGGGACTCCTTCTTCCTCGCTGACCTGCTCACCTACCCCCAGACGTTCGACACTGTTGACTGGGGGAACGATGTGGTGGTTTGCGTGCCCAACTCCCCCGATCCGGTGCTGTTCGGGATAAGGGGCGATTCCCTTGAGGCCGTGTTTAGGGCGTTCGAGGTTGTGAGGTGCGAGGAGATTGACAGATACCAGATCTTCATGACGAATCAGGCTACGGACATGCACCTGATAAGGGAGGACGAGGTCTTTCAGCTCTTCGAAGGCCGCTCATACGTGCTGGGCGGCACTGTGATAGAGGAGCCGTTTGAGATCGAGGGGGGGCACGTGTTCTTCACCATCGAGACGAGGTTTGGAGATGTGAGGTGTGCTGCGTTTGAGCCAACAAAGCAGTTCAGGAACGTGATCAGAAAGCTCAGGAAGGGGGACAGGGTAACTGTTTACGGTGCATACAAGGATGAGACGATAAACCTCGAGAAGATCAGCATTGACGAGGTTGCGAGGATTTTCGTCGAGGTGAACCCTGCCTGTCCGGTGTGTGGGAGAAGGATGGAGAGCGAGGGAAAGGGGAAGGGATTCAGGTGCAGGAAATGCAAGACCAGGGCTAAGGAGAAGGTCAGGTTGGAGGTTGAGAGGGATCTCGAGCCGGGAATGTACGAGGTTCCGCCCTGTGCGAGGAGGCACCTTTCCAAGCCCCTCATCAGGGAGGGGAGAGAGGGATCCCACCCGTTCAGGTAACGTTTTTAACTTCTCGACAGAGTTGGGTTTGTGAAGAGGAAGGGGATTCGCTTTGAAAGAGAGCTGATTCACGCTCTGTGGGATGAGGGTTTTGCTGCAATAAGGAGCGCCGGTAGCGGATCGTCAGGCTACCCCTCTCCCGACATCCTCGCGAGCAATGGCAAGATCACGCTCGCCATAGAGGCGAAGGTTAGGGAAAAGCTGCCCCTCTACATTCCCGCCGAGAAGGTGAGGGAGCTCGTGATGTTCTCCAACCTGTTCGGGGCAAAGCCGGTCATAGCCCTCAAGATCAAGAAGGAGAAGTGGAGGTTCTTTGAAATAGATGTGCTTCAGGAGACCGAGAAGGGCTACAAAATCTCCAAGGACAACTTCTACATGGGAAAGGAGCTCGGTGAGATCCTCAACAGGTACACTCAGGAAAGGCTATAAATCCGCGGGAGGGATTTGGGGGCATGGAGATCCCGAGGTCTCACCCTCGCTATCACTCTCTCATGACGAGGGAGAAGCTCGCTGAGGCGTTCAGGAAGGGGCTCGTGGTTCCTGAAGGGTTGATAGCCCACGGAAGGGGAGAGTGCTTTGACTACATCCTCGGAGAGATGAGCAGGGACTTTGCCCTTGAGGCTGAAAGGGCGGGTGTTGCCATGCTCCTTCTCGCAGACCATCCCGTCCTATCCGTCAACGGAAACACCGCTGGCCTTGTTGCAGAGGAGATCTGCGAACTCGCCAGGATCATTGACGCCCCGGTTGAGGTGAACATCTTCCACTGGAGCGATGAGAGGAAGAGGAAGATAGCAGAGGAGCTCGAAAAGCATGGGGTGGAGGTCTACAGCAGGAACGATGCGGTTCTGGAGGGGCTTGAGTCCGCAAGGAGGATCGTGGACAGCAGGGGGATTTACAGGGCCGATGTGGTTCTTGTGCCGCTCGAGGATGGTGACAGGTGCGAGATACTCAAGAGGCACGGGAAGAAGGTTGTGACAATCGACCTAAACCCCCTCTCCAGAACGGCGCTCATGGCAGACGTGACGATCGTGGACAACATAACGAGGGCGATTCCAAACATGATCGAGTTCGCGAGGGAGATGAAGGACTGGGACAGGGAGAGGCTTGAGAGGGTCGTGGAGAGCTACGACAACAGAAGTGTTTTAAGGAGAGCGATTCTGGCGATTAGAGACTACCTCACTGAGAGGGCCGGTGAGCTTGAATGATTGAGGAGTACATTGAGAAGGTAAGGCCGATAGTGGAGAGGGTCAGGGAAGAGGGCGATAGGGCATTAATCGAGTTCACCGAGAGATTCGATGGGGTCAGGATAGAGAGTGTAAGGATAGAGAGGGAGGAGTTCGAGGACGCCTACGACTCGGTCAGCGACGAGCTCATTGACGCGCTCGAGGTTGCCAAGGAGAACATCGAGAGGTTCCACTACATCACAATGCCCGACAACGACGTGAGGATCGACTTCGACTACGCGATAATGGGTAAGAGGTATGTCCCCATCGACATTGCAGGGCTGTACATTCCGGGCGGGAGGGCGAGCTATCCGTCCACAGTCCTGATGGCCGCGGTGCCTGCCAAACTTGCAGGGGTTGGCACTGTTGTGGCCTGCACCCCACCCAATGAGGAGGGAAGGGTGAACCCCCTCACGCTCGTCGCAATGGATATGTGTGGCGTTGATGAGGTCTACAGGGTCGGGGGTGCGCAGGCCATAGCTGCGATGGCTTACGGAACTGAGACAGTAAAGAAGGTGGACAAGATCGTGGGGCCGGGGAACATCTATGTTACGGCAGCCAAGCTGCTCGTCCAGAAGGATGTTGCAATAGATATGCCAGCCGGCCCGTCAGAGGTGCTCGTAATAGCTGATGAGAGTGCTGACGCTCAGGTGGTTGCACTCGAGTGCTTGGCGCAGCTCGAACACGATCCGCTTGCGAGGGCTTTTGTCGTGACAACTTCCAGGGCTTTGGCGGAGGATGTGGAGAGACTCGTCAGATCCGAGTTCCCCGAGGCAAATCTGGAGTGCATGGTTGTTGAGAGCATTAAGAAAGCCGTTGAGGTGTCGAATGAAGTTGCGCCAGAGCACCTCGTGATTCTGACGGAGAATTACTGGCAGGTCTTCGAGAAGGTGAGGCATGCGGGCAGCGTTTTTCTTGGGGAATATTCTCCTGTAGCCGCCGGAGACTACGCGAGCGGAACCAACCACATCCTTCCCACCGCAAGGTTTGCCAGAATGTATTCCGGAGTGGGTGTTGAGACGTTCATGAAGAGCATAACCTATCAGGAGCTCAGAAAGGAGGGGCTCGAGAGGATCTCTCAGGCGATAATTCGGCTCGCAAGGGCTGAGGGTCTTGAGTGGCACGCAAAATCTGTGGAGGAGAGGTTGAAATGAGGAAGTTTACGGCGGATATTGGTGAGGAGGACTTTGGAAAGGAGGTAGAGCTTTACGGCTGGGTTCACGAGGTCAGAGACCTTGGAGGGCTCGTTTTCATAGTTCTCAGAGACAGGGAGGGCTTCGCCCAGATAACCCTGCCGAAAAAGGTGGTGGACAGGGAGCTGTTCAAGAGGGCCAGGAAGATAAGGAGGGAGAGTGTCATCAGGGTTGTTGGCGAGGTGAAGCCGGAGGAGAAGGCTCCAAACGGCTTCGAGATAATCCCGAGGGAAATCGAGGTTCTCAACGAGGCCGACGCTCCCCTGCCGCTTGAGGTCACGGAGAAGGTTCCGGCTGAGCTGGATACGAGGCTGGACAACAGGTTCATGGATCTGAGGAAGCCAAGGGTTCAGGCGATATTCCGCATCAGGCACGTGGCGATTCAGGCCATAAGGGAGTACTTTGACAGGCACGGGTTCATAGAGGTGCACACGCCCAAAATCGTGTCCACCGCAACTGAAGGTGGGACTGAACTCTTCCCAATTACATACTTCGAGAGAGAGGCTTTCCTGAACCAGAGCCCCCAGCTCTACAAGCAGACACTCATGGCCGCCGGGTTCGAGAGGGTGCTCGAGATAGGGCCAATATTCAGAGCAGAGGAGCACAACACGATCAGACATTTGAATGAGGCTGTGAGCGTTGACATAGAGGTCAGCTTCACCGACCACGAGGGCGTGATGAGGTATCTGGAGGAGCTCGTGAAGGAGGTTTACGAGAAGATCAATGAGAGGTGTGAGAGGTATCTGGAGTGGCTCAACCTGAAGCTTGAGGTTCCAGAAACGCCGTTTGAGAGGCTCAAGTACGATGAGGCTGTCGAGATAGCCAGAAAGAAGGGGGAGGAGATAGTCTGGGGAGATGACCTGTCCACAGCAGCATTAAAGCTGATAGCCGAGGACTACAGCGGTTACTACTTCATCGTTGACTGGCCGACAGAGTCCAAGCCTTTCTACGCGATGCCGTACGAGGAGGAGCCCGAAATCTCCAAGACGTTCGACCTCATGAAGGGATGGCTCGAGATCGCGAGTGGGGCGCAGAGAATTCACCAGTACGACCTTCTCGTGAGAAGGATCAGCGAGCAGGGACTTGCCCCGGAGAGCTTCGGCTTCTACCTTCAGGCGTTCAGATACGGCATGCCACCTCACGCTGGGTGGGGTATGGGTCTGGACAGGCTCATGATGGCAATTCTCGGACTACAGAATATCAGGGAGGCCGTACTCTTTCCGAGAGATAGGCAGAGGCTTGTTCCGTGAAAAAATATATAAACTTCCAAATCTATTTTTTAGTGGATGAGCGACAGGGATCTGATTATAGAGAGGCTCGAAAAGAAGCTTGCGGAAAAGGAGAAGGAGATTAGGGAGTTGAGAAAGGTGGCGGGAATGAGTATTGAGGAACTGAAGTCTGAGATAATCCGGGAGATTTCGGAGGAGCTTGGAAAGCTCAAGGCGCTTGAGGCAAAGGTGGCCGAGCTTAACAAGACCGTTGAAAGCCTCATGAACGAGGTTCTCTACCTGAAGGCCGAGATCGCCAAGAGCGAGCCCAAGTCAAGGGACATAAGGGAGATCTCCGAGATTACGGAGAGGGAAGAGAAGGTCGAGGAAAGGAAGGACAGCGAGGACGAGATAATCGTCTGCGACTGAGGTCATGCACATAAAGAAAATAACGATAAAGAACTTCAAATCTTTTGGTAAGAAGGTAGAGATCCCCCTCGAAAGGGGCTTCACGGTTATAAGCGGGCCGAACGGAAGCGGGAAGTCCAACATCATCGATTCTATCATTTTCTGCCTCGGCCTTCACAGCTCCTCAAAGGTTTTGAGGGCCGAAAAGCTCACGGATCTGATCTACTCCGGCAACGGCAGGAGACTCGGAACTGCCGAGGTTGAGATCGTCTTCGAGCCCGATAATGGGGAGGAGCTGAGGATATCGAGGAAGGTCAGGGTTACGGAGAAGAACTACTACAGCAACTACTACATCAACGGAAAGCCAGCAAGCCACGGGGAGGTTGTTAGGGTTCTCGAGAAGGCCGGAATCTACAGCGACGCCTACAACATAGTGATGCAGGGAGACGTGACGAGGATCGTTGAGATGACGCCAATGCAGAGGAGGAAGATCATAGACGACATCGCCGGAATCTCGGAGTTCGAGGAGAAGAAGGCGAGGGCGATAGAGGAGCTGGAGGCTGTCAGGCAGAACATAGAGAAGATATCCGCAATTCTCTCAGAGGTCGAGCTGAGGCTGAAGGAGCTCGAGAGGGACAGGGAGGAGGCTCTCAGGTACAGGGAGCTTCTGGAGAAAAAGGAGAGGCTGGAAAACGAGCTGAAGGCGATAAGGAGGAAGGAGCTCTCACTGAAGCTCGAGAGGCTCAGGAAGGAGGTCGAGAGGCTGCAGAGGCAGAAGGATTCGGCAATGGTCAGAATTTCCGAGATAAAGGTTGAGAAGGAGAGCATAAGGAAGGAGCTCGAGGACGTGTCCAGAAGGATTGCCGAAACCGCTGACGAGAGGTACAGGGAGATTCAGGAGAGGATTGCCGACATTCAGGCCGAGATTGAGGGACTCAGGAAGGAAGAGGAGATCCTGAAAGCGGAGATCGAGAGGCTGAACGAGGAGAGGATGAAGGCGCTGCTCGACATAACCAAGATAAACGAGAGGCTCGAGTCGCTCAGAAAGGAGCTCGAGAACCTTCTGCTGCAGAAGGTGAGTGTCGAGGAGTCTGTTGACTCGATTAAGGCTCAGATTGAGGGTGTGAGAGAGCAGATAGAGAAGCTGAGCGGAGAGGAGAAGGAGCTGAGGGATGAAATCGTCAGCCTTAGTGAGAAGGCTGAGGAACTGAGAGAGGGGAAGTCAGAACTCCTGAGGGAGAGGGACAGAATCTACGAGGGTCTCAGGAGGGTGTCAATTGAGATCGAGGAGCTTGAGGGCGAGCTGAACAGAATCAGGAACGAGTACTCGGGAGTGAAGGATGAAATCGAGCTCAGGAGGAGGGAGATTGAGCGGATAGAATCCCAGCTTGCAAGGGAAATAACGAACAAGAACGCAATTGACAGGAAGATCTTCGACCTTAGGAACGAGATCTCCGCGATTGATGAGGAGATAAAGGGCAAGGAGCTCGAGCTTGCGAAGGTGAAGGCCGAGCTCTCAGCATACGAGGCAACCTTCGGCAGAGCGGTGGAGCTAATCCTCGAGGCGAAGGAGAAGAAGGCTCTGCCGGGGATCTTCGGGATTGTTGCCCAGCTTGCCGAGGTTGAGGAGAGGTACGCCCTCGCCCTCGAGATTGCCGCTGGAAACGCTCTGAACTTCATTGTTGTCGAGAATGAGGATGACGCCATAAGGGCAATAAACTACCTCAAGCAGATACGGGGCGGAAGGGCGACGTTTCTGCCGCTCAACAAGATCAGGAAGAACTTCGAGAAGATAAACCTCGACAGGAAGGTTCTGAGTGAGAAGGGGGTTATAGACTACGCGGTCAATCTGGTGAAGTGCGAGCCCAAGTTCAGGCCCGTCTTTAACTTCGTGTTCAGGGACACGCTCGTCGTGGACAACGTCGAGAACGCGAAGAGGATAATGGACGGCAGGAGGATCGTGACTCTCGATGGAGAGCTAATAGAGAAGAGCGGAGCGATCACCGGTGGAAGCGTGGACAGGAAGAAGGGCTTGCTCATCTCAAAGGAGCTTTTAGAGAGGGAGAAGAAGATATCGGAGGAGATAACCGTCCTCAACTCGAAAAAGGCTTTTCTCGTTGGAGAGCTGAGGAAGGTCGAGGACTCGTGGAGGGAGGCGCAGTCCAGAGTGAAGGAACTTGAGGAGAGTCTGAGGAATGCCGAAAACGACGTGAAAGTCCTGCAGGCGAGGCTTGAAGGGATTGCTGCGAGAGAGAAGGAGATTCTGGAAAGGATAGAGGACAGGGAGAGGGAGAGGAGGGAGCTGGGGCAGAAAATAGGGGACGTGGAGCAGGCTGTAAAGGAGGTGGACAGCGAGCTTTCAAAGATTGAAGGAAGGCTTGAGGAGCTGAACAGGAAGATGAAGGGAAGCGCGCTTCCAAAGCTCACGGAGGAGCTTGAAAGGCTGAAGAGCCAGTTCAGCGTTGCGAGGGAGGGGCTGATAAAGATAGAGTCCGAGATAGAGAAGAAGGAGCTCGAGATAGGGCAGGCGGAGAGAGAGCTTGAGGACAAGGAGAGGAGGGTTGGCGAGATAGACGGAAAGGTCTCAGAGTACGGTGAGAAGATAGAGCATGGCAGGAAGAAGGCCATGGAGCTCAGAGAAGAGATGGAGAGGCTGAGGGAAGAGGAGGAAACGCTTGGAGAGGCGATAAAGGAGCTCAGAAGGGAGAGGGATGCGCTGTTCTCCAAGCTCAAGGATCTTGAGAACGAGGAGAGCAGGCTTGAGTACGACCTTGTTGGGTTCGACGAGAAGATCAGGGCGAGGAAGGAGGCTATGGGCGAGATTGAGGCAGAAATTCAGGGTCTGCCGGAGATGGAGCCTTCAATGAGCAGAGACGAGGCCGTTTCAGAGCTTGAGAGGGTTGAGAGCGAGCTATCAAAGTTCGGAGAGGTCAACATGAAGGCCATTCAGGACTACGAGGAAGTGAAGGCGAGGTGGGAGGAGCTCTATTCGAGGAAGGTCACGCTCGAGAAGGAGAGGGAGGAGATACTTGAGAGGATAGAGAGGTACGACAGGATGAAGAAGGAGAAGTTCTTCGAGGTGTTCAACGCGATAAACGAGAACTTCAAGGAGGTCATCGCCAAGCTCGCAAATGGAGAGGGTGAGCTTTACCTCGACAACCACGACGATCCGTTCAACTCCGGACTGCACATGAAGGTGAAGCCATACGGAAAGCCGGTGCAGAGGCTGGAGCAGATGAGCGGTGGGGAGAAGAGTCTTGTTGCCTTAGCCTTCATCTTTGCGATTCAGCGCTACAAGCCAGCTCCATTCTATGCCTTCGATGAGGTGGACATGTTCCTTGATGGTGTCAACGTTGCGAGACTCGCGAGGATGATCAAGGAGATGTCGTCGAGGGCACAGTTCATAGTCGTCTCGCTCAGAAAGCCCATGCTCGAGCAGGCAGATGCGATTGTTGGCGTCACGATGGGGAGGGATAATTCATCGCAGGTGACTGGGATAAGGAGAGCATCGATGATCCAGTAGAGATGCTCTACAACCTTGCCAAGAAGGGCGAGATCGATCCGCTGAACATAGACGTAGTCGAGGTGGCGGACAAGTTTCTTGAAGAGCTTGAGAACGCGAGGAAGCTCGACCTGAGGATTTCAGGCAGAGTTCTGCTCTACGCCGCGATACTCGTGAGGATGAAGTCGGACATAATAACGAGCGAGGCCGTTGGAATGACTGAGGCGGAGGAAGAGGAGCCGGAAATGGACTACGAGTACGGGTTTGACGCATACGACTACGAGCCGTACTACGAGGACGAGTTCGAGGACTTTCTCTCCCAGGACTTCATTCAGGACGACGACGTCCTCGAGGACGAGCTCATAAGCGCCCTGATCGAGGCTGGCAGGAAGAGAGTCAGGAGGTACACCACGCTTGAAGACCTGATCAGGGAGCTTGAGAGCGCTGAGAGGGTGAGGAAGAGAAGGAGGCGCAGGAGAAGGGCTGAGAGGGAGCCGCTGGTCGATCCGATGGAAGTACCTCACGACGAGAATCTGGAGGAGACGATTGAGAGGGTGAGGGAGGTTCTCGTCAGCATGATGAAGAACAGGGACATGGTGAGGCTTGGAGAGATTGCAGGCTTTGACCTCGTTTCCAAGTACATCTCAGTCCTGCACCTCGCGTTCAGGAGGGTGTTCGAGATTCACCAGGAGAGGATATTCGAGAGCGACATAGAGATCAGGAGGTTGAACGATGAAGGAGAAGGTTGAAGCTATACTGTTCGTATCCTCGGAGCCAATATCCGCGACTAAAATCGCAAAGATAATTGGGGCGGGCGTGAAGGATGTTGAGGAAACAATCGAGGAGCTCTCCAGAGAGTATGCCTCGAGGGAAACCTCGATTGAGATTGTGAAGCTTGGAAAGAAGTACCTGATGAGGGTCAAGCCCGAGTACAGCGAGGTCGTGAGGGCGTTCACGGAGAAGGACATGGAGAGGGGCGTGCTCAGAACTCTCGCGATCATAGCGGTAAAGCAGCCCATAAAGCTCTCAGACCTCGCAAGGATCAGGGGGAACAGGTGCTACGAGCATGTGAAGAAGTTGAAGGAGATGGGGTTCATTTCCGAGGAGAAGAAGGGCAGGGCGACCATTCTCAGGACGACCAAGAACTTCGCCATCTACTTCGGGCTGAAGAGCTCAGATCCTGAGGAGATAAAGGAGACCCTGCTCAGGATAGTTAAGAAGGACAGGAAGCTGGAGGAGTACTTTGGGAAGATTTGAGGATCATGTCCTCAGATCACGTGGGCATTTTGACCTTCTGCATGTTTTTGGGATCTTGTCAGCCCTGATGAACTCAGCTCTCAGAATCATGTCCACGTACTGTCTCCTTGCCCGCTCAATGCCGGAGAGGTCAATGACCGACATCTAACCCACCTACCTTTACCTTTTTGCAAGAATTTGGAAGGTTATGTCCAGCTTTGTAACAGTCGGAAAAACTTACATAGACAGGGGTGGTGCGGGCAGACCGTATCTCAAGAAAAGAATCATGAATGCTTTGAATTTTGAGCATGATGAGGAGGTCAGGATAGAAGTTTTCCTCACGGGGAGTAAGGTCATTGTAACCAAAATCTAAGTAATCTTTATCAACTTCCAGACCCAAGTCTGAACTATGAAGTTCAAGGTCGTCCTCGAAGAGGCTGAAGAGGGCGGATATGTTGTTTATGTTCCCGCTCTTCCCGGATGCGTCTCTCAGGGTGAAACCAAAGAGGAGGCCATCGAGAACATCAAAGAGGCCATAGAGGTCTATCTCGACATAGATGATGCTCAGATCGAAACCGAAATCGAGGGTAAGAGGGCTGAAGTCGTTGAGGTTATTCTTTGAGGTGCTCTTATTGAAATTACCAGTAGTTTCTGGAGAAGATGTGATTAAAGCTCTACATAAGGCCGGTTTCAAGGTTGTAAGGCAAAAGGGAAGCCACGTCCGAATGGAGAAAAGGACAGAGGAGGGAACAATTAAGGTCACTGTTCCACTGCACCGCTCGCTGAAAAAGGGCACGCTTCGGATAATTTTGAAGCAGGCTGGGCTTAGCGTTGAAGAGTTTATTAAACTGCTGTGATTTCTCACTCTTTAATCCTCCTTTAGAACAGCCTCACCCTCTCCGTTCTTCACGCCGAGGAGTCCCTTACTGGCGAGGTCTTTCTTGATGAGTTCCCTGATGTATGCAGATCGAGAGTCCCAGCCCTCTATGTTCTTGGCCTTGTCAATCAACGGCACCCACCTTTTCGGGACGTCTGCCCAGACTTTCTCACCCATATATACTACTTCAACTTTTCTACAATATTGTAACCCTAAAACTATTTAAAGGTTGCTACTTTGTAGAGCTTATACAGAAATGTTGAATAGTTTAATGAAGAGCCAATAAAATTGTATTATTGTGACTGAAAAACTGGAGAGAATCATTCAAGTCTTATCTCATTCAGGAGCTCTGAAGATCCTAAAAGCAATCAGCAAACAACCAGCGAGACAAAAAGACATCATTGCGATCACTAAACTCGATAAAACAATTGTATGGCGGAGATTAAATGAATTATTTGATTTAGGCTTAATTAGAATCTCGTTTAGTGGAGCTACAAGCCCTAAACTTTACGAGCTTACACCTCTTGGCCAAAAGATCGTTCAGCTACTTGAACAAATGGAAAGAGAGTTTGAGGAGTATCATTCTAAGACGCCTCCGAAGGATCCGGAGGAGTTTATTGGGGAGTTGATGGAGGAGAGTTGATGAAAGAAACCACAAACCAAGAAATGTATAGAGCTATTTGGTTAAGTGTAGGTGTCACTCTCTTGGGATTTCTTGGAGGATTAGCTGCAGACTTTTTATGGGAAATGTACCAAAAAGCAAATCCAGATTTAGCTTTTAAATTTGGCATAACTGCAGTCATAGGGTTTTTTGGTCTCTGTGGGTTTTTATTAATATTTTCTTTCTTTAAGGAATTTCAAGCAAGCTTAGAAAAACCTCAGAAATCTAATAATAGATCTTCTGGGGAATCAGAAGCCACAAGTGATGTAGATCCAAACCAAAAAAAAGAAAAATTCCAAATCCCTCAAGTTTCTAAAAGACCACGAGCCGGTAATCGCCATCTTTTCCGCATTTATGGTTGCAGGTGCCTTTCTTTACAACACTAATTTAGATCCACAAGATCCACAATATACTCAATTGGTTGCCGGTTCAATATTTTTTGGCGGGTTTTATGGGATTCTGTGGGTCTCACTCAATTCAGTTATTCCAGCTTACAGTTCTCGGATCTCCGAATACATAAACAAAGCTATCAATATTTTTTTCACATCTATAATATTCGCCCATTTGGCCACGGGAGTTATAGGACTCTATTTGATCATTCCAAAATTAAAGCCTTTAGACAACTTTTTCTTGTTTTTCTCGTATTATATCCAAGTACTTGCAGGAATCATGATCTTGTTTATCTTTTCTATCTCCCTCATAATTATGGGCATAAAAACAATTTATAAAAGATATAAAAGACAATAGAAGTAGGGTTATTGTTTTCTCAACATACTCCCTTATCGCTTCCCTTATCTACAACCTATCGTAAACCCTATCTCGCCAGTCAATCCTTGCAACCAGAACCGTCATCTCCTTAAAATCAATCTCAACAATAAGTCTGATCTTCCTCCCCGCTCTTACTCGGTAAATGTTGTCCTTAATCTTCTTTATATCCAGCGAAAATGGGTCGTTCAGCTTCTCAATTGTTTTAAAAACCCTCTCGAGGTCTTTCCTACTGAATTTCTTCAAATCCTTAACAGCTCTTTCAGAAAGCTCAACTTTAAAACTCATTCAAGACCTAACTCCTTCTTTGCCTCCTCAAGGGTGTAAACCTTCATCTTTCCAGTCTTGCATGCCTCAATGATCTCCTCAACTTCCTTAATCTCCTCATCGGTCAGCTCATCACCCAGTAATTCCTCCTCAAGCTTGCTCAGTCTCTTATCCATGATTTCAAGCTTCTCCTTAATCTCTCTGAGTAGTTCAACAACACTCATGATCTTACATCTCCTCGAAAAAATAAATACCTTACTTCTAAGGCTTTCAAAAGCTCATCCCTTCAGCAAACTCTTCAATAGCTCTTTTAACCTTTTCCAAGGCAGCATGTACATCAAAATCTCTCAGAACTCCATAGCCAGATCCTCCCGTCTTTATCCAGTCTCTTATTGAAATCATTATCGCGATCTCGAAAAGACAAAATGAAGCTATTAAAATTAGTCCCTGCCCCGAAACTAATTTTTGAGGGCCCGGACCGGGATTCGAACCCGGCTCCTGGGATCCACAGTCCCAGAGGATGACCACTACCCTATCCGGGCCATGGATGACAACCGATCCTACTTGCTGGGCGGCATATAAAGCTTATTCCCGGGACATGCTGTAGAGCTCCTTCCTCCTCGCCTCGAGGAGCTCCTCATCCAGACCGGCAAAGGTGGCTGCCGACTCCACAGAAACTCCAAGCTCCTCTCCTTTCTCTATGATTTCGGACACCCTCTCTCTCCATGCCAGATCTCTCGTGAGGTGGTGGTCGAGGACGATCGTCTTCAGCTCTCCACCCATGAGGGATGAGACGTTCTCCACGCTCTTCTCGAGGCTCGTTTCGGAGAACCTGTATCCGAGCATGTACGTCATCGGGCCGTCCATGAAAACTATCTCCGCATCACTCTCCCTCAGCCATCCGATCTGCTCTTCTAAGGACGCTCCCTCAACGTCGCTGGTGTGGATGAGCCTCTCCCTCCCATCGTCGATCATGACCATGACCACGTACCCGAGCCTCGGGTCTGTTCCGTGGGGTACCGCTGGAGAGAACTCGATGAGAGTGTCTCCGATCTCCACGCTCTTTCCGTCGGCATACTCAACATCCGCAATCTCCCTGAGGGGCTTGAGGAACTTCCTCGCCCTCCCCATCTGGCTGCGGTTTATCCTCTCCTCTGGATGTTTGACGAACACCCTCTTTCCCTCGAGCAGCTCAACCTCTGCCGGGTTGTGGTGGTCGTAGTGGTAGTGCGTGATAATCACGACATCCGATTTCTGCAGGTACTCCTTTATCCTCTCCCATAGCTCCTCCTTTCTCCTCAGCTCGAGCCTGTGCGGTGGAAGTCCGTACCTCCTCGGCCCTAAGGCCACGCTCGGGTCTATGAATATCCTGACGTCCCCGGTCTCAACGTAGGTGGCCATGCTCCTCGCGCCCATGGAGTCGAATGCAACCGGCACGATTTTCACGTTCACGGGAGGTGAGTAAAAAGAGTTAAGTTTTTCCATTCCAGATTTTTCCTCATGAGAATTGGAGATTTCATGCAGAGAGATGTCGTGATGGTTGATGGAAAAACGAAGGTCATTGATGTGGCAAGGATAATGGGTGAGAAGAGGATTGGGAGCGTGATAGTCACCAGAGACGGAGAGCCCTACGGCATATTCACCGAGAGGGACTTCTTCTCCAAGGCAGTTCTGGATGATGGCCTTGAGAATGCCGTTTCAAACTACGCCTCAACCCCGCTCATCACCGTCTCTCCGGACTTCAGCGTGAGCGAGGCGTCGAGGATAATGGCGGACATGAAGGTCAGGAGGCTCGTGGTGGTTGAGGAGGGGAAAGTGGTCGGGATATTCACCGCAAGCGATCTCGTGAGGGCTCTCGCCGGGAGGGGTGATTGAGATGCTGAAATGCAAGACGTGTGGTAAGGAGCTCAGCGAGGAGGACGAGGGAAGGACGTGGAGAAGGTGCACGATCTGCAAGAAACCCGTGTGCTTCGATGACATCCACTACATAGGAACGTGGATGAGGGGTCTTTACAAGGACTACGTCACGGTCATTCCCGTTTGCGAGGACGAGCTTCCGAGAAAAAGGTTAAAGGCCGAGGTTGAGGAAAAGCTCTGATGAGCAGAACCTTCGTCATAATTGCCAGCAAAGCTGTCACAACACCCTTCAACCTGAACGATCTCGCGGGCTCCGCGGGAAGGATGGATCTCGTGTGCAGGTTCATCTCCCAGTCGCTGTTCATCTCCCACGGCGTCAGGAGGGATTCCACCGCTTATGCAGTCCTGAAGGGCCCTCCAGAACCGGTAAAGATTCTGCGGTTTGAGGGAGGAGAGGTGAGGTACCTCGCACCCGACGAGAGGAACATAGCCGGGATGATAAACAAGGCTCTGAAGGCTGAGGTCAAGTGTGGATGGACAAGGGTGTCACCCGGAGTCTACGTGTCCAGAATGGAGCTCGCCGATCTGCTCGAGGAGCTCTCTGAGAGAGGTAGAATCTACTACCTGAGGGAGGATGGAGTGGACGTGGATGGAGTTGAGCTCATCAATCCGGTCTTCGTTGCCGGAGATCACACAGGCGTCAGTCCCGAGGATGAAGAGATCATTCTGGAGAGGTGCTCCGAAATCGTGTCCCTCGGAAAAGTCCCGTATCAGGCTGACCAGTGTGTCACGATCCTGAACTATCTGCTGGACAGGAGGGCGGAGAGATGATCGAGGTCTGCGAGCACTGCAGGGAGAGGCTCGGATTCGGAACAATCGGCAAGTGCGTTGTGTGCTGCAATGCCTTTGACAAGATTGTGCCCCTTGTCAGAAAAATTCTGGGCGAGCTGAAGGATTACGAGTTCGAGACGTTCGACATCGGAGTATCGCTTTACGGAAGCTCCAAAGCCATTGAGGAGTGGCTGAGAGACGAGATGGGTGTGGAGGACTCGCTTAAGGATCACTTCAGGAGAGAGTTCATAAGGGCGTTTTCAAGGCTGAACGGCAGGAAGAGGGAGTTGAACGGTGACGTGAGGGTCGTGGTTAATCTGGAGGATCTGAGCTTTACTGTATCAATTTCCCCGGTTTACATCTACGGGAGGTACAAGAAGAGGGTCAGGTACCTCTCCCAGACAAGGTGGATCTGCCAGAACTGCATGGGTAAGGGGTGTGAGCTTTGCTCCTACGAGGGGAGAAAGTACCTGAGCGTTGAGGATCTGATAATCCAGCCAGCCCTCGAGCTGTTTGGTGGGGAGAACGCCTACCTCCACGGATCCGGGAGAGAGGATGTGGATGCGAGGATGCTCGGGAGCGGAAGGCCCTTCGTTCTCGAGATCTCAAACCCGAGAAGGAGGAAGGTCGATCTGTCGGAGCTTGAGAAGAGGATAAACGAGCACGCGAGAGGGAAGGTGGAGGTTCGCCTGATGTTCTACGCGAGCCACAGGGATGTCGAGAGGATCAAGAGCGCCGGGTACAGCAAGGTCTACAGGGCCATAGTGAGGATGGACGGAGAAGTGAGTGATAAGGATCTGATTCGCGCGCTCAGGGCTCTGGAGAACACAGTGATCCACCAGCGAACCCCGAGGAGGGTCGAGCACAGGAGAGCTGACAGGGTGAGGAAGAGGAGGGTGATATCAGCAAGGCTCATCGCGAGAAAAGGAAGGTATGCGGTTGTGGAAATACACGCTGAGAGCGGACTCTACATAAAGGAGCTCGTGAGCGGGGATGAGGGGAGAACGAGGCCGAGCCTGAGCGAGATTCTCGGAGTGAGGTGCGTGGTGGAAAAGCTGGATGTGCTCGAGGTGCTGGGAGGCCTTGAGAATGACGGAAACCTTAAATACAATCCGGTGTCATTTGCTGAACAGCGGAGGTAATCAAGATGGGCTGGAAATCACACGGGTTCAGGTTCAAATCAGGCAGAAAGCTCAGGAAAAGGGTAAGGGAAAGGGGCCTCAAGATCAGAAAGGTGCTGCAGACGTTCGAGATAGGCCAGATAGTCCACATAGACATCGAGCCCGCATCGCAGAAGGGCATGCCCCACCCGAGGTTTCAGGGAAGGACTGGAAGGGTAGTTGGAGTTAGGGGAAGGGCTTACCTCGTGGAAATCACCGACGGAGGAAAGAAGAAGATAATCTTCGCGAGACCCGAGCACCTGAAGCCTCAGGGGGCTTGAAATGACGTTCAAGGAGGTCATCGAGTTCCAGTACATAACCGTCGCAGAGGCGAAGGAGGTCCTCGAGAAGCTGGTGGAGAAGAGGAAGGAGATCGGAGAGCTCAGCTTCGAGGCAAGGAAGACGATGAACTACCTGAGCGCGGTGGCAAAGCTCGACGCGGAGAAGGCGAGAGAACTTGTTGACGAGCTTGAAAAGCTCCCGCACGTTACGAGAGAGATTGCGATAAAGATCGCAGACATTCTGCCGGACATCCCCGACGAAGTTAGGGTGGTCTACGCCAAGGAGAGGGTCACCCTCACACCCGAGCAGATACAGGAGATTCTGGATATTGTCAAAAAGTATAAAAATTAAGGAAAAAATTATATACTTCCATTTTTAAATAGAAGGTTGATCGCTATGAGTGACAAGAAGAGATTGGAGGATTATGCTTACGTGCTGGACTTCATGCCCTACGGGCATCCAGACAGTAAGGCCCCAATCCACAGAAGGGAACCCCTCGCGCAGGTTGTGGGTGAGAGCTACTTCACTCTTCTCGAGGTGAGCATAAAAAAGGGGAAGAACCCGCTCATAATGGAGAAGGTCTACATCGGCAAGGGAGAGAGGGATGTCGTGAACAAGATCAAGAGGAGGCTCAGGTACGACGAGCTCACGCCAACGGCGAAGTCCGAGCTTCCGTACGTTCTGGAGCACATCGTCAAGGAGCAGGAGCAGAGGTTTGTTGACTTCTTCAACAACGCCGGGCCGATAACCACGAGGCTCCACCAGCTCGAGCTGCTGCCCGGCATAGGCAAGAAGCTCATGTGGGCGATACTTGAGGAGAGGAAAAAGGGCCCGTTCAAGAGCTTTCAGGACATCTCCGAGAGGGTCAAGGGGCTGGCTCATCCTGAGAAGGCGATAGTGAACAGGATCATAGAGGAGCTGAAGGATCCGAGCGTCAAGTACAGGCTGTTCACCTCTTAGCTCTTTTTATGAAATTTTACAGGAGAGAAGGGCAGCACATCCTTGTTGACAGGAGGGTTCTGTCGAGGATTGTTAGATATGCAGAGCTCAGCAAGAGTGATGCCGTACTCGAGGTGGGGTGCGGAACCGGCAACCTGACCTCCTACCTGCTCAAGAGCTCAGGAGTTGTTTACGGCATAGAGAAGGACAGGAGATTCGTGGATCTGCTGAAAAAGAAGTTTTCGCATGAAATCTCGGAGAACAGGTTCGTCCTAATTGAGGGTGATGCGCTCAGGGTTGAGTGGCCGGAGTTCAACAAGTTCGTCTCGAACATCCCCTACAACATCTCATCAGAGCTCACATTCAGGCTGCTTGAGCACAAATTCGACCTTGCGGTCGTGATGTACCAGAAGGAGTTCGCCGAGAGGCTGGTTGCGAGGGAAGGGAGCAAGAGCTACGGAAGGCTGAGCGTCATGGTAAAGGCGTTCTGCAGGGCGGAGATTCTCGAGATTGTTAGACCATCCGCCTTCAGGCCGAGGCCCAAGGTGGAGTCGGCCATAGTCAGGCTTTACCCCGAGCCGGAGATTGCTGTCAGGGATGTGGAGAAGCTCGACCTCCTGCTGAGGGCCGCGTTCAGCAGCAGGAGGAAGAAGTTCGGGAAGGTGCTCAGGAGCCTTGGAGTTGACTGCGATGTGGAGGGCTATGAAGATGAGAGACCGGAAAACATTCCTCCGGAGGTTTACGCGAGACTGTCAGAATGTCTATGAGCCAGCAGAGGACTCCGAGCTTCTTTTAGAGTGTGCTCTGAAAGAGGTCAGGAAAAGCGACTCGGTTTTGGAGGTTGGGACAGGAAGTGGCTTCGTCTCTTACTTCCTGCAGGAGAGGTGCAGCTTTCTTCTTGCAACGGACATAAACCCCCACGCTGCGAGGTGTGCAAGGAGTTTCGGGATTGAATGTGTCATAACTGACCTTGCGAGGGGAATAAAGAAGAGGTTCGACCTGATCCTCTTCAACCCACCCTATCTGAGGCTCGAGGACTGGGAGAGGAGGGGAGACTGGCTCGAAAAGGCAATTGATGGTGGTAAGGACGGTGTGGAGGTCACCGTAAGGTTTCTCGAGGAGATCGCGGACAATCTATCAGAGAATGGCAGAATAATAATCATCTCGTCCTCAACAACCTTCGACTCTCTCAGAGACTACCTCAGCAGGTCAAAGTACGAGTGGGAGATCGTGGGCAAAAAGAAGCTGTTTTTCGAGGAGCTTTACGCATTAAAATTGAGGTTAAAGCTGTGAGAGAACCTCCTCGACCTTCGAGATTATCCTCTCGTTCGCTTCCCTCAGGGCATCTATCGGGCTCTTTCCGGACGTCCTTATCATGAACTCCGCCTCGTCCTTGAGCGGGTGCAGGACGTTGTACTTGGCAAGAAGGACGCTCTCATCGTTTACGAGCTCGTACTGGAGCAGGTTCAGGTACGTGTGGTCCTCACCCTTTATCAGGAGCTTTGCGTAATCGTCCGTCAGCTCTATAACCTTAACCTCCATCTCTCACCACTCTCCGCTTCCGTAGTAGCTGGATATCTTCCTCCTCTCCACATTCCCACACTCCGGGCATTTAAGCTTATCCTTTTCCCTAACCAAAGGGGTGCCGCAGACCCTGCAGATCGCCCTTATGACTCCCATGTCCTCCTCCTTGATTGACAGCCTGAGGTTGTTGTCAATGACCCTCGCCCTTATTATGTCCCAGTACCTTACACCATTCTCGAGGTTCTTCATGTAGCCCTCGCTTATGTTCGAGACGTGCAGCAGTGCCCTGTCGTAGTGCCTCAGTGCTCTCTCGCTGCCCTTCTTCCTCACTATCTCAACCATCGCAAAGCTATTCCTCGTGTCAACAACTCTCCCAACAACTATGTCGTTCTTCCCCACTTCCGGAATCTCCTTTACTGTCCTCACCTTTATGACCTTGTCCTCTACAACAACCTCTCCCGCAGTGGCGGCGTACAGCTTTCCTTCTTCCTCATAAACGCCTTCCCCCGGAACGTACTCCTCAGCATAACCCAGAAAATCACCCGGAAACACAAACATCTTCACATCCTCTCCATTCTAAATACCTCTACGGGTATGTATTTATATGGTTTTTCATGGAACTTGTATGTTCTCCTGAGCGGGATCTGATACCTCCAGAGGTGGGTAACCCTGAACCCCTCGCTTCTGGCCATCCCCTCGACGAACTCCTGAGAGCCGGCGGAGTGTATGGAGTATACGACCTCTCCAACCTCCAGAGCCTTCTCGAGGAAGGGGCGATCCGCATGCCTCCTCTTTATGCCGAAGGGCGGGTTCATCACCACACCCACCCTCCTCTTTAGTGAGAAGTGCCTGATGTCGGCGAGCACGAAATCAACATTTGTCCCAACCCTCTCCGCATTTCTCACGGCAATCTTGAGAGCCTCTAAATCCACGTCCACCCCAAACGTTCTGAAGCCTGCGAGGTTGAAGGCTATTGCCAGAATCCCCGTTCCGCAGCCCAAGTCTGCGAAAACCTTCACATCCTTGTCGAGCAGGGATGCGGTGACGGCAAGCTCTCCCGCAAGCCCAGAGGGTGTGGGGTACTGCTCGAGCGACAGTTTTGGACTCTTGAAAACCTCAAGCTGCTCGAGGAGAATTGCAAGCTGTTTTTTCATAAAAATAAAAAAGGAGTTCAGCCGAAGAGGGCACCAAGTCCCTCGAGTGCCTCTTCTTCCTTCTGCTCCTCTTCCTCTTCCTTGGCTTCCTCTGCCTTCTCCTCTGCAGCTCCAGCCTCTGCAGGAGCGGCAGCTGCAGCAGGAGCCGCAACAGCTGGAGCGAAGGCGGCCTTGCTTATTGCCTCGTCGATGTCCACGCCCTCAAGCGCAGCCACGAGGGCCTTGACCCTCGCCTCGTTTACCTCGATTCCAGCAGCCTCAAGCACAGCCTTGACGTTCTCCTCGGTTATCTCCTTTCCCGCTGAGTGCAACAACAACGCAGCATACACATACTCCATTTTCCATCACCCCGTTAATCTAACCAAACAACGCTCCCAATCCTTCGAGAGCGGACTCCTCCTTCTCTTCTTCCTCCTCTTCCTCTTTCTCCTCTTCAGCCTTCTCTTCCACCTTCTCCTCAGCCGCAGCAGTCTGAGCGGCTGGCCTCGAGCTGAGCAACTCCCTCAGCTCGTCGTCGAGGGCATCGTCGCTGAGCAGTGATGCAAGGGAGAGCATCTCCGAGTGGGCCTTGGCGAGAATGTCCGGCATGGCCTCTGGCTCGTAAATGACGGCGTTGATTGCAAGGTTCTTCGCGTCCATGAACGCCTTCTGGATGAGTATCTCTGCCGTCTCCTCAGTAACGTACGCGGCGTTGACCGCCAGGTTGAGTGCCTTCTTAGCAGCCTCAACGAAGTCCTCGAAGACCTTGACCTCGTCAATTGCCAGATCCGAGGGTGTGAATATGATTCCGTTCTCGAAGACGGCCTTTGTCTCGAGCCCTATCTTTATGGGCTTGATCTCGAGGAGGTTAAGTGCTCTCGCGACCTCTGGCTTCACAACCTCTCCGGCCTTTACCACCGTCACGGTGCTCTTTACAACGATCTTGCCCTTCTCAATTGCGGCCGGAATTCCACCAGCCTGAATCTCACCGAGTATCGGGCCGGGCGGGAAGTTCGTCGGGCCCGCCTCAACAACAACATCAACAGGTGAAACCTGATTGGGCTTGAGCGGAGACGGAACCTTCGTCTCCTCAAGCTTCTTGTAGAGCTTGAACGGGTTGAGCTTGGTCGCGACAATCGCAACCTGATCGTCAATGTAGTCCTCGAGCCTCTTGTAGTCGCCGCCGAGCGACTCGAGCGCGAGCCTTAGGAGTGAGTTCTTCACGACCCTGATGAGGACCTCTCCCCTCATGTCCCTCCTGATGCTCTGGAACTGGGAGGAGGGTACGCCCCTGAATCCGACGATGCCCACCACGGGATACTCCCTGAAAATCCTCTTGATCTCCTCAACGGTTTCGACCTTCCACTGTGGAACCTTACCCCTGACCGCTGACATTTCAGATCACCCTCACTGCAGGACCCATGGTGGTTTTAACATACACCGACTTAACAACCTGCTGGGCGTTATCGTACTTGTTCTCAACAACCTTCAGAATCTCCATGGCGTTGTCCGCGAGGTCTGAGGGCTCCATGTCTCTCGTACCAATGGGCGCGTGGAACGTGAGCTTGTCCCTCGTCCTTATTCTGACAGAGTTCCTGAGCCTCTGAATGAACGGCGTTGGATCGGCACCGGGAGGAATCGGCTGGGGCATCTTGCCCCTCGGTCCGAGAACGGGACCGAGCTTCTTACCGATCTCCGGCATCAGAGGTGCCTCGGCTATGAAGAAGTCCATCCTGTTGGCGAGCTTCCTCGCCTCCCTCTTGTTCTTGGCGAGGTCGTCTATCTCCTCAGGAGAGATGACCACGTCGGCATTTGCCTCCTTGGCCTTCAGAGCCGTCTCTCCTCTCGCAAACACACCGATCTTCCTTGGCTTTCCGAGACCTTTCGGCAGAAGCACGACCTGATCAATTCTGTTCTCCGGCTTCTTCATGTCCAGATTCCTTAGGTTGACCGCTATCTCAACGCTCTCCCTGAACTTCCTCGGCTTGGCTCCGTTAATCGCCTCTGCAATCTTCTCTTCCAGTACACTCTTCTCTACCAGCATTTCATCACCCCGTAGTGCTACGGCAAACGCCTCCTACGGGCGCAGCCTGCAGAGTATGAAGCTTGAGTTTAAAAGAGGATTTAAAATTTTTTCTGCCGGGGTCTCCATAATTATACCATTACAGGAATATTAAATTTGATAAAGTCTGCTGCAAAACTACACAGAATTTGCGGAATTGTTCGAAAATGGCCTGAGATTTCCGGAATAAACTCAAAGAAAACGATAATTTCCGTTTCATTTCAGAAATAAAGTGACGATTTCAATACGTTCTGCGAAAACTTTAAAAATCACAAGGTATTACCAGAAATTCAGTCCCAAAACAGGTATTAAGCTGATTTAATATTGCGATTTCAATCCTGAGAGGTGGAAAAAATGCCAGAAAACAGATCAGGTGATGAAGATGATTGTAGGAAAGCATATCATAGCGGAACTGTATGGAGTTCCAAAGGAGTTGATTTCCTATGAGAAGGATGTGAGGGAGATTGTAGAGAGCGTGGTCAGAGAGGCAGAGCTTACGAAGGTGAGTTCTCACTACAAGCAGTTTGAGCCTTACGGCGTGACGGGGGTTGTTCTGATAGCCGAGAGCCACATCTCCCTGCACACATGGCCAGAGTACGGGCTGGTGAACCTCGACATCTTCACCTGCGGAGATACGAGGAAGACCGACAAAGCCTTTGAGCTGTTTTTGGAGAAGTTCAAGCCCGAGTCGTACAGGCATTACGTCCTTGACAGGGGTTAGAAGCATGATGCGGAGAATCAGGAACCAGATATTTCAGACCCTTTCTTCCGGGCCGGTTTCGGTTTACAGGCTCATAGACAGTCAGGATGCGAGCCTTCCCGAGTTCTTCGAGCTGATTGAGGAGCTTGAAAGGGAAGGCCTCATCAAGGTGGAGGACGGAAAGGTCTCCCTCACGGAGGAGGGCAGGAAGTACATCTCCGAACTCGGTGCAGTCAACATAGACGTGAGGTGCAAGAGCTGCGACGGCACGGGCTATTCGATAGCCAAGGACTTCGAGGAGATCCTTCAGAAGTACAAGGAGATCGCCAAGGACAGGCCCGAGACGTCTGAGGTCTTCGATCAGGGGTTCATAAGCCCGGAGGGAGTGATCAAGAGGGTTGAGTTCATATACGAGAGGGGAGACCTGCTCAACGCCGAGATGTTTGTGGTTGGTGACGACGATCTTCTGAGCATAGCGTCGGCCCTCACTGAGATGCCCAAGAGGATAAGCGTGATTGATGCCGACGAGAGACTCATTGACTTCATCAACAGGGTCGCAGACGAGTATTCCCTTCCAGTGACGGCTGAGGTGTGCGACGTTCAGGATGAGCTCCCGGAAAAGTTTAAGGGGAAGTTCGACCTCTTCGTAACCGACCCTGTTGAGACGCTGCCGGGACTCAGGCTCTTCCTCAGCAGGGGCGTCTCCGCTTTAAAGGGAGAGGGCTGCGCTGGTTACTTCGGCATAACAACCCTCGAAGCCTCAAGGAAGAAGTGGTACGAGATCCAGAAGATGATCCTCGACATGGGCTTCGTGATAACCGATCTGAGGAGGAAGTTCAACGTCTATCCAGAGGACGAGAAGAACTTCTTCAGGTTCCAAGAGAAGCTCCCGGTGGTCAAGAAGTTCGGGGCGAAGATAGACTACAACTTCTACACATCCACGCTCTACAGGATCGAGGCGGTCAGGAAGCCTGAGCCTGTTGTGAAGGGCAGAATGGTGATCAACGAGGCCGTCTACAAGGACGAGGAGAGCTGGGCAACGCCCTACTGACCCTTTTCTGTTTTTGGAAAACTATATTTATTCCCTCCCCCAGAGTCCCCTCCCGAGGGGATATGTGTGGATCAGGCCGGGGAGGGTACGTTCAGGAGCGCACTGAAGAACGCTTGGAAGATTACCCTCCCAGCCCTCCTGATTAGCCTCGGATTCAACTTCGTCTCCGGAACTTTTCTTGGAAAGTACTTCGACAAGCTCATGATCTCCTATCCCGTCCTTCTCGTCGTCCTTCCCGGCCTCATGGGGCTTAGAGGAAACATATTCGGCTCCCTCGCCTCCAGATTCACCACCGCACTGTACCTCGGTGAGATTCAGGCCAGCCTGAGGGAAAGGAGGGTTGGAGAGAACATATACCTGAGCGTCGTCCTCTCGGTTCTCCCCATATTCCTGCTCTGGATCGTCGGAACTCTGAAAACCGGGCACATACACATGGCGTTCTTCGCCCTCCTAATCCTCTTCGCCTCGACCGTCTTCGTGAGCCTGCTGCTCGGGTACTCGACGGCGATAATAACGATCGTCCCGTTCAGGAGGGGGCTCGACCCGGACTCAATAGCATCTCCCCTGATAACGTCGATGGCAGACCTCCTGACAATCCCGATACTGATTTTCTTCATCCTAATGTACGAGTACCACGAGATGTCATTCTACGCCCTCTTTCTGCTCTCTCTCTTAATCATACTGTCAATGTCGATGCACTACAGGATAGAGAGGAGGACGTTCTTCGAGGTCTCCGGAATCCTGCTCGTCCTGTCCGCCATAAGCTCAATTTCCGGTGGAGTTCTGCAGAGCTACAGCGAGGTCATTCACGAGTCCGCGATAGTCAGCGTCATCTATCCAGCACTCCTCGGGAGTCTCGGGAATTACGGCGGGGTTGTGGCAGCAAAAACCTCTACGCGGTTGCACTTGGGGTACTTCGAGGGCTTCTTCGACGAGTCAGTGGTGAAGGAGATCCTCGCATTAATAACCACGGGGTTTGTTGTGTCTGGCGTGATCTATAGCGGCGGGTACCTTATATCCGAGCTCGTCCTCTCGAGAAAGGTTGTCTTTTATCCCTATTTTGTCCCGATGTACATCCTGATAATGTCCTTCGTCATGCTCGTCTCCGCGGTGTTCGTCCACATCTTCCACAGGTTCGGCCTCGACCCGGACAACGTCTCAATTCCGACTATAACGACCATCGCAGATTTGATAGGAACGGTCTTTGCGGTTGTTATTGCTGGGATGATGGTTTGAAGTTTGAGTTGAGAGGCTCAAGCGATTATTTTTGGAGATTTGCTTAAATGGTAAAAGTTCAGTTGCGTGGGAGAAAAGTTCTCCTAATTGGTGTTTTTAATGGGTGTGTAATTCAAGTGTTACTTGCAAGGGGTTAGGGTGTTTTGGTCGACAATTAAATATACTATTGTATAGCAGTAACAGATATGGCAGCTGAAAAAAGAAGGCTGGTAATTCCAGTCTCACTTCCGGAAGGTCTGGTTAAGGAACTTGATGAGCTCGTAAGAAAGAAGGTGTTTTCTTCAAGATCTGAAGCTCTCAGATACGGCGCAAGACTCGTGGTTCTCCTTGAAAAGGGAGTCCATGCTGAGGCTGAGGATTACGCATACGAGATGATCAAGGAGAGGCTTGAAAGGAGAGTCAGGGATGTATCTGGACACTGATGTCATCCTGTCTCAGATAAAGGAAAAGGACTGGCTCAAAGATATCGTGAAAAGGAAACTGGAATCAATAAATGAGGAGTTTGTTACCTCGGCAATTACAATCGTGGAGTGTCAGATTGTGCTCATCAGAGAATTCGGAAGAGATGAGGCGGTGAAGGTTCCTGAGAGGATTGAGGAGCTTGGCGTGAAAATTCTTCCCTTAAGCAAAGAGGTTCTTGAGATTTCATCTAACCTGCTTAAAAGATACTCAAAGCTGAATATCTTCGATTCGATACATCTGGCTCATGTAATTCATGAAAAGGAGAGAATACTTTCAACCGACAGACTGTTCGATGAAGTTGAGGGTATTGTCAGGATTGACCCACTAAAATGATACTGTTGTCTCCTTAAAATATGTCAAGTTTTTGATGCGAAATTCAGAGTTTCAACAAGATATTTATTAGAATACATCCTCAACCTGTCAGATTTTGTCGAGCGGAAGTTTCTGGAGTTCCTGTCTTACGTCCAGCACCCTTTAGCGGCTCAAATCAAATGGACCGGTGGGGATTTGAACCCCAGGCCTCCGCCATGCCAAGGCGGCGCTCTCCCAGACTGAGCTACCGGCCCGCTGATTAACGGCTAACCCAAAGTGTTTATAAGGATTGTCCTTTGAGCATGCTGTTCGCATTCTCCATGATTTAACAGCGTTGAAAAGGTTTATAAACATATTTTACATTTGTTGTAAATATGGTGCAGAGCTTGCTGAAAGCCACGGTCTTCGCGATGCTTGCCATCTCACTGCTCATCCAGCCTTCTCTTGCGAGACCTGAGTACATGAAGGAGTTTAAAGAATATCCGGACGAAATCAAGAGGTGCACGCTCTGCCACGTTCAGAGTTCCGGATATGGGGGGTTGAACCCCTTTGGAAGGGATTTTGCAGCTGAGGGTGGGCTCACGGAAAAACTCCTTGAGATGGACAGCGATGGTGATGGGTACAGCAACGGTGCTGAACTGAGTTCTGGCTCCCTACCCGGGAATCCGGAGCGTGTGGACGGGAAAGAAGCACCGGGCTTTGTGCTGATTCTCTCTGCGGTGGTTCTGGTGACTGTGGCTTTTGTCAGGAGGTCTTGAGTGTGTTTCTTGCTAATTGCATGGAGGTGATGGGATGAGGAGTTTGCTGGTGCTTGTGTTGATCGTTTTCGCGCTTGTTAGTGCAGCAAACGCGCAGTTCAGCACGAAAGAGGTTGAGGAGAAGGTCTACTGCCCCTGTGGCTGTGGCGAAGTCCTCGCAGACTGCCAGTGTGAAGATGCTGTCAAGGAGAGGGCAAAAATCAGCAGGATGATGGCTGAGAGTAAGACACCGGAGGAGATCGTCGAGGAGTACGCACGTCTGTACGGGAGTTCTGCTGTTGTCAGACAGGTTGAGTCAGTGGAGGAGGACAGCAGGCAGGTCAGCATGCTCCCCCTGTATCTCCTTGGAATCGCTGCTACTGCCGCAGTCGCCTACGGCTTCGGCAGAAGCGGACGAGGGGGAAAGGGGAGAGACGGAGAGAGTTGGGACTTTAAGTGAGGTGAGCTCCCGTGAACGCTGGGTATGTGTCAATTCTTCTCGCGCTCGCGGCATCTCTTGCCTCGCTGTGGGGACTCTACTCGGGAGTCAGGAACCGGGATGCCGCGATGCTGAGGTTCGGTGAAAGGGCAATTTACGCCACGATCCTGTTCGTCACCCTCGCGTCCGCAATTCTGACCTACTACTTCCTTACCGACAGCTTCTGGGTGGAGTACGTCGCCTCCTACTCCAGCAGAAACCTCCCGGACTTCTACAAGCTCACGGCCTTCTGGGCAGGTTCGGACGGCTCCCTGCTCCTCTGGACACTGATACTGGCGGGATACATTTACGCGTACCTTAAACTCGAGAGGAAAGACCTCCTCTCCGCGTACACATTGCTGGCTGCGATGTCCGTTATGACCTTCTTTCTCTTCCTGCTCTCCACCGTGTCCAACCCGTTTGAGGAGCTCGGGTTCGTGCCTGCAGACGGAATAGGGCTGAATCCCCTGCTCCAAACCCCGGAGATGGTCGTTCACCCTCCGACCCTCTTCTTGGGGTATGCCGGATCGGCCATCGTCTTCGCCCTCGCGATATCGGGCGTTCTGCTCGCCGACGACAGGTGGGTCTTCAGGGCGAGGAAGTGGATAGTCTTCACGTGGATCTGGCTGACTCAGGGGATATTCTGGGGGGCGATATGGGCGTACAGGGTTCTCGGATGGGGCGGTTACTGGGCGTGGGATCCTGTTGAGAACTCCTCACTCCTTCCGTGGCTCACTCTCTCGGCACTCATGCACAGCGTGATGATTCAGGAGGCGAGGAGGGGTATGAAGCTGTGGAACATACTGCTGGCGTTCATAACGTTCGAGTTCGTCATCCTCGGCACGTTCATAACGAGGAGCGGCGTAATAAGCAGCGTTCACGCCTTTGGACAGAGCAATCTGACGCTCCCGTTTATGGCGATGCTGGTTGGCGTTCCAGCCCTGACGCTCTGGATCATCTACGAGAGGAGGGGCTACATAAAAAGCGAGGATGTCATCGAGTCGGTGGCCTCCAAGGAGGCGACGTTCCTGTTCAACAACCTGATACTCGTCACTTCAGCCCTCACGGTCTTCTGGGGAACGATATTTCCTCTGATAAGCGAGGGAGTTGCAGGGTACAAGGTTACGATAGGCCCGCCGTTCTACAATCAGGTCATCACTCCCCTCGACCTGCTGCTCGTGGTGCTTCTCGGGTTCTGCATAGCGTTTCCGTGGAGGAGGGCGAGAGGTGAGGATCTGGTCAGGAGGCTCAGATTCCCAGCCGCCGCATTCGCTATCGGACTGATCACGTCGCTTGCTCTCCAGCTCAGAGTAGAGATGGCGGTCTCCCTTTCAATCTTCCTCTTCTCGCTCACGACCCACATCCAGCAGTATGTGTGGGACACATCAAGGTTCAGGGAGGAGTACGGTAACCTGAGCAGCATCAAGGTGATACTGAGGAGAAGGAGGAGGTACGGCGGCTACACGGCACATCTCGGCCTGCTGATTGTCTTCATCGGGGTTGCAGGCGGTGTCTACACCCAGACGTTTGAGAATGTTCACATGAGCGTCGGGGAGCAGAAGACGTTTGGGGATTACACGCTCGTCTACAGGGGCCTGCAGTTCGAGGAGAGCGACCTGAAGGTGGTGTGGTATGCCAACGTGGAGATTTGGAAGGGTGGCGAGTTCTTGGGAGTGCTCAGGCCAGCGATCGAGAAGTACAAGACCGGCAGCGGTGAGGAGATCAGGAGGGTGGATATTTACACGGAGTTTCCGGAGGATCTTTATCTGATATTCAACGGTGCAAGCGAGAACTCGGCACTGTTCGAGGTCAAGATTGAGCCAACCGTCAACCTGATATGGCTCGGGTGCTGGATTCTGACCGCGGGAGGGCTGTTCGCCCTCATTCCGAGGAGGCTCGTCAGCGACTTTGTTTTTAAAGCAGAGGGTGGTGTGAGGGCATGAGGCTCTTTCTCATCCTCATCGCCCTCCTGCTTTTAGAGGCAGGAATCACATCCGCTCTGCAGGTTAGCGATGTGGAGAAGGACGTGCTTTGCTCCTGTGGTTGCGGAAAGGTGCTGGAGAACTGCGACTGCGCGACGTCGGAGGTGATGAGGGAGGAAATAAGGGGAATGATCGAGCAGGGCATGAGCAAGGAGCAGATCGTGGCCGAGCTGCAGTCGATGTATGGGAAGGAGATACTCGCGAACCCTCCGAAGGAGGGGGTCTTTGCTGGCCTCTGGTACTACCCAGTGGTCGTGATGGGTGCCGGGCTGGTTGTGGTGTATCTGATCCTGAGAAGAAGGAACGCCAGCTGGTATGCCGACCCGGATGAGGTGATAAATGAGGAGGACATCGAGCTGGAGCACTAACCGTAGAACTCCTCTATCTTTTTCTTTGCCCTCTCAAGGGCATTCTTTCCAGCGATGCGCTCCGCGTACCTGTCGGCCATGAGCTCAATCCTGTCCTGCGAGAGTGGAAGGAATGTGAGGTACTTCAGCCTGCTGACGAGCGGGGTTCTGTTCTCGAGAACGTGAAACTTCTCGTGTGTCAGGACGGCAAACAGCTCATCTTCTTCGAGCAGGTCCAGCATTCCTGCAGAGACAAAAACCTCTCTGCCGAGGGTGAACGCCTTGGGTATGGATGTATTGAGCACGTACACTCTCTCGAGCCCCGCGAGCCTTTCGAGTTCCTCATCTCTCTCGAACCCGTAGTTCCTCTTGAGGTACCTCTTGAAAGCATAGGGGAAGGTTACGAGCGTTAGGAGCGCGACTGTCGCGTACGCGAGGTAGGCTCTGATGAAGAGACCCATGCTGCAGGACATGGAGAGTGCGAGTATCGGTGCGTTGATCAGGGCGAGCACGTTCGCGAACCAGTAGAATCTGAGCTTCTCCAGACTGTTCCTGACGAGGAGGTACCCACCCAGAGACACGAGTGTGCCCGAGAAGACGAGAAGAGATGGAAAAAATAGGGGAGAATCCCGGATGCATGCGAGTGCGCACTCAAAAGCGTTCACTTCTTTGCCCCCTTCTTGTGGAAGTACTCTATCACCAGCTCACCGAAGTTCTCAACGAGCCTGTCGAGAACGTTTTCGACGAACCTCCTCGTGACCTCCTCTCTCGTCATCTTGGGGTAGTAGACGAACTTTCTGCGCCCGTCCACCCTTTCCTGCTTTCTTTCGACCAGTCCGTTTTTGACGAGCCTGTCGAGAGTTGCGGCGACACTCGAAAGCGAGGCATTTATGTCCTCGGATATGAGGGACACGTGAGACGGCCCCTTCTCCCAAAGAAAGCTCATAATTTTCTCCTCAAGCGGGGAGAGTGGAGAGATTCTCCCGTCGAATTCAACCCTCTCGGTTTTGACCATAAAAAGGTTTACATTTGTTGTTATAAAAACTTTGCTTGATAGGCTCTTTCAAATTTTAGAATCCCCATTTCCGAGAAAGTCCGGAGAGCGCCGCCGGCAGGATTCGAACCTGCGACCACCGGATTAACAGTCCGGCGCTCTACCAGCTAAGCTACGGCGGCTCTATTGGACACACCAAGGTATTGAATTTAAAGTTTATCCTCGGCACATTTAAATTCTTTCCAGATGACATGGGAGCGATGAAGGGTCAGCTCAGTGGAGACAGGGTAACAGTGGACTTCTCACAGAGGCTGATCACAAGGAGGTTCGGAAGGAGAGAAGGGGACAGGGTCGTCCTCCTCCCGGAAGAGGCAGCATACCTCGTCCACAAGGGCACGCTCGAGGTTTATGACGGCAAGAAGGCCGTTGACTTCAACGACCTCTTCTCCCTCTGCGACCCGGTGAGGTACTTCGTCTATGCTGACTTGAGAGACAGGGGTGTCAGGGCAGACTTCGGGGATATGGGCGAGTACCTGCCTGTAAGCGAGGACGATGTTTTCGAGACCTCAGACCTCCTTCGGCGCGCGGGAAAAAAGCTGGCCGTTGTCGACAGCGAGGCAGAGGTAACGTACTTCCTGCTTGAAAGATTTGACGGCACGGGGAACCACAGCGAAGAGCTCAGGGAGTTTGAGGCGAGGTTTGCAAACGGGTTCTTTGTGACAGACTACCTCGAGCTGCACAGAAAGTACTTTTACGGGGTTCAGAAGGGGAATCGAGTAGTTCTGTCGATCTTCGAGGCGCTTTACCTGATGGAAGAGGGCTTTCTCTCCTCCAGCGTGGATGAGGAGAAAGTCCTGAGCTTCGGAAGGCAGAACGTACTAAACTTCGAGAGGAGGTACGCGGTATACAAAGATCTAAGGGAGAGGAGGTTCATGGTGAAGACAGGCTTCAAATTTGGCAGCGATTTCAGGGTCTACGAGTACGTGAGGAGCGTTTCCGAGCTCAGGCACTCAAAGTACTTGGTAAAGCTGAGAGAGGCCGTTTCGATGATGGAGCTGGCATGCGATGTCAGGCTGAGCAGTGCGGTCAACAAAACAGTCCTCTACCCCGTCTTCCGGGATGGCAGGCCAGAGTACCTTGCGGTTAGAAGGGTTAAGATGTGATTACCAAAATTTTTATTAATCTAAGCATTCTGCGAGATTAAGGGGTCCGTGGTCTAGTGGTTATGACGTCGCCTTGACGAGGCGAAGGTCCCCGGTTCGAATCCGGGCGGACCCACTCCCGATTTTGGGAGATTGGGTCTCTTCTTCTTTCAGCTCTAAAGAGGTCTGGCAGGCCTTCTGTTTCTGGAGATTTCTGAGGTGCTTGGAGGCCTGGTTTGGTGTGCTTGTCTATCTACTTGCGGCAGTTCTTCTCTTGTCAACACAACGCAACGTTTTTATACACGTGTAAGTGAAATATTACACGTGTAGGATGGTGATGAAAAATGTCGAGAAGATCCCTCCGGGCCGCAGTGGACGTGCTGCTTGTGATAGGATTCGTGGTGATACTGGTTACCGGAATCGGGCTGTACTTCGCCCCGTCAGGAAGGATTGCTAAAGAAACCGGGTGGACGTGGATGGGAATGGACAAGGAAACTCTCGAGGAGGTGCACACGTACTTCGGCTTCTCCATGGTGGCAGTCGGTCTGGTACATCTTTTCCTTAACTATAGGGCAATGTACTACCTGCTGAAACACACCGTAAGTGTTAAGAGAAATCTTGCAAAGATCAGCGTTGCGGTGGCGCTCATGTGGTCGGCGGGATCGTTTACGTTACGGGGGTGATGGTATGAGGAAAGTCTTGCTTGCGGCCATGCTTCTCGTGGTCGCGGCATTTGCCGGATGCGCTCAGGAAGAGCAGCCTGCCACTCTCACTCCCCAGCCGGGGACAAGTGGGGGATATGTGGACAAAGGTGGTGACGTCAGCACCCAGCTGGTGGATCAGGTTAACCAGCTTCCGGTGCAGCAGCTGAGCGTGGAGGAGAGGAGCGGAATCCTCTACATGAGGGAGGAGGAGAAGCTCGCGAGGGACGTGTATCAGGCCCTGTACGACAAGTGGGGCCTGAGGATATTCGAGAACATTGCCCGGAGTGAGCAGACGCACATGGACGCGGTTAAGGCGCTCATTGACAAGTACGGGCTCGAGGATCCCGCGAAGGACGGATACGGGGAGTTCACGAACCCTGAATTTCAGAAGCTATACGACGAGCTTGTGAGGACCGGCGAGAAGTCCGAGGTGGATGCGCTGAAGGTGGGAGCGCTCATTGAGGAGATAGACATCGTGGACCTGAAGGAGAGGCTGTCCCAGACGGACAACGAGGACGTAAAGCTCCTCTACGAGAATCTGATGAAGGGCTCGAGGAACCACCTGAGGGCGTTCGTATCCAACCTCGAGAAGTATGGGGAAGAGTATGAGCCCCACTACCTGAGCAAGGAGGAGTTCGAGCAGATAATCAGCACGCCCATGGAGACCGGGCACTGATTCTCTATTTTTTAACCCCACAACAGTTATAATCCATCCCATTCCACCAGCCGTGATGAAAAAAGTGGTGGCCACCGGCACGTTCGACATAATCCACCCGGGACACATCAGGTATCTCGAGGAGGCGAAGAAGCTTGGTGACTACCTGATCGTGATAGTGGCGAGGGAGAGAAACGTCAGGCACAAGCCCAAACCCGTTATCCCGGAGGAGCAGAGGCTCAGGGTTGTGAGGGCGCTGAAGCCTGTGGACGAGGCGATTCTCGGCGATGACGAGGACATGTTCAGACCGATCGAGAGGATAAGGCCTGATGTCATCGCTCTCGGCCACGACCAGCACTTTGACGAGGAGTGGCTGAGGGGTGAGCTTAGGAGGCGCGGAATTGAAGCGGAGGTCGTGAGAATTGAGACCAAGGAGGAGTGCGAGCTCTGCAGCTCAGCAAGGATAGTTGAGAGGATACTCACCCTCGCTCCAGAGCGTCTAAAGCAGATGAGGCGGACTTGATGTTCATGAAGAAGTCCTCGACTGCGTTCATCAGCGCCCCTATTTTGTGAGTCCTCACCTCAACTACCAGCTTTCCGTTTTCGATTCTCGATCTCGCCCAGTCGAGGTCGTCCGGCTTCAGGGCTCTTGCTATGATCTCCGAGTCCTTTCCGTCTATCTCCAGCCTAACTGTGTACAGCAAAGTCTGTCCACCTCCTTCACGAATTCATCGACCACGTCCGCGCTTATGTTCGCTCCAGCTGCCACAACGTGCCCTCCACCCCTTCCACCGACCTTCTCCGCGGCTATCCTCATAACCTCCGCCAGATCGACCCTCTCTGCAAGCTTCTGGTTGGAGCGGGCGGAGACCTTCACCCTCCCGTCCTTCTTTATGTTTATCGCCACAAAGGGCCTGTCGGCGAAGAGGTAGCGGGAAAACACCGAGGCGATGGGGCCGGTTGATGAGCCCTCCTCCATGATCAGGTACCTTATGCATTCCCCTTCCTTGACCTCATGCCTCCTCCTTTCGATCTCCTCGTGTATCTCCACGGTGAACTTCCTCCAGAGCTCATGTCCCTTCTCTAAATAGCTTTCATCTCTCATGCATATCCCGAAGCCGATTGACTGGGAGGCTTTCCTGCCGGTCGCATTCACGATCTCGCTCATCATCACCGCATTTCTGACAAGCTCGCTCTTCAGGAAGAACTTCTTTCCGGTGAAGTCCTCGACGACTCCGGGGTAGGAGTTCATGTTCAGAACCCTCAGAACTATGGCGTTCGCGAGCCTCCTCTCCTCCTCCCTTGAGAGCTCGTCAAACTCCCTGTCTCCGTTAATTCTGACCCTCTCCAGAAACTCCTCGAGCTCCTCTTCCTTTGAGTAGAAGTCGAGGTAGGGCTCGAGGCTCAGCCTGAGCACGTCTCTCACACTGCCCGATATCATCCGGAGCCCCTCTTTCTCGTCAATGTGCCCGCTCTCGACCCCTTTCTTTACGATCTCCGCATTCCCCCCGGATATCTTCTGCTTATCGCCAATCATCCCGAGAAGCGCGAGGGACGAGAGGTCTGAGTTGTCTCCAACCTCGTTGGCGAATATAAATGCTGTGCCGCTTGCCGAGAGCTCGTACGAGCCGTCTATTCCGGCCAGATGGGGGTTTATGTGCGCGAACTCCCTTCTCGCCTCTATCCTGCCAACCGGGAAGTGGTGGTCCACAACAATAACGTTGGCATCAATGCTCGAGATCACGTCCGGGTACCCGCTGCCCATGTCGGCGAATATGACAAGCTCGTCCTCAACCTCAACACCGTCATTCAAACCGCTGAGAAATGACAGGTGAAACTGAATTCCCCTTCTGAGGAGAGCGGTGGCGATTATCGCTCCGGATGAGATTCCGTCAACGTCGTAGTGCGTGTAAACCCGGGCAAACTCGTGCTTCTCGAGAATCCTGACTGCTCTCTTTGCCTCCACTCTGAGCATTTCGAACATTGGATTGAGGTCTCAAAAAAGTGTTAAAAAAATTGCCGGGTTTACTCCTTGAAAGCCGGGATAATCTCCTTTCCGATGAGCTGGATTGACTTCTTCTTGTCCGGACCTATTGGCGACCCGGCGACGACCTGCGTGACTCCCGACTTGGAGAGCTCCTTGATCCTCTCGATGACCTCGTCCGGTGAGCCGCTGATTGAGAAGCAGTCGATCATCTCGTCCGTAACAGCCTTGCTCACGCCTGGCCAGTCTCCCTTGGTGAACGCGTTGTTCAGAGCCTCTCTGACCTTGTTGACGTCGTCCATGCTTATTCCGTGCCTCTCGAAGATCACATCTGGAGAGCCGGCGACGATGAATGCGACGACTATCTTCGAGGCGTTCCTCGCCTTGGTCGCGTCCTTGTCAACGCTCATCGATGCGTAGGCGACAACGTCGAACTCGTCCCTGCTCTTTCCTGCCTTGTTCAGTCCAGCGTCAATGTTCTCCTTAGCGGCCTCAAAGTCTCTCGGGTGGGAGGCGTTTATCAGCACTCCGTCTCCGAGCTCAGCAGCGAGCTGGAGCATCTTCGGACCCTGAGCGCCTATGTAGATCGGGATGTTGCCGGCCTTGAAGTCCAGCCTCGCTCCGTTGAACTTGAAGATCTCTCCGTCGTAGCTTACGGACTTCCCTCTGTGGAGAGCCCTTATGATCTCTACAGCCTCCCTCATCCTCCTGAGGGGCTTGGTCCAGCTTATGCCGATCCTGTCGAACGTGACCTTGTCACCTGCTCCGATTCCGAGGACAGCCCTTCCGTTGCTCAGCTCGTTTATCGTGGCTATTGCAGACGCGGTCAGGGCTGGGGAGATGTGGTACGGGTTCGTGACACCGGGGCCGAGCTTTATTTTGCTGGTCTTCAGGGCAAGGATGGTCAGCATCGAGTAAACGTTTCTGTTGTTGTAGTGGTCTGTTATCCACGTGTACTCAAAACCGCTGTCTTCCGCGAGCTTCACGTAGTATTCGAGCTCGTAGTACTTCATGTTTGGAACAAACTCGATTCCGAACTTCATAATCGTCCACTATTAATAAAGTGGTATAATCTTTTCGATTTTTGTCGGCTTTCAGTCCAGATTCTCCACGTGCACCCTCCAGAGCGAGTTGATCTGCGTTGCTATTTTCGGGTTCTTGAACCCCTTGAGCAGCAGGAAGTCCTTGGGGTACCCTATGAACGGGTCTATCGTTTTCTCTTCAGTGTTGACAACCCAGATCTTGAACCCGGCGTTCTTGACCTTCTCTGAATGCCTGGCGAAGAACCTCAGGAAGTGGGTTATCTCCTCCTCGGTCGGCACGACAACCACGTACTCTCCGTCAAACTCCCCAGCCACCCTGACGTGCACGTCTATATCCTCTCCAACGTCGTCTATGGTTGAATAGTAAACGCCGTACCTGTTCCTGCCCTTGCTGTACACCCTTATGAGCCCCTCCTCCACGTCATACCCTGAGAAGAACCTGTCGGTGACCTCCTTCATGATGGGGATCGAGCTCAGAAGCCTTCTTGAGGTTACGAGCTCGTCGTATGCGTCCTCCACCTGCTCCTTGGTGGGCTTGCAGGTGTGAATGTGCCTGAACGTGAGGTCTTCTATCTTCAGCTCTTCAGAGTAGTGAAGGCTGTGGAGTGAGACTGGCTCGTCACACAAACTCTCCACAACCGCCGAAACGACCTCATCAACGTTGCCGACATGTTTGGCCCCAAAGTGCTGGAGCATTGCCCTCAGAGCGGTCCTCCTGATCTCCTCTTCAGTTGTAACCTCCTTGCCCGCGAGCCTCTCCGATACGAGCCTCACGACCTCTCTGACGTCGTCCATCGCATGCCCTTTCTCCCGCAAATTTTTAAATGTTGTCAATTCTTGAGCCGGAAATCAAACCGGACTTTTGTTAAACTTTATATTCTGAAGATTTAAGTCCGAGTGATGCCAGTTGTCACGCTCTACTGGGACGAGCTCGAGAGGATGGTCGGCGAGAGCAGGGAGAGAATCCTTGAGAAACTCCCCATGCTCGGGTGCGACATTGAGAGGGTTGAGGACGATCACGTTGATGTTGAGTTCTTCCCGAACCGCCCCGACCTCTACAGCGTGGAGGGTGTCGCGAGGGCTCTGAAGGGGTTCATGGACATCGAGTTTGGCTACATCGACTATAAGGTTAAGGAGGGCAACTGGAAGATCTACGTTGAAAAAGCCGTTTTGGACGTCAGGCCGAGAATTGTTGGCTGCGTTGTGAGAAACATAAACGTTGATGAGGAGCTCCTCAGGTCAATCATCCAGATTCAGGAGGATCTTCACTGGACGATCGGAAGGAATAGAAGAAAAATGGCCATAGGAATTCACGACCTTGAGAAGGTCAATTTCCCGCTTAGATACACGGCCGTTGACTCCTCATTCTCCTTTGTGCCTCTGGATTTCAAAGAGGAGATGAGCGTTGCCGAAATACTCGAGAAGCACCCAAAGGGTGTGGAGTACGCCCACATCCTCGAGGGTAAGGACAGCTATCCGATGATAATTGACGCGAGGGATGAGGTGATCTCATTCCCGCCGATAATCAACGCCGAGAAGACGAGGGTCAAGGAAGGCACATCCTCTCTCTTCATAGACGTAACCGGGTTTGATGAGAACGTGGACAAGGCGTTGAAGATACTCGCCGCCATGTTTGCCGACAGAGGGGGTGTTGTGGAGGGCGTCGAGGTGATCTACCCTGACAGGACCGAGATCACCCCCGACATGTCTCCCGAGAGGATGGTGGTGAAGAAGAAGGAGATCTTCTCGCTCCTCGGCTTCAGGCTGAGCGACGAGGAGATCAAGCTCGCCCTCGGCAGGATGAGGTACGGCTTCGAGATCGGTCAGGATGAGGTGGAGGTTCTCGTTCCGCCCTACAGGGCCGACATCATGCATCCATGGGATGTGATTGAGGACATAGCGATAGGCTACGGCTACGAGAGGATTCCGGTGAACTACCCGTCAACGCCGGGGATTGGCAGGGAGCATGAGTGGAACTACCTGAGGGATGTGGTAAAGGAGATAATGATCGGTCTGGGATTCACGGAGGTCATAACCTTCACCCTGACGAACGAGAGGGTGATGTACGAGTACATGAACAGGAAAGCTGAGGAGTGGAAGGACTACGTGCCTGTGATGCACCCCCTAACCGAGGAGCACACGATCCTGAGAACCCACATAATGCCCAAGCTCGTTGAGCTACTCAAGTACAACAGGCACGAGGCGATGCCCCAGAGGATCTTCGAGGTTGGCGACGTTGTTGTGGGCATGAAGAACAGGCTCAAGCTCGCGGCATGCATCACGCACTCAAGGGCGAACTTTGCGGAGATAAGGAGCGTGGTTCAGGCGGTTATGCGCGAGCTCGACCTGAAGTGGGAAGTGAAGGAGAGCGATGACGGAGCCTTCGTGAAGGGCAGGAGAGCTGACATAGTGGTGAACGGGAAGAGGGTTGGGGTCTTCGGGGAGCTCCACCCGGAGGTGCTGGAGAGGTTTGAGATCACCATGCCCGTGGTGGGATTCGAGCTCGACCTCTCCGAGCTCTTCGACACCGGCCTCGTGATCTGAGCACGTCGTGTTATCTTTTTTCTCCCAAATGTTAATGCGTGTCAATACTCGCGGTGAAATTCATAAAAAAGGTTTTTATATGATAAAATCCAACTGTGACAGGGTGATGCACATGAGAATCAGGAAGGTGGAGAGGAGGAAGAATGGCATCTGCAAGTGCAGCGTCTCATGCTGAGAGCGAGTACAAGAAGGTCATCTGCTCCGCGTGCGACTTCTACAAGCCCGGAGATACCCTTGAGTGTGCGGCGTTCAAGGTGCTGAAGTACCTCGTTGAGACCGGAAAGCTGACCCTCGAGGAGGTAGATCTTGCGGTATCTCAGGCTTGCAGAAAGAGTTCTGCTTAGGAAGTTTGGAGAGGGGCTCTACGCCTACAACGCATCTACAGACGAGCTCTACGAGTTCGACGATGAGGCCTTCAATTTTTTATTGAGCTGTGACGGCAGCGGGATTGAGGTTGATAACGATCTTCTCGATCTTCTTCTTTCTGAGGGACTTGTTGAGCTGAAAAATGACAGGAAGGAGAACTCTTTTGTGGAGCAGGAGGAGCCGTCGCTGAGGTACATGCTTCTGAGCGTAACCCTAAGGTGCAACCTCAGGTGCCGGCACTGCTACGTGAGGCAGAGGGACGCTTTCATGGACTTTCACACGTTCTCTTCTGCCGTGGATCAGTTCCACGGGATTGGAGGACTGAAGCTGATTGTCTCGGGAGGAGAGCCGCTCCTTCACCCGCACATCTGGGAGTTTCTCGAGCACGCGAGAAAAAGGCCCTTCAGGGTAGTCCTCCTGACAAACGGCTATCTTGTTGACAGGGAGAAGGCCAGCAGGCTTTCGGAGCTCGTAGATGAGGTTCAGGTGAGCCTTGACGGTCTGGAGGGGCACAGAAAGCTGAGGGGGGCTGGATGGGAAAGGGTGGTGAAGAGCATAGAGATGCTCGCTGAGAATCTGGACGTCTCGGTCTCGACGATGGTCACGAGGTACAACCTGCAGGAGTTTGACAGGCTTGAAAAGATACTTGAGGACATTGGGGTGAGGAGGTGGACTGTGGACGTTCCGACAGCGGAAAAGGACATCATTCCATCAATGGATGAGGTTGCGGAGGTCCTCGGCAGGTACGGCTTTGGAGATCTCGGGCACGTGAGCGATGGCAAATTTGCCTGCGGAGCCCACTACTGCGAGGTAAATCCGGATGGGAGTGTTGTTAAGTGCGGGTTCTTCGAGGAGTCTGTGGGGAATGTGGTCTCTGATGGTCTGGGGCGATGCTGGGAGGAGATGAAAAGGAGGTTCATCTGGAGGCTCGAGGAGCTTGCATGCGACTGCGAGTTTCTGGAGGAGTGCAAGGGAGGGTGCAGGTACAGGGCTCTCGTTTACTCGGGCCACCTCTTCGCCTGCGACCCGGTCATGTGCTTTGCCTATGGCGTCAGGTGTTACGGGAAATGAATTTGCGGTACTCCTCGACGCTCATCAGGTTCCCGAACGCCCAGCTCACAACCTCGCTCAGCGCGGGGTGGATGTGGAGTGCGTGGAGTGCCGCGTGATAGCTCGCTCCAATTGCCATGAGCGTCGCAACCTCCTGAACGAGAATGGATGCCGACTTTCCGACTATGTGTGCTCCGAGAATCCTTCCGTCCCTGTGCACGATCACCTTCGCAAACCCGTCGGCATTCATCGCCAGCCCCTTGCCCGTTGACCTGAGCTCCTCGTATCCAATCAGCACGTTGCCCTTCCCGAACCTCTCAACCGCTTCATCTTCTCTCAGCCCGACGCTGCCAACCTCCGGCTGGGTGAAAATAGCATGGGGCATAGCTGAGTAGTCCATCTCTATTCCCGCGTTCCTGAAGGCGTTCTCGTAGGCTATAACCGCTTCTCTGTTGGCCACGTGTCTGAACATGTGCTTTCCGTTGGCATCACCTATTGCGTAAACCCCCTTCACGCTGGTCTCGAGGTGGCTGTTGACCTTGATCCACCCTCTCTCGTCCGTCTCCACCCCTCCTCTCTCCGGCCTCAGGACGTCCGAGTTCGGCTCCCTTCCGACAGCAACGAGAACGACCTCTCCCTCCACCTCGACCTTTCCGCTCTCTCCCTGAGCCACGACCCTCCTGACCTCCCCATCTCTCCGAACCTCCACGACTCTGTGGGAGGTGTAGATCTCCGCGTGCCTTTCAAGCTCTCTCTGCACGACTTCCGACACCTCTGGCTCCTCGTTGCTGAGGATTCTGGGCATCATCTCGACTATCCTGACGTCACACCCTGCCCTTGCGAAGAAGTTTCCGTACTCGACGGCTATGTATCCTCCGCCAATTATCACCATGCTCTCCGGCATCTCCTCGAGCCTGAGGATCGTGTCGCTCGTCAGGTAGCCTGCCTCTCTGAGCCCCTTTATGCCCGGAACCAGCGGCCTCGAACCGGAGCCGATGAATATCCTGTCCGACTTAATTTCTTTGCCTCTAACCTTCAGGGTGTACCTGTCCACGAATTCTGCAACATCCTTGAAGTAGTTGATGTTCTCGCTCCTCCTGAGAGACTCCTCTATCATCCTCGACTCCCTGTCCACTTTCTCCCGCATCCTCCTCATGACCCTCCCGAAGTTCACTCCCCTTACTTTAGCGTCTATGAAGTCCCTCATCTTCTCCAGATCGTAGAGAATCTCTGCTGGAGATATAACGAGCTTGGACGGGATACAGCCTCTCGTGAGGCATATGCCGCCGGCATCGTCCTTGTCAACAACCGCAACCCTCGCCTCGGGGTTCTCTGACAGAATCCTGCCCGCGATGATCATCGCCGAGCCTGTGCCTATGACTATCGCATCATATTCGTTCATGACTTTATTCTTCAAAATTGGGTGGCTATATCAGTTATCCCTAATCTCTGAAAAACAGAAAAAAGATGGTGAAAAAGTTTTGAAGGGTTACTTCCCGACCTCCTTCTCCCTCAGCACCCTCCTCAGTATCTTCCCCACAGCAGATTTGGGCAGCTCATCCACAAACTCTATCAGCCTCGGCACCTTGTAGGCAGCAAGCCTCTCCCTGCAGAACTTCTCGATCTCCTTCTCGTCCACCTTGCCTTTATACTCCTCCTTCAGCACGATGAACGCCTTGACCGTCTCCCCTCTGTACTTGTCAGGGACACCAATCACCGCGCACTCCAGCACAGCAGGATGCTCATACAGAACCTCCTCAACCTCCCTCGGATAGATGTTGTACCCACCCGCAATTATCACATCCTTCTTCCTGTCCACTATGTAGAAGTACCCATCCTCATCCATCTTCGCCATGTCTCCTGTGAGAAGCCACCCGTTCACGAGTGTCTTCTTCGTCTCCTCCTCCATCTTGTAGTACCCCTTCATCACCTGCGGGCCGTAAATTGCAAGCTCTCCCACTTCTCCAACCGGGAGGATCTTGCCCTCCTCGTCTATGACCACAGCATACGTGTTCGGTATCGGCAGTCCGATGCTTCCCTCCCTGTTCTCCCCGTATATCGGATTGACGTGGGTGACGGGAGAGGACTCGCTCAAACCGTAGCCCTCGACGAGCTTTCCGCCCGTTATCCTCTCGAACTCCCTCTTCACCTCGAGCGGGAGAGGGGCTGAGCCTGAGATGCATGCCCTTATGCTCGTCAGATCCTTCTTAGGCGTGTCGGGGTGCGTGTTTATTGCATTAAAGAGTGTTGGGACGCCGAAGAATAGGGTTATGCGGTGCTTCTCGATAGCGTTCAGGATCCTCTTGATGTCTCTCGGGTCTGGAAGCATGACCATCTTTGCTCCCACAGCGATTGGCATGTTCATGCTCGTCGTCATGCCGTAAACGTGGAAGTATGGCAGAATTCCGCTCACAACGTCCTTCTCGCTGAATCCGGGAAGCCACGGGATTATCTGGTAGGTGTTGGCAACGAGGTTGTAGTGGGTGAGCATCGCGGCCTTTGGCAGTCCTGTGGTTCCGCCGGTGTACTGGAACACCGCCACATCCTCCTTCGGGTTGACCTTCTCGGGGCTTGATATCGGCTCGGCCTTCAAAAAGTCGTTCCAGAACAGTATCCCGTCCTCCTCGGGAATCTCGACCTTCTCCTTCTTGAACTTGTACAGGAAGTTCAGGGGGAACGGGAGGTAGTCCTCAATCCTGCATACGATGATCCTGTCTACAAGCCCCTCCTTCTTGAGCTGGTACACCTTCGGAAACGCGTTCTCTACTGCAAAGAATATCCTCGCCTCGCTGTTCTCCGCTATGTGCCTCAATTCTCTTTCAGTGTAGAGCGGGTTGGCCTGAACCACTGTTGCGCCAGTCTTGAGTATTCCGTAGTAGGCTATGACGTAGTGGGGCGTGTTTGGCATGTCTATGACTACCCTCGACCCCTTTCCGACTCCGAGGCTCTTCAGGAATCCCGCCACCCTGTCAGAGAGCTCCTTCAGCTTCCCATACTTCAACCTCTTGCCGAGAAAGTCTATGGCTATCTTGTCCGGCAGCCTTTTTGCAGTCCTGTCGAGAAGCTCGTAGAGCGGGATCTCTGGGATCTCCACGTTCTCTGGTACGCCGTCGTCGTAGTGCTTCGTCCAGAACCTGTTGATCTCCTCTGGCTTTATTTCCGTGATAAGCTTACCCTCAACTCCAAGCATATCCATACTTTAGCATGACGGTTAAAAATTTTTCCATGATTAATCTATAAAAATATCATGATTTTTTTGCTGGATTGGGCAATCCTTTAAAAGCTTTTCTATCTGTGCTCTCTCCTCGGGTTGTACCTCACCGCCACTGTTCTGACGATTCCGAGGGCCAGTATGAGGGCCGCGAAGCCGAACAGGGTTTCCCACGTGAAGTTCTGCTTGTAGAGCGTTATTAGCAGCTCTCTTAGAACGAATATTGACGCGAGCTCCGCCATTATGTGTAGCCTGACCCTCTTGAACTCGAGGTACTCTGTAAACGCCTTGGCAAGCTCTATCAGCACGAAAAACGTCAGGATCTCGGTGATGAGGGTGTCAAAGCTGTAGGCCGTGTAGTTGAATATCGCCTCCGGCAGCTGGATAACGATTGTGAACATCTTTATCCCAATGAGCACGATGACGACGATGCTCATCAGGAATATGGCGACATCGTAGACCCTGTTCAGGTAGTCGAATCTGAGGCTCCACATGGATGGATGTGGTCGAGCGCGGAATAAAAATGTCGTGTGCTAAGCGCTCGAAACTATCTTTATCACGTCGTTGTTTTTCAGCTCGTAATCTTCAGAGATCCTTATCTTCTTCCTCGCGTCAATCGCGTAGATGTACTTCTCACCGATCTCCGTGTGTATTTTGTATGCGAGCTCCCTCGCCGTCGTTCCCTTCTTTACGAGCATCGCGTCAGGCAGGACGTTCCCTTTGCTGTCGGTGAACTTGTTCTCGTCCTCGACAGGATAGACGACGATGTACCCGAGCTTCTCGAACACTATCCTGTTTATGGCCTCCTGAATCCCCGTTCCGCCGTTCTTCTTCATGAACTCCTTGATCATCTCCAGCGCCTTTCTCTGCTTCTCGTTCAGCTCCTTCACTATCTCGAAGTCCTCGTCTCCTGGCAAATATTTTATGAACCCGTTCTTGCTCGCGGTTCTGAGCGTTAGCTCGAAGATTGCCGAGCATGTAATCGCTCCGATCTCCTTGAGCTTCTTCAGGTTCTCTTCAGGCGCCTTGTCCGCCTTGTTTCCGGCTATCAGGATCCTGAACCTCCTCTCCATGAGCCTTTCAGCGAACTCCTTCAGCGCATCATCATCAAACTCGCTGTACTGCTTTCCAGCGTCTCTCAGAGACTCCCTCACCATCACTTCGTCAAACCCGAGGCCCGCGAGCTGCTCGGCTATGTATCTGGCCGGATCCCTCTTCTCCATCTGTATCCTTCTGACAATCTTGTCCCAGTTCTTCTTCAGGATGCCGAACAGCCACATCACAAGCTCGTTCTCGAGGAACCTGACGTCATCGAGTGGATCACGCTGTCCCACTCCGATCTCGTTCCCCTCCTCGTCTGTGGAGCCCGAGGCATCAACAACGTGGATTATCGCATCTGCCTGCCTCAAATCATCGAGGAACTCGTTTCCGAGGCCTCTGCCTTTATGAGCATCCGGAACGAGCCCAGCTATGTCTATCAGCTTGACGGGAATGAACCTCACACCGTCAACGCAGTTGCCGCATGGATAGACGTTCAGCTCCTTGCAGACGCAGTCAACCCTCACGTGCGCCACTCCGACGTTTGGCTCGATGGTCGTGAAGGGGTAATTGGCAATCTCCGCATCAGCCATTGTGGCGGCCTTGAAAAACGTCGACTTTCCGGCGTTGGGCTTCCCGGCCAGACCTATCTCTATCATCTCAACCCCCTCTTGGTGTACTCCCCATGCCCCCTCGAGCCGATAACGCTCTCGAGCACGATTTTGCTGCTCTTGAGAAACTCGGCATGCTCCTCAGTGATCTCACCCTTCTTGAGGAAGTAGTCTATGATCTCGTGAGCTTCCTCTACGCTCCTGCACCTCTCAAGGTGGTCGAGGACTGAGGGGAGTATGTCTCCCTCAATCTCCCGGTATATGTTCGGGAACATCTTTCTGAATCTCTTCTTCTCCCACTCCATCATCTTCCTGCTCACCCTCGAGCTCGAACTCGACCCTGTCCCTTATCCAAACACCCTTCCTTCCGACTATGCTGCCCTCCACCACGCACCCGTTCTCCATGTGCACCTCTTCAGCGTTTATGCTCCCGAAAACGCTGCTACCGCTGACGATGTACACCCTCCTGCCCTCAACTGCACCGTGAATCTTGCTGGAGTTTATGACCACATCCCTTCCCCTCACGCTCCCGTAGAGCTCGGTGCCCTCAACAAGCACGTCCCTCGCCCTCAGGTTGCCCAGCACTCTGCTGTTCTTTATCACCGCGTTCTTGGACGTCTGAATTCTCTCTATGGACACCTTGGAGTCGTCCGGAATCACGAGAGGGTTCTCGAACTCCTCACTGAACAACTCCTCAAGCTCGTCGAGCCTGCCAAGCCTGAGGAGCTCCATGATGTAGATGAACAGGAACATTATCACGGGCAGGGGGTTCTGGATTGTTATCAGGCCCGTGGCCTCAAACCCCTTATCTATCCTGACATTTCTCCCAATCTCGAGGTCTCCATGGACTGTAAGCTTCCCGCTTATGGACGCGAACTCGCCTATGTATGTGTCTCCGAAGCAGGTGACGTTCCCCTTTATCTTGGCCCAGGAGTCTATCCTCACCTCCTGGCCTATAACGTCTCCCTCAACCGTTGCCCTGTCGCCGATGATGACCTTCCTCGCCCTGATTCCGAATCCGACGGTGGAGTTGTTTCCCACGATCACGTCCCCTTCGTGGACGATCATCGTCTCGTCGAACTTCGTGCCCTCTGGTATTACGAGGCTCTCGAGCATCATCTTATGCTACGCCCCATACTTTTTAGATTTACCTATCAGGTCGAGGATTATGTTCATCAGATCCTGCCCCCTTATCCTGCACAGGCCGCCCTTGTACGCCTGAAACTCGCTGTAACGCTCCACATCATCGCTCCTCACGCCCTCGCACACGATCGTCACCGGAACAGGGTCTGCGGTGTGATCCTTCACCGTGACGGGGGTGGTGTGGTCCGCAAGAAGTGCGAGGCACACCTCTGAAAAGTCAAGCTCGGTCAAGGGCTTTATGGCCGAGTCTATCTTCTCGATGAACTCCCTCTTTCTCTCAAAATCTCCGTCGTGCCCGAACTCGTCCGGGGCCTTTATGTGGAGCAGCACGAAGTCGTGGGTTTCGAGGCTGCTGATGGCCGTCTTGACCTTCAGCTCCAGATCGGTGTCCTTACTGCCCGTGAACCTCTCGTTCTCTATTACGTCTGCCTTCAGAAGCCTCCCGATTCCCTTTATCAGCGTTGTGCCAGCGATGACAGCCATTCTCATGCCGTACCTCTCCTCGAAGCTCGGAACGTGCACGGCTTTCCCGACACCCCTGAGCAGGAGGACGTTGGCCTTCAGGAGACCTTTCTTGGCCCTCTCCTCGTTGAAGGGATGTGAATCGAGAACCTCGTGACTCTTCTCTATGAACTCGTTCACCACCCTCGCAGTGAACTCTGCCTCGCTGTCCAGCGCCTTGACTCTTTTCACCTTCTCCCCAATCTTCTTCGGATCGCTGTCGGTTATCCTGTCCGAGAGGTTCTCTCCCCTGAACACGAGCGCAGCCCTGTGACCGCTTGCGTTTCCGAGAACGAACTCCACCCCCTCTATCTTGACCTCCCTGTTCACCGCATCCACCAGAACCTGCTTGTCCTGAATCCTCCCTGCCCTCCTGTCGACCACGACCTTGTCGAACACACTTCCCGTCCCCTCAACCGTTCCGAAGTTGACCCTGAACGCTATGTCTCCCGGCCTGACCTCTATTCCAGCCCCGCACGCCTCTATCGGCCCTCTGCCTGTGTAGTACCTGAACGGATCGTAACCGAGGATCGAGAGGTGGGCTGTGTCGCTTCCCGGTCTGATTCCGGGAGCAATTGTGTCCATTATTCCGTTTATGCCCTTCCTCGCCAGAAAATCGAGGTTTGGGGTTCTGGCAGAATCGAGGGGCGTTCTTCCGCCCACACTCCTGTCTGCCATCCCATCCACTATCAGCATGAGAACCTTCATCGGAGAAAAGCTTGGAGAGCGTCAATAAAAAGTTTTCCGGCCTACCTGTACATTACCTCCTCTCCGCCACTCATCCTGTCGAATTTCTGCCTCATCTTCCAGACCACGTAGAGCTTGCACTTGTGAACTTCAGAAATCGCGTCCATGAGCACCTGTCTGGTCAGATCCTCCGGGTACAGCTTCCTCGTGAACTGGAACAGCTGCGGGTTCATGGCATCCGGCACGATCTGGAACTCTGTTGCCAGAAAGAGGAGGTCGAAGCGGATCTCCCACATCAGCTTCTCCCTCTCCTTCTCCGAGAGCCCCATGACCTTGGCGTAGTGTTCATCACTCAGCTTTATCCCGCTCGCAACAAGAAGCAGATCCCTCCCCTTCGGAGCTATGACGTCTATAACCTGACCTGACCCGGGAGAAACCTCTATTATGAAGTGGAAGTCAGCGTTCTCGTCCTCCACCTCCTTCTTGAAGAACCCCTCATCCATCAGCCAGTTCCTGACCATTTCTTTAAAATTCACGGACATCACCACCTGAACTGCTCGTAAACCTCAACCGGGAAGACCTCGGTTATGTTTATTAAAACCTCCCCCCTGTGAATTATGTTGTAGTTCCTCACCAGACATTTTCCGAGCCTTTCGCGATTCTCGATCCTGCTCCAGAGTATCTCCCTCCTCACCTCGAGCCTGTGCTTTCTGATTATCTTGCCTATGGGCATGTCCGCTCTCATAAGATCCTCTCTGAACCTCTCGTCAAGCCTTTTGAGCGGCGTCACCGACGTGGCGATCGCGAAAAGCTTTCCGCCGGACACGATCTCCACAACCCGGTAGTTGACCTCCTCACCCTCGGAAATCCCGAGGACGCTCGCTTGATGCCTATCTGCCTCAATCACCCTCTGCTCTATGGTTCTGATCTCGGCCCTCTCACCCGTGAGCGCCTCTATTATCGTGGTCACACTCCCGTCCGTCTTTTCGAGTATCCTGAGTATCGGGTTCAAAGCCTATCTACCTCTTTCACGGGCCTGCCGTCCCTCGTCTCCGGTGTGAGGTAGTCGAGAAACCTCTCGAAGTCAACGTCGTACAGCCTGAACGTGACCTTGAGCGGGGAGAGGATCGCATCCTCATCGGCGAAGTTTATCCTTGAGACGTAAGCGGTCTGCTTGTTCAGGTACACAACCACCGACTTTCCCCTTCTCCCGGAGATCATCTCGCTCCTCGCCGTGTCGAGTATCCTCTGCATCCTCAGAAGCTCCCTGAACCTTGAGAGGTTCGTGGTTCTCGCTAACAGCTTGCTCTCCTCGACCTCTATTGATGCATCAGGAAAGAGGTTCAGAACCGTTTTTTTTACCTTCTCGACGTCTTCGGTTGGATGCACATCCGTCTCGACTTCAACCTCGACCCTCGGCACGAAGTGCCTTATTATCTCCCTCACCTTCTCCCTGAACTCCTCGATGTCGCCCACGTTCTCTATGGTGATGTCGGCCAGCCGTATCGCCTCCCCCATGTTCCACGACAGCTCCCTCTCATCCCTTCTCCTGAGGTCCTCGAGTGTTTTGACGTCATCATCCCTCTTTCTCCTGAGCGCCCTCTCGAACCTCACCTCAATTGGCGCCTCAACGTTTATGAGCACGAAGTCGTCGCCGAACTCCTCCCTGAACCTCTCAACCTCTGCTATCCCCCTGATACCGTCAACGACCACTATCCCTTTCTCCCCGAGCTTCTCCCTTATCAGTGGAACGCATCTCTTCGCAATCGCGTCCATTCCCTCCTTTTCTCTCAGCTCACTCGCAACTCTGCCAGCATTTTCGTCTGTGAGCTCGAGCCCTCTCCTCCTGACCTCCTCCCTGACGACATCTCCCATCACTACAACAGGGATCCCCATCTCCTCCGCTATCTTAGAGGCGGTGGTCTTGCCGCTGAGCGGGAGCCCAACGAAAGCGATGATCTTCATATCCGGAAGTCTTTGAGGGAGTAATTAAAACTTTAGTCATTTCAACCGGGGGAGAAAAGAGATAAATATCCGCCCGTGAATCTTCTGGGTTGCAATGAAGTGTGCCTCGTGCGGCAGGGAAAGCGAGTACCCGGTGTGCGGAAGGTGTCTGTCTGCACGCATAATTCCGGTAGACGTCCCTCCGGTTGTCGAGGTTACGAGGTGCTCGAGGTGCGGGGAGTACAGGCTCGACAGGTGGAGGGCCACAAGCTTGGAGGAGGCTGTGGAGTACCACCTCTCCAAAGGCGTGAGGGTTCATGAGGAGCTGCATGTTGACGAGATCGATTTCGAGCCTGTTGGTGAGGAGATTGGCAGGTACGTTTTCAGGCTCAGCGGGATGCTGAGGGACCATCCGTACAGCTACGAGACGTTCTTCGAGGTGAGGGTGAGGAAGATAGCGTGTGAGAGGTGCAGCAGGCAGGCTGGTGGGTACTACGAGGCGATAATTCAGATAAGGGCCAGCAACCGCAGCCTTAAGGACGAGGAGCTCGAGACAATCTCGGAGATGATTGCCGGCAGTGTTGAGAGGGAGCATTCTAATCCAAGAGCGTTCATCTCCAAGATCGAGGAGAGGAGAGAGGGAGTGGACGTTTACATAGGCGACAAGAGGCTCGCACAGAAGATAGCGAGAAACATCGCGAGAGCGTTTGGGGCCGAGATGAAGGAGAGCAGCAAGATAGCCGGAAGGGAGGACGGGAGGGACTTTTACAGGTTCACGTACCTCGTCAGGCTGCCCGAGTACTTTGTGGGGGACATAGTCGAGGATGGGGGTGCGGACGTAATAGTGACAAGCGTTGAGAAGAGGAAGGGTTACGACGTCATGACCGGAAAGCCCGTGAACCTCAGGAACCCGCGGGTTGTTGCGAGGGGCAGCGACCTCCTTGAGAGCTACGTGCTGAGCATGGACGAGAGCACGGTGGAGATTCTCGACCCGTACAGCTACGAGCCTGTGACTGTTGCTAAGCCAGACTTCAGGTTCAGGGCAGGGGACAGGGTGTTTGTTGCTAAGGCTGGAGAGAGGTACATAGTCGTCCACGAGAGTCTGGTGAGGAGATGAAGGCCCTCAGGGTCAGGAAGGAGATCGCCGAGGAAGTGCGTAGGAAGGTGGAGAGGCTCGGGCTGAAGGACAGGTCGAGGAGGATAAGGTTCGAGGACGGCTACGTGATAATCCCTGTTGTTGACGGCTTCGACCTCGAGATTGAGGGTGCAGAGGTTGTTGAAGACGCAAACCCGGTTTTCAGGGAGAGGAGGAACTTTAGGGAGATTGTGGAGAGCATTGCCGGCCATTATCCGAGGTACGCCGACCTGAAGCTCTTTGGAAGGGTTGGAGTGATGAAGCTGCCCGGGGAGCTCATGGGGTACAGAGACAGGATTGCCGAGGAGGTCGTCAGGCATTACGGGCTGAAAGCCCTGTGGCTCGACCGCGGGAGGCACGGGATGCTCAGGAAGCCCGAAATGGAACCGCTTTTTGGGGACGAGAGCATGGTTGAGCACAGGGAGAACGGCTGCGTTTTCAGGTTCGACCTGACGAAGGTGATGTACAGCCAGGGGAACCAGTACGAGAAGATGAGGGTTGCGAGGCTCGTCGGGGACGGAGAGGTCGTGCTCGACATGTTCGCGGGAATCGGATACTTCACGATCCCGGTGGCCAAGCATTCGCGAGCGAGGAGGGTGTATGCGGTTGAAATAAACCCTGACTCCTACTTTTTCCTGCTCGAGAACGTGAGGCTGAATGGGGTGAGGAATGTTGTTCCGATTCTTGGAGACTCTATGCACGTGATCCCGGAGAGCTTTGCCGACAGGGTCATCATGGGCCACATTTATGCTGAGCAGTTCCTGCAGAACGCGATCTCCGCATTAAGGGATGAGGGATGGGTGCACTACCACGAGGCGGTTCCGGTTAGGGTGCTGGAGAGGCCTGTGGAGAGGGTGAGAAGAGCGGCGGAAAGGATGGGTGCGAGAGTTATCGAGATTGGAATGAGGAAGGTCAAGAACTACGCACCCAACGTCCTGCACGTGGTTGTGGATGCGAGGATTAAGAGGCTATCCAAATAACAGCCTGAAGTATCCTATGTAGGGTATCCTGAAGACCGCCACCCCTATTATCCAATCCTTCTTGACAGGCTTAGACAGGAACGGCTGGTCTATCATCAGGTTGTGGTCGCCCTTGGTTATGTAGCCGTCGTTCTCCGCGACGTAGTTGCCTATCTTATCCCCTTTTTTGACATACATAATCGCCCGGTGTATTATCGGCGTTTTTGAGCTGTCTCCGTTTGGCCTGTAGACTATCACGTCCCCGTAGTCGCCGAACATCTTGTAGTCCTTCAGCTTTCCCTCCACGTACGTTATGATCTCCTTCTTTTCAGGGCTCACGAGGAAAACCACGTCTCCAACGTGGAGATTTGGCTCCATGCTCCCGCTCTGCACCGCGACCATAAACGGCCATGTTCCAGTTAGCGCATAACCCCCACCAGCAATAATCCCGACAATTATAAGAGTGGTGACCACATCCTTAATTAATCCCATCAGCTTAGATTGCATGACACGGGGGGAATTTCATGGTTATTAAAAATATCGACCAGAAGACTGTTGTGGCCAAGTTCGCCCTGAACGGGTACAACGTTCATCCCGATGCCGTCAGGCTCATCCTCTCAAGCAACCTGAACGTGGACAGGGTCGTTGAGGAGGTGTGCAGGCGGTGCAACGGCTCGTTCATAATAACTCCCGACGAGGTCTCTCAGGTCCTGAAGGAGCTCGAGAGGAGGATAAGAAGCGAAGAGGCTGAAAAGCCGTCGAAGGTTGAGCCAAGGGTGGAAACTGGTGGGAGAGCGGAGATAAGGGTTCTGAAGGATGTTACGGGGAAGTCAACATGCAGGGGGACGGTCGAGGACTTCGTCGCGTACTTCAACTCCCGCTTTGAGAAGATCGCCGGCATACTGAGGAACAGGGTCAAGGCCATACCCATCTCCTCTCTTACGAAAATAAGGGCTGAGACCGTCGAGGTTATTGGCTTTGCCGACAACGTGAGGGAGCTCAGCGAGGAGAAGGCCGTTTTTGAGGTTGAGGACAAGACAGGCAGGGTCAGGGTGTATGCCGAGGGGAAGGTGAAGGAGCAGGCAATGGAGCTCTTCGGCGATGAGGTTGTTGGAGTTGTGGGCAGGCTGAGGGGGAGGAGCATAATCGCCGACAGGATAGTCTTCCCCGAGGTTCCCATGAACGGGAAGTCGAAGGCGAAGAGGGACTTCAGCATGGTCTTCATCTCCGACATCCACTTCGGGAGCGACACCTTCCTCAAGGAGGAGTGGGAGCGGTTTGTGAGGTGGATAAACTGCGAGAGCGGGAACGAGAGGATGGATTCCCTTGCGGAGACCGTCAAGTACATCTTCGTCGCAGGAGATGTTGTGGACGGGGTCGGAATTTACCCAGATCAGGACAAAGAGCTGGAGATTCTGGACATATACGGGCAGTATGAGTTCGCTGCGGAGCAGTTCGACAAGATAAGGAAGGACGTGAAGATCATACTATCCCCCGGAAACCACGACGCTGTCAGGCAGGCCGAGCCGCAGCCAGCACTTCCAAAGGAGTTCTCGAGCCTGTTCTCCAGCAACGTCATCCACGTTGGCAACCCGGTGTGGGTGGACGTTGAGGGTGTGAAGGTTCTAATGTACCACGGCAGGAGCCTAGACGACATAATCTCGAGAATTCCGAGGCTGAGCTACGAAGCTCCGCAGAATGCGATGCTCGAGCTGCTCAAGCGAAGGCACCTCGCCCCCCTTTACGGTGAGAGAAGCCCGATTGCGCCGGAGAAGGAGGACTACCTCGTCATAGACGACATACCCGACATAATCCACTCGGGCCACGTTCACACCTACGGCACGGCCTTTTACAGAGGGGTTTTCGTGGTGAACTCCTCCACGTGGCAGAGCCAGACAGAGTTCCAGAAGAAGGTGAACCTGAACCCGATGCCGGGCAACGTCGCGGTTTATCAGCCCGGTGGGAACGTCTACAGGCTCAGGTTCTACAGTTCCTGATGCTTTGGCATTTCCCTTCGAATCATTTCGTAATCTATTTATAACGATAAATTAGGAAGTTGCAAATTGAGGTTAAAAAGCGTTACGGAGGTAGATGTGAAATGGGAATTCTGGACTATGTTGTACCGAAGGAGAGCTGGCCTGACATAGTTATCCCCGATGAGGTGAAGGCCTACATCGGAGACAGGAAGGAGATAAACCTTGCCGAGGAGATTCTGGACAGGAACATAAAGGAGGGAAGGGGAAGGAAGGTCGCAATCTACTTTGAAGACAGGAGGGTGACGTACAGAGACCTGTACAGACTGAGCAACAAGATCGCCAACTTCCTGAAGAGCATCGGCATAGAGAAGTACGACAGGGTTGGCTTCAGGATGAGGAACATGCCTGAAGCTGTTGCGGTGAACTTCGGTATAATGAAGGCCGGAGCCATTCCCGTGCCCCTTAACCCAATGTGGGCCAAGAAGGAGATCGTGCACGTGGCCAACAACGCCGAGATAAAGGCCATCTTCGTAACAGGAGATGACAAGACTTTCAAGGCGGTTGAGGAGTCCGTTCCGGAGTTCAACACCGTGCAGAAAGTGATTGTGACTGAGAGGGAAGGCCTTGAGGATCCGTTCGTGTCCTTCAACGAGGTATACAAGGAGAGCGCCAAGTTCGACCCCGTGCCTCTCGAGATCGGAACCCCGGCAGCCATACTCTTCACCTCCGGAACGACCGGCCTGCCCAAGGGCTGTGTGCACTTCGTCGAGAACATCCTCTCTGCCGTCTACCTTGTAGGGAAGTATGTGTGGAAGCTCACCGAGGATGATGTTGTCGGCGGCCCGGCGCCGGTAAGCTTCGCCATGGGTTACGGAAACGGCTGTCTCATCCCGTACTTCCACGGAGCCGCGACGAGCATCTGGCCCGGCTTCAGCGTGGAGAACTTCTTCAAGTATGTCGAGGAGCACGGCATAACCGTGTTCAGCTCCCTGCCAACGGCGTACAGAATGATCCTCGCCAACCCGCAGCTTGACGAGTACATGAAGAACTACGACCTCTCGAGCCTCAGGCTCTGCACAGGCGGTGGTGAGGCACTCGGTGCTGAGACCGCGAAGAGGTGGCTCGAGAAGTTCGGCATGCCGATCTACGAGTCTCTTGGGGCTACGGAGATGGTTCACATCTGCATAAGCAACACCGTAGCACCAGAGCCGAGGGCGGGAAGCATCGGCTGGCCTGTGCCGGGCTACGTGGCGAGAATAATCGACCCCGAGACCGGAGAGGAGTGCAAGCCGGGAGAGGTCGGAAACCTCTACATAAAGGGGCCGACCGGCATAAGGTACTGGAACCACCCCACCAGACCGCTGGCCGAGAAGCAGAAGGAGAGCGTGAAGAACGGCTGGAACGTGCTCGGCGACTTCGTCAGAAAGGACGAGGAGGGCTACATCTACTTCGTCTCGAGAGACGACGACCTGATCAAGTCCTCCGGCTACAGAATCGGTCCTGATGAGATCGAGCAGCCGCTCAGCCAGCACCCGGCTGTTAAGGAGTGCGCGGTCATCGGAGTGCCCGATCCAGAGGGAATCAGGGGACAGATCGTCAAGGCGGTCGTTGTGCTCAAAGAAGGTTATGAGCCGAGTGAGGAGCTCAAGAAGGACATGCTGAAGTTCCTGGAGCAGCACATCGCCAAGTACAAGCTTCCGAGGATCATCGAGTTCAGGGATGAGCCTCTGCCGAGAACCGCCACAGGAAAGCTCCTGAGGAGGTTCCTGAAGGAGGAGAACAAGTAACCCCAAATTTTTTCTTTTCTTGTTGGCAAATTTTCTTTTCAAGTTTATGGCGTTTTTCGTCAATTGCCGTTTCCATGTTGCACAGTTGCGCAACAAACCAAATTCTAATTAACGTTAAATTTTTTTATGATTAATGGTGACAGATTGCGAAATATTTAAATAATACATGATTTTTGATTATCAATCGAGAAGGTTTTGGCAGGTGAGATACATGGTAGAGGGAAGCGGAGTTAGTGAAGAGAAGTTCCAGGAGTACTGGAGCAAAATGAAGGGACTGACCATAGTGATGCTGCTGCTATGGACAATACCAGCGTTCTGGATGCACGTGCCGGTTTCGACCACACAGCACATAAGAATACTCGGAGGAATACCACTCCACTGGTTCTTGGCAGGCTTCGTTGCAGTGGTTTTCGGAATTGCACTGATCTTCATCTACGCCATAATAATGGACAAGTGGGATAGGGAGATTCTCGGGAAGTGAGGTGGTAGAGGATGGGAGTTTTTGATGAGCCAAAAATAGCGATTCCGGCCATATTCCTGATATACTTCATAGTGGTTGGCGCTCTGGCAGCAGCGGGCAACACCGGGGCAGCTTCGGCAGTTGCTGTCTTTGGATCGGTCATAATCTACGTGGTCGTCGCCCTTGTGATGAGGGCAGCGACAACTGAGGCGTTCTACGTTGCCGGCAGAGATATAGGAGCGCTGCCAATAGGTTCTTCGATTGCATCGAACTGGATGAGTGGTGCGTCTTTCGTTTCGATGGCAGGTGCTATTGCTATATTGGGATATGATGGTCTGCCATATATCATCGGTTGGACTCTTGGTTATGTTATCGCAGCCGTTCTCATAGCGCCGTTCGTCAGGAGGTCGGGAACGTTCACAGTTCCAGAGTTCATTGAGACAAGAGCCGCAAACTGGCCGGTCGCGAGACTCATAGCCGTGCTGATGCTTTTCGTCGTTTCGTTCACGTACCTCGTCGCACAGCTCGTCGCTACAGGAGTCATCATCGGAAGGTTCCTTGGAATACACGCGGTCGTTGGAGCGATGCTCGGTTCGCTGCTGGTCATACTGTTCGCGGGAACCGGCGGATGGAGAAGCGTCGTCTGGGTTCAGGTCACCCAGTACTGGGTGCTGATCACGGCCTACTGGATTGGCTTCCTGCTCGCAGCGGCCAAGGCGGGGATATTCAAGCCGTGGCCACACATCGGCTATGGTGGACTCCTTGCGAGCCTTGAGGCGAGAGAGACAGCGTTCGGCCTTCCGCACTTCACGATGCCGTTCAAGACGGCGTTTGCCGGAGGTACGAACCTGCTCAACTGGCTCTTAGGTGCTTTAGCGTTGATGCTCGGAACTGTCGGACTTCCGCACGTGCTGTCCCAGTTCTACCTCGTCAAGGACGTTAGGACGGCAAGATACGGAGTTGGCTGGGGACTGACCTTCATCGGTCTGCTCTACCTCACCGCTCCTGTGTATGCTATCCTCGCAAGATACGCGTTCTCGCAGGCATGGGGCATGCCGATTGAGCAGGCCAAGCAGATAGGGTGGATCCAGAAGTGGCTGCCCACCGGCCTCGTGAAGGTGAACGACCTCAACGGCAACGGCATCCTTGATCCCAAGGAGCTGGCGTTCCACAAGGACATCGTCGTTATCGGAATGCCCGACATGTGGGGCCTGGCATGGTGGGTCGCTGTCGTCGTTGCTGTCGGAGGTCTCGCAGCCGCTCTCAGTACAGCAAACGGTCTGATGATGGTCATGACCGTCGGAGCAACGAGGGACATCTACAAGAGGTTCATAAACCCCAACGTCTCTGAGGAGAGGGAGGTCTGGATCGGAAGAGCGATGCTCGTCATACTCGCAGTGATCTCGGCTCTTGCTGGAGCGAGGGCAATTCAGGATCCGACCTTCAGCAAGTACGTCGCACTGCTCGTCGGATGGGCGTTCGTCTTCGCATCGAGCCTCTTCACACCATCGATCATACTCGGTATCTTCTGGAAAGGGCTGAACAGGTACGGAATTGTGGCAGGAATGGTCGCGGGACTGCTGGTCTCGTTCCCGTACATCGCCGGAGTCGGACTCATGGGCATGTCGCCGATCGTCATAGCCGGCAGCAAGATCGGAACGATCGCATGGGGAGTCGTTGGATTCCTCGTGCACCTGATCGTCGCTGTCGTGGTCTCCCTTGCGACTGGAGCTGAGAAGGCCAACCCGCCAGAGACGATCGAGTTCGTGGACAGGATGAAGATCCCAGAGTAACCCCAAATTTTTTGACCAAACTTTTTTATTTTTGTCTTGCAGAATTTTACAACAATGTCAAATTTCAAGCGAGTTGGCGACTTTGTGAAGAGATCTCCCGTGACCGTGGACTCTTCTCTCAGCATAAGGGAGACCGCGAAGATAATGGATGAGGAGAAGATCTCAAGCGTCGTTGTAATGAGGAACGGAGCCCCCTATGCTTTCTTCACAGAATCCGACCTGAGAAGGGTTGTTGGAGAGGAGATTGACCTCGGGAAGCCCGTTGGGGAGTTTGCAGGAACAAGGCTGATAGCCGTGAGCTCAGAGTCGTCGATCTTCGACGCCCTCTCCCTCATGGTTCAGCACGGGATAAAGCACCTCGGTGTGTTCGAGGACGGGGAGCTCATAGGCGTGATCACCCTCAGGGATGTGGCGTTCGAGCTGGGGCCCAAGTACATAAAGTACACGGCCAGAATTCACGGGGCGAAGAGGCTCGAGGACATAGCACTCGCGATGGACAGCTTCAAGCTCGACCTTGAGAGAGAGGCTATGAGCTACGTGGATCACCCGGAGATTGTTGATCCATACGTCTTCTTCTCCGAGATCTCCCACGTTGTTGACGCGATGATTGTAACCGCAGCGAAGCTCATCGGCATGCCAGCAGATGGGTACGCCTACGCCATCACAGGAAGTGGAGGGAGGAGCGAACAGTTCCTTCTGACTGACAGGGACACACTCGCAGTCTACAGCGACGATGACGTTCTCGCGTGGTTTTCAAGGCTTGAAAGAACGCTCGACAGCCTCGGGTTCCCGGGATGCGACCACGGATACACGTCTGACAAGTACAACTTCCACGTCAGTCAGGTGGGCGAGACCTGCAGGGAGTGGTCAACAAACGTGGAGAAGAACATAGTTAACCTCTCGCTCATCTCCGACTCGCGGTTTCTCCTTGGGGAGAGATCCCTGCTCGAGGAGATGAAGGAGTGCCTCGCCTCAAAGCTTGAGAAGAACAGGTTTGTCATCATCGCGTCGCTAAGATACAAGCCAGCACTGACGATTTTCGGCAGTCTGAAGGAGATCTTCAACTACAAGGCCGGCGCCATAGCACCGGTGGAGTATCCGGTCAGAGCGCTCGCGATAACCAACGGAATCATGCACGTGACAAACACGCTCGAGAGGATAAGGACTCTCGTGGAGGAGAGAATCATTCCCGAGGACATGGGAGACGATCTGGAGCATGCCTACACCATCCTGATGAGGAGGAAAATATGGCTTCAGGCCCAGAACAGGAAGGAGTTCCAGTCTTCCGAGGTCAACCCGATGGAGAGGACGCTGATAAGGGACGCGCTGAAGACCGTCAAGAGGTTTCAGGGGTACGTGGAGAGGAACTTCATATGACTCAGAACAGCATCCTCCTCCCGATCCTCACGAGGTCGATGACGTTCACGCTATAGTCTTCAAGCTGCGAAAGCTGCTTGAGGAACACGTAGGCTGTTGAGAACGCATCACCAAGGGCCGTGTGCCTCTGAAAGCCCTCCACGCGGTAAATTTTCATCAGGCTCTCGAAATCGAGCCTGAAGGTCACAGCCGAGCCCCTCTTCTTTATCAGCCACGCCTCGACCTCTGCCACATCCACGTACCTCTCCACCCTGAGCTTCTTCTTCAGCTTCTTCTTGAACGCGTTCTTGAGGAACTCCACGTCCACCCACACGGCATAGCCGACTATGACTCTATCATCGATCACCTCCTCTATCCTGTCCGCCACCTCCGCGAATGTGGGTGCGTCACGCAGGTCGCTCTCGGTAATCCCGTGGTACTTTATCGAGTCCACTCTGAACTTCTCGGGCCTTATCAGGGTGTAGAACGCCTCGTCGAGGTGTATTGTCATGTCCCTTACCGGAATCGAGGCAAAGGATATGATTTCGTCCTTCTTGGTGTTCAGCCCCGTGGTTTCGAGGTCTATGACGCAGAACTCAACGTCCCTGAGCCCCTCTACCATGATTTCATCCTTCTCGACAGCTCTTCCTGAAACTGCCTGAATATGCCCACCGACTTCTTGAGGATGACTTCATCCACTTTATCGCTTTTCTCGAACAGCTCCCTCCTCAGCCTTATCATCCTCACGGCCGAGTACGCCTCAACCGCGCTCTCGATAACATCCTCGCTCAGATCCATCTCACCTATCCTCTCCACGGTGCTCTTGGACGTGAAGTCGCCCTGCAGGATGGCGTAGAGCCTCGCCGCCCTGCACACAACCTCGTCGCAGTTCTCGATTGTGATGCGCTGCGAGAGCAGGCTCTTCAGCAGCTTTGCGACATCCCCCTTTAGCCTCTCAAGTCTCTCCTCGAGTTCCTCCCTGAAGCTCACATACCTCGCCCCGTCTCCGTGTATGTACCTTGAGTCCGCAAGGGCGGTGAGACCCTCAACGCTTTCCGCGAGGTCAGTGTACCTCCTGATCGATACGAAGTCGTAAGCGAGCCCGGAGGCATCACCCTCGATGACAGCGAGGTCGTACCTTATCGGCACCCTCACCTCTCTCCTTCCAAAGCTTCCTATGATCGCGACCGTTGCATCGAGATCTGCGCCCTCAACGAGCTTCCTGAGGATCTGGTCGAGAATGGGGACGTATATGGAGGATATCACCTCGTAGCTCAGCCCCGAGCGCGCCATGTTCTTCATTGAGCTCACGACCTCCTGCAGCAGCTCTCTAACTCTCTCCGGGTTTTCGGCCTTCTTGACGAGCTTGGGGTAGTTCAGGAGGGACGTCTGGGGCTCGAACTTCCTTATGAGGTCCTTGATCGTGACAACGCCCACCAGTTTCCCGTCTTCTGCAACCGCGAGGTGGTTCACGGCATTTTCAATGAACTTTATGTACGCATCCAGCAGGGATGCGGAGACGTCAACGGCCTTGACCGGGTGGCTCATGATACTCTCCGCCTTCGTGGAGAGGTCAAGCCCCCTAGCGAGGGATCTGACAACGTCTGTGTGGGTTATTATCCCGATCGGGTTTCCTCTTGGATTGGTTACAACAACACTTCCGACGTTCTCGTCAGACATCAGCCTGACGACCTCCTCCATGGTGGAGTCCGGGGAGCATGTGACTGGCCTCTTGCTGAGAATCTCTGAAACCTTCTTGGAGAACACGTTTATGAGCTCGTCCTCCTCACCCCTGAACAGCTCGCTGAACCTCATTGTGAGCAGCTTGTTGACAAACTCCGCAAACTCCTCGTTCCTCTCCATGAAGTCCTGAACGTCCTTTGCCTTGAACTCGAAGCATATTGTGTCTGTGATGGCCCTCGCCTCGAACTCTGTCTTCTCCTTTTTGATCGCGGAGATCAGCCCTGTGAACTCATTCTTCCCCACCACCTCGACCAGATCGTCTCCGTCGAACAGGCCTATCTCCCCGTCCCTGACCAGATAGATCCTGTCGAGAACCTTGTTCCTCTTGAACACCGTCTTCCCCGTCTTGTAGAGGGAGACGTGCATCTTGCTGACGAGCTCCTCCACCTCCTCGTCTGTGAGGAGGCTGAACGGCTTTATTCTGGCTATGTACTCGACCGGCGGTAACATCAGATAAATCAATTATTTAACATTATAAAAGCGTGTCCATTTCTTCCGAAACCTTAAAAATTCAGGGAACTTTACTGAACATCAAATGGTTCATACCTCGCAGGGAAGGATGGCGAAGGTGCTGCTGGTACTGGTGATCCTGCTGGCCCTCTCTTTTCTCCTGAGCATCGGCTATGGATCTTCCGGGTTTCTGCTCTCGTTTCACGACATACAGAGCAAGATTCTCGACTACAGGCTCAGGAGAACGATCCTTGCAGCACTCGTCGGTGCCTCACTCTCATCAGCTGGATGTGCGATGCAGTCCCTCTTCAGGAATCCTCTCGCAGACCCCTACATCATAGGCGTCTCGAGCGGTGCAAGTGCCGGGGCGAGCATCGCAATAGTGCTGGGTCTCGCCTCCTCGTCACTCAGCCTGATGCTTTTCGCGTTCGCCAGCTCGATCCTGACGGTCTACGTGGTTTACAGGATTGGTGGGAGCACGACGAGCTCTCTCCTGCTTGCCGGAATTGCGGTCGCCACGTTCCTGACCGGGCTGACCTCTCTGCTCATCTACATGGCTGGAGAGAGCATGCACAAGGTCATATTCTGGATAATGGGTGGCTTCTGGACGGCCAACTGGGTCAAGGTGGGGCTCATGCTCTTCACGGCATTTCTGGGCATAGCCCTGCTCTACGTCTTCGCATGGAGGCTCAACGCCCTGCTCCTCGGAGAGGAGCATGCGGAGAGCGTTGGAATTGATGTCTCGAAGTTCCGGGCGGTGATAGTTGCAATCTCCGCACTTCTGACAGCCTCTGCAGTCTCCGTCAGCGGAGTCATAGGCTTCGTGGGTCTGATAATCCCCCACACCATGAGGATGCTTCTCGGCTTCGACAACAGGGTTCTGATACCGTTCTCAGTCCTCTTCGCCATGGGGTTCATGCCTCTCGTGGATCTCGTGGCGAGAGTAGCTGTTCCGGGTGAGCTGCCGGTGGGGATAATAACCTCGATGCTCGGAGCACCGTTCTTCATATACCTGCTCAGGAGGGGGACGGGCTTTGGCGCTTGAGGTCAGGGATGTCGGGGTTGTGCTCGGCAGCAGGAGGGTGCTCGAGAGCGTGGCTCTATCGCTCAGAAAGAGGGAGCTCGTGGTTCTGCTCGGCCCCAACGGGAGCGGGAAGAGCACGCTGATGAAGGCGATTTACGGAATACTCAGGCCTGTCAGGGGCGCAATATACGTTGACGGAAGGGCCGTGCACTCGATGGACAGGAAGGAGGTTGCGAGGCACCTCGGATACCTTCCTCAGGAGAGCGAGTCCGCAAGCCTCAGGGTCATAGATGTTGTCCTTTTCGGCAGGATTCCCCACGTCCAGTTCTCTCCTTCAAGCAAAGACTACGAGAAGGCCATCCATGCCCTCAGGATGGTTGGGATGGAGGGCTACGCCCAGAGAAACTTCTCCGAGCTGAGCGGCGGGGAGAAGCAGAAGGTGCTTCTTGCAAGGATATTCTGTCAGGAGACCGACTACCTCCTCCTCGACGAGCCCACGTCCCATCTGGACATAAGGAGTCAGGTTGAGGTCATGAGGGTGGTGAGGAAGCTCGTGGACTCCGGTAAGGGGGCGCTTGTTGCGATGCATGATGTTAACTTAGCTGCCATGTTCGCGGATAGAGTCGTGATGGTCAAAAACGGGAGGATTGTGGTGCAGGGTGGTGTTAGGGAGGTTATAACTCCGGAGAACATCATGGAGGTCTACGGAATAGACGTGGAGGTCGTGAGGTACAATGGAAGTGTGGTGGTTGTTCCCAAGGTGCAGTGATCAGACGTACTGCTCGTAGACGTGCTCGAAGTACTCGCACCCTCCCTCCTTCAGGCATCCCCACTCAACGCACCACGAGTAGTTCTTGCACTCCCTGCAGTCCTTCATGGCCATCCCTCTCTTCCGCAACTTAAAGTTCTTTTGATTTGTTATAAGATAAAATGAATAACTTAATATAGCCGTGCCGTGCTGATGTTGGTGGGTGGTTGCGATGAAGAAGCTGATCATCATGCTGGTTCTTCTTGCAGCGATCGCGCTCTCGGGATGTGCTACAGAGAAGGAGCAGGCAGCAGCGCCAACGCCCACGCTCACCCCAACTCCAGAAAAAACCCCGACCGCAACACCCACACCAACGCCCACGCCAGCCGTGGAGAGGGTGGTGGTGACCGACGACTTCGGGCATGAGGTGGTCATAAACGGAACCCCTGAGAGGATAGTCTCGCTGGCTCCGAGCAACACGGAGATCCTGTTCGCGATAGGTGCCGGGGACAGGGTTGTTGGCGTCACCGACTACTGCAACTACCCTCCGGAGGTTGTTGAGCTGAAGAATCAGGGCAAGCTCACGAGCGTCGGAGGGTTCTCGACCGTTGACGTGGAGAAGGTCATCTCCCTCGATCCGGACTTAGTTGTGGCAAGCTTTGGAAACGGGGAGGAGGTCATCGAGGTTCTCAGGAGCTACGGCATACCCGTGATTGCCACGAATCCCAAGGATCTGGATGATGTTATGAAGGACATACTGATGATAGGCAGGGCCGTTGGTGAGGAGCAGAACGCTACAAAGCTCGTGGAGTGGATGGAGGAGAAGATCGGCGAGGTGAAGAAAAAAGCTGAGGGGTATGAGGAGCGACCGACGGTGGCACACATCCTGTGGAACGACCCCATATACGTCAGCGGCAATTCCACGTTTACCGACAACCTCATCGAGATTGCGGGAGGCGTAAACGCGTTCGACGACATCGATGGCTGGGGAATAGTCAGCTACGAGGATCTGGTCGCGAGGAACCCGGACATAATCATAGTCAACAGCGGAACCGGAATGGGTGGGGAGGGCGACATGCTCTACAAGTGGATAACGAGCGAGTTCCCAGATCTGAGCGCGGTCAAAAACGGGAGCGTGTACATGATCGACTCCGACATAATCTCGAGGCCATCCTACAGGCTCGTTTACGCGCTCGAGAACATCTCGGCATGGATTGAGGACTGGGAGAACCGCTGAGGAAAAGCAAACTTTATTAAATTTTTTATCATGTTACTGGGCATGGTAAAGCACCTGATCTCGATATCTGACCTCACGAGGGACGAGATTCTCGATATCATTGAGCTGGCCGAGAGGCTGAAGGATGAGAGGAGCAGGGGGGTGTTCAGGGACTACCTCAAGAACAGGAGCCTCGCCATGGTCTTCGAGCTTCCATCCACGAGGACGAGGGTCAGCTTCGAGGTGGCAATGACCGAGATGGGGGGGCACGCTCTTTACCTCGGCTGGAACGACCTCCCGCTCGGGAGGGGGGAGACAATAGCGGACACGGCCAGAGTCCTTTCCAGATACGTTTCTGCAATAATGGCGAGGGTCAGGAGCCATGAAACTGTTGCCGAGCTTGCCAGGCACAGCGACGTTCCGGTTATAAACGGCCTCAGCAATCTGGAGCACCCATGCCAGACCCTTGCAGACCTGCTGACGATAAAGGAGAAAAAGGGAGGATTCGACATAAAGCTCGCGTGGGTTGGGGATGGCAACAACGTCTGCAACTCGATGATTCTCGCCTCGGCAATCCTCGGGTTTGAGATGTTGGTGGCGACACCAAAAGGTTTTGAACCGAGTGAGAGTATACTGAAGTGGGCGCTGGAAAGGGGTGCTAGGGTTGAGCTGACGAACGACCCTCTGGCTGCCGTGAGCGGGGCGGACGTGATATACACGGACGTCTGGACGTCCATGGGTCAGGAGGCCGAAAGGGAGGAGAGGCTCAAGGCCTTCAGGCCGTTTCAGGTTAACGCGAGGCTGGTTGAGGGTGCGAAGGACGATGTGATAGTCATGCACTGCCTTCCAGCGCACAGGGGCGAGGAGATAACGGACGACGTCATAGACGGCAGCCACTCCGTGGTGTTCGATCAGGCAGAGAACAGGCTCCACGCCCAGAAAGCCGTGCTGCTGAGGCTGATATCATGATGTGGGAGAGGGTTGCCGACAGGATTTGCGACTTCATAAGGAAGAAGGTCGAGCTTGCGAACGCGGACGGTGTGGTTGTTGGTGTGAGCGGAGGTGTTGACAGCGCCACCGTAGCTTTCCTCAGCGTGAGAGCCCTCGGCAGCGACAGGGTTTTCGCGACAATCATGCCAGAGATCGGGGTGACGACCGAGGAGGATGTTGAGGATGCAAAGCTCGTCTGCGAGACTCTCGGCATCGAGTACAGGTACGTGGAGATAAACCCCCTTCTGGAGAGCTTCTCCAGAACATTCGGTGAAAGCGATTCCCTCGCGTTCGCCAACGTGAAGCCGAGGGTCAGGATGATAATCAACTACTACTACGCCAACAGGCTCAACAGGCTTGTGGCAGGGACAGGGAACAAGAGCGAGCTCAAGGTGGGCTACTTCACAAAGTACGGGGATGGGGGCGTGGACTTCCTGCCCATAGGCGACCTCTACAAGACCGAGGTCTTCGAGCTCGCCAAGTACCTCGGAGTGCCGGAGAGGATAATCTCGAAGAAGCCCTCGGCGAGGCTCTGGAAGGGACAGACCGACGAGGACGAGATGGGAATCAGCTACCAGAAGCTGGACGCCATACTGAAGGGCATCGAGGCCGGCATGGAGAAGGAGGAGATGGTTGAGAGGCTGGGAGTTAGCGCTGAAGAGGTGGAGAAGGTAATCTCAATGGTGGAAAAAAGCAGGCACAAGAGGGAGCTACCGCCCATAGCTCCCGTCAGGGGTTTAATCGACGTCTAAGGCTTTCTCAAACACCTCCCTATGCTTTTCCGGGTTTGTTAGCACCCCGAGGAGTTCGGGTTTTTCGAGCAGGTGGTACATCTCCCCATCGACATCGAACAGCTCGCTGGCCGCGCTCCCCCCCTCTCTAACCTCCGGCAGCTTCCTGTAGTTCCTGTTCTCAACCCATCCACCTGCCGTGAGGTAGTATCCAGCACCCCTCAGCCTTGCGTATGGCTCGTACAGTGACTGGAAGCTCCTGCACACCCAGTTGGACGTCACGAGCCTTTCATCGCTTGGGTTCACCATCACGTGGCCGTAGTCCGGGGGGACGAGCAGCATCTCCCCCTCCTTGACCTCGACGGCTATGAAGTCCAGAAGCTCATCCTCCCTCTCGCCCCTCTTCTGAAGGAGGAAGACCGCCCTGCCCTCTATCACCTGATAGAGCTCGGGGTAGCTGATCTCCCTGTGGATGGGGTGATAGTGACCGTATGTCTTGATGAACTCCTCTCCAATTCTCGCGGGAGGTATGACGGTGTAGTCGTACCTCAGTCCGAGCTCGGCGATTCTCCTTGCATCTTCCTCGCTGAGCGAGCAGTCCCTGTACATGTAGTAGGCCGGAAAGTTCTCCCTTAGCTGGTCAGGCTGGTAGAGCACGGGCTTCAAATCTTCGGCAAATCTGATGGCTGGCGTGAGCTCTTCAAAATTGACGAGCGGTTTCATGGGGTATTTTATGGCGTTTCAACCATTAAAATCTTTTCCCGGAAAAACAGCTTTTGGACTCGAACTCACAATTGCGAAATCTTAAACTATAAATTAGTTCAATCTTTAACAATGCCAATCACGCCAATGGAGATTTACAAGCTATTGCCGAAAACCAACTGCAAGAAGTGCGGAGAGCAGACGTGCATGGCCTTTGCCTTCAAGGTCGTCAACAGGGAGAGGCAGATCGAGGAGTGCACGCCGCTTTTTGAGGAGGCGAAGTACGAGAAGCAGAAGGAGGAGCTGCTCAAGCTCCTCGAGCCCCTGAAGGAGGCAACCGAAACGGGGCTGATAGTGGACGAGTCGAAGTGCTCCGGCTGTGCGAACTGCATCGTCGTCTGTCCGGTGCACGCTGCGGAGGATCCCTATGGTTCTGGGAGCGGCTACGGGCCGAAAATTGAGGATCCGATTTACAGGCTTGAGAATGGAGTGCTGAAGGTAATTAACATGCAGAAGTGCAGAAGGTACGGGAAGAACAGGGTTCTCTGCGTCGCCTGCAGGGAGAACTGTCCAAGCGATGCTATAAGCTTTCTGGAGGGATGATCATGCCGGTGACCTGTGCTGGATGTTCGTGTCTTTGTGACGACATAGAGGTTAAGGTTGAGGGGGACAGGATAACCCACGTACTGCATGCATGCAGGAGGGGGGCCGGGATATTCCTGAACCACCAGTCCTCGAGGGCCAAGCCCAAGGTCGATGGCAGGGAGGTGGACTTTGACTCGGCAATCGAGAGGGCTCAGGAGCTGATAAAGGAGTCGGAGAACCTCGCGATCTACGGCCTCGACACGACAACCCTCGAGGCCCAGAAGCTCGCCATAGAGCTCGCTGAGAAGAAGGGAGCTTACATTGACGACAACTCGACGTTCTGCCTCGGAGACTTCGTGGAGATGGTTCTCAGGGGTGAGCTGCCCAGCACGACCCTTGAGGAGGTGAAGAACAACGCCTACGTGATCGTCTACTGGGGCGTTGATCCCTACCACAGCCTCTCGAGGCACATGTCCCGCTACACCTACTACCCGAGGGGGGGGAAGAGGCAGCGCGGATACGAGGAGGACAGGTTCCTGGTGGTGATAGACGTCAGGAAGACCCACACAGCGAAGCTCGCCAAGAAGAACGCCAGGTTCTTCGAGGTCAAGGACGACCTTGAGATAATCGAAGCTTTCAGTCAGGCGCTCGAGGGGAAGGCTCCGAAGATCTACGCAAACGACATCCCGAGAGTCCTGAAGGAGATGGAGAAGGCCGACTTCAACGTAATATTCGGGGGGCTCGGGCTGAAGTACGGGCTGAAGGGAAACTACGAGCCGTTCAAGGAGCTTGTGAGGAAGATGAACGAGAAGACGAGCGTGTACTTCATTCCGGCCGGCTGCCACCCGAACATGAGGGGCTTCAACGAGCTAATGTTCGAGAAGACGGGGAGCATAAACAAGTACAGCTTCAGGGAGCAGAAGTCCTCCGAGGACTATGCGTTCTACAGGCTCCTTGAGAGCGAGTCGATAGACACTGCCATAGTGATCGGCACAGACCCCCTGAACTCGCTGCCGTTTGAGTATGCGAAGAAGCTCGCTAAGATCAACACCATCGTCATCGACCCGCGCGTCACCTTCACGGGAGAGGTGGCCAAGGTCGTGATTCCATCGGCGATAGCCGGCGTTGAGGCTGGTGGTACAATGGTTAGAAGCGACGGGGTCAGGGTGGAGCTGAAGCCTGTGTTTGAAAGCGAGGTCAATGACGAGACGATCCTCAGGAAGCTTCTGGAGGTGGTGTGAATGCCGTTGCAGTTTTCCAAGTTTCTGAAGAAGATCACCGTCGAAGTCGTCGTTGCGAGGTCGAGCTTTCAGGTTGAGGCGATGGACAAGGGCAAGTTCACGGACGAGTACGTGGAGAAGTCTGCGGTCATCTACTTCACCGAGGAGTTCGCCAAGAGCAACGGGCTGAAAGAGGGCGATGTTGTGAGGGTGACGAGGGCCGGGAGGAGCGTGAACGTGAAGGTGGCGATCTCAGATGTCGCCCCCAGCAGCGGAGCGTTTATGCCCAACAGCATCTACACCTCCTACCTGACAGACTTCGACAGCTTCAAGCGGTTCGAGGCATCGATCGAGCCCGTCAGTGGAGGTAGTGTTACCAAACCGGAAGAAATTATGCAGATAGTGTTAAACGATTCTTAATTTATTATTAATGCTGCGAAAAATAGGTAATGTTTTATAGTTGTATAGAGCGGAGTTTAATTCAAATGGAGGGTCGAGAAACGCCCGAAACGAATATATACTTTGGAGTTAAAAATAACGGAAATATGGTTTTCGGTTTAAGAGGTGGTATGGTATGGCATTCGAACTGAAAAAAGGTTTGTTCGCAATCGACGAGATGCGGAACGTTAGCATAAAAATAGGGAAGGTAATTGACGAGGCAGAGGAATGGGACGAGCCGATGGGGCCAACGCCAAAGCCCGGAATACTTGAGCTGAGGAAGTGGGACCACAAGCTGCTCGACAGGTTTGAGCCGTTCTACGCCCCGATGTCTGACTACTGCAACCTCTGTACGATGGGGCCGTGCGATCTTTCAATGAACAAGAGGGGCGCGTGTGGTATTGACCTGAAGACCGCGAAGGCCAGACTCGTCACAATTGCGTGCTGTATTGGTGCTTCCGCGCACACGGCTCATGCGAGGCACCTCCTCGATCACCTGATTGAGGAGTACGGTGAGGATACCCCGATTGATCTTGGCCCGGACGTGAATGTTGAGGCGCCCAACATAAGGACGGTAATTGGAATAAGGCCCAGAACCCTCGGAGACCTCAGAGAGGCCCTCGACTGGGCTGAGAAGGAGATCGTAAAGGTTCTCCACTCCGTGCACATCGGAAACGAGGAGAGCTACATCGACTACGAGAGCAAGGCCCTGCACGTCAGCATGGCGGACCACATCGGAATGGAGGTCGCGGACATCGCCCAGATTGTCGCGTTCAACCTGCCCAAGGCTGAGCCGGACACGCCTCTTGTGGACACGGGCTTTGGAATAATAGACAAGAACAAGCCCGTCATCGTTGTTGTTGGCCACAACGTGATGTACTCCAGGCCGATAATGGAGTATCTGGAGGAGCAGGGCAGGATTGACGACTTTGAGATCGCCGGCCTCTGCTGCACCGCGCATGACATGACGAGGGTGAACGCTAAAACCAAGATCTTCGGACCGCTCAGCTACGAGCTCAGGGTTATAAGATCAGGTCTGCCTGATGTGATGGTCAGCGATGAGCAGTGCATCAGGGCGGACCTGCTCGAGGCGTGCAAGGCTGTCGGCATTCCACTCATAGCCACGAGCGATGCTGCGGTAAGGGGACTGCCGGACGTCAGCGACTGGCCGGTTGACAAGATTGTTGATGCCCTTGTCAGCGGGAAGCTTCCGGGTGTGTTCCTGCCCGATCCTGAGAAGGTCGGACAGGTCGCGCCGCTTGTTGCAGAGGCGATGTTCAAGAAGCACGGTGGAGACAGGAAGTACAGGTTCTTCGCCACCGAGGAGGACATGTGGAACGAGATCAACAAGTGTACGCAGTGCATGAACTGTGTGTTCACCTGCCCGCACAACCTGAGGATCGACCAGGGAATGGCGCACGCCCAGAAGACCAAGGACCTCAGCAAGCTCGCCGACCTCCAGGAGAGGTGCATCTCGTGCGGCAAGTGTGAGCAGGCGTGTCCGAAGAACATCAAGATCATAAACGTGATAATGTCCGCCGGATTCGATCAGCTCTACAACAGGACCGGCAAGACGAGGGTCGGAAGGGGCCCAGTGCAGGACACCGAAATCAGGAACGTCGGTCAGCCGATCGTCATGGGTCAGATTCCGGGTGTGATTGCGGCAGTTGGATGCCCCAACTACCCGGACTACGCGAGCGACCTGAAGGTAATCCTCGAGGAGTTCCTCAGGAGGAAGTACATCGTCGTCACCTCCGGATGTCACGCGATGGAAATCGGCATGACCAAGGACGAGGACGGTCAGACCCTCTACGAGAAGTACTCGGGAAGCTTCGATGCAGGCGGCCTCGTCAACGTGGGTAGCTGTGTCTCCAACAGCCACATAAGCGGTGCGGCGATAAAGATCGCCAGCATATTCGCCATGAGGCCGCTGAGGGGCAACTACGCCGAGATCGCCGACTACGTCTTCAACAGAGTTGGTGCGGTCGGATTCAGCTGGGGACCGTACAGCCACAAGGCTGCGAGCATCGCAACGGGGTTCAACAGGCTCGGAGTGCCTGTGGTTGTTGGACCGCACGGCACCAAGTACAGGAGGGCGTACATCGGCAGGTACTACAAGCCGGAGGAGTGGTGGGTGTACGACATCAAGACCAAGAGCAAAGTGAACATCGAGCCCGCTCCGGACTCACTGCTGGTTGCCGTCGAGACCAAGGAGGAGGCCATAGTCCAGCTGGCGAGGCTCGCCATAAGGCCGAACGACACGAGCCTCGGAAGGCAGATCAAGCTGACCCACTATCTGGAGCTCAGCCAGAAGTACCTTGGTGCGCTGCCTGACGACTGGTACCTCTACGTCAGGAGCGAGGCCGATCTGCCGCTGAAGATGAAGGACGAGCTGCTCCACATACTCGAGAGCGAGTACGGCTGGAAGATCGACTGGAGCAAGAAGAAGATCCTTGAGGGACCGATCAGGGGCTTTGATGCTGGATTCAACCCGACGCTCGTTGAGGAGGTTTACGAGAAGTATGCGGGCGAAAAGCCCCCACAGTAAATTTTTTCGGAGGTGTAACTGATGGCGGTTAAGAAGGAGGAGAAGTATCCCGTGGCAAGAAGGTATCAGGTTGCAGACATTCAGGTAAGCAGGGACGCCACGCCCGTAAAGCCGAGCGTGGTTGTAAATCTGGTCAAGAAGGCCAAGCACCCCGTGCTCGTCACGGGTGGAAAGCTGCTCAAGGAGGAGAAGCTTGTAGAGTACGCGGTGAAGTTCTACGAGAAGGGCATTCCAATAATCGCCACTGGCGGATCGAGCAAGCCCCTCATTGAGAGGGGTGTGAAGCCCCAGTCCATAGTGTTCCCGCTGCACTACGTGACCCAGTTCATGCTCGACGAGGAGTGGCAGGGCTTTGATGGCAAGGGCAACTACGACGTCGTGCTCTACCTCGGCTTCCTGCCCTACTACCTCTCCAGAATGCTCTCTGCCCTGAAGCACTTCTCGAAGATAACGACGATAAGCCTCGACGAGTTCTATCAGCCTCATGCGAAGTTCAGCTTCACGAACCTTACCGCAAATAAGGAGATGCACTATCAGATGCTTGAGGAGGTTTTGAACGGTCTTTAGAGGAGGTGATTATGATGGTTGAGAGGAAGAGGATTGAGATTCCGGAAGGTGCTAAGATTAAGGAGAGCGTTGGTGAGGAGGCAGAGTTTCCGTTTGACATCTCCCCGATGTACGAGGGAGAGAGGGTCAGGAAGGGCGACATGTACGTAGAGCTTGGCGGCACGTCCCAGCCGGGCTTCGAGCTCGTTCTTGCCCTGCCGGAGGATCAGGTAGAGGACATGAAGGTCACGCTCGTCGGCCCGGACCTCGACGAGATGGAGGAGGGCAAGGCCTATCCGTACGCGATGATCTACTACATCGCCGGCAGCCAGGTGGAGCAGGACCTCGAGCCTGTGATTGAGAGGAGGAACCACGACTTCCAGAACTACATCGAGGGCTACATGCACCTGAACCAGAGATACGACATCTGGATCAGGATCAGCAAGGGTGCCGTGAAGAAGGGCCTCAAGAGTCTCATTCAGATCGCCAAGGCCACGATGATGCTCTTCAAGAACGAGCTTCCGTTCATCGAGAAGATCGAGGCCGTTTACATAACCGACAAGGATCTCGTCGAAAAGGTGCTCAACGAGGTCGCGATGCCGATCTACGATGAGAGAGACGCGAGGGTTGAGAGCCTGCACGACGAGGATGTGGACGAGTTCTACTCATGCACGCTCTGCCAAAGCTTCGCTCCAACGAACGTCTGCGTCGTCAGCCCTGACAGGCCATCTCTCTGCGGTGCCATAAGCTGGTTCGACGGCAGGGCTGCGGCGAGGGTTGACCCGGAGGGACCGAACAAGGCCATTCCGAAGGGCGACGTCATTGATCCGATTGGCGGAGAGTACTCCGGAGTTAACGAGTTCGCCAAGGAGGAGAGCGGTGGAGAGTACGACAGGATAAAGCTCCACAGCTTCTTCGAGTACCCGCACACCTCGTGCGGATGCTTCGAGGTCATCGGCTTCTACATGCCAGAGGTTGACGGAATTGGCTGGGTCCACAGAGGATATCCCGAGCCGGCACCTAACGGGCTCACCTTCTCGACGATGGCCGGGCAGACCGGTGGAGGAAAGCAGGTCATCGGTTTCTTGGGCATCGGTATAAGCTACTTCAGGAGCAAGAAGTTCATACAGGCCGACGGTGGCTGGTACAGGACCGTCTGGATGCCAAAGGATCTCAAGCAGAGGGTCGAGAAGTACATACCCGAGGACGTCAGGGACAAGATCGCAACCGAGGAGGAGGCGAGGACGATCGAAGAACTCAAGGAGTTCCTGAAGAAGGTCAACCACCCCGTCGTTACTGGTGTTGTGAGGCCGGTTGACGGCAAGAAGATCACCGAGGGATGGGTTGAGGAAGAGGAGGAGGCCGAGGAAGAGGCCGTCGCTGAGGAGGCTGCGGTCGAGGAGGCACCAGCTGCTGCAGAGCAGCCAGCAGTCCAGCAGGTGCAGCCAGCCCAGATGGCAATGCCGATGCAGATGCCACAGCTTCCAGCGTTCCAGATGCCGCAGATTCAGGTTCCGGCCCAGCCAGCCACTGCTGGAATAAAGCTGATAATCAAGGACGCCAAGATCTACATCGACAAGGTCATAGTGAAGAGCGAGGAGAAGAAGGGTGGAAAGTAATGGCGGAGAAGGAGAAGAAGAAGCAGGAGGAGCCAAAATTTATTAAAATCACCCTTAAGGGCGCGGAAATCAGAATAAGCGAGATGATAATTGAGGAGTAGCCATGACAGTAGTTGCAGTGACTGGCAAGGGAGGAACGGGCAAGACCATACTTTCCGCCCTTTTAATCCATTTTATTTCTCAGAGAACTACCAGCGTGCTTGCCGTTGATGCAGACCCTGACAGCAATCTTCCAGATGCGCTTGGAGTTGCCGAGCTGGTGGAGAAGACGCTCGGCGACATCAGAGAGGTTTTTCAGGTAAGCAGGGACGAGATGGGGTCAACCAACAAGGAGCAGTGGCTCGAGGGGAAGATCTACGGAGAGGCGATATGCGAGTGCGACACCTTCGACCTGATAGTCATGGGAAGGCCTGAGGGCGAGGGTTGCTACTGTTATGCTAACAACCTTCTGAGGGGCGTGCTCAGGAGGTTGATGAGGCACTACGACTACATAATCATCGACAGCGAGGCCGGACTGGAGCACTTCAGCAGGAAGACCATAGACAGCGCGGACTACATAATCGTGGTTACTGACATGTCCAAGAAGGGGCTTGCAACTGCAAAGAGGATAAAGGAGCTGAGTGAGGAGCTGGATCTTGGCTTCAAGGACATTTTCCTCGTGGGGAACAGGATAGCCAACAAGGAGGCTGAAGACGTGATACGGAGGTTTGCAGACGAGATAGGGATGAAGGTCCTCGACTTCCTGCCCTACGACGAAACGATTGCTGAGCTCGACCTCAGGGGTGAGCCGGTGATAAACCTACCCGAGACCTCTGAGTACTACCAGAAGGCCAAGAAAATTGCCGATATGATTGTTGAGCTTCATGCTGAGTCCGTTACTAAATAATTTTTGGAGGTGTGGAGATGGCAAAGAAGTTCACGCTTGAGGAATTTTTTGAGACGCTGAAGAAGTACAATGTGGAGGAGCTTGAAGGGGTAAGAATCGAAGGAGACCTCGAAATTGAGGTTGAACCCGGTAGCGGTGTTGACGCGAACCTGATTCAGGCCCTTGCGGCTCTGGCAGGATACACGCAGCTCATTCAGGAGTTTGGAAACTTCATATACCACACGAACATGGCTCTGACGTATCTGCAGAGACTATCTGCCGCTCTCGGAATCCAGATGCCGCTTGGAGCACCAGCGATTCAGCAGCCCGCTGCAGTTCAGCCAGCGGTTCCTGAGGCAAAGCCGCTTGAAGTGCCCAAGTTCAAGATCCCCGAGAAGCTGATAGAGGCGAAGTTCGAGCCGTACAAGGCCGAGTACCCGGGCGTCATAGAGGAGGTCACCCTCGGTGCCACGAAGGCTGACGGGGGCACGAGAGAGACGACCGTGACCATCGGCGGAGAGAGGAGCCTTGCGTTCTACCTCTTCGACGCCGAGAATCCGAACATGCCCGTGGTCGCCATTGACATCTTCGACAGGAGGCCAATGCTCGCGAAAGCGGTCAGAGAGCACTACGAGGACGTGCTTGACGACCCGGCAGAGTGGGCGAGGAAGGCGGTGAAGGACTTTGGCGCAGATCTCGTGACGCTGCACCTCATCAGCACCGACCCGCTGCTCGAAGACACTCCCGCGAGTGAGGCGGTGAAGGTTGTTGAGGAGGTTCTGCAGGCTGTCAAGGTTCCGCTCATCATCGGAGGTTCAGGAAACAAGGAGAAGGATCCGGAGGTTCTTGAGAAGGCTGCCGAGGTTGCTGAGGGCGAGAGGGTCATGCTCGCCAGCGCAACCCTCGACATGGACTGGGAGAGGATCGGCAACGCTGCGAAGAAGTATGGCCACGTCATTCTGAGCTGGACCCAGATGGACATCAACAACCAGAAGACCCTCAACAGGTATCTGCTCAAGAGGGTTGGGATAGACAGGAACAGCCTCGTCATGGATCCGACAACCGCAGCTCTTGGCTACGGCCTTGACTACGCGTTCACCAACATGGAGAGAATCAGGATCTCTGGCTTGAGGGGCGATCAGGACCTCAACTTCCCGATATCGAGCGGTACGACCAATGCCTGGGGTGCGAGAGAGGCATGGATGATCGACTCGCCGATAGAGGGAGACACACCGTGGGGTCCGAGGGAGCTGAGAGGTCCGATCTGGGAGATTGTGACAGGAATGACCCTTGCTCTTGCCGGAGTGGACCTCTTCATGATGATGCACCCCGGAGCTGTTGCCGTGCTCAAGGAGTGGATGGGCATGCTCTACGGCACGATAAAGGACAGCATAGACAACGTTGATGACTGGATAACGATGGAGGTGTGATGAGATGAAGGTAAAGAGCCCGCTTGAGGTTTACAAGTTCCTTCCGCAGACGAACTGCGGTGAGTGTGGCTACGACACGTGCATGAGCTTTGCAGCCCAGATCATTGACAGGAACGTGAAGCCAACGGATTGCCCGCCGCTCGTCGAGAACGCCAAGAAGGACAAGAAGTTCGAGAAGAAGCTCAAAGAGCTGATCGCCCTCACCTCACCGGAGATCGCCGAGGTAATCATAGGTGTTGGCGACAACGCGGTCAAGATCGGTGGAGAGGACGTCCTCCACAGGCACGAGCTCACTTACTTCAACCCGACCGCCTTCTTCTTCGACGTCTGGGACACGATGGATGAGGCCCAGATTGACGAGAGGTGCAGCAGGGTCGTCGAGTACAGGAAGTTCTACGTCGGTGACTTCATAACCCTCGAGGGAATTGCGGTAAGATGCACATCCAACGACCCGGAGAAGTTCAGGAAGGCCGTGAAGAAGGTTGCAGAGTATGGAAAGCCCATGATCCTCGTGGCCCTCAATCCCGAGTGCATGAGGGCTGCGCTCGAGGAGGTTGCCGATCAGAGGCCGCTGATATACGCTGCAACAAAGGACAACTGGAGGGAGTTCCTTGAACTTGCGCTCGAGTTCAAGGTTCCCGTAACACTGAGGAGCAAGGATCTCAACACGCTGAAGAGCATGGCCAAGACATTCAAGGAGAGCGGGGTGAGCGACATAGTCCTCGACCCTGTCACAGAGCCTGTTGGTGAAGGGCTGAAAGCGACGTTTGAGAGGGTCGTGCAGCTCAGGAGGACTGCAATCCTCGGCGAAGATAAGGATGTGGCCTATCCGATAATGATCACGCCCATAGCCGCGTGGCTGATTGACGGAGATGAGGTGACGAAGGGATACTGGGAGACGGTCATAGCAGCAACGTTCATAGTCAAGTATGCCGACGTTATGATCTTCAGGAACCTCGAGCAGTACACTGTCATGCCCTCCGTTATCCTGAGGTACAACATCTACACCGACCCCAGAACCCCGGTTCAGGTCGAGCCCGGCCTCAGGGAGATCAACAACCCCGGCCCGGACGATCCGGTGTTCATCACCACAAACTTCGCCCTCACCTACTATACAGTTGAGAGCGATCTGACGAGCAACAACATCAAGGGATGGCTGCTCGTCCTCGACACAGAGGGTCTGGGAGTTGAGGTCAGCGTTGCTGGTGGACAGTTCACCGCAGCGAAGGTCAAGGACCTGATCAAGGAGACTGGCGTGGAGGAGAAGGTCAACCACAGGTACCTGATAATCCCCGGACTTGCTGCGAGGCTTCAGGGTGCGATAGAGGACGAGACGGGCTGGACCGTGCTGGTTGGCCCGATGGACTCCGGAAGGATCAAGGGCTGGCTGGAGAAGCAGTGGCCGCCCAAGTCAAAGGAGTAGCTTTATAAAGTTCTCTTTTTTCCACTTTTTATGTATCTTCTTCGGTGCATCGAGTGTGGGGAGAATTTTGAGAACGAGCTGATCTACACCTGTCCCAAATGTGGTGGGCTCCTTGAGGTCGTTTTTGATGTCAGCAACGCGGACTTCAGGCTCGACGGAAACAACGTCACGCTCTGGAAGTATCGAAGCCTGCTGCCCGTCAGGATAGAACCCGTAACCCTGTTTGAGGGTGGAACACCTCTGTATCCCGTTGATGTTGATGTCGATGCAAGAGTTTTTGTCAAGCACGAGGGTCTGAATCCCTCGGGGTCGTTCAAGGACAGGGGGATGACCGTTGGCGTGACTAAGGCGCTGGAGCTTGGGATGAAGAGCGTTGCCTGCGCGTCGACAGGGAACACCTCCGCGTCCATGGCAATGTACTCTGCGAGAGCCGGGCTAAGGGCGTATGTCCTGCTCCCCTCCGGCAAGGTTGCTCTCGGAAAGCTCGCGCAGGCGATGATGCACGGGGCAAGGGTTATAGCGATCAGGGGAAATTTTGATGTGGCTCTGAAGCTCGTGAGAGAGATCAGTGAGAGGAAGGGTCTTTATCTGCTGAACTCAGTCAACCCTTTCAGGCTCGAGGGGCAGAAGACGATTGCGTTCGAGATAGTCGATCAGCTCGGTCATGCCCCTGATGCGGTCTTCGTGCCCGTTGGGAATGCAGGGAACATCTCCGCGATCTACAAGGGGTTCTTGGAGCTGAGGGAGGCGGGATACATTGATGAGATCCCGAAAATGATCGGGGTGCAGGCGGAGGGTGCTAACCCCATATACAGGGCATTTGTTGAGGGAAAGGACAGCATCGAGCCGGTCGAGAACCCCGAGACAATCGCCACGGCCATAAGGATTGGTGCACCCGTAAACGCGAGAAAAGCTCTCAGAGCCGTTTACTCCTCAAAGGGGAAGGTGCTTCAGGTGAGCGATGAGGAGATCGTCAGTGCTCAGAAGATGCTCGCAAAGCAGGGCATAGGCGTGGAGCCTGCAAGCGCGTCGAGCCTCGCGGGCCTTCTCAAGGAGGACTCCGACTTCGATACGGTCGTCTGCATAGCAACAGGAAACCTGCTGAAGGATCCCGAGGAGGTCATGAGGGTTTCAGGAACGCCGGTGGAGGTTGACGCGAACATCAGCGAGATAGAAAGGCTGATCTGAACTCATCTTCGAACCTCCTAAACCTTTCCCTGCTCTTCTTCAGCTTGTCCACGCTCTCCCTGAAATTCTCCACCAGAACCCTCTCATCGGCGATGATCTCCCCGTTTCTCGCGACCAGAAACTCCACCCTCTCCTGACCCGCTATCTCCACAACGTTTTTCTTGCCAGAGATCACTCCTGCCCTCCTGAATCCTGCTCGTTTGCAGACGTCAAGAAGCCTGAAGGCAATCTCGGGATCTCTGCAGGCCACATGGATTATGGGAGGGTTCATCATGAACCACACCTCCCCCCTCCCGGCGCTGATTGCCCTCACAACCTCCTGAAATGGCGGAGGGCTGTGCCACTTTCCGAGGAAAACTGAGCCCTTTTTGTCTCCAAACTCTGGCATGTCCATAACTGCAATCCTCCCAGCGCAGCTTGATAGCGTGACGAAGTCCTCGCTGGAGTTTATGGTGTCGGTTATCTGCCTGATCCACTGGTCAATCTCCGCGCTCGCGTACTCCTGAAGTCTCCTCCTCCTGAACTCCTCCCACCTCATCTCTCGAGTCTCTTGATGATCTCGTTGATGAGACTCCTGTCGATCCTCACGCTCTCTCCGTGGCCGGGGTGTATGACCTCGACATCGAGCTGGGCAAACCTCTTCAAACTCTCGATGTACTTCTCCTGATTCCAGTTGAAGTTTCGGGACGACGGCTTAACAACGGTCTCGCCTGCCATAATGTACTTCCTGCCAACCCTCAGCAGATCGCCGCACAGCATCTCCTTGCCAACGACGATCCCTATGCTCCCCGGGGTGTGGCCGGGGAGGTGCACGATGTTCAGGTTGAGGGACTCCACGTCATGTGCCCTGAAGTGCTCCATCGGCCTCAGCCTCTCAAGCCTCTTTATGAAGTTCCCCACGAACCCCTCGAATTTGAAATCCGCTTTCCCCTCAAGGTACGGGTGCTCGTCCCTGTGGGCGTATATTTTACAGGAGAAATGGTCGGCTATCTCCACAGCGCTCCCGCAGTGGTCGTAGTGACCGTGGGTTATGATTATTCCGTCTATGCTGTCTATCTGCTCCCTCGCCCTCTTCAGGTTTCCGGGAGTGCCCGTGTCGACGAGGTACCTCTTCCCCTCACTCTCGATCAGGTAGCAGTTGCAGCCCCTGAAGCTGAGCCTGGATATCATTTCACCACCGAAGATCAGTGAACCTCCCAACATTTTTAATTTCCTGCCGTCCACCCATTGACATGTACAGGTTTCTCGATCACACCGCAGACATAGCCTTCGAGGTTAAGGCCAGCAGCCTGTCCGAGCTTTTGAGGGATGCATCTCTCGCATTCTACGAGGCGTTCACGTTTCAGGAGCTTCTCTCTGAGGAGGTTGAAAGGGAGCTTGTGGTTGAGGAGGACAGCCCTGACTACCTGCTCTTCGCGTGGCTCAACGAGCTGCTCTACCTGTTCGACACAGAGCACTTTGCAGGCAGGTCTGTGGAGGTGGAGGTTGAGGAGGGAGAGAGGCTGGTGGCAAGGGGCAGGATTCTGGGAGACAGACTCTCTCCAGAAAAGGTGAAGCTCGAGCCCAAGGCGATAACCCTTCACAACTTCCGGGTTGAGAAAAGAGATGGGGAGTGGTACGCGTTCGTCGTTGTAGACATCTAATCCCTTTTCCTGACGATTCTCCTGTATATTCTTCCCTGAAGCCCGTGGAACAGCGAGAATCCCTCAGCCATTGACTGGTCTATTGCGAGGGAGTCGAAAGATGTGAGCTCCTCGCTGTAGAGTGCGTACTCTGAATACCTCGCGACTGGCATGACATGGCCGTCGCCGAGCTTCAGCTTCACCCAGCCCGTGACCCTCTCCTGAGTCTTGTCGATGAACGCGTTGAGCGCGTCGAATAGGGGGTCGTTCGTCAGGCCGTAGTAGACGAGCTCGGCCCACTCCTCCTCCACAAACCTCTTGAACTTCAGCTCCCTCCTGCTGAGGACGAGCTTCTCAAGGTCTCTGTGAGCGGTCAGGAGTATCGTGGCGGCAGGATGCTCGTAGTTCTCCCTCGCCTTCAGGCCGAGAACCCTGTCCTCCATCATGTCCGTCCTGCCTATCTTGTGCAAACCGCCTATCCTGTTCAGCTCCCTTATGAGCTCGAAGCCGTCCATCCTCTCGTCATTTATCGCAACGGGAATCCCCCTTTCGAAGTCAATCTTTATTATCTCCTCTCCCTCAGCCCCACCCTTCGTCCACTCGTATATATCCTCCGGAGGGATGTAGGACGGATCCTCGAGCTTCCCTCCCTCCACGCTCCTGCTCCATATGTTCTCGTCAATGCTCCACGGCTTGTCCTTGGTCACAGGGATGTCTATCCCGTTCTTGAGCGCGTACTCTATCTCCCACTCTCTCGTGAGGTTGAGCTCCCTCATCGGGGCGATGACCTTGAGGTCGTATTCGTAAAAGACGTTGTCGAACCTTAGCTGGTCGTTACCCTTTCCAGTCGCTCCATGAGCCACGGCCTCGGCATTCTCCTTTATCGCTATCTCGGCAACCTTCCTCGCGATTATCGGCCTTGCCAGCGCGGTTCCGAGCACATATCCTTCATAATCTCCATTTGCCTTTATGAGCTGGAAAAGAGCCTGAACGAACTCATCTCTCGCATCGACTGTGTAGTGCTTGTCCGCGTACTTCTTACCCCTCTCCTCGGCCTTCCTCACTTCCTCCTCGGGCTGGCCTATATCCACCGTGACAGTGATGACCTCCTCGAATCCGTACCTCTCCTTGAGCAGGGGAATACAGACGGTCGTGTCGAGACCTCCGGAGTAGCAGAGGACAACCTTGCTCATGAGCTGAAGGAACGATAGAAGTATATAAAGGGTTTTTGGAAACGCTCGGGGATATGTGTGCGGTTGAGAGAAGCACTACAAGAATTGAACCTCCACATCTCTCACCTTTTCGAAGTCTCTGTCCATTGTTACTATTTTCAATCCGTAATGTTTTGCCACGCTGTACTGGTAGGCATCATCAAAATCCAGATTCAGACTTTTTCTTGCATTGATGACATCCTCGTACAACTCGAGTGGCAGTGAAATAAGCTTGGTGTTGAGCATAATGTCCTCAACGAACTTCTTTACCATATCTGAAAAGGATTACACCAATGGAGTGCAGGGAAAAGTCCGTTATGTTGAGATCTCCAGTATTTTCATCCAAAAACCTCTTGCAGTCTTCCTTCTTATTTTGGCTCAGGAGAATTTCCAAGAAAAATTTTATGTGTATTTGATAAAGTTCCAGAACAAACCCTGAACAAGAGCCAGTAGCAACAAGACAGCTCCAATTTCAGTCGGCCACCCTCCAAAAATTGCTATAATTAACAAGATGATTGTTGTAGGTAAACTAATTGAAAGATATTTCTTTAAAGACATGGTAAAAATCTAGTTTGCTACTTTATAAATGTAGCGGAACAGAACAGGTATCATTTAGCTAATATATTATTTTGAGTAAAAGTCACAAAAATATAATTCTGAATAATAAATACCTTTACATTATAGCAGGTGGTACAGTTTCTGATTATGGTTAACAAAAAGGGCTAAGAAATATTCTATTGACAAATTGACATCACCGTTGATTCTATGAAATGGTTCTAAAGTCTGGAAAACCAAAACAACCTTTATATTCTTCTGAAGAATACTGTTCCATATGGCGGAGGACATGAACAGGGCAATTCTCAAGGCGCTTGCGGAGCTTGGAAGGCCCGCGAAGTCGAAGGAGATTGCCGAGAAGATTGGAGTTCCCACGTCGAAGGTGTCCTGCAGGCTCGCGCCGCTCAGGAAGAAGGGGCTGATCGACTCTCCGGAGAAAGGGATGTACGTGATAACTGAGGAGGGCAAGAAGCTGGTTGAATGATAATCGGCGTTCTGCACCTCAAACCCCTTCCCGGAAGCCCGCTGTATTCGAGCTTTGACGAGGTTATCGAGCACGCAGTCAGGAATGCGGTCAGGCTTGAGGAGGGAGGAGTTTCCGCCATACTGGTCGAGAACTTTGGGGATGCGCCTTTTCTGATGGAGGCAGGCAAGGAGACGGTCGCGTGCATGACCGCCGTGATTAAGGAGGTAATGAGGGAAGTCTCGTTACCAATCGGCGTGAATGTTCTCAGAAACGACGCCATTGCCGCCGCAGCTATAGCCAAGGCCGTAAGGGCGGACTTCATCAGGGTGAATCAGGCCATATTCCCGTCCCTCATGCCAGAGGGCGTATCGAGGCCGGTTGCTGGAGAACTGGCGAGATTCATGCGGGCCATAGACCTCAGGGCCATGGTCTTCGTGGACGTGGGTGTTAAGCACGCTGTCCATCTGGCGAGCTTGGAGGACTATGCGGAGAACATTGAGCGAAGCTTCGCAGATGCCGTGATCGTGACAGGTGCATCGACCGGAAGCCCGCCGAGCCTTGACGACGTGAGGCTTTTCAGAGAGCTCTTTTCCATGCCTGTGCTCATTGGGAGCGGTGTTAACGACAGAAACATCCTCGAGTTCTCCAAATATGCCGACGCCTTCATAGTGGGCAGCTACTTCAAGAAGCGAGGGGAGGTGGATGTTGAGAGGGTCAGAAGGCTGTGCAGACTACTGGCCTAACCACTTCCTCTTCAGCTCCTGAAAGGCTCCGCTCTCAATGCTCTCTCTTATCCGCTCCATCAGCCGCATCATGAAGGGGACGTTGTGGTAGGATGCGAGTCTGAAGAACGTCAGCTCGTTGGCCTTGAATAGGTGCCTCAGGTAGGCCTTTGAGTACGTCTGGCAGACGAAGCAGTCGCAGCTCTGGTCTATCGGCCCGTGATCCAGCCTGAACTCGCTCCTCTTGATGTGGATCCTGAACTTGTTTCTCCTGCTCCCACCGCTCTCGGGGGATATGAACACAACACCTCTCCTCGCCCACCTCGTTGGAGTCACGCAGTCGAATGTGTCCATTCCCCTCTCAACCGACTCGAATATGTCGTCTATCCCGCCTATTCCGAGGAGGTGCCTCGGCCTTTCAGGGTCGAGCTCGGGAATGACCCACTCGAGGATGTTCAGCATGTCCCTCTTGCTCTTCCCCAGCGATCCTCCTATCCCGAAGCCATCAAATGGCAGGGAGGAGATGAATCTGGCCGATGCCACTCTGAGATCCTTGTACTCCCCGCCCTGTACTATTCCGAAGATCTTCTGCCTTCTGTCGTAGCTCTCCAGGCACCTCAGCGCCCACCTGTGGGTTCTCTCCATTGCCTTCTTCGTGTATTCATAGTCTGAGAGCGGAGAGGTACACTCGTCGAAGGCGAAGATTATGTCGCTTCCGAGGTTTGACTGAATCTCCATGCTCCTTTCCGGCGTGAGCCGAACCTTCCGGCTGTAGAGCGGGTCTCTGAACGTAACGCCATCATCATCAACGTAGGCCCATCTCTCCCCCCTGAACTCCACCTCTCTGAGCCCCTCGAGGAATATGTTGTTGGCGATCTTTCCCACGCCATGCTCCTTTCCGAAGCCGAGAGAGAAGGCCTGAAATCCTCCTGAATCGCTCATCACTATTCCGTCAAAGCTCATGAACCTGTGTATTCCCCCGTACTCCCTTATCAGCTCGTCTCCCGGCTTCATGTGGAGGTGGTAGGTGTTGGCGATCACGGCCTGAACTCCCATCTCCTTAAGATCCCTTCCGTCCAGTCCCCTCACACTTGCCAGCGTTGCCACAGGTATGAAAGCGGGAGTATCGAGCCTCTTCCCGTTTACCTTCAGGACTCCTCTTCTCGCCATGCCATCCTCGGCCGTGATGGAGAATTTCACAGGATTTCTGTTTTTGGACTGGTTATTAAATTACTTTTGTTGGTGCCTGAATAATGGTTATCTTAAGATTTTACGCTAATGTAGGAGCTTAACTCCTTTTAGATCCCGTTTATGGAGGAGATGGGACTTTGGCAGCTCTATTACTGAACAAACCCTATAAGCTGAACCTGTAAAGTTTTTCGGGGCTATCTTTATATTTGTGCCACCGGTAAATCAGACCATGAAAATTCTCGCGATAAAGAACCACAGGGCTGAGGGGCTCGGGTACATCGAGGAACTCTTCGCTCAGAAGGGCGTTGAGTACGAGTACGTTGAGGCGTGGAACGGTGAGAGAAAGGAGGATGGAGACGCGTACATTATCCTCGGCGGCCCAATGGGTGTTTACGAGGCGGAGAAGTATCCGTTTCTGAAGTGGGAGATGGAGCTCATCAGGAGGGAGGCCGAGAGAAAGCCGATTCTCGGAATATGCCTCGGGGCCCAGCTAATAGCAGGAGCTTTCGGGAAAAGGGTCTACCCGTTCAAGAAGGAGATCGGCTGGTTTTACGTAAACAGGGTCGATGATGACCCGCTTTTCGATGGATTTCCGGAGAGGATAGAGGTGTTCCAGTGGCACGGTGACACCTTCGACCTGCCGGACGGTGCCAGGCTGATATTCACCGGAGATGAGGTGAGAAATCAGGGGTTCAGGGCTGGAGAGGCGGTTGGCATTCAGTTCCACCTCGAGATGACCCTCGAGCTCATAGAGAAGTGGGTAAAGACCACTGAAGGCGTTCCGGAGAGCATAATCGACGAGAGCGCTGACAAGATAGAGGAGCACAACAGGCTGTGCGAGATCATGGTGGACAACTTCATAAGGGAGGTCGAACAAAAACACAACCTTTAAACCCTTCACTTTCCAAAAATTCTCGGAGGTGGTTAATTTGGTAAGCATAAACGAGATGGCCTTGGACATTGTTGAGGACATGCTCGATTTTGAGGAGGAGCTGAGAATTGAGTCCAAGAAGCTTGAGAACGGAGCTACGGTAATTGACTGCGGTGTAAACGTTCCCGGAAGCTACAACGCGGGAATAATGTATACCGAGATCTGCATGGGTGGTCTCGCGAGCGTCGACATCGTCGTGGACCACGTCAACGACATTCCGTTCGCGTTCATAACCGAGTACACGGATCACCCGGCAATAGCCTGCCTCGGCAGCCAGAAGGCTGGGTGGGCAATAAGCGTGGACAAGTACTTCGCAATGGGCAGCGGGCCAGCGAGGGCACTCGCGCTGAAGCCCAAGAAGACGTACGAGCAGATCGAGTACGAGGACGATGCCGACTATGCTGTCATAGCCCTCGAGGCGAGCAAGCTGCCCGACGAGAAGGTGATCGAGTACATCGCCAAGGAGTGTGACGTTGAGCCGTCCAACGTTTACGCCGTCGTCGCTCCAACTGCCAGCATAGTTGGAAGCGTGCAGATCTCGGGCAGAATAGTCGAGACGGGCATTTACAAGATGGCCGAGATTGGCTACGACCCCAAGAAGATTCTGTATGGCGCGGGCAAGTGCCCCATCGCTCCGATCCTTGAGGACGACCTGAAGGCGATGGGTGCGACGAACGACAGCATGATGTACTACGGAAGCGTTTACCTCACGGTCACAGAGTACGACGAGATCCTGAAGAACGTGCCGAGCAACACCAGCAGGGACTACGGAAAGCCGTTCTACGAGATATTCAAGGCAGCCAACTACGACTTCTACAAGATAGACCCGCACCTCTTCGCTCCCGCCCAGATAGTCATAAACGACAAGTCGACCGGAAAGACCTACGTTCACGGAAAGCTGAACGCTGAGGTGTTGCTGAAGAGCTATCAGATTGTAACGGAGTGAAACACAACCTTTTTCTTTTTCGTTTTCCACTTTCTTTCATGGAGGTTATCAGAAGGGTTTTTGAGAGTAAAGACGGTCTGGAGGTTCCGGCCTTCCACGTTTCTGCTGGGAAAGAAAGGGCTGTGCTCGTTGTCCACGGATATTCTTCCTCAAAATCCGAGTGGCTCGGCTTTTCTTACGAACTTGCGGAAAAGGGGGCTGATGTCTTCGCCATCGACCTTAGAGGCCACGGCGACAACCCGAACCCTCTGGACGAGAACGTCCTCGCCGACGTTGAAGGAGCTATTGAGGTGCTTAGGGAAGAGTACGGGAAGGTTTATGCGGTCGGACACTCCCTCGGAGCATTGCTCAGTCTCAGCAGCTCCGCTGACTTTGTGTATGCGATCTCCCCACCTCTGTCAGCCAAGCTCCCTCCCGAGCCTGTGTTCATGCTCAGGCTGAACTCCTGCAGGGTGAGGGAGAAGGATGATGGTGTGCTGTTCAGGATCCTCGAGAAGTACACGCCTCCAGAGAGGAATGGGAATGCCGTGGTTTTCTATGGCAAGGGAGAGTCCAAGGGGATTCAGATGGGCATAAAAGCATGGGCTGAGGGCAGAAACGTAAGAGTTGTGGAGGTGGGCGAGAATCAGGCCACACTGCCAGAAATCGAGGTGGACGCGGAAAAGCTGAAGAACTACCTGCCCAACTTCACAAGCCACCTGTCTGTAGTTGCGGCAAGAAAAATAGTGGAGGAAATCAGATTTTGACTATCTTCCCCTCTCCGTTGACGAGAACGTCTCCAACCCAGCCGTCCTCGGCCTTTCTGAAGGTCGGCAGAAGGTCGAAGTTGCCCCCTATCTTTATTATGCCTCCTTTCATATCTCCGCCAACGAATCCGCAGTCTCCGTGGATCACGATCTCTCCGCCCTTCATCTCTGTACCGATGAAGTCTCCTGCGGAGCCCTTTATCTCTATCACTCCTCCGGCCATCTTCTCTCCAATGTAGTTGCCCGCATTTCCTTCAATTGTTATCCCTCCACCCTGCATTCCCGTGACGTCTCCGTAGTACGCGCAGCCTATCAGGTTCTTCGCGTTCCCCTTCACCACTATCTCTCCATCCTTCATCTCAGCTCCGAGCCAGTCGTCAGCGTTCCCCTCGATCACGATCCTTCCGCCCTTCATGTACGCACCGCAGTTTGCTCCGACGTTGCCCTTCACGACTATCTCTCCCTCGCTCATTCCTGCACCTATCCACTTGACCTTTGAGAAGTCTCCGTCGAGCACGAGCTTCTTCTCGTCTCCCTGCATCTCTATCTCGAAAAGCTCCTCGAGGCTCTTCTCGAGCTTCCCGTACCAGACCTTAAAGCTCCTGATCTCCTCGAGGCCCTTCTCGGCAAGATCTGGCGTAAGCTCTGCCTCGACGCTAACCTCAAACTCGAACTTCGGCTTCAGGATGAGCATTTCAGTTCACCTCCAGCCTCTCGGGACTCCTCATCCAGTAGTCATCAACACCGTAGTTCCTCCTCTCTACGCTGTAATACTCGAAGAAGCTGTTCAGATCCTCGTCTATTGCCTGCATGTCCACCTTCTTCCTTGCGTCAACCCAGTATGTCCTGCCCCACGTCTCTGCCACAATCGCACCGTCTCTGACAACTACCTCTCCGCCCTTGATTGTGTAAACGGGCCTTCTGAACTCCGCGTTTATCACATCGTACTGGGCAGACGGGTCAACCTCTGCCGGGTTGATGTTGTAGATCGCTATGTCGGCATCAGCCCCAACACCGAGGTGGCCCTTGTTCTCGAGCCCGAGGACTCTCGCGGGCAGACTTCTGGTCATCTGCACGACCTCGTACAATGTCTTCTCCACGTCAATTGCTGCGAGGCTCGTCGCCTTCTGCACGTACGGGCTGACCCTCTCAAGCTCCTTCTCCCTCATCCTCTTGCTCATCAGCATCGCCATTATGTAGGGATATTCGGTGTAGGGCCCTCCGTTTGGATAATCTGTGGAGAGCACGACCTTGTCGCTGTCTACGAGCAGGCCAAGCTCGAGGCCGATTGCCCACTGTAAAGCGTGCACAGGGTTCTTTGGCAGGTAAACTATCGGCACTATGCCAGCTCCACCCTCAATCTCGCTGTCCTTGTTGCTCCACCTCGCTCCCGTGAGCTTGTGAAGCGTGAACTGGAACGGAGCGTCTCCTGTCATTGCCGTTGCGTGGCCGAAGATCGGCTGTCCCATGTCTATGGTGACGTTGTCCATCGAGTTCACGACCTTAGCAATTTCTTCAGCTCCGCTCGCCACATCCCTCCACGAGCTTCCCGCATATGCGTTGAACTGGACGTGCGTTACGTGAAGAACCTGCCTGTCGTCGTTCTTCATCCCGGAGACGAGTTTCATAGTCTCTATGGTCGTCTGGTAGTTGCCCGGAACTCCCAGGTTGTTGCAGTGGAGGTGGACCGAGTGGGGGAGGTTCAGCTCCTCGTTCGCCTTCACAAGCTCGGTGATGATCTCCCTCGGCGTAACGCCAAAGTTGGGCACCTCGTCATCCAAGCTCCTCACGTTTCCGCCGTACATCCAGGCCTCAACCCCACCCGGGTTCACGACCTTGACTCCGAATCCCTTCGTCCTCTCGAGGGCCCATGCTATGAACGCCTTCAGCTTCTCCCTGTCCTTCTCGGCGGTGAACTTGAAGACCGGGTGCCAGTTCCCGAAGACAGGAAGGGCCGCCTTGTCAACAACCGGGATGGCGTCAAGCTCCTCGTGGGTGTGGGGGCTGCCTATCGGCGGGCTTGCAGCCTCAACGGCTGTCGTGTAACCGATCTTCGCGTACTCATAACCGATTGCTGGGGATGTGAGCAGAACCCTGCCCATCGAGGCCCTGAGCTTGCCTGCAGTCTGTCTGACAATCCTCATCTCCTCGGGCCTCATGGTTCTGCCAGTGTTGATCTTGCTTCCAGCTATGTGAGCGTGCATGTCAACTCCGCCGGCAAGAACGAGCTTGTTGTTAGCGTCAATTACCTGACACTCGTTCTTGTTAACCTCGCTCTCCTCAACGATCTTTCCATCTTTGACGAAGATGTCCATCTTCTCTCCGTCAATCCCGTTCTTGGGATCGATAACAATTCCGTTCTTAATCCAGAGCATTTTCATCACCCTTCGAGCTTCTCTTCTACAATTTTCAGCATCTCGTGCAGGATCTTCTCGTCGCTCCAGTATTGCGAGTCAACAAGCTTCTTAACTCTCAGCACAATCCCGTCCATCCTGTAGACGTTGCCCTCGGCCTCTATGCCTGCAACTGCCGAAGGAATCACAACGTTGGACAGTAAGGTTGTCATGTTGGGGAACGGGTCGATCTGTATCACGGGGATCTTCTTCATGTGCTCAACAGCCTTTCTCGGGAAGTGGGCTGCGGGATCGCTTGAAACCACCAGCATCGCATCACAGTCCCTTCTGAGGAGCATCTCGACCGCTGAGAACTCTGCAGGGGAGAACCTCGGATACCCGCGGCTGAAGTCGATCCCGTACTGGTATCCAACCTCCCACGCCGGCACCTCTCCTGCCCCGACGACGTTGTAGTGTCCTCTCATCGGCCAGATTATCCACCTCGTGTACCTGTTCAGGAGCTGGATGAGCTTGACAGCGTTCTCAACGTTCCTGTCCCTCCCCCTCGACTGGGTGACTCCGAGACCGTAGAATATCACTCCGTACTTCGCACTCTTCATCTCCTCGGCAAGCTCCGCAAGCTCCTCCTTCGGAACACCTCCGACCTCGTCAGCCTCGATGTCCTCTCCCTTGGCAAGCGCTCTAAGGGCTGAGATTATCGCGTAGTCGTAGCCGGGCCTTATCTGGATGAACTTGTCCGCCATGCTCGCCGACTTGGTCTTCCTGACATCAACAACAACCACTTTCCTGTCCTTCCTGTTCTTTATCAGGAATCCCTTGGCCATCACGCTGTACCTCGTCGGATGTCTTGGGTGAGCTTCAAGCGGGTTGCTGCCCCAGAATATCACCATGTCCGCCCTGTTCTTGACGGCTCCGAGAGATCCGCCGGGGATTCCCTCCTCTATCACCGCGAGCGTTCCCGGAGCGTGGCAGACGCTCGCGCACTGGTCGTAAACGCCCCTGACCTTCTCGGTCAGCAGCACCCCGTACCTTATCGCCTCGTTCACAGTCGAGGCCCACCCGTAGAGCAGAGGCTTTTTCGCAGAAACGAGAATTTCCACGGCCTTTTCGATCGCCTCCTCGTAGCTCACTTCCTTTCCATCTACCATCGGGCTCTTGATCCTCTCCTTCTCCCTGAACTTAGCAAGCCCGAGGGCGCAGAGCTTCTTCCCCTTCTGCGTGTTCACGTCAAACTCCACGTCATCGCAAACGTTTCCACAAAACGTGCAGATTGCGTACGCCATTCACTCCACCCCTAAAAGCTCCTTTACCGACTTTACACTCTCGTCCGTTTTCTCTACAGTCCCCCTTACTCCCTTGAACCTCGGCATTCCAGTGCCGTCAGTGTCGTCTGCGATGACCTGATTCGCATACGGACCCATCGGGATGAAAACAACCCCCTTCGGCACTTCTCCAACTCTCGCGAAGACCACAACCTCTCCGAACTCGGTCTTCACCTTCACCCTGTCTCCATCCTTGAGACCGAGCTTTCTGAAGTCCTCCTCGTTGATCTCGCAGTAGCTGACGGCCTTGAAATACGCGTCGGAAAGCTTTTCCTCGACCGTTTTGCCCTGATCAATGGTTCTGCCAGAAATAATCTCAACTTCTATCATCTCAGACACCGTTATTTTTTAAGAGCAGTCTGCTTAGATGATATTTAACGATTGCTATTTTTCCCGAAAGGACGATTAACTATTTCTGCCGCAAGCTGAAAATTTTCAAACATGAGGGCGGTCCTGCTCTGTTCGGGACTCGCCACGAGAATGAGGGGCAGGATAAAGCCCCTCGTCAAGGTGGGCGGGAGGGAGATCCTCTACAGGACGATCACACTCCTCAGAACTCATGGAATTGACGAATTCGTGATCGTCGTTAATCGTAAAAACAAAGAGGCTATAGAGGAGTTTTTGCAAAGGATCGGGGTTAATTACAGGCTGGTGGTCAACGATTCTCCTGAGAGGGGAAACGGCTACTCCCTGTATCTCGCCAGAAATCACGTGTCCGGAAGGTTTGTCCTCGCGATGGGTGACCACGTTTTCGGCGAGGACTTCGTGAGGGAGGCTCTGAAGGGGGAAGGTCTGGTCTGCGATGGGGAGCCGAGGTACGTGAGCCTTGATGAGGCGACGAAGGTTGTGGTTGAGGATGGCAGGGTGAGGGACATAGGGAAGCACCTGAAAGATTTCTGCTGCGTTGATACTGGCTTTTTCGTTCTGGACGACTCCATCTTCGATCACGCGGAAGAGCTCGTGAGAGAGCGGGAAGCTGTCGAGCTGTCCGAGATCGTGAAGAGGGCAGGACTGAAGATCCATCGCGTGGATGGAAGGCTCTGGATGGATGTGGACACTCCCGATGACGTGAGAAGGGCAGAAAAGGCTCTGTTCAGCCTCGCCGTAAAGGGTGAGGACGGCTTCATTTCAAAGCACATCAACAGGAAGATCTCCACGAGGATCTCGAGGATGCTGGTAAACAGGATCTCCCCAAACCACGCCACGCTCCTCTCATTCCTCGTGGGAGTTATCTCGTCCCTTTCCGTGCTTGTCAGCATCCCCCTTGCCGGACTGATATACCAGCTAAGCTCAATCCTCGACGGGGTGGATGGTGAGATCGCGAGGGTGGCGATGAAGACGTTGAAAATCGGAGGGTGGGTGGACTCCATCCTCGACAGGGTGGTGGACTTCCTCTTTCTCTCCATTCTGGCCTATGCCACGCTGAGAACTCCTCAGGAGTTCTTTGTGGCCATGCTCGCAATCTTTGGCTCGTTCATGGTGAGCTACGTGGCTGAGAAATACAGGGCGGATTTTGGAGAGAGCATCTACAGGAAGATCAGGGTGAGAGTTCCGGGGAAGAGAGATGAGAGGGTGTTTCTCGTGATGGTTTTCTGTCTGCTCTACCCATATCTGCCTACAGTCTACCTTTTTGCTCTGCTCGCTCTAATCACGTTTGGCAGGGTGGGGGAGATGGTTGTGAAAGCAGCTCGGAAGAATTGAGGATTTTGGATATGTTTTTGTAAACATTTAAGTAATTTTATCATGGACATTTAGGTGGTATGATCAACAACATCTTACAAGTGCTTGGCAGGCCTGATGTTGCTGGCATGGTCGGGTTTTATTTTGGCGTCGTAATACTTGTGCTGGCTTTATTCGTAAGAGATCTGGACATGTCGAGGCCCGTTAAAATTGCCAGCATAATTCTTCTCGTCTCCCTCTCTCTTTTGGCCGGGGATGTTACCGTTTATCTGGCAGTGATCTTTATAGTTGCAACGGGTGTGACCAAGTCTGACTTTCTTCTGAAGCTTGCAGCAATATTGCGTGGTGGAGAAGGGGCAAAGAGTTACTTTGACTACCTGAAAGAACTGCCCTTTAGCAAGAATCTGTTGAAACCTGGAGTAGCGGCGCTCAGAAATGGAAGAGCAAGTCTTGAGACGATCGGGATGGAAGAAGTGGTGCTGAGATACTTGGAGCGAAAATACGGGACCATCATAAAGAGAATGGTGAATGTGGGCAAAACTGTTCTTGATGGTGTAATGGCCACTGAACGCGGTGTTGTGCTAATTGAGGTTCTCTTCGACACCACGGAGGAAGCTGTGAGAGATGCACTTGACAAGCTTGTAAAGGCTGCGTCGGTTTACAGAGCAAAGTCTGAAGGAGATGTGGAGCTTCTGCTCGTCTTTGGAACTGAAAAGAAGCCTTCTATTGATGTTAAGAGGCTTGCACGTAACGTGGAGGAGGAGTACGGGGTCAAAGTAAGTGTTGAGTTTGCTGAGGTTAGTAAATTGATTGGTGGCTGAGTTTTTGGTGCATAGTGCAAAAATCTTTTAATGATCGGCAGGCTTTTAAATTTTCATACATACATTCATACATGAAAAACATCATGGTGAGGGATGAGGTTTACGAGAAGCTTCAGAGGTTGAAGAGGGGTAAGGAGTCGTTTTCTGATGTTATACTCAGGCTCATCGAGGAGAGAAGAAAGAATGGACTGGAGATTCTCGAAAGATATGCTGGAGTCCTTGAGGATGATGAGCTTGAAAGGATTGTGATGGAAGAGAGGAAAAGGTTCAGGGTGAGGGACATTGATACTTGACACTTCTGCACTCATCAGGATCCTCAGGGACAGAGACTTCTTCGAGGAGTTGAGCGCCAGAATAAGTGAGAGCATCAGAATTACATCCATCACGGCATACGAGCTGCAGAGAGGTGCGCTTTATCTCATGCTCAAAAAAGGCAGAGATTACGAGTGGAATCAGATAGCTGCTCTTCTCAGCGAAATTGAAATTCTGCCCTTCACTCAAAGGGACTCGGAAATATCTGCCAGAATCTGGGCTAAGCTGAGGGAGAACGGGCTTGAGATTAATGATGCCGACATCATGATTTCGGCAATTGCGATAAGAGAGAACGAGAAGCTACTAACTCTGGACAGAGACTTTGAGATTATAGGGCGCTTTTTGGAGCTTGAGGTTGAAATTTTGGGAGGTTGATGGTAAAGCATCCTGCTCTGCAGGGATTTTTATGTTGCTTTTTGATAGCCGCCAAGGGCCTTTCAGGGATTCGCAGATTGAGAATTGTACAAAAATCAGAAATATGGGCCCGCGGGGGTTTGAACCCCGGACCTTGCGCTTATCAGGCGCACGCTCTAACCAGGCTGAGCCACGGGCCCTCGAAGAAAGACGATCTGAACACCGACAGGAGTGTTTATGAATTTTTTGGTAGCCACTCGACAAGTCGTTTCAGAGAAACTTCCCGAGCAACACGACGTTGATGAGCTTTCCCCTGTGGTTGAACTTTTTCTTCCTCACGCCCTCCTCATGGTAGCCCATTTTTCGGAAGAGTGAGAGGGATGGAATGTTCTCCTCAACAACCTCCACCTCTATCTTTTTGATGCCCTCTGACCTCGTCACTTCCTCAGCCTTCTCGAGCAGAGCCCTGCCGATGCCCATCCTCTGGTATTCTCTGGCCACGGCTATGCCAACATTGGCCACGTGGGACAGCTTGGGGGAGTTGAGCCTTATCAGCGAGCACTGTCCTACAACCCTCCCATCTCCAGCCACGGCGACGATAACCCTGCCCGACCTCAAAAGCTCCAGAAATCTTGCCCTGTCCTCATCCATCCTGTCCTCGCTTGGGGCGAAGTACAGGAACTCGGAGACATCCGAGAGCCATCTGTACACGAACTCGTACTTCTCTCCCTCATAGTCCTCTGGGCTCGCTTCCCGTATCTCTACTTCCTTCATCACCTTCTTCACATCCAGAGCCCGGACTTCAGAACGAACTCCTTCGAGTCGAGAATCGCGTCCTCATCCCTCAGCTCGAGGGTCAGGTAGTTCCTGTAGCTCTTTGGGATTATGGAGAAGTCAGTGTTCCCGGCGCCGAGCTTCAGATGCTCGTCGTACTCTCCCCTGTTGTCGTGCAGGTGCACGTTCACGACTCTGTCGAAGTTGTTCAGGAACAGGTCGTGCCCTTCCTTCACCCTGTAGTGGCCTATGTCGAAGGTTAGCCTAACATCTGTCTCGTTCAGAATCCTCTCCAGCCCCCTCCTTATCCCGCCCGTGATCCCTATAGTATTCTCTATCGCGAGGGTTTCGTATTTTTCCGCGAACGGCAGAAACTCCTCCACCAGAACGCTCTCGTTGTGCCTGTCGTACCACTCCTCCCTGAACACGAAACCTCTCGCGGTTATGAACCCCGGGTTCCAGCCTATGTGCACGGTCACTACCTTTGCGTCGCACTTCTCGGCGAATATCATCGTGTTCTCAAGCTCCCTGTAACTTGCCTCTCTCATCTCGCTGCTTATGGCGAGGAAGTTCGTGTTTATTGCAGACGCGTGAATCAGGACTTCGAGGTCGTAGCTCAGGGAGAGCTCCATGACCTCCTTGGCGTCGAGCCTCTCGTAGTGGAAGTTGGGGTGGTCCATCAGGAGCTCGAGATGGGTGAAGCCGTTCTCACTGCCGAACTCAAACGCCTCCTCGAGAGAGTGGTCAATGTCGGGCTGGAAGCCGAGCTTCATTCTGTCACCTGTAGACCATCGTCCCGATTCCTTCCTTCGTGAACAGCTCTATCAGAATTGAGTGCTCCTTCGAGCCGTTGATTATGTGGGCCTTCTCAACGCCGTTGTTCAGGGCGTTTATTATCGCTTCAGCTTTGGGAATCATGCCCCCGTCCAGCCTTCCTTCCCTCAGCATTCTCTCGAGCTCATCCTTGCTCATCTTCGAGATCAGGCTGCTCCTGTCGTCCTTGTCCCTGTAGATCCCATCCACATCGGTCAGCATGATGAGCTTCTTCGCCTTCAGGGCTCCGGCTATGTCACCTGCCACAATGTCGGCGTTCATGTTGTACACGTTGCCGTTCAGGTCTATCGCCACAGGGGAGATCACGGGTATGTAGCCGTTGTCAATTATTATCTCGAGAATTCCCGGGTTCACGTACTCCGTCTCACCGACAAACCCGAGGTCAACCTCGACCTCGCTCTCGCCAACCTTCTTCTTCACCTTCTTCTTCCTCGCAACGACAAGAAGCCCGTCCTTCCCAGACATTCCGACCGCTTTTCCCCCATTCTTGATGAAGTATGAGACGATCTTGGAGTTCACCTTCCCGTCGAGAACCATTTCGACTATCTCTATGGTCTCCTTGTCGGTTATCCTGAGCCCATCAACGAACTTCGGCTGTATGCCGAACTTCTTCATCTTCTCGCTTATCTCCGGCCCGCCACCGTGGACGACAACGGGCTTTATCCCGACGAAGTAGAGGAGGAGTATGTCCTTGACCGTCTTCTCCAGAACATCCTCGCTCACCATCGCATGCCCGCCTATCTTTATCACCATCGTCTGCCCGTGAAACTCCCTGATGTACGGCAGCGCTTCAACGAGAACGCTGACCTTTTCCATGGTTCAAACTGGGTTCCGCAATTTTAAAAAGTTAATTATTCGAGAGCCTTCCGCAGCATAGCCCTAACGTGCTCCTTCGCCGAATCTATAAGTCCCATCTTCACGTCTCCTTCCTTCACTGCCAGAGGAAGCTCGGTGCAGCCGAGTATGACTGCATCAGCATCATAGCCGTTGATTATCTCGACAAGCCTCTCTTTCCTGTCAAACCTCCCGAATACAAGGTCCTGAAATATTATCTCGTGGATATCGTCCACCTCGTCCGGGATAATGACTTCAAACCCCCTCTCCTCCAGCTCCCTCCTGTAGAAGTCCTCAGTCATGGTTGTCTTTGTCCCGGTCAGGAGGAGCTTTCTGTATCCCTCCTCTTTAGCCTTCTCAGCCACCGCGTCTATTATGCTCACGAACTCCAGATCCGTGATCTTCTTCAGCTCCGGAAGCACCTTGTGGGGCGTATTGGATGCTATGGCGAGAATCTCCGCCCCAGCCCTCTCCAGTGACCTGACAGCGTTGCTCAGAATTCTCCACCTTCCTTCCCAGTCTGACGAGAGGAATTCCCCGAAATTTATGCTGTAAACTATCATCTCCGGGTACCTGTTATCTCCCAGCACCTCTCTCGACTGCCTTATGTATTCCGAGTAGTAGTAGAGCGTTGACTCAGGGCTCAGCCCGCCGATGAGTCCGATCCTCTTCATGACTGAACATGCGAGAGTGCGGTGAAAAACCTTTGGGGAAAGGGTTTAAAACATCAAAATCGAGCACGTGACATGCTACCTCCCGGTCAGAAGGAAATCCCCGATCTGCCGGTGCTCAACGTATCCAGCATTCCTGACGTGGACATTTCCTCTTACTCCCTCAAGGTCACGGGCAGGGTTGAGAACAGCCTCACCCTAACCTATGACTCTCTCATGGAAATGGAGCGTGTGGAGGTTGAGGTGCCAGCACACTGCGTCGAGGGGTGGAGCGTCCTCGGAATAAGGTGGGAGGGGGGTTCCGGCTCGGACAGTGATGGAGATGGCGAAGCCCACAAACGCCAGCTACGTGCTGGTGAGGTCTCTTGACGATTACACGACAGTCATACCGGTTGAGTATTTCGAGAGGCCACTTCTCGCCTTAAAGATGAACGGCGATGTACTGCCAGCAGAGCACGGCTTTCCCGTGAGGCTCGTGGTTCCGGATTTGTACTTCTGGAAGAGCGCGAAGTGGGTCTGCGAGCTTGTGTTCACCGACAGCCCTGAGGGCGGGTACTGGGAGGAGAGAGGCTACCACATTGTTGGCAACGTCTGGGAGGGGCAGAGGAGGGATGGGTGACAGGCTGAAGTGGGTCGTGCTCTTCTTCACGATCCTTTTCTGGGGGCTTGCCTTCACGGCAATAAAGTACGCTGTTCAGAGCCTCACACCCTACGAGCTCGCCTTCCTGAGGTTCCTCGTGGCCGATACACTGTTCATCGCGACAATAGTCCACAGCAGGTATAGGATCGAGAGGAGCGATCTCCTGAAGGTCACATTTATAGGTGTGTTCGGGGTTGCGATCTACCACGTCTCGCTAAATGCTGGGGAGATGTTCATCCCATCGGGCGTGGCGAGCCTCATAATTGCCATGTCCCCCGTCTTTGTCCTGATATTCTCCGCGATGTTCCTTGACGAGAGGATAACGCTCGCCAAGGTTGCTGGAATAGTGATAGCCCTGCTTGGCGTTTACGTTCTCTCACACCCCGAGAGTGGGGGTGATTTGACGGGAATCCTCCTCGTCCTCATCGCCACGCTTTCTGCAGGAATATACACGGTTGGCGGGAAGGTTCTGATGAGGAAGTACGACCCTCTGGTTCTAACGTCATATGTGATGGTTCTCGGCTCTGTGCCGCTCATTCCCTTCGCGATCACGTCCTTTCACAGCGTTCTCAGGGCAGATCTGCTGACTGTTCTGTCTGTGGTCTTCCCGACCTACTTCTCGTATCAGGGCTGGTACTACTTCCTGAACAGGGAGGAGGCTTCCAAAGCGTCCGTGTTCCTGCAGGCCATACCCGTGGTCTCGATTCTCGCCGGATACTTCCTGCTCGGGGAGGAGATAACATATCTAACGGTCATCGGCGGTGCGATGGTGATGGCCGGAATCATCATCGTGGTCAGGAGCAAGAGTTAAATCAGCTCACCCTTAGAATTGCTGTGGACACGATCACCAAGTCGTTCCTCCGCCAGAAGTTCTCGGAGTACTACGCGAGGGCAGAAATTCCCCTTCCAAGGGGTTTCGCCGAGAGGGAGTGGGCATTCGTGAGCGTTGACTCCCTTCCGGATTTCGTCATGAACAGGCACATGGCGTTTGAGAGCGACATAGAGTTTAGAGGCTATGTGATCAAAAACCCTCCCCTGCACGCCTACTACTCCTCCGCCTACTACGAGAACCCCGGGGCGGAGAGGATGGACGACAAGGGGTGGAAGGGGGCAGATTTAATCTTCGACATTGACGCAGACCACCTCCCAAAGGGAGGTCTGGAGGGAGCAAAGAGGCAGATCATCAGGCTCTACGACCTGCTCGAGGAGGACTTTGGCGTTGAGGACATGACGATCGTCTTTTCGGGAGGCAGGGGATATCACATACACGTTCACGACGAGGAGTTCCGGCAGATGGGCAGCGGTGAGAGGAGGGAGATCGTCGACTACCTGATGCTCGAGGGCGTTGAGTTCAGCGAGACTCTCCCCCAGACTTCCCAGCACCTGAGGGTTGGAAGGTGCATGGCGAGGATAATCGAGAGGGCGATAGAGAAAGGAAAGGTGATGGAGGTTCTGGGAGTGAGAAAGAGCACAGCAGAGAGACTTGAAACGGTTTTCCCAGCAAACAGGGAGAAAATCTACGGCGGGGACTTCAGACAGCTGCCCAAGCCCGTGAGGGGAAAGCTTCCAGCCCTCTTCAGGAGGTGCGTGGAACACCTCAGGATACACGTTGATCCACCTGTCACGGCGGATGTGAAGAGGCTGATAAGGCTTCCCGGATCCCTGCACGGGAAGACGTCCCTCAGGGTCACGCCCCTAAGCAGGGACGAGGTTGAGGGCTTTGATCCATTTGAAGATGCGGTGGCGTTTGGGGATGAGGGGGTGAGGGTAAGGGTTAAAACCGGAGTGAGGTTCAGGTTAATGGGGGAGGAGTTCAGGCTGAGCAGAGGGAAGCACACCCTGCCGGAGTTTGCGGCCCTCTACCTGATATGCAGGAACGTCGCTCTGTACGGGTGGTGATGGTGAACATTGATGATCTGCTGATACTGCTGGAGAAGAGCAGGGAGGGGATTCAGAAGATAGACGAGGATCTCTACATCCAGATAAAGCGCAGGATAGACGAGCTGAGCGAGCTCAGAAAGTCGGCAAGCGACGAGGAGTTTGCAAGGGTTGATGAGGAGCTCAGAACGATGAAGAGGCTGCAGAAGAGGATATTCGAGATGAGGACGATAAAGATAATCAATCTTGCATGGGCGGAGGTCTGCGGAACCGAGAGCGGAATCGAGGGCAGGGAGAACATGATCGGGGTTGAGAGAGAGTTTTACGAGAGGCTGGTTGAGCTTTTGATGGACTACAAAAAGCAGGTGGTCGAGGGGGAGGGAATTGAGGAGGCAAGGCCAGCGGAGGAGTCTGACAGGGTTCTCCTGAGAATCAAGCAGGACATTCCGGAGTTTGAGGGTGTTGACGGAAAAACATATAAATTGAGAAAGGAGGATGTGGTATTAATTCCGTCCCTTAATGCTAACGCCCTGATAAATAGTGGTGTTGCTGAAAAAATAGAGGTGAAAAGATGAAGTACCCAAAAAAGGTCAGGACGTATTGCAAGTACTGTAACAGGCATACCGTTCACGAGGTGGAGAAGGTAAGCAAGGGTAAGCAGAGCTCTCTCAGGTGGATCAACAGGCAGAAGAAGAGGAGGGGCAAGGTCGGCAACCTCGGCAAGTTCAGCAAGGTTCCCGGAGGGGATAAGCCCACAAAGAGGGTGAACATAAGGTGGAGGTGCACCGAGTGCGGTAAGGCCGAGCACCGCCCCACTTGGAGGGCCAAGAGGTTCGACCTTGTGGGGTGATGGTATGAGCAGGTTCCTGAAGGTTAAGTGTCCGGACTGCGAGAACGAGCAGGTGGTTTTTGACCACGCCTCCACCCACGTGAAGTGTCTCGTCTGCGGGAGAACCCTTGTTGAGCCGACAGGCGGAAAAGCCCGGCTGAAGGCCGAGGTGCTTCAGGCGCTTGAGTGATTCAATTTTTTCTCTCATTTCCAGAATCAGATCCCTTGAGGGGGAAATAGGGGAGATTGTAGACCGAAGGGTTTCGGAGTTTCTCGAGTTCAACAGCAAGAGCGACAAGGAGTGGTTCAGCGAGCTCTGCTTCTGCATTTTAACGGCCAACAGCTCAGCCGAGCTTGGAATAAAGATTCAGAGCTCTGTTGGCGAGGGATTCCTGACCCTGCCGAGGAACAGGCTTGAGGAGGAGCTGAGAAAGGCCGGACACAGGTTCTGGAGGAAGAGGGCCGAGTTCATAATTAATGCAAGGAAGTACGCGAACATAAAGGAGATCGTGCTTGAGAGGATTGAGGTTGGCGGAGTCTTCGGGGCGAGGGAGTGGCTCGTCAGGGACGTGAAGGGGCTGGGATACAAGGAGGCAAGCCACTTCCTCAGGAACGTCGGGTATCTGGACGTTGCGATACTGGACAGGCACATACTCGCGCTCATGGCCCAGCACGGGATGATCGAGGTTCCCAGAACCATGACGAGGAGGAGGTACCTCGAGATCGAGCAGAAGTTCCTCGAGCTCTCGGAAATGGCAGGCATGAAGCCGGGCGTTCTCGATCTTTACATGTGGTACATGAAGACCGGCAGGGTGCTGAAGTGAAGAATGTCAATAATTAAATATCCTCGTGCACCTCAGCACTCGATGATCGTTGGCATCGACGTCGGCGGCACCAACACTGACGTGGCCTACATAGACGAGGACGGCAACCTCCAGACGTTCAAGTACCCCAACGAGTATGGAATAACCCGCATACTGAGCGATGTTGAGGAGAGGGTTGACCTCAGGAGATCGAGGCTTGTTATAAGCACCTCCCTACCCCTCAACATCCTCACGAGTCAGTTTGACAGGGTGAAGGTTCTGTCCCTCGTTTTCCCCGGCCCGGGGCTCAACTACGAGAATTACGGGGTGGTTTTGAAGGGCTACGTGAACCACAGGGGCGATGTTGTCGAGGACATAGACCCTGCAGAGGTTGAGATGGCTTTGAAGAGCGGGGAGTTTGATGCTGTTGCAATCTCTGGCAAGTTCTCGGTCAGGAATCCGGAGCTCGAGCACAGGGCGCTTGAGGTTGTGAGGAGGTATGTTGGCGAGGAGAGCGTGGCTCTGAGCCACCACGTCGGGCACATAAACTTTCCCCTCAGGATAAACACGACGATAATCAACGCCAAGATCTCAAGGGAGGTCTGGGAGCTGACAAACAGCATCAGGAGGTTCACCGAGGACTTCTTCTACTACAAGGGGGACGGTGGCATAATCCCGTGGAGGGTTGCCATGAGGAATCCCTCCGAGCTGTACAACTCAAGTCCAGCGTCGGTCGCATACGGGGCGAGGTACCTGACGGGAGAGGAGAACGCCATCATCGTGGACATAGGCGGAACCACGACCGACATCCTACTTCTCAGGAACGGAGCACCAGAGGTTGAGGAGAAGGTCAGGATACAGGGCATGAAGACCCACGTGAGGTGTGTGAGGAGCGTTTCGATCCCTTTTGGCGGGGACAGCCTCTACAGCGGGGAGCTGAAGCCCTACAGGCTCGACAAGCCACTGGCGTTTGGTGGGAAATACGCGACGCTCACAGACCTGCTGAACGTTGTGGGTGAGGAGATCGGAGATCACAGGAGGTCGAGAGATGCTCTGAACGAGAGTGCTGCGGAGAGGGAGGTTGAGGCATACACTGACAGGGTCGCTGAGGTCGTGTCGGGTGTTGATTCGGATCTCATAATAGGCACAGGTTATCTCGCGAGGTACCTGATTCCCAAGATTGCTGAGAAGTCCGGAAAGAGGTATGTTATTCCAATGCACCACGAGTCAGCGAACGCTGTGGGGGTTGCGGTGTCGAGGGTCAGCCTCACGCTCTACGCGAGGTTTGACACCGAGAGGAGGGTGGCCATATTCAACGGAGAGCTCGATTCTGAGCAGATCGAGAGAATCTCCGGCCATCCAGATGACGAGGAGCTGATATCGATGGCGGTTGAAAGGGCGAGGGAGCTTGCTGTTGAGTATGGCGCCCACGAGAGGGATGTGAGGGATGTTGACGTGGTCTACTTCAACTCCTTCTCAATAGTGAGGGGGGGCATAAAGAGGGGCAAGATCGCCGATGTTGTGGTGCAGATAAGGCCGGGGCTGTGTTGTGATGCGGTATGAGGACAGGTATAGTCTATCACCGAAAGTATCTGGAGCATGAGCAGAGCCCAACTCATCCTGAGAGGAGGGAGAGGCTCGCCTACACCCTCGACCAGCTAATGGAGGAGGGAATTTTCGACATGGACAACATTGTGATGCTCGAGCCATTCGAGGCGAGCCTTGAGGACGTGCTCGAGGTTCACACTCCTGAATATGTTGAGTTTTTGAGAAGGGAAAGCGAGAAGGGAGGGTTCATAGACTTCGACACAAACATCCCCATCGGGCTGTTTGACGTGGCTATGCTTGCGGCCGGTGGGGCAATAAGGGCGGCCAAGGCGGTTGCTGATGGCGAGGTGGACAACGCTTTTGCGATGATCAGGCCTCCGGGACACCACGCGAAGCCCTATACTGGAGCGGGCTTCTGCTACCTGAACAATATGGCGATAATGGTCAGGTGGCTCCAGAAAAACGGATTTGAGAGGGTGGCGATCCTCGACTGGGACGCCCACCACGGCGACGGAACTCAGGAGATATTCTACGAGGACGACTCGGCGCTCTTCATCTCAACACACCAGATGCCCCTCTACCCCGGGACGGGCTACCCCTACGAGGTCGGGAGGGGGAAGGGGGAAGGATATACGATCAACATCCCCCTGCCGCCGGGAACTTCGGATGAGGGCTACATGTACGTGCTGGACAATGTGATTGAGCCCGTGGTGAGAGAATTCGAGCCCGACTTCATCGCCATCTCTGCAGGTCAGGACAACCACTTCACCGACCCGATAACCGGGCTTGCCCTGACTGCGAGGGGATATGGAGAGATAATGAAGAGGGCTGTTGGCCTGGCCGAGGAGCTGTGTGATGGCAGGCTGGTGGCGGTTCTGGAGGGAGGGTACAGCGTTGAGCAGGCCCTGCCTTACACGAACCTCGCCATAATCTCCGCGATGGCAGGACTTGACATCTCTCACATCAGGGAGCCCGAGGAGTATCTGGCCGAGCTGAAGTGGAGGAAGAAGAGCTACGCGATGCAGAAGGTCAGGGACAATGTGATGGAGGTCAGAAAGATACACTCCAAGTACTGGGACTCCCTCAGGCTCGACCTCTGAACTTCTGACGATTTTTCTTTCTGCAATTGACGATTTTAATTATAAATTATTATGCGGCTAATTTGTATTTATTTGTTTGCAATTTTATGCAATACCGCAACTATTAAATAACATAGATCTCCCTGAAGAATCATGACAGTCTCGTTTAGGGCCGAGAACTGCGTCGGATGCGGATTATGTGAGATAACGTGCCCCAAATCGGCAATTAACGTTTACAAAATCGAGTCAGGCTATCATGCGGAGATAGAAGGGTGTATTGACTGTGGAGTTTGCACCGTTTACTGCCAGTATGGTGCCCTCCACCTCGACTCCTCCCCCTACCAGAAGATACTCGACAGGATGCACTACTCGAAGGTCGAGGTCGAGGGGTGCGTTTACTGCGGCATATGTGCGGAAAACTGTCCGAGGGATGCCATAGACGTTGAGAAGAGGCTTGAGAAGGAGAAGGTCAGGAACGGCTTTATCAGAATTGGAGAGGGTTGCATCCAGTGCAGGAACTGTGTCATCTTCTGCCCCACCGATGCCGTCAGGCTCATTAGAGGAAAGCCGGTCATAGACGAGTCGAAGTGCATATACTGCCAGATATGTCAGGCATCCTGTCCGAAAGACGTGATAGAAATACACTGCGACTCCTGCAAGCTCAGCATGGAGTACGCGATAAGCGGGGACATCCAGATCTCGGACTCGTGCTCCCTCTGCCTGACGTGTGAGAAGGTCTGCCAGTTCGACGCCATTCATGTCAACAGGCTCTTCGAGGGGGAGCAGAGGTTTATTGCAGAGAGGTGCCTTGGGGAGGAGTGCAGCATCTGCATGAACATCTGCCCCAACTCGGCGATAGGCTACGAGTACGGTGAGGGGAAGGTTGTCGTCTTCAGCGATGCCTGCAACTACTGCGGGAAGTGCGAGAAGTACTGCCCCGGAGACGCGATAGAGATCGTCAGACACGTCTCAGATCGCTACACCGAGATACACCTGCCAGAGAAGAGGAGGGACTACCACGAGATCAGGGCTCTGGTCAGCGTTGACGACTCGTGCATAGGCTGCCACTTCTGCGAGGCGGTCTGCAAGATAGCCAAGGACGCGGAGATGTCCGCGATACGGGGTGAGGTCGAGCTCGAGGGGTGCACAACCTGCGGCCTCTGTGAGAGCGTCTGCCCGATGGGCTCGATAAAGATCGTGGAGAGATACTGATAAATAGCTCCCAAACCCTTTTTTTGTACATGGTGGTAATCGAGCTCTTCGCAACCCTCAGGGAGAGGTACGGAAAGAGGGCTGAGGTTGACGCGAGAACGCTCGAAGAGGCCGTGAGAAAGGCCTGTGAGGTGTTCGGGGAGGAGTTCTACCGCGAGGTCTACGAGGAGGACGGCACCCTGAGGGACGACAGGATCATCCTGATCAACGGAAGAAATGTGAAGGACATGGAGAAAATCCCCGAGCTCAGAGAAGGGGACAGGATTGCGATATTCCCCCCGATTGCCGGCGGTTAGAACCTCATGCTCTCGAGATCCTCTCCACCGTAGTATATCTCCTGAACTATGTCGTAGACATCGTCCATACCCTCTCCGGTTTTGGCCGACACGGGTATGAGGGGCCTTATGAGCCCCGCCTCCCTCAGCAGGTGGAACAGATCCCTCGAGAGTCCCTTCTCCTTGGAGACATCATCGTAAAGGGCATCCGTGTCCCTGCTCCACGTGAGTATCCTCTTCACGTCGTGCTCTGGCAGCAGATCTGCCTTGCTCAGCACCGGGATCTGGGGGATGTTCAGCCTCATAACTGCAGAGGAGTACATGAACACCATCGAGGTGAAGCCCGAGGCCCTCTGGGATATAACGGGATCGAAAAGGAACACGGAAACGCAGTTCTGCCTTCCGAACGTCTGAATTATTATCTCGCTGCTGCTCCTCAGCGTGAACAGCTCCATCTGGCCGGGAGTGTCGACGAGCACGTAGTCTGCGCTGTAGAGGTCGAGCTCGTCCAAGATGTCCTCAGCCTTGGTGGCTATGAGGTCTGCCGAGACGATCTGCGCCCCGTTGGGGCCCACGTTGTACTTCTCCATCACGTCATCGACGGTTATCCACTCCCTAACATCAACATCCGGCTCGTAGGGCAGGAAATCAGCCCCGGGGTCGAGGTTGACTATCGCGTGGTCTATCTTCTTGAAGTCAAGGTAGTCTGAGAAAGAGGAGGTGAAGTATGACTTTCCGCTCCCGGCTGTTCCGATTGTGAAAACGAACACCTTATCCTCCATGGTTTTTTATTGCCAGCACCGGCTATTTAACTTGCGCTTCAACTCGCTGGTTCATACCGATTAATCATATGTTTTGAACAGGTTTTCAAAAACCGGGAACATTTATATGGTTATAATCATAATTTGATTGAGGTGAGAGAATGGGTAAGCTGGCAATAGTTCTGGCAAGCGGAGAGCTTGAGAAGATACAGGCCGCGAGCATAATCGCGAGCGTGGCGTCAACTCTTGGCACGGAAGTAATTGTTTTCGCGACGATGGACGGACTGATGGCCTTCAAGAAGGACGTTGTTGAGAATAAGGCCTGGAAGACCGCTGGAGAGCTCGGCAAGGGAATGATCGAGAGCGGAGCTCCGCTCTTCATCGACACCTTCAGGCAGGCGAAGGAGGTAGGGAACCTGAAGATGTACGCGTGCGGAATGATCATGGACATGCTGAAGCTGAAGATCGACGACTTCGTGGACATCTTCGACGACGTTGTTGGTGTCTCGGCGTTCCTTGGAATGGTCGAGGACGCGCAGGTGCTCTTCATCTAAATTTTTTGCTGAAAGGGGGTGATAGAAATGGAGGATGTGAAGGCTGACAGGGTCATAGACGCGAGAGGCAGCTACTGCCCCGGGCCGCTCATGGAGCTCATAAAGGCGATAAAGGAGGAGGACGTCGGCAAGGTCATCGAGGTCTGGTCGAGCGACGAGAGCTCGGCCAAGGACATCCCGGAGTGGGTCAAGAAGGCCGGCCACGAGCTCATTGGCGTGTTCGAGGCTGACGGCTACTGGAGAATCGTGGTAAAGAAGACCAAGTAATTTTTTCCTTTTTTGAGGTGATGCGATGAAGAGGATAGTAATTCTCGGCGGAGGTGTAGCCGGAACCCTCACGGCGAACTACCTCGTCCCCAAGATCAGGGGAGAAATCAGAGACGGTAATGTTGAGGTTACGCTCATAACTGACAGGCCGTATCAGGTTTACGAGCCCGGTTTTCTGTACCTGATATTCAACAGGCTCGGAGAGGCCGAGCTCAAGAGGGACATCAGGGAGCTGCTCGATCCGGCTGTCAACATAGTGATAGACAGGGCTACAAAAATCGAGGCGGAGAACAACAGGGTCGTGACGGAGAACGGCGTTTACGACTACGACTACCTCGTGATCGCCACCGGAGCGAGGGTTGTGCCTGAAGAGATTCCGGGCCTTAAGGAGGGTGGACACTGGTTCTACAATTTTGAGGGTGCGGTGAGGCTCAGGGAGGCTCTCGCGAAGTTCACCGGAGGAAAGGTGGTCGTGAGCGTCATGGGCGTTCCGCACAAGTGCCCCGTCGCGCCGATGGAGGTTAGCTTCATACTCCACGACTTCCTGAAGAGGAGAAACCTGAGGGACAAGAGCGAGATCCTCTACACCTACCCGATAAACAAGATCTTCACGATGGATCCGGTCGTGGAGATGATCCAGCCGATGTTCGACGAGAGGGGCATACAGTACAAGACGTTCTTCAACCCGCTTGAAGTTGACGCCAAGAACAAGAAGATCATCACGCTCGAGGGTGAGGAGGAGAGCTACGATTTGCTGATAGCCATCCCGCCCCACAGGGGTGCGAAGGTGGTCGAGGACTCCGGTCTTGGAGACAAGGGAGGATGGGTCCCCACAGACAGGTACACGCTGAAGGTTGAGGGCTACGAGAACATGTACGCTCTTGGAGATGCCACGAACCTGCCGGTGAGCAAGGCAGGCAGCGTCGCGCACTTCCAGGCTGAGGTCGTTGCGGAGAACCTCGCAGCCGAGATTGAGGGCATAGAGCCAACTGCGATGTTCAACGGAAAGGCGTTCTGCTTCATAGAGACCGGATGGGAGGAGGCGACGTACATCTGGTTCGACTACTACACACCGCCCCAGCCCGTCATGCCGAGCAAGTTCGTGCACTTCGTCAAGATGGCCTACAACAAGGCGTACTGGCTCACCGCGAGAGGTCTGCTGTGAGGTGATATGATGGAGGACAGGACGGAAAAGCTGGTTGAGAAGCTTGTGGAGAATCAGGATGCGATTGAGAGGCTCATAGACAAGATAATAATGCTCGAGAAGACCGGAGCGATAGACACGCTCGCGGATCTTGCGTCGTTCGTCAAGGTCGCTGAGGACACGCTGAGCGATGAGATCATCAAGAAGAACGCCGAGCTCGTCGCGAACCTCGGGCTCATCTCCGCGAAGTTCACAAGCGACAACGCCCTCAGGCTGATTGACGCGGTGGGAGATGCGATCTGCAGGTGCGACAAGGAGCCTGAGCCCGTTGGCGTAACCGGGCTTCTCAAAGCTCTGAACGATCCGGACGTCAAGTACGCTCTCGGATTTCTGATAAACGTCGCGAAGGCCCTCGGAAAGGCTCTGAGGGAGAGGGCGTAACCTTTATTACCTCCCTTTTTCAACCAAATTTTTTGATGTACCCGTACCCGAGAGAGGTTGTTGCGGACCTATACGTTTCAAAGCTGGGTGGATTCAGTGAGGAGATTGGCGAGAGGGAAGTGGGGATAAACGACAAGGCCCTCGAGATGAACACCTCCCTGATTGCCGAGGAGTCGAGGATAAAGCTGAGGTTTTTCGGCTCGAGGGAGAAGCCCTACTTTCTGAAGAAATCCTTCAGGGTCGTCGGGATCAGCCACGGCTCCTCAGCCTATCGCCTGTCGAGGATGGGAGAGGTCGTGCTCGGGAGAGAGCACAGGGACGTGCTCGGTGAGAGGGTTGGGGAGGCGGTGATGATCAACGCGGTCGAGTCGTTCAGGATTGACGGGGACTACTCGTCCATGAAGAAGGCCGTCCAGTCGATGCGTGAGTGGATATGGAAGTCAGAGAGCTTAGGAAGAAGGAACTGAAGGTGCTCAGAAACGCCCTCAGGTTTTTCGGCCGCGATAATTTTCTGAGGACACACGTCTTCTTTGTGGTTGAAGGCGAGAGAAGGGAGCTGTTTGTGTGCACAAAAGATGCGTGGGAGCTGAGAGGCCTTGCCAACCTCAGGAGCCTCGGGGTGAAGGTTGGAGAGATCGGGAGCAGGAGGCTCAGGCTCACCTTAGAAGGGGCGAGCATGCTCGCTGGAAACAGAAAGCGCGTTTTTGTTGGAGAGAAGGGAGAGATGCTGTTCCTGTACGGCAGGGATGGGTTCGCATCCTCTGTCCTCGATGTTGACAGGGACGTCAGGCAGAACGACGTCGTGTTCGTGGTGAACAAGTATGGAGACGTGCTTGGCCTTGGAAGGGCGAGGCTCGATGGCGTGAGGATGCTTGAGGCAGAGGAGGAGAGGGTTGTGGTAGAGAACCTCATTGACAGGGGCGAGTACCTGAGGAAAGAAAAGCTCTACAACGCCTACTAAACCCGGTACACTCTCCCGGCCTTGGAGAGCCTGTTCATTATTGCCAGCCCTATTCCCTTCTGCTCCACCCCCTCGACGACTATGACGTCGCAAAACCTGTCGAGAGTTCTCAGGGCGTCGAAAAGCCTCTCCGCAAACTCCTCGAGGCTGGCTCCGAGGTCGTAGACGTGTGGGGCAACGCTCTCGAACTCCTCCCCGTTCATCGCTGCCACTCCCACAGTCCTCCCCTCTCCGGCAAGCCTGTGTGCGAGCCTTTTGATCTCCTCCCTCCTTTTCTCCCCAACGATGACTATCGTGTCCGCCTCGGGGGAGTAGTGCCTGTACTTCATCCCCGGGCTCCTCGCCACATCGCTCTTCCCGGCCACCCTCACCTCAAATAGCTCCTCCAGCATCTCCCTCGTTATCGCCCCGGGCCTGAGGATCTCTATAGGGTAGACGGTGGTGTCGACTACGGTGGACTCCAGTCCAACTTCAGTCCTGCCGGCATCGATGACACACTCAATCTCGCTCTCGAAGTCCTCCATCACATGCTCCGCTCTTGTTGGACTCGGCTTTCCGCTTTTGTTGGCCGATGGTGCGGCAATGGGTGTTCCGGACAGCTCTATCAGCTTCAGAGCTACTCTGTGCTTGGGCATTCTGACAGCCACGGTTCTCAGTCCTCCGGTCGTCACTTCCGGCACAGCTTCTCTCTTCTCCATTACGAGGGTCAGAGGCCCGGGGAAGAACTCCTCCATGAGTTTCTCCGCTACCCTGTTTGGCTTCGCGATTCTGTAGACCTCCTCGATGCTAGAGACGTGGACTATCAGCGGGTTGTCAGACGGTCTTCCCTTGGCCTCGAATATCCTCCTCACAACCCGTTCGTTCAGCGCATCTGCCCCAAGGCCGTAGACGGTTTCGGTTGGGAACGCTACAAGCCCTCCCTGCCTTATGATGTCTGCAGCCGGCTCGAGCTCCTCGTCCCGGAACCTCTCCGGGGCAACCCTGATTACCCTCACCGCTCCTTGTTGGCGAGCGGGGTTAAAAATAGTTTAGCAGGTGAGGTGTATGGCGAGGACAGCATTTCTGCCAGACCTGAGCAGACTCTCGAATATCCTGACCGCCGAGAAGCTCTCGTCCTCGATGACCTCCACACTCCTCTCGTTCAGAAACCTCCTGACCTCCTCGTCCACCCTCATTCTGCCGTATGCGCCCGTTCCGAAGACAACGACCTCGGGGTTGAGCTGCATGATCCTTTTGATGTCGTCGAGGCTGACCCTGTGTCCCTCCTTTCTCCACCATCCCTCCTCGACTCCGTTTCTGTGGACTATCACGTCCTCCCTGTACTCCCTGCCGTTGATGACTATCCTGCCGAACTCGTACTCCTCGACTATGGCCATCAGATCACCTTGCGAGGAAATGGTCCACCTGTATGGCCTCTCCCTCCACCGGGCTCAGCAGATCCTTTCTGAAGACCTGCACGAGCCTGCCGAGCGCCTTCGGCCTGACCCTGAGCCTGACAACCGTCATCTCGCACTCCTCGAAGTAGTCGTTCCTTGCGAAGAACGTGGAATGCGAAACGATCTCCTTCCCCTCAACCTCGGCAATTATTCCCGTGACCCCTCTTCCCAGATCGACGTTCTTGGCTGTGGTTATGAACACGCAGTCGCCAAGCTTCGTATTGAGCGCGGTTGCGACGTTTATGACGTTCCTCAGCTCGAGAGTCCTGAGGTTTCCCCTCAGAATCTCCTCAATAACCTGCCTCGATATGCCGGAGATTATGTAGCACCTCATGGCCATCACCCGTACATCGGGTGGTACTCCTCCCTTGTCTCCTGCATCTGGGTCTGTTCAGCAAGCTTCTGCATCTGCGCCTCTATGAACTCCGCCTCCTTTATCAGCTTCTCCACGCTTATGTCCCAGCTGTATATCTTGTTGAGGGTGTTTATCACCTCTGCAGCAGCTCTCGGGTCGGGGTTGAACCCACCAGTCTCTCCGAGCAGCGCGAATGCCGGGAACTTCCTTGCAAAGCACTCGTTAAGCAAACTTCCGGCTATACCGCTTATCGTCCCCGTCCTGAATATTTCCACGTGCTCCCTTATCTCGTCGAGCACCTCTTTTGACGTCGCGGCCCCAAACACCCTCTTCTTGTCCTCGAACGTGGTGAGGCCTGCGAGGGAGACGATCCTCTTTGCGTTTATCGTGGTTGCCCAGTCTATTATTGCCGAGCTCAGCTCGTAGGCTATGCTCGGATGTATGGGGACGTCAGAGTGGATCAGCACGAAGTTCTTCTCGGAGCACTGGTAGATCCTTATGGGAGGCTGGATTATCCCCTCGTTGAGGGTCGCTATGGGCGGAAGGAGCTTCGACTCAACCACTCCAACAGGCTCAAGGTTGAGCTCCACGATGAAGTGACCAGTGGCTATCGTGCCGACGAGTCCTATGCCGGGAAAGCTCGTGAGAATGACTGGGTTCTCAACATCTATCTTCTCAGCGTAGATTCTCGTTTCATCCATGATGACGTTTCTGGAAAAAACTATATTATACTTTTTGCCGTGTCTTGGGCATGCGCGAGTACAGGTTCAAGAGGGGTTACAAGCCCACTCCTGAAAGGCTTGAGGAGCTCATAGTCAAGTACTTCGGCAGCTTTGAGAAGGACGGAGACGTTTATGTGGTGAGGTACAAGGCCATCGAGGAGCTCAGACTCTGGCTCGATGGAAAGAGGCTCAAGGCCGAGAGCAGAACGAACCCAAACGTTGACAGCGAGACGGCGATGGAGACCCTGAGAACGTACAACAGGTTTCTGGACGAGCTCACGGGCTACACGGCAAAGGAAAGAAAGAAGCACATGATGAAGGAGGTTGAGGACTAAATCCCTCCCATGCTTCCCACGTTCGGCAGGCTGTAGAGCGTGTAGATTGTGTAGGCGAGGTAGAGCAGCGCTGGTATTGCGGAGGAAATCAGAGCCTTCCTGAACTCTATTTTTCTCACTATGGCTATCCCATGGCTCCATATCGCTATGCTCCACACGATTCCAGCGGCTGAGATTATGGCCGAGGAGGCGATCCTGTTCCAGTCGGTCATGTAGGCTATGAACTCCTGAATGCTCGCGAACTCACCCGCCTGACTCAGGCTGTAGATCGAGATCGCCATCTGGATGTACGAGACTATTGCGTAGGGTATCAGCCCGTATCCAACGACCGTGGCGGTCTTCCTGAACTCACCCTCTCCTCCGAAGGCCCCGGAGATCAGGTGGATTACCCCCGAGATTATGAGGAAGAGTATCAGCATGATTATGTATGTCGGTATTATCGAGAAAATGCCTATCAGCGGCAGGACATCTCCAAGCTGGGACATCTCCGGCGGGAGGAGAGGCTTTATTGCCTTGAGAACCTCGTACTGTATGACCGCTGAGGGTATTGCCATAACGAATATCACGAGCAGGGGCACCTTCATCCCAAAACTGTCGAGGTTTTCGAAGAATTTCTTTGGATTTGACAGCACCTCTATCATACATCAAACTCAGGTTTTCGTGATATAAGTCTTTCTAACAGATGTGGGCCCACTGAGCCACGGGACCTCATGCTTCTCAGTCCCGTCGGGTTCCCGGGGCCCATCCATTCTCTGTCGTGCCAGTTGAATAACTTTTCCGACGGAAAAGTTTAATAGTGTTGATGATAATAATCATTCGATTGACATGAAGCTCAAGCTCAGCCTCGGGCTAAGGAGGAAGAAGGAGGAAGAGCCTCAGGAGCCGCAGGAAGGTGATGAAGAGGCTGTGGAAACTCGGGATGAGGTTGAAGCTGCCGGGGAAAGTAGGTTTGAGGTTGTGGAGGAGTACTGGATAGAGGAGCCGCACTCCAAGATTCAAATCGTCTTCGACCCTGAGAGCGGGGAGTATGAGTACCACGTCATCGAGCCGGTGCTGAACGACTACCTCTACTCCGTCTTTTACGTTGTGAAGCACTCCATCGTCGAGTACTTCCAGCCCGAGGTTGAGGACAGGGTCTCGCACCTCGAGGAGAACGCGAGGAAGCTTGTGAAGGAGATGGGGCTTGATCTCAGCGAGGAGGAGTTTGACACCGTCTTTTACCATCTGAAGAACGACTTCGTCGAGTACGGCCCCATCACCCCCCTCATGAAGGACCGCCTGATAGAAGACATCTCCTGCAACGGCTACAACAAGCCCATCTACATCTTCCACCGCAACTACCAGAACCTGAGAACGAACATCACCTTCAGTGAGGATGAGCTGGACAACTTCGTCATCAAGCTCGCCCAGATGTCTGGAAAGCACATAAGCATAGCCGAGCCCATGCTCGACGCAGCACTTCCAGACGGCTCCAGAATCCAGATGACCTTGGCAAGAGAAGTAACAGACCACGGATCCACCTTCACCATAAGAAAGTTCAGAGATGAACCTGTAACACCAATAGACCTTATCGCCTGGGGAACGTTCAGCGTCGAGCAGATGGCCTACCTCTGGCTCTGCATAGAGAACAAAAAGTCTCTGATCTTCGCCGGAGGAACTGCGAGCGGAAAAACCACCTCCATGAACGCCGTCTCCCTCTTCATCCCCAAGAACTCCAAGATAGTCACCATAGAGGACACGAGGGAGGTCATGCTCCCCCACGAGAACTGGATTCCCGCAGTGACGAGAGAGGGCGGGAAGACCATAGACATGTACGACCTGCTCAGAGCGGCTTTGAGACAGAGGCCCGAGTACATAATAGTCGGTGAGGTCAGAGGTAAGGAAGCACTGACACTCTTCCAGGCAATGAGCACGGGCCACACCACCTACTCAACTCTCCACGCCGACAGCGTTAATGGAGTCATCCACAGGCTGGAAAACCCACCCATAAACGTCCCCAGAGCAATGATAGAAGCCTTAGACATAGTCAGCATCCAGGCCCAGGTCTTCCTGGGCAGGAAGAGGGTGAGGAGGAACATGGAGATCGCAGAGATAATAGGCGTCGACCCCCACACCAAGATCATGAGAACAACAACCGTCTTCGCCTGGGACTCGACCAAGGACGAACACGTGATGGTCGGCAGCTCAAAGGCCCTCGAGGAGATAAGAACCCTGAGAAGCTGGACGAGAAAGGAGCTCGAACAGGAGCTCAAAACCCGCGAAAAAGTCCTCCAGTACATGCTCGACAACAACATCCGCGAGTTCAGAGAGGTAGCGAGAATAATCCAGACCTACCAGATTGATCCCGAGAAGGTGGTGAGGAGCCTTGGTATTCAGGAATGAGAACACCCTCACGAAGCTCGCCTACAGGTGGTTTGGAGACAGGGCGAGGAGGAATCTCACGAACTACTACGAGCTGGGGCAGAAGCTCCAGCAGGCGATGATCAACATACCTCCGGATGTTTACATAGCCACCCAGATGCTTTTCTCAGTCATAATGGCCGTCATCGGCCTGATAATCGGCGCCATCATAGCCCTGATGGTCTACCTCTTTGCCGAGATTCCGAGATTCGACATATACTTCCCGGAGCCTTTCCTGAGCTTCTGGCTCCAGTACAGGAAGATATTCATAAGCGCCTTCCTCGCGGTTCTGATCGCGGTGCTGTTCTACATGCTCGGCCAGTTCATGTTCAAGATATATCCGGGGTACATTGTGAGCGACAGGAAGAGCAAGATAGACAAGCTTCTCCCGAATGCTGTGACGTTCATGTACTCCCTCAGCCTCGGAGGGATGCCCCTCATCCAGATCTTCAAGTCCATAGCGAGCTACGAGGATGTTTACAACGAGCTTGCGAAGGAGTTCGGCAGGATAATTATGGACATTGAGGAGCTGGGAGAGGATCTGAGGTCTGCGCTGACCAAGGCGATGGAGCTCACACCTTCCAAGAACTTGGCCGACCTGATACAGGGGCTCATAACGATCATAGACAGCGGTGGAGACGTGACGGGCTACTTCAGGGACAGGGCAGACTACTACCTCGAGATGGCGAGGCAGGATCAGAAGAACTTCCTCGAGTTCCTGAGCTTAATGGCTGAAAGCTACATAACTGCATTCGTTGCAGGGCCGCTGTTTCTGATTATAATCCAGACGGTCATGGCCGTGATGGGAGAGGGAGACACGAACCTCCTCTACGCGGTCGTCTACATGATAATCCCTGTTGGTGCGTTCTTCTTTGCTGTAGTGATAAAGCTGATCAGTCCGATTGAGTCCGGAAAGGCCCCGCTCATCGAGGAGAAGGATGTGATCAGGAGGGAGATCGACGAGAACGTCATGAAGAAGTGGAAGTCGTGGATGACGCGCAGGAAGATGTCCCCGAAGTACCTCCTCATGAACTACCCCTATTCGGTCTTCGCGGTCTCAGTCCCCCTCGCGATCGCCTTCATGATATACGGGTTCATGCTCTACCCGTTCACCCCGACCATAAACTGGCTCTTCAACGTTGACGACTACATCTTCATAGCCATAGTGATCGCCCTCCTCCCCTACGCGATAGTCTACCAGATCTCCAAGAGGAGAGTCAACATGGTTCTGAAGCTCACTCCGGTGTTCCTCAACAGGCTCGCCTCGATGAACGAGAGCGGCATGACTGTCTCGAGGGCCATCAGAACCCTCGCGAGAACTGACACAAGCCCGCTCAAGAAGGAGATCGAGCAGATCGAGAAGGATCTTGAGTGGAACGTCAGCCTCGTCGACGCGCTCATAAGGTTCGCCAACAGGCTCAGGACGTTCGAGCTGACCAGAACGATAGTTCTGCTCGTTGAATCGCTCAGAAGCACGCCCAACGTCACTGAGGTTCTGAGAATCTCCGCGAAGGACGCGAGCAACGCTGAGCTGCTGCGGAGGGAGAGGATAAAGAACATGTCGATGTACGTGATGATCATCTACATCTCCTTCTTCGTCTTCATAGGTATCGTCTACATAATCTCCTCCACCTTCCTCTCAGTCCTCGCTGAGAGCACCGCGAAGATGGCAGGGGGTGGGGGGTTCATGGGAATGGCGTCGATAGACGAGGAGTTCTACAAGGCGATATTCATGCATGCTGCGGTCTTTCAGGGGCTGTTCGCGGGGCTTGTTGCTGGAGTGATGGGGGAGGGGGACTTCTCGTCAGGCGTCAAGCACTCCCTGATCATGGTCATCTTCGCCTACGTCCTGTTCACGATGTTCATCTAACTTCCCTCTCTGAGGGAGAGAAACACCGCACACAAAACGAGCAGAGCTCCGAAGAGCTGCACCCCGCTCAGAACCTCGTGGAACGCGAGAAATCCGACCGTACCGGCGGTGACCGGCTCTATCAGCGCGATGACCGGCCCCTTCTCAACCCTAACTCTCCCCATCCCGTAGCTCAGGAGGATGAAGGGAATGGCCGTCGGTATCAGGCCGAGGCCGAGGGTGAGGATAGGATCTCCGAACTCAAACCTGAAGAGGGGTGCGAGCAGAATAACGCCTATGAGAAGGTTCGAGAACGTTATCTGAATGGGGCTGTAAACCTTCCCGAGCCTGTTGAGCATGATGAACGCTCCCGCATAGACGAGCCCGGAGATGAATCCAGAGATTATTCCAACGTTTAGCTCCTTCTCAGGGCTGAGGAGCAGGTACAGACCTGTTATCCCCAGAACGAGGGACAGAATGGAGGTTCTCGTGACCCCTCCTTTCACCATCGCGAAGACCATCACGTAGACGGGAGCCATGTAGAGGAGGAGCGCTGCCGTGGCTGCGCTGAGGTGGGTTATTGCGGTTATGTAGAAGAACACGACTCCCGTGTTCAGCACTCCGAGCAATGCGAGCTCCTTCCCGAACACCGGCCTCTCTCTCCTGATGAGCATGAACAGGGCGACGAACATTAACCCCACGCTCACCCTGTAGAACGTGGCGGAAAATGGGGAGAGCTGGAGCGACTTTATGAAGTACGGAAGGGTCCCCATCAGTATCGCTGACAGCAGTACCGCTAATTCTCCCCTCATTCAGGAGGACTTCACGCAACCCGTATTTATTATTTCTGAGCCATAAAATGACAAGGAGTGGTGGGCGCGCCTCCGGTCGACCCTTCGGACGGGAGGTTATCTCCCCCGGCCCCATCCTCTCCGCACCCCCGGAAGCGCCGAACGTCCGGGGTTAGCCTGCTCCCTTCCGGGCCTGGGCCGGTTCCCCCGGCAAACACGGCGGACATCCCCTCCGGGAAGCCCGGCCGTGACCGCCGGCCCTCCGGGACGGAGATTCTACGAGGCCGGGGGCTTTCGCCTCCCGCCCTCCGGGCCTTCCTTCGGCTTCGGCCCCCGCATGACGACGGTTTCGGGTCACAGGGGACGCCGAGCCCCCCGGCCTAGCCCACCGTATGTTAATCTGTGCAAGTGGTATAAAACTTTAATTGCCTACATCTTCTCCCTCACCAGCTTTGCAAGAACCCTGCCCTCCTCAGTCAGCTCAACTCTGTCTCCAGCATACCTTATGCATGACCCCTTTTCGAGCGTGTCGAGGTGGTACTTCAGGACCTTCTCCCCAACGTTCAGTTTTGAGAGGAGCTCGTCAACGCTTTTGCTTCCCTCATCGAGCTCGAGGAGGATCTTCCTTCTTATCGAGTTGGCTATGGCCATCTTGAATCTCCTTCTGTACTCCTCGGCCTTTTCGGGTGAGTCTGCCGAGATCCATTCATCGAACTTCATATGATTGAGTTGGCTGAAACGGGGTTAAATGTTTGCCCCTAAGCTTTTCAGGTTGCGATGGTTTTTTATATTCTTGAGGCGTATAATATAATATGTCACGATACTATGAGCTAAGGGAACTCGAGTCCAAAGCTCCAAAGCTTTTCGGAATTCCGACCGGCACGAAGCTTGACGAGATGTTCTACAGGGTCGAGAGGGAGGGGGACAAGTACGTGAAAAAACCGCTTGGAGGAATCCCTCACCTCGCGGTGATGAACATAACCGGAGTCCCTGATACCGGCAAGAGCGTGTTTGCGGAACAGTTCGCCGTCACTCAGGCATCTCACGGGTATAAGGTTCTGTTTGTGACCGTTGAAAGTCCAGCGAACTTTCTCTACACCGCGTTGAAGCAGAAGGCCGAGGCGATGGGTGCTGACTTCTCGAAGGTTGAGGAGAATGTGGTCGTGATAGATGCTGCCGAGAGCGACGAGCTCAGGGAGAATGTGAAAGCATTACTCGACACGATGGCTTACGCCATAAAGGAGAAGAAGTGCACCAACGTAATCATAGACAGCATCACCGGCCTTTACGAGCACAAGGAGGTCATGGCGAGGCAGATCGTCAGGCAGGTGTTCAACTTCCTGAAGAAGTTCAGGCAGACCGGCATACTGATCTCCCAGAAGAGGTCAGCTCAAGCTTCCGAGTCTGCGGAGGCTGCCGGCGGACTGGCTGTGGCGCACATTGTGGATGGCACGATAGTTCTGGACAAGAAGCTGATAGAGTCGAGATGGGACGCGAACCTCTACGGACTCCCGCTCGGCGAGGTTCTCAGGACGATAAGAATCGACGGCTGCAGGATGACGGCCCACGACAGCAGGACGTGGGTGTTTGAGATAACCGATGCTGGCTTGATAGAGATTGTGGCACCTCTGAGTGAGTACATCAAGATGAGGTCAAGGGGGTGATGGAGGATGGAGGTTATCGCGAAGCCGAAGGGTGGAGATGTGGATAGGATGGCGGAGAAGGTGTTCATGAAGAGCATCGAGCTCCTCGGCGGGTTGAGGAGGCTCGTCGAGTACAGGAATCTAACGTGGCTTCCGTCGCTTGCTGAAGCAGCATACGTTGTGGTTCTGAAGAACGAGGCTCTCAAGACTTACTCCGAGATCGCGAGAGAGCTTGGCATAACTGAGAACACAGTGAAGAGCATAGCCACCGCAGACGAGGAGAAGGTTCTCGAGTACATAAGGGGCGAGCTGGAGGACAGACCGAAGGAGCACATTGCCGGCGGGATAGCCAAGCTCGCGTACAGGAAGCTCAAGGAGAGCGGAGCCCTCGACGAGGAAGAGGTTGAGATGGATCAGGACGTCATCGAGACTCTGGAGATCGCATGGGCAGTGCTTGTGCTCTCAAGGCTGAGGGGCATGCACTTCCCGGCCGGAAAGGATGAGCTGATGGAGAGGCTGAAGGGCATAGTGGTGAAGGAGAAGGGCAGGGAGTACAGGATCGAGGAGCTGCTGGAAAGGATAGAGTATCCGGTTAAAAGTCCGGCGGAGTTGCTTAGTGCGATAAAGCGGGCTGCGGCGTAACGGGTTTAGCAGCCTGCCTTGTCTTATTTTTCCATCGTATTTCATAATTTTTAAAGTTTCAAAACGCAAGCAGAAATGAATAACTAAAAATTCAGAAAATATTTAAAAATGGATATTTTGGTTTAGTTCACAGTCACTTGCGCGTCGAGTATGAAGTTGTTGCTCAGGGTGTGGAGAACTTTGACTCTGTATGTTCCTGGGTCAAAGTCACCAGTACCGTCTTCTTTGAAGACAATTATCTCTCCTGGAGCGAATACGACGTCAACTGCAGTAGAATTCGTTAAAACTCCCTGTGAGTCTGTGAACCCACTGCTCGAATACGTGAGTTCGCTGACCAAGTTATCTGAAGTGTCATAGACAAATATCTTGATCTCATCGAGTCTGATTTCCTCTCCTCCGTTGTGCACGATCTTAAACACGGTCTGGTTCTGATCTGTGGTGTCGAGTGTGTCTGAAGCGTCGCTAAGTGTCAGCTGTGCCTGTGGAGCACTCTTTGGCGCCTTGCTTCCGAGCCCGAAGACGAAGCTCGCAATCACTGCCGCCAGTATAACGGTTATGGCCACCATCAGGATCACGCCTATCACAGGCGATACACCTTTCTCGTCTCTAAACCACCTCATTCTCATCACCTCTTCTGCAAGTCATTATTACAACTAACATGTATTTAAGTTTTTCCCATTATTATGATTATCGTGTGACTCATGATGGGGTGTCAAAAAAGGTAAAATTATAAACTTTCATGAGAACCCTGTCCCAATGCTACCGGACGTTCAGCTCGCAAAGCCCGATGTGGAGATAGGTCTCAGCAGGGTCGGGGCCAAGGGCATAAGAAAGCTCGTTCAGGTTAAAAGAGAAGGGAAAAGGCCCGTCATACTCATCTCCACCTTCGACGTTTTTGTTGACCTCCCCTCGACAAGGAAGGGCGTGAACCTGAGCAGGAACTTCGAGGCGGTGGATGAGGTCATAGAGAACCTCACCCAGAACCCGGTGGAGAACATAGAGGACCTGAACATCAGGATAGTCAACGAGCTTCTTGACAGGCATGAGTACGCGACCAAGGCGGAGGTTCTGATGGAGGCCGAGTACATCCTGAAGAAGAAAACCCCTTTCTCAAAGCAGAAGACTCAGGAGGTCGTCAAGATATTCAGCGAGGCCAAAAAGTGGAGGGATGGCAGGCAGAAGGTGTTCGTCGGAGCGGAGGTTTACGGCATAACCGTGTGCCCGTGCGCTCAGGAGCTCATACGCGCCTATTCAGCGGAGCAGCTTGAAAAGGCCGGCTTCACCCCAGATCAGATATCCGAGATCATGCGCATCATCCCGTTCGCCTCCCACAACCAGCGCGGCAGGGGGTTCGTGAAGGTTGAGGTGAGGGAGGACTTCAAGCCGAGGATTGAGGATGTTATAGAGATCGCAAAGGCGGGGATGAGCTACGAGATCTACGAAATCCTCAAGAGGGGGGACGAGCTGGAGGTCGTCAAGAACGCTCACTTCAACCCCCGCTTTGTGGAAGACGCAGTGAGACTCATGGCGAAGTCGGCGGTTGAGAAATTCTCCGATGCTCCAGATGATGTGCTCATATACTTCAGGCAGACGAACGAAGAGAGCATACACCAGCACGATGTTGTTGCGGAGAGGAAAGCCACCATAGGTGAGCTCAGGGATGAGCTTGCCTCGAACGGCTAAGCTTCTCCTCCTCGCCACTCTCCTCATTCACCCCACCATCGCATGCCAGATTCTTGAGGTTCTGCCCAATCCCTACGGAGATGACGGCAGGGAGTACGTGAAGGTGTCCTGCGAAACGAACTGCACGCTGACGGATAGTGAGGACGAGTTCTCATTTGGCCCGGGCGTTCACTATGTGGCCAGAAATGCCACTGCCTTTGTGGACCACTACGGCTTTCCTCCGGATGCAGAGGGCATCAGGCTGTCCAACAGCGGTGAGGAGATAACCCTGAAGTGTGAAGATGGAGCAGACGTTTTCGACTACAGCTTTTTCACCGATGACGGCCTGATTTATTACCGAGAGGGTGGAAAGTGGGACTTCAGGTACGAGGACTGGTCATCCTTCCCGCCCGTCTCGGACAACGTGAGTGGCAGGATTGTGGTCACCCCTACAAGCTACGTGCTGAGGGGCGAGGGAATCGTAGCCTCCTACACAGTCACAAAGGACAACTTCGACGGGAGCTTCGAGTTTGCTGTTGACGCGAGCCCTGTTGGAGGGATCCCAGCTGAGGAGATGGTGCTGGCCAAGAAATACCGCTTTCACTTCCTCGAGGGCTCCTACAGGAACTTCCACTACAAGTTCGCGGTTCTTGGCAGTAACGTGGTGATAACAACCGAGAACTGGAAGTGGGACAACCGGGGGATAATCGTCGAATTCGAGAGCGAAAAGGTTGCTGAGCTGCTTAAAGAGGTCTTCGAACACGATCTGAAGTACGAGAGCAGTCCGGGGAAGGTGTCGGACGTAAAGGGTAGCTACAGGGAGGGGAGGGGCAGAGAGCTCGAGTTCTCTGGAAGGGTTGAGGTTCACGTTCTGCCTGACTCAAACCCCGTGTTCGGGTTCATCGAGAACTCCACGGACTTCCTCTACATCGCAGTTCCGTACATCAGCCTCGAGTGGTTCGACGACAGCTCTCCGCTCCTGAGCGCGATTCTGAACGCATCGAGGGGAGGTGTGGAGGTCAGGGTGATGCTGGCAGACTACGAGAGGAACAGAGATGCTGTCGAGTTCCTCAGCTCTCTTCCGGGAGTGGAGGCAAAGATGGTCAGGTCTCCGGAGTTCGACAAGCTGCATGCGAAGTACCTTGTGACGGACGGAAAGGTTCTGATCACCTCTGCCAACTTCAACAAGTACGGGCTGAAGCTGAACAGGGAAATAGCGGTGGTGATCGAGAGCGACGAGGTGAGCGGGTTCCTTAAGGACGTGTTTGAAGGGGACTGGGAGGGGAGGAGCGAGATCAGCCCGGCAATTTCCCTCACCCTCCTTGGAATTGCCCTCCTCGCTGGCTTCTACCTGCTGAGGCGCCTGAGCTGATCCCCTATCACTCCCTCAAGCTCCGGCGTTGATCTGAATCCTATGCCCACCTCTCCGACCTCTTCTCCGTCAATTCCGAACCTCTCCGCAAACGGCCTCAGCAGGTAAATTCCGTCCAGCCTCCCGAGCCTGAAGAGGTTCACGAGCTGAGCGTGGTTTTTGGCTAAGAAGTCCGCACTCACCCCGTATCCCGAGACGGCTCCGGTCTTGCCTTTTTTGCCCGCGAACACGAGCCCGAACTCGAACTCCCCGTCAGGGTAGAACACTCCATCTACGCTCTGCCTCGAGAACTCCAGAAGGGCAAGCTCCGGCGACATGTACATCCCCTTCACCTCTGCGTCGAGCTCAAGGAGGTCGAACACGTCTATGCCGGCAAAGGCGTAGTCGTAAACCTTGCCGAACAGCCTCACCTCCCTCTCGCTCCCCCTCTCTATGATCTCCTCTCCCTCCTCGATCTCCATGTAGCCCGAGGCCTCGCTCAGGCTCGTTATAGCTCCGGATCCCTTTTCTACGGGGTAAATCCTGTTCCCAACCACGAACACAGGCATCAGCTCCCTCCTGCCCTCCGAGTATATCCTCTTGGCCAGCCTGCCCCTCACGACTCTCCTCCTTATCCTGTAGCCGAGGCTCCTTGCTACTGCAGGGGCGACGAACTCGAGGAATATGGTGAGGCAGGACGTTGGAAATCCCGGCAGCCCGAAAACGGGCTTTTCATCAACTCTGGCGAAAAAGAACGGCTTGCCTGGCTTCACCCTGACGCCATGGAACACCATCTCCCCCTTCTCCTCAACAATTCTGTAAAGGATGTCCCCCTTTCCCGCCGAGGTCGAGCCAGAGGTGATGACTGCATCACACTCGCTTAAAGCCTTCTCCAGAATATCCTCCATCTCTTCTCTGTCATCCCTCGCGATTCCGTAAATAACCGGGGTTGCTCCAAGCTTTTTCAGCTCGGCATAGATTGTGTAGGTATTCACGTCGTAAATCTTCCCGGCCTCAAGCTCCTCTCCCGGCATGGTGAGCTCGTTTCCGGTGGAGATTATTCCGACCCTCATCTCCCTGACCTTCACCCTCCCGTATCCGGCCCCTGCGAGGAGCCCGAGCTTCAGCGTGTCTATTACCTCTCCAGCCCTAACCAGCACCTCACCCTCCTGCACATCCGAGCCGGCGCTCATCACGTTCTCCTTGGGCGAGACTCCCTTCTTCACCCACACAACGTTGCCCTCAACCCTCGCGTTCTCAACCATGACTACAGCATCAGCGTTCTCCGGCATCACCGCTCCGGTTGAAATCTCAACGGCCTGTCCACGCCCGATTTTCAGGGACGTGCCTTCTCCGGCATCAACCTTCCCAACAACCTCAAGCTTCACAGGGCTGGATTCACTTGCCAGCGACACATCCTCGCTGATCACAGCAAAGCCGTCTCTCGTGCTCCTCCTGAAGGGCGGGATGTTTATGGGGCTGAAAACGTCCTCCGCGCTAACCCTTCCAAGAGCTTCGGTGATCGCAACCTCCTTCACCGAGTAGCCAATTCTGACCTGCGAGAGAATCTCCTTGGCTGTCTCAGCCTCAATGAGCCTGCGCATGTTCTCATTTTGGCAGCACATTCTTTAAAGTGTCTTCGATAGTGCACCGGTTATGAAAGGCGCCCTGCAACTTCTCGAAACCGCGTCATATGATGGCGAGTCGAAAACGTGCTACAGTCCGGTTCGGATTTAATCGTTGTGGTGGGATGAAGAAAAGCAGGTTAATATCCGTGATCACCAGCTGAACTTTCCGAGCACCCTCCCGAGGAAGTTCCTGCTGTAGTCCACCCTGAGCTCATCGGGATCATCGCCCCGGACCTCTATGTTTTCCAGATCCACTCCGAACTCCTCGCTGGCCTTCCTTATGTATCCGATCTTCTCCGGCTCGAACCCCATGAGGTAGGAGGAGACGGCATCGACCTCTATGACGTTGTCCCCCGCCACCATCACGCCGTGATGCACAGGTGTGGTGCTGGACTCACTTCCCGCACCGCCAATGACCCCGTCAACAATCGTCAGGGCTGGGTTCAGGATGTGCAGCAAATCTACAAGCTTCTGGTGGATCTTGAGGTGCATGTACATCGCCGGCTTCTTCAGGAACCCCATGTTGTTCTTTATGCCGAGGGTCGTGACTGCGAGGGTGTGAACCTTCATCTTCGGGAGGCTGATGAAGGGGCTGTTCATCGCCTTCAAAATGTTTTTTCCGGCCTCGACCTCTTTCAGCGCCTTTCCGTTCACCTCCACCCTGACAAGCTCCTCGGTGTTGATGTTCACGCATTCCGCTAATTCCCTCAGCCCAAACTCGTCGAAGCATTTGTCAGCGCTGTCCCTGTAGAACCCGCCCTCGGCGACCACCACCTCATGCCCTCTTTCCCTGAGCACGTCAATGACTGCCTTAACAACCTCCGGGTGGGTTATGCAGCCACTCTCCGGGCTTTCGAACTGGAGGAAGTTGGGCTTCACCAGCACCTCGCTCTCGAGTTTAGGACTGAACAGCTCGAATGCCTCTCTCACGAACTCTCCGACCTTCTCGTAGCTCTCCACCCTTCTGAGCAGTATCATCGCTCAGAACCTCTCTAAATACTCCAGAACGCTTTCGAAGACCCTCAGTCCGTCACCCTCCTTCCTCTCCACCCTCGTCCAGTCCGCATGCTGCCACGGATGCACGACCCTCTCGGGGTGGGGCATGAGTCCGAAGACGTTTCCTTTTACATTGCATATCCCGGCTATGTTGGAGTAGCTGCCGTTGGGGTTCCACGGATAGCCGGAGTAATTCCCATCCGGATCCACGTACCTGAAGACTATCTGGTCGTTCTCCTCGAGCGTGTTCAGGTACTCCTCCTCCCTGCCAATGGGGAAGACCACCTTGCCCTCGGCGTGGGCGACGGGGAAGACCACAATCTCCTCTCTGCCATACTTCCTCGTGAAAACGCACTTGCCCGAGTTCTCATGCTTCAGGTAGCTGTGCCTGCACTCGAACCTGTTGGAGTTGTTTATCGCCAGAACCATCTCGGGCTTCTCAGCTATCGGCCTGTCCTCGTCGAAGCCGGGCAGAGCGCCAAGCTCGACAAGAACCTGAAAGCCGTTGCAGATGCCGAGAACTGGATATCCCTCCCTTATGAACATCTCGAGGTCGTGCCTGAGGAGGCTCTTAACCCTCGCCGAGAAAATCGCTCCGGCCCTCACGTAATCTCCAGCTGAAAAACCACCGGGGAAGACTATGCAGGAGTAGTCCCATATCGTCCTCGCCTCGCTGTCCTTTATCATGTCGCTGTAGAACTGCTTCAGGTGAACCGCCTCAGCATCAACGCCAAGCATCCTGAAGGCCTTCACAGTCTCGTCCTCGCAGTTCGTCCCCTCGATCCTCAGAACCGCAACCCTAATCTCGTCCCTGTCCATCCACATCACCCCACGTACCTGCTCATCCCGGTTCTCCACGCATTCTCGGCCCTCTCAAAATCGAGCCTCACGATGCCGAAGTTCAGCTCGTCACCACCCGTGCTTCCGATTACCCTCGCTTTGAGTCCGAGAGCGGTGATGAACTCTACGAAGCTCTCAGCCTGACTCTCCGCAACCTCGACCACCCACCTCGTGTTGCTCTCGCTGAACAGCTCCACGTAGTCGCTCAGCCCAACCTCAAAGCCCACCCTGCCCGCAAACGCCATTTCAGCCAGAGCCACGGCAACTCCGCCGGTTGAGACATCGTGGCATGCCAGCACCCTGAACCTCTCGAAAGCCTGAAGCATCGCGTCGCTGTACTTTTTGAGCCTCTCAGGATCGGTCCTCGGAACCCTGCTGCTCTCAAGCCCTGTAACCTTCGAGTAGATGCTTCCTCCAAACTCCGGCCGGGTTTCTCCAACGAGGACGATTGCAGAGCCGGATCTCTTGAAGTCCGCGGTGATCGCCTTCCTGACATCCTCCACTATCCCAACTCCTATGAGGGATGGTGTGGGGGCGATGCTTCCGTACGGCGTTTCGTTGTAGAGGCTCACGTTTCCGCTCACCACGGGAATCCCAAAGCCCTTGGACATCCAGCCCAGCGCCCTCACGCTTTCGACAAACTCACCCATCCTCTCGGGCTTTTCGGGGTTTCCGAAGTTGAGGCAGTCCACGAAGCTGTGGGGTCTGCTGTTCACCGCCACCAGATTCCTCACCATCTCGTCGAATGAGCTTGCGCTGCCCCAGTACGGGTCTATCCTCGTCATCCACGGGTTGACATCTGCAGTTATGGCCAGCCCCCTCCACGACTCCGTTGGCTTTATGACCGCGGCATCACCATGCCCCTCGTAGCCGGTAACACCCTGAAGGGGCTTCAGGATCGTGTTCGCCCTCACCTCATGATCGTACTGTCTTATCACCCACTCCTTGCTCGCCACGTTTGGATGGGAGAGCATCTTCAGGATCAGATCTTCATAATTGCCCACATCCCTGATCTCGTCCCTGTAAGTCTCTTCAGGCTTTCTGACCGTGTAGTTCCTGCAGTACTCCACCCCTCCCGATACAAACTCGATGTCCATGTCGTAAATGAGCCTGTCTCCGTAATACACCCTGAGCCTCTTGTCCCCGGTCGTGACACCTATGACTCTCGCGGTCACATCCCACTTGGAGAATATGTAGAGCACGTCGTCAACATGCTGGGGCTTGACTGAGAGGAGCATCCTCTCCTGACTCTCGCTCACCCAGATCTCCCAGGGCTTCATCCCCTCTTCCTTCAGGTGAACTTTATCGAGCCACACAACAGCACCGCAGTTTCCTGCCAGACTCATCTCTCCCACTGCGCCGCTCAGCCCTCCTCCGCCCAGATCCTTCATCCCTGAAACGAGCCCCTTCTCCACCGCCTCGAGGCACGCATGCATCAGCGGCTCCTTGGTTATCGGGTTGCCCAGCTGCACAGCGCTCCTCGACTCCTCCTCGCTGCTCTCGTCAAGCTCTGCAGAGGCGAATGTCACGCCGTGAATGCCGTCTCTTCCAGTTGCCCCTCCGGCGAGGATGATTATCTCTCCCTCTCCACCAACCCTGCTGGGAATTATCCTGTCCTTCCTCGCTATTCCCACACATCCCACGTTGACCAGACAGTTCGTGAGGTAGCTGTCGTCGAAGAAGACCATCCCTCCTACGGTCGGAATGCCCACCCTGTTGCCGTAGTCTCTTATGCCCGCAACAACTCCCGAGAGCAGGTAGAGCGGGTGCTTCGTCCCCCTCGGCAGCTCCTCGTGTTTTATGTCCGGATTCCCGAAGAACAGCGGGTCGATGAGTGCGAGCGGCTGAGCGCCCATGCACACCACGTCTCTCAAAATCCCCCCAATGCCCGTTGCGGCACCGCCGTACGGCTCTATGGCCGAGGGGTGGTTGTGGCTCTCGAACGCGATGACGTATGCGTGCTCATCATCAAATTCAACAACTCCTGCATCATCTGACGTGGAGATTACGTAGTCGGTTCTGAACCCCAGAAGGTACTTCTTCAGGTAGTACTTGGAGCTCTTGTAGCAGCAGTGCTCGCTCCACGCCTGCCCGAGAGACTGAAGCTCTATGTCTGTGGGGTTTCTGCCAGCCCTCCTGAAGTAGTCCTGTATCCTCTTCATCTCGTCGAGGTTGAGGGCGAGCCCCATCTCCTCGCTTATCCTGAGGAGATCCTCATCACCAGCGTTCAGAATGTCAACCTCGTAGACCTCCGGATTCGAGTAGAGAAGGCGGAACATCTCAATCAACCCACCTTATGGAATAATCCTGAATGACCGGATTTGCGAGCAGCTTCTCGCACATCTCCTCGATCATCTTCTCGGCATCCTCCCTGCTCTTGGCCTCGAGCTCTATCCTGAAGACCTTCACAGAAGAGACGCTCTTCACGTTCCTGAATCCGAGCAGGTTCAGTGCCTTCTTGGTCGCCTCACCCTCAGGATCCACAACACCCTTCTTAAGGCTTATGTAGACATCGGCGGTGAAGTTCATGGGCTTAGCTTGGGAGGAAAATATAAAAAATTAGCCTTTTGCCCTCTCCTCCATGAACTCCTCAATCCTCTCAACAGCTTTTTTCAGGTTCTCCATTGACGTGGCGTAGGAGAGTCTGAAGTAATCGTCAAATCCCGAGCCGAACGGCGTTCCGGGCGTTAGTGCAACACCCTTCTCCATCAGCAGCTCCTCCACGAAGCCCTCATACGCTTTCGCGAACACGTAAAACGCCCCCTCGGGGACAGCAAGATCAAAGTATTTTCCAAGTCTTCTGACAACAAAGTCCCTCCTTCTCCTGAACTCGTCCACCATGTCCCTGACAAACTCCCTGTCCTTTCCGTCTGCGAGGTACTCAGCAACAGCCTTCTGGGCAAAGGCAGGAGCGCAAACGCCGTTCACCTGATGAACCTTTAGCATCTGGTCGAGCAGGCCCTTCTCAGCGATGACGAAGCCTATCCTCCATCCGGTCATTGCAAGTGTCTTTGAGAACGCGTTTATCACCACGGCGTTCTCCTTTCCTGCAAGCGTTCCCGGCTTCTTGTCGTAGTAGATCCTGTCGTAGACCTCGTCGCTGATCACCACCGCACTGTGATCCTCAGCGATCTCGTAGACCTCGTCAATCTCCCTCTGCCCCATCACCGCACCGCTCGGGTTTGTTGGAAAGTTCAGGATGAGCGCTGAAACGCTGCTGTCCATTACCCCCTCAACAGCCTCGCTCTGAAGCAGGAAATTACTGTCAGAGGTGTTTACCTCCACCGGCCTTGCGGAGCAGAGCTTCACGTAGGTGAAGTAGGAGAGGAATGAGGGTGTGTGCAGCACAACTTTCGAGTTCTCCTCCATGAAGGCGAGGGAGGCGTTCAGCAGTGCCTCGCTTGCTCCAACAGTTATCATCACCTCACCGCTTTCAACCCCATACCTCTCGGCGATGACTTCTCTGAGCTCCTCGAGGCCCATGTTGGAGGTGTAGTGGGTGTAACCCTTGTTCATGTACTCGTATGCCAGCTCGATTATCTCCGGCGGGGTGTCGAAGTCGGGTTCTCCGATGCTCAGGTTGATTACCTCCCTGCCCTCCTTCTTGGCCCTCTCAACGATCTCGAACATCCTTCTGATCATTGACGTGGAGATCTCAGAGACCCTCCTCGCCGGCATGCTAATCCTCCAGCAGGTCTGTCAGATCAAACTCCTCCTCCTCGAACTCAAACTCCGTGAAGTCAAACTCCTCCTCTTCCTCGCCCTCCTCCTCAGCCTTCTCAATCTTCTCCATGACCTCCACGTCCTCCTTGACCGTCAGAAGCGCCTTCTTCACCATCTCCCTGTACTCGTTAAGATCCGGGTTGTAGATCTGCCACGCCAGCTCCACGTCCTCGCCCTCTCTTTTCTCCATTGCCTCTATTCTCTCAAGCGTCCTTTTCGCGGTCTCGAGAACCCAGTAGTCCCTCACGGCCAGATCCACCACAGCTATGCTCTCAGGCCTCAGGGAGACGAGCTTCCTGCTCGTGCCCTCGAAAACCCTCGTCTTTCCAACAACCGCAACGAGCTCCGGCACGTTTATCTCGCTGACGACCTCCAGTGCCTCAGGCTGAAACCTGCCGACGGTGGCGTAGAACGTTCCTGTCGGATCTGTGAGCCTTAGCCTCCAGAAGTTCGTGTCAGCGCCAATTTCCTCCTTGTCGAGCAGCACGGCCACGCTGAAGATCCTGTTGGCTCTCTCGCCTGTTGGAGTGAGAATGTACTTGGGCGAGTCCTCCTCCTGAATCTGGTACGTTGATCTGACGAGCTCGTATGCGAAAACCCTCTTCGCCACCTCTCTCTTCCGCATCATGACAATGCCTCCAGAATCTCCTCAAAATCCTCAACTTCCGGCCTGTGGAGGGAGATCTCCTTTACGAGCAGGTACCTTCCTCCCCTTATCCCCTTTACCCTGAAGTATCTCCCGAGCAGCTGTGACTTCAGCTCGGAAAGAACCGCGTTTCTGTCGAGGTTCTCCTGAGCGATCCTTATCGCCTCATCCAGCCCTATCCCCGTGAGCTCCCTTATGTTGTCCTCGTTCAGTATCACCTCGTAGACGTTCTCGCCGTCATCAAGAACCGCCTTTATCCTGAGGTCATCGTAGCCCTCAACCTTCCCGTGCTGCTGGCACACTCCCTTCACCAGAACCCTGTGGCACATGGGGCATCGCTTTATCAGGCCGCTGTTCTGCTGTATCGCGATGAGCGCGCCTATCACCTCGATCTCCCTCGGCGGGAGGGGGATGTCCTCGTCAACCTCCACTATCCTGCTCGTCCTCGTCACGTTGACTTGCATTCTCCCCTGAAAGCTGTCGGTTACGACGTTCTTGAACAGGTAGCTCTTCCCCTCCTCTACCTCAGGCATCTCGGCCTTTGCCCAGATCACGAACTTTATTATCCCGGTCTCGTCGCCAATAAGCCCAACCTGAGAGACGTTGGGCGAGTTCGAGTCCCAGAGCTGAACCACCTTTGCCTTCAGGCTCACCCACTGGTTGGGCTTCGTTATCTCCGAGATCTTTATGAGCGGGGACTCCCTCTCGAAGAGCTCCTCCCTCGAGACACCATACTCCCTGACGAGGTAATTCATTATCGTTCTGACAGCCTCACTCTCGGGAACCTTGAACTCCTCAACAAGGAGCTTCATCCTCTTGAGAATGTCTTCTCTCTTCACCTTGACGTTGCTGCCCTTTAACCTCTCCAGAATCTGGTCTGTAAGCTTTTCGGCTCGGCTCATTGAGAGTAGATTCCAGCACAACATGATAAGCTTTTCTCAAGTGAGGTGTTTATGTTGGATAAACAGGACGCGATCGACAACATTCCTGAAATCCTCTTCTGAAATTGAAAAAGCAGGTGGGAAAAAGTTAAAGAAGTTCTTGATTCATTAAGCTATGAGCTGAGATGGTTATGAAGCTCGATGATGTAGTTCAGAAAATCAGGGATAATGAAGGCATACTGAAAGAGAGGTTCAAGATCAAGAGTATTGGTCTTTTTGGCTCTCTCGCAAGAGGGGAAGAGGTAATCCACGACGTGGACATAATAGTGGAGTTCAGCGAGCCAATAGGGTGGGAAATTGTGGATTTGAAGGAGTTTCTTGAAGATCTGCTCGGAGTGAAAGTAGACATCCTCACAAAGAAAGCGGTTATGAGCAAACCCTTGCTCTGGAAGTCAATTGAAAAGGGGATAGTGTATGTCTGAGAGAAGCCCGAAGCTCTTCATTCAAGATATGCTCGAAGCAATTGAGAAGATGATCTCGATATTGTCTGGGTCATAATAAGGGAGCAGTTGCCAGAACTTAAGGATGTGCTTTTCAGGATGCTTGAAGAAATAGAGGATGACACACCCGATTCTGGTTAACAGATTTTGAAAAATCCGATTTTTGGGATGAGTTCCCTTGAAAGATGCAGTCCGGTCAAACATGTTATAAGCCCTTGCAGAAAACTTCTGGCATGCGCTCAATGTCATCTCTCGACATATCCATCGTTCTGCGAGAGATTGAGGAAGACGTTATCGGGGCGAGGGTGGACAAGGTTTACCACCACGTCCCGAACGAGATCAGGATAAAGCTCAGAGGGAAGGGCAGGATAGACCTCGTCATAGAGGCGGGAACGCGGTTTCACCCAACTCAGTTTCCAAAGGAGGCGCCCCGCTTCCCCTCCTCCTTTGCCATGCTGCTCAGAAAGCACCTCGAGAACGCGAGGTTAACGGCTGTGGAGCAGCACGACTTCGACAGGGTCGTGATCCTGACGTTCGAAAGGGAGGAGAGGAAGAGGGTTGTGGCCGAGCTGTTCTCAAAGGGGAACGTTATCCTCACAGACGAGAACTACAGAGTAATAATGCCGCTGAAGCATACAGTGAGGGTTGGCGAGACGTACAGGTTTCCGGAGAAGAGAGTCACGCCCCTCGACATTGAGAGCGCTGAAGACCTCAGAGGGATTCTGGACGACAGGGAGATTGTTAGGGTAATAGCGTCAAAGCTCGGAACCGGGGGGCTTTACGCCGAGGAGATCCTCCAGAGAGCCGGGGTTGACAAGAGCAAAAAAGCTGGTGAGCTTGAGGATGAGGAGCTCGAGAGAATCGTGAGAGAGATGAGGAGGCTATTCCAGCCTGAAGAGATAAGGCCGCACATAGTCCTCGAGAACGGGAAGTATCTGGACTACCAGCCCGTCGAGCTCCTGAAGTACTCTGGCTATGAGAAAAAGTACTTCGAGAAGTACTGGATGGCGATTGACAGCTTCTTTTCAGCAAAAACCGTCGAGAGGGTTGAGGAGAGAGAGAAGAAGAGTGAGGTTCTGGAGAGGTTGAACGCAAGGCTGAAGAGCCAGATAGAGGCAAAGGAGAGGTTTGAAAGGGAGATGGAGCTGAACAGGAGGATAGGTGACCTCATCTACGAGAACTACACAAAGATCGAGGCAATACACTCGGCCTTTCTGAAAGCGAGGGAGAGCAGGGGATGGGATGAAATTGAGAAGATCATCAGAGAGCAGCAGAGAGCCGGAAAGCTGAAAGAAGTTAAGGGCGTGGTTCCGAGGGAGAACGCTGTGGATGTGGAGGTGGACGGACACGTGATCAGGCTATGGCTGAACAGGTCAATCCCGGAGATTGCCGAAGAATACTACAGCAGGGCCAAGAGGTTCAGGGAGAAGCTTGAGGGAGTTCTTAAGGCCATTGAGAAGACCAAGGAGGAGCTGAAGAGGGCGGAAGAGGTGGAAGAGAGGAAGATGCTGTCCAGCATAAGGGTCGCGAGGAAGAGGGAGTGGTACGAGAGATACAGGTGGTACGTAACCTCGGAGGGATTTCTGGTAATAGGTGGCAGAAACGCGGAGATGAATGAAGAGGTCGTTTCGAAGCACATGGAGCGCAGAGATCTCTTCTTCCACACGGAGATGCCGGGGGGAAGCGCAACCATACTGAAGAACGGTCAGGAGGCGGGAGAGAGAAGCATCAGGGAGGCCGCGGAGTTTGCGGGCATATACTCCGCCCTCTGGAAGGAGGGCAAGCACAGCGGGGATGTATACTACGTCAAGCCCGAGCAGGTGAAGAGAGCCGCAAGGCCGGGAGAGTACCTGCCGAAGGGGAGCTTCTTCATAGAGGGTAAGAGAAACTACGTGACTGTCGAGATGAAAGCTGCAATCGGCGTGGATATATCCAACCTCAGGCTTCTGGGCGGGCCGGTTGAGGGTGTGAGGAAGCACTGCGACCACTACGTGGTGATAGAGATCGGAGATGTGGACTTCAACCAGTTCAGCATTCAGGTTGCGAAGAAGCTGGTTGAGGTTGCAGGGGATGAGGAGAAGCACATAGTCAGGAGCATAGCCACTCCAGACGAGGTTGCCAAGTTCCTGCCTCCGGGAAGGTCGAGGATCGTGGAGGCTAAATAGTTCGGGAAAATGATAATAATGTTTTCACGCAGATTTTCACTATGGAACCGGAACAGCCCAAGTTCAAGTCTGATTTGAAGCTCACGGTATTCTACCACGGTGAGTTCGGTGAGAGGTTCATCGCGAACCTCATGAACTACAGGAACTCCTGTCCATCCTTCGGCGCGTGCAGCATTGATGGCTGTGTGCAGTGCAAGGAGAATGTTTACAGCTTCTCGAAGAACATCGTCGCCACGTTCGGAATGATTGACCCGATGAACATGCCCGACTTTATTGAGGATGCAGACGAGTTCCTGCCCAAGGAGATTCCCAAGGCAGACATCGCGATAGCCATAAACCTCCACCCGGACATCCTCATCGCCCTTCCCGAAAAGCTTGCAGAGCTCGGCTACAAGGCATACATAGTACCCGTCGAGGAGCCGAGGTGGTGCAGCGCAGGACTTGCCAAGCAGATAAAGGAGAAATGCAACGAGCTGGGCCTCGAGTTTGCCGCCCCGAAGCCCTTCTGCATTCTCAGGGAGAGCCCGGAGCATCCAACCATAAACCGCTTCATCAGGGAGATGGGGCAGGGATATCCAAAGTTCGAGATTGAGGTCGAGGAGAACAACGGCAGGAAGAGGATAACGAGCGTCAGGATTATCAGAAGCCAGCCGTGCGGGTGTGCGTGGTATGTGGGAATAAAGCTCAGGGAGCTTGAATTCGAGACGATGAGAGAGCTATGGGACGTTGTGGCCGAAGCGCACCACAGCTACCCGTGCACGGGAAGTATGGAGAGGGACAACGAGTACAACGAGACGATCCTCCACATAGCTGGATATGCCGTGAGGCATGCGGTGAATCAGGCTCTCGGCTATGAAGGGGATGAGGACATCCCCGAGCACATCCACTGGATAATCTACGGGGATGGGAAGAAAAGTAAGGCAAACTATTAATCCTTTAAAATTTCACTCTTTTCATGCACGTGAACGTTGGCGGGGTTGAGGTTTACGTAGAGGGTGAGGGGGAGATTCTCTTCATCCACGGCGCTGGAATGAGCTCTGAGGTCTGGGAGAGGCAGCTTTCTGCCCTGAACGCGATGGCCGTTGACCTGCCAAACCACGGCAGGAGCGGGAAGATGAGCGTTGAGAGTGTGGGCGATTACGCTGAAGTCCTAATCGACCTCGTTGACGAGCTTGGCATCAACCCGGTGATAGCGGGACACTCGATGGGCGGGGCAATAGCTCAGGAGTACGTGCTGAAAGGTGGAAAGGCGAGAGGTTTGATCCTCATAGGCACCGGCCCGAAGCTGCCAGTAAATCCGAAGCTGCTGCAGGGGCTTGAGGAGAACTTCGAGGGGATGGTTGAGAAGCTCACCAAATGGCTTTTTGCCAAGGACTTTGAGGGCAAGAAGGCGAGAGAGAAGGCGAGGCAGATGATGCTCTCGGCCGGAAAGGAGCTGCTCATTCAGGATTTCAGACTGTGCGATGCCTTCAACATCGAAGACAAGTACAGGAAGGGAGAGGTGAGGATTGACGTACCTACGCTGATCGTGTGCGGGAACGCGGACGTAATGACCCCTCTCGAGTACTCGGAGTTTTTGCGGGAGCACATCCCCGGGTCGAAACTTGCAATCATCCACAACGCAGGCCACATGGTCATGGTGGAGAAGCCCGCGGAGTTCAACAAAATAGTAAAAGAGTTTTCAGACGGAATTGAGTGACCTGAGTTTCTCAAGCAGCTTTTTCTTTTTCTCGCAGTCAACAAGGCTGTGCTCGAGCACCTCGTCTATTCTCGAGACCGCGATTATCTCAATCCTGTTCTCGTGCTCGGAGTCGAGCAGGACGTCATCTATGTTGTCCTTGGGGATTATAACCTTCTTGAGACCGGCCTGAATCGCTGCCTCTATCTTCTGGGTCACACCTCCGACCGGGAGCACGTCTCCCTTTACCGACAGGCTGCCGGTCATGGCAACGCTCTGGTCGACCTCGATTCCCTCGAGAGCCGAGATGACCGCGGTTGCGATGCTTATGCTTGCCGAGTCTCCCTCTACGCCCTCGTAGGTTCCGACGAACTGTATGTGGACGTCGTAGTTGGACATGTCCTTTCCGATTATCTTCTTGACTATGGCGGAGACGTTTATCACCGCCTCCCTCGCGATCTCCTGCAGCCTTCCGGTGGCGATTATCCTGCCCTCCTCCTTGCTCATCGCCGGCGTTATCTCGGCAATTATCGGCAGAACTATTCCCGCAGACTCACCAATCACCGCGAGCCCGTTGACCCTGCCAACCGTCATGCCCTCGGTTATGAATAGCCTGTAGTCCTTTCTTCTCTCGATGTACTTGTCGGCCAGCTGCTCTTCAATGCTCTTCGCGATCTTCTTGGCCTTGAGCACGTGATCGACCGTAACGTACTCGCTGCCCTCGGAAATCGCTATGTCCCCTGCCGTTCTGATAATTCCGCCGAGCTCCCTCAGCCTGAGCGTCAGGTGTCCCCTCCTGCCAGCCCTCTTCTTCGCCTCCTTTATTATCTCCGCAACGGCATCTCTCGTGAAGTGGGGTATCTTGCCATCCCTCACGATCTCCTGAGCAACGAACCTGACGAGTTTCCTCCTGTTCTCCTCTGTGTCCTCCATCGTGTCGTTCATGTAGATCTCGTATCCGTAGCCCCTTATCCTGCTTCTCAGCGCAGGATGCATTCCGTAGAGGGCGTCGAGGTTTCCTGCCGCGACGAGTATGAAGTCACACGGCACGGGTTCAGTCCTGACCATCGCACCGCTGCTCCTCTCACTCTGGCCTGTGATCGGGAACCTCTTCTCCTGCAGCGCGGTCAGGAGCTTCTGCTGGGACTCTATCGTGAGCGTGTTTATCTCGTCGATGTACAGCACACCCTTGTGGGCCCTGTGGATGGCCCCAGCCTCGACTCTTTCATGGGCAGGGGTCTCAAGCCCGCCAGACTGGAAGGGGTCGTGCCTGACGTCTCCAAAGAGCGCACCGGCATGAGCACCGGTTGCATCCTCAAATGGGGCAGTCTCCCGGCCAGCGTTGTTGACGAGCAGCTTGGGGACGTTCTTCTCCTCCCTCGGCAGCATGTAGCGGGCCAGCATGAATATCATCACTGCAGCAATGATGCCCCAGAGGATCTGGTTCTGGAGGAATGAGTAGGCGATGATGAAGAACACGAGGGTGAAGAGGAACATGTTTCTTGCCTGTTCCTTCTTCATTGCCTCCTGCTTGTAAGCGTCCACGATCTCCTTTCCCTTCCCGGCTGGAACTGTCCTGATTCTGGGCTGGTTTGGATCCTCCGGGTTCGGGTACACAAGGATGTCCTCGAGCTCCTCCTTTGGCAGGAGTTCTGCCATCGCCTTGGCGAGCATCGACTTTCCGGTACCGGGTGAACCGATGAGCATCACGTGCCTTTTCTGCACGGCGGCCTTCCTGATAGCCTCTACAGCGTGATCCTGCCCTATGATCTGATCGATAAGGCGCTCCGGGACCTTTATCTCCTTGGTCGTCTCGAATTTCAGGTTGCCGACAAGCTCATCAACGCTTTCCACCATTTGCTTCAAAGTAGTCGGGAGGGTATTTAAATAATTAACCAAGTTTTTAGATATCACGTATGTCTTCCAATCGAAGCTCGGTTTTGATTCTCCTGTAAAACTCCTCGAGAAACCTGTGCCTCTCCGCGGCAATTTTCCTTCCCGTTTCTGTGTGCATCATGCTCTGGAGCCTCAGCAGCTTCTCTTCAAAGTGCCTGAGCGTGTCCTCTATGCTTCTGCCCCTCTCCCCTGAATACATGAAAACCCTCGCAACACCTATCGCCCCCATTGCGTCGAGCTTGTCCGCGTCGCTCAAAATCTTCGCCTCAAGTGTTCTGGGCTCTATTCCAGACGAGAACGAGTGGGCTTCGATGCAGTGACATACCTCTTCGATGAACTTCTCGTCATGCCCCTTTTCCATCAGGATTTTCCTTGCCACCTCCGCTCCCCTGATCGCGTGATTGTCCTCGTCTCTCGCAACATCGTGAAGCTCCGCTGCAGTCCTTATGACCTCCAGATCCCCACCCTCTCGCTCGGCTATGAAAAGGGCGAGTCTTTTGACCCTCTCGACGTGATCGCTGTCGTGGGGCATCCGATCACCGCAGAGATGTGTGACAGTCGCCCTAAAAACTTTGCCACCCACATCTCCTCTCCATTAAACCACACCCAACCCTCCCACAAGATTTTTAAACAGAATTTTTGTCTGAGGTGATTGAAATCCCGCCTTAGCTCAGTGGTAGAGCGCGGGACTGTAGTCTGCCCTGCCCCTGCAGGGGGGCAGTGATCCCGTGGTCCCCGGTTCAAATCCGGGAGGCGGGACCATTTACTTTTGGTTCCCTCCTCTCCCCTCTTTTTGCTCACTCGTGTTGGTTGCTCTGTTACCACAAAACTTAATATCCTCTCAGATTCACCTCAGTTGGAGAGACGTGCGGGCTGGAAGCGGGGGTTGCCGAGCGGTCAAAGGCGCGGGATTTAGGGTCCCGTGGCGCAGGCCTTCGTGGGTTCGAATCCCACCCCCCGCATGCTCAACATTCCGGAACCTTAATTTAAAGGTGGAGCATAAAACATCATGTGACATCCAGTGACAGGAAAAAAGTTGATGGGAAACTCGTCCCGGATGATGCGGACGAGCTGCTCGACAAACTTGCCGAGGCTCAGCTGAGGGCAGATTACAGGAGAAGCCTTGGAAGGGAGTACGCGAGGAGGAGTTGGGACATAGAGATCAAGAAAATTTTCAGGAAAAAGGAGGACTAATCCTCTCTCTTTCTGAGCACCCTGTACTGCCTGGCCTTTCTGAGTGCCATGTCCCTGTCCCTGCTGTGGACGAAGTGGATGTGAACGGGATGCTGCTTTGTGAGACCCTCTTTCAGCTCCGCAACAACCCTGTCTTTCTCCTCACGGCTCGGCAGGTTCTCGGTCAGCACCAGCAGATCCACGTCGCTGGCCTTGTGAATCTCGTTCCTTGCGACGCTCCCGACGAGGTAAACTTCAGCATCCTCAAACTTCTCCGCCACCCTGTCCACAACCCTCCCGATCCAGCTCTCCCAGTTTCTGATGTTTTCCTCCCTCTCTCTGAGGCGGTCGTCCACGTACTTCTCAATCTTCCTGCCCGTCAGCGATCTGTACGCGAACTCAACGGCAAAGGATGCGGCTATCAGTGTCGCAAGCACCTCTAGGTTTCTCGGGGAGAGCTCAATCATTCTGTAAAGCAGAATCAGCAGGGCCGCGAGGTTCACGGCCAGAAAGACGATCAGAAAGCCGCCACTTCCTGCTGTGGATATCGACTCGAGGCTTGCAGTGTTGGCGAGGATTGCCGAAAACACGCCTATCAGTATCAGCCCCTCGAAAGCCTCCTTCCACACCCTCTTCTCCACAACCTTTGGAAGCTGACCGTACTTCGCAACCATGTAGCTCGCTCTCGCGGTTCCGTATAGTGTCGCGTTTATCGCGGAGCTCGTTGAGGCGAGGGCGGCGAGGGTGACGAGCCAGAATCCGAGGTTTCCGAGAGTCGGCTTGGCAACCGCAGAGAGCGCGTAGTCCCTCTCCCTGATTATCACGTCGAATGGCAGCGTTCCAACGGTTACCAGAGCGATCATGACGTAGACTGCTATCACGACAATTACGGCAGAAAAGAAGACTTTCGGTAGCATTGACGGGTTTTCAACGTCCTGTGCCGTGTTCGCTATAAGCTCAAAGCCCTCATATGCGAGAAAGATTATCATGCCTCCCGCGACAATCGTGATTCCGTCCGGCCAAGTCGCGGGAGACAGCCTGCTCCAGTCGATGAACATCATTCCAGAGCCGGCTACGAGAAGGAGAACCGCAAGCTTAAACCCCACGAGCGCGTCCTCGGTTTTCCCGCTGACAACCGCGCCATATGCGTTGACTATTATGAACGCGAGTATCACGGCAGTGATTAGGGCGTGCTTAACCACCGGGCTGGATGAGATGACGCTCGCAGCGTAGCTCCCAAAAGCGTAGGCGTAGAGGGCTATCATGACTATGTAGCTCGCGAGCAGCAGGACGTTCAGGCCTCCCGACAGCACGCTCGAGCCGTACGCCCTGACGAGGTACTCGATTGTTCCCCCCTCGCTCGGATACCTCACCGACAGCCTTGCGTATGAATATGCCGTCGTAAGAGCCACGAGGCCTGCGAGAAGAAACGCTACCGGAGCAGCACCCTTGGAAAGTTCTATGCTCAGTCCGAGAACAGCAAAAATCCCTCCTCCAATCATCCCCCCAACGCCTATGCTGAATGCCTCCCAGAAGCTTATCCTCTCACGCTTTGCCATCCAGCTTAGGCTGCCAGAATAGTTTATTAGTTTTTCCGGAGTGCGGGGGGTGGGATTCGAACCCACGAACCCCTACGGGAGTGGATCTTGAGTCCACCGCCTTTGGCCTGGCTCGGCAACCCCCGCGTTACAATTATCAGGTCTTAAATCTGGTTTATGAAGTTTGTGGTGTGAAAATGGAGGTCTCAGGGCTCTTCATTTTGCCCTGCCTTCGAAAACCTCGTTTATCGTCTTTATGGCACACAGGTCGCCGCACATGGAGCAAGTCTCTCCCTTGGACTCCCTTCTCGCGTGGATCTCCATAGCCCTTTCTGGATTGACCGAGAGCCTGAACTGCGTCTCCCAGTCCAGCCTCTTCCGTGCGAGGCTCATCTCGTAGTCCACCTTCCTCGCTCTCTCCCGCTGCCCCTCCTTTACGAGGTCTATTGCATGGGCTGCAATCTTGGACGCTATCAACCCTTCAATCACGTCTTCGACAGTTGGTAGCGCAAGGTGCTCAGCGGGAGTGACATAGCATATGAAGTCAGCCCCGTGCATCCCCGCAATAGCCGCGCCTATCGCCCCGGCTATGTGGTCGTATCCAGCAGCAATGTCTGTGACGAGAGGGCCGAGCAGGTAGAGCGGAGCCTCGTTTGTGGCATACTTCATGGCCTTAACGCTCGTCTCTATCTCGTCTATCGGCACGTGTCCGGGCCCCTCGACCATCGCCTGAACCCCTGCCTTTCTGCACTCCTCGACGAGCTCTCCGAGAATTATGAACTCGGTGAACTTCACCCTGTCGCTCGCGTCGTGGATGCACCCGGGCCTGAAGGCGTCGCCTAAGCTGACAGTCACGTCATACTCCCTCAGTATTTCGAGGAGGTAGTCGAAGTCCCTGTAGTATGGGTTCTCAGCGTCATTGTGCTTCATCCACGCGATGGTGAGAGATCCACCCCTGCTCACAACACCGAGGAGTCTGTCGCTTTTCTCCAACCTCTCAACAGTCACTCGATTGACCCCGGCGTGTATGGTCATGAAGTCCACTCCGTCCTTCGCATGCTTCTCCACAACCCTGAAGAAGTCGTCCTCGTCGGCATCGTATATGCTCTTCTCCCTCGCCAGCTGGTAGATCGGCACGGTGCCGAACGGAACCTCAACGACCTCCATCATCCTCTTCCTTATGTAGTCCAGATCTCCACCGCTGCTCAGATCCATTATCGCATCCGCACCGTACTTCTGCGCGACCCTCGCCTTCTCCAGCTCCTCCTCAAGGTTGACGTAGTCTGCGGACGTGCCAACGTTGGCGTTTATCTTTGTGGACATCATCTTGCCTATGGCCCTCGGTCTGAATGAGTCGTCTTTCAAAATGTTCCGGGGAACCACAACCTTTCCATCAGCGATGAGCCTGAGGATTTTGCTTAACTCAACACCCTCGTATCTCTCAACTTCTTTCAACCATTCGGGATGGCTGCCCTTCCTTGCCATCTCGACGAGAGTTTCCATAATTCAACGAAGTTTGAGGGAGAATAAAAATGCTTTGCAAAAATGAAGGCTGGAGAAAAGCTACCACTCCACGCTTATCGCGTTGTTTGGACAAGCCCTCACGCAGGCTCCGCACTCCATGCAAGCGTCCTCGTCAACAACAGCCACTCCACCGTTGAGCGAGATCGCGTCACCCTTACACGCCTCAATGCACGCTCCGCACCCATCACACTTCGAAGCATCAATTACCGCTGGCATAACAGTCGCTTTACAGCAGGCTAAATATCGGTTGAGGTATCTTGAGCGTTTGATTCAAATCCGCACTACCGGAGATCGGGCTGAGGTGGTGTAGCACAACTCTGAAACGTTTTCCCATTTTCCGGGATTTTTCTCGTGTGAAAGGAAAAAGCTTAAATAGTGTGGATCATTTCCGGTGAGGTATGGAGAAGAAAATCATGCTCGACGAGAACGAGATGCCCGACAGATGGTACAACATTCTGCCCGACCTTCCTGAACCCCTTCCCCCACCGCTCGATCCGGAAACCAACGAGCCGATGAAGCCGGAGAAGCTCGAGGCGATATTCCCGAAGGAGCTGATCAGGCAGGAGATGAGCGAGGAGAGGTACATTCCGATTCCAAAGGAGGTTCGCGACATCTACCTGCTCTGGAGGCCCACCCCGCTCATCAGGGCTACGAGGCTCGAGGAGTACCTGAAAACCCCGGCGAAGATCTTCTACAAGTATGAGGGCACAAGCCCGCCGGGAAGCCACAAGCCAAACACCGCCGTTGCTCAGGCGTACTACAATGCTAAGGAGGGAATTGAGAGACTGACGACCGAGACGGGGGCTGGACAGTGGGGATCGGCCCTCGCCTTCGCGACGAGGCTCTTCGACATGGAGTGCAGAGTTTACATGGTCAGGACGAGCTACCACCAGAAGCCGTACAGGAGGGTTCTGATGGAGCTGTGGAACGCCGAGGTCATCCCGAGCCCGTCGAACCTGACAGAGAGCGGCAGAAGGATACTCGAGAAGGATCCTGACAGCCCCGGGAGCCTTGGAATAGCGATAAGCGAGGCGGTGGAGGATGCGGTTAAGAACGACAACACCAACTACAGCCTCGGAAGCGTCCTGAACCACGTCCTCCTACATCAGACGGTGATCGGGCTCGAAGCTGAAAAGCAGCTCGAAATCGCGGGGGTTGAGCCCGACATCATGATCGGGTGCGTCGGAGGAGGGAGCAACTTCGCCGGGCTTGTGTACCCGTTCATAAGGAAGGACGGCGTAGAGTTCATAGCCGTGGAGCCGGAGTCATGCCCCACGCTTACCAAAGGAGAGTACAGGTACGACTTCGGAGACACCGCCGGACTGACGCCGCTATTGAAAATGTACACGCTCGGTAAGGACTTCGTCCCACCGCCAATCCACGCCGGAGGGTTGAGGTACCACGGAGACGCTCCAACGCTTAGCCTGCTCGTTAAGCACGGGATCGTGAAGGCGAGAGCTGTGGCTCAGCTGGACACGTTCAGGGCCGGCAAGATTTTCGCCGAGACTGAAGGTATAGTCCCCGCCCCCGAGTCAACTCACGCGATAAAGGTGGCGATAGACGAGGCGCTTAAGGCGAAGGAAAAGGGAGAGGAGAAGGTCATAGTCTTCAACCTCAGCGGCCACGGGCACTTCGATCTGAAGGCGTATCAGGACTTCATGGAGGGGAAGCTATCCTAATTTTTTCTCAATCTGTCCATAATGAAGAGCCCCGTGATCAGCAGTCCAAGGTTGAAGATCGCGCTCACGGCCATGGCCTTTCTGTAGTCGAGGTAGGTGTTTATCAGGGCAGTTATGTTGAAGTAGAGCCCTATCACCGCGACGAAGGTCAGCACTATTGCGAGCACGAGCATGGTCTTGTTTACCGCCTCTTTCTCATCCATAGGGCAACACCACCTGCAATCCCGAGTGTGAGGAGCTCGAATCCCGGTGAGGCGAGCCTCTTTTCTTCATACGGGGTTGGAACCGGCACCCTCGTCTCGGTTATGAAGTCCTCCACTCTAAACCCCTTCTCCTCCTCAACCTTGCTCTCCTGACTCTTCCCGGGATTCAGCCTGAGCTCGTGGCTCCAGGACTTCACGAGATATCCGGCATTCCAGAGCTCGAGCACGATCCTATAGTTGTACCCGTCTCTGAGCGTCAGCTCGAAAGACACGAGGTTCGTCCTGTCCTTCTGCAGCTCCCTTTTCACCCACTGATCATCTGCCATGACGTTCGACTCGAGCTGCACGGCCTTCAGGTGGAACTCCACGGTGCTGTTTCTGGGTGTGTCTATGTAATACGTGACCCTAACCCTCACGAACTCGTCCGTCTTGTTCAGAAGCCTGAAGTCCACATCCCTAACAGTCACATCCACCGACTTCTCCGCAGGTGGAAGCGACGAGAGCCCGTACATCCTCATCTCCCTCATTGACAGAGTCTCCCCGTCCTGCTCGAGCAGAACCCTGACCCTGTAGTTGTAACTCTTGCTCACCGAGCAGTTTAGAACCGCGGTGTAGTCGCTCTTCGTCCTTTCTGGAATGGGCTTCGAGAACTCGCTGACGAGCAGATTTGTCTGCATGTCTGTGAACTTCACGATGAGCGAGAGGTTCTCCAGCCTTTCCGGCTTGGATATCTTCACCTTAAACTGGAGAGTGACATGGCTGGAGTTGACGTCGAGCGCCCTCATCTCCACGTCCTCTATGTACGCTCGTGATGGCTGTGGCTTGCCTGACGGCATGAGGGAGACTGCGATGGCCAGTACGAGCAGCACGGAGATTGCTGCGAGGTACTGTTTGATGTTCATGAAGTTAGCTGGTGTTAAGGTAAATAAAAATTCTTCGAAATAGTGATCTTTGTTATCTTTAATCGTCTGTTTTTGAACCCAGCAGATTTTTAAATACCTCGCCTGAACTCTGAACTGGATGGGTGGCGAATCGCTGGTGCTGGCGTTTCCCTCTGGCAAGGGGGGTGTTGGTAAAACCACCGTGGCCGTCAATCTGGCTGCAGCACTTGCTCTCAGAGAACTGCGGGTTGTGCTCATTGACACGAACTTTGCTCTGCCGAATCTCCACCTGTTTCTCGACGTGGTTCCGGAGAGAACCCTGACTCACTACATGTCCGGAGATGCGGGCATCGATGATATTGTGGGAGAGGTCTGGGTGAGAGATGCGGCCTTCGACGTAATTCCATCGGAGTCGCTAGTGGATCTCAAGGCGAAAATCGACCTGAACCTGCTTAGCGACGTGATTAACCGTCTTAAAGGCAGTTATGACATCTTGCTGCTTGACATGCCTCCGGGACTGTCGAAATATGTGGTCCTGCCGCTCAAGGCATCTGATGCTGTCGTTATTGTGACCTCGGATTTCAAGGCATCACACTCTGACGCCCTCAGGGTCCTGAAACTCGTGCAGGGTGTTGGAAAACCCCATCTGGGCTTCATCGTCAACATGTGCAGATCCGGGGGGTCGAGGTACTTCGAAACAACTGATGTTTTCAGCACTGTGCCGTACGATCCGTTTATCAGAAGGGCCTACACCTCCGGCAGGACGATTTTTCACACTCCAGTGCCGGGATGGCTGGCCAGGTCGAAGAGGTCTTTCGAGGGCATGGCTGAGAAGATCGCACAGCTAATGGTGTAAAAATTTCAGATGGGGCCGCCGAGACTTGAACTCGGGTCTCCACCCCCCCAAGATGGAAGGATAACCAGGCTACCCCACGGCCCCGTGTTCTGGCACCCATTTGTTTGAACTGGGTTTAAATATTCTCCGATTGGAGAGCGCATTGATTCTGATGACTTCAATTAAACACCTGAAAATAATATTTTCTGGATAATTCTTAAATATGGGTTGATCGAAAGACAGAACATGTGTCCGGCTCTTGCGAAGTTTGGCATTGACAAGCTTGACGATATGCTCGGTGGCGGCCTCGATAGGGACACTGTCAATCTCGTGGTTGGCAGGAATGGTGTTGGCAAGACGATTCTCGCCTCTCAGTGGGCTGCTGAGGGTGTGAGGGAAGGGGAGAATGTGGCATACATTCTCACGACCATGTCCGAAAACAGCTGCAAGAGTTATCTCGGCAACTTCAGTTTCATGAAGGACTGTTACGACAAGATTGACTGGATCTTTCTCGATATTGACGTTCGAGATCTGCTCCCTCTGACAAAGGAGAACTTCAACCGCGTCTTCTCCTCACTCTTCAGGGGAAAGCTCGATGACGTTGACAGGCTCGTCTTCGATTCGGTGACGAGCGTGGAGAAGGCTTTTGCCGATCCCGTGCTTTACAGGAGAGCGCTGAAGTTCTTCTCTGACCTCTGCTACGACAGCGATGTGACTGCCCTCATCGTTGAGGAGGCACCCCTTTACGGCGAGTTCGGAGAGGCAAAGGCTCTCTCGGAGTGCGTCATACACCTCGACATACTCAGAGTCCCGAACGGGTATGCGAGGGCCATGAGGCTGATAAAGAAGTATAGAACTGGCCATCCCCTTGACTGGATCCCCTACGAGATAACTGACGACGGGATAGTGCTGAAGGAGGGCAGGTATGTCAGGGTCAGCTATGAGTTCCACTACGAGTCTGGGTAAGCGCGTCTTTGAGGAGATAAGCAGGGGGAATGAGGTAATCCTAATAAAGACTCCCGTCAGGTCGTATTTTAACGTTGTTTATGACGTGCTCAGGTTCCTGACCTCGGTTTCCGAGGGGATCTACGTCTCCCTCAGCAAGCCGTGTTTCTCCATCAAGAAGCAGCTCGAGAGGGAGGGTGTCAACGTAAACAGGTTGATATTCGTCGACTGTGCAACAAAGCCGTTTACGGGGACTGTGCCGAGTGAAGGAGCGTGCGTCTTCATCGAATCGCCCAACCCGGTGCAGATCGCCGTTTACGTGGAGAAGGCAATGAACATGGTGAACTCAGATCTCAGGTTCGTTTACATGGACTCCCTCTCGACAATATCCCTCTACAAGTCCCCTGAGACCCTGATCAAGTTCATGAGGCAGCTCACAGGCAGGATCCGGCTCAAGGGGTTCAAGGCCATCATCGTTGTGGTTGAGAACGAGATCGAGCCACCCTACCTTGCTCAGCTCTCCCTCATGTGCGACTCCGTCATCGAGGTGGAGTGATGAGGTTCCTCACCGGAATAGAGGTGGTTGACAGGCATGGAGGAGTGTATCCCGGTCTTGTTTACGTGCTCGAGGCTCCGGGTGCTGGCGGGAGGGAATTTGCCTACAGCATGCTCCACAGGAATCGTGAGAGGGAGAGGCTCGTCATATCCATTACCGCCACGGAGGAGGATGTGAGGAGAGAAGTGCAGCTGATGTACCCGGAAATTGGGCAGAGCGTGCTTGAAGGTGTGAGAATCGTGAGTCTGGCTGAGCTGTACTTTCAGGACAGCATAATCCCCATGAAGTGGGTCTCCGGGAAAGCTTCAGCAGAGTCCCTGAGAAGGAGGGACGACATTCTCTCCGGGCTGATAAAGACCTTCGACTCTCTGGAAGACGGGAGTGTCGTGGTTCTCGACTCAGTCACGGACCTCGTAAGGCTGTCTGGGAGAAGGCTTGAGTGGGAGGACATCGTTGACCTCCTGAACGGCCTGAGGAAGCTCGGTCTGAGAAAGGACTGCGTCATCCTCGCTCTCCTGACTTCCAGCGTCCTCGATCCGGGAAGGGAAAACGAGCTTCTGAGCTCCTCTGACGGCATAGCTGTCTTTGAGTGGGTTGAGGAGAAGGGAAGCCTGAGCAGGTGGATGCACTTCCGGAAGCTCCTCGGAATAATGCCGATGCTGGAGAGGGAAAAGGTCTCGAGGCTGCAGATCAGGACCGACCCGAGGGTGGGCTTTGCGGTCACCACATACGAGAGGGTGATATGATGCACCTCCTCTCCACGGGAATAAGGGGACTGGACGTGATGCTGGGCGGCGGGATACCGAGGGGACACATGGTTGCGGTCGTTGGCCAGTACGGGACTGGGAAGACAACGCTTGGCCTCCACTTCATCTACGAGGGGCTGAAGAACGGGGAGAGGGGTGTGATAATCAGCTTCGACGAGGACGAGGAGAGTGTGATTCAGACGGCGGAGAGCTTCGGCATGCACTTCTCCGATTTTCAAGACCAGATCGTGGTCATGAGACTCGAGGCTGAGGACGTTAAGAGGAGCCTCGAGAGGGTTGAGAGCGAGGTCAAGATGCTTGTGGACGACATAATGCCATCAAGGATGCTCATCGACTCGATATCCGTCCTCGAGACGCTTTATGATGATGCCGGAAGGTACAGGATGCTCGCAAGGGTCAGGAGCCTCGTGAAGTCCTCGGGGGTCACGGCCATCCTGACGAGCGAGTGCGACAGGACAAACCCATTCAGCTCGAAATACGGAATAATCGAGTACGTCTCAGACGGGCTGATCTCCCTGAGGATCATCAGGGAGAGCGAGCTTGAGGAGGCCATACTCGCCATAGAGGTTGTGAAAATGAGACGGATGAACCACTCGAGGAGACCGAGGCCATACTCAATAACGAGTTCGGGCATCGAGGTTTTTGAAGAAGCCGAAATAATGTAGGTCTGTGCACAGGCTCCCTTGCTTCTGGAGGGGTCTTCTGGGGGTTCAGTTTGACCGCTAAATCGCAACATTAATATATTCTCCCCTTTACAGTCAGAGTATGAAGAGGAGAATGGTTATTCTGCTGTCCCTTCTTGTTCTGGGGGCACTTATTCTTGGATGTGCTCAGGAGGAGAAAGCGAAGGCAACACCAACTCCGGTAAAGGAAGAGACCAAGGAGGAGAAGACCCCCACACCGACCCCTGAGAAGACCTCAACGCCAAAACCGACACCGGAAAAGACCCCGACACCCACACCAACCGCAACGCCAAGCAAAACTGAGGCCTCAAAGTCACCGGTAGTCGAGTGCACCGTCTGCCACACGAAAGCCGCTGAGTACAAGCCGCACATCAACGGCGGTCAGTACTGCGCCAACTGCCACGGCAGCAACCCGCACACGATCCACGTCGGGCCGGGAACGATCAACCTCGACTGCAGCATCTGCCACGGGCCTCCGGACAACATCCAGATACCCAAGCCGATAGAGGAGGGCAGGAGCGTCTGTGAGAACTGCCACGCTTATCCAGATGCTACAAAGCCGAGCTACGGCAACCTCGTCAACATCCACCTGCCGAGAGGCAAGTACTGTACGGTCTGCCACGGAACCGACATACCCGGCCTCCACAAGGCTGCCGACTCGTTTGTAGAGTAAGGAGATTATGAAACCCAAAACCCTATTATTTTTTGTGATTTCGCTGATAGCAGTCACCTCGATGTGCGCACAGCCTTCTGAAAAGCCGCCTGAGAAAACCCCCACACCCCTTCCAACTCCAGTCACAACGCCAACGCCCACACCCACTCCCACAGCAACTCCAGCACAGGAGCAGGGCTCGGCATCTGAGGTTACGTCGGAGGCTGGCCCTGTCTGCGAGAACTGTCACCTCAACTCCAAGAGGCAGTACGTGCCTCAGGCCGACAAAATTCCCGGACATATTGATGGTGTGAAGTACTGCCAGTACTGCCACGCTCAGGGCAATGACGTGGTTAATGAGATCGCAGACCTCCACCACTCAAAGTACTCAGACTGCCAGAGGTGCCACAAGGACTACGATCTGGAGAAGATGGACTGCGGATCGTGCCACGGCTACCCAGACCCGTTCTCACCCAGCGGCGGAAACCTGCTGAAGATACACATGGACAGGGGCGTAGGCTGTCAGGACTGCCACGGATACGACTTCCTGAGAATCCATCAGGATAAGGTGATCTTTCCCGACAGGTTCAGGGTACCTGTCGGGTGATTCTTTTTAAATTTCAGAAGACGAGCGGAGTGTAGCCATCTGCTATGAGCTCCGAAACTATTTTCCCGACGTACTCGAGCCTGACGCTCTGCCCCATCCTGTCTTCGTAGCCCTTCATCTCCGCGATCCTCTTGCAGGCCAGCGGTGCCTCTCCCTTCTCCCTCGCGAACATCTCAAGCATCGTGAGGATGTCCGGATCGCCTTCGGCCACAAGCTCCTCGACAGGGCCAAACAGGATGAGCTTCACGTCCGCCCACCCGTGCTTGGTGGCGTTTACAGCGTACATGAGCCCCGTCATGGCCTTCTCCTTCTCAGCCCTACCGCTTGAGACGATAACGAGAACCTTCGGCTTCATGTCTCTTCTCCCTCCTCCTCATGTATATAGCTTTCCTCGCTGTATGGGGTGTTGAAGAATCTCCAGATCCTCTCGGCCGTCTTCCTTCCAACCTTGGGCACCCTCATCAGCTCCTCAACGCTCGCGTTGGCTATTGCCCTCACCGTTCTGAAGTGTTCGAGCAGGTTTCTCGCGATCACGGGCCCAACCTCCGGAATTGCAGAGACGACGTACTCGAGCTCCTCTCTTAAGCTGCGCTTGGTCTTGTCTGCATGCAGCGATACGTCCCTTTTCTTTATCTCCTGCTCCCTCCTCGCTATGGAGACGAGAAAGTCGGCCGTCTCGTCTTCGTTCCTCGTGAATATCACGGGAACGCCGAAGTCAATCGCTATCGTCGCTATTGCACCCCTCACGGATGACGGGTTAACCCTCCTCCTTCCGTATATGCTCTCCCCTTCTATTATCACCACCGGCCTCTGGTAACTCCTCTTCAGGTTCATGATCTGGGAGAACAGCCTCTCCCTGCCCACAAGGCTGTCGAGGAAGTCGTCCACGGTCTTCCTCTCAACGCCAACCCTCTCGCTCAGCACGTAGTCTGCGACCTCCAGATTCCTGACAATCACATCCACACCTTTCTCTCTGAGCTTCCTCACAACCCCGCTCCTCATCTCCCTCGAGTCGGCGTAGATCACGAGCCTTGGAGTTTCTTCTTCGAGCTGAATGAACCTCTTCAGGCTGTAGTCGCTCTCTCTCGCCCGTATCTCGTCCCTAAGCCTGTAGAGCATGTCGTACATCATCTTCTCCTTCCTCACGCTCGCCCAGTAGTATGCCTCGTCCCTCGTCCCCTTGGTTATGAGCACGACGATTCTTCCTTCCCTGCCCCTCCCGGTTCTCCCCTTCCTCTGGATCGCCCTTATCTCCGACGGAACGGCCTCGTAGAAGACAACGAGGTCTGTTGCAGGGATGTCGAGCCCCTCCTCACCAACGCTCGTCGAGACGAGCACGTTGACCTCACCGCTCCTAAACGCGTTGAGAACCTCCAGCTGCTCCCTCTGACTCATCCCCCTGTCCTCTTCCCTGTTTGCCTGACCGATGAACTTCTCCGCTTTGAAGCCGTGCCTTCTCAGCACCTCCACGAGCTTGTCTGCCGTGTCCCTGAAGTTTGCAAAAACAATCACCCTCGAGTCCGGCTTCCTTTCGAACTGCTCTCTGAGAATCTCGATGAGCTTCCTCATCTTCGGATGCTCCACGCTGACCTTCAGTGCCCTGATCATGCTCTCTCTGAAAACCGGGTCTTCAAAGAGCGACTTCGAGGCCTTGCTGCCCCTTCCCTTAGCCTCCCTGAACAGCCTCTTCAGGTACCTCTTCAGGGCATCAACGCCCTGCGTCTCTATGAGTTCTATGGCGTGCTGGATCTTCATTATCTCAGCGAGCACGGAGAGTGCCTCAAAATAAACCTGCTCCCCCGTCTCCCCTGCCTGAGTCTGCAGGGCCTCTTGAAGGGCGAGGAGCTCCTTTTTCGTTGCGTTCGAGATGTCTATGTCGAGTCCGAGCCTCTGGAATTTCCTGTAGCGCATCTCAAGCGACTTCTCGAACCCCTTTTTCACAGCCTGAAGTTCCTCTGGCATCTCCACCTTGACCCACTCTATCTCCTTCTGGGACACGTAGGGCCTCACGTCTGGGTCGTACTCCGTCTTGATCTCGAGGTTCTTTATGAACAGGTTGCCTATGACTTCTCTCACCCTCTCGATGTCGCTTCCCGGCGAGGCGGTTATCCCGAGTATGAGGGGGTTCCTTGCCCTCTGCATGTACTCCTTGGCTATGAAGACGTAGGAGTAGTTCCCAACAGCCCTGTGAGCCTCGTCAAATATCACGAGCACGAAGTCGTCGAGCTTCAGCCTTCCGGTCAGGATGTCGTTTTCCACAACCTGAGGTGTGGAGACGATGACCCTCGCTTTCCCATAAATCTCCGGCCTCTTTTCAGGAGGAGTTTCCCCGCTTATCGCCACTATCTCGCTTTCGTCAATTCTCAGCGTCCTTCTCAGAAATTCCGCGTGCTGCTCAACGAGGGGCTTGGTCGGGGCGAGGAAGAGAACCTTCCCGTCGTGGTTCAGGAGGCGTGACGCTATGACGAGGAGCGCGACAACCGTCTTTCCGAGTCCCGTTGGCAGAACTATCAGCGTGTTGTCAAGGAGGGCTGAAGCGGCGAGTGAGAGCTGGTAGCCCCTTCTCTCCACGGTCTTTGGCTTAATCAGTGGGTGAGAGATGAACTCCATCAGAAGAGAATGGGAGGGAGTATTTAAAAGGATGGGGTCGGCCTCTCAGCCCTCACCTTGCTGGCGCTGTACCTTCTGTGGATCAGGAGGAGAGTGACAAGCAGGTATCCGAACTGGACGAAGACCCTGAGCCACTCCATGCTCGCAGAGTATCCGAACATCACTGCGAGTACGCTCCCAACCGCTCCCTTGTGGTGGAGGGGGTTGCTGGCGTCGATGCCGAGCGCGTATGCCTCTTCGAACAGCCACGACTTGTATCCCTTCTCCTCAGCGAACTCTATCAGCTCGTGTGTGCCGTAACCTGCGAGGCCAGAGGCTATGAACGCTAACAGAATTCCGGTCACGTAGAAGAACCTCCTCATGTCCATCCTGTACTCGAGCCTGAACACCGCAAGGCTCAGCAAAAGTGCCGCGGCAATTCCCGCTCCCGCTCCTGCAAGGGTTCCAGCGCATCTCTGGTGGCGTATGGCGTGAGGAACAGCACGGTCTCGAAGACCTCCCTGACCACGAACACGAAGGCTATGGCAGCAATGCCCCACCTGATTCTCGAGCTGGCCCTGGATTCGATCTCCTCCCTCACGTTCTTCCCCGACATCCAGACGATCATGTACGTCAGAACGGCCACGGCAAGATAGCTCGCAGCCCCCTCGAAAAGCACCTTCTGCTCCTCTCCCAGAGCACCGGCGGTGAGAACCAACCCGAGCGCGGCAATCAGGCCGAGAACGATTGCAATCAGCGCTCCTGTATATGCATACCTCACTTCCGCTGTTTTTCCGCTCCTTCTCAGGTATGCCACGAGTATCGCCACCAGCAGCGCCGCCTCGAATCCCTCCCTCAGCGTTATCACGAACTGCCCCATCATCTTAAACACCGTTAAATTTTAGGTGAGCCTAATTATTTAAGTTTTTTGGCTGCCCTAAAATTACCTACAAAAAATGAAACGCCGAGATTCACATCTCCAGCTCTATCCCGTACACCTTCTCGACGTTGTCCTTGCAGATCCTCATCACGAAGTCCTCGTCGAATCCCTTCTGCAGGAGCTCCCTCACCTTTCTCGGCACGGTCTTTGGCCCGAGAACGCTGCCTGGCCTGTCCCTGTCGTCTATGTAGTCCGTCTCCACCAGAAACCTGTCGCCCTGCTGCGCTGCCTTCAGCACGTTGTCACCCATCGCTATAACCGAGGGAAACATCCCGAGCTCCTCGAACTCGTCCACTCTGGCGGGGGAGAAGTGCTTGACAACCCTCTCTCTTTTCAAACCCGCCCTGTCTGCAAGCCTTGCGATCTCCTCCATCCCCTCTCTTGTGTAGCTCTCGGTGTGCAGCTGCACCGCACATCCGGCATCCCTTGCGACCTCAAAGGCGTGCATCATGACCTCGTTGCTCGTCTTCCAGATGTACTCGCTCACCTCGTAGTGGGGTCTGCCGGACTTTATCGCTATCGCCTTCCCCTCTGCCACGTACTCTCCGGCAATCTCCAGAGCCTCCTTCATTATCTCTGCCGCCCTGTCCACCCCCCACCTCTTGGCGAGGATCGTGATCTCAGCGGGGTGGACTGATAGGACAGCATACGCCCTGACTATCTCATTAGCCTTCCTCACGAGCTCGATGTGCTGGTCGAAGATCTCCCTGAAGTCCTCTCCGCTTTTCGGAAAAACGCCGTAGTGATGGCTCAGAAGGGAGACAAGCAGGACGTGAGTTCCTCCAGCGTTTTTGAACTGCTTCAGAGCCTTGAGCCTCAGGTGATTGTACAGGTGCATGTGGTTGTCCGTGACGATCATGGCAATCCGTGACCCTTGCGCTTTAAAACTTCAACCCAAGCCTGTCCCTCAGAACCTCCACGCACCCCTCAATGTGGCTGAACCTCCTCCCCTGCTCTTCACTTATCTCAACGACCTTTCTGAAGATCTCAAGAACCTCCTCCCCACCACTCACGACCGCAACCACCTCTGCGAACCTCGGATGCCTGCCGAGCCTGCCCCCGGCGAGCACCCTCAGCCTCACCTTTCCCGAAATCGCTCTGGAAGGACAGGCTCTCACGCAGTCCCCGCAGCCAATGCACCTCTCGTTGAAAACCGGAAACTCATCGAAGTCTATGGCATTTTCCCTGCAAGCCTCAGCACATCTTCCGCATGAGGTGCACAGCTCGGGGTTGAGCTCTGGAGTTATGAACGCTATAACGCCAAAATCCTTGATCTGGGGGGATGAGCATGAGTTGGGGCACGCTGAGAACCCGGCCTTTATCCTCTCGTGGCTCATTCTTGCCGTGTAACTGCTCTCCGACACAACTGCCATGATGTCTCCTTCGATTGATCTCAGGTCTGAGAGGGCGTTCCTGCACTGCCTGCAGAACACAATCTCAAAGCCAGATTCCATGGTTCCATTTTCCCCTTCCGGGGTTTAACTCTGCTCCCTAAGTTCTTCGGTCAGATTATCCTTTTCCTCTCGTTTCCGGGTTTGAGAGAGTACACCTCCTCGGGCTCTATAACAAGCGCCCCAACGGGGGTTCGCTTGCCCCCGCTCGCGCTCTCGACGAACTCCTTGATCTCCCTGTAGTACTCTCCCTCGTAGTCCATCCACGCTCTCCCCTTGACCATGTATCCGAAGAATCCCTCCTCACCCCTCTCGGCAAATCCTATGGCAGCCTTTCCAGTTCTTTCCACGTTTCTGGACGTCTTTTTTATGAAGTTGTATGCCACGACTATCTTCCCGTCCATCACCCTTACGAAGCAAACGGGGGCGAGGTGGGGCTTTCCATCCCACGTGGAGATCCAGAACAGTCTGGATGAGCAGTCGCCCTCGAACATCCTGAGAATGTCCTCAAGCCTCATGAACATCAGCCTGCGGGAAATTATAAAAATTTTCAGATCACGCTCTGAGCTTTGCAGAGCAGGCACCTGTTGGGCTGGATCTCTGCCGTCGCACACCCCTTGCAGAGGTTCACCGGTGCAAATGCTTTCTCAGGGTTCATGGCTATGGCGTTGACCATCACGGTTATGCTCGGCGGCTCCGGGGCGAGGAGGCACGGCATGTCTATGAACTTCATGAGCGAGGCGAACTTCGTCGAGGTGACGCAGAACGGGAAGGCGTACATCTCTCCCGAGTTCAGCATCCTCGAGTTCGCGAGAGGTGTGAAGTCTATCTCGTAGCCCTTCACCTTCCATCCGGCCCTTCCGATCTTCTCACCTCTCGAGGCGAAGTCAAGGAAGTCGTTCACATGCAGCTCGTTCACCATGTACCTCTCGAACTGCCTCGCCATTATGGAGTGGTAGAACCGCTCGGTGAAGAGTCTGGTGAGCATGTTTGCCGTGAAGCCCTCGTCGCTCAGCAGCCTGTAGATGTACGCGGCCGATATTCCGGTGAAGAGGGTCGAGAGGTCGAAGATGCTCTTCACATGCCCACCTTCAATTGCCCTCCTGATGTTATTCTCGAGGAGGGAGTAGTGCACCCTCAGCACCTCCATGTTCATCTCGTCCCTGCAGATGCTGTAGTACTGCCACCCTATGTGGTGTCCAACGTCTCCTACATGGGTTGGCAGCACCACAATGTTGGCCGGGTGCACGCCCTCTCTGAAAGCGGAGTCTATGAAGGGAGTGAACTTCTCCGTGTACCTCCTGTAGTACTCCACCGGGTCGAAGGAGCTGAATCCGAAGCTCCTCATTATGTTGACCTGCGTTTCTACGGGCTGGAGAAGCATCTCCTTCATCGCCCTCTTTTCAGCGCTTACCGCCCTGTTTATGTCTCCCGTCTCCTTGAAGATCCTGAGAAACGTGTCCCCAAAGACGTAGGAGGTGAGCAGACCCCATGATTTTGCTGCGAGGATCGTCTTCGCGTGCTCCCTGTCTATCCCCGCCCACTCCACAACCTTGGCGAGGACGCTGAGGGTTGAGCCGGGAATTGCTGCGAAGTCCTTGGCAGATGTGACTCCGTAGAATCCGTTTGCAAGTCTCATCGCCTCAAGCGAGATTATTTCGTCGTTCTCATCTACGGTTTTTGCAAGAATCTCGACGCTCTCTTTAAATGAGCTGTCAAGCTCCATGAGTCTCTGAAATGCGACGGGAGTCTGCATCCACTCGAGGAACGCGCTTTCAAAAGGCTGGATCGTTGGAGTTAGGGATGTGAGGGTGTCGTAGTGGATCAGCAGCGAGCTCCTGTAAAGCTGGAAGGCCTCATCGCTCTGCCCTTCCAATGCCTTCATCTCTCTGACTGCATTGACAAAGCCCTCCGCATGGCTGAACTCGAACCTGTCGAACCTGTGCCGCTCTATTGCTTTAACGGCCTCCCTCTGAAGCCTCAGGGCACTCTCGGCAACCTCCTCAATCATGGCCACCACCCAGAAGCTCGTGTATTCTCATCCCCATACCCTCCTTGATCTCCTCCACGATGTATGCGCTCTGGAAGGCGATCTCAGCCCTCTCTATTGGGCCGTAGAGCAGAAAGTCGCTGAAGAGCTGGGCGGCGCTGTCAACGCTGCTCACGAGCACCTGTGTGTCGAGCTCCTCCTTCAGGTAGTCAGCCATGTAGTAGCTGACGTTTGCCGGGCCACAGCCGGCTGGGTAGGGATAAGTGGACTTCACGAGGAGCAGGGTTTCGATGACCTCGCCGAGGCTCTTTATGTCTGTTGGCACCACGTCTATGAGCATGTTCTCTATTCCGAGCTTTTTGGCCCTCGATATCAGGCCCTCCTTCCTTCCGTCTCCAGACAGGAGGAGTATCCTTCTGCTTGGGGATGTGTAGGAAGGGTCGTAGTCGAATATGACCGCGCTTCTCACCTTCGCCTCCTTTATCAGCTCGAGCTCGTCCTTGGTGTTTATCGGGTTGATGGAGTTGTAGATGACCCTGTCAACCAGCCCAACCTCCATGGCATACCTCAACCCGGCAGTCCTCGCCTCAACATACCCGTCGAGGATGAAGGGTCTGTCAGAAACGTCGGCCACGAACTCGAGGTACTTCACAATTGCTTCTCCAGTCTCGGCGACAACATCCAGTATTCCGTCTATCCCGTAGTGATCCGAGAGCTCCTCCTGCCTCTTTACGAGCTCCTCAGCCCTTTCCCTGTCGAATATGCCCCTGTTGTGGTCCTCAACAATCCTGTGGCGTGAGTAGAATATGCTGCCGATGAGAACTGTTCTGCTGAAATCGAGACCGAGCATGGAAAAAGCGGAAAATTAAAATTATTAATACGTTTCGTTTTTTCCATGGAGATCGAAGGCGTGGCAGTGGACATTGACGGCACGATTACCGATAAAAAGAGGAGCCTGAACTGCAGGGCCGTAGAGGCTCTGAGAAGGCTGAAAGTTCCCGTGGTGCTCGCAACCGGAAACATGCCGTGCTTCGCGAGGACGGCTGCGAAGCTCATAGGCGTCTCGGACACGGTCATATGCGAGAACGGTGGGGTTGTGAGGTTCGAGTATGACGGGGATGATGTGGTGCTTGGGGACAAGGAGAAGTGCTACAGGGCACTGGAGGTGATCAGGAGCAGGTATGAGGTTGAGCTCTTAGATGATGCCTTCAGGAAGTCCGAAATCTGCCTTCGAAGAACGTTTCCGAGGGAAGAGGCGGAGAGGATGGTGGAGGGCATGGGCGTCAGGATCCTCGACTCCGGATTCGCCTACCACATCGTTGATGCAGAGGTCAGCAAGGGTAAGGCGCTGAGGTATGTGGCAGACCACCTCGGCTTGGATGTGGGGAAGTTCGTTGCGATCGGCGATTCCCACAACGACATAGACATGCTCGAGGTTGCAGGGATAGGTGTTGCCGTGGCGAATGCAGATGTGGAGCTAAAGAGGGTAGCGGACATAGTCACGTCGAAGCCCAATGGGGATGGGGTTGTTGAGGCCCTCGAGTTTCTGGGGCTGATATGAGCAGAACGTTTTTCTTCAGAGCCTCCAAAACTCTTCAGCCGATGATGAAATTTGAACATTCTGAAGGGTGATGAGCCTCCACGGCTCTGAGGCTCACTCCCTCTTGAAGAAGAACCTCCAGATCTTGTCGTTCAGGTGGTGTATGTTCTCAACAGCCTTTCCCCTGTCTCCAACCATGTCCTCGCCGCTTGTGAGAGCGATTCCAACTGCGAGGGGCGTCAGCTTCTTCTCAACGACAACGTAGCAGAAATCGCCTTCCTGAATGCTGCTGTCAGCCTCTACAATCCCGGGCCTCATGATGTCCGCTCCGTTCATCACGAACTTCACCGCTCCCTCGTCCACGACCACCATTCCCCTCTCCGGCCTGAACTTCATTATGCCGTAGACCGTGAAGTAGTGCCTGCCGTCATGCTCAAGCAGCACCGGCTCCTCATTCAGCAGGAGCACGACCCTGCCGGCAACCTCCACTCTCTCGAGTTCTCCCTCGATCTTTACCCCGGTTCTCTCCTCAACCTCCTTCAGCACCCTCTTGGTCTCCTTCTTCCTGAGCTTCTGCCTCTTCATGGCACCATCCGATATTTTTTTATACACACGAACCAATGGGGAATAAAAAGTTCACGGAGGATTAAAAATGGCAAGGCCTCTTGATGTGCTGAACAAGTCGCTGAACACGTCTGTGCTGGTAAGGCTTAAGGGTGGAAGGGAGTTCAGGGGGATACTGGACGGTTACGACATTCACATGAACCTCGTGCTGATCAATGCTGAGGAGATTCAGGACGGTGAGGTAATCAAGAAGCTCGGGAGTGTGGTTATTAGGGGAGATACCGTCGTTTTCGTTTCTCCATCGCAGTGAGGTGGTGCAATGTCTGACGGAACGGCTGCAATGGGTAAGAGGGGCAGGAAGATCGTTCACATAAAGTGCAGAAGGTGTGGACGGGTCTCGTTCCACAGGAGGAAGGGCTACTGCGCTGCATGCGGATTTGGCAGGAGCAAGAGGATTAGGAGCTACAACTGGGTCAGGAAGAAGAAGGACAGGTACTGAGATTGAGATGTGTGGTGTTGTTGGGGTATTCTGCAGGGATGAGAACCTAACCTCCCGCCTCGCCTTCTTTTCCCTCTATTCTCTCCAGCATCGCGGTCAGGAGTCTGCTGGCATTGCCGTTTTTGGTGACTACATCCACATCCACAAGGGGATGGGGCTTGTAAGCGAGGTGTTTGACGAGAAGAAGCTCAATGAGATGAGGGGAAACATAGCTGTGGGCCACGTCAGGTACTCGACCACCGGGGAGAGCAGGATAGAGAACGCCCAGCCCCTTCTGGTGAAGACGAAAAGTGGCGCGCTTGCAATAGCCCACAACGGAAACCTCGTCAACTACCAGTCGCTCAGGGAGGAGCTCGAGAATGGAGGAGCGGTGTTCATCACAGACTCTGACACTGAGGTCATTGCAAAGCTGATATCCAAGCAGCTGCTCAACGGCGACGTCGTCTCCGCTCTCAAGTCTGTTTCCCAGATGCTCAGCGGCAGCTACACCCTCGTAATGGCAATAAACGACACGCTGATTGGGTACCGCGACCCTCTCGGCTTCAAGCCCCTCATCGTCGGAGAGGGGGATTTTGGCTACGTAATCGCCAGCGAGAGCTGTGCGATTGATGCTGTTGGTGCGAGGGTTCTCAGGGACGTTGAGCCAGGAGAAGCTGTGGTTATCAGGGAGGGGGAGATGGAGTTCGTTAGAGTTGAGCGATCTGACAGGAAAGCGCTGTGCGTTTTCGAGTACATCTACTTCGCCCGTCCCGACTCGATAATTGACGGGATAAGCGTTTATGATGTCAGGCAGAAGATAGGCAGGATACTCGCGAGGGAGAGCCCAGTTGAGGCGGACATGGTGTCTCCAGTCCCGGACAGCGGGACGACATCTGCCATAGGTTTTTCCAAGGAGTCGGGCATAGAGTACCTCGAGGCCCTCATAAAGAACAGGTACGTTGGTAGGACTTTCATTCTCCCAAACCAGAGTGTCAGAGAGCTCTCAGTGAAGATCAAGATGAACGCGGTCAAGAGCAACGTTGATGGGAAGAGGGTGGTGCTGATTGACGACAGCATAGTCAGGGGGACGACCAGCAGGAAGATTGTTGACATGGTGAGAAACGCTGGAGCGAAAGAGGTGCACTTCAGGGTCGGGAGCCCGCCGATAATCTCCCCATGCTACTTCGGCATAGACATGTCCACGAGAGAGGAGCTCATAGCCTCAAGCAAGAGCGTGGAGGAGATAAGGGAGGAGATAAACGCGGACAGCCTCGCATACCTGAGCCTTGACGGGCTCGTCGAGGCGGTGGGAATGAAAAAAGAGGATCTCTGCCTTGCATGCCTCACCGCAGACTACCCCGTGGATGTCAGCGAGGCTGCTGGTTGCAGGAGGTGCTGATCACAGCCTCAGAATTTCTGGGACACTTTTCTCATATGGAGGGTAGATTATCCCGTACTCGGTCACTATGGCCGTCACGTTCTCGAGGGGGGTGGCGTCGAATGCCGGATTGAAGACCTTCACGTCCCTCGGTGCTATCAGGCTGTTTCTACACTTTATGTGACAGTACACGAGCTCCTCCCTGCTCCTCTCCTCTATTGTCACGTCCTTCGCCTCCTTACCCCAGTCAAATGTCGTCTTCGGGGCAGCCACGTAGAACGGAATCCCGTGAGCCTTTGCGAGCACGGAGAGGGTGTAGGTTCCGATTTTGTTGAACACCGCATCTCTAACAATCCTGTCCGCCCCGACTATCACCTTGTCCACCATGCCCCTCTGCATAACCATCCCTGCCATGCTGTCGGTGATTAGGGTGACGTCAATGCCGTCCTGCATGAGCTCCCATGTTGTAAGCCTCGATCCCTGATTCAGAGGCCTCGTCTCACAGGCGATAACCCTGATGTTTTTCCCCTGCTTAACAGCGCTCCTTATCACACCTAGCGCGGTACCCCAGTCAACCGTCGCGAGCCTGCCAGTGTTGCAGATCGTCATGACGACGTCTCCATCCTCAAGCAATTCCGCACCAATCTCGCCCATCTTCATGTTCCTCTCGACGTCCTCATCCGCAATCCTGTTTGCCTCCCTGACCGCTATCTCCCTTATCTCCTCAATGCTCTCTCCTTCGAGGGCCTTTTTCAGAACCCTCTCTATGCCGACGAAGAGGTTCACCGCGGTGGGCCTTGTTGATGCGAGGTATTCTGCCCTTTTCCTGATGTGCTCCTTCAGCTCGTCAGTGCTGGAGAAACTCCTCTCGTGAACGGCAAGGGCTACACCGTAACCGCCCGCGGCCTCTAAAGCTGGAGCTCCCCTGACGGATAGCCTCTTTATAGCCTCTCCAAGCTCCTCAACGGTTTTGCAGGTGAGAATCTCGAAGCTGTCCGGGAGCTTGGTCTGGTCTATCATCTTTACCGCGTTCTCCTCCCAGAATATCGTTCTCATGTCTGGTGTGCGGGTTTTGCGGGTATATTACGTTTGCTGACCTTGGTGGGGCAGCGGTGTTTCTTGTTAATACTCGGCAATACATTCAGTTATTTAACGTTGTTAATTATTTTCAACATATAATTTAAATGAAAAATAGTGAAGATATTCCGCCTGATTTAAATTTTCGGTTTTTCATCAGCCTTATTTCCTGTATCAACATTTCAAAACCTTTAAATATTTTGAAAACCAAGTATTAATTGGAGGTGAATGCATATGAATGAGGTAATGATCGTTGTGTTGGTCGGCGTGCTCGGAGGAATTGCTAACCTGCTACTGTCATACGTCAAGAAGTGGGAGCTCCTTGGGGTCTTCACACTTGCACTGCTGTTCCCAATAATCGGAGTGCTGCTCGTAGACGCGCTGTACGGCAACATGGGCTGGTTCGGTGCAATAGTGATGTTCGCTTCAATGATCGGCATCGTTGGACTGACAGCGATCTCAGTGGTCGCAGTGGCGGTACAGACCATCACTTCGACAACCGAGAAGGAAGAGACAACTTCTTAAACTTTTTTAATTTTGTTTTTTGGTGATATGCATGAAGCATTTGTTTAGAGCGCTATTCGTTCTTGTTAACATTCTTATCATCTTTGTTGCTGTTATTCTCGCCCTCCGCGCCATGGGAGAGGAGGTTTATCCCGGACTTGCTGACAAGCTGCTCGGCGTGGAGGGGATGTACGGGATAAGTGGTGAGCAGAAGGAGCTGGCAAAAAAGCCAGTGCACGCGGAGGGAAGGGAGTACTGCAGCAACTGCCATGCTGAGATCTACGAGAAGAGCAATCAGGGGAAGCACAACTTCGACTGCCAAACTTGCCACGGGCCTGCCGGAGATCACCCTGCAGCGAAGATGAAGGTTGACGACTCAAGGGAGTTCTGCCTTGGCTGTCACAAGCCAACGATCGGCAGGGATCCCAACACGATAAGGATACTGTACGACTGGGAGGAGCACGGGAAGGGAAGGCTGTGTGTCGCCTGCCACGACCCGCACCACCCGTGGTTTATCTGAGGTGATCGCATGAAGAGGAGAGAGTTCATCAAGAGAGTTGTTGCGGGTTCAGCAGTCATATTTTTCATGAAACCTGCCAAGAGTGAGGACGTTTTTGTTTATGTTGTTGATTCGGAGAAGTGCATAGGCTGCGGTAGCTGTGTTAGGGCCTGCAGGGCTGAGAACCACGTCCCGGAGGAAAAGTACAGGACGTGGGTCGAGAGGTATGTCGTGACGTCTGATGGTGAGCTCGAAAACGTCTTCGTCGAGTCACCGCATGGCGGTGAGTTCGGGTTTGAAGAGCTCGACATAGACAAGGACAAGATTCTGAGGGCATACTTCGTCCCGAAGCTCTGCATGCACTGTGACAAGCCTCCGTGCGTCAAGGTCTGTCCGGTAAACGCGACCTGGATAACCGAGGAGGGCGTGGTGCTGATCGACAAGAGCCACTGCATAGGGTGTAAGTACTGCATTCAGGCCTGCCCCTATGGAGCGAGGTACTTCAACCACCACGAAAGGGTTGTGGACAAGTGCACGTGGTGCTACCACAGGATCATGAGGGGGATGAAGCCCGCTTGCGTGACGGTGTGTCCAACAGGAGCGAGAATATTCGGAAAGATCTCCGACGAGCACATCCAGAAAGTTCTGAGGGAGAGGAACGTCAGGATACTGAAGCCCGAGCTCAACACGAGGCCCAAGGTGTTTTATGAAAACATCGGATGGGAGGTGTGGTAAGTGAGCACCACTGTAGTTGAGGGATTCGTTTACCCCAACCACGAGGTCTTCTGGGGAATTCTCATAGTTGTCTATCCGTACATTGTCAGCATCATCACGGGGATGGTCACGGTATATGCCATAGCTGAGTTCTGGAGGAAGGAGCTGAAGGATCTTGAAAAGCTTGTTGTGATGTCGAGTTTGCCCTTCGTTCTCTCTGCTCTCCTGCCTCTGCTCCTCGACCTCGGTCAGCCACAGAGGGCATTCGAGATCTATGTGACTCCAAACTACAGCTCCGTCATGGCAGTTTTCGGTATAGTCTATCTCACAGAGCTATTCACTTTGCTCGGGGAAATGTGGTTCCTTTTTAGGGTGGATATAGTCAAGAGAGCGATGAGTGAGGAGAATCCGGTAATTAGACTGCTCTTCAAGATCCTTACGTTAGGCGTTTACGACATCAGCGACGAGGCAAGGAGGGTCGACAAGAAGGTGATAAAGATCTTGACTGGGGTTGAGCTCATTGCGGCGTGGTGTCTGAGCTACGTCTCGTTCCTCTTCGGTGTTGTGAAGTCCAACCCGTGGTGGAACACCACGATTCTGCCGGTGAGCTTTGTCTTCGGTGGACTTGCTGCTGGAGGTGCGATGGTTCTCTTGCTATACCTCGTCTTCACGAGAGTCTACGGGGTGGAGAGGAAGCCCGAGGTCATCTCGACCGTGGCCAACTACGTCTTCTACTTCATGCTCGCGGCCTTTGCTCTGGAAACGATAAACACAATACTCTACGCATACAAGGAGGACATAGCCTGGGCGGTCATCAAGCTCGCGTCAACTCAGCTCGCCATTCCACTCGCGATTCAGGTGATCGGCTCCCTCGAGGCCCTCCTGTTCCTCAAGTATGTCTGCTACAAGTGTAACGTTGGCAAGATAAACACGGCGTTCATAGCCATAGCCTCGATTACCATACTCGTCGTCGTCTTCGCGATGAGATGGAACATGGTCATAGGCGCGCAGCTGATAGACTACAGCCTGAGAGGCTTCGTCTCCTACACTCCACCGCTGTGGGGAAGGGAGGGACTGTTCGCAGCACTTGCAGTACTGATGGCACCACTGGCCATGCTGCCAATCGTAGCATACTTATTCCCACCGTACGAAAAGAAGTTCAGGGCTGAGTTATGAAATGGGTATGTCCGTTCTGTCAGACGGAAAACGACACGAAGGAGTATAAGTGCGAGGTGTGTGGAAAGGAGTTCAAGAAGTCAGGAGACCGGCTGGTGGAGGTCAAGAAGAGACCTCCGGAGTACCTGATCTCCCTTTTTTTGATAGGGGTCTTCATCCTCGGAAACGTGGTTTTGATAGCAATCGAATACGCCAGTGATCCTGAGCTGTGCACAACCTGTCACCAGATGGAGTACTACTTCCACAGCTGGGAGGAGTCGACCCACAGGGGGGTGAAGTGCTACCTCTGTCACTACGGCAGCAATCCTGTGGACTTTTTGAAAGGGGCGTATCATTCTCTCTCGGTTCTGACGGCAAAGCAGCCGCCGTATGTGAACCTGCCCGCCAACATCTCTTCGGAGAACTGCCTTCACTGCCACAAGGACATAACCGAGATCGGTGCGCTCAGGTACAAGAACCTGTCCTTCAGCCACAACAAGCACCTTGACGGCTACAAGAGAGGGTTCCTCAAGCTCGAGTGCGTGAGCTGCCACAGGGAGATCGTCATCGGGAGCCACATAGCCGTGAAGGACACCACCTGCTTCGTCTGCCACTTCTACAAGACTCCCGAGGGCATACCCATCACGGGGTGCCCGTCGTGCCACAAGAATCCGGCGGACAAGGTGTACTTCAAGGACGTTGTCTTCTACCACTCGCTCCACCTCAAGAGGGACATCAAGTGCGAGTTCTGCCACAAGAACATCATAAGGTTCTACGGCAACATGAGCCTGAACTGCAAGAAATGCCATATAAGGGATGTGACCAACGTCTCGATACCGGATCTGCAGATGCACTCAATCCATGTCAACGGCTTCAAGATAGACTGCGTCTCATGTCACGAAAAGCCGGAGCACAAGCCCGTGGTGGATGAGAAGAAGTGCAACCTATGTCACATCGGTCTCTTCCCCACCGGAAGCTGAGTCCACCACCCTCTTCAGGTAGTCCTCGCCGGTGATCTCCACCACCGTCAGGCCGGTCTTGAGCGATCTGGCCTCAACTTCACTCATTTTTTCCATAAACGCCTCGTCGCTGATTATCATGCTGTTCCCGTGCGGATCCTCGAGGACTATCGTGAGCCTCTCCTTTCCATCTCTGGCGAGTCTGAGCTTCTCGAGTATGAAGTTGCACCTCTCGACAGCATCCGCATCGTCGGAGTTCCACCTCTTGGCCATCTCAACAACGTCCTCGAACCTCATCAGCACTCCCTCGACGTTGGTTATGAACCCCTGACTCGCCGGCCCGGGCTCCATCGCGAGTCCGAGCTCCGGGATTCTTATTGTGCCGGAGGTTGACCTCACTACCTTGGAGAACAGCGTCTTCTTGTTGACCTCGATCGTAAACCTGACCGGATCCTTTATCTCGGCGACAAAAGAGTCTGAATGCTTAAATCCGCACCGGCAGCTTATTGAGGTTATCAGCAGCTTTCCAAAATATGGTGTGTCGTAGGTTGCGGTTACAACGTTAAGCTCCTCTCCGCAAACCGGGCAGGGTATCATCTCCTAGTTCCTCTGATCTTGTTCCTGTCGATCTTTATCCCCATGGGGGTTATGATCACGTAGTCCTCACCAAGCCCCACGATGTCGCCGTGAACATCCTCTGCGAGCTGCCTGAGATCCTTGAGAACTCTGTCGAGCGTGAGCTTGTCGTGCTTCAGAAACGCCACGTCGGCTATGACTATGTTACCATCGTAAACCTGCCTCCTGACCTCGGGGATCTCGTTGAGGCTCGTGATCTCTGCCACCTTGATGTACGTTTCGCTGTCTCCCTCAAGCTCGGCTTCGAACTCGCTGAGATCGAGTTCCTCGTATTCGTCCACGTTAACTCTTTCCTGCTTGCCGAAGAGCTTCTCCATAATTCCCATGACACTCACCTGAATGAATTTGGGGAGAATTAGTATTTAAGCTTTCACATCGCACTCTGAGAAATTTTCATGGGTCCGCCCGGATTCGAACCGGGGATCACTGCCTCGTAAGGGCAGCGTCATAACCACTAGACCACGGACCCGGCTTTGAAGGGCTATAACTATGGGGTGACCTGCAGAATAAGAATTTTATGATATGAAGTCCAAGTAGGTCATGGTGATGAATTATGCTGAGCTCACGAATAGAGAATCTCGGAATAGGCATAAAGAAGGTCTATCCCGAGGACTGTCAGCTCTGCATCTCAGGGTACACCGGAAAGAGGTGCAGGTACCTCAAGAAGATCGGCAGGGAGTTCTACTGCGTTAAGGACGCGGTAAAGGACTTTGACAACAGATTGATCTTTTAATTTTTCCCGTAAACCTTTATATTCTCCCGTCCAACTCTTCTCATGATCGTTCACCCCATTGACTACAGGTACGGCACCGACGAGATGAAGAGGATCTGGAGCGAGGAGAGCAGGATAAAGAGGATGATCTGGGTTGAGGTCGTTCTTCTCAGGGTTCTCTCGGAAATGGGTTACCTCAGCAGGGAGGAGTACGAGGCTGTGAGAAAGAACGCAAGGAGCATATCCCCCGAGAGGGTCAGGGAGATTGAGGCAGAGATCAGGCACGACGTCATGAGCCTCGTCAAGGCTGTGGCAGAAGTGGCCGGAAGTGCTGGCAGGTGGGTGCACTTCGGCGCCACCTCGAACGACATAATCGACACTGCGGTGGCGACGCAGCTCAGGGACAGCGTCAAGATCCTCGAATCAAAGCTGCTCAGGCTGATCGAGGTTCTGGCCGACATGGCCGTGAGGCACAGGAGCACGATCTGCCTCGGCAGAACTCACGGTCAGGCCGCGCTCCCCATCACTTACGGGTTCAGGTTTGCCGTGTGGCTGTCGGAGGTTATGAGGCACCTTGAGAGGCTTGAGGGGATGAAGAGGCGACTTCTGGTTGGGCAGATGAGCGGTGCTGTCGGGACTCAGGCGTCATTCGGAAAGGAGGGCCTCGAGATAGAGAGGAGGGTGATGAGGTACCTGAACCTGACACCCGCAGAGATCAGCGCCCAGATAATTCCGAGGGACGTGTACTGCGAGTATGTAGAGTTCCTCGCCAACCTGTCCACCACGCTCGAGAAAATCGCCCTGAACGTGAGGCTGTGGCAGAGGAGCGAGACGCAGGAGGTCTTCGAGAGGTTTGACGTGAGCAAGCAGGTCGGAAGCTCGACCATGCCGCACAAGAGGAACCCCATAGACAGCGAGCAGATCTGCGGGCTCGCGAGGGTCATCAGGGGCTTTGTTGAGCCCCAGCACCAGTCGGCAATCCTGTGGGAGGAGAGGGATCTGACCAACTCATCTGCAGAGAGGATAATCCTCGTAGAGGCGACGGTTCTTGCTGACCACATACTGACCAAGACCATAAGGCTGATGAGAAACCTCGAAATTGACGCAGAAAAGGCGAGGGAGAATCTGGAGAGGCAGCTTGGGATAAACATGAGCGAGGCGCTGATGATCGCGCTGACGAAGAGGGGCGTGTCGAGGCAGGAGGCTCACGAGATGCTGAGGAGATGCGCCATGAAAGCTTATGAGCAGAGAAGACCTCTGAAGGACGTGGTTCTCGAAGACGAGCAGATCCTGAAGTATCTCAGGCCCGATGAGGTGGAGGAGCTTCTGAAGCCTGAGAACTACCTCGGAACCGCCCTCGAGAGGATTGATGCGGTGGTTGAGAGGGCGAGGAAGCTGCTGGAATCGAGGCGGTGATCACAGCAGGTAATCTGCAACAGCTCTCAGAGCATCTTCCCCAATTTTTCCCGGGCTTGTGGGAAAGCTCTTTTCAGGTCTTGCAAGCTCGAGCACCTCGAGGGCCGGGACTTTCCACGGGTCGCTGACGTATCCTGCAACCTCGACCGCCCTTGAGTACCTCTCTCCGTCAACCACGAACACCCTGCCGGGAGTAACTGCCACAACCACGTCAACGCTGAGCGATCTGCAGCTCGGGGCTGAGACGTTGCTCGACGACTCTACAACGCTCACCTCATGCCTCCTCGCCACCCTTCCAACCCAGAAGTCGCAGTGTGCTCTCGCTCTGGACATGATCTCCTCGAACTCCTCGTAGCCAACCTCCCTGACCTCGTCAACTCCACTGAAATCACCCCACTCCTTGCTGAGAAAATCCGGGAACCTGTTCCAGCCCCTCTCAACCTCGTAGAGCACGATCTTCCCGCTTCTCTCGGTAACCCTAACCGCCACGATCTGGGTGTTGAGGGACACCATCGCCATCCCACTCCAGCCAACCTTCTCCGGATCTACAGGCGACATTACGACGCATACCGGGTTAACCTCCTCGAGCCTCTCTGAAATTCCCACGCTCTCCGCAACCTTCAGAACGTCCCCGCTGACGGGAAATCCGACCCTCACGCTCTCCTTCAGGGCGTCGTAGTCACGCCACACGTTGAAGGCCGAGACGGGCTTCAGGTACTCCGCATCAACCCCCTCACCTGAGAGGTACCTGAGCAGTGCTGTGGCGAACGTGGTCTTTCCCGAGTCGTGCTGCTGGAGGCCCACTATGAGAACAGATGCTCCCATCACTTGGTCTGCCACCTCTCTGGTTTTATTCCTTTCTCGCCTCCGCGCTTTTATTCAGATCCGCCACCACAAAGTTCATAAATCCTGATTGAGCTCCATCTCTGGGGGCCCGTGGCTCAGCCTGGATAGAGCGACGGCCTTCTAAGCCGTAGATCCCGGGTTCGAATCCCGGCGGGTCCGCTTGATTAATTTTTCATCCGGGCGAGCAAAAAATCGCTACTTTTTCTCCCCTGAATCGCGGAAACTTTTAGAAAGCTATTTATAGTGATTATAGATGTTAAAATCCACTATGGAGATGCTCGACGTTTTCCTCGCTGTCGGCATTCTCATAACTGTCTCAATTCTCATGACGATGTACAGGGTTTTCAGGGGGCCCACAACCCTCGACAGGCTGATGGCGACAAGTGTAATAGGCACAAAGGTTGTGGTGCTTCTTGTTGTCATCGGCTACCTGTTCGAAAGGCCGATCTTCATTGACATCCCTCTGACCTACGCGATGCTGAACTTTGTTGGAACGCTGATTGTTGCGAAATACATAGAAAGGGGAGAGCTATGGAAGCCCTACACGTAGTCTCGGCTTTGCTGATGTTCTCCGGCGTGTTCTTCATGATAGCCGGAGCCCTCGGCATCATTCGATTCCCAGACTTCTACACAAGGCTGCATGCGGCAGGCAAGTGCGACACGCTCGGAGAGGTGCTCATAATTCTGGGCTTCATGGTGTACGAGGGGTTCTCCTTCCTCTCGGTCAAGCTGCTCTTCCTGTCCTTCTTCATACTGCTCGCCAATCCTGTGGGCACTCACGCGCTGATCAAGGCCGCGTATCTGACCGGGGTCAAGATGTGGAAGAAGGAGGAGTCCCGATGAGCGAGAACCTTGACAGGAGAATATCGCTGGTGCTGACGTTCGTGGTGATGTTCGGGTTCTGGGTTCTGCTGTCAGCCTGGGCCATCTCTCCCGACGCTCCGGGACACTTCAACGCCATCCACATCTCACAGGGTCTTGCTGCAGCTTTGCTCACCACCTACCTTTCAAGGAACGTGATATTTGACCTCAGCAGGAAGTGGCACGTGAAGTTCGCGAGAGCAATACCCTACATAGCCTGGGAGCTCTGGCAGATAGTCCTCGCCAATCTGGACGTTGCGTGGAGGGCCATACACCCGAAAATGCCTCTCGATCCGGTTGTCGTGGAGTTTGAAACCCCGCTTAGGGGTGACCTTGCTCTGACGTTCATGGCTAACTCCATAACCCTGACTCCGGGAACGATAACCATCCTTGTTGAGCCGGAGAAGGGGAAGTTTGTGGTTCACGCCATAGACAGGAAACTAGCCGAGCCGCTTATTGTTGATCAGACGATGCAGAACAAGATAGCTCACGTCTTTATGGAGGGTCAGCATGATAGTTCCGCTTGATATCGCCCTGATAATCTTCCTGATAGTGTCTGCGGTTTCAGCTTTAATAGTAAGGGATCTGCTCGCATCCATCGCCATCCTCGGCACGTACACGTTCGTCATGGCGTGCATCTACGTTCAGATGAACTCAGTGGATGTGGGATTCACGGAGGCTGCGATAGGTGCTGGAGCCTCAACTGCGCTGATGGTAGCGAGCCTCACAAGGCTCAGGAGGTTCGACACGAGCAGGATAAACGCCTCGAAGGCCGTTGTCGGGGCAATGGCGGTTTTCATGCTCGCAGGTTTATTCATTTACGTCGTCGAGGACATGCCCCCCTTTGGAGATCCGGAATCTCCTCCCAACAAGTGGATCGAGCTATTCAGCCTCGAGGACCGCGGGCTTTCAGCCAAACTCGAGAGCGGCGTTCTGCCGAAAGAGATCAAGAGCAGGATAGAGTCTCTGGGTTACACGACATCCAACAACTGGCCGCCCCTTGAGGACGGCACCTACAGGGTGGTGTGGAACGAAGAGGAGCACGGCTGGGAGGTGCTGATTGAGAAGAACGAGAAGTTCTTCCCCAATCTGGAGAAGCTCTACTTCATTGAGCCGTCAAACGGTGAGCTGAAGGTCTACAGGTACTCAATACCGGTCAGGTGGGAGGAGAAGTGCGAGGAGGAGATGAACACGCCCAACATGGTCACCGCCGGTCTTGCGGATTACAGAGGCTACGATACTCTCGGAGAGACGGTCGTCATCTTCACAGCTGCTGTTAGCGTTGCAGCACTACTGAGGAGGGGATACCTTGAGTGATGACATAAACGTGGTTATCAAGACGACCATACGAACCATGCTCCCGTTCATCCAGCTTTACGGCTTTTACGTGATGACCGGCACGGAGGGTGCGGGAGGCGGATTTCAGGGCGGTGTTATTCTTGCCGCTTCCTTCATACTCTATGCCATAACCTTCGGGGCAGAGAAAGGCAGGGAGAAGGCTCCGGAGAGCTGGAACACGGCCTTTAAGAGCTTCGGCCTCTACATCTACGCTGGAGTCGGCATGCTGACCATAATTTACAGTCTCGGCTTTGCGGAGTTCCTGAACTACTCGGCAACGTTCCTCAGTCTGTTCGTGCCCCACACTGTTGCGAGGGGAATCCTGATCGCGGACGTGATTGAGGTGGGTATAGGGATGACCGTGGCTGCGAGCTTCACCTCGCTGTTCTTCGACCTCGTGTGGAAGGGTGATGAGGATGGACGTGATTGAGCTGTTCCTCGAGCGCTACAACTACTGGAGCTTTGTCGTGCTCATGCTGATTGGCCTGTACGGGGCGATAGTCTACAACAACCTCGTCAAGAAGATAATTGGGCTGAGCATATTCCAGACAGCCATATTCCTGCTCTTTATATCAATGGCCGACGTTGGGAGAGATATAGAGAACACGCTCGGGCTTAAAAGCGGAACAGCGCCGATAGTGTGGGAGAAGGGAATAGAGCACGGCTACATGTACGTCAATCCAGTCCCCCACGTCCTCGTGCTGACGGGCATAGTCGTTTCAGCAGCAACGCTCGCTTTAGCCCTTGCCCTGATGATACGCATCTATAGGGAGTTCGGGACGCTTGACGAAGAAGAGCTGAGGGAGATGGTAGAATGATCGAGCACCTGCCGGTGGTAATTGTCGCGATATCGCTCCTCTCATCCTTCACGATCCTGATATCAGGTATATTCAGCAGGAGGGCGGGATACTATATATCCCTCGCAACCATAATCGTCCAGCTCATCTTTTCCGCAATCCTGCTGGACTACCTCCTCAAAAACGGGCTGATAAGGTACTGGCTGGGTGGCTGGAGACCTCCCTGGGGCATAGAGTATGTGATCGACGAGCTCGGGGCCTACATGCTGTCAGTGGTGCTCGTGTTCAGCCTCCTCGCGACCATCTACGCAAGGAGGGTTGTTGAGAGGGAGGTCGAGGAGAGCAAGTGGCCTTACTTCTACACCCTCTGGCAGCTTATGATCTCTGGAATGGTCGGCGTCTCCGTTACCGGAGACCTCTTCAACCTCTTCGTCTTCCTCGAGATTGCCTCGCTTGCGGGATATGCTCTGATCGCCATGGCCGGTAGGAAGGCTTTCGTCGCATCGTACAACTACCTTATCCTCGGAACTGTGGGAATCTCTTTCTACCTGCTCGGCACGGCATTTCTCTATGCTGAGACCGGCACCCTGAACATGCTCGATGCGAGAATCCTGCTATCCCTCGTTTACGAGAACAGGGTCGTGCAGGCCTCCTTTGTGTTCTACTTCATAGGCCTTGCTATAAAGATGGCCCTTTTCCCATTCCACACGTGGCAGCCCGACGCGTACGAGCACTCTCCGTCAGCGGTCACCGTGCTGATCTCGACCGCAATGGCCAAGATAAACGCCTACGCCCTGATAAGGGTTGTCTTCTCCGTCTTCACGGTCAGCTTCCTCGAGAAGTTCGTTCAGGTGTGGACTCTCATAGCCTGGATTGCTGCCGTGGCGATAATTCTCGGTTCAGTTTTCGCCATAATGCAGAAGAGTCTGAAGAGGATGCTCGCCTACTCTTCCATCTCCCACGTCGGTTACATTGTTCTGGCCATAACGTTCCTCCACACGAAGTGGGGGCTGAGCGCTGCCGTCGTGCACCTCCTCAACCACTCCATAATGAAGGCGACGCTCTTCATGGTCGCTTGCGGTTTCATCTACAAGTTCGGGTTCAGGGAGATAGACGACCTCGCCGGAATTGGAAGGAAAATGCCCTTCTCGGCAGCAGCGTTTACCATAGCAGCCATATCGATGATCGGCATCCCTCCGACGGTTGGCTTCGTGACGAAGCTCTACATAATCCTCGCCTCCCTCGAAACCGGGCAGATCGCCTACATCTTTGTCATGGTGGCGAGCTCCCTCCTAAGCTTGGTTTACTTCTGGAGGGTCATCGAGACGATGTACATGAAGGGCGACCATCACCACGAGCAGGAGAGGGACGAGCTTCCGGCTGAGATGCTCTTACCTGCCCTGTTCCTCGCGTTCCTCACCATAGCTTTCGGACTGTTCTGGCTCAGCGGTGCAGGAATGCCGATGCTCGACTCAATTGCGAAAACCTTAGGGGTGGTGCCATGAACGCCGAGACGCTCGTGCTGATTGCCCTGCTGTCTCCCGGCATTGCCTCGCTCCTGATACTGCTCACCGGCAGGTACCCGAACCTGAGAGAGAGTGTCACAATCATCGCCTCCATTGTTAGCTTCTTCGCCATTGTTCCGCTGTCAAAGGAAGTAATGAAAGCTCCGGTCGAGGTTACGCTCTTCCACATAGCCCCCGGGCTTGACTTCGCCTTCAGGGTTGATGCGTTCGGAATGATATTCGCCATCACGTCATCTTCCTTGTGGATTCTGGTCTCCATCTACTCCATAGGCTACATGCGCGCCTTAAACGAGCACGCACAGACGAGATTCTACTTCAGCTTCGCCGTCGCAATATTCTCCGCCTTCGGCATAGCATTCTCCAAGAACCTGCTCACGTTCTACGTCTTCTACGAGCTCCTCACAATCTGCACATACCCGCTTGTTGCCCATGAAGAGACGTCCGAGGCGATATCCGGCGGAAGGAGGTACCTCGCCTACCTCCTGCCGTCTGGAGCGGCCCTGCTTGTTGCGCTGGCAATAACCTACTGGCTCACAGGCACCACGGATTTCCAGGCGGGAGGCTTCCTCAACGGGCCAGCGGAGGTCTTGAGGATTCTCTTCATCATCTACCTGCTCGGTTTCGTGAAGGCCGCCTACATGCCCCTGCACTCCTGGCTTCCCACAGCCATGGTCGCTCCAACTCCTGTCTCCGCTTTACTGCATGCTGTCGCGGTTGTTAAGGCCGGAGTGTTCGGGGTGATAAGGGTCATCTACTACGTCTACGGCCCCGACCTCGCCTCATCTCTCAACCTCGGCGCAATCCTCGCGGTCGTAGCGGGATTCACCATGATCGTGGCGAACATCCTCGCAATAGGGGAGGACAACCTGAAGAGGAGGATAGCTTACTCCACAATAAACCAGCTCTCGTTCATTCTCGTCGGAGCGGCGATGCTGAACCCCTTGGCCTTTGCCGGAGCGATAATGCACATTCCGTTCCACGGCTACATGAAGATCACCCTCTTCCTCTGCGCCGGGGCGATAGCGGTGATCTCCGGAAAGGACAGGGTGAGTCAGCTTGACGGGCTTGGGAGAGCTATGCCGGTAACCTTTGCCGCATTCTCAATCGGAGCCTTCGGAATGAGCGGTTTGCCTCCAGTTGCGGGGTTCATAAGCAAGTGGTTCATAGCCCTCGGCACGATAGATGCAAACAACCTGATCGCCCTCGCTGCAATACTTGCCGCCTCGCTCCTCGACGTGGTTTATTTCTTCCCGATAATCAAGAACGCCTTCTTTAGGGAGCCCGATGGTCAGTACGACGAGAGGGGAAGACTCTACCACCTGTACATGGTGGTGCCCCTCGCCATCACCGCATTGTTCTCGGTAATCCTGTTCCTGAACCCCGACATTCTGAACGTTTTCGAGCTGGCGAGGGTTGCGGTTAACAACGTCTGGGGTGGTGGAATATGATCGAACTCAGCGCAGAGAGGTGGATGAAGTACCTCTACGCAGTTGCGGGAATACTGATACTGTCGGACATTGCCTACTACTTTATAGCACATCCTAAGCACCACTTTTCCTGGGAGGTTCCGGCTTTCAGCGCAGTCTATGGCTTTGTGATGTGCGTTCTGCTCGTCGTTGTGTCAAAGTCCATTGGCAAGCTCATAATGAAGGACGAGGACTACTACGAGAGAATAGGGAAGGTGAGGTAAAATGGCTTGGATTCACCCCGGCATCGTCATAATCCTCGGAGCCCTCCTGATTCCATTCGTAAAGTCGAGGAGGGTCGAGCAGATACTATTCCTGCTGCTCCCTCTCACCTCCCTCGCGATACTCCTGCTGACATCCCTTGGCTACTTCGGTTCGATCCCGTTCACAACTCTGAAGATCCACTTCCTCGACTACGAGCTCGTCCTCGCGAGGGTTGACAAGCTCGCAATGGTCTTTGCCTACGTCTTCTCCCTCGCGGCAATCGCTATGAACGTCTATGCTTTACATGCAGACAGGCTCGAGCACTTCTCGGCGATGATGTACGTTGGCAGCGCTCTCGGAGCGGTTTTTGCGGGTGATGTCTTCACCCTCTACGTCTTCTGGGAGATGATGGCCATCGCGTCCCTCTTCCTGATCTGGTTCAGGAGGACCAAGAAGGCCGAGAATGCGGGGTTCAGATATGCGCTCTGGCACCTGTTCGGCGGTCTGTGCCTGCTCGCAGGCATAGTGCTCTACGTCCTCCAGACTGGAAGTACGGAGTTCACGCTTTTCAGCCCATCAACCGGCCTCGCCTACTACCTCATACTGCTCGGCTTCATAATAAACGCAGCAGTCCCGCCGCTGCACGCATGGCTGCCTGACGCTTACCCTGAAGCTACTGTCACCGGGGCCGTTTACCTTACAGCATTCACCACGAAGACCGCCGTTTACACCCTCGCGAGGGGATTTGCTGGGGAAGAGATTCTGATGTGGCTCGGCGCGATAATGGCGATGTACGGAGTTATCTTCGCCGTTCTGGAGAACGATGGAAGGAGATTGCTGTCGTACCACATCATCTCTCAGGTAGGGTACATGGTTGCGGGGGTTGGAATAGGCACCGCCATGGCGATTAACGGAGCGACCTCGCACGCGTTCACCCACATCCTGTACAAGGCCCTGCTCTTCATGGGAATGGGTGCGGTCATCCACGTCACCGGCAGGAGCAAGTTCACAGAGCTCGGAGGGATTTACAGGTACATGCCGATAACCTTCTGGCTGTACATGGTCGGAGCCTTCTCCATTTCAGCCTTCCCGCTCTTCAGCGGGTTTGTGAGCAAGAACATGACCGTGTACGCCTCAGCTGAAGCTCATCTGCCCTTGGTGTGGCTGCTGCTCGAGGGTGCGAGCGTCGGAACGTTCCTGCACACGGGTTTGAAGCTGCCCTGGAACGTGTGGTTCTCAAAGGAGCCGGAGATCGAGGCGAGGGAGCCGCCGAAGAACATGCTCGCTGGGATGGCGATACTCGCATTGCTGAACATCTTCTTCGGAATCTACCCCGGATACGAGATCCTCTACTCCCTCCTGCCGTATCCTGTCGAGTACCACCCGTACGCTCCGGCCAAGGTAATCGCCATGAGCCAGCTGCTGCTCTTCACATTCTTTGCATTCTGGCTCATGAGGGACAAGCTCAGGGGAGAGGCGAAGATCGTCCTCGACACGGACTGGCTGCCCAGAATTCTGGGCAACTACTTCATCTACTACAGCATCAGGTTCACGGAGTTCTCAAAGGAGCTGGACAGGAGGTTCCTTGAAGCAGCGTCGAGGTTCAAGGCCATCGCGGGCATGAGGCTCAAGGAGCTCAGCGCTGGCTATGGCGTGCTCATAGTCTGCCTGGTCTTCGCCGTCTACCTGCTCCTCTTCATAGCCACCTGACCTCCCAAATTTTTCGGGTATTTTTTGGGGCGCATGAAAAACTATTTAAATTCATACCCGAATGATGGGTCAATGCGAAAGTGCAGCAGAATAGCAGAACTCTGCAACCTCTTTTTGCTTGTAGTAGTACACTGAATCTTCTGATTAGTGGTGGGTGGTTTTATGAGAGGTGCTGATGCCATTGTCAAGGCTCTGGAGAAGGAAGGTGTGAAGCATATCTTCGGTATACCGGGAGGAGCAATAATCGAGGTTTACGACGCCCTCTTCGACTCTGAGATAAGGCACATACTCACGAGACACGAGCAGGCAGCCGTGCATGCTGCAGACGGCTACGCGAGAGCGACAGGAAGGACGGGTGTTGCGTTTGCCACGTCTGGCCCGGGAGCGACCAACACTGTCACCGGAATAGCCACAGCTTACATGGACTCCTCGCCCATAGTCGTTATGACCGGGCAGGTTGCGAGAAGCCTGATCGGAAACGATGCGTTTCAGGAGGCGGACATAACCGGCATAACCATGCCGATAACCAAGCACAACTACCTCGTCACTGACGAGAACGATCTCCTCAGGATAGTCAAGGAGGCATTCCACATCGCCTCCACGGGCAGGCCTGGGCCAGTGCTGATTGACCTTCCTAAGGACGTCACCGTTGCCGAGGTCGAGTTTGACTATCCCGACAAGATAGAGCTTCCCGGCTACAAGCCGAAGTACGCCGGGCATCCGAGGCAGATAAAGAAGGCCGCGGAATTGATAACGAAAGCTGAAAGGCCTGTGATTCTGGCCGGAGGAGGGGTTGTGCTCTCAAACGCCAGTGAAGAGCTGACAAAGCTGGCCGAGACGATTCCCGCTTACGTCGCCACAAGCCTGATGGGCAAGGGCGCCATACCGGAAACCCATCCCCTGAGCCTCGGCTTTGTCGGGATGCACGGCTCCAAGTACGCAAACTACGCGGTTCAGGAAGCGGATGTGCTGATAGCGGTTGGAATCAGGTTCTCGGACAGGACGACCGGCAGGGTCTCCGACTTCGCCCCCAACGCGAAGATAATCCACATCGACATAGACCCTGCCGAGATTGGAAAGAATGTCGACGTCGATGTGCCGATTGTCGGTGACGCGAAGCTCGTTCTGAGGGAGCTGATAAAGCACATAACCTACAGAAAGAGGAAGGAATGGGAGGAAAAGGTGGAGGGCTGGAGGAAGGCCTACCCGCTGAGGTACAGGCAGGACGAGAAGATCAAGCCCCAGTACGTCATAGAGAAGATATGGGAGCTCGCTCCGGATGCCATAATAACCACGGAAGTTGGGCAGAACCAGATGTGGGCCGCCCAGTACTTCAAGGTCAATAGGCCTAGGCAGTTCATAACCTCCGGTGGTCTTGGAACGATGGGCTTTGGCTTCCCAGCTGCGATGGGTGCCAAGACGGCGTTCCCTGACAAGCAGGTCGTCGACATTGCCGGAGACGGTAGCTTCCTGATGAACATTCAGGAGCTTGCAACCTGCGTTGACTACGGCATAAACGTGAAGGTCGTGATCCTCAACAACATGTTCCTCGGAATGGTCAGACAGTGGCAGGAGCTGTTCTACGACGAGCGCTACTCAGCAACATGCCTCAGGTGCAAGGAGATGAGCTTCGAGAAGATCGCCGAGGGATTTGGAGCTGTTGGCATGACGGTCGAAAAGCCGTCTGAGGTCGAGGATGCGCTGAAGGAGGCGTTCGAGATAGACGCGCCGGTGGTGATAGACTTCAGGGTTGACAGGCTCGAGAACGTCTACCCGATGGTGCCAGCCGGAGCAGCGCTGCACGAGGTTATTGACGAGGAGGTGTGAGTTATGAGGCACACCATAGCCGCGCTTGTTGAGAACAGGCCCGGAGTGCTCGCGAGAGTTGCGGGTCTGTTCAGGAGGAGGGGCTTCAACATTGAGAGCCTCGCGGTTGGAGTCACCGAGAAGGAAGGGATCTCGAGGATGACCATAGTTGTTGCGGGCGACGACAGGACAATAGAGCAGGTCACGAAGCAGCTGAACAAGCTCATAGAGGTCATAAAGGTCAGCGACGTCTCAAGCAACGCAGTGGAGAGGGAGCTGGCCCTCATAAAGGTTGCGACGACCCCTCAGACGAGGGGGGAGATAATTGAGATCGCCAACATCTTCAGGGCGAGGATAGTTGACGTCTCGAGGGAGTCCTTCATAATCGAGATAACGGGAGACGAGGACAAGGTCAACGCGTTCATCGACCTCATGAGGCAGTACGGCATAAAGGAGGTCGCGAGGACAGGGAAGATCGCGATGCAGAGGGGCAGCAAGTCAATGGAATGACCGAGTTCAACCCTTTTTTTAAGCGCTACTCGAAGGGTCTTAGGAGGGTTGCGGTAGTATACCCGAACAGGTACGTTGGGGGAATCTCCAACCTCGGAATCCAGAGGCTCTACTTCGAGGTGAACCGCTCTGAGAAGTACCTCGCGGAGCGGTTCTACACAGACGTGTTCGACGGGCTGAGGAGTGTTGAGAACGCCACCCCCCTCAAGGACTTCGAGGTTGCCCTCTTTTCCATCCAGTATGAGGAGGACGTTTTCAACGCGGTTCGGATTCTGAGAGAAAGCGGCTTCTCCGGAAGAAGCGTCGCTGGAGGGCCGTGCGTAATCCAGAACCCCCTCCCCTATGCTAAGATCTTCGACAGGCTGTTCGTTGGCGAGGCTGAAAACGCTGTGCTGGACGTGGTTGAGGATAGGGCTGTCGAGGGGCTGGTTCCCCACTCGTACAGGAGAAGGAGGGTGGAGCTCGACAGCGAGATGAGGAGCGAGATTATCGGCGAGGGAGCTTACGGGAGAGCGCTGATCGTGGAGATCGGCAGAGGGTGTCCGAGAGGATGCAGGTTCTGCGTGGTGAGGCAGATTTACTCACCTGCGAGGTGGAGGAGTGCGGAGAGCATTCTCGAGTTCGCGGAGGAGAACAGGAAGCTTGCTAACAAGGTCGCCATAGTCGCCCCTTCCCCCACCGACCACCCGGAGTTCAAGGAGATTGTCTCGGGTCTGAGGGAGCTGGGTTTCGAGGTCTCCCCGTCCTCGATAAGGGCCGACAGGTTTGACGAGGAGATGGCAGAGCTGATTTCGGGGACGAGAACCCTCACCCTCGCACCCGAGGCTGGCAGTGAGAGGCTGAGGGAGGCGCTGAACAAGGGAATCTCGGAAGATGACATCATCAGTGCGGTGGAGATCGCAGAAAGTGCTGAGAGGATCAAGCTGTACTTCATGTTCGGACTGCCGGGAGAGGAGCAGGAGGATCTGGAGGAGATAGTTAGGATGGTGGAGAGGATAAGGAGGATGGGCAAGAAGGTAAGCGTCTCCGCAAACCCACTCGTGCCAAAGCCCCACACCCCGTTTCAGTGGCTGCCCTACGGGGGAGACCCTGAAAGGGACGTCAGGGAGAACCTGAGGGAGCTGAAGAGGAAGAGGAAGTTCCTGCTCTCGAGGCTCAGGAGAGTCGCGGACGTTGACGTTGAGAGCGTGGAGAGGTTTGCCGTGCAGACCATAATCTCCCGGGGGGATGAGAGCGTTGGAGAGCTCATCGCAGGGGGAGCGAGACCCTCGGAAATCCTCAAGCGCGCTTCTGAGTTCCTTGAGCCATTGCCTCCTGACGAGGAGCTGCCGTGGGACAGGATTGAGATGGGGTACAGGAAGAGCAGGCTGAGGAGGGAGTTTGAGCTCGTCATGGAGAGGTTTGGGTGAGCATCTGATTTTCTCTTGTGCAACATTGTTTACAGAAAAAGATATATCCAGCATTAGACAACCCTTCACTCCCATGATGTGCGAGAAATACAAGAGGAAGGTGCTGCCCATCGAGTGCGACTGGTATGCGTGCAGCTACTGGGTGGGCAGCGGAGGTGTGTGCTTTAACGGAAGAGTGTGCTTTCTGAACACGGCTTTGGACACTCAATCCACTTTGTAGATTTCGGTTCCCCTGCTCTCAAACACCTTCTCCATGCATGAGAAGTTCTGCTCTCCGTAAAGGCTTTTCTCGTATTCTCCGTAAACGATGTAGGTGGTGTTGTACGATCTCGCTATCTCGAGGGCTATCTCGCAGGACGATGTGTAGATGGTCCTCACGTCCCCCATCCTCCTCGCTATCTCCTCACCGTTGTCCCTCCAGTGCACCTCGTGGTTCGGCCAGGCTATGATCGCCTGATCGCCGGTGAACGAGGCAATTCTGCCGCTGTACGTGTAGCTCCCCTCAACGCCCTCCACGATAACCGCATTCTTCCCGTACAGCCACCTTACCGCGTCGTAGTCCCCGGGGTGACTTTTCTCCATGAACCTGAGGCCGTCAAGCGTGAGCTCGGCCTTGTAGTGCCTCACGGGCGTTGCAACAGCTGGGTAGACAAGCATGAGGGCGATCAGGACGATGGCGACCCTCTTCCTCTCCCGGTAGAGATCCCTGATCGCCATGGAAATGGCCGGGATCAGCAGAACCCATGAGAGCAGGTAGAACTTGAAGTACGTGTTCATCCTGAAGTCTATTGCCACAAACTCACATGCGAGGATGAAGATTGCCGCGAAAATCACGAGCACGTCCTCGAACTCTCTTTTCTTGAGAGAGTATATCGCTGGAGGGGCGAAGAGGAAGGCCGGGATCAGAGGTGAGAGTATCGCAGAAAGGAGGATTGCTGGCCTCTCCCTTATCTCGTCCCTGTACCTGTAGTAGAGGGGAGGTAGCAGCAGCCCCCAGAACAGCAGAAATGAAGAGAGGGGGCTGAACTCCATGGTTATGAACACGGGTGCGCTGACCCTCATCTCGAGCTTGAAGGCGAGCATCAGCAGGGCTGATGCGAGGACGTGTGGCCAGTAGTTCCTGTCCTTGAGGAGCATCAGCACTGCGGATAGTAGGAAGAATGCAGGAGCGTCCCACGAGTTTGTTGCAAATAGAGCGAAGTTCATAACTGGTATGGCCCATGAGTACTCGTTCTCCCTGTAGAACCTGTACAGGATGGCGATGAACAGTATCTTGAGCGGTATCGCCACCACGTGGGCGTGGAGGTCCCCGTGTATGAAACTGAAGTATGGGAACTCGGTTATCACGTTCCCGAACGTACTGTCTGGTATTATCCTCGTGGAGTTCCAGTAGAAGAGGTACCTCGGAAGACTTCCTGAGGAGAGGTGTTTGAGGAGCTCGTAAACCGCATACAGCGGGCCGGCTATGAGGGGAACGAGTCCAATGGCACCAGTCCCTCTCTCCCTCAGGAACCCGTGCAGGGTTGAGACCGATATCGCCCCAACGAACGCCATCGCTATGTTGTACGCGTACCACGGGGGAGTGAGGGTGAGCTTCGCTATTACGGCTGAAATGACGGAGCCGAAGTAGTAGTAAACGTCCAGCCTCTTTCCAGCGAAGTACGGGTCCGGGGGAGGAAAGCGGTCGGCATTTAACACAGCATTCAGGAAAGCGGAGTCCATGAACTTCTCAGCCCCGATTATGTCCGGGACGAGGCTCCTGAGGAACAGGAAGAAAGCAAAGGAGATCAGGAACACCGCTTCGTTCTCTCTATCGAGTCTGAAAGACTCCCTCCCGATCCTGAACAGCGTGTAGAATACCACAAAGATCGTGGAAAGTGTGAATGCTGTGGTGAAGCTGGTGAAGTGGCCGAGAACGTAGGTCAGGAAGGAGATGACCACTATGGATAGTAGCTTGGAGATGTGGTAGTCCTTAAACGTGTTGGAGAGGAGTACGAGCGCGAGGACGAGCAGGGCTATCCCTTCGATCACGATCTCATCTCCTTCAGGCTCACTCCAAGCTTCACCGACGAGGCGAGGCCGAGGACGAGGGTGGAGATGTTTTTCACCGCATGGTCGGCTATCGCAACCGCAAGCGCCTCGTTACTCGAGATGGCGGAGGAGAGTATGAGGGTGAGCGTGGCCTCGTACGTCCCCACGCCTCCCGGTGTGAGTGGCAAGATCTTAACAACATTCCCCATCGCAACGGCGAATGCCGGGAGGTAGAGCTTTACCGGGCCGAAGGATGTGAGTATGATGTAGCAGACGAGGACGTCTATGAGCCAGATGGCTGTTGAGAGCGGAACGAACACCGCGGCCTTCCTCGAGAATATCAGGCTCTTAGCGTCCTCCATAACCCTTGCAACGTACCCCCTCGTTCTCGACAGGAAGACAACCCCCAGTATTATCAGGCCGAGGAACGCGAGGGCGTAAATTAGCATGTCGAAGTACTCGGCGCCAACAAAGACTATGCTGGCGAACGCTATTATCAGGATGGCTATGACGTCGTATATCCTCTCCGCCGCGAGACCGCTGAAGCTCGTCTGGTACGGCACGTCTTTCTTCGCGTAAACGTAAGCTCTGCCGAGATCTCCTATCCTCACTGGGGTTATCACGTTGAGGGTCTGGCTGATGGACGTGGCCATGACCGCGTACCAGACACTCACTCCCCCTTTAATGTCCTTCATGAGGAGTTCGAACCTCACGCCTCTCAGGATGAACGAAAGCGGGTAGATCATGAAGGCCAGCCCGATTTTTCGGACGTCCAGACTCCTGAGAGCGTACATCAGCTTCTCTGGGTTGGCCACGTAAATCAGGCTGGCAAATATGAGGACTGTGACGGCTATTGAGAAGTAGAGAAACCCCCTCTCCGAGTGCCTGAGGAGTCTGGAGAAGAGGTAGGCAGACGTCTTAAGGACACTCACGCTCCCGTCGTCGGAGTGCCTCCACCTGACCGGAATCTCCTTAACCCTCAGCCCCTCCCTCTGGGCGAGGACGAGAAGCTCGGTGTCCCAGAACCAGTGGTTGTCCCTCACCTTCTCTCCCAGCCTTAGAGCCACATCCCTCTTAAACGCCTTGAACCCGCACTGATGGTCTCTAACCTTCGAGCCAAGCAGAATTCGCACGAGGAGGTTGTATATCCTCGACGGAAGCTCTCTGAAGAATGGCCTCTCTGTTTCGCTGCCCTTAACGAGCCTCGAACCGATCGCGATGTCGTAGCCACTCTCGATAGCCCGGATCAGATCCTTGATGTGTGAGACGTCGGTGGAGAGGTCGGCGTCCATGTAGATGACGATCGGGTATCTGGCCCTCTTTATTCCCTCAAAAACCGCCCTTCCCTTGCCCAGCCTCTCATCGCTGTGCAGATGGGTTACGAATTCATACTTCTCGGCAAGCCTTCTCGCTATCTCGTCTGTTCCGTCCGTGGAGCCATCCTCGGCTATTATTATCTCGAACTCGCTGAAATTATCCTGAAGGTACTTTGCGAGTGTCTCGACGCTCCTCTCGAGTCTTTTTGCCTCGTTGTGTGCTGGGATGATCACTGAAAGCATTGTATGGGGATTGGTCAGATTGTTTTTAAAATTATGGAGTGGCCGTTGAAGGAAACGTATCCCTCTCCTCTTCCCTTCGTCAGCATAACTCTCCTCAGCGGGGTGATTCTCAGCCCTTCTCCCGCAGAAATTCTGTGGTGCATGTCGGCGTAGCTCATCCCGTAGGCGAGTTCGAAAGCGACACTTGGGGTGGTCAGCCTTGCGTTCACCTCGATGACGTATGGGACATCTGCCACCACGAGGTCAACGCCAACGTAGCCGTTAAGGCCCTTAATCTCCGAGGCTGCGTTCACAGCCTCCTCGATAACGTCATCTCTCCACTCCCCCGGGACAACTGCCCCCCTGTACTCGAAGCCGCTCAGAATCTGCTCGTTGACGCTCAGAACCTCTATGTCTTCCCCAAGATGGAGGCTGACGCTTACGCTCTTCCCCTCAATGAGCTCCTGAGCTATGAACCCCTTCGGAACCTCCCCGCCTCTCCTTATCCCCTCTCCGCCGCACGAGACCCTTGGCTTCACGAGATAATCACAGGAGAGATCTTTCAGTGAAGTTTCGGGGACGCTGACCTTCCCTTTGAGCTTCCTGTAGGTCTTCCACTTGTCTGACGTTATCTCCACCGCTCTGCTCGACGAGCCGAGGTTCTCCACCCCAGCCCGCTCCACCTCCCTGACCAGCTTGAGGAGGGTGAGGTCGTTTTCCGGGGCGACTATCAGCGCGGCGTCTGCCGACTCAAGACACTCGCGAAAAGAGAACTCGGTGGGGAAGGGAAACATCCCGGAGAACTCCGGCCTGATGTATGAGACGAGGTCGTAGTATCTGGAAAAGCTGAGCATGCTCTTGAACATCGCAAGGCCTTCAACAGCGATGCTGTCGGGGATTTTTTCCTCGCAGACTCCGTGCTCGTAGATGAACAGCCTACTCCTCTTCCTCATACTCCTCTTCGTTGAGAACTATCGCTATGTCTGCCGAGTTCTTCAGGGCTGTGGAGAACCCGGGTTCGGCGCCTATGATTATCGTCTCCTTCCCAACCTCCATGGCCTTCTTCAGCACCGCCTTGAAGTCCGCGTCCCTCGTAACGAGGGCGAGAACGTCAATGCTGTCGTTGTAAACTATCTCCATCGCCTCGACGGCCATCCTGACATCAACATCGCCCGAGGTGATTACGGGCTCGAACCCCTGATTTTCTATGGCCTCCACGAGCTTGTCCCCGGCGTACTGGTTGAGGAAGACCTTGGCTATCTTTATGTCTCCGTACTCGCACAGGATCTCCCTGATCTCCTTGAGGTTCAGGTTGAACTCCTTTCTGAGCATGTTCGGGCCGTCAACGAGCACGCCTATCTTCTTCTTGTTCTCCTTCCTCGAGGAGAGCACCTTCTTGAACTTCTGTATCTTTGACACGTTTATGGATGGTTTTATCGGCATGATCACCACCAAAGATGCAATCAGATGTCTACATCAAAAACTTCCCTTGCATTTTTTATAAGCTTGATGGCGAGCTCATCCACACCAACACCCTGCAAACTGGCAACTGTCTCGTAGGCCATTCTTACGTTGGCGGGCTCGTTCCTCCCCTTGACGGGGGAGAGGAACGGGCTGTCGGTCTCGAGGAGCAGGTGGTCGACATCTACAACCTCGGCTATCCTCTTCACGTTGTCCGAGAAGCAGACAAGGGTTGAGAGGGAGATGTAGTGCCCCGCATCTGTTATCCTGCCAACAAGAGATGTGCTTCCTGTGTAGCAGTGGAACACTGCCGTAACATCCCTGCTCTTTATCAGGTCGAATGCTCTCTCCTCAGCTTTTCTCGCGTGTATTATCAGGGGGAGCTCGAGCTCCTCCGCCAGCTCAACGAACTGGAGGAAGATCTCCTTTTGCTGCTCGTAGCTGGTCTTCGCCTTCTTCAGGTCGAGCCCCACCTCTCCCACGCCGATTATCCTGTCCCTGTTCTCCTCTATCTGGTTTGCAACGTACCTCGGGTCGGACTTGCCTATGCGGTTCGGCGAGAATCCGAGTGTGGAGAAAACGAAGCCCTCGTAGTTATCGGAAACGCGCAGGGATCTCTCGTTTGATGTGTAGTCGAAGCCGGAGTCTATCAGAAAGACAACTCCAGCGACCTTGGCCCTCCTGATAACCTCATCCCTGTCCCTGTTGAAGCTGTCGAAGTTCAGGTGGCAGTGCACGTCTGCGAGTTCCATCATCTGTTCTTCCTCATCTTCATCAGGTAGTTCACGGCATTTATCACCGCGTCGATGCTCGCCATGACGATGTCCGCCCCGGCTCCTCTTGCGGTGAAGCTCCTGCCGTCCTCGTCCTCGACCGTCACGTAAACCTCCGCGAGAGCGTCGCTCCCGCCAGTTATCGCATCCATCCTGAACTCCGTGATCCTGATGCTCTTACCCACGAGCTCAGCCACCGCCTTAAGCGCGGCATCAACAGGCCCAACTCCTATTGCGGAGGTCACCCTCTTCTTTCCGTCCACCTCCGCGTTAATAACTGCAGTTGGGGTTATTCTGTTGCCCGTGAGCACAGTTGCTTCGTCCAGAATTATTGCCCTCTCCTCCTTCCTGACCTCGCCCATCAGAACCTCTGCGAGCGTTATCACGTCCAAGTCGGTAACCTTCTTGCCCTTGTCTCCGAGCTCCTTGACCTTCTCGACGATCTTCGTCAGAATGTCCTCGCTCACCGCATACCCTGCATCCTCGAGCATCTTCTTTATCTGGTGCCTTCCGGCGTGCTTCCCTATGACTATTCTCCTCCTGTGGCCCACCATCTCTGGAGTTATGAGCCCGGGCTCGAACGTAGCAGCCTCGCTCAGCACACCGTGCGCGTGAATTCCGCTCTCGTGGCTGAACGCGTTCTCGCCAACTATCGGCGTATTGGGCGGGAGCTTTATTCCAGACAGCCTCTCAACGAGCCTCGCAGTCTCTACCAAGTACTCCGTTTTTATGTTCGTCTTTAGCCCCTCCACCGCCGTTATGAGCATAACGACCTCCGCAAGGCTCGCGTTTCCTGCCCTCTCGCCTATCCCGTTCACCGTCACCTGCACCTCGTCTGCTCCGGCTTTCACGGCCGCATAGGTGTTCGCCACCGCTAAACCAAAGTCGTTGTGACAGTGCACGTCTATTGGAACCTTCAGGTGCTCCCTGAGCTCCCTTATCAACTCGTACATTGTAAAGGGGGTTGCAACGCCAACTGTGTCTGGGACGTTAACTATGTCCACTCCGGCCTCCTCAACTGCCTTGTAGATCGTCTTGAGGTACTCGACCTCCGTCCTCGTCGCGTCCATGGCCGAGAACATGCACTCAACCCCGTGGGACTTGATGTACTCCACGCCCTCAACCGCCATCTCTACTATCTCTTCCCTGCTCTTCTTTACCGTGTGCTCGATCTGGATTTTTGAGGTGGAGATGAAGATGTGAACCATATCAACATCAGCCTGAATCGCCCTGTCGATATCATGCTTAACGAGCCTCGCGAGACCGCAAACCTTTGAGTCAAGCCCGAGGCTCGCAATCTCCTTAACTGCATCGAACTCCCCCTGCGTTGCAGCAGGAAAACCAGCCTCTATGATGTCAACTCCGAGCTTGTCAAGCTGCTTGGCGATCTGGATCTTGTAGCTCAGGGGAAAGGATATTCCGGGCGTCTGCTCCCCATCTCTCAGCGTGGTGTCGAATACTTTGACGGTTCGCATGCTTCCACAATTGAAGCTTCTAAATAAAAATTTATGGTCTCACAAAATCGAACCTTCGCGTTAATATTACGGATAAATGACCTCGGGCGGGAGCTTCTTGCTTTCCTCCGCCGGGCGGGTTATGACGAGCACTCCCAGAAACTCGTCATCAGACGAGCGGATGGCGCAGTAAAACTTCTCGTACTCCTTTCCCTCGTGCGTGACGGTTCTCCTGAACACGTCCTTCTTCCTGTTCCTCAGCTCCTCGAAAATCTGCCTGACAAACTTGGCGGTTACCTTTGAGTGGAGCTCCTCCACGCTCTTCCCAATAACTCCGCTATCGTTAATTATCTTACTGTTGCCGTACAAAAACGTGAGAATACCTTTTTTGTCTATAAAAGCCACGGAATCATTTGAATGAATTACGTTTGCCGGAGTGAACACGTTTTTTATAACTTCGGCCAGCGGGTCGGAGGAATCGAGCGCCATTATATTTTCATTCAGATAATAGAGGTACTTCTTTCCATACCTTCCTCTCGACCTGACCTCTTTTCTTTCGAGTATTCCCTCGCTATACAGCTTTTCAAGAGCTGAAGAGACTGTAGTGTAAGGTACCTTTATACCATCACTTTCCAGCTCTCTTTTTACCTCTCTGGCGCTCATCTTTTTTCCGCTTTTCAGAATTGAAATAATCTTCAGCTCTTTATCTGTCAGCGACCACGACACAGGATTCAAGTGGGTTCACAGATATATAAATTTTTTTCGGGTTTTTACGTAATCTCACATAAAATTAACTGAAACATCGGAAATTTTTTAAAGCCACGGTGTAAATATGGGTTCGGAGGTGAAACTCTGGGAACCTCTCGCATGAATTCGGAAATCCAGAGGCTTTTTAGAGGAGGTGAAACATGAACGTAACGAGAAGAGATTTTGTGAAATTGTGTGCCTTCGGAGCGATTTCTGCAGGGGTTGCAAGCAGGTACTTCCAGCTCGCATCATCCCAGAGCGCTGGAAGCGACGAGATAAAGATGGTCAGATCCACCTGCTCTCCGAACTGCACGGGAGCGTGCGCGTATCATGCGATGGTGTACAGGGGGAGAATAACCTCGCTGATTCAGGCTGCGGACTATCCTGAGTCCGACTACAACCCCAGAGGCTGTCTGAAGGGCCAGTCGATGGTCAACCTGATCTATGGTCCAGACAGGCTGAAGAAGCCACTCATAAGGGTCGGTGAGAGAGGGGAGGGCAAGTTCAAGGCCGTCAGCTGGGATGAGGCTCTGGACTACGCTGCGGAGAAGCTCGTTGAGGTGATGAAGAAGTACGGGCCTGACAGCATAGCGCTCTCGATTCAGGTTCCGGGAACAGGCTACGTGCACAAGGGAGCCGCGATAAGGCTCGCGAGCATGTTCGGCTGGAGCGTGCTGCACGGATACACGATGAACGGCGATCTGCCGGCGTTCTGGTCCCAGACGTTTGGAGTCCAGACCGAGGAGTTCGAGTCCCTCGAGTGGGTGAACTCGAGGTACATTGCCGTCTTCGGCTCGAACATCCTTGTTACGAGGCTGCCCGACGCCAAGTTCCTGAACATCGCCAAGGAGAGGGGCGCCAAGGTGATAATGATCGACATGAACTTCACCCCAACTGCGGCAAAGGCTGACGAGTGGATCCAGATCAACCCGTCTACCGATGCGGCATTCGCTCTGGGAATTGCGAACGTCATAATCAACGAGAGGCTGTACGACGAGGACTTCATAAAGTCCTACACGGACATGCCGATTCTCGTCAGGCTGGATAACCACAAGAGGCTCAGGGCTTACGAGGTCAAGGAGCTCAAGGATGAGGCTGAGAAACTGAAAAAGGAGATCCCCGAGTACAGAGATCTGTTCGTGGTCTACGACGTCAACGAGGGCAGGCTCAAGATCGTCAACCCGGAGACCCTCGAGAGGGACTTTGAACCGGCGCTTGAGGGAGAGTTCGAGGTTGAGCTCGTTGACGGAACCACTGTCAAGGTCAAGCCGGTCTTCCAGATGATCAAGGAGCTCGTCACGAACGAGTACACCCCCGAGAGGGTTGCGGAGATCATCACACCGCCTGGCAGGGACAAGGCCGAGTACGCCCAGCTGGTCAGGAGAATCGCCAGAGAGATGGCCACAACAAAGCCGCTCCACATAATCTACGGTGCGAGCAACTACCAGTGGTTCCATGGCGATCTGAAGGGAAGGGCTCTCGCCCTGATCGTCGCCCTGACCGGGAACATCGGCAAGCCGGGTGCCGGAATCTCGACCTATGCGGGACAGTTCAAGATTCGCTGGCCGCTCGGCATGTGGTGGCTGTTCAAGGGCAGGAAGACCAACTGGGTTACATACCTGCTCTGGATGAACAAGGAGTACAGGCAGAGCGAAGAGTTCAAGAAGTACAACCGCGAGACCCCGTATCCGAAGAACGATGTCAAGGCCTTCGTGTTCGGGTGGAACAACCCGTTCGACCAGCACAACATGGCCAACAAACTCAAGGAGATGGCCAAGTCCGGAGAGCTGGAGTTCATCCTCGCGATAGACTTCCAGGCCACAACTTCAACCAAGTGGGCGGATGTTGTCCTTCCGGGTGTTGCCTGGTATGAGAAGTACGAGCTGACCGCCACGATCCTGCACCCGTACGTCCAGATGCAGCAGCCGGCCATAGAGCCACTGTTCGAGTGCATGCCCGAGATCTGGATATTCAAGGAGCTGGCGAAGAGGATGGTGGCGAAGTGGAATGACGAGGAGCTAAAGGCTCAGATCGCTGAGTTCTACCCAGACCCGGCCCTCTTCGAGAAGGAGGAGAACGCGAGGAAGAACGGAACTTGGAGCCTTAAGCTCGCGAGGGAGATAGCCCACGAAGCATCCCTCAAGGCAACCGAGCTCATGCTCGGCAAGCACGAGCTCACAAAGGGCATAACCCTCGAGAGGCTGCTGAAGGAGGGAGCGATCAGGCTCAACTTGCCGACTCCAGACAAGAGGCAGATCCCGTTCTGGGAGCAGATTCACGAGAAGAAGCCGTTCCCGCCACCGTCATTCCCAGCACCGCTCGCCAAGACGGCGAGGTTTGTGAAGTCGGGTAGGATTGAGTTCTACAAGGAGGAGGACGTGTTCATAGACTTTGGAGAGACCCTGCCGGTGCACAAGGATCCGTTTGTCGATACGGAGTACAAGGTCAACCCACAGGCCAAGAACAAGTACAAGTACGCCTTCATAACGAGAAACGCCCTCTACAGGGTGCACTCAACGCACAGCAACAACATAACGATGCTCGAGCTCCAGGACTTCAGGCCGAGGGTCTGGATGAACCCCGAAACTGCGAAGGAGAAGGGAATCAAGCCCGGAGATCTGGTGGAGGTCTACAACGACAGGGGCAAGGTGAGGGGCTACGCGGTCATAGACCCCGGAATCCACCCGAGGGTCATCATCTTCGAGCAGGGCTGGTGGAGCAGGTATCTCAGGGGCGACTCCTATAACACGTTGACTTTCCCGTGGATCAAGGCGGTGCACCTCGCCTACTTCGTGCCGGGAATCTGGGAGCCCACGACGGCATGGAATGAGTGCGCGTGTGATGTTAGAAAGGTGTGAGGTGAGTGCAGATGGTGAGGTACGGCATGGTTATTGACCTCAACCGCTGCATAGGCTGCAGGAGCTGTGCCGTGATCTGCAAGATGGTCAACGCCCAGCCACCGGGCACATGGTGGCAGAGGGTCGAGACCGTTGGCTCGAAGGAGCACATGGTTCCAGTGGGAGAGTATCCTAACCTCTCTGAGGTCTTTCTGCCGGTTCCATGCCAGCACTGCGAGAACGCTCCGTGTGTGAAGGTGTGTCCTGTCGGAGCGACATGGCAGAGGGAGGACGGGCTCGTCCTCGTTGACTTCGAGAGGTGCATCGGTTGCAGGTACTGCATCACCGCCTGTCCATACGGAGTCAGGCAGTTCAACTGGCAGGACCCGGACGAGAACTTCAGGCAGGGGTTCGAGAGAGCAGGCTTCGACGAGAACTGGTTCGCGGACAAGGACTACAAGTACGGCTACCCGAAGGATCACAGAACTGAGGACGGAAGGCTGGTTTACACCAAGAAGAGGCCGAGGGGCGTTGTTGAGAAGTGCACGTTCTGCGTGCAGTTCGTTGATCAGGGCCTCGCTCCGGCATGCGTCAGGGGGTGCCCGGGGAACGCGAGAATATTCGGCGACCTTGATGACCCCAACAGCGAGATTTCGAAGGTTCTGAAGGACAGGTCTGCCTTCAGGCTGCTCGAGGACCTTGGCACCGAGCCCAAGGTGTTTTACATACCTCCTGCGAGGAAGGAGGGTAGAGGAGGTGTGAGGTATGAGAAGGAAATATGATCTTGCGATGGGAGTACTCGGAGTACTCGCGATAATCGGAATAGTGGCGTTCATCTACCAGCTCCAGAAGGGACTCATACTGACCAACATGAGGAACCCGTTCTCATGGGGACTCTACATTGCCATGTGGGCATTCTACGTCGGTACAGCAGCCGGTGGTCTTGTTGTTTCATCGGCAATAAACATCTTCGGTGTCAAGCAGCTCAAGCCGATAGCTCCGGTTGCCTCGCTCTCAGCGTTCATCTTCGCTGTCGCGGCAATGATCATGGTTCTGCCCGACATCGGAAGGCCGGACAGGATATTCAACATGTTCCTCTATCCGAACCCCAAGTCGCTGCTTCCCTGGGACTTCCTCGTCCTCTCGACCTACGCATTCCTCTCTGCAGTCTACACGTACGTGCAGCTCGAGCCGAGGATCGCTGAGAGGGGAATCAGCCTTCCGCTCGTTGGCACGATCCTGAAGAAGCCCAACCTCACGTCAGAGCAGCTCGAGATGCTGAGGAGGAAGTCGGAGAGAAGGGCTAAGATGCTCGCGCCGATAGCGCTGCCGTTCGCCATCCTCATACACACAGTCACCGCATGGGTTCTCGCGACCCAGCTCTCGAGGCCATGGTGGTACGGAGGTCTGCTTGCACCAACGTTCATCGCCGCAGCTCTCACAGCCGGACCTGCGGTCGTGATAATCGCGTCCCTGATAGTCTACGGGTTCAAGGACGAGTTGAAGCCGACCTACAGGCTTCTTGCGAAGATCTCTGCATTCTCTGCCGTGGCGCTGCTCTTCATGTACTACAACGACTTCTTCATCAGGCAGTGGTGGGACAACGGCAAGGAGTATGACGCGCTCATGCTCGTCTTCAGGGACTACCTGCACATACACGCCATCGAGGCGATATTCCTGCTTGCAGGCATCATCATCCTCGCGAAGAAGTACGACAGCGTTCAGGGGCTCGTTGCCGGAAGCCTCGCAGTCAACATAGGTATCCTCGCGCACAGGTACCTGCTTATCCCTCCAGCATACAACCTGATCCCGTTCAGGGTGCCGGTTGTCATGGCCGGCGAGTCATTCGAGTGGCAGTATCCAATAGCCGTCGGAGAGGTCAGGGGAACCCTCTTCAACCCGCAGCCGATCTTCGTCTCCTACTGGAACTACGTCCCATCGCCGGTTGAGATAGCAATAACCGTCGGAGTGTTCGCATTGATATCCTTCGTCTTCCTCGGACTGCTGAGGGCGCTGCCTGTGAGGGAATGAGATGAACGAGAAGTTCAGATTTTTTTCCCTTGTTTTTTCCTACCCTTCCGAAAAGACGCTCGGGGAGATTGAGGCTCTCGCGTCTCACCTTCCGGAGTATGCCCACCTCGTTGAAAGTCTGAGGTCTCACACGCTTGAGGAGCTTCAGACTGAGTACACGAGGCTATTCGTGACCGATTTTCCCACGCTGACCTGCCCTCCCTACGAATCCTACTACCGCGAGGGCTCTCTATACGGGAACGCGAGCATAGAGGTGGAGGACATCTACAGGAACCACGGGCTCGAGTACAGCTTCGAGGGTGAGCCGCCAGACCACATAAGCGTCGAGCTGGAGTTCCTCGCCCTCACGGGGGACGAGGAGTTCGCGAGAAGGATGAAGGAGTGGGTCTTCGAGTTCACGGAGAGGGTCAGGAAGAACTCGGGGATTTACGGGCCTTTCGCCGAGGAGCTGGAGAAGCTGCTGAAGGAGTTCTGAGCGGAACTTCCTGCTCAAAACCTTTAATTTTTCTCACTCGTTTTCAGGAGTTTTCGAACCTGCTCAAGGCGATTCTGAGGACATCGGTTATGAGCCCTTCCTCCATCCACTCCTCCCTGTATCTGCTGCCGTGAATCACTGCAAAGCCTGTCGAGTCTTCAGCGTTCAGCCCGCCATGCGCACCCTTGTAGCTCGACACCTGAAACTCGTACCCCTTCCTTGCGGTGACCACGAAGTCCCCGCTCCTCTCGCTCTCCAGAAGCCCCCTCACCCTCTCAGCGGCCCTCGGATAGTCTTTGCCAAACTCATACTCCTCGAGTCTTGAAACCTCCCTGCCATCATCCACGAATATCTCCCTGCCCTCCCTCCAGAACACGAACTCCACGGCCCTGCAGTCCCTCAGGAAGTCTTGAACGTCCACGGAAATTCCCCGGTCGAGCAGGTATATGTGGGCCATCCTCGGGCCACTCGGTGCAACGACGACCTGTGCCTTCCTGCCAACCCTCGTCTCGTATTCATGGGGATCTATCCTCGTGAACGCGTTTATTCCCTGCTCCTCCATCTCTGCAGAAAGGCTGACGTGGCAGTCCTCGCTTTCACAGAGCCTGCTCTGGCCGTGGTCGGTGGTTATGTTTATGTAGAGCTCGTAGTCCCTGAGCGCCCTCTTAAGCTTCGCTATCTCCTCGTCCGCGTCCCTCATGGCGTCCTCGAAGGAGTCGTACATGTAGGGCTTCCCCTCAATCCCCTCCATGCTCTCCGGCCCGTATATGTGGCTTGACGCATCTGTTTCCATGAACCACACTATGCCAAAGTTGTACCCTGCCTTAACGGCCTTGATTGCGTTTCTCGTAACTACCTCGTGCTGCAGGACGTGGAATGGGAAAGCCTTGAGGAGCAGCTTTTTTGCCACGCTGGCTCTCTTGACCGAGGTGTGCTTCGCGAACCTCCTCAGGAAGAAGAGCTTTTTCGGGATCGCTATGTCTCTATCCTCCCCCGGGAGTATGAAGCTCATCTTCAGGTCGGCACCCTTTCTGACGAGGTCTGCGCTGAACGTCCTGAAGCCCATCCTCTTCGCCCTGTGAAACCACGTCTCTCCGAGGATGTGTCTGTCGTTCAGGTTGGCCTTGGCGTCAATCCAGTTGTCAGGCATCGTTATCTCGAAATCGTAGCCTATGTACTCTCTCCTTTCTCTATCGAACCATGCCTGCCCCACTATTCCGTGGGTTGATGGCAGGGAGGAGGTGGCTATGGACGTGTGCCCGGTGACGGTGGCGGATGGAAAAGAGGAGTAGCAGTTCCTGATGTTCACCGCGCTCTTCGTGAGCTCCTCTATAGCCGGAAGCTTCCCCGACTTGAGGAGCTTCTCGTAAACCTCCCTGTTCACGCCGTCAATGATGACGGTGAGCATCACCTTCACGGCATCACCTGCGTTGCGAGTGAGAACAGCTTGAGCACAACTGGCAGGATGACGAGTGCTGGAAGCATGTTTCCGGGTTTCATGTTCGTCAGCCTCATCAGGTTTATTCCTATGGCGGCAATCATCACTCCTCCGACCGCGGTTAGCTCGGAGATCAGGAAGTCCGTGGCGTACTCCCTCACGCCCAAGGCTGCGAAGAAGAAGAACGACTGGTAGAGCAGAACTGGAACTGCAGAGAACGCAACACCAATTCCGAGGGCGGAGGAGAGGGCGAGGGAGGCTATGCCGTCGAGCATTGCCTTCGTTATGAGCAGGGAGAAGTCCCCGGTTAGCGCCTCCTGTATTGGCCCTATCACTGCCATCGAGCCAACGCAGAACAGTATCGTGGAGGCGACAAACCCCTCTGCGAACCTCGACCCCTCGAACCTCCTCTCTATCCTCATGCCGAAGTCCTCGAGCCTCTCCTCTATCCTCATCGCACTGCCAATAGCTGAACCAACGAGTATCGTGACCGTTAGAAGGGCGAAGTTTGAGGTTTTGAAGGCCATTTCAATGCCGATGATCAGGACAACCACGCCGAGAACCTTCATCAGGTACTCCTTCATCTCCTCTCCAATCCTCGACCCTATGGCTATCCCGATGAGGCTGAAGACGACAATGGAGGCGACGTTTATCAGCGTGCCGATCATTGCAACCCCTTGTCCGTCAGGCTATTTATTTCCTTTCGAAACCCTCAAGAATTCTGGAGAATCTTGTCGCATCGTCGAGCATGTGAACATTGTTGAACATCACGTAGCACCCCCTCTCTCCCCTCACCCTCTCTGCAAGCCATTCCAGCTCCTCGTCGCTGTATTTGTGCTTGTAGTTGAACCCGTGCAGCCTGTAGTATCTCAGCTCACCGTAAACGCTCCTCTCGACAAATGGATCGACAACATGCACGAGGTCGAGCCTCTCGCAAACCTCCCTCACCCTCTCGCTCCTCCACCCCCTCGGCTCCCAGCAGAACACGAACTCCCTTTCAATTGAGCTGAAGAACTCCTTCATGTTTCTTATGTTCTCCTCGCTTTCCCTGAACGACTTTGGGGTCTGAAACACTACGATCCTCGACTCCAGCACCTTGGCGATCTCCCTCGTTCTCTCCCATGCGTCAAAGACGGCCTTTACCGGCCTGAAGAATCCGCCATCATCCACCTTCAGCCTCGCCTTCCTGTACGTTGGGGAGGACGGGGGATGGGTTATGACCTGAAACGCCTTCACCGTAAACTCGAATCCCTCTCCTGCAGTTTCTCTCCACCTCGCGGCAGTTTCTGGCCTTGGAGGCTTGTAAAACGTCTTCTGGACCTCAACGACATCGAACATCTGGAAGTACTTTTCCATAGAGGTTGGAAAACCGCAGCAGCCAACCCTTATCATTGCAGATTTGAATCTGTCAAAAAAGAGAAAAAGGTTGCTCTTCGGGGCTCAGAACTGTCAGGTCCTCAGGTCGAACCTGTCGAGGTTCATGACCTTGTCCCATGCCCTGATGAAGTCAGCGACAAACCTCTCTTCTCCATCATCGGCAGCGTAGACCTCGGCAACGCTCCTTAGCTCGTCGTGGTGACCGAATATCAAATCCACCCTGCTTGCGATCCACCTCTCCTCCCCGGTTTTTCTGTCGAATCCCTCGAACAGGTATCTGTGCTGATCTCTCGCTTTCCACTCCACGCTCATGTCCAGCAGGTTCACGAAAAAGTCGTTTGTGAGGGTCTCAGGCCTGTTGGTGAGGACGCCGTGATTGCTGTATCCGTAAACTGCCCCCAGCGCCCTCAACCCTCCAGCGAGCACGACCATCTCCGGAACCGTGAGTGTCAGGAGGTGGGCCTTGTCGACGAGGAAGTACTCGGGTGTTGTGTAGATGTCTGCCTCGTCTATGGTCTCAGGGTATCTGAAGTAGTTCCTGAATCCGTCGGCAAATGGCTCGATCCTCTCGTAGAACTCCACCTCAACCTGCTCCTGTGTGGCGTCTACTCTACCGGGCGTGAACGGAACGTGCACGTCATGGCCTACCCTTTTTGCAGCAACCTCCACGGCGGCACACCCTCCGAGGACTATGAGGTCTGCGAGGGAAACCCTCTTGCCGCTGCCCTTTCTCTCCTGCTCCTCGTTGAACTCTTGCTGGATTTTCTCGAGCTTGGATATTATCCTTTCAAGATCCTCCGGGTGGTTCACCTCCCACGTCCTCATCGGATGCAGTCTTATCCTCGCTCCGTTGGCTCCACCCCTCCTGTCGGAGTTTCTGTAGCTCGCAGCAGAAGACCATGCCGTGTAGACGAGCTGGGATACGCTCATCCCCGACTCGAGGATCTGTTTCTTCAGCCCCTCCACGTCCATCTCGTCTATTAGCTCGTGGTTCCTCTCTGGAAGGGGATCCTGCCATATGAATTCCTCCTCAGGAACATACGGCCCAGCGTAGCACCGCTTCGGCCCCATGTCCCTGTGCGTCAGCTTGAACCATGCCCTCGCAAATGCTCTCTCGAACTCTTCAGGGTTCTCCAGAAATCTTCTGGCTATTCTGGCGTACCTCTCATCATACCTCAGCGCCAGATCGGCAGTTAGCATCCTCGGCCTGTGCTTTTTGTTGGGATCGTGTGCATCCGGAATTATTTCGGGAGCGTCCTTGGCCACCCACTGGGCCTTTCCTGCCGGGCTGGTCTCTATCTCCCACTCGTAGTCAAAAAGCAGTTTGAGGTACATGATCGCGAACTTTGTTGGCGTGGGCGACCATGTAAGCTCAAATCCGGATGTGAACGTGTCAGGCCCCTTTCCTGTCTTGTGGTCAAACTTCCAGCCCAGTCCCTGATACTCTACAGGCGACGAACTCGGGTCAGGGCCGAGGTATCTGTCCGGGGCTGCGCCATGGCACTTCCCGAAGGAGTGGCCGCCTGCAATCAGGCCACGGTCTCCTCATCGTTCATCCCCATCTTGGCAAAAACCGCCCTTATCTCCTGGGCCGACAGCTTCGGATCAGGCACACCTCCGGGTCCTGCAGGGTTGACGTATATCAGCCCCATCTCGGTAGCGGCGTACGGCCCCTTTAGCTTGCCCTCCTCGTACCTTCTCTCTCCTGTCAGCATCTCCTCCTCTTCTCCCCAGTCCGGGCTCTCGTCTGGCTCGTATATGTCCTCCCTGCCAAGTCCGAACCCGATGATCTTCACGCCCATGTCCTCAAGGGCAACCGTGCCGGCGAGGATTATCAGGTCGGCCCATGACAATCTCCTTCCATACTTCTTCTTCACCGGCCAGAGCAGCCTTATCGCCTTGTCGAGGTTTATGTTGTCCGGCCAGTTTATTCTTGGCGGAAAGCGAATGCTACCATCTCTCGCACCCCCTCTCCCGTCGAAAATCCTGTAGCTGCCGGCGCTGTGCCAGGCGAGCCTTATGAATAGTGGCCCGTAGTGTCCAAAGTCTGCGGGCCACCAGTCCTGAGAGTTCCTCATAAGCCTTTTCAGATCTCTGATTACCGCATCAACGTCGAGCTCTGCGACCTCTCTGATATAGTTGTAACCCTCCCCATAGGGGTTGGCGCCGGGCTGATTCTGCCTCAGAATTTTGAGGTTCAGCCTGTTTGGCCACCAGTCCGTAATCCATCTTTTCCTTGGTTTGTCCATTTTTTCCTTCATTTCGAAACACCACTTTCGAATTTCGATAAACAACGTTTTGAAATTTCAACTATAAAAGATTTCTGATTCCAAAGTCTCGGTGAAAGCCCTGCCTGTCAGAATGGCCGGAAGGGTTTCATTAAAAAATCTGGTTAAAAAATTGGGGGAAAGTTTATGCCGTCTCAGCCCTCTCTTCCCACGGCGGCAGTATCTTCACGAGCACGTAGAGTATCACCAGCGGAACCACCATTATCGCCGCGGCTATCGAGGCACTCTCTGGGCCGAGCAGCGGCATGACGTAGTAGCTGAAGCCCCTGAAGGTCTTTGACAGTATCTGCCCGCCTATGACCACGTTCCACCTCATCGCGAACACGCCTACCAGCGTGAGAATCGCGGACACTGTGTACACAGCGACCCTCGCCCTGTCCGGCATCCTGAACACCTTTGCCACGGCTATCATCGCGACGGGCACAATGGCTCCGACAATCACCTGCACGACTATCATGCTGAAGAACAGCTTCTCGTTTATCAGCGCCAGTATTGCCTCGAAACCCTCCTCCCTCGTGTAGAAGACGTGGCTGAACTCCACGAACTCGAGGCCGAGGTCGAGGATGTAGGAGTAGAGCAGGTAGCTGGCGAGCTTGTCAACGCACCTCACGTCCGGAGAGACACCCCTGATGACTGAGCTTATGACGTAAATCGCGAGCACCAGCGCAATTCCAGAAACCATCGCCGAGAACAGGAAGATTATGGGCATCAGCGGGGAGCTCCACCACGGGTTCGCCTTCACGCTGCCGAATATGAACCCGACGTATCCGTGCAGGAATGCCGCTGAAGGCAGACCGATCACAGTTATGACATTCACTATCTTCTCGTCCCTCCTCGTTGCGCTGTCGCTTATGTCGTAGTCTCCGAGGGTGAGGATCCTGTAAATCGCGCCCCTGATTCCTCTCCTCTCCCTCGCCCACGTCACTATGTCCTTCCTGTAGTCGAAGTATATCTCGATGAGAAGCACGACGAGCAGGTACCATGCGTAGACGAACCCGAACATTGCCATCGCTGAGGATGTGTTTGGCGTGAACATTATCTCCAGAGCTCTCTCTGGGTGTCCGAGGTGGGCGATGAGCGGCATCGGTGCGGTTATCAGAAACGCGAGTGCTGTGAGCAGGGCGAGCCTGTAGGTGGGTTTGACCTCCTCGACCCTGAATATCCTCTCAAGCGAGGCGACTATGAACGCTCCGGCGACGAGCCCTGTTATGTACGGGTACACGGCGATCAGCACGCTCCAGTATATCTCGACCTCGTTGGGGTAGATGAACCCCTGCACGTGCCTGAGCGCTATTTCGAGGATGTCGCTCATGTCAGCGCACCTCCGAGTCTATGCCTATGTAGAAAACCCTCGGCTTTGTTCCCTGCTCCGGCTTCAGCACGGAGACGCTGTTCTCCTCGAGAACCCTAAGGATCCGCTCATCGTCCTCCCTGCCGAACATCCTCGCTCCCGTTGGGCATGCCATCACACACGCAGGCTTGTACCCCTTCGTTATCCTGTGGTAGCACCACGTGCACTTGTCTGCCGTGTTCCTCCTGCTCTCCCTCGGCCCGTCCCTCGGGTAGAGGTATCTCGCGCCATACGGACAGGCCTGAATGCAGTACCTGCACCCTATGCAGTACTTCTCGTCCACCAGCACAACTCCATCCGGGGTTCTGTAAGTTGCGCCAACGGGGCACACCTGAACGCAGGGAGGGTCTTCGCAGTGGTTGCAGAGCTTCGGAACGAAGTAGCTTTTCGCGACCTCGTCCTCGCTGTAGATGTTCGGAAAGCCGTCGAACCCTCCGTTGGGGGAGTCAACCTTCAGATCCTTCTCTCCCTTGAGCCATACGTACCTCTCGACCCATGTCCTGAAGTAGTACGGCTTCAGGGGAACCTCGTTCTCTATCTTGCAGGCCCTCACGCACCTGCCGCAGCCTATGCACTTCCTGACGTCGACCACGAAAATGTAGCCTGTTGCTCTGCCCTCAGCCTCCTCCCCCCTCGCAAGCCTGAACCCGATGATTCCCGATGCGATGGCTGACGAGGCAATCAGGAACTTTCTCCTATTCATATTACACCACCGGGTTGTGGGGATTGTGACACCTCGTGCAGTTCCACATCTCCTCTCTACCGTGCTCTACTGAGATCTGCGGGAATGACTCTGGCTTGCTCGGGCTGGTGGCGTGGCAGCTCAGGCAGAAGTCCGTCATGGTGGGGTACGCGTACGGGCTCAGAAACTCATCCTTGGCCGAGTGGTTTTTCGGATCGGCAACGTGGGCTTTCAGGAGTCCGTGACAGCTTGTGCACGCTATCCTCCTGTGCTCCCCCACGCTCCAGTCCACGTACTCATTCACGTGACAGTTGAAGCACTCGTAGTTCTCTCCAACCTTGGTCTTCAGGCTCTCTATCTCCCCGATAGACGCGGCCCTGTAGTGGCCGAGCTCGCCGAAGGTATCCGGGACAAAGACGCTTCTGGCTATGAAGAACACTGCAAGCCCCAGTATGTACAGAAGCACGACTCTGGTGGTGACTTTCATGGCCCTGCCCTCTCTCTAAAAAATTTGGGGGAAGGTGTGGCTCAGGCTGAACCCCGCAACCTTCCTGCGAGGGCCAGTGCTGCGAGCACTGCGAAGGATCCGGCCGTCAGCTCCACGAACCTCACGTTCTTCGGAAGGCTGATTGTCTGGGACGTGGTGGCATCTGCGACTCCCTGCGCGACCACAGCATTGTTGGCAGGTGGTGTGAGCGGTGCGGTGCTCGAGTCAGGTGCGGTGGACAGTGCCGGGACCTCTCCCCTGATCCTCTTCTGCGTCTCGTACCAGTCTATCATCCTTCCGAGCTTGTCCATCACGGTGTCAACGGCTCCCATCCAGTGCGTGTAGTCCGGTCCCATCATCGAGGCGCCCATTCTCCACCTTCTTCCCTCGTGGTGCCAGATGTAGTACCACATCATCTCCGGGAACTCGTCTATCGGATTGCTCGGGTCGGCAAGCCCCTCGTCGTATATCCTCTGCAGCAGGTCTTTCGCGTACTTTGCAGTCTTGTCGTAGTCGGCGAGCACCTTCTCGTAGCTCTCGAAGTACCCGTCAACCCAGTTGGGGCTGTGACACGCCTGACAGATCTTCTTCATCCTCTCCCTGTTCTCGTTGGCGAGCTTCTCGTCTGGGGTGTACCCAACAGCCTTGTTGGGGTTGCTGCTCTGGTAGGTGTTGAACGGCCCCTGAATCTCCCACTTGAGCATGGCTCCAACGTCGTGCGTGCTCTGGACTATCACCTTGCCAGATGAGTCGGCGATTCCACCCATGTGGCAGACGCTGCACGTCGGTGAGGAGAAGTCAACACCGACCTTCCACGGCTTTGCCTCCCAGTTCCAGTTCTCCTCGTCGGCCATGTACCTCGCTCCGTGGTGGCTGCTCTCGTATATCTCGATCTGCGGGTGGTCGTATCCAAGGTGGCACTTTCCGCAGGTCTCAGGCATTCTCGCCTCCTTTATGCTGAACTGGTGCTGCGTGTGGCAGGAGGCACAGCTTCCGAGGCTACCGTCGGGGTTTATTCTGCCTATGCCGATGTTCGGCCACCCCTGCAGCTTCTCCCCGTCGTAGTAAACGTAGCTTCCGTGGCACTCCATGCATCCGAGCACCTGATTCTCGTGGTTTATCTCGTCGAGAAGCCCTGTCTTTGCAAATATTCCGCTTGCCGGGTAGAGGGGCGTTACCTTGTCCCTTATGTAGTCTCTCGGCGGGTTCTGCCTTGCGGTGTTCGGGTCGAGCGGGTTCAGACCCTGCGATGTCATGGCCTTGTACCACGGCATGAGGGGTCCGTTGATGGCGGCAAAGGCGTGCTTGCTCTTTGAGAAGGTCTCGTACTCGTACTCGTGGCACTGTGCACACTTCTTCGGAGAAACGACCGGGGTTATCCTGTATCCGTGGTGGTCCTCGCCATACTCGTCATCTCCAGCCTTGTGGCAGACGTAGCACGTCACTCCGTAGTCCCCGTGCTTGCTCTTTTCCCAGTCCTTGACGATGTTCGGTGTTTGCTTGTAGTGGCAGGCAATGCACAGTTCCTCTGCACTCGCTGGAATGGCGAGCAGGGCTGCGATTGCCACTATTATTCCCACTAACAGCCCGGGACGTTTCATGTTCATAATCTCATGTGAAGAGGATTTAAAATTTACGAATATATCCTAAATTATCGCCGTTAAATTACGTCAATGACGAAAAAATTTTGGTGTCATCATTAAACAACGTTAAATAATTTTGAGCTGGCAACCGACAGGGAGCTGGAAATGATAAACTCTATTCACCCTATTTTCTGAGCCATATCTGAGGTCTGCAGGGTCGTTTTGTGCCAGAATATATGCTGACAGAGAAATCATTAACGTTAACAACGTTAAAAAGTTTCCGCCCACGTCGGTAATGAATTCTATTTGCTCTGCCATCATCATGATAAATCGTTCGCAATTGCCATGATGATTTAACGTTATCCAGCAAACTATATATCCTCCCTGCCAACTTAAATCATGGAGCTGGAGCTGAATGGTGTGCCTGTAGAGGATACGTACTGCGAGGCGTTTGATGGAATCTATTCGAGGATTTTGATAACTGCGAAGCAGAAGTGGCTGCTCAAGAAGGCCGCTTACAACTCCACAGCCCTTCCATCAACCGTTTTCGGCGAGTCCGAGGGTGGAGTTGAGAAGTTTGTCTCACCTCAGGAGACCCCCGACGGCAGGCTGGGTGCGATCGCCCAGATATGGGTTGCTAAGAGCAAGAACTTCGAGAGCGTTCTGATGAGAGAGATGAGCAAGAGGATCAGGCAGGGCATTCTTGTTGTTCCCACGACAAGGGTGTTCAACGCAACCGAGAGCGACAAGTTCTTCGATGCCGAGCTGAATGTGGGAAGGTGCGGTGATGGATACGAGTGGGAGGAAGAGATGTGGGGCAGGAAGGTAATCAGAGTGCCCATCATGTTCGGCGAGTTCATAATCGAGAGGTACATCGGTTATGCTGAGGGTGTCGCTGGAGGCAACGTCTGGTTCTTCTGCGACAGCGAGGAATCAGCCCTTGAGGCTGGAGAAGCTGCCGTAGAGGTGCTCAGGAACATGGACAACGTCATAACTTCCTTCGACATATGTTCTGCTGGCTCGAAGCCCGAGACGAAGTATCCTGAAATCGGGCCAACAACCAACCACTACTACTGCCCCACGCTTAAGGGCAAGATCCCAGATTCAAAGGTTCCTGAGGGTGTAAAGAGCATTCCGGAGATAGTCATCAACGGCACAACCCTTGAGGACGTCAAGAAAGCCATGTACGTCTGCATGGAGGTAGTTAGCAGGATAGATGGCGTTCTCAAGATCTCGGCTGGAAACTACGGCGGAAAGCTGGGTCAGCACAAGATCTACCTGAGAGACATCCTGCAGGAATACGGTGAATGATCGATCAGAACATCCTCGAAAAGTTTTACTCCAAAATTTTTTCCGTCCCGAAGAAGAGAGTCAGCGTAGCCATAGGCATAACGAGCATAGTCCTTGCATCCTATTTGAACGGGATTTCCGGAAAGTCCTTTTTTGCGATGAGGTACTTCTTCATAGGCCTCGCCCTGCTCGCTTTACTGCTCTTCTTCGGCAGGCTGCTTGGATCCGGGTTCAACAGCAGGAGGATATTCTTCTTCGCGCTGTTCATGCTCGTGCTGATAGAGATAGCTGACGTGATAGCAATACACCTGCTGAGCCCCGAGCTGATCGTCGTCTCTCCCTCGGCTATAGCATTCATCCTCTCGGTGGCTTTGTACTTCACGTCCGAGCGGTTCAGCTACCTCGCGCCACTGCTCATCCTCGCCCTGCTCTATCCTGTGGACTACCTCTTCTCCTTCAGCGCCCCTCACAGGGGGCTGGCGTACGCCCTCTCGTCCCTTGCCGGAGTTTCTCTCTCATACCTCTTCGTCTCGTTCATGAGCGGGAAGGCTGGGAGAATTGTCGTATCGGACATACTGAGGGACTTTGTCCTGTACTGGCTGAAGGGAGAGCCCGGGATCTTCGAGAGGAGGATAAAGATGTATTCAGAGGTCAGAGAGGGCAAGGTCTTCGTGATAAGGGTTGGGGACGCGACCCTCATAGCTCCCGAATTTCACCCCGGCCCCTTCAGGGACATCGGTGGCGCAAAGCTCGTGGAGAGAGCCTTGGGGAGGTTCTCGATGTTCCTGCATGCCGCGTCAACTCATGCGACGAACCCGTCCACAGGCGAGGACGTTGAAGCCATAATCCGCGTCACTCCAGAGTTTGAAGGCGCCAGAGCGAGGAAGCCGTACTCGGTGGAGGGGAAGAGGTTCAGGCTGAAGATCTACCCGTTCACAACCTTCACGCTCATAATCATCCACGGAAAGGAGAGCATAGACGACATACCTTCGGAGGTGAGGGACATAGCGGAGAGGTTCTTCGCCAACCCAATTGTGGTTGACGGGCACAACGCTTACGCTGAGAGGTACGAGCTAACCCCCGAGGACATGACCGAGATATACATGCTGATGGAGAAGGCTTCCCAGATCAGTCCAGATGAGTGCGGGAGGTTCGAGGCTTACTTCACCTCCGCCGACTACGAGAGCCAGTCTATCTGCGGAAAGCTCGCGCTTCTGCTGATGTCGTTTGAAGGGGAGAGGCATGGAATCCTGATGGTGGATGCCAACAACATGGACATCGAGCTCAGGGAGTATTTGGAGAGGGTGGGTAAGAAGTATGGAGTTGAGTTGGACGTCATCACCACTGACAACCACTCCAAGACGGGAGTGTCACCAAAAATCGGGTACAAGCCGGCTGGCATGGTTGATGCAGAGGCGATTGAGAGCTTCCTTGAGAGGGCCATGGCAAATGCCAAGCTCTCCGAGGTGGAGGTGGAGTTCGGTGTGGCGAGCGTGAGGGTCACGGTGATGGGGGAGAGGTTCTTCAAGGATGTTGACGCTGCATTCAAAAATTACGGAGAGAGGGCGATGTACCTCTTCATCCTCTTCTCCGCCCTTAACTACGCCCTGACCTTCGCCCTCTCATCGGTCATCATCTAAAAGCTTAACTACACGTAAGCCATCTGGTGGAGCATGGACGTTGTCGTAACCCTCCTGATCTCGGTTCTCATAATCCTCCTGCTCATCCGCTTCGAGATAACCCTCGCGGTCTTTGCCGGGGCTCTGTTCCTCGCGATCACCAGCGCCCCTGAGAGCATACTTGCCACCTTCTCAAGCATATCGACGTGGAGGATAGTTGCCATAGTCGTATTCGCGTTCTCCATTGGCTACTCCATGGAAGTCGTCGGAATGCTGAAGCGCATAACCGAGTCAGTTCACTCCATCTCTGGAAGAATGAGCGTCGCTCTGATACCGATGCTGATAGGCCTGCTCCCCATGCCCGGCGGCGCGCTCGTCTCGGCTGTCATGATAAAAGATCTGGTGGAGCGCTTCGAGATAAGGCCCGAGAAGGCCGTGTTCATCAACTACTGGTTCAGGCACGTCTGGGTGACTTTCTGGCCCCTTTACCCCAACATAGTCATCGCGATGGGGATACTCTCGACTGACTACTCGGAGATAGCGAGGTCGACGTATCCAATCCTCGTGGCCTCGCTCGTCTCGGGTGTGCTTCTGATGGGAGTCAGATCCTCGAGGATTGAGGGCAGGAGGGACTCCAGGGGGCTGGCGTACATGTACCCAGTTCTCCTGATCGTCCTCTTCACGGCCCTGACAGGCGACCTGCTTGCAGCGCTTATAGCGTCCTTCCTCAGCATAATCCTTTTCAACAGGGCGTTCTCGAAGGTTCCGGAGATATTCAGGAAGACTGTGGACTTCAAGATCATAGTCCTCGTCATCGGAGTTATGCTTTACAAGAACGCAATAGAGATGAGCAACGCCTCCTCGGCCTTCTACTCTGATGTGCTCTCACTCTCAAACCCCTACGTTGCCGCCTTCTCTCTGTCCTTCCTGATAGCGTTCGCAACTGGCATAGAGCTGAGCTACACGTCCGTGGCGTTGCCCCTCCTCACGTCCTTCACGGGTACGGGGGATGTCATCAACAGCCACCTCTTCATAATCTTCCTCGGTGGCATAACCGGGGTGATGCTGTCTCCAATGCACCTCTGCCTCGTCCTCACGGCCCAGTACTTCAAGGCGAGGCTCTACGGGGTTTACAGGTACCTCATACCAGCAGCCTTAATGACAGTGCTAATATCACTGCCATTCCTGAGAGTGCTGTGAAGTACCTGACGCACCTCTCTATGTCTTTCACTTCAGGCTCTCTCCCGCACTCTATCCTGTAGCTCCCCGGCTTCTCCAGCCTGACCCCAAGCAACCCGGCCATCGCGGAGATCGAGTGGCCGTTCAGCTTTGGGCTTCTGAGCCCGCAGGAGAACGCTCTCCTGCTGAGAATCGCGTAAAGCAGGAGTGAGAGCCTCGAGGGTATGAGGTTCAGCAGGTCGTCGAGTCTGGCAGAAACTCTGCCGAACTCCCTGTACCTCTCATTCCTGTAGCCGAGCATGGCGTCGCAGGTGTTTATCGCCCTGTAAACGAGCGCCCCCGGAAGGCCGAAGATGGCGTAGTAGAGGAGGGGTGCCAGAACACCGTCCACGAAGTTCTCGGACACGCTCTCTATGACGGCAGACACGACCTGCCAGTCCTCGAGACCATTCAGATCCCTGCTGACTATAAGCCTCACCCTCTCTCTAACAACACCCTCTCCATCCACGCAGGCGAGGGCGTGTTCGACCATGCTCCTTATCGAGATGCTGCAGTAGAGCAGGTACCCCGAGAGCAGCAGGTCAAATGGCCATGGCAGGGCTGATGGGATGAGCGAAAGTGCTATGGCGAGGGAGGCTGTGAGCAGCGGCGGGAGAATGCCGGCGTAAGCGTTCCTTGGCAGCCTTTTGTCGAGGAAGGAGATGAGCCTCCCGAACCACACGGTGGGATGGGCTCGCGGTGGAGGCTCTGACCTGATCAGCTCGAAGGCGATTGCGACGGGAAGCTCGAGCACACCCAAACTAACCATGTAAGTTAAAAATGTTGCCGGGAAACGTTATATTTGGCCGTGCAGAATCAGGAGCATGAGGTGGATACTCCTGCTCATCCTGTCTCTGCTGACACTCTCGCTGCTCGGGTGCTCGGGCAAGGAGGAGAATCAGGTCAAGTTCGATGTCATCGGAAAGGGCTACTTCTCCAACGTGGCGGAGAAGAGGTACATGGTCATAAGGAGCACTGACGAGTTCAGGGACTTCATCAACGAGACCGGCGTGATATTCCAGCCGCCTGACTTCAACACGACGATGGTCATCGCCGTGTTCATGGGGGAAAGGAAGACTGGCGGATATGAGATCAACATAGGCAAGATTCTCGAGGAGGATGGAAAACTGGTTGTCTTTGTGGATCTATACGAGCCATCCGACACGTGCCTCGTCACCTCGGTGATAACGAGCCCGTTTCAGGTGGTCAAGCTGAAAAAATTTGACGGAAAGGTTGAGTTCGTCGAGACCGTCAGGGAGATAAAGTGCTGAGAACCTCCGAGAGGACCCTCACCTTCTCGTGCGTTGAGTCGAGCACCCTGTCTATCTCCTTTTTGAGCTCCTCCCTGCTCATCTCCCTCCTCGCAACCCCGAGCTCAATGGCCTTCTCAGCAACTCTCACAGCCACCCTCTCGTGCACATCAAATTCATCCATTCTGGGGATTATGTAGTCCTCGCTGAGTCTGGGCTTCGCGTACTCGTATAACGCCCTCGCAGCCTCGATCGCCATTGAGTCCGTGATCTCCCTCGCCCTCACGGTCAGAACCCCCCGGAATATTCCGGGGAAGACGAGGCTGTTGTTTATCTGGTTGGGGTAGTCGCTCCTTCCGGTTCCCACGACCCTCGCACCTGCCTCTTTCGCCTCTTCTGGCAGAATCTCCGGCACCGGATTGGCCTCTGCGAAAATCACCGGGTCGTCGTTCATCTCCCTTATCCACTCCTTTCTTATCACTCCCGGGCCGGGCTTGCTGGCAGCGATGACGACGTCAGCACCTCTCATGGCCTCCCTGATTCCTCCCTTGATTTTGCTCCTGTTCGTCCTCTCCGCTATCCACATCTTGTATTTGTTTTTCTCAAGCCCCTCTCTCCCCTCGTACAGCGTTCCCTTGGAGTCCACTGCGACTATGTTGTCTCCCGGCACTCCTGCTTCGAGCATCAGCCTTATTGCGGCGGTATTTGCGGCTCCAACGCCTATGACCGCGATCCTAACTTCATCCAGCTTCTTCCCCACAACATCCAGTGCGCCAAAGAGGGCTGCGAGCGTAGCCGTGGCAGTTCCCTGCTGGTCGTCGTGCCAGACGGGTATGTCGAGCCTCTCCTTCAGCTTCTCGAGTATGTAGAAGCACTTGGGGCTCTCAATGTCCTCGAGGTTTATCCCTCCGAACGATGGGGAGATCTTCTCCACTATCTCAATGAATCTGTCAGCGTCATGCTCGTTGATGGGCAGGGGTATGGCGTCAACCCCGCCGAACAGCTTGAAAATGAGGGCCTTCCCCTCCATGACGGGCAGAGAGGCGAGGCTTCCTATGTCCCCGAGGCCGAGTGTTCGCGATCCGTCGGTGACTATTGCGATGCTGTTGGACTTCCACGTGAGCTCGTAGGCTTTGTCAGAGTTCTTTTCTATCTCCTCGCACGCCCTCGCAACTCCGGGGGTGTACAGGTACGTGAAGTCCTCCAGCCCTCGATAGGGTATCTTGGGCAGAACCTCGACCTTTCCCTCGTACTTCCTGTGTATCTCCAGCGCCTTCTCGTAAACCTCTCTGCTCTCGGTCATGTCCGAATTTATTGTTAATAAAGATTATAAATATAGTTAACGGGGTTTGACAAGAACTTCATCCGGTTTATGCTGCCGTGTGAACTTTTGGCTAAATTTATCACCGTAAATTACTAATACATACAAAATCAGGAAACTGGCATGGTTTACAGGACGTCAATAAGCCTTGACGCAAAGACGTCCAGAATACTGGAGGAGCTCATGAGGAGAACAGGAAAGAGCGCGAGCGAGATCATCAGGGACGCGCTGAACTCCTACTACGAGTTCGAGTACTCGCAGAACGTCTCCAAGAGGGAGATAATGATCTACATAGACTTCCTCTCCGAGGGTGAGCACGTCATTGTCGATCTGGAGCACTGGTGCGCGATGTGGGATGAGCTCAACGAGAAGGCTGACGAGCAGTTCTGGGAGATGGTCGCCAAGTCAGGGCAGGAGCACGGGATTCAGTACTACAACAAGGGTCTGAGAGATGTGAAGAGCATTCTCGAGTACATGGAGCCGGGAAACTTCTTCAGGGTGAAGGAGGACGGTGATGGAAGCTACACGCTCATCCTCTCATGCCCGTCTGAGATGAGGTTCATCAAAACGTTTCTTGAGAACATATTCAGGGCTCAGAACATTGACGTGGAGCTGAGGGAAAGCATAGGGAAGCTGAGGGTTGTGGTCAGAAAATAACGATTTTTTGTGAATAATATTTGAAATTATTAATCCACAATAATTGAATTTTAATTATCTTTTCCGTAAATTTAATTAAAAGCCCCCTTTTCCCCGAATGCTGAGGTGGTGGTGTTGGGCAGTGATGACGTTATCAGGGAGATTGAGGAGAGGGTCGAGGAGGACTTCGAGGAGGGCGGGATTGCAGACGTGCTTGTGGCTGGAGAGGACAGGCACGAGTACACCAAGAGGCAGAAGTACTCCCTTTTCCTTGGGATCATCCTCTTTGCGGCGATACTCCTGATCCCCGTTCCGTCCACGTTCCTTGAGAGTGCGGTCAAGTCTGCGAAGCTCAGCGATGAGGTGCTCGCAGTTGCTGAGGGCAAGGGGCTCGTGACCCTCAAGGACGGGAAGATCTCCGAGATCCACGACCTTCAGGGCCTGCTGTCCCTGATAGAGGAGAAGGACTCCAAGGCTCATGGAGCGATACTGAAGAAGGCCAAGGACATGAAGAGCGTTCTGGCCCTCACAGTGCTGATGGCGGTGTGGTGGATTGGCGAGGCCATTCCCCTGCCGGCAACGGCTCTGCTGCCCCTCGTCGTCCTGCCGATGCTTGAGGTTAGCAAGCTCAAGGAGGTCGCTCCGAGCTACGCGAGCAAGGTGATTTTCCTCTTCATGGGTGGATTCCTCATAGCCGCTGCGATGATGAAGTGGGGCCTCCACAGGAGGCTCGCCCTGATGATCATCAACGCCATAGGGACGAGCCCGAGGAAGGTAATTCTGGGGTTCATGGTCTCTACAGCTTTCCTGAGCATGTGGATCTCAAACACGGCGACGACCATGATGATGATGCCGATCGGCCTCTCCATAATACTGCACGTCGCAATGGCAGGGGAGGAGATGAAGAGGAGGGGTGAGCTCAAGAACGTGGACTTCAGAGCGGGGCACTTCAGGTTTGGGACTGCCCTGATGCTGGGAATCGCATACGCGGCATCGATTGGAGGTGTCGCGACGATAATCGGCACCCCTCCAAACGCGGTCTTCGTTGGCACCTTCTCAAAGCTCTTCCCGAACGCCCCTGACATCACATTCACCGACTGGCTGGCCATAGGCGTTCCGATCTCATGGACCTTCCTGTTTATAGCGTGGTTCGTGCTCGTCTACCTCCTCAGCCCGCCGGAAATAAGCGAAATTCCGGGAGGCAAGGAGCTCGTCAGGAGGGAGCTGGAGAAGCTCGGGCCATGGAGCAGGGGGGAGAAGATCGTCCTTGCTGTCTTCCTGCTTACCGCTCTGGCGTGGATAAACAGCAAGCCCAAGGTCATCGGAGGCGTGACCATTCCCGGTATAAGCAGCTACCTGCCGTTCGTGAATGACTACGTTATCGCCATGCTCGCGGCCATACTGCTCTTCGTGATTCCTGTCGACTTCAGGAGGGGCGAGTTCGCCCTCGACTGGGATCACGCCAAGGACATTCCGTGGGGCATACTGTTGCTGTTTGGAGGTGGCATAGCTCTCAGCTCGGCCTTCACGAAGAGTGGGCTTGCCAACTGGATCGCAGAGCAGCTGCTGTTCCTCAAGGGCGTTCACCCGCTCGTGGTGATGTTCGCGATAGTCACCCTCGTAATCTTCCTGACCGAGATGACCTCCAACACGGCCATAGCGACGCTCATGATGCCGATCATGGCTGGATTCGCGCTGGCAATGGGCGAGGATCCCAGGTTCTTCATGATCCCGGCAGCGATAGCGGCGAGCTTCGCCTTCATGCTCCCAGTGGCCACGCCGCCAAACGCCATCGTCTTCGGAACCGGCTATGTGACAATACCGCAGATGTCGAGGACGGGTCTGGTGCTGAACCTGATCGGCATAGTCTTCGTGTCGCTGCTCAGCTACTTCCTAGTGCAGGCAGTGTTTGGCGTTGTACCGGGTGTGGCTCCCAAGTGGGTGCCTTGATTTTTTCTTTAAACCTTTTTTCAGTATTTTAATTTAACATCGTTAATAATAACTTTTTTATTTCGGTATGTTATACTTATGCTGGTGGTAATTATGAGATGGGGCCTGATTCTGGCGTTGGTTCTGGCCATTTTGGTACTCGGATGCAGCCAAGAGGAGGCCGAAAAAGCGCCAACTCCAACACCTACTCCAGAAAAAACGGCCACTCCAACGCCAACCATGGTTGAGACACCAAGTAAGGAGCAAGTGATCGCTGAAAAGTTTCAGACAAGTCTACACTACACGAGAAATGGCAAGGCATACTTTTATAGCAAAGATAATGGAGGTTTTGAGGCACTTACGGGGGTTCCTATCGAAAAAATTGGTTGCATGAAATGTCATGCAAAGACAAAAGCAGATGGTTCTCCAATTGAGGCTGAGGAATACACTCCTGACTGTAACGATTGTCATGTGGAGATCGGTGACAAGCCGAGCAGTAAGGTATGTCTTGGATGCCATTCAAGGCAGGGTGTGGAGATAAAGCTCGAATCTGCAAAACCAGAGCTATTCTCAGACGTGCATAGGTCGAAGGGCATGGAGTGCATTGACTGCCATACAGAAGAGGAAATGCATGGGGATGGGAACCAGTACAACTCAATGTTGGAGGGTGCAATAAAGGTTGATTGTGAGAACTGTCACACAAGTGTTCCGGAGAACACAGCACACTCGATCCACATGTCGAAAGTTGATTGTTCTGCATGTCATGTCAAGACCGTCATCTCTTGCTACAATTGCCATCTCGAAAGTGCAATCAAGTCCCATGTAAAGCGACCATACGGGCCAATCAGCGGGTTCAAGTTCCTGATAAACTTCAACGGAAAGGTTACAACCGCCACTTTAATGGCAGTACAGTATGAGAATAGCACGTTCTACGTGATAGCACCGTTCTATTCACACACAGTGACTAAAGATATTGAGTGCTCTGACTGCCACGGAAATGAGGCGCTCAAAGAGTATGATGAAAATGGAAAAATTGTGATAACTGCATGGAATTCTACCGCTGGAAAGCTTGAGTGGAGGAAAGGAGTCATTCCAGTTGTGCCAGACTGGTCTACTGCCTTCCAGTTTGACTTCCTGACGTACACAGGAAACACAAGCGATCCATTTAAGCCCTTTGACACAGGAAACTGGACGTTCTTGAAACATGGTGCAGATAAAACGCAGATGTTGTTTGGAGAGCCTTTGACTGAGGAGCAGCTTGATAAGCTGAGGATGAACATAGGTTAATCTCTCATTTTCCATTTTTTCTCGGGGAAAGTGGATTTTTAGAAATGGGGATGTTTTGGAATCGGTTGTTAGAAATGAGATGGGCTCAGAAGCGTAACTACTACCAGCGTGGCAACGCCCGCAAGCACCATCCTCGCCCCGGACTTCAGGATGTTGCTTCTCGACACCCTTCCCATCGAAACCCCAACGATGAACAGCAGGGCGAATCCGGTTATCAGGGCGGCAATAAACGCGATGTCCTCTGGCAGGAACAGGTACGGCAGCAGAGGGATGATTCCCGCCGGTATCGGGGCTATTGCGTGGACTAAAGAGCTTATCCTCATGGCGAACTCGTGGGCCTCGTCTATCAGGCACTGCTCCCCATCCGACTTCAGCAGCGCCCTCCTCTTCTCCATCGCAACGAGCATCTGCTCAACTCTCTCAGCCTCAAACGCACCCCATCCGCTTGAGATTCCGAGGGCAAGGGAGGTGGCTATGCCCGCGGAGAATATTATCTCCCTGCTCGCCTCCCCGCTCAGGTGTGCGCCGAGAACCATTCCCATGATGGTCAGAACACCGTCAAAGAACCCTATGACGAAGTACCTTCTCGAGATGGACGAGATGTCCGTCATCCTTGCGTATATCCTCCACTTTCTGAGCCTCTCCCTGCCGAGAAGCTTCGAGGCTATTTGCACTCCTTACCAACCCCAGCAAGTAATTTAAATGAGTGTTGCCAGTGTGGATTTATGAAGCTTTTCGATACCATGCAGAAGCGCCTTGTGGATCTCGAGCTCGGCGATGAGGTCAGGATATACGTCTGCGGGATAACTGCTTACGATTACTCGCACATAGGTCATGCGAGGAATGTGGTGCTGTTCGACACGCTCAGGCGCTTTCTCGAGTTCAGGGAGCATCGCGTGATCATGGTGCAGAACTTCACGGACATCGACGACAAGATCATCAACAGGGCCGTTAGTGAGGGGAGGAAAGCCCTCGAGATTTCCTCACTCTTCATCGAGGAGTTCATGAGGGATGTTGAGGAGCTCAACGTGAAGGAGTGCATAAGGCCCAAGGTCTCCGACTACATACTCCAGATAATTCAGGCCGTGCAGAGGCTGATCGAGAAGGGTTACGCCTACACGGTTGAGAAGGAGAACGGGGAGGACGTTTACTTTCACGTTCCTGCCTTCGATGGTTACGGAAAGCTGTCGGGTCTGTCAACCGAGGAGCTGAAGAAGCACAGAATCGAGCCAGATCCGATGAAGAAAGACCCGAGGGACTTCGCTCTGTGGAAGGCTGCCAAGAAGGAGGACTTCGAGGCGGAGTCATACTTCGACTCACCGTGGGGGCCGGGAAGACCGGGCTGGCACATAGAGTGCAGCATCATGTCCTCAGAGATCCTCGGAACGCCGTTCGACATACACGGCGGGGGGATGGATCTGATTTTCCCCCACCACGAGAACGAGAGGGCCCAGAGCTACGCGCTCCACGGCGTTGAGCCCGTGAGGTACTGGGTTCACAACAACTTTGTGACGGTGAACGGAGAGAAGATGAGCAAGAGTCTGGGCAACATAATCAGGATCAGGGATGTGGTGGAGAGGCACGGTGGCATGGCCCTCAGGTACCTGCTGCTCTCGGCCCACTACAGGCACCCGCTCGATTACTCGGAGGAGAGGGTGGTCGAGGCAAAGAGGTCGTACGAGTACCTGCTCAACTCTCTCAGAAATGCAGACATGGAGATAGCCTATCTGAAAACCTTCGGCGGGGAAAGGGATGGAGACGAGATTCCGTCGTTCATGGACGCTTTTGTTGAGGCACTCGAGAACGACTTCAACACGCCCAAAGCCCTGGCGGTGATGCATGAGCTCGCGTCGAACATAAACAGCAGGCAGTTCTCGGCAGGCCTCAACAGCCTCGAAAGGGCATTTGAGGAGCTGCACACGATGATGGACGTCATGGGCCTCGTCAGGGACTACAGAAGGTCTCCGGTTCTCGGGGAGGAGGATCGCTCAAGGGTGCTTGAGAGGGAGGTGGCGAGGAGGAAGAGGGAGTTCGATGTCGCGGACAGGATAAGGGACGAGTTCAAAAATAGGGGAATTGTTCTGGTTGACACCAAGCACGGAACGAGGTGGTATCTGGCCTGATCAGCCTCTCACAACTTTTTCTCCATCTGGCAGAGTGTACTCGGTGATCGGCTTGCTCTTCAGCCTGAACTTCACCGTGGACAGTGAATCCTGAATTTTTTCGAGCTTTTCAATGTCTGTGGACACCACGACGTCCCCTTCTTCAACACCCTCAACCGCGAACCTCAGCTCCACCTCTATCTCAGACACGTCAAAGGTTGTGAGGGGCAGGGAGCGCAGAACCTCATCCTTCTCGTAAATCTCCTTCCTCGCCCTCACCGCCTCAGCATCGATGATCACCTTCGCATTCAAAGCTGCGAGCGCTATTCCGGAGGCGAGGTTCTTCAGCGTCAGCCTCTCAGACACCCTGTCCGGGGTGAAAACACCAGCATCAAACCTCCCGGGCATCGCTTTCTTCAGCTCATCCTCGCTCTTCTCGACCTTTCTAACCTTCCTCTTTCTCTCCGGCATCACTCCTCACCCTTCACGCCCAGAGAGTTTGCGAGGGCGGTGAGCATCCTCGCGACTCCTTCAGGAACGTCGGCCCTTCTGGCCCTTATCTTGACGTGCATCTCGCCGCTCAGGTCAACTCTTGACGATGACCTTGGCGCGTATATTGCGTAGAGCTGCACCACCTTCTTCTCCGGCCTCACCGCCACAATCTTCGCGTCGAACTCAATCTCCACCTCATCAACGCTGATGTAGGGTATGGGCACCATTGTTACGAGAGGGACTGAGAGCGTGAGGTCTTCCGTTTTCAGCTCCCCCGTGTCTGGGTCGATGTACGCCTGCGTGTATCCGACATTCACCGCCTTGGGAACGAGCTTCCCGGCTTTTTTCTCCATCGTGCTGGCTATGAAGTCGAGGGTGGCTTTGGCCGACTCCTCCTGTGCATCAATCACGGCTCTGAGTGGAGAGGAGATTATCTGCTGCAGCAGGACGGCCAGGTTGGACGACAACTCGGTGCACCTCTTGCTTACCCTCCTCCGCCACCGCCGGATGCACCACCCGATGCCGGGGCTATGCTCTCCTTGAGAAGGCTCAGAACCATCCTCAGCCCCTCGGGCATCTCGTCCTGCACGGCGTTCACGACTATGTCGAGCTCCGAGCTCCTGTCAACCTGCGACCTGCTCTCCTTCTTGAATCCGTATGAGGCCGTGAACTTGACACTCCCCCATCCCCATCCTGCCTTTGCCGTGAGCTTGCTCGAGAAGTCGTGCTGGCTCTTGTCGTAGGCGGACGTCTTTATGGTGAAGTTGAACCGGATTGTCATGTCCTTTATCCTTATGTAGGGCACCGGCAGAATCGAGAGCAGCGGAGCCTCGACGGTCGTGTCAACGTCCTTGACGTCACCGCTCTCCGGGTCAACCTCCTTTCTCTTGAACTTGAAAACAACGCTCTTCACATTCCCATCATCGTCCATTCCGACCTCCTGAATGAATCTGGCGGTCGTCATGGCCGCGTATGCCTGAGCTCTTATCGCAGCCTCGAGAGGCTTGCCGATAAGGCTCTCCATCGGCAGAGCAGCAAGCTCTGCAGGTATGTTGGCACCAACCATCCGAAACACCTCCAGCACGAAAATCGTGCTTCTTCTTCATTATGATGAGGTAATATAAATAGTTTTTTGATCAGATAATTTCAGGCTTAAATTTTGCACAAGATAATTTGATTGGAAAATCGGTTTAAATAATATTGAGCATTCTGTGGATATGTCCACCGCACTATCTTTTCTTCTTTTTTATGACCACAACGTCTCCAAGGGTCGGGACGAGCTTTCTCTGGCTCTCAACCTTCACCTCCTGAACCTTCTCCCTGAGCTTGATGTCGAACAGCCTTTCCAGCTTCTCCACGACCTCTGGCTCGGGGGTTATCTCGGCGTTCTCGATCTTCCTGATGAGGGACTCCTTCTCCTGAATCCTTCTGGCCAGCTCCTCCTGGCTCCATCCTCTCTTCTGCCTCTCCCTCCTTATAATCTCGTTGAAGTTCTCGACAAGCTCCTCGGTGAAGACTATTGGCTTCGAAGGTCTTGGCTGTCTCCTGTCCCTTCTAACAACCCTTGACACCCCGTGCTGTGAAGAGGTGGATATGTCCTCGACCCCGTGTTCCTTGCACCTCGCGCAGACGTTCAGCTCCGTCCCTTCAACGACAACCTTAAAGCCCCTACCCTTAATCTCCTTCCCGCAGATCTCACACTCCATTGCTATCCCCTGCCAATTTTCCAATAATTTCAAATACTTGTAGCTATATATTTCTAATTGGAGACTCCCGGAAGGGAGTTGATGCCAAAAAATAAAAAGGTATGGGAAGTATGACGGAGGACATGATTGAGAGTCCGGCTGGAAATGAGGACATCATTCTGAAGCTCAGGATACTCGAGAGAGAGTATGAAAGGCTCAAGGAGCTTTATAAACGGCTGGAAGATGAGAAGAGGTTTGTTGAGTCCGAGAGGATCAGGTTTGAACGTGAGGTTAGGAGACTCAGAAGCGAGATTGAGAGGTTACGCTCACCACCCTTAATCGTAGGAACAGTTTCAGACGTCCTTGAGGACGGTAGAGTTGTGGTTAAGAGCTCTACCGGGCCGAAATTCCTCGTTAACGTCTCCCAGTACGTTGACATGTCCGAGCTCAAGCCCGGTGCGAGGGTGGCAATGAACCAGCAGACGCTTGCAGTCGTTAGCGTGCTTCCGAGCCCGAAGGATCCGACTGTCTACGGATTCGAGATCGAGGAGAAGCCGAACGTCACGTACTCCGACATCGGTGGTCTTGACAAGCAGATCGAGGAAGTGAGGGAGGCTGTGGAGCTTCCACTGCTCAAACCAGAGCTGTTCGCCGAGGTTGGCATTGAGCCACCCAAGGGCGTGCTGCTCTATGGGCCCCCGGGCACAGGAAAGACCCTGATCGCTAAAGCTGTGGCTACAGAGACAAACGCGACATTCATTAGAGTCGTGGGAAGCGAGTTCGTCCAGAAGTACATAGGCGAGGGTGCGAGGCTCGTGAGGGAGGTCTTTGACCTTGCGAGGGAGAAGGCACCGACAATACTGTTCATTGACGAAATTGATGCAATAGCTGCGAGGAGGACGAACAGCGACACAAGCGGTGACAGGGAGGTTCAGAGGACGCTGATGCAGCTGCTTGCGGAAATGGACGGCTTCGATCCGAGGGGAGACGTGAAGATCATAGGCGCGACCAACAGGATAGATATCCTCGACCCGGCGATACTCAGGCCCGGTAGATTTGACAGGATAATTGAGATTCCGATGCCCAACCTTGAGGGCAGGATGCAGATATTCAGGATCCACACGAGGAAGATGAAGATCGCGGAGGATGTGGACTTCAGAAGGCTGGCCGAGATGACTGAGGGTGCGAGCGGTGCTGACATAAAGGCCATAGTCACCGAGGCAGGAATGTTCGCGATAAAGCAGGAGAAGGCGAGGGTGACCATGGAGGACTTCGAGAGGGCGATTGCAAAGGTGCTGAAGAAGGACAGCAAGCCCGTGAAGTTCGAGGCAAAGGGCGTGATGTTCGTCTGATGCCCCTTCCGGGGGTCTCCCCCAAAATTTATAAAGATTAATCGTTACCCTTTTCTGGTGAGGCAATGATTCCGCCTAAGGAATTACTCAGGAAGATCGTTCCATTTTCATACCTCACCGGAGATGAGCTCGACAGGCTCATTGGCGGTATGGAGGTCGAGATTTTCGAAGAGGGAGAGACGATAATCAAGAAGGGCAAGAAGACGAAGTACGTCTACTTCATCTATTCCGGAAGGGTTCTCCTGAAAAATGACGTGGAGGAGAGGCTGACCAAGGGCGAGCTCTTCGCGGTCACGTCTGCCGTTGAGGGTACGCCCTTCAACGCAACCGCCGTTGCCGAGGAGGACACGATATGCTACCTCTTCGACGGCAGGGTCTTCAGGGAGGTCATGGAGAGCAACTCCAAGTTCAGGATATTCTTTGAGACCTTCGCTGAGAGGAGGTTCAGGGAGCTCAGGTTCGACACTCAGGTCGAGGAGCTGCTACTCAAGCCGGTAATCGAACTCGTCCATCGAAGGCCCATTACCTGCACCCCTGACTGCGTCGTCAAGGAAGCTTCACGGACGATGCTCGAGAAGTCAGTGGGGAGCCTTGTGGTCGTGAACGCGGGAAGGCCAGTGGGGATTTTCACGGACACCGACCTGAAGAAGGCGGTTGCGAGCGAGAGGATAGACGGGGAAGTGAGGGAGTTCATGACCCCGAACCTCATAACCTCCGAGAGCAGAGAGCCGGTTTTTGAGGCGTACATAAAGATGATAGAGGCGGGAGTCAACCACCTCGTGATAGTGAACGGTGATGCGCTGGAGGGAGTCATCTCCATAAAGGACGTTCTCTCGGTCTTCGAGCCATTTGCCAAGGTCATAAGGATCTACAGGAGGCTCAGGAGGACGGACGACTTCACCGAGATGCGGGACATGATGGCCACCGTCAGGGATGAGGTTAGGGTTCTCGTGAGCAAGGGTGTGGGCTTCCACGACCTCTCGAGGATGATAAACGCGATTTACGATCAGACCTACGTGAGGGTGATAGAGCTTCTCTCCAAGGAGTACGGGGTTCACAGGGACTTCTCGTGGGTCAACATGGGGAGCAGTGGGAGGAAGGAGCAGGTAATAGCCACGGATCAGGACAATGCCGTGATATTTGAAACCGAAGTCCCGCAAGAATTCCTCGCTGAGGTGAACGAGACGATGGACTACGTGGGCATACCAAAATGCGTCGCCGGCTACATGGCCTCGAACTGGCACCACAGCATAGACGAGTGGAAGAGGATGTTCGAGGAGTGGTTCAACGAGCCGGTGCCGAAGAACCTGAGACTCCTGACAGTATTCCTCGACATGAGGCACATCTACGGCGACAAGCGACTTTACGACGAGCTCATCGACCACATCTTCGAGGTGAAGAACATGCAGGCACTGAGGTTTCTGGCGTACGACGCCACGTCCCTTGAGCCACCCATAGGAATCTTCGGCATCAAGGACATTGACAAGGGGATAGACGTGAAGAAGCACGGGATCTACCCAATTGTCAACGCCGTCAGGGTTTTTGCCGTGGATGAGGGGATCAGGGAGACGAACACCCTGTCAAGGATCTCGGAGCTCGAGCACGTGTTTGGGGAGAGGAGGGTTGAGGAGCTGAAAGAGAGCTTTGAGTTCCTTCAGGATCTCAGGCTGAAGCATCAGGCACACAAGAGCGACAACCTGATAAACCAGAATGAGCTCGAGAAGCTCGATCTGGTGATACTGAGGGAGGCTTTCAAGATTATAAAGAACTTTCAGGGCTTTGTTAGAAGGTATTACGGGGTGGACAGGCTTTGAGGGACGTGAGGTTTGCGGTGGTGGATGTAGAGACGACAGGACTCGACCTCAGGAAGGATGAGGTGATCAGCGTCGCCATTCTGCCGATGGACGGGCTCAAGATACTTGTTGGCAGCGCATACCACACGTTTGTCAGGCCCAAGTCCTTCAGGGTGTCCTCCATAAAGTACCACGGGATAACTCCTGAAATCCTTGAAAACGCTCCATCATTCTGCGAGGTCTCTGAGGAGATCATGGAGAAGATTGATGACAGAGTGCTCGTCGGTCACGGGGTGAGCATAGACGTGGAGTTCCTGCAGAAGGAGTTTGGTAAGTGCGGGAAGAAGGTGAGGTTTGAGAAGTCCCTGGATATTGCTCTGGTCGAGAGGGTCATCGGGGAGATCTTCGGTGAGAGGCCGAGCAGGGAGGAGCTCACCCTCGAGTCACTCGCGAGGAAGTACAACGTCCCCCTCGTCTACAGGCACAGCGCTATGGCTGATGCGTACATTGAGGCTCAGATCTTCCAGATACAGATGATGCGGCTGATGAAGTACGGCATAAATTCCCTCAGTGCTCTCGAGTCCTTCATCTCCCGCCTCGGCATCTCTGACTCCCATTTTATTTTCTGATTGATTCGTCATTATTATTAAAGAACTAAGAAAATTTATAACAGCCAATTGCGAAAAGTTTAAATTAATCATGAATTTTACTTAACGTAAGGTGAGACTATGCCTTGGCCGCCGAAGGTGTTTTGGCTGGGAGTTTTAGTGATGTATGGGTACACATTCCTGATGTGGGCCCTAGAAGCGACAGCGCACATCAACCACATCTGGATAGGACCAGTGCTTGCGCCGACGATCTACGCGAGTCTAATAGGGACGTTCATCATACCAGTGGTGGTAGCGTTCCTGTACTTCTACATACCCGAAAAGGCTGAAGAAGCGAGAGGTGGTAGCTGATGGCCGTGGATCCGATTGTTGTGGGTGTTACGGTTTTGTACTTTTTGGTAACGATATACATCGGTTGGTGGAGCAAGCAGAAGCTTAAGAGCGCCACCGACTACTACGTTGCCGGAAGGCAGATTGGCAGCTTTGTCAACGGACTTGCGCTCGAGTCAACGTACCTGAGCCCCGCATCGATGCTCGGTTTGCCGGCGTACATATTCATACTGGGATATCCGTTCTGGTGGGCTATGGCCGCCATCATCCTCGGAATGCCGCTGGCAACGCTGCTTACAGCTTCAGCCCTCAGAAAGTACGCACCGACCAGCTTCGCGGACTACTATGCTGACAGGTACAAGGACGAGAAGCTCAGGTGGCTCATCGGTGTCATCGTTGCGTTCGGTTCGATACTGTACATAACGCTGTCCATCGTCGGTATGGCTCTGTTCCTGCTCGCCATACTGAAGATCAACTACATCTATGGAGTTATAATCGGTACAGTGATCGTTCTGCTGTACGTTGTCTGGGGAGGAATGATCGCCACCTCGTGGAACGCAGCGTTCCAGGCAGCGCTGATGACCGTCGCAGCAGTTATTGCAGCGATAGTCATGATTGGAAAGCTCGGAGGTCTTCAGGGCTTCCATGAGGCTGTGCTTGCCAACAACCCGAAGTTCTTCAACACCGCCAGTGACCCGCAGCCACCGCACGCGTTCGTTGGGACGTGGCTGGCCATAGTTGGATGGTACTTCACGTGGCACTTTGGATTTGCAGTCATGCCATACACGGTCGTCAGGTTCTTCACGACCATGGACATCAAGACCGCAAGGAGGAGCATCTTCTGGACGGCTCTCTTCGCAGGTATCTTCTACATGGCGCTACAGATCATCGGTGCCGGAGCCAAGGTCATGATCGAGAACTACCACCCGCTCGCTGCTGAGGCAGGAGGCAAGGCTGTTGGCGTTCTGAAGATAATCCAGCAGACGTACCAGGTCGGTTCAGTCCTCGACTACTCGATGATCGCCGCTGTTGAGGCCTTGTCCAACCCGCTCGTCCTCGGTATCCTCGCAGCCGGTGGACTGGCCATAGCCATGTCAACCGCTGCCGGATGGGTCATGGTCGTCAACACCCTCGTCACAAGAGACCTGCTCGGCATGCAGCTCAAAAGCAAGTACGCTCAGGAGAACCCGGTTACGACCGCAAGGATCGTCTCGATCGTCTTCCTGATCGTCGGTATGATCATCTCATTCAACCCGCCAGCGCTCGTCCTTGACCTCTCAGGATGGGCATTCGTTGCCCTCATTGCCTCCATAGGCCCAGGACTTGTCCTCGGACTGTGGTGGAAGAGGGCCACAAGGACTGCAATGTGGACGACTGCGATAATAATGTTCTTCCTGCACCTCTACGCATGGATGTACGCGAAGTTCAACCTCGGCCACCACGCGTGGTTCTTCCTGAACCAGATGCTCTTCGGAGACAACAAGGCCGCATGGATCGTCACACCACACCAGTTCTGGGCGATCCCGGTGGGCTTCATCCTGTTCGTCATAATCTCGCTGCTCACCAGCCCGCCGGATGAGGAGACCGTGCAGAAGTACTGCGTTGAGCTGACCGAGAACGTTTGAAAACGTTTAAATTTCTTTTTTCCAATTTTTGTTCTGCTGAATTCTCAGGAGGTTTTGAGTATGGAGGTTCTGGATAGAGGTGACGCAGAATTTCATTTTGTCGATCCCGACGATTTCAGGGAGTACGTCAGAGACAGGAAGAACAGGAACTGGGAAGACAAGCTGATGGATGAGAGCGAGGCGGTGAAGAAGTTCGTGAGCGATGGGGACTATCTGGCCTACGACTTCTCGAGCCTTACGAGGGGACCGCAGAGCCTGATAAGGGAGATAATCAGGCAGAGGAAAAAGTACCTTTGGATATGCGCGAAGTTCACACTGCTCGAGAGCGTGCTGCTCGCGGGTGCTGGCTGCATAGACAAGATAGATGTGGGCTTTCTCGGATTTGGCCCGTACATAGCCAGAAAGGTGCAGAACGGGGAAGTGAAGGTCTACGACTGGAGCAACGGCAGCATAACCTACAGGCTCATCGCCGGGGCTATGGGAGTGCCGTTCATACCCGCAAGGGATCTGCTCGGAACCGACACGTTCAAGAAATCCGGAGCAATGGCGGTCAAAGACCCCTTCACAGGAAAGCCCGTTGCATTACTTCCAGCCCTGAATCCGGATGTGGCGATAATTCACGTGCAGGAGGCCGACATCTACGGGAACGCGAGGGTGTACGGCCCTACTGTAGCGACCCTCGAAACTGCAATGGCGTCAAAGAAGGTCATAATCTCTGCTGAAAGAATTGTGGAGACCATCGAGTTCAGGAAGGAGCCGAACATGACCATAATCCCGTACTACCTTGTCGATGCAGTTGTACACGCTCCCTTTGGCGCATACCCCGGTGGAACTCAGGGCTACTACGAGATGGACTCCGAGCACTACCTGATGCTCTCCTCGATAAGGGAGGAGGAGGACATGCAAAGGTACCTCGAGGAGTACATATACAGCGTGGACAGCCACGAGGAGTTTCTGGAGAAGAGGGTTGGGATGAAGAAGCTCAAGGAATTGATTAAGAAGGCGCAGATTCTGGAGGGATACAGATGAAGGAGTTTACTGATGTCGAGTTCATGATATGTCAGGCCGCGAGACTTCTGGAGGACAACAAGACGGTTTTCGTGGGCTGGGGGATGCCGCAGGTCGTTGCGCTCCTCGCTGAGAGGCTCTACACTCCGAACATAACTCAGGTGTTCGAGTTTGGTGCTATCGGCCCTCAGAGCAGAACCCCGTTCCTGAGGGGCACGATGGGGGGGCCGCAGAACACGTACAGGAGTCTGCAGTGGTGCAGCATGGGGCTGGCGTTCAGCTACGCTCAGGTTGGGTACATAGACTACGGAATGCTCGGAGCGGCGCAGATAGACAAGTACGGCAACATAAACTCCACAATGATTGGCGACGATTACGAGAGGCCCAAGGTGAGGTTCCCGGGAAGCGGTGGAGGTAACGAGGTCGCGAGCTACTGCTGGAAGACGATAATCGTGATGAACCACGAGAAGCGCAGGTTTGTTGAGAGGTGCGACTTCATCACCTCTCCCGGCCACGTGATTGACGGCAAGACGAGGGAGGAGTATGGATTGCCGAAGGGCACGGGCCCGTGGAGGGTTGTGACATCGAAGGCCATGTTCGACTTCGATGAGGATACCAAGGTGATGAGGCTCATAGCCGTGAGGGAGGGACTGAGCGTAGATGATGTGGTCAGCGACATGGGCTTCGAGCCTGTAATTGCTGACGACATTCAGGTTCTCGAGCCGCCGACGGACGAGGAGCTCAGGATACTCAGGGAGGAGATCGACCCGTACGGGCTCGTGATAAAGAAGTGATATATCGGAATCCGATACATTTTTATATTTTTCAGTTAAACCCTTTTTGTGACACACCTGAAGGGCATACTGAAGATACTCATTCTGAAGGAGCTTGAGAAGGAGAGCCTGAGCGGCCTCGAGCTCATAGACAGGATCGAGAAAAAGACTGCCAAACGCCCTTCTCCAGGCTCGGTCTACCCGCTTTTGAAGGAGCTGCAGAGTGCCGGGTTTCTGGAGGTCAGGGCTGTCGGAAAGAGCAAGGTGTACTCTCTGTCCGAACTCGGGAGGAGGGCGCTAACTGAGTATGCTGAAAAGGAGATGCAGGCGCTGCTCACGAAGCTCGGAGTCCTGAAGGAGTGGGGGATTCTGAGCGAAGATGAGTACGACAACCTGACCGAGTTCATGAAGATGAAGCGCGAGAACTTCCTCAGGCTGTTCGAGCTCAGGAACTGGGTCAAGTTCGTGGTCATGCTCTCAAGAGCTGCAGCCGAGTCAAGGGAGAGGGCTGAGAAAATGCTCGAGAAGGCGATTGAGTGCATTTCGGAAGAGGTGGGAGAATGAGGAAGGTAATGTTAGCTGCACTCCTGCTGACATTTGTGCTAATCCACACTTCTTCAGCATCCACGGACTTCACGTTCCACGTAGCCTTGCAGAACAGCGCGATACACCCGGGCGAGGAAACAGTCCTAACCCTGCTCATCGAAAACGACGCAAAGCTCTCCGGATTTGTTGTTAACGAGAACACGTCCAGCCTGATACCTCTGCTGACCACCGCCAAGAACCTGAGGGTGGAGCTGGACGATAGCAACGCTCCATTTGAGGTGAAATCTGCAAACCCGTACATGGTCGGAGACCTGCCATCCGGAATCGTTGCGAGGGTCGCGTTCTCAATAAGGGTTGATGAGAACGCCTCATCTGGAGATTACACTGTGCCGGTGAGGCTGAAGTTCTCGAAGGTTACGTACTCGCTGGTGAACGGGGCTCCGGCGATAAGTTACGAGGACGACTCCGACGTTGAGTATGTGCACGTGTCTGTGGAGAGGAAGGATTACGACTTCTCCATTTCAGTCAAAAACAGCGAACTCATTTCCGGCAGGGAGGGGTACGTTAAGATCGAGATCACGAACACGGGCTCGAATTCAGTCGAGAACTGCGTTGTGATGCTCAACACTACCCCGCCATTCAAACCGAACCCTTCTGGGCTCTCTGCATACCTCGGCCACCTCTCGCCAACGGAGAGGAAGAACGCGACGTTCAAGCTGTTCGTCATGGACGGGGCGATGAACCAGAGCTACCCTGTAACCCTCGTCATCCGATTTGAAACCTCATCGGGAATCCCACGGCTCATCACCAAGACCGTTGGCCTGAAAGTTGAGAGAGTCGATCACTTCCGAGTTGTTGATGTTAAGAGCTTCCTGCCCGCGTACGTACCCGTTCCGTCAGGAATGGAGATTCCGGGCGTGAGGGGCTACGTTTCTGTGAGGGTGGAGAATCGCGGAGAGAACGTGAGCGACGCCGTGGCTTATTTGAAGTTCGAAAACAGGCTGATGAGGGCCGAGAACTCTCCATACATCGGCCAATTTTCGAGTGGAGAGGTGAAGGAGCTGCTGTTCTACGTCTCATCCTCAGCCCCGTCAGGGAGGTACAGGGGAACTCTGGAGATAAGGTACAAGAACGAGCTCGGGGATGTGGAGGTTTCAGAGCCGCTGACAGTCGAGGTCATTGCCGGCAGCCAGCAGCCACTGCTTACAGAGCCTGTGGTGAGGAGCATCGACGTCGGATCCGTCGATTCCCTCAAGCTGAACATCAGGAACGAAATGGGGGTAAGAGTAGAGAACCTCAGGCTCGTGCTGGTGTCCCCCGAGCGCACAATCACGCCGCTGAGCTCCACAGCCTACATAGGCTCACTGAGGAGCGGAGAGTCGAGGGAGGTGGCTTTCAGGCTGTCAGTGTCGGATCAGGCCGCCGCTGGCAATCGCAGCCTCTACCTGCTCGAGAGGTACAGCGTAGATGGCGTCGAGAACCTCATCAGCATATCCGAGATTCCGGTCGAGATCAGGAGCGGAGAGAGGGCGATTCAGCTCGTATCCATCAAAAGTGACCTCGTGCCGGACGAAACCGGTAGCGTGGAACTCGTCATAGTGAACTCCGGAAACAGGACGATGCATGATGCTGTGCTTGAGCTCGATCTGAGCCCACCCCTGCATCCGGCCGGCTCGAGCTCCCTGATGGGCCTTTCCGGGAAGCCGCAGCCGTCGTACTACTACCTCGGCACGCTGAAGCCGGGGATGAAGGCGGTTGCGAGGTTCAGGGTTGACGTTGACAAGGATGCCGGGATGGGGGAGTACCCTGTGAGCCTCAGAGTGAGGTACAGCGACGAGGAGGGGTACACACACCTGACGTCCCCAATCACAGCATCGCTCAGGGTTGTGGAGAGACCCCTCCTGACACCTCTAACCATTGCCATTCTCGCGGCAATTGTTCCCGCGTTGGCCCTCTCCGCTGTCTTTCTCAGGAGACGGATGAGGGGCGGCTGATGTCGAGATCCGGGTGGCTGGGCCTCATTCCTGTCGGGATGGGGCTCTTCATGGTGCTGCTCGACGTCAGCGTGCTGAACGTAGCTCTGCCCAGCATAGCGAGGGACTTCAACGCGAGGATGTCTGACATACAGTGGATACTCAACAGCTACACCCTCACGATGGTCGTTTTGCTGGTTCTCGCTGGCAGAATCGGGGACATGGTCAGGAGGGACAGGTACTTCATGGGGGCCATGGCCCTGTTCACGGTGAGCAGCTTCCTGTGCGCTCAGGCGTGGAGCACAGGCAGCCTGATCTTCTTCAGAGTGCTTCAGGCTGTTGGAGGGGCCATGCTGAGCGGAAACACCCTCGCGATAATCACCGAGCTCTTCCCTCCCGGCAAGAGGGGTGCTGCGATGGGTCTGAACTCCATACTGGTGGCGTCGAGCTTCACCCTCGGCCCAATAATAGGCGGGTGGCTGACAACCCACCTGAGCTGGCACTGGGTGTTCTACCTGAACGTTCCGGTGGGCATAGTCTCGGTCATTCTGGCCTACCTGCTTCTCCCACCCCTCGGCGCGAAGGAGAAGGTTCCTGTGGACTTTGCTGGCGCAGTTCTTCTGGCGGTTGCTCTCGGCTCTCTGACGCTCGGAATCATAAACGGGCAGGACTGGGGTTGGAGGGATGAGAAGACGCTCGGGTGCTTTGCAATCTCGATTCCCTACCTCATCGCATTCGCTCTCAGGGAGCTCAGCTACGAGTACCCGCTGCTCGACCTCTCGCTGTTCAGGATACGGAACTTCACCGTCGGAATTCTTGCGGTCTCAATCCTCTTCTTCGGCATGTCCTCCTCGCTATTCGTTTTGCCGTACTTCCTTCAGGGGATAAAGTCCCTGAGCGCCGCAGACTCCGGCTACTGGATGATCGTGCTGCCCCTCGTCAACACCGTGTTCTCTCCTCTGGCCGGGAGGTTGAGCGATAGGATCAACCCCAAGTATTTGATGTGTGCCGGCCCAGTCCTCTTCACCCTCGGGATGTACAACCTCTCGGGCATTGAGGAGAACGTGAGCTACTGGGAGTTCTTCGTGAAGCTCATGCCAATGGGGATCGGCATGGGGATGCTGATGTCTCCGTCGTTCAACGTCATAATGGCCTCCGTCCCTCCGGAAAAGGCCGGGATGGCAAATGGGACTGTTAGATCTGTGAACACACTCTCGCAGGCAATGGGCGTGACTGTCGGGGGTGTGCTCCTTACAAACAGGATGAAGGACTGGCTCGGCAACTACGGCAACCAGATCCCGGATCCGGGAACCATGGCCCTGCTCAGGGTTCTCGCTCTAAAGGGCAACCCCCTTCCGCTGGTCGCGATGGTCGAGAGCTTCATGGACAGCATGCACTACCTCTTCTCAGTGATGATGTGGCTTCCGCTGCTGAGCATGCTAGTCATACTGCTGTTCCTCAGCGGAGAAGAGCACCTCAGGAGGATGAGGGTGCTGGCAGTAAGAAAAGGGGAGGTTGAGGGGTGATTTAATTATTTGCTTTTCATGCTGGCTTCAGATTACCCTTTAAGTTGTTTCACTGCGGACTTTATCCGCTCTAAGAATTTTTCAGCATCATCGATAGCTAAAGCTGCCTCTTCTTCGCTTGCACGATAGTACAGATCATAATCGGCTTGTTCTCTTCGTCTAAAAGCTTTTGCCAGTGCTGCACCGTAGATTTCCTCCAGATATCCTTTATTAACGAATTCGAGGCCGAGTGTCACTACAACACCTCTGTGTGTCTTCGGGTTGAGGTTTTTAACGCTTAGAAGGGCCTTTGCTGCATAGTACATTGAGTAGTATGCTTGACTGATTGCTGCATTGTACTTTCCACTTTCAAGAAGGATCTTTGACGTCTCAAGAGCATCATATGCTTTTTCCAACAGCTTTTCGGTGTCAGACAAGGACGATGCCCTCCCTTTCGACACTCTTGATAAAGCCTGAGTTTCTGGACTTTAGCATTGAGTAATGCTCTTCACTCATAATGTGTGGTGAAATGAGCTCGCCGTATTTCAACAGAATGGGGTAGCTAATGCCGATCACATCGTCAAGAGTGAGTGAGCCAATTATCAGCACGTCAATATCGCTTTCACTGTGGATGTCTCCTCTTGCAACCGATCCGAAAAGTATGACTCGCTTCACTCTCTCGCCATACCTTTTCATGAGTTCTCTGACGAACTCATCTATTGCGGCTCTCTTGGTCTCAGAAAGTGCAGGCTGGTAGATCATTGCACTAAAGATTATGTGAGAACTCAATTTAACACTTTTCCCCACTCCGAGGGGCTTTCTTAGTCTCCTGTCGGAGTGCCGGAGAGTTTCGGTGGGTAACTGAATTCCGGTTAGTGGATGTTTAGCATGGCAACTGCTATAAAAGATTCTGGAGTACTTCGGTTGATGGGGCTCGGATTTTTCAGGAGGCGAAAGACGGAGGAACTCACGCTGGAGGAGGCCGAGGCGAGGGTTCTGAGCATTATGAGGTCTGCTGAAGCGGATGTCAATCCCTTCATGCTCGAGAAGGAAAAGGAGCTGCGTGCTGAAATCAGCAGTCTCATCTCATCCCTTGAGGGGTTTGACGTGAATGCCGTGCATCCGAGACTCAGGGATCAGGCTCGCAACTTTGTTTCCGCCATGCTGACGCTGTGGAGGGATGAGCTCGGTAAAGATGCGTTCCATGAAGCATCGAGGAGGCTTGAAAAAACCGCGTCCATGAACGTCAGGTACTTCAGGATGCTCTTCGCTGTGGGCTCTCCGGAGATCGAGAGGGTGGATGCCCACCTTAGAGCAATCGCCGGCACAATCGCCGATGTGGAGGGGAAAAGGAGGGAAGCGGGAATTGACGACTTGGAGAACACGCTCAGAATGATTGAGAAAACAAGAGACCTGATTGAAGAGAGGGTGAGAGTAAGCAGGGAACTCGCCGAGCTTCTCTCTGAAATTGAGCAAATTGAAGGTGAGGAATCCGGGGATGGAGATGACGAGCGCCTTGCGGCTCTGAAGGCCGAGGTGGAGGCCGTGGAGCAGGAGGTGGCGAGGAGGGAGGAAGAGGTGCACAGAAAGATCGCCCGCGTAAAAAAGCCCATCAGGCTCTACGCCCACGCTGTGGGCGTGAAGATTAGCACTGAAACCCGCTCACTTCTGCTCAGCATGGACGATCTGAAAAACCTCGCCTCTGGTGCGCTTTCCGAGGTGAGGAAGGGAACGATTAAGCTGAAGGAGAAGAGGCAGGATGTGGTTCTGAAGCTTCTTGAAGAGATTGTGGATGGCAGCCTTGAATCCGAGATTGAGAGGATCGGGCAGCTCAAAAGACGGCTTGGAGCTTTAAAATCAGAACTCAGAAAGCTCGAGTCGCGGCGCGAGAGACATGACCCGGCTGAAAGGAGGAAAGTGCTTGAGAGGAGGATGGTCTCTCTTCAGGAGACTGTAAGCCGTCTGGATGGTGAGATCGGGGAGTTAAGAAGAGAGCTTGAAAATGCGCTGTCCGGGCTGATGGGGTTAAAAGTAACGCTGGCAATGGATGGTGTTTAGTGGGCATCAAAAATAAATTTTTGTGTGGGAACGTAACACATTTATTCTTTCCAGACTATTAACCAATTGGTGATGTAGTTGGCAAGATCCAAGATAGACAGGTTTGGCAGGATCCTGATTCCGAAGGAGATCAGGAGAAATCTGGGAATTGAGGATGAGGTCGAAGTTGAGGTAGAAGTCAGAGGAGGAAAGATCTTGATAGCCATTGAAGACCGAGATCTAAAAAAAAGGGTTGAGGAGCTTATTGACCATCTGAAAAACAGGGCTCCAAAGCCCTTTGTTAGTGACACGGAGGTTGAAGGGAAGTGGTATTCAGCGGAGTTCAGCATGAGAAAGTTGGGATTGAAGGAGTAGTGGATGTTGGCCTGATTGTGATTTCACATTTTGAAAATCCAGCAAAGAACCACGCTCTTGAATTCTTAAAAAGCGTCCTTCTATGGGAAAGGAAATGTCTGATTCCTGTGACGGCATTTCTTGGAGCATATCACGTGCTCACCAACTATCTTGGGGTTGAGAGAATTTCTGCATACGAGGCTTTAAGGAAGACTCTCGAGACAAGATCTCCGGCACTCTACTCTGATCTGAGTGTTGACACTGCTGTAGAGTCCTTGGCAAATGCGATGGGGTATAGAATCGAGTCTTGGGATGGTTATTTGGTCGCAATAGCAAAGGCACACTCTGCCCCTGTGATTTACACGATTGACAGGAAAATGGGGAAAAAGGTCAGGGACATACATGTTGTCAATCCCATCCCTGATGATGTGTTCAGGGAATACAACAGGTGGTTGGAGGAGAACATCGGTTAGTGCTGTGTTCCGGCCTTTTCTGCAAAACACATTCTCCTTCCTTGTCGTCCCTTGGTCTGCACCTTTGGGATAACTTTTTAATCTAACTTATGTTGGTAATGAAAAATTACGAAAGATTTAAATCACGTTAACGTTAATTTTTTCACGGTGAAACCATGACCAGAGTTGCTGTTGTCGGTGTGGGTTATAGTGGTTTCAACACCAACACGCCCGACCTCAGCTGGAAGGAGCTGATGTACGAGGCGGCTGTCAGGGCTTACGAGGATGCAGGAATCAACCCGAGGAGAGACGTGGACAGCTTCGTAACGTGTGCGGAGGACTTCTGGGAGGGCTTTGCCATCTTTGACGAGTTCGTCCCCGACCAGCTCGGGGCAGTGCTTAAGCCCACCCTGACCGTGACCGCGGACTTCCTCTACGGCATAGCCACGGCGTTCATGCACATCAAGAGCGGCCTTGCCGAGATTGCTGTTGTGGAAGCGCACAGCAAGGCCAGCGACATACTGACGTTCGGAAACGTGATGAAGTTCGCCTTCGATCCGGTGTGGCTCAGGCCAATTGGCAAGGCACACCCGTACTACTTCGCAGCCCTTGAGAAGTCCTACTACTCCAGCCTCAGGGGCTACTGCGACGACGTGTACGCTGAGGTCGTGGAGAAGAACAAGAGGAACGGCAGGCTCAACCCCGACGCACCGTATTCGGGCAACGTTACCGCCGAGGATGTGCTCAGCAGCGAGGCGTCATTCTACCCGCTCAGGAAGCTCGAGATTGCTGAGAGGGCTGATGGGGCTGTTGTGTTCGTGCTCGCGAGTGATGAGGTCGCGAGGCAGCTGACAGACACGCCTGTGTGGGTTGACGGCATAGGCTGGTGGAGCGAGACGAGCAACTACGACACCATGAGCTTCACAGCAGAGTATGCAAGGAAGGCTGCCGAGATGGCCTACGACATGGCCGGAATTGAGTATCCGGCGAAGCAGGTGGACATTGCCGAGGTGGACGACAGGTTCGCGTTCAAGGAGGTTCAGCACATCGAAGCCCTCAAGCTTGCAAAGCCGGGTGAGGTTGACAGGCTGCTCAGCGAGGGCTACTTCAGCAGGGATGGAGCTCTGCCCGTGAACGTCTCCGGAGGAAACCTCAGCGTCGGAAACCTGCTCGAGGCCACGGGTGGACAGAAGGCCCTCGAGATCGTCCTTCAGCTGAGAGGAGAGGCTGGGAAGAGGCAGGTCGACGCTGAGATGGGTGTTGCTCAGGCGTGGAGGTACGTTCCGACCGCAAGCGGTGCCGTTGCGGTCTTCTCGAGGTGATAAGCTATGTTCGAGAGGATTAAGGGTTTGAAGTTCCACAAGAAGCAGGACGTTGCCATCGTCGGTGCGGGAATCACTCTCTTCAGGAGAAGGATGAACGAGACCGGGAAGGAGCTGAGCTACTACGCTGTAAAGCAGGCCCTTGAGGAGGCTGGACTTGAGATCTCGGACATAGACATGGTCGTGATGGGCTCCGCCCCAGACTCTTTCGACGGAATCCACATGAAGGGTGAGTACCTGCTTGACGGCAGCGGAGGTAGCAACAGGCCGTACATGAGGGTCTTTGTCGGTGGAGGAACCGGAGTCTTCGCGCCGATAGCAGGATACTGGCACGTCGCAAGCGGGCTTGCGGACGTCTGCCTCGTCATAACCGAGGAGAAGATGAGCTCGGTGCACCCCCATCCCCAGTCAGCCTTCAAGTACATCTGGGATCCCATTCTTGACAGGCCGCTCAACCCCAACCTGATATGGATCTTTGCCCTCGAGATGAGGAGGTACATGCACGAGAACAACATAAAGCACGAGGACATCGCCCTCGTTTCTGTGAAGAACAAGGGCAACGCCCTCGATCATCCAGCAGCTCAGGTTGCTGAGAAGATAACGGTCGAGGATGTGCTCAGCAGCGAGCCGATGGCTCTGCCTGTAAGAAGGCTGGACGTCTCCCCGCCGAGTGATGGAGCTTCAGCGCTGATAATGGTCGCCCCGCATATAGCGAGGCAGCTCACCGATGAGCCTGTCTGGGTTGATGGAGTTGGCTGGGCACTCGACACGACCTGGTGGACGAACAGAGACCTGTACTTCCCGAGGTATGTTGCCGAAGCGGCAAAAATGGCCTACAAGATGGCCCACATAACCGATCCGAGGAAGGAGATTGATGTTGCCGAGCCATACGACCCGTTCGATTACAAGGAGCTTCACCACATGGAGGGTCTGGGTCTGGCGAAGAAGGGAGAGGCGCCGATACTGACGAGAGAGGGAGTTACAGCGAGGGACGGAGACCTGCCGGTCTGCCCGAGCGGTGGACTGCTTGGCGTTGGCAACCCGATTGCTGCAACAATGGGTGTCAAGGTCGCTGAGATCTACTGGCAGCTGGCTTACAGGGCAGGAAAGAGGCAGGTCGCCAAGGAAGTGACGACGGGTGTTGCTCAGGCCTGGGGTGACCTGATGCAGGTTGGAACCGTTATGGTTCTCTCCAACAAGAGGTGATTGTGATGGCGGTTGGGAAGAAGAACATCTCAGCTCCTCTGTATGTCGAGGGGCACGGGATTGAGGCCGAGGATCTGAAGGAAGGGAAGGTCACGTACGTTGAGGATCACCCTGACATAAGGTATCAGTTCACCGCCGGACAGGCCATCAGCAAGTTCCTCAACGGCCTCAAGGAGGGCAAGATTCTCGCAACGAAGTGCAACAAGTGCAGGAGGGTGATGGTGCCTCCAAGGATGTTCTGCGAGCTCTGCTACAGGCCAATCGACGAGTGGGTGGAGCTTGAAGACACTGGCACGGTCGAGACGTTCTCGATCTCCTACATCGACCCTGATGCAAGACCGCTTGACGAGCCAGAGATTGTGGCTGTGATCTCCATAGACGGAGCCTCACCGAAGATGGGCATTCTGCACAAGCTTGGCGAGGTGGAGCCGGACAAGGTGTACATTGGAATGAAGGTGAAGGCAGTCTGGAAGCTGCCCGAGGAGAGGGAGGGCATGATAACCGACATCCTCTACTGGAAGCCAATAGAGGGGTGATGGTGATGGTGTTCAACGAGAAGATTGTGGATCCTGCCGAGCTCAGGCACGTTGAGGGCAAGATCGAGCTCTACTGGGTTTACACGAGCGGAGAGGCTGGAGATGCATTCTTCAAGAAGCTCAAGGATGAGGGCAAGTTTATTGCTGCAAGGTGCAAGAAGTGCGGTCACGTCTACTTCCCTCCGAGGATATACTGCGAGTTCGACTTCGGCGAGACCGAGTTCGTGGAGGTAAGCGGTAAGGGCTGCGTTAAGGCCTTTGCGGTGGCAAACTACGACACATACGAGAAGAAGCTCGAGAAGCCGGAGATCTACGCGATCATAGAGATGGACGGCACGGATGGATCAATAGTCCACCTCCTCGGCGAGGTTGAGCCCGAGGACGTTGAGATTGGTATGAAGGTCGAGCCGGTGCTCAAGCCGAAGGAGGAGAGGGAGGGCAGGATAACGGACATCCTCTACTTCAAGCCCGTTTCCTAATTTTTTTGCTCAGGTTTTTTAATTATTAAAAATGGGGGTGGTGAATGTGGATTTTAAGCTTACGGAAGAGCAGAGGATGATTGCAGACGCAGCAAAGGACATAGCGAAGGACTTCCCTCCAGAGTACTGGAGGGAGAAGGACGAGAAGGGTGAGTTTGCCGAGGAGTTCTGGAAGGCCATAAGCAAGGCCGGCTTCCTCGGCATAGTGATCCCTGAGGAGTATGGCGGAGCGGGAATGGGCGTTACCGAGCTCCTCATAGCAATGGAGGAGCTTGCAGCCAACGGATGCGGAATGGGTGGTGTGTGGTACCTCGTTCTGACAGAGGTATTCGGTGCCCTGAGCATAGTGAGGCATGGAACTGAGGAGCAGAAGGAGAAGTACCTGCCGAAGATCGCCAAGGGTGAGCTCGAGTTCGCGATGGCCCTTACAGAGCCAGATGCGGGCACGAACACGCTCAACATAAGGACGAGGGCGGTGAAGGATGGAGACGAGTGGGTGATAAACGGAAACAAGATCTTCATAAGCGGTGCGGACAGGGCAAAGGGGATGCTGATAATCGCAAGGACGACTCCGAAGGAGGAGGCTCCAAAGAAGACGTACGGAATCAGTCTCTTCCTTGCAGACCTTCCAAACCCGGCCGTGAAGGTGAACCCGATACCAAAGCACGGCATAAACTACTCCAAGACCTGTGAGGTGAGCTTCAACAACCTCAGGCTGCCTGAGGATGCTCTCATGCCACCGCAGGACGAGGGCTGGTACATGATCCTCGACACCCTCAACCCGGAGAGGATGAGCTTCGCCGCAGCGGCAATAGGCATCTCGAGGCTGGCGATAAGCAAGGCTGTTGAGTACTCCAAGCAGAGGAAGGTCTTCAGCGACCCGATTGGCAGCTACCAGGGTCTGCAGTTCCCTATTGCTGAGGCGTACGCGACCCTTGAGTGTGCGAAGCTGATGAACCTGAAGGCCGCATGGCTCTTCGACAACAACGCCAGCTACAAGGAGATTGGTGAGGCTGCGAACATGGCGAAGGTCGTTGCGGTAGAGGCTGGAATAAAGGCGGTCTACTGGGCGATGCAGACATTCGGCGGTTATGGCTACACGAGGGAGTACGACGTTGAGAGGTGGTGGAGGGAGATCAACCTGATAAGGCTCGCTCCCGTGACACAGCAGATGGCCCTCAACTACATCGGCGAGCATGTTCTGGGAATGCCCAAGAGCTACAGGAGCTGAGAGCATGGCAGTTGAGTTCGAGGAGAGGGACGGAGTAGTCTGGGTGAGGTTCAACAGGCCCGAAGCGCTCAACGCAATAAACGAGCAGTTCGTTCAGGAGTTCAGGAAGGCTGTGGAGCATGCGAGGAGCAGCAGAACTGCGAGGGTGATGGTCGTAACGGGAGAGGGCAAGGCGTTTTGTGCAGGCGCCGACATCAAGATGTTCTCGGAGACAGACGTTTTCAAGGCGAGAAGGATAATAGAGGACCTCGGAGCGCTGCTCGAAGACCTCGAGGAGCTCGACATTCCCGTCATAGCTGCAATCAACGGCTACGCTCTCGGAGGTGGGTGTGAGGTAGCCATGGCATGCGACATAATCATAGCCAGCGAGAAGGCCAGGTTCGGCCAGCCGGAGATAAACATTGGCATAATCCCAGGGGCAGGTGGCACTCAGAGATTCGCGAGGCTCATCGGGTGGAAGAGGGCCATGGAGCTCAGCCTGACAGGAGACCACATATCTGCGGACGAGGCCTACAGGCTCGGCCTTGTGAACAGGGTCGTGCCTCATGAAAAACTGATGGATGCTGTGAACGAGCTGGTGGAGAAGATAAAGTCGAAGTCCCCCTATGCAGTGATGCTCGTGAAACATGCTGTGAACAGGGGCTTCAAGATGAGCCTGAGGGATGGGATAATGTACGAGAGGGATCTCTTCACCATAGCGTTCGCGAGTCCGGACTCAAAGGAGGGGTTCTCGGCTTTCGTGGAGAAGAGGCAGCCGAACTTCGAAAAAGAAAGAAAGTGGGTTTAAACAACTCCCTTTTCCCTCAATTTTTCCAGCTTCTCTCCGGAGATTCCGAGGTACTTTCCGTATATGAACTCGTTGTCCGCTCCGATTGGCCTGCAGGCCCACTTCACCCTTCCGGGAGTTCTCGACATGAACCTGAAGGTCGAGTTGGGGATCAGCAGCTCTCCGTAGTGGGGGTCGGTCAGCTTCACGAACGTCTTCCTTATCTGGTGGTGCTCCACCTCCAGCACCTCCTTGGGTGAGTTCAGTCTTCCCGTGACAACCGTTCCTTTCTTGTCCGGCCTTCTCGAGTACTCGAGTATCATGTTCAGCAGCTCCTCCGAGGTGTGCTGGGACGTGAACTTCTCTATCTCGTGCTGTATGATGGGCTGGTTCTCTGGAGTGAGCCTCTCCTTGGTGGTCGGGAACCTCTCCTGCAGGTCGGGGCGGTTCATTATCTCACACAGCGCAGCCCAGTTCGGATCTGTGAACCCGGACATGAACACATACCCGTCTTTGGACTTCACGTAAGTGTAGGGGAAAACGGCATAGTCGAAGTTTCCAGCTCTCACCATCTTCCTGCCGGACATGTGGAAGTACTGCATCAGGTAGTTTGCGATGGCCATCAGACCCTCTGAAGGAGCCACGTCTATGAACTGTCCCTTTCCAGTCCTGTGCCTGTGGAACAGGGCGAGCTGAATTCCGAGTGCCGCCCACGCACCTCCTACATACCACCCCATCCAGTTTCCGTGCTTGAGGGGCTTCTTGTACTCCTCCGGAACCTCGGGATCGAGGTCGGGCTCTCCGGTGACGGACATCACCACGCCCCTCGCCTGATCCACCAGATCGTAGCTCGGCTGGTTACCGTGCTTCTCACTGTCCTTCCCAAACTGGCCGAAGCTGTGTATTGCGCAGTAGATCAGCCTCGGGTTGATCTCCTTCAGCTGCCTGTAACCTATGCCGAGAGAGTCCATGTACCCGGGCTTGAACGTCTCGATCACAACGTCAGCCTTCTTAACGAGCTTTCTGAACATCTCTCGCCCTTCCTCGCTCTCGAGGTTCAGCGTGACGTGGAACTTGTTCCTTCCCTCTGTGAGGTATGCAAGTCCCGCGTCTCCGACCATTATGCCGAAGGGAGTCATCTTCCTTGCCACATCTCCTTCGGGAGGCTCGATCCTTATCACCTCAGCCCCAAGCTCCGCAAGCAGTGATGATGCGAAGAGTCCAGCGTAGTTCCCGTAGCTCAGATCAAGCACAACCACGCCCTCAAGAGCTTCAGGCTTTCCGTAAACCTCATCAGGGCTTGTGAGCGAGTACACAAACTTCGCGTACTCGGGATCAATCGCCATTCCGACAATCTTCTCCTCCATCACGACCACCTCACGGGAACTTCAACCCCCTCTTTCCATCCCAGTCCGGGGGAGGAGTCTGCGGGGCGATGTTCGGATCCCACTTGTAGATGACGCCCTCCTCCTCAAGCCTTTTGATCTCATCCATGCTCAGCCCAAGAACCCTCGTCAGCACGTACTCGTTGTCGAAGCCCAGCGGCCTCGCACCCCACTTGAGTCTCGCAGGAGTTTCCATCCTCGGTGGGTAGGCTGGCTCGACGAGCCTGCCGTAGAGCGGGTCGTAGTACTCCTGCACCGCTCCTCTCTCCCTGAAGTGCTCGCTGTTGTAGGCCTCTTCAACATCTATCACCCTGCTCGCTGAAAAGCCGAGGGTGTCTGCCAGCTCCTCGACCTCCTCCACAGTCTTGCTCTCGGCCCACTTCGCAATTTCTGCGAGAATAGCTCTCGCGTTCTCATCCTTCAACCTCTCCACCGGGTCTCTGAACCTCTCGTAGAGGTCCATCCTGTCCATGGCCCTGCACAGTCCCTCAAACTCCCTCTCGGTGAAGGCAGCTATCGCCACCCATCCGTCCCTGCACTTGAACAGGTCTGATGGGCAGATCGCAACGTCCCTGTTCCCGTACCTCTCCCTGTTCTCTCCCGTCTTGAAGACGTACAGCCACGTCCAGTCCATGAACCTGATGACGTTCTCCACCTGCGAGTAGTCTATGAACTGGCCCTCTCCGCTCACCTCCCTGTAGTTCAGGGCCGTCACTATCGCGAGAGCGCTCATGAGCGCGGTTATCCAGTCGGCTATCCAAACCCCCGACTTTATCGGCCCCCTGCCCTCGTGGCCGGTTATGTACGACAGCCCGCCCTCGCTCTGGGCTATTGCGTCGTAGCTCGTCCTTCCGGTGAAAGGGCCCCAGCTGCCGAACCCGGATACGTGTAGCTGGATGATTTTCGGGTTTATCTCCCTGAGCCTGTCGTAGCTCAGTCCCCACTTCGCAAGCCTTCCAGGTGTGAGGTTGTCCACGACGACATCGCTCTTCTTCACGAAATCGTAGAATAGCTTTCTCGCCTTCGGATGTCCGAAGTGCATGCCGACCCAGTACTTGTTGTGGTTCTGCTCGAGAAGGCCGGGGGAGAGGTTCTTCCAGTAGTACGCGAAGGGGGAGACGTACCTCATCTGGTCTCCTCTCTTCGGCTCGAACTTGATCACCTCTGCTCCGAATTCGGCGAGAATGTCAGTCGCGGCGGGTCCGAGAACAACCGAGCAAACCTCGAGCACCCTCACACCCTTGAGGGACTCGTCCTTTTCAAAAAAGTCGCCACCTAAAATCCCTCTTACAAACTCCCTGAACTCCTGCAGAATATCACCTCCTGTTCCACTTATTGTCATTATTAAACCTTATATATTTTACTCAGGCGTGAGGTTTGGCAACAGAAGGTCAGAGTACTGAGAGCGAAGTGGAGATGAGCAGAATTCCGAGGGAGATCAGGCAGGCCACCTCTCCCGCGATGAATGTCACAGCGGTTAGCCTTGATCCGAGTGAGGCTCCGAACATGGAGACGTTCACGGGCATCGAGCTTCTCAGCCCCTCGACAACCCTGTGCAGCATCTGGGCCACTATGAGGTGCAGAAGCGCGGTCTCGCCGCTCACAACCCCCTTGGCAACAAGCGATCCCGCAACACCTATTCCTGCTATGGTGCTGCCCGCGCCGGCAGACAGGATGGCGAGCTGGGCAGTGTTCAGGGGCAGCCTGTTCATCCCGGCATCCACAACCAGCAGAACCGCGAAGACAGAGGGGATGAGAACTGCCGCAACCCTCAGGAACTGCCTGACAGACTGGACCACGCTCTCCCTGACGGGCATCCTGAACTCCACCTCCACCTGCCCGCCCTCGAGGTACATCCTTCCGGCGAGTGCTCCGGTGAGGGAGACGAGGAGCTTCGACGTCAGGTCAAGGAGGATGTACGCGAGTCCGTACTTGGCTCCGAGGGACGAGAGCGCCAGCGGCCCCATGACGAGGAGGGTAGACCTGATTCCCATCGGAAACATCCCCATGACCGCGCACACCATCACCTCCCTGTCGCTCACAGCCCCCCTCCTCCTCATCTCCGCGAGGATTGACAGAGCAGCATACCTGTCTGCGAAGAACGCCGCAACCGGCACTCCGCTTTTCAGGTTGGCAACCCTCGCAAGCCGCTCGAAGAGCGCGGTGACTTTCCTGAACTCCGGCATGGAGAACAGCGCTCCGGCCAGAACCATTCCGATGAACATCCTCGGCAGAATTGTCTGGAGGATCGCCGCACCTTCCTCGAGGGTCGCCTGAATCATCTGTATCAGCTTACGAGTTTTGTTAATAAAAATTTCTAATTTCTTTCATTAAAATATTATTTTTTGTTATTTTATTAAAAGAATTTCTTAATAAGTGTTAAAATTCGAAAGATTTTTAATACCAAATGATGAGGGGTGGCAGGATGGAGGTCAAGGACAGGATCAGGAGGTACTGGGACGATAGGAGCGCGACCTATGACAGCTCTCCGGGACACAGTGGCTTGGAGAATGCCTGGAAGGAGGTTCTGTCTGCTGTCTTCCACGGAAAAATGAGGATACTTGACATTGGAACCGGTACAGGATTCCTCGCGATACTGCTCGCCGAGCTCGGGCACGAGGTTGTCGGGATCGACCTGTCGGAGGGTATGTTAAGCGTTGCGAGGGAGAAAGCTAGGAGAGCTGGGGTCAGCGTTGACTTCAGGATTGCTGATGCTGAGAACCTGCCATTCGACGATGAGAGCTTTGACGCCACCATATGCAGGCACGTCCTCTGGACTCTCCCCAATCCGGAGAAGGCTGTGGGGGAGTGGAGCAGGGTCGTTCGGAGCGGCGGCAAGGTTGTTGTGATTGACGGATCGTGGTATGGCAGCGGGCTGAAGAGGGCTTTTGGCCGGTTCCTCGTCTCAATCTACGAGAGAAGGAACCCGTTTAGGCCTGTGGGTTATGATGGAGATCTCAGCAGACACCTGCCTCTCCACAAGCGGGTCACTCCAGAGAAAGTTGCCGGGCTGATGGAGAGCGCAGGTCTCGGGAAGGTCTCCGTAACGGATCTCGGCTGGATCAGGGAGAGGCTGATGGCCGACAGGCCGTTCTTCTATAGGCTCGCGTGGAGTGGAAGGTCCTACTTCCTTGTTGAAGGAGTCAAGGGGGTGTGATGGTGAGGCAGAGGTATTTTGCCCTGATTGTTCTCGTTTTGGCGATTGCTCTGGCTGGCTGCGCTCAGAAGGAGGCTTCGAGTGCTGAGAATGCCGGGATGGCGACGATCACCGACCTCATGGGCAGGGAGGTGCACGTGAAGGTTCCGGTGGAGAGGGTGGTCATAACGTTCAACGTGGAGGAGTACGTTGCTGTTGGTGGGGAAGATGCGTTGAAGAAGGTCGTTGGATGGAGCAAGTACTACTGGGAGGGCAGAAGGCCGACCGTGTGGAACGCGTACCTCCAGAAGTACCCGTGGATAGACGAGATTCCGGACGTTGGCTATCCGTGGAAGGGCACGTTCAGCGCTGAGAAGGTAATCGAGCTGAAGCCGGACGTTGTGATAATGTCGAAGGATCAGTACAAGTACGTGAAGGAGGATTTGGAAAAGCTCGAGAAGGCCGGGATTCCGGTTGTTTTCATAGACTACTACGAGCCGTTTAACGTTACGACTCACTCCAAGAGCACGATGCTTCTCGGCATCCTTCTGGGCAAGGAGAAGAGGGCGAAGGAACTTGTCGAGTACTACAAGTCTCAGGTGGACGAGGTGCTGAAAAGGCTCAAGAAGGTTGAGGACAGGCCCAAGGTTCTCCTCCTCGGGAAGGGGTGGACGACCTACGGTAGGGATCACTACAGGGGTAAGATGATCGAGTTTGCCGGAGGAGAGAACATAGCGGCGAAGGTCGTGGAGAAGTCTGGGGAGATCAGCCCCGAGTACGTGCTCGAGGAGAACCCCGACGTGGTGATATTCATAGGGAAGAAGGGGTGGAACGTCGATCTCGGGTACGGGATCGAGAGAGAAAAGGCGGAGGAGATGCTCAGGGAGCTGATAAACAGACCGGGCTGGGAGAACCTGAACGCGGTGAAGAACGGCAGGGTTTATGCGATACACATCTACTTTGTCCACGGCCACATCTACGACTTCGTGGCGCTGCAGTACTTCGCAAAGTGGCTCCACCCTGAGCTATTCAGCGATCTCGACCCCGAAAAGTCGTGGGAGGAGTTCCACGAGAAGTTCCTGCCGGTGAAGTACAGCGGAACTTGGGCTGTGAGCCTCGAGAGCCCGAAAGCCGAGAGGGTGATAAAGGTCACGGATCTCGCTGGGAGGACGGTTGAGGTGAAGGTTCCGGTGAGCAGGGTCGTCCTTCTATACGGCCTTGAGGACTACGCTGCAGTTGGGGGCGAAGAGGCTCTCAACAAGCTCGTAGGGCTGAATTCATGGAGGTACAAGAAGTACAGGCCGGACTGGTGGCAGGGATGGATCGAGAACTACCCGTGGCTTGCCGAGTTACCCGATGTAGGGCAGCCGGGCAAGACGTTCGAGGTTGAGCAGGTTCTGAAGCTCAATCCCGATGTGGTCATAGCCGACAGGTCCATGCTCAAGTACATGGACGAGGATCTTAAGAGGCTCGAGAAGGCGGGAATCCCCGTGGTATTCACGGACTACTTCCCGCACAGCAGCAACGTCACCGAGCTCTTTGATGAGGTCAACAGGAGCACGATGCTTCTCGGCACATTGCTCGGAAAGGAGGAGAGGGCGAGGGAGCTCGTTCAGTTCTTCAGAGAGCAGGTGAGCTCCGTCGTTGAAAAAGCTCAGGATGCCGAGAACAGGCCCAAGGCGATCGTGTTTGCCACGTGGTCGGAGTGGAGAGCCTACGGTAAGGAGGGGATGTACAACCACTGGATAGACATGGCGGGTGGAAGGAACATAGCCGCCGAGGTTGTGAGCGGGGCGAGCGGAGACGTGAACCCCGAGTTCGTCCTCGAGCAGAATCCGGACGTGATAGTGTTCACGTGCAACAACAACTTCCCAAGCGGGCAGAGGGTGGCGATAGGATACACGGTTGACAGCGATGCGGAGGCAAAGGCGGCTCTCAGGGAGCTGATAAACAGACCGGGCTGGGAGAACCTGAACGCGGTGAAGAACGGCAGGGTGTACATAGTTCACCACGGACTCTCTCACGGGCACATATTCGAGTTCGCATGCCTGCAGTACATTGCCAAGTGGCTGCATCCCGAGCTGTTCGGCAATCTGAACCCGGAGGGAAGTCTGAAGGAGTTTTACGAGAGGTTCATGCCCTTGCCGTACAGGGGAGTTTGGGCCACGAGCATCGGAGGATGAGCATGGAGGGAATGTACAGGTCTCTGATCTACAGGAGGGTTCAGTTCCTCCTCACATTTTTTGTTCTGAGCGTGATCCTTGCGGTTCTCAACCTCACAACCGGCCCAATGAACCTCGGTGTTGGGGATGTTTTGAGCAGCCTGCTGAACCCGGGAACTGCGCCAAAAGACGTGGTCGTCTGGGAGTACAGGCTGCCGTGGACGCTGACAGCACTGCTCGTCGGTGGGGCTCTTGGACTTGCCGGCCTGCAGATGCAGACGATACTGAACAACCCGCTCGCCAGCCCGTACACCCTCGGCGTCTCCGCAGGAGCTGGATTTGGCGCAGCCCTCGCCTACGTTCTCGGGGTGAAGGTAATCCCCGCAGTCCCGCCCGAGTTTGTGGTGCCGGTGAATGCCTTCTTCTTCTCCTTCCTGACCTGCATGCTGATCATGTTCATCGGGAAGCTCAGGGGCTTTACGAGCGAGACTCTCGTCCTCGGGGGGATTGCGATATCCTTCATGTTCCAGTCCCTGCTCGCCCTGCTGCAGTACTACGCGAGCGAGGAGACGCTGCAGGCGATAGTCTTCTGGCTCTTTGGAAGTCTAACCAAGGCGAGCCTGCTGAAGGCTCAGGTGATCCTCGCAGTCCTCGTCCCCGTCACCCTGGCCCTCATGCTCAGGTCTTGGAAGATCACGGCCCTCAGGCTGGGTGAGGAGAAGGCGAGGGCTCTCGGGGTGAACACAGAGGCGATCAGGGTGGAGGTTCTTGTTTATGTTTCCCTCCTGACATCCATAGCGATCTGCTTCGTGGGGATAATTGGGTTTGTCGGCCTTGTCGCTCCCCACATCGCGAGAATGCTTATCGGGGAGGATCAGAGGTTCCTGATAATTGGCTCGATACTGTGTGGTGGAGTTGTACTTCTTGGGGGAGCGCTTGTGAGTAAAACAGTTGTTCCGGGGGCGATATTCCCCATAGGGATAATCACGTCCCTGCTCGGGGTGCCGTTTTTCATGTTCCTCGTCATGAGGGGGAGGAGGCAGATATGGTAGCTGTAGAGGTGAGGGACGTCTCCTTCAGGTATGGCTCAAGGAGCGTCCTCGAGGGCGTAAGCTTTTCGGCAGAGGAGGGAGAGGTCACGGCAGTCATAGGCCCGAACGGTGCCGGAAAGACGACTCTGCTCAAGATGGTGGCCGGACTTGAAAGGCCAACGTCCGGTAGTGTTCTTCTGGACGGCACTGATGTTAGGGAGATGGGCAGGGAGGAGGTGACGAGGATCGTCAGCTACCTGCCTCAGGAGAACGTGATACCGGGGATAATGACTGTTTACGAGGTCGTGCTGCTCGGGAGAATTCCGTACCTCACGTGGAGGGTGAAGAATCGCGACCTACAGGTGGTGGACAGGGTTCTTGCTGAGCTGGGAATGGAGAGCTACGCGGAGAGGCTCGCGAACCAGCTCAGCGGTGGGGAGAGGCAGATGGTTCTGATCGCCCAGGCCCTCGTGAGGGAGCCGAGGGTTTTGCTGCTGGATGAGCCGGTATCGAACCTCGACATAAGGAACCAGCTCGAGATACTGGAGCTCGTCAGAAGGGTGACGGAAGAGCGCGGAGTTACGACGATCGTGATACTCCACGACCTGAATCTGGCCGCAAGATACGCGGACAGGCTCGTGGTCCTCAACCGCGGCAAAGTGTATGCGAGCGGAGCTCCGAGGGAGGTGCTCACGACAGACCTGCTGCCAGAGGTTTACGGTGTGGAGGGCAGGGTTGAGGTTGGAGAGCACATACACGTCCTCCCCGTGAAGCCCATTAAGAACGGGGCGAGGTAGTCAGTCCTCAAACCCCTCCTCACCTATAAGCGGAACGAACCTGACAGCCCCCCAGCTCCTCTTTTTCACCCTCCCGTACTCGTCCTTGTCCACCACGTACAGGTGCTGGACGAAGTCCCCCACGGGGATAACCATCCTCCCTCCGTTTTTGAGCTGGGCGAGCAGCTTGACCGGAATTTTCGGAGCGCTTGCGGTGACGTAGATCTTGTCGTATGGAGCGAGCTCCTCGTAGCCAACACTACCATCTCCCACAACAACCTTTATGTTGTCGTAGCAGAGGGACTCGTAGATCTTCTTGGCCGTCTCAGCAAGCTCCGGAATCCTCTCCACCGTCACGACCAGCCCCTCTTCGCCTACAATCCTCGACACAACCGCGGCGTGATAGCCACTCCCGGTTCCGACCTCAAGAACCCTCTCCCCCTCCTTCAGGTCGAGCAGATCGCACATGATCGCGACCATGTGGGGGGCGCTTATCGTTTGCCCGTAGCCTATCGGCAGAGGGTAGTCGTTGTATGCCTCCCTTCTCATGTGAGGTGGGACGAACAGGTGCCTCGGAACCTCGAGCATGGCCTTCGCTACCTTCTCCGAGATTTTCAGCTCGTCCTTGAGCCTCTCCACCATCCTCTTTCTTCTCTCAAAGTACTCGTCCATCTCTCAGCCTCTCCAGATCGCCGGGCGTGTCTATGTTGATAACTCTGCTCTCCTCAATAATGAACTTTTCCTCCCTCTGCTCCCCCAGCGCGGGGTCGAAGGCGTTTATGCCCACCCTCCTGCCGCTCGGAAACACGGCAGACATTGCCGGGGAGGATGAGGTGAGGTAAGCTCTCAGAAACCTGAGGATGATCCCTCTTTCCCGGAAGTACAGGTCGGAGTTCACGTTCAGGACCGGCTCGAGAATGCGGTACTCGAAAACAGCCTGACGGAGGTCGTGCATGTACCCTCCTCCATCGGCCCTGAACACCTCCAGCCCCATCTCCCTGAGAAACCTCTCTGTCTCTGGTGTGAATGGGGAGGTGACGAACACAGTCTCGAGCCCGGCCAGCTCGAGCTCCTCCATTACGCCCTCAACAAGCCTTTTCCCGCCCACGGAAATCATGGGCTTCTCCACGAATCCCAGCCTGCTGCCCCTTCCGCCGCACATCACTATGGCGAGCATGCCCACACACCGATTACAGCCAGAAATATCAGGCAGTTCGTCGCACCAACCACGTCTCCGTTTATCCCCCCAAACCTCCTGTCCGCATAGACCTTCATCGCCAGAAGGGTCAGCAGGTACGCTGCGAGCGAGAGTGCGGTTTGCTGGAGAAACTCCATGCCTATGAGCAGGGCGATGCTTAGAGTTACTGCATAAGACGCGTAATCCCGCCTTCTCGCATGCCTCACGAACTCCGAGACCATCCCCTCCCAGAGCGGCCTTGAGGAGAGCATCAGGTGGAGCATGCCCTGCTTGGCAAGGCTCTGGGAGAGGACAAGCGCGGGAACGACTCTGGCTGGGTCAATTCGGGTGAAAAACAGTGTGAGCAGGATTATGTAGAGCGCCACAGCCACAGTCCCCCCGGTTCCTGTGTTCAGGTCTTTCAAGGCTTTGAGCTTCCTGCTCTCTGGGGCGAAGTATGCGTCGAAGAAGTCCGAAAGCCCGTCAACGTGGTTGATCCCCTCAACGCCCAGATAGACAACCACGATGAGGAACCCGAGTCCGTAAAGGGAGAGAGGGTAGCCAGCCATCCCGACAATCGCACCCAGAATCGCGCCAATTGCGGGCATGATGTAGAGGTTCCTTGTCAGGTCCTCAAACTCCCCTCCTGCCCGTATCGTTGAGAAGAAGCTGATGCCCGCTCTTAGCGATTTCACAGTGAGGGGTGAGCGGGAAATATTAAACCCTTACGCAACGGTTTAATAAGCCCGGAGAAGAATTATTGTCATGCTCTCAGGCAACATGCTCAAGGTGCTCCAGCTCGTCTCGGAAAAGACCATGAACCTGAACGACCTCAGGAAGGCGACGAGGCTGCCGGAGAGAATGCTGAAGGGAATCGTCGACGCTCTCTCCGAAAAGGGGTACGTTGAGAGCGGTGAGGGTGGAGTTTCCATAACCGATAAGGGCAAGGAGGCGCTGAAGAAGACCCAGCTATGATAACCGAGTACGAGGTTGGAGATGAGAAGGTCTTCCTCCTCAGGAGGATAATCGAGGTAAGGATAAAGAAGAACGTTTACGAGAGGCTCAGGAGGAGGCTCAGCAAGGAGGAGATTATCCAGTTCTCCGAGGAAAAGAGGGTTCTGCACCACACGACGAAGAGGGATCTTTACTACATAACGAGGGAGTCGGGCATCCCGCTTCTGGGGCATGCGGCCTTCGGCCTCATTGACAGGGGCACAAACCTCATTCAGGTCAGGCCGATTACCGGCTGCAACCTGAACTGCATATTCTGCAGCGTTGATGAAGGCAGAAAGAGCAGGACGAAGGCCAACGACTTCATAGTCGATCCGGACTACTTGGTTGAGCAGTTCCGTAAGGTCGCGGAGTTTAAGGGCAAGGGCGTGGAGGCTCACATAGACGGGCAGGCCGAGCCGTTCCTCTACCCCTACCTCCCCGAGCTTGTGAGGGGGCTCAAGGAGGTCAGGGAGACGGAGGTCGTCTCCATACAGACCAACGGAACACTGCTGAGCGAAAGTCTGATCGATCAGCTTGAGGGAAGTCTCGACAGAATCAACCTGAGCGTCAGCAGCCTCAACCCGGAGAGGGCTGAGAAGATCTACGGTGTGAGGTACCCCGTGGAGAAGGTCAGGAGGATCGCAGAATACATAGCTGACAGCAGGATAGACCTGCTGATCGCTCCTGTGTGGCTTCCGGGGATAAACGACGAGGACATCCGGGAGATAATCGAGTTCGCCCTCGACATCGGAGCTGGCAAGAGGTGGCCACCCCTTGGAATCCAGAAGTACATACCCTACAAGGGCGGCAGGAAGGTGAAGAGGGTTATCAGCTTCAAATTCTTCTACGAGAAGCTCAGGGAGCTTGAGAGAGAGTATGGGGTAAAGCTTGTCCTGAGCCCGAAGGACTTTGGAATTGAGAAGAGGAGAAGGTATCCATCAAAAATCAGAAAGGGAGAGGTTTACTCGGCGAAAATAGTGGTGGATGGAAGGGGATTTGGCGAGAAGATCGCTGTTGTCGGAGACAGGGTTGTAACGGTTCTGACTGACAGGGATGTTGGAGAGCACGTGAGGTTCAGGATAGTCAGGGCGAAGGACGGGATATATCTGGGGGAGGAGGTATGAAGCACCTCGAGTTCAAGGGCAAGTACCTTCAGAAGCTCCTGAGCGGTGAGAAGAGGGCGACGATAAGAAAGAGAGTCTATGTCAAACCCGGAGAGCTCGTTTACGTTCACTGCGGTGGGAATATAGTGGGCAGGGCGAGGATAAAGGACGTGAGGGAGATCGGGCTGGACGAGATTGATGAAGAGGTTGCGAGGAAGGAGGGATTTGAGTCCGTCGAGGAGCTCGTGGCGGAGCTGAGGGGGTACTACTCGGACAGGGACAGGCTGTACCTTATCGAGTTCGACTTTGAGCCGTTCGAGAAGCCGCTTGACCCGGCGGAGATGTACTACGAGAACGACGACCTTATCGAGATTGCGAGGAAGGCTGTGGATAGCGATGTTCTGAGCGAGGAGGAGAAGGAGGTGCTCAGGCTGTTCCTGAAGACGGGAAGCATAAGGAAAACGGCTTTCAGGCTCGGCGGGCTCAGCAGGAGGGGTGTAGTTAGAGAAGCGCTGAGGAAGGCCAGAAAGATAGTTAACGAACAAAAATGAAAAAACTTTAATAATTTCTCCCGGAACTCAGGCCATGAACCTGATTCTTCTCGGTCCTCCGGGTGCTGGAAAGGGCACGCAGGCAAAGAGAATTGTGGAGAAGTACGGCATTCCCCAGATCTCCACCGGGGACATGTTCAGAGAGGCGGTTGCTAAGGGGACAGAGCTCGGAAAGAAGGCAAAGGAGTACATGGACAGGGGAGAGCTCGTTCCCGACGAGATTGTTATCGGAATCGTCAGGGAAAGGCTCTCACAGCCAGACTGCGAGAAGGGGTTCATACTGGACGGATTCCCGAGGACGATAAAGCAGGCTGAGGCCCTCGACGAGATGCTCGACGACATGGGCAAGAAAATCGATGCTGTCATTAACATAGTCGTCCCTGACGAGGAGATACTGAAGAGGATCGTCTACAGGAGGGTCTGCAAGGAGTGCGGGGCTGTGTACAACCTGATCTACAGCCCGCCAAAGCAGGACGGCATCTGCGACAAGTGCGGTGGCGAGCTGTACCAGAGGGACGACGATAAGGAGGAAACTGTTAAGGAGAGGCTGAGGGTCTACAAGGAGCAGACCGAGCCGCTGATAAACTACTACAGCCAGAAGGAGGTAATCTACAACATAGACGGCACAAAGGACATCGAGGAGGTCTGGAAGCAGATAGAGAGCGTGCTCGAGAAGATCAGATCCTGATCGTCTCCACCTCTTCGCCCTCCCTTTTTTCCGAGACCCACCTGTAAGCGAGCTCTATCACCTTCTCCGACCTTCTCAGGAAGTGACCTCCGTTCTCAACTCTCACGAACTTCTTCGGTCTCTTTGAGTACCTGAATATTCTCTCTCCCTGATCGAACGGCACCACCTCGTCGTCAATTGCGTGGACGACAAGCACATCCTTCTTCGGCCTGACGCTCGATGGTGCTATGCTCTGGAACTCCTCCACGAACCTCCTGCGAAACGTCTCGTAGTCCCTTATGCCCCTCAGCGTCCCCTTGAGCAGGGCGTTCGAGTATATCTCCCTGAGCATCCCCTCGCTGAACATGTCAGGGCTGAAGGGGGAGGAGATTATGCTGTAGCTCTCAGCATTTTCAAAAGCGTACGCTACAGCGCCCCCCATGCTGAAGCCAACCACGTGCACCTCATCGAAGTTCTCCGCGATGCTCTCAAGATCCTCAAGCCAGGAGATGAGGCTGAAGCTTCCCTGACTCTTCCCCGTACCGGAAAAATCGAACACGACTGCCGGAATACCTCTCTTGGAAAAAAACTCTGCCAGACTGTCGTAGCTCTTGTCTATTGCAGATCCCGGCTCGTATGGCAGTCCGTGGCAGATTATGACAGCCCTGTCGACGTTAATTCTTACGTAGTTCCTTCCCAAGTTTATGTCGAGCTTCATTTCAGACCAACGAGCTCCTCAAGCTCTTCAAGGTCCTTCTCGAGCCTCTTCAGCTCCTCCCTCTTCTTCTCGACCAGCTCTCTGACGATGTCCTTGATGTCGAGGCTGAGCTTGTAGCTCTTCAGCGGCCTCCCTTTGCCCTTCTTCTTGATCTCCTTCTCCTTTATCCACCCCAGACTCTTCAGGTCCTTCATCGCGAGGCTAACTTCAGGCTGCCTGAGGTTCGCTTCCCGTTCTATGTCCCTTGATATGGCCTCTCCGGCCTTTGAGAGGTAAACGATGACCCTTGCTATGTTCCTGTTGAGTCCCGCCTCTGCAAGCAGGTCCACGAGCCTTTCATCCTTAGAGTCAAGTTCCATAATATCACCACATTATTATTTAGCTCGATGATATAAATATTTTACTATTTATTGATTTATTCAAAAACACTGAAGTATATACGGCCGAAACCCTTTTTATGCCCTCTGCATAGCGATAAGGGATGAAAGTTCTCGCGCTTGGTGGCTCGATGGTTTTCGGGGACTTTGACGGCGACAGGGTTCGCAGGTATGCTGAGGCGATTAACAGGTTCTCTGGAAAGCTTGCAGTGGTGATTGGTGGGGGGAGGATAGCCAGGAACTTCATAGGGATCGCGAGAGGTCTCGGGGCGGATGAGGTTTGGTGCGACGAGATAGGGATCGTGGTTACGAGAATAAACGCCATGGTTCTATTGTCAGGGCTGAAGGGCTGCGCACCGGTGGTGCCTGAGGACTTCAGCTCGGCGAAGCTCCTCCTCACGGACTACGACAAAGTGGTTATGGGCGGAACGTTCCCGGGGCACACCACTGACGCGACTGCAGCCTTGCTCGCTGAGGCCCTGAAAGCGGAGCAGCTGCTCATCGCAACGTCCGTTGATGGCGTCTACTCCTCAGACCCGAGAAGAGACAGCGAGGCCACGAGGTTCGAGGAGCTCACACCTGAGGAGCTTGTGGAAATAGTCGCGAGAAACGATGTAAGGGCAGGGAGCAGCAGCGTTGTGGACCTGCTTGCAAGCAAGATCATTCAGAGGAGCAGAATTCCTACGGTGATTTTCGAAGGAACACCCGAAAACGTGGAGAGGGCTTTGAAAGGGGAAAAAATAGGGACGATCATTCGTCCATGAGCTCCCACCCGCTGTCTTCTTCGCCCTCCTTTCCCCCACCCTTTCTGTTGGAGTAGAGGAACAGCGCGACCCCTGCGACGACGAGCAGCACACCTACGATGACTGCCGGGTTGTTGAGGGGACTTTTGCCCCTGTCCGCTCCAGCATGCACGTCTGCTCCCTGTGGACTCATCTCGGCGGTTATAGTGAACACCTGTCCCTTGGTCACGTTCGTTGCCGTCAGAACAACAAAGACCTGCCCGTTGGCGTCTGCGAACTGGGTCTCGAGCTTGAAAACGTCTGGAGCGCTTACTGTGATCGCCGTCGGGTGGATTATCCTGATGATGTCCGTCGGGTAGTCCGCGATTATCTCAAGGTCTCCCTGCGGGAAGTAGAGGTAGGCGAGTGAGAAAATGCCGCGGGGTGGCACGGTCGCGTTCTTGATCACTATGCTGTTTCCGTCCTGAGACACGTTCTCGAAGCTCACCCCCGCCTGAACGAGTCCCGTGTCGTCGATCATGAGGTGGGAGGCGTTCGGGATTTCCTTCACTATGTCTCCTGCGTAGTACATGTCAGCCGTGTTCTCGAAGTTCACGACCTCAAGCACCACCAGATCACCGTTCTGGTAGTTCAGTATGTAGTGCATGTTGTCTATCTTGAGGACAGATGTGTCCGAGGTCTTGGTGAAGTTCACGACGAGGGTGTCGTTTCCGGGGATCGTCACGCTTCCGAGGTACTGCATGTCCCTGTACGTGATGATCACGTGGTAGCTCCCGTTCGTGATGTTCTGGAAGGTGATGACGTTCTCCTGAACCGTCACGTTCTCTGCAGTTCCGTTTCCGATCGGTATGAGCCTGACGGTTACGTTTCCACCTTCGTAACCCTCTATTCTAATCTCAAAAGCGTTTGCTGCTGATATTATGAGCATTAAACCAAGTATCAGCGCAAATTTCCTCATAAATCAGAATTTTACGAAAGATATTTAACATTTGCTGGCAAGGGAGAGTTATGGCCAAGGTGTTTTTCACCCCCGCTGATGTTGATGTTGCTGAGCCCTCAAGGTGGTACCAGCCCGACAAGAGCCTGGTTTTCAGGCTTGAGAGGCTGATCGAGGAGAGCGGAATAATAGAGGATGTGTCTGCAGGCGATGTTGTTGCGGTGAAGACTCACTTCGGTGACAGGGGCACAACAAAGACCATCCGCTCCCTCTTCATAAGAAAGGCCGTCCAGATGCTGAAAGAGAGGGGAGCGAAAGTCTTCGTAACTGAGACAACAGGGCTCGGTATGTTCAGGGAGAGAAACACAGCAATCGGCAGGATTGAGATAGCTGAGGAAAACGGGTACACATCTCAGACGGTCGGAGCACCGATAATAGTTGCAGACGGACTGAGGGGCTTCGATGGAGTCAGGGTAGAGCAGAACGCAAAGCACTTCAGGGAGGTTTACGTCGCCAAGGCGATAGCGGAGTCTGACTTTGTACTCGTCATGACCCACTTCAAGCTCCACATGAGAGGGGGAATCGGAGGGAGCATGAAGAACATCGGGGTCGGCTGCGTTACCAAGACCACAAAGTACGACATCCACCTGCCCTCTCCACCGGAGATTGACCACGAGAAGTGCACGAGGTGCATGAAGTGCGTCGAGGTGTGCCCGTTTGATGCGATAAACGACCTCGTGATCGACACGTCGAGGTGCATGAAGTGTCTCGGGTGCTACGAGGTGTGTGAGGCCGGAGCAGTTGTGATAGGCCCGTGGCTCGATGGTGACGACATAGCCGAGAGGATAGTGGAGGCTGCCAAGGGCGTAATGGATCTGCTCGGAAAGGACAGGTTTGCCTACTTGAACTTCGCCATAGACATCACGCCCCACTGCGACTGCCACCCATACAGCGGGGTGCCTCAGGTTCCCGACATAGGGATCTTCGCGTCGAGAGATATAGTATCAGTGGACTCCGCAAGCCTCGACGCTTACAGAAAAGAGGAGCTGACGTCAAGGGCTCTCCTCAGGTTCTGGGAGTGGACAAGTCCCGAAAGGCAGATAAGCTACGCAGAAGAACTTGGTCTTGGGGAGAGCAGGTATGACATCGAGCAGGTACCATAGGCAGATCATAATTCCCTATTTTGGTGAGGATGGACAGAGGAAGCTTGAGAGGGCGAAGGTTCTGGTTGTGGGAGCCGGAGGGCTCGGAAGCCCCGTGATAAGCTACCTCGCTGCAGCCGGAGTGGGCAGAATCGGGGTTGTTGACCACGATACCGTGGAGATAACCAACCTGAACCGCCAGATAATCCACGCCGGAAACATTGGGGAGAACAAGGCCATCTCGGCGGTGAAGTACATAAACAGGCTCAACCCAGAGGTTGAGGCCGTCGCATACCCATACAAGCTCGATCCCGACAACGTTCTGGAAACCCTCAGGCCCTGGGATGTCGTGGTCTCGTGCGTCGACTCAATGGCTCTGAGGTTTTTAATAAACGACGCATGCTATCTGCTCGGTAAGCCCATGGTTCACGCAGCGGTGTTTGAGACTGAAGGAGAGGCGTCCACGTTCACCTACAAAGACGATTCCCCGTGCTACAGGTGCATATATCCAAAAGAGGTTGAGCAGCCCACCCCGGGAATATTTGGGTTCACCGCAGGTTTTTTCGGAACGATTCAGGCGGCTGAGACTGTTAAGCTTCTGGCCGGCTTTGGCGAGCTGCTCGAGGGAAAGCTCCTGAGGGTAGATCTGCAGACAATGGAGTGGTTCGAGATAGACATCAGCAGGAGAAATGACTGCCCCATCTGCAGTGGGAAGATCAGGGAGATAAGGCCGGAAAACTACAATGTTTGAGGGAGCGGGATGTACTTCGTTATATTCAGGCTCGACAGGGATGAGGAGATCGAGGTCGGGAAGCTCGGGAAAATCCTGTTCAGGAGGGGCTACTACGTTTACTCCGGCTCTGCGAAGAGGGGGTTCTCGAAGCGCATCAGGAGGCACTTCAGCAGGAACAAGAGGCTCCACTGGCATGTGGACTACCTGAGCATGAAGGCCGAGGCGGTGGAGGCGTACAGGTGCAGGGCTGACGAGCACCAGATAGCTGAGCTTGCGAGCAGGTTCATGGAGGGGATAAAGGGCTTTGGCAGCTCGGACTGCAGGTGCTACTCTCACCTCTACTACTCCGAGACTTATCCTTCAGACTTCATAGAGGAGGCGAAAAAGCTTAATTATGTGCTGGCAGAGAGGCTGAACTATGAAGAGTTATGATGAACTCCTTGAAAGGGCTTACAGCATGCTCCCCGAGAAGGTCATCAGCAGGGAGAGGTTCGAAATCCCCAGGGTGAGCGTTCAGAAGGAGGGTAGCAGGACGATAGTGAAGAACTTTGGGGTGATAGCCAAGACGATAAACAGGAGTGAGGAGCACCTCTACAAGTACCTCGTGAGATCTCTGGGCACAGCGGGTGTTGTTGAGTCGGGCAGGCTCATACTTCAGGGCAAGTTCACGGACAAGGAGATTCAGAAGGAGATAGACGACTACGTGAAGACCTACGTGCTCTGCAGGGAGTGTGGGGCTCCAGATACAGAGTTCGTCAGGGAGGAGAGGGTTCTCTTCGTGAAGTGCCTCGCGTGCGGTGCCAAGCACTCCGTAAAGGGTCTATGACCTTCAGGATGAAGGTGTACAGGGTAAAAGGAGAAGTGATGGTTGCCGTCTGCGATGAGGAGCTTATAGGGAGAGATTTCAGGGAAGGGGAGCTTAAGATAGAGATCAGGGAGGAGTTCTACGGAACCGAGAGCGTAGGGGAGGAAGAAGTTAAGAGGGCACTGAGGCAGGCGACGATAGCCAACATCTCCGGCGAGAGGGCGGTGAAGCTCGCAATAAGCATCGGGATTGTGGACGAAAAAAGGGTTCTGAAGATCGGAGAATGCTGGCACGCGCAGATGGTGGTGATGTAGTACCCACCCAGAAGCTGGCCGCCGAGGTTCTTCAGATAGTTGAGGAGAACACGATCTCGGCCAAAGAGGCTTTGAGGAGGTACTTTCTTGGGAAGAATCTTGACTACAAGATAAGGGGAAGCGTCCACGCCTACGTTTTTGAGGTTCTCAAGCGGAGGAACCTGATTGACTTCATACTTCAGAAGGCTCTCGGTTTCAGGAACCTCGGCTCCATAAACCCGTTCATCCGGAACCTGCTGAGGATTGGCGTCTACGAGATGCACTTTAAGGGCGTTCACCCCGCCCTCGCGACTGACAGCGCGGTGAGGATAGCGAGGGAGGTCAGCCCTAAGTCGGCAGGCTTCGTCAACGCGATTCTGAGGAATGCTGAGAACGTGAGCGTTGAGAGGGAGCTTGAGGAGATAAGGAAGGTCAGCAGGAGGAGGTACCTCGCCCTGAAATACTTCCACCCCGAGTGGTACATCAGGATCGCCGAGAAAACGGTGCCGGACTACGAGAAGCTCCTCGAGGCGAACCTAAGGCAGACTATATACGTGAGGGCAAACACGATTCGGAAGTCCCCTGAGAACGTGAGGAGGCTCCTGGAGAGTCAGGGTGTGGTGCTCGAGGAAACGCCTGTTGAGGATGTTTTCAAAGTTGTGAGCTATGAGATGCCACCTGCAATCCTCGAGGGCTACGACAGGGACTTCGTGATACAGGATCTCGCGTCGTGCCTCGTAACCCTTGCCCTCTCCCCAGAGCCGGGGGAAACCGTTGTCGACCTCGCAGCCGCTCCGGGCTCAAAGACAAGCCACATCGCTGCGCTGATGGAGAACAGGGGGAGAATTATCGCGGTGGACAACTCGAGGGAGAGGGTGGAGAGGATGAGGGCGAGGCTGAAGAGGCTCGGGGTGAGGAACGTGGAGATCAGGGTTGCAGACGGCGTGAAGTTCAGGGCGTCAGCGGACAGGGTTCTTATAGACGCACCCTGCTCCTCGACAGGCTCGGTGAGGAACTACCCGTCGGTGAAGTGGAGGTACTCGCCACAGAAGTTTCAGGCCCTGCTAAGGCTTCAGAGGGCGATGCTGCGGAATGCGGCGAGAATGGCTGATAAGATCGTTTACTCCACATGCAGCATAACGTTTGAGGAGAACGAGGGCAACCTGCTCAAGCTGGAGGACACGTTCAGCGTGGATAGACTGAAGCTCGGCATGGGCCTTGGGGGGCTCAGGAGGTACAAGGGGAAGGAGTTCAGACACGCCGACAGGGTCGTGAGACTTTACCCGCACATTCACGACACCGCCGGGTTCTTTATCTCCAGGCTGTCAGTCCTCTGACACCCTGAAGGACTTGAACCTCGTCCCCTTCCAGTAGCTCACCCTCTTTATGCGAATCTCGACAACAACATCCCCCTTCTCCTCAAACTCAACGAACTTGGAGTACTTGGACTTGAAGAGCTCGTATGTTGTGTAGACTATGTCGTAGTCCTCCATAACACTCTCTCCGGGCAGGTATATCTTGGCAAAGCCGCTGATGAGCACACCCTCGTTGTTGAACGGGTCACTCTCGTCTCTGACATCAACGACAAGCGCAACCCTGCTGTCCCTCAGTATGTTTCTCACCTTCTTGGACTTGAACTCTGACATGAAGTGTATCGAGCTCCTCTGGTCGTATGTGAAGAATATGGGCGTTATGTGGGGGTACTCTCCCCTCGTGCAGAGATATCCGAAGTAGTTCGTGTTCAGAAGCTCTCTTACCTCCTGAGGGAGCATGGTATCACAGCCCTATCCTTATTTTTCTCGCGCCTCTCCAGTACACGACTTTCTCAGGCACGATCTCTACCGGAACCCTCTTGATGAGGGGCGTCAATCTCCACGCCTCGGGAAGCTCGTCCCTTCTCTCAGAGTACCTGTCTATATACGCTCTATACTTTCGCCTGAAGAGCCTGAAGACCCTCAGAAGCTTGGGGGCGTTTGGAATCGCATTCCTAAGCGTGTAGTACCTTGCTCTGCCGACCATCATCACAGCCTTGTTTCCGAAGAAGTCCCTCGGATCCCTCTCGTCGACGAGCAGCGCGATCCTGTCGTCCTCCTTTATAAGGGAAAACTTCTTGCTTGCCTTGGACGTCACGAAGAACACGCTGCTGCCGTCAAACACCTGAACAACCGGCGTGAGGTGGGGGAACTCCCTCCCGGCATGGCCTACATAAGCGAACTTGGCCTTTTCAAGCAGCTCCATTATGTCTGGCGGCAGCCATGGAACCCTCCTCACTGTGGTGAGCGAGAGGAACGACATGGCGGCTATGCAGGCAGAATACGCTGCTGCAGCGAGGGTGAGCAGGGGATCCGGGAGCAGAACCGGGATGAGCAGCAGCCCTGCAAGCCCGAAGAACACGCCGTTCCTGTCTATTCTCTCCATCGTCTTCAGGTCGTTAAGCAAGGTGTAGTCGAGGGGTTCCCTCTTCTTCGAGGCCGACAGCAGCTTAACAGACCTCCAGAGGTTCAGCGAGCCAACCCATGCCCCTATCCCTGCCCTGTAGGCAACATCCCACGCGAGCACCATTGCGAAGGCTATGGCATATGGGTTATTGTTCAGGTAGTACTGGAGCAGCGTCCCGTTTCTCATCAGGTGGAGGAGAAGCGGGATGAAGAGCAGCGCTCCGGCAAACAGCTCCGGCCTTCTGCGGTCGAAGAGCAGAGACTTGTACCTCTCGATAATCTCGTTCTCCTCCGGGCTCAGGGATGGGCGGAATGACCTTATCGAGGGAGCGATGATGAGGGTGAGCCTGCTCCACAGCACGACCACGAGTATCGCGAGGCTGCCCATCACAATCGAGCGGAGCGGAAGGCCGAAGGCTATGGACACGAGGACTCCCACGAGGAGCATGATTACAAGCTGAACCATGACTGCCCTCTCGCCTTCAAACATCGAGAACGGAGGTATCTTCTCCACTATCAGCTCGAACACCCACTTCTCCATCAACGCCACCTGTGGTATGATTTCTGCGATTTTTAATTGTGGGGTGGGAGGCTTTTAACTGTTCCTTTTTTGGTGGTGATGAGATGGTGCTGGCTTTCCGGATTTTTAAAAAGAGGTTGCATGGTTTTGTTCAGTGAATTCTCTTTTCCAAGCATTCACAAACTCTTTGCAGTTTTGAGTGCGGAGAATTGAACCGGAAGAAAAAGTGCCCGGAGCCGGATTTGAACCGGCGACTATGCGGTCTTCAGCCGTAGGGCAATATACGAGCTCCATTAATGAAATAGAGTTGAATAATGCCTCCAATAGGCATATAGAGGTGGCAAATGGTGGCAAATTGCACCAAAGATATAACAGCTACAATGAAGGAATAAAGTTTGAGGATATTGATTACGAGGATTTTGAGCTTTTCTGGACGGCAGAGAGGAAAATGAAAACCAAAAAGGAGAGAGTTAAGAGATTATACAATGTTCTCAAGAAGGTTCTGGCTGGAAAGGTGATCAATGAGGAATCGCTGAGGGAGGGATTCCACAAAACAACAAACAAAAAGGATTACGTGAATGCTGTAAGGGTTCTGCTGGAGTATCTGAAGGTGAGGAAGCTAATGCCAAGGGAGATGGTTCAGGAGATCCTTGAACAACCATTCTTAACACCAATAAGATCAAAGAGGAGAGGGATTTACCTGAAGGATGAGGAGATCAGGCAGGCTTATGAGTGGTTAAAGGAGAAGTGGAAGGATAAAGATACGGAACTATTGTTCAAACTGCTTGTATTCTCAGGGATAAGGCTTGATCATGCTCTAGATCTGCTGTATAACTTTGATCCAAGGAAGCTTGAGTTTAAGGGGAGAGTTGCAAGGTATCCATTAACCGATATTAGCAATGAGATCAAATCTGGAGAGTATGCATTCATGCCGGCAGAGTTTGCAAGGAAGCTGAGGAAGATCAAAAAGAAGCTCGATTACCAAACATGGGAGAACAGGATCAACGTTAAGAGATGGAGAGGAGATGAGAAATACAAAAAGAGCAGGGTTGATGCGAATGCCATCAGGAAATGGTTTGGGAACTTTTGCTTAGGCCATGATGTTTCTGAATCTGCAACGGAATACTTCATGGGGCATGCGATAAAGGGAATGGGAGGAAAGGCTTACTTTGATCTCAGGGATAAGCTGAGCTGGAGGGAATATGAGAAGATTGTTGATAAATTCCCAATTCCTTTCTAATTTTTTGAGAAAAACCCTCAAAAAGTTCATTTATTTCTTCCTAATAACTTCTCATACAGTCTCATTATCGGCTGGCGCATCATTATTGCCAATAATGACATTAGCACACCAAACGAAAACCCAATAAAAACATAGCAATCATTACTCAATCTTTTTCCCTCTATCTTTAGTTTGACAATTTTCCTTTCAATTTCATCAATTGAATAAACTCTCCTCCCAAATTTTTCAACGCCATACCATGTTGGTTCTATTAACTCAAATTTGTAGATTCTCTTTCCAAGTGATAAACTAATGTTATCTGAGCCATTAACCGTAGAATAGAAAACGATCCGTTCTTGGCTTCCTTTCCATGTGGTTACTTTTAAAACTCCATTTTGAACTTCTGGATCTATTGATATCGTTACGTTGTATGTTTTGGTGTAATTGGCCGTTAGATCCAGAATGGTACCGTTTTGTGATCGAGTTACAACTCTTGAAAAATGCCATCGCTCATACCAAGACTTGTTGTTAAACCACCGTTTATCCCAGTCTGAATGGTTCTTTGGATCATTCACATACCACCAGTAAATTGTTGGATCTGCCACCATCCAACTATCGTTTATCCTCACTTCAACCCATGCGTGATCTATCCCATTATCTTCGACAACTCTGACTTCAAAGCCTGCACGCTTTGCAACTTCATAGAAAAACGAAGCTAACTCTCCACAACCTCCTACTTTGTAGTAGGCAATCCACTTTGGATCATTGTTATATGGAGGCTCTGTAGGCCTAAATTTTGTACTTCCCATTAATTGAGTAAAACGCATAACCGTCGAGTGAAAAATCCGGATCTATCCCATAAACGTAATCAATATTTTCTCCTTCCCATCTTGCGATTTTCTCAAGTTTTTGAATAACATCTTTCGTGGCGTTAACTTCATTTACAAGCATTTCTATTTCAGATTCGCCTTCAGGAGCAATATGGAAGTGATACCAGAGAGAAACAAAATTGAGTAAGATTACAAAGCAAACTAAGAAAGCGAGTATAAGCGCAAGTGCAAAGGATGGAGTAAATCCCTTATTTGACGTCATTTCCTCCTACAATTACCTCGTAATCCTCCTCAGGAATCTCCCTCATCGCCTTGCCCATCAGATGCCCGCTCCACTTCTTCTTGTTGGTGATGAACCTCAGCTTGGGGATGAGAGGTTTGAACTCAACGGGCTTTTCGAAGATTTTAACGGGTTTGAGCTTGATTCTCAGCGGGAATGTTTCGTTTCCCATACCTTTTGGAGACTTGAAAATCTTGCTTGAATCTCTGAAAACCTCAGAAGCTGCCTCATAAACCGCAACAATTCTCGGCTCTTTAACCACATCTTTATCCCTTTCCTGTTTGAGATAGATGAGCAGCTTATCTCCCGGTTTCACTCTGGCAATTGTGTTCCTGTGCCTTTCAGGAACTCCCCAGATGTTTCTTTGCTTTATAACCTTCCAATTCTCTTCATTGGTTATGCAGAGCCAGTAGGCCATAAAATCACCTGAATACTTGTTATAAAAATCCCAGATATAACTGTTGCTGAAACATGGCCTGAATGCTTCATTCTTGCTACAATATGCTACAATAATGTATCAAATTGTTGCTTTTTGCATCATTTGGCGTCATATTGCTTACATAGGAATCAAATAGTATCATATTGATGCAATAAGTTATAGAATTGCTACCAATTTCAACTTTTTGTAACAAAGCTCTGACGATTTTGTTCCGAACAATTTATATATCACTTTGTATTATAACGTAACATGCTCAGGTGGGTTAGGAGGTTAGTGAGGGCCTTGCTTGGGTTGAAAATCAGAGGAGGTGGTGGAGCTGGCACACCACTACTCGTTTAGAGTTGGCAACATGAAGCTGATCTATGCGATTGAGGATTTCAAGAGCAAGGGTGGAAATCTCTCAAAGCTTGTTGTAACTCTGCTTGAGCAGTACTTCTTCGGAGATCTTGATATCAAAACAGCATCCAAGGATCTTGTTGAGTTGAGAAAGATCAAGAATGGATTGGAGGAGTGGATCAGAAAGGGCAAGGAGTATTTCTCAAAAGTTATTGAGCTTGAAGATCGCATGCTCAAAAAGGTTGAGGAAGAAGCAGCTGAACAGGAGAAGGAGCTTGTTGATGATCTGAAGAATCTGTTCAGCGAGGTAATAAACGAGGGAGTTGAATCCTTCATCAACACCGCCCAGAAAATTGGAAGAGAACCCAAGGATCTCATCTACGTGAGGCTGAACGATTGGGCAATCAGGAACAACATCAGTATTGTTGAAGCTGAAAGATTACTCTTGAAGGCAATACCTGAATTTGAATCAATTCTCCGCTGAACTTTTTTGCACATTTCTTCCAATTTTTTGTGTGTGCTTTTCACGAAAATGTATCCTGTTCCTTGTTGTGGGATTTGGTTCTGCTGTGTTATTAATTATAACACAGCTGTGCCATATAATACAGGTTAGATTGGGTTACGTTCTCTCAGGGGGTGCACACAAAACATGAATCACTTGATGGATCTCAACTCCCTCCAAACATTACATCTCTCAACTAAAACCCAGTATTTCTTCAGTTCCTTTTCAGCATTCTTGTAATCTGGATAGTAAAAGCCAACAAGATCCCAGAATGCTTTGGTGTGTTTTGGTTCAATTAAATGTGCGAGTTCGTGAACAACAATATATCCCCTCAACTTCTCTGGCAGAGCAAGCATTGCAAGGTTAAAGCTGAGATTTGCCTTTGATGAACAGCTCGCCCACTTTGTTTTCTGCATTTTTATGAAGATCCTGCCATACTTTATTCCGAGAAGCCTCGAATAGAATGAAACCGTGCTTTTCAGTTCTTCTCTGAGCATACTTACGAGTCTTCTTTTCAGACTTCTCATGCTGTAGTAATTCACAACACCCTCCTCACCGTCAAGAATCTCGAAGCTCTTATCTTTAACAAGGTGGTAGAATTTGCCGTTGAGAATTAGCAGATTCTCTTTCCCATTTATCTCATCTGCAAGCTCTTCGATTTCCTTTTTCTTTTTGTTTATCCACTCAGCATGGTAGTTAATGAAAGTATCAACATCAAAATCGGGTGGAGCTACAACTCTAACCTTTCCATTGGGCAAAACCTGAATTCTTGCATATTTCACGGGTTTTCTCTCCACTAGCACGTCCATCGCCTTCACCTAATTTTTCCAGTTTTTAGTTTTTGCTTCCTTTTCAGCCTGATTTACAAGAAAGCGAACGATCTCATTTTTTGTGGTTGTGATATCATCAAATTTTCCACTCATTTTTTCTATGAGGTATAGCAGAATACTCCTTTCAACCTCCTGCACAACCTCACTTTTCTCAAACCATCTGTGGAATGTTATCGAATCAACTCTTTCCATTATTTCCTTAACAGCATTCACAAGCTCAGTATCGTCTGTTTTATCAGTTAGGTGAGATTTGAGAAGCTTGAAAACTCTGTATTCTTTCTCATTTAGCTTGAGCCTCTCCCTTTCCTTTCTTTCCTTGTTGATAACCTCAGCAATAGATAGAAGTTCTTCGTAAAGCTCATCAATATCTCTCTTTCTTTCATTCCAGTCTCGCACGATTCTATCAACTCTCTCAACAATACTCTCATCAGAGATATCCTTGGCGTATTCTTTACTGGGAAAAGAAGATCGTAAAATTTTCTTGCACCTTTTTCTGATTTTATCCGCCTGATGAACTCATCATCTATAACAACAACCGGATAATCTTTCTTTATCTTCTGCACATCAATGGTTTCGTGGATGAATTTTAGGGCCTCTTTGTAAAACTGATCTCTTTTCTGCTCAATTTCAGCATCAAGCTGATTCTCCCTCTGCAAGTAAACATGGTAGATCTCGCTGAGAAGATCGAATTTTTCCTTGAATTCAATTTTGTCTTCAAGTAAGAGCCTGTAGAGATTCCTGATTTCAAAGTAGAGCTTTCTGAATTCGTCAATGTTGTTTGAGATAACAAGAACCGCTCTATCTATAACATCCCTGCCATAGCTCAGCTCGAAATCGAAGAAGTTGAAAGCCTGCTCTATCTTCTTCCTCAACTCCTCCTTTATCTCTTCTATGCTGTATGCCGCTCCTCTGATATCCTCATCTTCATACATTTCAAATGCCTTCTTCAGAAACTTGAAGATTCCAACATAATCTACAACCAGGCCTGCACCCTTCAGATTCTCTCCATTTTTGATGAACGGCCTGTTAGTTCTCGCTATCGCCTGCAATAATCTGTGTTCTTTTAATGGCTTATCAAGGTATAATGTTTGCAGTATTGGAGCGTCAAAACCCGTAAGGAGCATGTCCGTAACGATGAGTATTTTAGGATTCTCCTTCTTCTTGAATCTTGCTATAATTTCCTCATGAATTTCCTTCAGCTCGTTCTTTCCATATTTCTCCTTGAGCTTTTCAAGATAGTTCAGCAGTTCCTTTGAATCGTTCTGCTGGAAGGTCATCACAATCTCCGTCTCATTTTCATTCAGGAACTTGTCAAGGGCTTGCTTGTAGTATAGGCATGCGTTTCTGCTCACCGCAACAACCATAGCCTTGAAAGGCCTGACGTATTTGATGTAATGGCTGGCAATATCTCTCGCTATTCTCTCAATCCTGTTTTTATCTTCAAGAATTACCTTAACCTTGTTGAGCTTCCTCTTCAAATCCTGCTCAACCTTCTCTCTATACTCTTCCGGAATCTCTTCAAGCTTGGATGAAAGGAAGATCTCCAGATTTTCTCTATCGAGATGGACATCATCAAGCCTTGATTGATAGGCTATCTTTACTGTGAAGCCGTCATTAATCGAATCAAGTATGAAGTAGCGATCGAGGTAAGGTTCATCTGGATAGCCGAAGGCTGAATATGTATCTCTGCCCTTCTTTGCTATGGGTGTGCCTGTAAAGGCGAAAAAGCTCGCATTCTTCAGTATTCCTCTCATGCTGGCTGCAAGCTCACCATACTGAGTTCTGTGCCCCTCATCTATCAGGCAGATCACATCCTTCCTCTTCATTATGCTCCAGTGCTGTTTCTCCATCTGCTCTCTCAGCTTTGCAAGCTCTTCCTCTCTGAATTTGTGGATAAGGGTAATGAAGAAGCCACGCTTGCCGTCAGCATGGCTGAGAACTTCTTTAAGGTGATCAATGCTCTCAATCACCTCACAGCTGATTTTCAACCCCTTCAGCTCATCCAATAACTGCTTCTGCAACTCAACCCTGTCAACTATGAAGAAAATGCTCGGATTACCAAGCAGATCTCTGATTTTTACAGCTGAGAACGCCATTGTTAACGTTTTTCCAGTTCCCTGCCAGTGCCATATCAAGCCCTTATTCCTGTCGGTCAATCCCTTGGCATAGCTCACCGCTCTCTCAACAATGGCATTCACCGCCCTGTATTGCATGTATCTCGGCAGGACCTTGGTTATCTCTCCATCCTGCTCACGGTAGAATGTGAAGTACCTTACAACATCAAGCAGAATCTCAGGCTTCAGAATATCGAACTGCGGTTTCCACTCATAGACAGGAACGTTTTCAGCCCACCTGACAATCGGGAAGTAAACGAGTTTGTCAGCGAAGCTCACACCAATCTGAACATACTTGAATAGCTCTGGAACTGATTGTTCATACCTCTTTATCTGAGAGTAACCTTCCTTCCAGCTCTTCGCCATTTTCTTGCATTCAATAACTACGAGAGGAATGCCGTTAACGAACAGGGTGATATCCGGAATTACTGCATCTCTAAAGCTCACCTGTCTTGAGAAAACGAGGCTGTTGGCTTCAAGATTCTCGTAATCTATCAGCTTGATGGTTTTCAGGTTGCCCTCGGAATCCTTTATCGTTACTCCCTTCTTAATCGCATCGAGTATCTGCATTGAGCTCTCAACATCGAAGGAACGAGTTTCAAGGAAGTTCAGAACCTCTTTGATGTCCTCATTGCTCACATCGTTCAGCCTTTTCAATGCATCAACAAACTCATCTAATGCGAGAATATCGGGCTTCAGGTTTTTCTGTTTCCAGCCAAACGATTCGAGTATTTCCGAAAGATAATCTTCAGATTGAGATTTTTCTTTCCTCACTGTATTTGAGTTTACAGTTCAGGCAGATAAAATAGTTTCGAATGAGCAACCATGCTCAGAGAATTCTGCTGATCGCCTCTGAAATATTCCATACTTCTATCAAACCAGCCTTCCTGATTGAATCGAAGTGTTTGTCATTTGTAATAAGAACGGCATTTGTTTTAAGGCATGTGGCAGCATAAATTGTATCAGCAACCTCATTTTCTGGAAAATACTGCCTACACACTTTGATCTCCTCATCTGAAGGATTTACGATAATAACTCTGAGCCTCATAAACTCAAGAAAATTCTCAGCATCAAACGCCTTGGCATACCTTTCATACTCTGCAAGCAAAACGTCATTTGCCACCAGAACAAATTCCGGATTCGAGAGGAGATGCAGGACTAATTCCGTTGTTTTCGTCCAACCTTTCTTAACTGCAGCTATGAAAACGTTGGTATCAATCAGAAATTTTGTACCTCCTTCTCGCAATTCTGTTCCCTTCCTCTTCTATTTCTCTTTCCAGCTTTTCCAGATCAATTGATTTTGCTTTTTCAATAAGGTCTTCGAGCATCTTTCTAACGTCAATCCTCTTGAGTATAACTGCATTTTCGTCTACATCTGCCACCAGAAATTCCTCTCCCGGCTTTATGTTCATCTTATCTCTTATTTCCTTAGGCAGCAGAATTCTGCCCTTCTCGTCAATTTTTGCCACTGGCATTTTCCCACATTTCCCACTTAGTTTGAGAGGTTATAAATGTTTTTATGGAGTGGTTTATAACTTCAGAGGCATCCCGTTTTCTGAGCTGAGAGCAATTTTCGGGGGTCTCTCCATAATTCCATCCATTAGCGAGAAGCTCAAGAATAAATCCAATGCCGTGTGTATCCTTTTTATTATGTGTTTCCTCCCGGAAACTTCCGAGTTATTTAAACTGGTATGTCTCTTGCTACGATAGCATATTGATTCTTTTCAAGATCCCCCTCCTTTATCCAGATCGTATTCTCCAGAGGCTCTACTCAGTTTATCGAAGCCATATGTTCTCAGTTTCTCTAAGATGTATTCAAACGATTCACACACAATAGTAAAAGCGTATCTCCCATCAAGTAAATCAAGATTGAATTTATGCCTTCCATGAACAGACACACTCAAAGCACTATCGTAAATTCCAGAACGTAGTATCTTATCCAGTGTGTTATACATACTGCTCGTCAAATATCCGCTTTGTTTCAAGAGATTTATGAATGCTTTTAAGCTTCCTCTACCCTGCTGGGTGGATAAATTGATCTTGTAATTATTGGCTATTTGACTGAACAAACGCTCGATAGCATTACGAAGATCTACAAGTCCATCGTCTATTCTGCCATTTTCAATTTTGTTGTTTGCGGATTCCAGCAAGTCGCCAACATCCCCATAACCCCATCTACGTAAGATCTCTGCTGTAGGCAACCTATCAGCAACCTTTGATTTCGGCATTGGTGGCACAATTTCTATCATGTGTAAAGCTCGGGCGATTCTCTTAATGAACAGCTCATTTTCCAGCAGAATTTCATCATATACTGATGTAGGTATTCTAAGTTTGATACCCAGTTGAGAATGCTTGAAATATAATGCGGGAAAAGAAAAAATTTCCAGTTCAATGCCGTGGCGTTTGCTTTTTGGGTAGATATTCCACAAAATTAACACACGCCATGGGTTTGCATCACGAGTTCTAAGTAATACACGTTCGTATTTTGAAAACTCAGCTTTATCTTTGTTATATAAGGAAATTAACCTCTCCCTAATTGTATACTCCGTCTCGTATGGTAAACCCAGCACGAATTCAAATTCTCCATATGAATACGTGAAAAGCCTGTTTATAGCCCCTAAATCTCGTATCGTGAATCCTTTCTCTTTTAAAAAGTGCATTAAGTTGCTCTTCAAATCAGATAGCTCGTTTTTTGCTTTTTTGAGATCTTCAGAAAGTGGTACAAAATATCTTCCGTACATAACAATAGAGCTGGGAACGAGTTCAAGCATTTTCATCATACTACCTTAACCCTCCTCTTCCCGGTCAGCAAATCATTCATCAAACCCTTCTTAATCCTCTCAAGCTTTTCCCTGCGTTTCCTTTCGAGTTCGAGTTTTTTATCCACAGTTGAAAGAATTTCGGCGATTTTTTTGCTGTTCTGGGAGCGGTGGTAGAGGCAACAAAATTTGTTTGAGTATTTTGATAGACGCAAGGTTTACTTGGGTAGCACCATATGTAAATTTTCTGAGTTGCCTTTCAAGCAATCCACTTTCGAACAAGTATTTGAAAAACAGAATGTTAATTTTATTGCCATTCAACCTTATTCTAATCAACGCCTGATTGAATATCCCCCTTTGAATTCCTTCGGGTACAATTGCTATTTTGCCTATAGTGCCTGCAGAAGTCATTAAAATGTCGCCTGGTTTTATTTCATAATTCTTTAGTTCATCGAATTTCTCGTCATTAATATAGTAATCTCCAACAGTAAAATCATTCAGTATGACGTTCTTCTGTTCATACACCTTATATCCACTTTCTACAAAAAACTCTTTTTTAATCATGCTCCCCCAAGGCCCTCGTTTAATCCCATCTTCTGGCATAACAATATTTTCTACTTTGACAACCCCCCACTCCTTCGGAATTTTCCCAATCTCCGTATCCTTGAACTCAGTATGCCCAATCCCCTTCGTCAGAAGCTCATGCATCAACCCTTTCTTCAGCCTTTCAGTTTTCGCTATCGCCTCATCCGCCTTCTCTATGACCCTATCAACCGTGCTTAGAATTTCGGCGAGCGATTTTGCGCTGTTCTGGGAGGGGTGGGAGGGGGATTCTAATTCGCTTCAATTCCGTTTGATTTATTGAAGCCTGATTTACAGCTTTTTTCGCTATATTTTTGAATATTCCTCTTAATCGGTATATTTTAAGTAGGTAAAGCAAAAAACGAGGTTTAATCTCCTCTTTGTTTGGCCTTAAAAGCAAGAGATTCATCCCATGCAACAATATTTCTGGTACAGCTTCATAAATTGCTGTTTTTCCGATATGTTCAAGGCTATTAATGTGGCTGAACAAAATATCGCCAACAATTAGCTGATATTCTTTTAATTCTCCTTCTTTGAGGTTATTCACAAAACCAACTTTACTTGGATCAATTTTCTCATCTGAGATCGTCTCTATTCTCGTAATGGGATACCCATTTCCTTCTTTGTTTTGCCGATAAGTTAAACCATTCCTAATTAGCGTTAAAACGTCTCCAAGCCTTACAACCTCCCAATCCTCTGGAATTCTGCCGATTGGTGTTTCTTTGAATCCTGTTGTCAAAAATGTATCCCTCCTGCTATTTCCGGGTTATTTATTAAAGTGATTTTCTCTACCTCACAAACTCTCTCGAAATCGCTATCCAGAGATGCCAAATACTTTATTCCGTAGTATTTGCACGTTGCGAGGATTAAAGCATCATTCGGAAGGAGATTGTAATCGAGCATGAATTCCTCTGCAATTGAAACGGTTTCGGCATTCACCTCAAACATCGCAAGTGAATTAAGCATGGAAAACAGTTCCCTCATGCGGGATTTTCCAGCGTATTTCATAAACAGGTATGTAACCTCGCTAAACACAATCGGATTTATGACGAGCAACGCCTCTTTTTCCCTTAAAATCTCGATAATCTTGACTGCCGAGTCTTTCCCTTTGAGCGATTCAACAAGAACCGAGCTATCCAAGAAGATTCTGCTCATAGGCCTCTATTTTTAGCTCCTTCCAAGATTTATCTACTTTCAGCGTTCCCTTTAGCTTGCTCATCAATTCAAAGAATCTATCCCTTTCATTGAAGAACTTGGCAGTTTCCTCAACTGCTTTTCTGAATGCTCTTTCAGCATGATCGGGAACGGATACTTTAATTGTGATCTCACCCATGAGCTTAAGTTGTTTAGAGATATTATATAACTTACTCCAAACTTTCCATAAAACAAACCTCTCAATCCTCTGGAATTCTGCCGATTGGTGTTTCTTTGTGGTTATTAGGCATTCTTTATCAACCTCCACTAAAAAACACCAAAACAACTCCAATTACAAATCCAATGAGGTACGCACTTATACCAGTTATCCAATTTCCCGCAGCGGAAATTAGTGCTATAATTTCTAAAATTCCTAAAACACTGATCAGAAGTGACGCATAGAACATGTAGTCTTTACACTGGGCTGATGTTTCAGGATTTAAATTTTTAATAGCATCACAAAACATATTTCCAGCCTTTATTAGTATGTTTTCTGGATTTACATTCTCACCAGTAAGTAAATAGAAGCCAAAAAAGATTCCAGATATAAATCCAGTCGCAAAAATCGTTAATATGATTCCTGTTTTGCTCATTTCACCACCAGATACTCAAGTTCATTTAAATAGTCACTTAATTTCCCCTTCAATTTTTTCAATTTCCGTTTCAATCGATTTCAATCTCCCCACCCCTTCACAATATCAGTCTCTTTAACCGATTTTGCAACTTTCGGGTGAATCATAATCTCGTAACTCATAAGTCGAGTTCACCTTTGAGTTTCTCCCCATGAAATTCCATTCTTTTTCGTCTCTTCAACAAGCCTGTCAAGCTCCTTGGCTTTCTCCTCGCTGATCTCTTCTTCTGGAATCAATCCAGCTTCAATAAGCTCGATTTTACTGCTTAACTTTTTCAGCTCCTCTTTTTATGACTTTTAGCTCAGCATAAATAGCCTTTAAAAGCTCGGCTTCTACACCCATTGAATGTTTTTCTGTATTGAGAAAATTTAAAAGTTTGGCGAGAGGTCGAAATTGCTATCTGCAAAACTCATGCCGGTAAGGTTCCATTTTCAACTCATTCCACGATTTACTTTACCTTCAGCGATCTTTTCAGTTTATCATAGATTAAAGAATCACTTAGTTTAGAGCCTTTTCACTATCTTCTTGGTTTTGAAATCACATTGGAGTTTGATCACTATATAGGGGTACGTCTAATAATGAGATGCCTGCAGGTTTGTTTTTGGCATAATGTTTAACAATTCTTTGAGTATCACCATCTAAATAATCCCACAAATCAAGCTTTTCCAGAGTATATGAGACTAATTGAAAAAATAGCCAATGAAATCGATAATCCCAGCGGTAGTAGAATGGAAAATGGAGAAATTCATTCCGCAATTTAGTAAATAGATCCAGTATCTCTTGAATTTCACAAAGTTTGATTTTGTTATCCTCTTTTTCAGAGAGTATCTTTTTAAACTCGTTTTTTATGCTTCCCAATGTTCTTCTTGATTTTTCACGTGAAAGGATTATATTGGGACCCTCGAAAAAACAAACTATTTTTACGAACCCCTCAAAAAGAACCGATAACAACAAGATGCTGTGGATGTCATCAGGAACTACAATTGTGCCCAACGAATCAACATAACGGCGCAATAAAATACCCCACTGCGTAAAAAATGATGAAACCAATTCTTCTCTACCATTCTCTTTACTCAAAAGTTCCTTTATCTTTGTTTCGCCGTGTTCATCCATAAAACTTCTTATTTCTTCTACACTCTTTTTCAACTTAGAGCAATCACTCATTTTTATCACTTATAGCCCAGTTCAGAAAGATAATTGCCAATTCTCTCTTCAATCTCTTCGATCTCTTTCTCAATAGTCTTTAACTCCACCCACTCCTTCGCAACATCAATCTCCTCAATCTCCTCCTGTGGAAACACGTAAAGCGTAACGTTCAGGTTGTAGTCGTTCTCCCTAATTTCATCTAAACTAACAACCCTGCAAAAACCATCTCCATCCCTGAACTCATTGTAAGTATTCACAATTTTCTCTATATGCTGTTCTCCAAGCCTGTTCAGCTCTCTAACCTCTGGATGCTTCTCGAATTCGTTGGATGCGTTTATGAACAGAATTTTGCCCTTTCTATCCTCTGGCTTCTGTTTGTTGAAGATTATAATCGCTCCCGGAGCGCCAGTGTTGTAGAAGAGCTTTTCTGGCAGTAAAATTACGCATTCAATCAGATCATCCTCGATTATAGCCTTTCTGATCTGCTTCTCCTTTCCACCTCTGAAAAGGCATCCGTTATCTATTACAACGCCAACTTTCCTCTTTGCCGAGGCAAGCATGTGCTGAATCCATGCCCAATCAGCAGATTGCTTTGATGTAAAACCATACTTGAAACGTTCATCGTAGAATTCTGCCTTCTTTAATTCTTCCTCTCCATATCCATCCTGATTCCATGGAGGGTTGGCTATGACAATATCAAACTTCCTGAACGTTTCTCCTTCCTTGAATCTCGGATTCTTCAGCGTATCTCCAACTTCGAGTTTGATATCCTTTATTCCGTGAACTATTGCGTTCATCTTCGCTATTGCGTAAGTTGTTGGATTAACTTCCTGCCCGTAAAGGAAGAGCTTCTTTGCCTCTTCCTCGCCATACTTCCGCTTAACATAATCGTATGCCCTGATAAGCATCCTCGCATAGCCCGCTGCAGGATCATAAATGCTATCCATTGGTTTCGGATCAACAATCCTGACGATCAGATCCACTACCTCGGAGGGCGTGAAAACTTCACCTTCCTTGGCTTTCTGTGGTGCGAAATAGCCAATCAACCATTCATAAGCATCACCGAGGATGCTATCACTCGCTCTTCCAAGATTAGCCCGCTGAAAAGCTCAAAAAGCTGAACAAGAATGTCAAAATTATCTCTGTGCCTCGTAAACTCAAGAAAATCAAGCCTATCAACTACTCCCTGCAATTCGGGATTTTTCTCAGCAAGAAGTTTCAACGCCTCAGAAAGTCTTACAGGCAGCTCGTTAATGTTCTTTCTCAACTCTTCCCATGTGTATCTCTCAGGATATTCAAACCTGTGGAAGGATCTATCCTTTGCAAAGTTTTCAGCCTCTTCTTTGCTTAACCCCTTCTCAAGCAGAGTTTTCAGAGCTTCGTTGTATTCTCTTTTCCACTCATCACTGAGCCTTTTCAGAAAAAGGAGAACGAGAATGTATTTGTAATCAACCCTCGTTCTTATCAGATCAGCTGCCTGCTTGCATGCTCTTATCAGCTCATCTCTTGTGGTTTCAATCTCAATGTAATCAGCAAGAGTCATTACAATAAATGAATTCAGCCTGCATATTTTATTTTTCTGGAAAGTGTTTGATCGCTGTTGATCCCATGTTGATCTGCTCAATCAACGTTGATTCAATGTTGATTGATTGCTGATCAACCACATTGATTTTGCTAATCAACATGTTGATTGAATGTTGATTCGCTAATCAACAGCTGTTGATTGATCAGTTGATCCTGCTGATTTGAGAATCAACATGGTGTTGATATTGTTGATTGATTGCTGATCAACAGTTGATTGTGGTTGATTCTCTGTTGAATTCCTGCTGATCACTCTCCATTTATAGTCATGCCAAACTCGAAATTATGTGTGTTCATTTTCTTGTGTGTGCATCCGCCACTTGTGAGAGGTAGAGCTTTATTGCCTTGGATAATTCCTCACCGAGATACTTCCAGAGACAGCCGTATTTGGATAAAACGTAATTCTTGAAAGCCAGCCATTCATCTTCATTCACGTGAACGCTGATTTTTACTGGTTTATCCATTGGATCACCTCTCCAGAAATCGCATAAAACCGTGAAAAATGCAGAATTCTTCCATTTTGCATGAAATTTATGCACCTTTCTTCCATGGAAGAAACCTTTCTTCCTTTCTTCCATTCTGCATAAAATGGATGAATGTTGGAATGAAATTCATGCACCTTTCTTCCAAAGTGCATGAAAAGAAGCCCTCTCCTGCCTTCTTTTGTGATCACTTGATACTCTTTCGTGGAGGGTGCACACACATGAATTTGTGCATGCAAAAATTTCGTGAATCATGGTTGTAATCTTTCCTGTGTGCAATCTGAATAAATTTAGTTTTTGCTACAAAAAATTTATATATCTGTTATGCTATATTTATCACTATGACGTCCATGGACGTTCATGAACGTCCAGATAGAATAAACTCCGAGAAAAGCCCGGATTTTGAGAAAAAAGGAAGGAGAAAGCTCAGAATGACAATCTGGTTTTCTAAGGAGAACTATATATTTCTGAAAGAAAACTATGGAGGTAGGATTTCTGAGATAATGGATGCCTTTGCAACCTTTTTGAGAACAGGAAACGTTCTAGAGATTTCAGTTTTGAGAATTGGAATGCCCGGAGCCGGATTTGAACCGGCGACTATGCGGTCTTCAGCCGCACGCTCTCCCAAGCTGAGCTACCCGGGCTCAGTGTGAGATACTATGGCTCAGGATATTTTTAGTTTTTGGTCGAAAACAAGAGTTATTAAGCAGGAGATCTTAGCCTAATCGGGGCTGGGCCCGTAGGGTAGTGGATATCCCAGAGGCCTTCGGAGCCTCTAACCCGGGTTCGAATCCCGGCGGGCCCGCTGCTAAGATATGCTGACTGATATCAGCGATGCCCCGGCTACAGTCAGAACCGAGCCGACAAACGTTCTGATTCCAACAAGCTCGTCGCTTTTCAAGAAAATGTAGGCGAGCGTGGTGGTCACAATCGGGTACAGGTTGGAGAGGGGCACGGCTATTACGAGCGGGATTGCGCTGAGGGAGTAGAAGTAGGCAATGTTTCCGGCTGCCAGGCTCATGGCGGAGAGGAAGATGTACCTGTTGATCGAGATCTCGAGCCTTCCTGTAGCTGCAGAAAATGCTGCGAGAGACAGAAATCCTGACAGCGACGCTATGAAGACGCTCACAAACACGCTTTCCAGCATCCCCACCTTTATCAGCAGGGACGCGAGCCCGTAGAATATTCCGCTTGACGTCGAAATGATAAGCTCTCTTCTGTCTATCCTTTCGGTTGTGAACGTGTAGAGGCCGAGGATCATCAGCAGCGTTCCAGACAGCGTGTAGAGTCCCATGTCCTCGGAGAGCAGGAAGTATCCGAACAATGCTGAGAAAAGAATCCTCGTGGATGTGGCAGAGAACGCCCTCGATGAGCCCACCTCCGTCACAGACCTGTATGTTATGACTCTCGCGACAAAGTACGAGAAAAAGCCGGCGAGGAATAGATACGCGAGTTTTACCGGATCGGTAGCGGTTCTGTGAAGATCTCCGAAAGAGAAAGCGAATGTGATGGCAGACACGACCAGCATTATGGTCATCGTGGATGAAACGACATCCTTTCCTCTGAGCCCAACTCTCAGGAGCACGCCGTTCGTTCCCCAGAAAACTGACGCGAGCAGTGCATAGATTATGCCGTTCACCGATGGTATTTGCACTGAGGGTAGAAAATTGTTTGTGTGGACTGGGCCATTACTCATTTTTAGGTTGTGGGCTGCTGAAAGTTATCTGAAACCAAGCGCGTGTATCTGGAAAGCAGCCCAACAATGATTTTCCACAGGAAGTCAAATTGGTCTCATCTCAAAAAGACAAACAAATGGTGTGGGGCACTTAACACACTGAGCTCTGGTAGTATTTTAAATATAGCTGGGATTTATTATTCTTAAACTGAGTAAATTAAACTTGTTTTATGGTAAAAACTATCTGATTTTCCAGACGAATAAAAATTCACGTAGTTAATGGATTGAATTTGCGAATTCCCACGTCCCCTAACTCTGCAATTAGGCTCCCTCTCCCAAAACTCCCAAGTATCTCTCCTGAGAAAGCCTTTCAAAAATTGGCTGCTCTTTAAATACTCACGCCCAAAATTGCATGCAACCAATCACCCCTGAAAAAAGCGGGTGGGAAAAAGGTTATAAATGGGCAAAGGAGAAATTTGAACATCGGAATCTCATAGGGAGAACGGAAACCACGAGAGACCCGAATATATGCGTCGTTGGGATATGAATCTCATAGGGAGAACGGAAACACATCCTCGTAAGCAGAAGTCCGTAGTATATCATGTGCTCCGAATCTCATAGGGAGAACGGAAACTTAACAACATCTGTCATCTCTTTCACCTCGCAAAGAATCTCATAGGGAGAACGGAAACAAAATCCACTCTGTCTGCACGCACTATCGTTTCCCTAAGAATCTCATAGGGAGAACGGAAACGTAATAGCACATGTGTATCTTTTTGTGTTCTCACCAAGAATCTCATAGGGAGAACGGAAACTTATTATGTCCGGGTCTTCAAGCATTTCAACTGGTTCAAGAATCTCATAGGGAGAACGGAAACGCTGATGGCCACGGACATTTACTCGTTAGTGAGAGCACGGAATCTCATAGGGAGAACGGAAACCCCACGTAGCTCCACTTATTGTTCCATTATTACCATTTCCGGAATCTCATAGGGAGAACGGAAATTTTCCAGCGAACGCCTCATAATCCTTTTTGGCCAGCCTTAGGATCTCATAAGGAGAACGAACACCCCCCAACTTCTCGAAAATTATCGCAGAAAGAGTCAGAATGTGGGCATTGACGTGAGAAAGGGGGAAATGCCTCTCCTGTCGAAGGCAGGTCGGAATTGTGTGGTTGTGGGTTGATGTTTACGAAAGGGTGGGAAAATTATCGGAGTGTAAACTCCGGAAATTTTATCAAATCTGTCTGGAATATGCAGAAAGGAGGTTTTTAGGATGAAGGTGGCGGTTATAGCACCACTTGGAATGAGCCCTCCGGTGATTACGGCTTTTGTGCACCACATACGGGATGTGAGGGACTTGGTCGTCATAACTACGGCTGATGACAGGGTTAAGCAGGGATTTGAGCTTGTGAAAGTTGCTATGAAGGTCAAATATCCGAAAACAAGGGTTCATGAAGTTGAAGTTCCCTTCGAGGACATCACCACTGAGGAGCAAAACTTTGAATTCATGAGGATTGCGGGAAGGACGATAAAGAGGCAGAAAGAAAAATTTGGCTCTGATGTGGTGTATCTGAATGTTGCTGGCGGAAGGAAGAACATGTGCATAACTCTCTCGATTCTTGGCCAGTTTCTGAATGTTGATGGGGTTTTTCACGTTGTGTCTCCCAACGTTAAAATCGTAAACGAGATGCTTGAGAATCTGAGGCACGATATTGAGAGACTCTATCTTGCAGAGAGTGATGAAGAGAGGCTGAGAATTTACGAGGAGAAGGCCAGATACTTCAACGCTTTGATGTTTCCCGAGGATTATCAGGTTGTTAGGATCCCGACAGTTCCCGTTCCCGGGGACTACATGCAGAGGATTTTGGATGTGATCTACAATGACAGGCTCGACACTTTGACTTACTCTGAAAGGGAGTTGCTCTTGAGACATGGGTTGATTGAGAAATTCGGAAATAGGTATCGCGTCTCTGACTTTGGAAAGAGGTTTGCAGAGGTGCTGGTTGGGTGACGACCATTTTTCAGGTGATTGGACGACCTGAATTCTATCAGGAGAATGAGTTTACAATCGGAGAAAAAACGTACAAGACCTGTCTGTGCTCGAACGCTCTCAGAGAACATCTTAACAGTTTGGACGAGGATACAGATCTCACGATTTTTGTTCCTGAAAGCATACTCTTGGGTGAGAGTCTCGAAAGCTTTCAGAAAAAGCTTGGTGATATTGGAGTGACGGACTTTGAGGCGGCAGTCATTCCGTCTGTGGGCAGGTATATGTATGGTGGAAGAGAGATCGAGTTCAGGGGGAACGTTGAGGCCATAACAACCGCGATGTTCGTTTACCTTCTGAAAAAGAAGCCAGACAGTCTAATAATTGATCTGTCTACTGGGTTTAACATATACCCTGTCAGCTTGCTTGAGGCAACGAAGAGATACCTGACCTTTAGGAAAATGGAGAGAATTTTGCAGGGTATGGATGTGGTACGCGCAAGGACGACGTTCTCGCCACCAATATCAAGAGATGTGCAGAGGTATAACGTGGAAATCCAGCCTATAGACGTCAAAGCCTTCTTTGCACTTCCCAAAGCGGACATAGACAAAATTGTCAGGGAATGCCCGGGAAATCTAAGAAAAAAGCTCGCTGAAATAAACAGGGAAAATTCAGGGATTAAGAAAGTGTTCAGACGTCTTTATGAGGAACTTACAGTGGCTTACAATGCGTTAAGGTTGAATGTGCCCCTTGCCTTTTACGAACTCCTGAAGATGGATATTTCGACGGATACTATGGAAAAAGGAGTTTTGGAGTTTGTAGAGAAGTTTTTAGAGCCAGTAAAGTCAGAGAGTGGAGTTGAGAGATTTCCCTTAGATGGTGTCAACATCTCTAACATCTTTTACGCTATAGCCATGTTCAGGAGTTTGAAAGAGTTTAAAAATTCGCTAGGCGAACCGGAAGTTGGTGAAATACTCGAGAAATTCTCAGGGATTTACAGAAACAAGAATCTCGGAGTTGGTGTAAATGAGTACTTTTTGCAAAGGGACATTGAGGAGATTGTTAGTTATTCTGATAAGCTCAGGGAAGGAGAAGAAGAGATATTGGGAATTCTGAAACACGGAAAGGAATTTTGTAGAAGTAAGGTGGAGAAAAGGAACTTTTTTGCTCATAGTGGTTTTCTGCAGGAATTTACTGTCGTGAAAAAGGAGAATGGCAGGGTGAAAGTGGGGTGGCTGGAGGACAGGCTGAAGGAAGTTAAAAGCTGGATTCTCAATCCTGAGAAAAATTAGATTCAGAAGACATCTGGTTTTTATTGAAAAATATTTGCCAACAACTAAGATTCTCAAAATAAAACCATGCGGGGGGAGGGATTTGAACCCTCGGACCCCTTCGGGACAGGGTCTTAAGCCCTGCGCCTTTTCCTGGCTCGGCAACCCCCGCCCGAGATATCGGTAATATAGTCACCAACTCACCCGGTTCTTCGAACAGGACAGATATAAGGACTCTATCAACGAAATCACTCATGTTATTGGTTTTCTGGCGTAAGGCTTCGATGACTTCTTGACTTAGAGTGAAGGTTATACGAGGTCTATTTCGGTTGGCGTCGCTTCTTCTCTGTTTTCTGATTTGTGTCATGACACGTATTGACTTATCGTCACGCATAGTTTAACATTTGGTTTTAAGGTATTTATGGTTGGTGGATTAGGGTCAATTTTGAGAATTCCAAACAGTTAAACCGCTAGTAATACATACGAGCACTATTGATGCAATCAGAGATTCTAAATTAATCAAGAATGACTATCTCATCAATACTACCGTAAAGGCAGCCAATCTTCGCTTCCACGGGTTTCCAGTCCTTTGGTATTCCCGAAATCCTCAATTCACCAGTAATTTCCTCTTCTGGCAGTAAGTTATGAGCGAAGAAAGATGTATGAGATGTTCTATAGCCAAGCACATAGCCTTTTTCTGTCATAATGGCTCCAAAAAGCAAAGGCATATCTTCTGGCTTTCGAGAATAACTGTTTTTAATTGTCATATTAAGGATAACATCCATTTCGTCTTTATAAGGCTCTGTATGCCAAGAGTTTAGTCTTAAATCAAATTTTTTTCCATCACCCATGTGTATAAGAATCATGTCCCCAATTTTTGCAGTGGGTATCTTTACAGAGAAGTTTTTAGTATCAAGAATTTCTCCAGTTTCATTTATAATCCAAATACGCCCAGTATACTGATATTCTCCCGGAAATCTTTCAAATTCTAACGGAACAGTAGATTTCCATAAAACTATTGACTCATTTGGCTCAAGGTGTACATATTCTTCAAATTCTTTAGTGACATTCTTGCCTTCTATTGTAATTCTGACAAACACTTTTCCAGAATTGAATTCATGTCCAAAACTACCATTTCCGATATTCTTTAGGGTAAGATTGTCTACAAGGATGTCTGTTTCATCAAGAACTGGAGCTTCAGCTCTTACACTTAAATTTTCAATAATTATTTTTGGGATTTTTACAGAACTTTGAACTCTCTCACCTTTCTCATCTTCATTAATATAACTCGAAAAGATAATTAATACCAGCAAAAAAGCTAAAGCAATTACCCCAATTTTTCTCAAATTCATGATTTTCACCCTTTTCCCTATTTGGTTTACTCATAGACTTTTTTCAAAATCCTAAGACTAATCATAGAATCATATGTATTGGCTTAAAGTTTACGCTAATTTAAGGCGTCTCTAGTAACTTACAAGCTTCAATGATTTTGCCAAAAGTGTTACGAAACTCTAGAACTGGTCCTAACCTAGCAGTTTTAAATACTTGGTATACCGACGGTATACCATGTCTACGCACGTTATAAGCTGTAAAATTGATGAAAACGCATTTAGACGATTCGAAGAGATGAGAAAGAAGGTAAACATGAGTAGAAGTGATTTTCTTAGAATGATTATCCAGAAAGCATTTGAAAACTACGAAAACCTAAGGTCAACGAAAGTAAATAGCGAAGACAACGAGGCTGAGATTGCCGAAAGTTCTACTTTTAAGCCTGTGCCTGCCATCGAAGTAAGAGGACCTGAACTTTTTACCATCAAATCGCCCGAAGTTGAAGAACCTGAGCCTAAGCTGGAGGTAGAGCCAGAGAGAGTTGAAATCTATGAGCCAGATTTCGATGAGGATTTAGAAGATTCTGAGGATTCAGAAATAGCTAGATACGAATGTGGAAATTGCGGATATGTGTTCAGCGATCGCTTCAAGTACTGTCCGAATTGTGGTGAAAGATTTGGCTGGTCAGCAGTAGAGTAGAGTTTTGCTTATTTTTTGAACTTTAAGAAGCAGATCCCCTATATCACTATTTTGCCCTATTATAGTATGCGTCGGCTTCACGGACACTATTGAACTGTCTGACTATGCCCTCTTTTCTAATTTCTACTATTTTGAAGTTTTGTGGTTTTTCTTCGTAAAGATAGTTTATTAATTCCTCATTTAAGAACCAGTCACCTTGAACTGCATTGCAGTAAGGACAAACGTTTGCGTAGTACCCCTCTTTGACCATCGAAGTTTTGCGGTAATGGATGTTAGCACCTAATGAGCGAAGATACTTTAGTAACCAGTCTGGCATTTCCTGTCTCCACAGTTCTCCCACTCCTCCCGGAACGAAACTCCACCCTTCAACATTTATAGCTACCGTGATATCCCTTTTACATTTCCAACATTTTTTCTGCCAAACTGCATAGTAAAAGGTCAAATCTGTTGGATTAGGACTCATAGCTAATGTTCCATTCTTGACGTATATTTGGCTATCTGCCTATATCCTTACTACCTCGTGCTACAGTGTTGTTTCCACTACAAATTATGAAAGTTAATTCCTAAAGTACATCAATCATTACTCGTACGCGTTTCGATGAGGGGGAGCACTCACGAAACACGGTTAGAGATTTTTACGACTTAACTCTTGCGATAGCCTAAACTATTTATTCTAACCATGCGAAACTTCTCGCAGGATGACGTGCGAGGCCTGTGGTGGAAAGGGCTACGTTGAGGTGGAGGAGACCTGCAAGGTCTGCGGAGGTTCGGGAAAGGCGAAGAGCTTCGATCCCAAGATAACGGCAGAGCTAAGCGATGAGCAGCTCAAGATGTTCCTTCAGGGTGTGTGCGGAGCCTGCAGGGGGACTGGAAAGATCAAAAGGATGGAGGTGTGCAAGTCCTGCAACGGAACAGGAAAGGCAGGGAAATGCAGGATTTGCGGCAAAAAGGTGATTGGAAACCACGATCTGTGTCCTGAGTGCAGGAGAAAACCTCACGCTTATCTGCTCAAAAACAGCTGCGGTCTGGAGGATGTTAAGTTAAACAGGATTTACGTGGGCAAGGTTTCGGGAGTAACGGATATAGGCGTTTTTGTGAACCTCAACAAGAGGCTCAGGGGCCTAATTCACAGGAGGAACGTTGGAAAGGCCAAGCTGAGCGAGAATGATCAGGTCTTCGTCAAGGTGGAGAACATAAGACCCACGGGCGAGATAGATCTCGTTCTTGGGGAGAATAAGGACTACAGCATAGTCGAGGTCTCCAAAGACGCTCCGCTCTTCAAGATTTCCCAGCTCGACGGGGCAGTTGGGAAGATGATCGAGGTGAGAGGGAAGGTCGAGCACGTCAAGCTCACCGGCGGGCCGACAATATTCACGATTGCAGATGAGACTGGCCTGATCAACGCCGCAGCGTTCGAGGCTGGGGAGAGGGCCTATCCCGAGATAGAGCCGGGGCACGTGGTCAGGATCATCGGGATAGTCAAGAGGAGGGACGTGAAGCTTCAGCTGGAAGTCCTCGAAATGGAGAGGCTGCTGGGGAAGGAAGCGAGTGAGATAGAGAGGTTGATCGAGAGGGAGCTTGAGAGGAAGGCCGAGCCAGAGTTCAGGGGCTTCATGATTGAGAGCGAGGTTCTGGAGAGGCTGAAGGACGGGATGATGGCTGTTGCGAAAGAGCTGAAGAAAGCCGTGCTCGAATCGAGGCCGATAATAATCCGCCACCACTGGGATGCGGATGGCGTTTGCGGGGGTGTGGCCCTCGAAATAGCCCTGCTCGACTACATTGAGAAAGTCCATCCGGATCCCGATGCGAAGAACTATCTGGTAAGGAGGAAGGTTTCGAGAGCTCCGTTCTACGAGCTTGAGGATGTGGTCAAGGATCTGGACGAAAGTCTCGAGGACATGGCGAAGTTTGGAGACAAGATCCCGCTTGTTGTGCTCGTTGACAACGGCTCTGGGCATGAGGACATTCCCGCAGTTGAGCAAATGCTGATCTTCGGGGCGGATGTGATAACCGTGGATCACCACTTCCCGGATGATGAGGTTGACAGCTACTTGCTCCACCACGTCAACCCGTACAAGGTCGGGGGAGACAGCAACTACACATCCGGGGTGCTCTGCACCGAGATAGCGAGGATGATAACGGACAGGGATCTGAAGACCCTCCCAGCAGTTTCCGTGGTCGCGGACAGGGCGGAGGGGGAGGTTGAGAGGTATGTGGAGCTCTCGGGTTACGACAGGGAGATGCTGTACAACATAGGACTTGCTCTCGAGTTTGAGGGGTTCTTCCTGAGGTTCAGGCCCGCGAGCCAGATCATCCACGAGATTCTCGGATTCGGCAGGAAGGACAGGATGCACCGCCTCATCTCCACGCTCTCATCTCACGCAAAGAAGGCCATAGAGGAGAACGTGAAGACGGCAATGGACGGTGTGAGGGTTCAGATCCTGCCCAACGGGATAGCGCTGGCTGCGCTCGACATAGAGAATTACGCGAAGAAGTTCACATTCCCTCCACCCGGGAAGCTCACCGGCGAGGTGCACGACAGGCTTAAGAGCAAGTACGAGCGCATAGTGACCATCGGCTACGGCCCGGACTTTGCGGTGATAAGGAGCGAGGGTGTCAGCCTCGACATCCCGAGGATCGTCAGGGAGCTTCAGGAGGAGATCAACGCGGGAGTTGACGGCGGAGGGCATCTTGTTGTGGGAAGCCTGAAGTTCATTCAGGCCAAGAGAAAGGAGGTGTTGGCCAAGCTCGCCGCAAAGATCGGGAGCATCTGACCGGTTATATCTTTAGTCAACACCCCTACAGTCCACATCTTTCAGAAACGGCTTTATGTCTATCACCGGAGTTCCCGTTACCGCATCCAGCCCCTTTACTGCAAGTGTGCTGCCGCTCATCTCAATTAGCCTCACGACCGCAAGCCCAATCGGGTTTGGCCTCTCAGGCGACCTCGTGGAGAAAACACCCCTCACCTCTTCCGACCCGGGAGGCTTCGCTTTCAGCACGTTTCTGCGCGAAAGGTGGAGCCAGTACAGGATGATGAGCCTGTCGTACCTCTCCAGACCATCAAGCCCCTCGGCAAACTCCTCGTAGATCCTTATCCTGCAGAGCCTGTCGCCGAAAGCACCCTGTCTTGGAGCATCACTTCTTGAGGGATAGCAGTCCACGACCTCACCAATAGGGATTAGATTCATTTTTATCATTTTGAGACGATTCATAAATTTCTTTTTCCCTCCTTCTCCAGAGCTGTTTTCTATCCTAATAATTTTCGCATTGGGCTCTTCAAATTAAGGCGAATCAAGTAGTACCACGGATTGATAAAATACATTATTCGACATATATCAGATAATTAAGAGGGATAAAAGTTTTAAATATCTTTAAACTAGATTGATAAAAACACCTCATCAAAAAAAGGAGGAAAAGGAGGCTAAAAAATGAGCGAGATGGGATATAGGATAAAAGTAAATCTAAAAAATGGGGAGATTGAAGTTGAAGGGGACAAAGAATTCGTTAAAGATGAAATTGAAAAACTCCTTGAAAGAATTGTAGCTAAGTTTAGTCTGGCTTCATCGCTAGAAATGGATAAAGATAAAAAAGACGTATTGACACAATCAGGGGCTGTAACTGAACAAAATATGCTATTTGAATCGTTCGCAGAATTTTATAAAGCAATAGATCCAAAAAAGGAACAAGATAAATCACTGATTGCCGTATACTGGTTCAATAAATTTGAAGGAAAAGATGCTGTCACCCCCAAAGATGTTGTAGAAATATTAAAAGATGCTGGAGTACCCTTACCATCTAATATATCAAGAGATTTAAGAGAACTAGCCAGTGGTAAAAAAGCATACCTTATAAAAGTAAATGTAAAAGGCGGAAGACCTGCTTATAAACTTAGCATGACTGGAGAAAATTATGTGAATAAATTGCTTAGGGTGAATGAATGAGTCATAGTTTAGTAGAGATTATGGACCATGAAATCCCAGAAATCTTACTTCAGAAACTAGAAGAAGTTTATAATAAACTGAAACAAAACTTTTGGCTAGGAAAGTATGAAGAATGCTTAGAAAAAATCGGAAAATTTGTTGAAGTATCAATCCGTGTTTTGGAGCATATAACAACAGGCAACTTTACTTCTTTTGAAGAAGAACTGAGTATTTCAGACACCTTAAAAAAATTTGAAAACCTGCCAAAAAACGATTTTCCTGACTCAGTTAGAATACTAATTCCAAGAGTTCTTTATTCGCTTTACACATTCCGAAGTAAGCGGGGTGGCGCACATATAAAAGGAATAAACCCGAACCACATAGATGCAACCTATGTAGTCTCTGCTTGTGATTGGATTGTAGCAGAGTTAATTAGACTCTACCACACAGGAGACGAAAAAGAAGTATGGGATTTAATTAATTCGTTGGTTGATAAAAAAGTACCAGTGCTTGAAGAGTTTGGGGAAGACATTAAGATTTTAGACACTTCACTACTTGTCCCAGATAAAATATTGCTTATACTCTATAGAAAATACCCCCAATATGTTTCCAAAAAAGACCTTAAAAGATGGGTCCCAACTAAAAGTCCTTCTCATATACCAACAACCTTAAAGAATCTAGACAAAAGGGGATTAATTTATGTGAAGAGAGACTTAGTTAAATTAACAATCAAAGGAATTAAACATGTTGAAGATAACTTACTCAGAAAAGAATTAAAACTTTAGTAACTTAGCTCTTATAATTGCGTGTTCATTTTAGAGGTTGTCACAAATATTGTTTATCGAATAGAGTATTCACTTTGTTGTAATTCTAGTTAAGCTACATCGAGAATTCTACCAAGCGAGAATACAGCGGGCCCGGCGGGATTCGAACCCGCGATCTGCAGCTTAGGAGGCTGCCGCCTTATCCTAGCTAGGCTACGGGCCCAGATGGGGACAGAACCACCACAATCGTCTGTGTTTATAAATATTATGCAAAGTGGGTTTAGAATAAAAGAGCAGTCAGCTACACTAATTCTGCATCACATCAGCCTCACATCCCTCGGCATCACGTTCGTGTTCCCGCAGTTTGTGCACGCATAGTAGGTGAACCTCTCATCCTCATGCAGCGGAACGAACCTGCCGCTTCCACAGACCATACACGCCATTTCCACCACCTTTTGACATGATAAATAATTAGGGATTTAAAAACCTTTTGCTAATGAGGAGCAAAGGTGGGGTGAGAAAACGATTTATGGCTATGGCAATAATTAATTGTTGAAAATTTACGGGGCTGGGAAAATGAGGTTCTGAAGGTGTGGTAAAATTAGCGGTCGCTCAGGTCTCCCCGTAGTACATGGACAGGGAAGGCACGGTAGATGTGGCGTGCAAAGCCATCGAGGAGGCTGGAAGGAAGGGTGCGAGACTGATCGCCTTTCCAGAAACGTCCATCCCCGGGTATCCCTACTGGAGAAGCGCCACAGGATCGAGGTGGGCAGAGTACATGGTCGAGTACCAGAAAAACTCCGTGAGGATTCCCGACGATCTCGGCAGCATACTCGACTCTTCAGGAGATGCGGGCATCACCACTGTCATCGGGGTTAGCGAGCTTGACACAACTGCCGGAAGCAGGACGCTCTACAACACGATTGTCTTCATAAGCTCAGAGGGAGAGGTCATGGGAAGGCACAGGAAGCTGATGCCGACCCACGGGGAGAGGATGGTGTGGGGTCTTGGAGATGGAACCGATCTGAGGACGTACAGAACGGAGCACGGAGTGTTGGGCGGGCTGATATGCTATGAGAACCACATGACTCCTGTTAAGTCATTGCTCGCTCTCATGGGGGAGGAGATCCAACTTCGCGCTATGGCCGGGGTACTGGGTAGCTGAAAGGACAACTGCCAGCAAGAGGAGGTTCGATCCGGAGAGGGACAGCATAACCAGCTGCGACATAGATTCGGCTGTGAGGGAGTATGCCTTCGAAACCCAGACCTTTGTTGTGAGCGCCAACATGTTTCTCGAGCCAGACATCCTTCCTGATGGCTCCTTCGACATCGCCGCTGGCGGAAGTGCAGTTGTCAACCCCTCCGGGCTCTACATCGTGGAGCCGGTGTTTGATGGCGAGACAATCATCTACGCTGAACTCGACCCAGAGGAGAGGATGGCGACAAAAGCGTACTTCGACTGCGTGGGCCACTACAGCCGGTGGGATGTGGTTCAGTTAGTGTACAGGGCTAAGAGCTCCAGACCGCTTGAGCTCTTCGAGAGCGTGAGCGAGGAGGTGCTCTCATCGAGGAAGCTCGAGGAAATCCTGAATGAATACGGCACCAGACTCAAGAAGGTGGAGGAGGTTGTGGAAAAGCTGAGAAATATGCTGGAAAAAGCGGGTTAAACGAACATCTGCTTGGGAGGCTGCTTCGCAGGCTTCGACACCTTCTGAACCGAGTTGAGGAGGTCCTGAGTCGTTATAACATCCCTGCCCTCGACTATCGCCTTGTGGAGCGACGCCTTTATCACCTTCTCCACGAGATCTCTCCCCGAGAAACCCTCCGTAACTCTCGCCACCTCCTCGAGGTTTGCGTTGACCGGGAGCGGAAAGTCCTCGAGGCTCTTCTTGAGTATCATATACCTCTCCTCGCTGTCCGGCATCCTGAACTCGATCTCCTCCTCAAACCTGCTCCGGATTGAGGGGTCGAGCATGTCAATCCTGTTTGTGGCTGCTATAGTGCATATCCCCTCATTCCTCTCTATTCCATCAAGCTCCGTGAGAATCGCGTTTACGACCTCGCTCACATCACCTCTCAGATCCTGATAGCTCCTGTCGAGGGCTATGCTGTCGAACTCGTCAAGAAATACTATGCACGGCGCAACCTGTCTCGCCTTCTCGTAGAGCTCGTGTATCCTCCTCGCCCCATCGCCAACGTGCTCTCCAATAAGCCTCGTGGACTTTACCGAGAGGAATGGGACGTGGGCCTCGTTTGCGAGAGCCTTCGCGGTCATCGTCTTCCCCGTTCCGGGTGGGCCGTAGAAGAGGATGTTCTTCGGAGCCCACTTTCCGAACTTCTCAGGGTTCTTCAGGTACTCCAGAATGATCCTCGCCTTCTTCTTGGCGTCTTCCTGCCCAACAACATCGTCGAGCTTCACGTCCACGACTATCTCGGTGACGATCTCGTTCGACTCGCTCTCCACGAGGAATATCGTGTGGTCTCCCACGAAGCCCTCTTCCGGCTCGCATCCAGTAACCTCGAATGCGAAGTCGGGGAACATCCTGACGTCGAACAGCATCTTCCCCCTGTATACGTACTCTCCCCTCCACTGCTCCTTTGCATAGCGGTCAAAGACCTTGAGGTTGTCTACCTTCGGGTACTCGTGGTAGCTGGCCTTCAGCGGATAGCCCAGAGGGCGCAGGATGACGTATCTGATCTCTCCCTTACTCCTGCCAGTCATTCAAACCGAAAAACTATTTGAACTTATTAATAATCTTTGCCCTTATGAGACTGTTCGTAGCGATCGACATTTCAGAGGAGCTCAGAAAGGAGTTCGTTCCGCTCATTCAGCTCTTATCCGGCTATAAGGGCATAAAGCCCGTGGAACCGGAGAACCTCCACATAACCCTCAAGTTTCTCGGAGAGGTGAACGAGGCGAGGGCAGAGCTCATCAGGGACAGGCTCAGGCAGATAGACTTCGAGCCTTTCGAGATCGAGTTCAGGGGAATAGGCTACTTCCCAAGTCAGAGCTACATGAGGGTAGTTTGGGTGGGCGTGGAAGGAGAGGGAATCTACAGCCTCGCGGAGAAGGTCGAGAGGGAGATGAGGAAGCTGGGATTCAGGAAGGACAAGGACTTCAGGGCCCACCTGACGGTCGGCAGGATTAAGAGAATAGACAGCGAGGCGAGAGCAAGGCTCGCAAGGCAGCTCGAGGACTTCAGCCGGGACTACGGAAGGATGCTCGTGGACAGGTTCAAGCTCAAGAAGTCCACCCTGACGCCAAAGGGCCCGATATACGAGGATGTGGAGGTCTTTGGTGGTAAGACATGAGCAGCATCGAGGAAATTCTCAGGGAAGTCCTTCCGGAAGTGATTCCCGGGGAGGAGCTCGTCAGGAAGGCCAAGAAGGCTGAGGAGGAGCTGAGGAGGAGGCTCGACTCGGCTCTCTCAAATTACCCGGACATAGAGTACAGGTTTCTCGGCAGCTATGCGAGAGACACATGGCTCCCTGAGAGCCTCGAGATCGACGTTTTCCTCCTCTTTCCCGAGCACTACAGCTTTGAGGAGCTCGAGAGGATTGGGATAGAGGTCGGAAAGAGCGTGGTCGACAGCTACGAGATGAGGTATGCCGCACACCCGTACGTCCACGGCCTCGTCGCTGGAGTGGAGGTCGATGTAGTTCCGTGCTACAGGCTGAAGAGCCCCGAGAGGATAAAGAGTGCCGTCGACAGGACCCCTTTCCATCACGAGTGGCTAAAGGACAGGATAAGGGGTAAGGAGAATGACGTGAGGCTGTTAAAGAGGTTTCTGAAGGCAGGAAACCTATACGGGGCGGAGTTCAAGGTCAGGGGGTTTTCGGGATACCTGTGCGAGCTGCTTGTGGTCTTCTACGGATCCTTCGAGAACCTCGTGAGGAACGCGACGAGGTGGAGAAGGGAGATGGTTATTGATGTCGAGAACGGTAAAATCGAGCTGAAGAAAGATCAGCGGAGCCTGTTTGTTGTTGATCCGGTTGACAGGAAGAGGAACGTGGCGGCAAACCTGAGCGTTGACAACTTCGCGAGGTTCGTGGAGAGGTGCAGACTCTTCATCGAGAACCCGTCTCCCGAGTTCTTCAGGACGGCGAGCAGGGCTGTGGATGTGGACAGGTTGAGGGAGGAGCTTGAAGGGAGGTTCGTCTATGCCGTCTCTTTCGAGAGGCCCCCAATAGTGGAGGACAACCTCTACACCCAGCTCGAGAGGGCCGAGAGGAGGATAAGGAAGGTGCTTGAGGATAACGAGTTTCAGGTTTTGAGATCTGGACACCACGCCGGGGAGAGGTGCTACCTGCTCTTCGAAACGACTGCGGGAGAGATTTCTAAGGTGAAGAAGCACTACGGACCGAAAATCGAGAGCTACGAGAACTCTATGAGGTTCCTCAGGAAGAACAGGGAGTACGAGAGGTTCTTCGAGGATGGCAGATACGTGACCTACAGGAGGAGAAAGCTCAGGAGGGCAGAGCAGGTGATAGAGCACGCCATAGCGACCCAGCACGAGTCAATGGGGAAGGATCTCTCAGACTACATAAGAGACGGGTCTGTCCACTCTGGAGAGGAGATCCTCAGCCTCCACGAGCTTCTCGAGTTCCTGACCGAGTTTCTGGGGGTGAGGGAGTGAGGGTAACCTTTCTCGGGACAGGTGTTGCGGTCAGCCTCGAGCAGAAGGCCCAGCAATCTCTGCTCATCGAGGATGACAGGCTAATTCTGATTGACTGCGGTTTTGGATCCATGCTGAGGCTACAGCAGGCCGGTTACGACGTCACGGAGCTTGATGCGATAGTCCTCACGCACTTCCACCTCGACCACTGCGGTGAGCTCATGGGGATCCTCAAGGCGAGGTGGCTTAGTGGGGCTGGTAGGATCGACATCTACGCTCCGGAGGGTGCAAGCAGCTTCATCAGCAGCTTCCTCTCCTCCTCTCCCTATCTCATGGGAAAGCTCAGCTTCAGGGTCAGGGAGGTTGGAGGTGGTGAGAGGTTCTCCATAGGCAACCTCAGGTTCGAGGCGAGGAGGACGGTGCACTCCGTGGAAAGTTTGGGGTATGTGGTCGACGGCCTGCTCATCTCTGGGGACACGTCGGCATTTCCGGAGCTCTACGAGGGTGTTGATGCCGCAATCCACGAGATGTCGCTCGACTTTGGTGGAAAAGCTGATTTCCACACCTCGCCGGAGAACTTCGCAGAAAATGCAGGGGAGTTGAAGAGGGCGTACTTCATCCACCTCTACCCCCCAGCATACGGGAACAGGGAGGAGATAGCGAGGTACCTCGAGAGAGGGGGAATAGCCTCATTCTTCCCCAACGACCTCGACACGCTCGAGCTGTAAAACCGGGCAGACTCCTCACACCCCGGCAACCAGTTTTCCCACTCACTGTCGAAAAATTTAAAGCCTTCCGGTATTCTTTGCCCCCATGAAGATACTCCTGCTCCACTCAGATTACATTGAGTACGAGGTCAAGAAGAAGACCAAGTTTGCGGAACCTTTTGACGGGAAGGGTGAGAGGGTCAACGAGGCCCTTGTGGTGTTCGTTTCTGTGGAGAAAGGCGATAGCGAGGACACCGCTTTAAAGGCGGTTGAGGAGATAAGGGATGTGGCCGGAAAGGTTAATGCCGAGAGGATAGTCCTCTACCCTTACGCTCACCTCTCATCAAACCTCGCTGATCCCGAAACTGCCGTAAAGCTCCTCAAGTTCATGGAAAAGGAGCTCTCCTCAGACTTTGAGGTTCACCGCTCTCCTTTTGGGTGGTACAAGGCGTTCAAGATCTCCTGCAAGGGTCACCCGCTGAGCGAGCTATCGAGGGAGATAAAGGGCGAGGACATCGAGGTGACTCAGGCCCTGAAGGACGAGGAGAAGGCGAAGAGCTACTGGTACATTCTCACCCCCGAGAAGGAGCTCGTTGAGGTGGAGAAGTTCGACTTCAGCAAGTACCCCAACTTGAAGAAGTTCGTGGACTACGAGATCTCCAAGAGGAGGGCGGTTGACCGCATACCACCCCACGTCGAGCTGATGAAGAGGCTCGAGATCGCTGACTACGAGGAAGCCTCGGACAGCGGCCACATGAGGTACTACCCCAACGGCAGGCTGGTTAAGAGCCTGCTCGAGACCTTTGTGACCGAGAGGTGCATAGAGTACGGGGCGATGGAGGTCGAGACGCCGATAATGTACGACAGAGCCCACCCAACCCTCAGGAAGTACCTCGAGCGCTTCCCAGCGAGGCAGTACATAATAAAGGGGGACAAGAGGGACTTCTTCCTCAGGTTTGCCGCGTGCTTCGGTCAGTTCCTCATGGCCTCCCAGGCGACGATAACCTACAGGCATCTGCCGCTCAAGATGTACGAGCTCACGCGCTACTCCTTCAGGAAGGAGCAGAGGGGAGAGCTTGTCGGGCTTAGGAGGCTTAGGGCTTTCACGATGCCTGACATGCACACCATAGTGAGGGACATCGAGGAGGCGAAGGAGGAGTTCTACAACCAGTACAAGCTGTCGGTGGAGGTGCTGAAGGAGATAGGGCTTGAGCCCGAGGACTACGAGGTGGCGATAAGGATAACCAGGGACTTCTACGAGGAGAACAGGGAGTTCATTCACTCCATAGCTGAGGTTCTCAACAAGCCCATACTGATCGAGATGTGGGACAGACGCTTCTTCTACTTCGTCCTGAAGTTCGAGTTCAACTTCGTCGATGCCCTCGACAAAGCCTCCGCCCTCTCCACGGTTCAGATAGATGTGGAAAACGCAGAGAGGTACGGCATCACGTACGTCGACTCTGACGGCAAAGAGAAGCATCCGCTCATCCTCCACTGCTCTGCGAGCGGTGCGATCGAGAGGGTCATGTATGCGTTGCTTGAGAAGGAGCACATGAGGGCGGAGAGGGGAGAGCTGCCAATGCTGCCGGTCTGGCTCTCGCCCACTCAGGTCAGAATCATCCCCATAGCCGAGAGGCACCTCGAGAAGGCGATGGAGGTGGCTGAGGTTCTCAGAGCCAACAGGGTGAGGGCGGACGTGGACGATAGGGAGGAGACGACTGGAAAGAAGGTGAGGGACGCGGCAACGCAGTGGATCCCCTACATAGTCGTCATAGGTGACAGGGAGCTGGAAAGCGGAAAGCTCAGCGTTACAGTCAGGAAGGGCTCGACCAAGGAGAAGCAGAGGAAGGTGGAGATGACCGTGGACGAGCTGATAGAGGAGATCAGGAAAGAGTGTGAGGGCAAACCCTACAAACCACTGCCGATGCCCGTGCTGCTGTCGAGAAGACCGTCCATGAGGTGATATGATGGAGAAGAACGACTTGAAAACTTTCCTACCACTTCTCATGGGTGTAATCGCCGGGATAGTCTCCTACATCATTACAGGAGACATGAGGAGCAGGGACCCGTTCGGAATACTCGTCCTCGTCATGATGATCTACCTCCACAAGTTCATCCTGCCGAAATTTGGGCTGACCATAGAGACTAAGGACTGGCTGGGAATAAGCTTCCTGACCCTCGCGACGTGGTACATCTCCTGGACGCTCCTTCTGAACTCTTAGGGCGGAACCCTTATATTTCGCCTTTTTCTCCGGTGAGAGGATGTCCCTCAGAATCGCTGTTGTTGACAGGGAGCGCTGCCAGCCGAAGAAGTGCAGCCAGGAGTGCCTGAAGTACTGCCCGAAGGTCAGGACTGGAGATGAGACGATAGTAATTGAGGAGAAAGCCATCATCAGCGAGGAGCTCTGTGTTGGCTGCGGCATCTGTGTCAAGAAGTGCCCGTTCAATGCCATAACGATAGTCGGCCTGCCCGAGCAGCTTGAGGGGCAGGAGGTTCACAGGTACGGTAAGAACGGCTTCGTGCTCTACAACCTCCCGATACCGAGGAAGGGTCACGTTGTGGGCCTTCTCGGGCCTAACGGGACTGGGAAGAGCACGGCCGTCAAGATCCTCTCCGGACAGCTCAAACCAAACCTCGGAAAGGAGGATGCGAGCTGGGACGAGATTCTCGACAGGTTTCAGGGAACCGAGCTGTTCGACTACATGAAAGCTATAGCGGACGGGAACATCAGGGTTAGCGTGAAGCCCCAGTACATCGAGGCGATTCCGAAGGTCTACAGGGGAAAGGTCAGGGAGCTGCTGGAGAGGGTGGATGAGAGGAACGCCCTAGACGAGTACGTGGAGAAGCTCAACTTAAGGAATGCCATCAACAGAGACATCAAGGATCTTAGCGGAGGAGAGCTGCAGAGGGTTGCCATACTCGCATGCCTTCTTAGAGATGCGGACTTCTACTTCCTCGACGAGATCACGTCCTACCTCGACATCTACCAGAGGATAGAGGCTGCCAAGGTAATCAGAGAGGTTGCGGAGAGGAGCCCGATACTAATAGTCGAGCACGACCTCGCGATCCTCGACATGCTCGCCGACTACGTGCACATAAGCTACGGTGAGCCTGCAGTTTACGGTGTGATAACCAACGCCAAGGGCGTGAGAGTTGGCATAAACCAGTACCTGAGGGGCTACCTTGCTGAGGAGAACATAAGGATAAGGGAGAAGGAGATAGAGTTCGAAATTTTCCAGCCGACTGAGAGCGAGATAGAGGACGTGCTCGTCGAGTATCCGGCGTTCAGAAAGACCTTCGAGGGCTTTATCCTTGAAGCGGACAGCGGGGACATAAAGAGAGGGGAGGTTATAGGGGTTCTCGGCCCAAATGCTACGGGCAAGAGCACGTTCGTCAAGGTTCTCGCAGGAGTGCTGGAGGATGATGAGAAGAAGGTCGACCTCGACATAAAGGTCTCCTACAAGCCCCAGTATGTTAAGGCAGACATAAGCATGCCCGTCGGCATGTTCCTGAGGAGCATAAACCCGATGGTGGAGTCTTCATATTATAAGACCGAGTTCATAAAGCCACTGCAGCTTGAGAAGCTCATGGAGAAGAATCTGGACGAGCTTAGCGGAGGAGAGCTGCAGAGGGTTGCAATTCTCGCGTGTCTTCTGAGGGACGCGGATCTTTACCTTCTCGACGAGCCCTCAGCCCACCTCGACGTTGAGCAGCGAACGGAGGTGGCGAGGATAATCAAGAGGTTCGCGATGAACAACTCCAAGTCTGTGCTCGTGGTGGACCACGACATCTACCTCGTGGACATGCTGTCCGACAGGGTTATGGTCTTTGAGGGGGAGCCGGGAAAGAGAGGAAGGGCGAGGAGGCCGATGAACCTCAGGGACGGAATGAACCTCTTCCTGAAGAATCTGGACATAACCTTCAGGAGGGATGAGGAGACCAAGAGGCCGAGGGTGAACAAGCCCGGCTCAAGGCTCGACAGAGAACAGAAGGCTGCAGGAGAGTACTATTACTATGTGAGAGAGTGATAAAAAAGATCAGGCCTCGGCCTCAACCTTCTCTTCAGCCTTTGCGAGAGCCCTCTCCTCCACAATCTCCTTCGGCTCTCTGAGAACCTCTATCTTCCTGATCTCTACCCTCCTGAGCGGGTAGATCTTCTTAGCGCTCCTGTAGATCTCGGCAGGTATCTTGCCCAGTATTGCCTCCTGCAGGAACTGGACGAAGTTGCTCTTCTTGGCATTCTCCTTCACTATCTCGTTCATGACCTTTCTTATCGCCCTCTTCTGGGAGCTCTGGCACCTCTTTACAGTGAAGGCCACGCTCTTGACTCTAAGCACGTAGCCGTCTGCGGTCTGCACGTCCACAATGTCCTCGATCTTGCTCGTCCTCCTCCTCGTGAGGCTGTTCAGGTAATCTCTGGTGAGCTCGAACCTGTGGAACTTCGTGTAGGCGTTCTCCCCAGCAACCCTGAAGACCTTGAACACCAGCTTCTTGTAGGGGTTCTGGTTGGAGTAGTCGTTGGTGAGCTCGGCGAGCGTCACCTCCACGGTTCTCCCAACAACCTTGCTCTCGTCGTCTGCGGGAGTGTACCCTACCTCCGCCATGCCGAAGTACTCAGGAGCGATGAGTGTGAACCACTTCTTCATCGTCCACTTGTCCTTAACCCTTGTCTGCCTCTTTCTCCTCGCCATTTTAACACCCCTTACCTTCCCGAAACCAGACTCTATTAATAAACTTTTTGTGGAATTTGGTAATGGGTTGTCAGGCTGGTCTCAGTCCGAGCTACGCATCATCGTGAGTTCTCCCCACCGCTTCTGCAGTGAATTGGAGGTTTTTGACGGTGCTTTTTTGATCATTTCCCTGCCGTTTGGTGTAAGTATGTTGTCAAGGGTTTTGATTTTAAGGTTCACAAAGTCTTTCACAGAATTTTAAAAAATTTTTATCAAAAGCCTGTGTTACCTTAAAGGATTTAGTAAACTATTGTGTTGTTTGTGTTGTTGGTTAGTTGAACATGGAAACATTTTTATTTGATTGCATGTCCACGGTAATTAATACTGCATGAGGGTGAACTCGTATGCGAATTCGGCCACGTGGGAATAGGGTTCTTACCGTAAAATCGCGGTGGACATGGTTGCTTATTACAGTTCTTTTGCTTGGACTTGCAAACACTTCGAGCGCTGCTGGAGAACTTGCAAACTCGCCCTGGCCAATGTTTCATCACGATTTGAACCACACTGGGAGGAGTCCGTATAACGCAACGGGTGAGCCCGATCTGAAGTGGGTGTTCTCTCCACCATATGGTGTGAGATCAGCACCGATAATAGATTCCAGCGGAACAATATATGTCGGGTATGTGAAGCTCTATGCAGTCTATCCAAACGGAACACAAAAGTGGAGTTTTCCTGTTTACGGTGGCGCTTCAGCATTATTTGAACGGAGTGCTGCCGCAATAGCCTCTGATGGCACGATCTACATAGGCTCTGATAACAGTATTAATTTCAGGAAACTCTTTGCCCTGTATCCGAACGGAACAGAGAAATGGAACTTCTCGGCGGGAGAGGCTGTCTTGTCAGCCCCGGCCATAGGTGATGATGGAACTGTATACTTCGGATCAGACGACAACAAGTTCTATGCTCTGTACCCAAATGGGACGGAAAAATGGAGTTACGCAACGGTAAACGATTTCCGCTCCTCTCCTGCTGTGGATAGCAATGGCGTTGTTTATGTCGGTTCAGACGATAGATACGTCTATGCGTTCTATCCAAACGGCACGTTGAAGTGGAGATTTCTGACCGGCGATGGTGTGAAATCCTCCCCTGCTATAGCCGGAGACACTGTATATGTGGGGTCTGCGAATGGATCGTATGCAACGTTGTACGCGATATATGCTGCTAACGGCTCTCTCAAATGGAGCTACACTGACGTAAATGATGATTGCACGATTGAAACAACCCCTGCGGTGGGCGAGGACGGGACTGTCTACATCGGATTCCCATGCTCTGACATGTTCAGGGCTTTCTATCCAAACGGCACGTTGAAGTGGGAAAAGAATCTCGGAAGCGGTATTTACTCTTCTCCGGTCATCGATGCAAGTGGCTACATATACGTCGGAGCAGGGGATAATATATACTCCCTTTACCCGAATGGTACGGTCAGATGGACCAAGAACCTTGGAATCGGGAACAGGGTGTACGAGCTCGCGATAGGAAGTGATGGCACAATCTACGCCATCTACAATAACAAACTCTACGCTCTTGCAGACATGACTCCGCCGAGGGTGAGCATACAGTCTCCACAGAATACGGTGTATCCGACTTCAATCGTTCAGATAAACGTTTCAGCAAGAGATCCAAGCGGAGTTAGCACGGTAATAGCTCAGGTTGATGGAGCGACCAACATAACGTTAACTTACCAAAATGGCCACTACATTGGTTCGACTCCAGCTCTAAGTGATGGGCAGCACTACATAAGGATTTACGCAAATGACAGCTATGGAAACCTGAACTCAACACAGGTGGTTTACTTTAACATCTCAATTCCAAAGCTCGCGAACTCACCTTGGCCCATGTTCCACCATGACCTGAATCACACTGGAAGGAGTCAATATGCCGGGCATGGGGAGGTCAATGAGAAGTGGAACTTTACCATGGGCGTCCAGCATGGGTTCTCACCAGTGATAGCGAGCGATGGTACGGTTTACATGGGCAGTGACGACAAGTATCTATACGCTCTCTACCCCAATGGCACGCTCAAATGGGGCTTCTCGGCAGGCGGACTTATAAGATCATCGCCCGCAGTAGCGAGTGACGGGACTGTCTACTTCGGGACTTGCACAAATGCCAGATTCTTTGCCCTCCACCCCAACGGAACAGAGAAATGGAATTTCTCCACAGGCGATCTTTATGGCATCTATTCCTCACCAGCCATAGCGAGTGACGGGACGATATATTTCGGAGCTCGCAGCTATAACGGTTACACCTATTACGGCACGTTCTACGCTCTCTACCCCAATGGCACCCTTAAGTGGAATATCACAACCAACTACTACGTTGATTCCTCACCGGCCATAGCGAGCGATGGGACGATATACATTCAGTGCGGCCTCCTCTATAGCTCAAATAACACCTTCAAGTTCTGCGCTATAAATCCTGACGGAACCGAGAAATGGAATTTTTCGATTAAAGGTGGTACTGGAGGATCGACACCAGCCATAGCGAGCGACGGGACTGTTTACGTCGGCACAAGTTTGGGACACTTCTACGCTTTCTATCCCAACGGCACCCTTAAGTGGAACATCTCTTTCAGCGATCTTCTTGGCACAACGGTGGGGATCTATTCGACACCAGCCATAGCGAGCGATGGTACGGTTTACGTGCTGGTGGGTGGAACCACTGCAGGTTACCTCTTTGCCCTCCACCCCAACGGAACGGAGAAATGGAATTTCACGTTAGGGTCGGTAACGAGTCTGATAGGCACATCACCGATTGTAGACTCAAACGGCGTGATCTACGTTGGGTCATCTACAGGCAACGTTTATGCTTTGAACCCAGACGGAACGCTGAAATGGACTTTTAACATCGGCAGTGCCGCAGGCTCTCCAGCTATGGCGAGTGATGGTACGATTTACATTGCGTCGGCAGGCAACAAACTTCACGCACTCAGCGATCTAACACCTCCGAGGGTGACCATATTGTCTCCCCAGAGCTTAATCTACGGCACTTCGACAATAGCAATAAACGTCTCGGTCAGCGATCCGAGTGGAGTAAATGCCGTAATCGCCCAGATTGACGGGTCGCAGAATGTAACCCTGAGCTACTCCAATGGCCACTACGTTGGCTCGGTAAATCTTGCCGATGGTAGGCATTACATAAGAATCTATGCAAGCGACAGCTTTGGGAATATGAATTCAAGCGAGATGGTCTACTTCAGCGTTGACACCGCGCCACCTACAATGGAATTCCTGCCACCCACTCCAGCGAACAACACCGTAACTTCCCGAAATTATTTAGAAGTTAACCTGAGCGTGCAGGAACCGAATCTGAACGAACTAATCTTCAACTGGAACGGCACAAACTACAGCATATATGATGACTCGCTTGTGCTCTACCTTAACTTCAACAACAACTCGGCAATAGGGGAAAATAGCACTCATGTTGTTGACGTGAGCGGGTACAGGAACAACGGGACAATTAATGGAGCAGTTTACGTTGAAGGACGATATGGAAAGGCATTGAAGTTCGATGGCATAAACGACTACGTGGACCTTGGCAATAAGCCGGAATTCCAGATAACCAATAACATAACGATAGCTGCATGGGTTAAGCACAATACCGGTTCTCCAGGTTCTTGGGAGGACATAATAATGAAAGGCAATACAGCTTATGGACTTCAGTTCTACCAGACAGAGGGCTACTTTACATTCCACCTGACTGCTGCTGGAGGCGGCTGGAAGAACCTGCCATCCACTGTGAAACCCCAAGCTGGAGTGTGGTACCACGTTGTTGGTACCTACGATGGAAAAACTCAGAGGATATACATTAATGGAGTGTTGAACAACGAGGTAAATGACACATTCACAATAAACACGAACTCCTATCCACTGACTATCGGGTACAAGGTGGCCTTGGATAATAGCTATCTCAACGGTGTTGTTGACGATGTTCGCATATACAACAGAGCCCTAACACCGGAAGAGGTCAAGATGCTCTACTACTCAACCCTCTGGAAGCACAATGATACTGACTGGTTTTTCTACACCAACATCACTAATCTCAGCGAAGGGAAGTACACCTACTACGCTCTGGCGAATGACACTGTAGGGAACAGGAATGCGAGCAAGACCCTCGTGAATGTGATTGACACAACACCACCCCAAATCTCTGTTGCAGCCCCCTCGACAATTTACCGAGCTACCTCGGCAAACATTACCGTAACAGTCACAGATGCACATCCACTCAGCTACACAGCCTACAGAAACGGCTCCCTCATCGCGTCAGGAAGCTACAGCAGCGCGTCACCATTCAACATCTCTGTAAATACGACTGCTCTTGGTTACTGGACATATACAATTCGTGCGAGCGATTTGGCCGGAAACGTGAACTCCACCAGTGTGCTCATTCGCGTGGTCAACCACCCTCCGGTTGCGATGTTTGCTGTGAGCAAAACGTCTGCAAAAACAAACGAAATCCTGACGTTCAACGCGTCTCAGAGCTACGATCCTGACGGAACCATTGTTAATTACACATGGGATTTCGGCGATGGAGGGAGTGGCAGAGGCGCGGTAGTTACCCACGCCTACACCGCTCCGGGCACGTACACCGTAAACCTCACAGTTACTGACAGCGATGGAGCCGTTTCACACTGCGTGAAGACCGTTACCATTAAGGAGGCTCAAACCCAGCCCTCTCTTGGAACAGGATACGTCGGAGGTGGGGGGTACTGGATAAAACCACCGGAAAAGCAAGAAGAGAGCCCCGCTCCTGAAACTGAAAAAACTGAAGCCTCTGTGCACGAAAAGAGTTCGGGCTCCACTGAAACCAAGCCACCATCACCTGAAGAAACTCCCGCCACAGCAGGATCACCGGAGGTTACACCCACTGCACAAAAGCGAAGCACGATACAACCGGCACCCACAGAGACTGCCGAGAAAGTGGTGGAGGAAAAAGAAGAGACCACGACATCATTCGGGATACCTGGGTTCGAGGTCGTCGTTGCGCTCCTTGCGATCGGAGCTGCACTGATGAGAAGGATGAGCTGAGAAATTGCGGAGACACCCACACATCTTTTCCCTCATTTTTTCCAAAATAAGCCACATTCAAAAAAGTTTTAATAACACTCCCATTTGCCCATATTCATGCTTCCTCCCAAATCAAACTTCTCGGAGTGGTATCACGAGATAATCCAGCAGGCTCAGATAATGGACATAAGGTATCCCGTCAAGGGGCTGTATGTCTGGTTCCCGTTTGGCTTCAAGCTCAGGAACCTTGTTTACGGGAAGCTCAAGGAGATCATGGACAGGGAGCATGACGAGGTCTACTTCCCAGCCCTAATCCCCGAAACCGAGCTCGGTAAGGAGGGTCAGCACATAAAGGGTTTTGAGGATGAGGTCTACTGGATCACTCATGGAGGGCTTGATGAGCTGGACGTGAAGCTCGCCTTAAGGCCGACAAGCGAAACGGCGATGTATCCGATGTTCAAGCTCTGGATAAGGAGCCATGCCGACCTCCCTCTCAAGGTATATCAGGTTGTGAACGTTTTCAGGTACGAGACCAAGCACACCAGACCGCTGATCAGGCTGAGGGAGATCACGTCCTTCAAGGAGGCTCACACAGCCCACAGAAACTACGAGGAGGCGGAGGAGAACGTCAAGAAGGCGATCTCGGCGTACAAGGAGTTCTACGACTCCCTCGCCATCCCATACATGGTCATAAAGCGCCCGGAGTGGGACAAGTTCCCCGGCGCAGACTACACGATTGCCTTCGACACGATCATGCCCGACGGCAGAACCCTTCAGATCGGCACAGTTCACCATCTGGCCGATAACTTTGCCAAGACGTTCGACATAAAGTACGAGACTCCAAACGGAGACCACGCCTACGTGCACCAGACTTGCTACGGCATATCCGAGAGGTGCATAGCCTCGCTCATAAGCATACACGGGGATGACGTTGGCCTCGTGCTCCCATTCGACTTTGCACCTCACCAGATAGTCATAATCCCGATCCTCTACAAGGGGAAGGAAGAGCTCGTCATGAGCCTGGCCGACAGGGTTTACGAGACGCTGAAGGGCATGGGCTTCAGGGTCGTGATGGACACCAGCGACGACAGGCCGGGAGCCAAGTATTACAGGTGGGAGCTCTTCGGAGTGCCGATCAGAATAGAAATAGGGCCGAGGGAGGCTGAGAGCAACGAAGTGGTGGTGTCCTTCAGGGACGAGAAGGTGAAGAGGAAGGTTCCTGCAGAAGAGCTGACGGAGGAGAGGATAAGGGAGTGGGGCAGGGAGATGCACGAGAGGCTGAGGGAGAGAGCCTACAGAGAGATGGTTGAGAAGATCAGGTACTTCGACAATCTGGGCGAGATTGCAGAGTGGATTGGAAAGGGCGTAGCACTCTTCCACCTCTGCGAGAGTCTGGAGTGTGGAGAGAAGGTCGAGGAGGAGGCGAAGGCAGGGGTGCTTGGACAGCTCGTCGAGATTCCGGAAGGGATTAAGGTTAGCAAGGAGGGACAGTGCATAGTCTGCGGAAGAGAGGGCAAGCTGAACGCGATAGCGAAGAGCTACTGACTGCCTTTTCCATCCAGTTTTTACCCTTTTTTGATCATAGTCCGGTATTCTTTACCGCCCCTTTAAAAATGCCGCTGAACCCAATGTGTACCTCTCCACAAAGACACATTTCGGTTTTCTGTCCCACCGCACTGTGACAAAATTGCAGAATGTCCCCCGAAGCTAACACCATCCCTCATCGCAGGCTCGCGCCACCTCGGGATGGCTGACCGTTCGGGGCTGTCCCATGTCGGGGTTGCCCCAAGGTCATAGACGGAGCATTTGCTCCCCTCTCGCTCGGGGACCATGCGACATGGTGTTACCCCAACGCTTGCAGGGAGCTTCATCGAGAGCGAAGCTTTCTCCACACCCTCCCCGGTTGGGGCATTAACTATACGTTCCGAAAGTTAATAAAGATAATCGCAAACTATTTCAAGCTGATTAATCATTTAAAAACCATGGAGGTCGAGGTAATCGAGCTGACGAGCAGCTTCAAGCTCTACAGAGTGGGATTCGTGAACTACTACGTCTATTCTGGGGAAAAAACCGTGCTCATCGAGACCGGGTTGAGCTGCACAGCAAGCAAGCTTCTCGAGGAGCTGGACGAGGATGTGGATTCCATACTGATAACTCACGCCCACTTCGACCACATAACCGGCCTTTCTGTCCTTCTGGAGCAGTACCCCGAAGCAGAGGTGGGGGGGCATGCAGGTATTGCGAGGCTGCTTGGGAAGGAGAAGGTGCTCAAATCGTGGTTTAAAGATGATGTTGAGGTGTGCGGAGAGAGCTATGACGGGGAGAAGCTGAGAATTGACAGGGGGCTGGGAGAGGGGGATGTGTTCCACGGACTCGAGATTTACGAAGTTCCGGGACACTCTCCAGACTCTCTCTCGGTGTACCACAGGGGAGAGAACGTGCTGCTCGTATCAGACTCCCTCGGATACTTCACATCCTCAGGCAAAGTGATACCGCTGTTCTTCTACAGCTACGATCAGTACCTGAGTTCAATAGACCGAATCGCCGGGTTCAGACCGGAGATTTTTGGCGTCGGACACGTCAAGTACTTCACCGGAAGGGAATGCGATCACGCTGTCAGAAGGGCGAGGGAAGAGGCTGTAAGGCTTGCAGAGATGGTGAAATCCGGAATGGAGGACGAGAAGCTCCTTGAGTACTTCATCGTGGACGAGCTGAAGTTCTACCCGAAGGAGGCCATGAAAGCTTCGGCGATGCTTCTTAAGAGGAGGGTGCTTGAGAGCGATTAGCTCACCTCTTTGAAAGAAACTCGAGGATGCCGGGGAGGTCGGCAAGGATGGTCGAGCTCCTTACGAGCAGGGAAAGGGCCACCCCCTGAGAGACGCTTCCGGTTAGCAGGGAGATGAGGAACGCGGAGCCGCTCTCGAATATCCCCATTCCCGCGGGAGTCAGGGGGGCGAACATGAGCAGGGTTGCCAGAGGCTGGAGAAGGAACGCCTGAAGGAAGGAGACGTTCATGTTCAGCGCCCTGAACAGAAAGTACCACTGAAATCCAACGACAACCCACCCTGCAAGGGAGATCGAGAATATGAACGGCGCGTGCTCCTTGGTCATCCTCGCCCTCCTTCTGACCTCCTCCAGCCTTTCTATTCTTGGCGGAATGTCAGACCACAGGTAGGCAATCGCGATCAGGGTCAGAATAGCCGGCACCACGAGGCCGAGGTAGCTTGAGGGGGTCAGCAGGTAGAACACGGCGAGAGATGCGCCGAGTATCTTCACGACCATCTCCACTGCCTGAAACGAGAGGATGACTCCGAGCACGGCACTGCCGTCAATTCCATAACCTCTGGCGAGGGCTGGAATGGCGAAGTACCCTGCCCTCCCGGGGGTGAAGTCGCTCGCGATCATCCCGGCATAATGAAGCCTCAGGATTCTGAAGAACCTCACATCTATCCCCTGCTTTCTGAGGAGGTAGTGAATTCGATAGGCGAGCAGGATGTTGAGGATAGTGTAGGAGAGAACCGCGAGGAGGAACATTTCAGGGTTTGCAGAGAGTATGTGGGTCAGAGAATCGCGAAACGCGAAAATGACGAGAGCAAGGATAACAATGCCGGCAATGGCCCTCACTGCGGACATCAGCATGCCTACTATCTCCGGGATAAAAAGGTAATGGCGGAAAAGCTTCAAATATCCTTCTCCAGACCTTCTGAGAGATGATATCGGTCATACTTCCCGCTTACAACGAGGCAAAAAGACTCGAGAGGAGCGTCGAGACACTCGCAAAGTACCTTCAGGATAATTTCAGCGAGTTCGAGATAATAATAGCCGAGGATGGCTCCACGGACGGAACAGACGAGATAGCGAGAAGGCTCGCTGAGAAGTATGAATTTGTAACCCATCTGCACAGCGATGAGAGGTTGGGGAGGGGAAAGGCCTTAAACAGGGCTATAGCAAATGCAAGATTCGAGTTCGTGATGTACATGGACGTTGATCTCTCCACCGACCTAAACCACGTGAAGGAAGTTTACAGCGCATTGGAGGAGGGTTACGATGTTGCCATAGGCTCGAGACTCATGCCGGAAAGCCTCGCCACAAGGCCATTCTTCAGAGAGCTTCCGTCGAGGATATACAACCTCCTCGTGCGAATTCTGCTTGGCTCGAAGGTTAGAGACCATCAGTGCGGGTTCAAGGGGTTCAGGAAAAGCAGAATCATGCGGATTCTGGAGAGGATAGAGGACAATCACTGGTTCTGGGACACCGAGCTTCTCGTCCTCGCCCAGAGGGAGGGGCTGAGGGTTAAGGAGATTCCGGTCAGGTGGGAGCACGGAGGAGAGTCCAAGGTAAGTGTGCTCGGGGACAGCGTTTACATGTTCAGGAACATCCTCAGAATGATGAAATGAAGTGCAGAACCTGTTTTTCGGAGCTTGATGAGGATTACGACTTCTGCCTCAGGTGTGGGAGCAGGAACGTACTGCTCTGCGGGCTGCATTCAGGAGACGTGCTGACTCTGGTTCTCGTTGGAGACTCCGGCGTGAGGTACCTGACCTTTAAGGAGTACGAGGAGTGGGAGAGCAGGAGAAACCTCTACGAGGTGGTCTGGGAGAAGCTCCACAGGAAGAGGGCTGGGGAGGTTGTCGTGTCTGGCAGAGACGTGGAGAGCATAGTGAAGGCGGAGAGGATGCTGAGGCTGACGTCTCTCTACAGCGCAAGGATTCTCACGTCAGAGCCACTGCCACTCCACGAGTTTGCTGAGAGGCTGGAGAGGTTTGTCAGGGTGAGGGATGAGATTCCGAGGGTGAGCATCCCTGTCGGGGAGAAGATTGGCGGCGCGCACTCCACAATCATAGGTGGAAGGGAGGGTAGGGATCTGGTCATGAGGCTCGCCTCTTCGGAATTCGTCAAGAAGGTGGTGCCGGGGGTCATAGAGAACAAGGGCACGACAACCGGAAGCGTGAGGCTCAAGCTGACGAGGTGCGATGACAGGGGCAACATCAGGGGGCTCCTGATTCACGGAGGGAGTGTCCAGCAGATCCACGTCATAACCACCGCCAAAAACAGGGAAGAGGGAGAGGTTGTGATGAGGGAGCTAAGATCCCTCCTTTAGATCCCTGTCGTGCGCCCACACCTCACCGTCAACGTAGACCTCCTTCTTCCAGACTGGCAGCCTCGCCTTGAAGAGCTCAACTGCCCTGTGCAGCGGCTCCCAGAGGTGCTTTCTGTGCTCAGCCATCACGATCACGTAGACTATGTCCTCACCTGGCATCAGCGTGCCGACCCTGTGGTATATTCTGACCCCCCTGACACCCTCGTACCTCATGATCTCCTCCTCGATCTCCTTCCTCACTCTATCGAAGATGTCCTCGTACTTCTCGTACTCAAGCCTGACGACCTCCTTCCCCTCCGAGATCTTTCTGACGAATCCGATGAAAACGCCCATCGCACCGCAGAACTCTGAGCCTGTGCTTTTCTTCAGCTTTCTCATTATGCTTTTGAGTGTCTCGCAGTCCTCCGCCTTCTCAGCCTCCTCGGCGCTCTCAATCTCCGGAATGAAGATCCCGAGGTTAGACACCTCCTCCCTCATGAACCCGCTGAGAAGGGCGTAGTCGTACCCCAGATCGGCGAGCACCTCCAGCACGTCTCTTAAGTTCATCGGCGAGACTGAGAACGACACCGAGTCTTCACCAAAAACAACTCCCTCCTCACCGCCTTTCCCCTTCTCAACGACTATTGCCCTGCCCCTCCTGTCGAGTTCCTCCTTAATTTTCCACGCATCGCCTTTAACCAGACAGACCTTCATCCGACCACCTCAGGTTCTGAGCCTCACATCTATCCCGCAGGCGAACTCCTGAACGAGCTCGAAGTCTATCTCCATCCTGCCATCCTCAACGCTTATAACCGCACAGCTCGACGCAGACAGTCTCGGCTGGGTCGGGCTTCCGGGGCACGCGACGATTATCCTGCCGAACCTCTCCACAACGAACCTGTGGATGTGTCCGAAGACGAGAAGATCCACGCCAAGCTCCCTTGCCTTGTAGCCGAGATCATGGAACTCGTTTATGAAGTTCCCCCTGTGAATCAGCCCGATCTTCACTCCCTCAACCTCGAACACCTCTGTTTCGTTCAGCCTCTCCTTAACCTCAGCGTCGTCGCTGTTTCCATAAACACCAACGAACTCGTACCTCCTCTCGAACTCATCAAGAACGTCCGCACTGACAAAGTCTCCGGCGTGAACTACCATGTCTGCGGAGTCCATGAGCCTCACGAGCCTCTCGGGGAGATCATCAAACCTCCTCACGTGAGTGTCCGAGACTGCGATGATCTTCATAAATGAAAGGACTGGCGACGAAAATAAAAACTATTCCCCTTCTGTTCTGAGGTTGAGCTCGTTGGCAAACCACACGACACGCTGCGGGAACGGGATCTCGATGCCGTTCCTCTCAAGCTCCACCTTTATCTTGCTGAGCAGGGACATCTTCACGTCGTACCAGACAGAAACGGGAGCCCACACCCTTATGACGAGGTTCACGGCACTGTCCCCAAGGCTGTCAACGAAAACTACAGGAGCGGGATTCTTCAGCACGAACGGCTCATCCTCAACAACCCTCTTGACGATCTCAACGGCCTTCTCTGCATCGTCCGAGTACCTGATCCCGACCACGTACTCGAACCTCCTCGCCACGTTGGCAACATAGTTTGTGATCTTCGACGTGAAGAGCTTCTCGTTGGGGATTCTCACGTAAAGCCCGTCGTATGTTCTGACAATGGTGGACATGATGTTTATGTCCTCAACAAACCCGGAGATGCCGTCCACGTTTATCTGGTCTCCGAGCTTTATCGGCTTCTCCCAGAGAAGGAACAGACCGGAGATCAGGTTCGCAACCACGCTCTGGCTCGCAAAACCTATGACAATACCAGTTATGCCTCCAGCGACGAGGAGTCCCGAGAGGTTTATCCCGAGGAGGGGGGAGATCGACAGGAAGGCGATGAGCAGTATGGCGAAGTTCACCACCTTGAGCAGGAGCTCCAGCTGATCCTTCTTCAGCTTCTCCGAGAGGGCCCTTCTGAGGTTGGATGTGGCAAACTTCGCCAGCAAAACCGCGAAGAACATCACTAAAAACGCAACAACGAAGTCGTACAGCGTGACATCCCCGTAAACCGTCAGGCCGAGCACATCTATCATAGTCCCCACTCCATGAAGAACCTCTTGGTCAGGCCCGGAACCTTCCTCGGTGTGAAGATCTCCACGGCCTTCCTCATCCCGTCTCTGAGGGGTGAGAGGAGGAACCTCGTCTCGGCGACCTTCTTCGACGTCACCTCCATCTCCGCGTTTGAGAAAACGAGATCGTCGCTGTAGTATATGCTCATGAGATACACGTTGAAGACCACCCTGCTTACCTCAACCCACTCGCTCTCAGTATTCCTGATCTCGAGCCTCATAACTCCCTCCCTCAGCGGATCTGGGTTGGGGAGGGACAGGCTCGGCTCACTCTCCCAGTACCTGCATATCAGCCCGTTCCTCGGGTCTCCGTAGAGCGTGTACTTCGGCTTAACGAACGAGAAAACGTCTATCAGCTCTATGTCTCCCTTTCCCGTCGTGAACACTCCGATCTCTACAGGAAACGTCAGAAAGAAAGTCTCCCTGTACTTCGGCTCAACGATGACTCTCTTTTTGAAGGATATCTCAAGGTGGTGGCAGACCTGCTTCGGGAGGTTCACGGGCTCTACGGGATTTATTACAAGCCTCCCTTTCTTCGAGAGTATCACCTTCTCTACCGTGTTGCCTCCAAATTCTCTCCTGTAAATGTAGTGCTCCGGGTGCCTTTCAAGAGTGATCCTAACTCCATCAGCTTCAATTTCCACCTCGTCCAGATCGTATATGCCGAAGAGACTCATAACCAGCCCTCACAGGCTCACGCCGACGAACTGGTGGAACACCAGTATTGAGGCGAGAACCATTATAAGTGAATGCTTCAGTCCAGATTTAAGACTTCCGGCTCCCATAACACCCGCCACAAGGCCGCTGAAAAAGCCGTTGAGCAGGGTGGCATGGTAAAACAGGGTGGTCAGCTTCTCGGCATCCGGAAACGTGAAGCTTGTCCCAACAAACGACTCCGGAACCGAGATGCTTCCAAAGACCTTTACAAAGTTCTGGTTGAGCACGACAACCGTGAACAGGAAGACTGCGAAGGTTATGTACACTATGACCGTGTAAACGAACATCTCGTTGGCTATCCTCTTCCTGAACTCCAGATACATTTCAGCATCAGTCGCGGCGGTGAATATTGCCGCCTTTACGTTGTCTGTCGCCTCAAGGGCCTTCACGAGGATCGAAACGACCTTGGAGACGACGTTGCTTCCGACCCTCTCGTCAAACCTCTGGAGAGCTTCCGTTATCAGTCTGCCCCACTCCACATCCTTTCTTATGTTCATGACCTCCTTCGTCAGCGCTCCGAGGTTCGTGGTGGAGAGAACTCTGAGGGCTGCAACAAGCGTGAGACCGCTCTCATTTAGGCTCCCGAGCTGTTTGAGAAACTCCGGAAGCTCCTCTTCAAGCTTCCTGATCATGCGATTCCTGTACTCGTAGAGCACCACGTAGGGAACTGCAATGACGGCAAAGAGCACGCCAAGCACGGTCTCGGGCTTGTAGGGTTTCATCGCCGCGATGACAAAAATGGAGGCTGGCAGTGTGACAATCAGTGTGTACTCGGGATTTTTCAGGAGTTCCGGAAGATTGAGCCTTCTTCTCACTGCAGCAACCTTGGTCATGAGCTTGGATTTGAAGTCTGTTCGGTATGCAAATGCGTTCTCCCTCCCGTTCTCCACAACTCTGGCTCTCAGAAACACGGGGATGACCTTTCCGCTAACCCACCCGGCCTTTTCGCTACGCATCATCGACCTGATCAGCCAGATGAACAGAAGCCCACCGAGCGGTATGTACCCGTAGACTATGACTCTGGAGACAGTATGTATGTCCTCGCCCATCATCCCCATGACGATGAACACAATCAGGGTGAATAGAGGCGCAACCACGAAAAGCGAGAC